>NZ_BPEW01000001.1 GCF_019654975.1 Shewanella sp. c952
CTAATGACTCGTGAGGCTTAACCATACAACCCTGATGGGTTTTATGAGTAGACTAATAGGTTCTACGACTAAGATTAGAAGCACTTAATGTGTGTTTAACTCAATAATTTATATTTACTTGCGATAGCGAGTAACAGCTTTCTAAATTTACCAAATTTGTCTGGAAACCATAGAGCTGTGGTCCCACCTGATCCCATTCCGAACTCAGAAGTGAAACACAGTATCGCCGATGGTAGTGTGGGGTTTCCCCATGTGAGAGTAGGTCATTTCCAGGCGCCTAATACGAGAAAGCCCGTTGCTAACGCAACGGGCTTTTTTACGTCTTGAGCTCGTTAATCATTTGACGATAGCGCTTAGCGTAATACTGATAGTTGTGCGGCCGATATGCTCATTAATGTACAGCATGCAAAGCATGGCTTCTTCATCCCAAGTGTTCGCTTTGCAAACTGCGAGGGGTCGATTGTACGCTCCTGTATAGTCGACACTTCTCACATCCGTGTGAGTCGTATTTCATTTCTAGGTGCCCAATACTAAAAAGCCAGTTGCTAACGCAACGAGTTTTTTTACGTCTGTAATTTGAGCGGGTTAATCATATAACGATAGTGTTTCGGATGACACTGATAGCTGGGCGGCCGATATGCCCATGTATCCGCTTCGAGGATAATAAAGAGTAGGTTATTTTCTGGCGCTTAATTAGTATCTAAGCCCATTTTTTGGTAGATATTTCAAAGCTCTAATTTAAGTGAAAGATTTGGCTTGTTAAGGTGCTTTTGGAACCGGCGGCACTCATCCTTAAATGCCTTTGCTGGCATTCAAGGGGTATTTTGGGGAGATATAAATTCTAAGTGTATGTCTAAGTCAAACATCGCTATCCGTAAGTTAGCTTATACTGTTGCCAATATCTTATCGACGATTGTTTTATTAGCATCTGGAAACTCAAAGTTAACCAAATCTTGTTTAGCGACCCACTTAATAGCTTGGCCCTCTAGTCCTCTGGCTGTGCCTGAGAAATCTTTAACCCAGTGAATATCAAGCATCACCTTTTTGTCACCATAGTCATGGTGGATCTCCATCATGGGCGTCGTCATTACAACGTTAAGATCAACCTCTTCTTTAAGCTCTCTGATTAGCGCTTGTGAGGTACTTTCTCCGCTTTCCACCTTGCCACCAGGAAACTCCCACTTATCGCCTTGATGCAGGTGTGCGTGGCGTTTGGCCAATAGAATTTGCTGTGTACTATTTTCAATGACACCTACTGCAACATGGATCTGTTTGCTCATTGCTTTTTATCGTCCATAGAGCCGTCATCCATAAAAAAGTCCGCTTCATCATAACCGAGTTGATCTAACATCTCTGGATCGAATTCAGGTTTAATCGGAATAGCGTTCTTCTCTGCGGCCCAATCACCCAGATCGATTAACTTGCAGCGGTCGCTACAAAAAGGCTTAAATTTAGAGGTTTCATCCCAAGTGACTTCGGTTTGACAGGTTGGGCATTTTACAGTTAGAGGCATAATTGATTTAGCTAGCGCTTGAGTGATAGTGGCACGATATTAGCGTTTTTAGGGGCAGGTTGCCAACTCAAACTGAATAGATTGGTCTGAATGTTTCTGCTTATCAAACTGTACAAAATGGATAGCGTATCTATTTTTATGTCCGCTAATCGTAGGATAGCAACCCTGTTCGGCAGCAAGTTTAACTCTGATGAGTGACAGCGCTTGTTCACTATCACCTTGATAAAAACCGGCAGTTGCTTGTAGCTGGTTGTACTCTGTGGTTTGGCGGGTTAAGTCGAGTAGCAAGTTAATTGGCGATAATAGGCAAGCAAATTGACTCATCCACTCTTGATACTCTGCTTGGCGAACTTCCCATGATTTAGCTAGCCAAAAATGTAGTTGTGGTAGGTCAAAATTACAACTTGCTCCAGGCATATTAAAGCGTTGCCTGAGGGCTGCAAGAAATCGGTCTTGTTTTATCTGTAGACCGGGGCGTTCGGATACTTGCAGTACTTCTCTGGCTACACTGAGCTTAGCGATATAAGTTTCAACTTCTTCGCTATTTATCGCGGGCAGAGATTGCCATTTAGAGAGTGCAAATAGCTGTCTGTCTAAATCTTTCAACACTTCACCACGATAATCGCAGCGCTCTGTGAGTTCACATAGGGAAAATAACGGGTAAAAACAGCGGTGCTGGTGATCGTGATCTAGGTTAGCTTGTAATTGCTCAGCCAAATACTCTAGCCTTAAATAGCTACGTATTTTTTCATTGAGCGGTTGTTCATAGATTAAATCAGTCATGGCGTTGTTTAAGTATTACCGCATATCTTCAAATAAAGTGAATTTAGTGCGTTTACCTTACACTTTAACGCCGATATCTCTCCTTGATTGTCTATGACATCATCAGCTTTTGACAGTTTCTCGGCTCTTGTGGCCTGACTGCCTATTATATTTTGGACTTGCTTGGCGGAGACATCATCTCTCGCCATGGTTCTTTGTTGTTGTTGCTGTGGTGAAATATCAACCAAAAGCGTACGATGTACTAACCTATCTAACCCATTCTCAAATAGCAAGGGCACAACCATAATTACATAATTTGATTGAGCTTCTTTACAATTATTCAGCATGGTTTCTCTGATTAACGGGTGCAGTAACCCATTCAACCATAAACGTTGTTCATCGTTGTTAAAGATACGTTCTCTGAGCATTGAGCGATCTAAATGTCCATCGCTGAGCAGGATCTCTGCGCCGAAGTGTTCAACGATAGCGGCTAAGCCTTCTGAACCTGGATTCACCACTTCGCGGGCAACGATGTCGGCATCGACTAATACCACGCCAAGATCTGCAAAAAGGTTGGCGACGGTGGTTTTGCCACTGCCTATTCCGCCAGTTAAACCTACAATGAAGTCAGCCATGGCCCCTCAAAAGTAATTAATTTTAAACGCTGAGAAGCTCCTAGGTGTTAGGGCATTCGTCAGCTCACTGCTAGGACGGACTACGTCCTGCTAGGAAATCAACAGCAAGCGCTATTTGGCTTTTGATGTTGATTCTATGCTTTGTTAGCACCTTCTTTTAAAGTCGGTCGGCATTTATGCCGTCGCTTTTCTAGTTTTCAGCGTAAGCGAAGCGTTCCATAGTGACGAAGTCACATGTTGTAGGCCGTTTGCTTAACACTTTACCGTCTTTGCTAGAACCTAGAACCTAGAACCTAGAACCTAGAACCTAGAACCTAGAAGCGTTATAACGTCGATATATACCACTGGGTGATCGACTCGCCCCATATCATGGCAATCCAGCCTGCAGCAGCTATGTAAGGGCCAAAGGGAATTGGATTACCTTGATTAAGCTTTTTAAATGCAATTAAGCCAATGCCGACAATAGCACCGACCAGTGAAGATAGTAGAATCACTAACGGTAATACTTGCCAGCCAAACCATGCGCCAAATACAGCGAGCAACTTAAAGTCGCCATAGCCCATGCCTTCCTTACCGGTTAGTAGCTTAAATGCCCAGAATACGCTCCACAGGCTTAAGTAACCCGCCGCAGCGCCCACTATAGCGTCTGACATCGACACAAATGTACCACTTAGATTTAAGATTAGACCTAACCATAAAAGTGGCAATGTAATTTGATCCGGTAGTAGCATCTCATCGAGATCAATACCTGTTAGCACCACTAAAGTAAAGGTCAAAATAGTGCTGAAGACAAACTCTGCAGTCGGCCCAAAATGCCAAGCAAGAAAAGCCACTAATGCGCCGGTGATAAGTTCTACTATTGGATAGCGTGCCGATATTGGGTTTTTACAAGCGGCGCATCTGCCGCGTAACATCAGCCAGCCAATAATCGGCAAGTTATGCATCGGCTTGATATTGGTTTTACACTTAGGGCAAGCTGATCCTGGCACTACTAAGTTATATTTTTCGGGAAACTCATCGATTGACGCGTTAAGTAGTTTCTCATTTTGCTCAAATACGTTTTTTTTATATTCAGCTAAGTAGTGATTGCACTCCTGCTGCCAGTCTCTTTTCATCATTACTGGCAAGCGGTGTACCACCACATTCAAAAAGCTGCCAATAACTGCGGCAAAAACAAAGCTCAATGAGACAAATAACCAAGGGTTCTGGTTAAATATAGTTATTAATTCAGTCATTATTTTTCTTATTTTCTTATTTTGTTATTGAAATATGTTTCCAAAGAGTTGGAGATTAGCCGCCAACAACATCACCTAATTGGAAGATAGGCAGATACATGGCAACAATTAAGCCGCCAACCACGGTGCCTATGACAACCATCATAATCGGTTCAATTAAGCTTGATAAGCCATCAACTGCATCATCAACCTGCATCTCATAGATGTTGGCCACTTTATTAAGCATATTATCCAGTGAGCCAGACTCCTCGCCAATCATCACCATCTGGATCATCATGTCGGGAAACAGTCCAGTGGTGCGCATAGCGACATTCATCTGCATGCCAGACATCACTTCGGTGCGAATATTCAGTACCGCTTTTTTATATACCGCATTGCCTGATGCACCTGCTGCCGATTCCAACCCATCAATCAGTGGTACACCTGCGGCAAAGGTGGTCGCCAAAGTGCGAGCAAACTTTGCCATCGCGCCTTTATGTAAAATCTCGCCAACAATCGGGATTTTAAGCAGAAATATATCTACTTTGTCGCGAAATAGTTGTGAGTTGCGGTGTGCTCGCTTAAAGCTCCAGATAGCAGCAATAATTGCAATAACAAATAGATACCAAGAGGCTTGTAGCCAACGAGATAAGTTGACAACAATTTGAGTAAAAGCTGGAAGCTCTGCACCAAAACCTTGAAAAATAGATTCAAACTGAGGCACCACAAATAGCAGTAATAAGGCAGTTACAATAACAGCAACAATAACTACGGCGGCTGGATAAAACATCGCCTTCTTAATTTTTGATTTAAGTGCTTCTGATTTTTCGCGGTAAGTAGCAATACGGTCAAATACTGCATCTAAGGAGCCTGAGTGCTCACCAGCGGCAACTAAATCAACATACAGATCATCAAAATAGAGTCGGTGGGGTCTTAAGGAATCTGATAATGGAATACCTGATTGCACATCATTAACTATGGTGGCTAACAACTCGCGCATTTTGGGCTTTTCATGACCTTTACCCAGTAACTCAAGAGTAGTCACAATCGGCACTCCAGCCGCGAGCATGGTGGCTATTTGTCGAGTGACCATGGCGATATCCATGGGCTTGATTTTTTTCTCGGATTTAAACAGCGGTGCCGACTTTTTTCGCACGTTTTTGGGGATTACCCCTTGAGCTTTGAGCTGGGCGCGAATTTCAGTGCTAGATGCACCTCTTAACTCACCTGAGGTGCGCCTGCCATCGCGGCTAACACCCTTCCATTCATAGGTGACAACTTTAGGTTGATCTTTCTGAGTTTTCTTCTTGTCTCTAGCTTGCTTAGACTGTCTGGTTGCAATAGCCATCGGTGCCCTTATTATTGTAAGCCACAGTTTTCACCTGTTCTAGAAGCTGGTTACACGATTAATCTCGGCAATACTGGTTACGCCCTGTGTAACTTTTAGTAAACCTGAATCTCTTAGATCTCGCATCCCTTGCACCTTGGCCTGCTTAAGAATTTGCAATGAATTGCCGCCCTCCATAATGGTGCGGGCAATCTCATCGGACATCTTCATCACCTCATAGATACCTACACGCCCTTTATAACCGGCAGTGCAGTGCTCACAGCCGACAGGCTTATAGGGGGTAATACCAGCATCTATTTGCTGCTGGCTAAAACCAAGTTTTAACAGCTCATCAGCGGGTATATCTTCTGGAGCTTTACAGTGTTGGCATAGACGCCTAGACAGGCGTTGAGCAATAATAAGGTTAACCGAGCTGGCAATGTTATAGCCTGGTACGCCCATATTGATTAGGCGAGTTAAGGTTTCTGCAGCGGAGTTGGTATGCAAGGTCGATAATACTAAATGACCGGTTTGTGCCGCTTTAATAGCAATTTCGGCGGTTTCCAAGTCACGAATTTCACCTACCATTACCACATCAGGATCTTGGCGTAGAAAAGAGCGCAGCGCTGAGGCAAAAGTTAAACCGGCTTTAAGGTTAATATGTACTTGGTTAACACCTTCAAGGTTAATCTCAACCGGATCTTCGGCGGTAGAAATATTACGCTCGGCGGTGTTAAGAATATTAAGGCCAGTATAAAGCGATACCGTTTTACCAGAACCGGTAGGCCCTGTAACCAGAATCATGCCTTGGGGTTTGGCCAACATCTCTTCATACATCAACCTTTGATCATCTTCATAGCCAAGCTTTTCAATCCCCAGTTGCGCTGAAGATGAATCCAGAATACGCATCACTATTTTCTCGCCCCAAATGGTAGGCAAGGTGCTAACACGAAAGTCGATGGATTTGGTGCGCGACATCTTCATCTTGATGCGGCCATCTTGCGGTACGCGGCGCTCTGCGATATCAAGTTTTGACATCACTTTTAAACGTGCGGAGATACGACCGGAAAGATTTACCGGTGGCTCTGAAACTTCTTGTAAGATACCGTCGATACGAAAGCGAATGCGGTAGCGCTTTTCATAGGGCTCGAAATGGAGATCCGATGCGCCTTTACGAATAGCATCGGTGAGAATTTTATTAATATAGATGACGATTGGGGCATCATCTTTACCATCTCCTTTCTCCTCATCGCGCTTGTCGGTATCAGCGACCTCAATGCCTGCGAGTGCCTCTTCATCGATGGCGCTTAAATCGAGAGCGGTAATATCCTCCTCAAGTACTATTTCTAGTGCTTTGGTTAGTTTATCGTCTTCAACTAGGATCGCTTCTGCGTGCAAACCGGCGCTGAATTGGAAATCTTCTAACGCGGCAATATTAGTTGGATCCGATGTGGCAATGTAGAGTCGGTTACCACGCTTAAACAGCGGTAAGCATTTATGCTTCTCAATTAGCTTTTTATTAATAAACTCATCGGGAATAGCCGCAATATCAAATTCATTGAGATCTAACAGAGGGGTGCCGTACTCTTCGTAGCATAGTTCAGCAATTGTTCTCGCCGATACAAGTTTTTGCTCGATAATAGTGCTTACAAGTGAGGAGTGTTTTTTACGAGAGGTAGCTATTGCTGCTGCAATTTGCTCTTCGCTTAATAATTGCTTGCGAATAAAAAGAGTAGATAAACCTAAATGAAGACCTGTAGTTGGCATAATAACCTTGAACCGTTGCTGCTAAATTTTCAATAAATATAGTAGCTTTAAAATATCAGAACAGAGCCCATTTAAATAGACTTCTGCTCTGATTATCAGTGGCTAGTTACTGGTTTTATATTGTACAGTTCTTAATTGCAACAGCGCCAGTTCCTGAAAGTGTACATGCCCAAGTTAATTCACCATTTGTAGCTACTTTAGGTGTTAATGTTGCTGCAATTCCACTAACCGTGGTTGTTATCGCACCTTTTGTACCTGTGCAATATGGGATAGCAGTCAGTGCACTAGTTCCTTTAGTTGCATCTGCCGTTCTAGCACTACAATCTATTGTACCTTCTACTGAATATCGTTCAGCAACCTTAATTTTTGAACCACTTAGTGAGGCTACTGCATTTGTAGCATTCGCCTTTGCGATATAATCTTGGTAAGCAGGCAATGCAATCGCAGCCAAAATACCGATAATCGCAACAACGATCATCAATTCAATTAGGGTGAAGCCCTTAGCTTTGCTCATTTGTGACTTGTTCATCATGTTTTTCATGTCTATCTCCATTAGAAAGCTTCAAGTGAGTGCTATGTGCCTATAATCTATTGAGGTCACATATTGATGCACATACCACTACTTAGTTTAATAGTGCTTCAACCTTGCTTGATGCTCCTGCGCTAGCATGTCGCCAAATCCCAAGCTAATTGTCAGCGGGATAAGCATTAAAGTTGCTGCTTATGCCCGATAAGACGCTTAGCGCGACCTAAGGTGTCAGTGTCTATCTTTATTTTTAACTGGTGTTACGTTTTTATTAATCTAAGGTCTAGCATTTACGCTGCTTTAGCTATTTTAACCGCGGGTTCAATCGCTATTTCAACAGTTAGCACAACCCTTAGTTCAATACTCCATCCCTTCAAGCGATTTGAAAAGTTAGTCCCAACGTATCGATAGATATTTTAGAGCTCTCTTTTGTAGAAGCTGAAGAGATAACTAAACCTTTTTTACTTCATATTGCATGTTAAATATCTACTGCTTAATTAGCATACATATTTACTCAGCAGTTCTTCCCATTTCAGATATAGCCTTGAATAGATTTAACGCTACAACTCAAATTGAAATCGACTTAGCGTTGTACAATTAATAACCATAAAGCACGAGGGTCTCTAGTACCTGTCTCGGCTACAGGCAAATTTAGTACAAAGTTAAATAAATTGGAATAGCTAATGAGCACAAAGTTGCAAACTAATGGCCAATTCATATAAAAGTTGTGTTTTTAGTGTCAAAAAGTTCTAGCAATATATTGTCACCATAGGCGATATTGACGATTAATGCTGTAGTGTCATTTTTAAGGCGCGTAAAGTTGAGTGAATGGTTTAGCGCTGTCTAAAAGCAGTATCTCAAAGTATTTTGCATGTTTAGCTAGCTTTTTGCTGTTGTTAGTTAACTTGAGCACAGTTTCGGTTAGCACTGTTGTTGGTTGTTTTTTATGCGTTTTGAGGCTGGCTTTTGTGAGCTAACTAACTTGGCACCACGCAAGCTTAATTGTGGCGACTTTGCTTACTGCTTAGGGCTGTTTGTTCACATTGTCGTAACGTTTTGCTGGGGCAAAGCATGTGCAAAGGTAAACTATGTATTAGTGCTCTATATGGCGATTTGGCTTTTGGTTTTTGGTTTTTCTAATTATGGTCTGTTAACTGATCTTTATGGTGGTTTGTGAGCTTATTAAATACGGTGGTTGTTTTATAAAAATAGATAATTATTTTGGGCTGGTTATTATTTCGGCGATATCTATTTGCGTTTACTACTGGTTAATGGGCAAGAGAAATAAATGTTTAACTGACGGAGAGGAATTAATTGACCTATTAGTTTGAATCACGGTGCGGATATACTTAGTGATTGAATTATGAACAGTGATTGAAGTCTTTATTGAGTACTAAATTAAACTTGCTAGAGGAGTTAGCAAAGTCTTTAAATGAGTAATAAAGCCTTTGCTAAAATAGTGCTATTCAATATGACTATTTAAGTCTTAAAGATAGATCGAGTGCTCGTACGTGCTTAGTCAGTGCACCAACTGAAATATAATCGACGCCGGTTTTTGCAAAGTCTGCAATTGTTTCAAGCGTGACGTCACCGGAAACTTCCAGCTTTACGCCCATACCTTTGGCTTTATACTGCTTATTGAGCTTTACTGCATCTAACATCATGGTGACATCAAAATTATCTAACATCACAATATCTGACTCTGCATCAAGTGCTTGGGTCAACTCAGCGATACTCTCTACTTCCACCTCAACGGGTTTGTCTGCATGTAGCGCTCGAGCTGCTGCAATCGCTAAGGCGATGCTGCCACAAGCCATGATGTGATTCTCTTTTATCAAGAATGCATCAAATAACCCGATGCGATGGTTTTTACCCCCCCCACAAGTTACCGCATACTTTTGCGCGGTTCTCAGCCCTGGAATCGTTTTACGGGTATCTAACAGTTGGGTATGAGTCCCTGATAAACGGTCAACGTAATGCTTGGTTTGCGTGGCAACGCCTGAAAGCGTTTGAATGAAGTTCATTGCCGTACGCTCGCCTGTTAATATCGCGCGTGCAGGACCTTCTAATTCACACAGCAGTTGATTCGGTACCACTAAATCACCATCATCCACATGCCAATGCAGCGCAACTTCGCCACCGAGTTGATTAAACACTTGCTCGGCCCAAGCTTTGCCACAAAAAACACCCTCTTCGCGGGTAATTAATGTTGCTTGTGCAATTCTATCTGCTGGTATTAGCTGGGCGGTAATATCTGCGCTGCAACGCTGTGACAGTGAAGCTGAAGAGTGAGCATCTTGATGACCTAAATCTTCGTCAAGTGCGGCTTTGACTGAGAGTCGAATGTCATTTTCAAGCATGATGGGCTGTCCTTACTGACTTTAAGTCGTCATAGTTTGCGGGTAATTTTATATGGAGTTTATCTTAACATAAAGCCTAGAATTATCGATTTTAATGTTTTAAATCTATGGGCTTGTTTACGATCAGACATCGGCTATATTCATCGGGTTAAACCTGATAAAGTGGCACTACTATCTATATAGATTTATAGGCTTAAATTGTCATTCACTGTTATTGATGGCTGGTTCACCCAAGCGCGCTTTTGTTTATCGCCCCATTTTAATCTGCGGCCGTTAAAAGAAGTTAGTTTGTTAGTTGTGCACAACATTAGTTTGCCAGCGGGTTGCTTTGGTTTGCCTTACATTGATCAACTGTTCCAAGGTTGTTTAGATGTTACTGCAGATCCCAGTTTTAAAGACTTGGATGGCTTAGAAGTTTCGGCGCATTTTCTTATTCGACGTGACGGCGAGCTGGTTCAGTATGTGTCGTGTGATGATAGAGCTTGGCATGCAGGTGTGTCTGTATTTGATGGTAGAACGGGTTGTAATGATTTTGCCTTGGGTGTTGAGCTTGAAGGCACTGATGATATCGACTACACCGATGAGCAGTATGCCTGCTTAGCTGAATTGACCAGTACTTTGATTGCTCATTATCCGGCGTTAACGTCTGACAGGATTGTGGGTCATTGTGATATAGCACCGGGACGAAAAACTGATCCTGGTGATAGTTTTGATTGGCAGCGCTTTAAAGGATTGCTTTAACACTGCTAAAATCGTTTTGAGTTAGAAGATAGAGGATGGAATACCGATGGCTTTATTTTCGTTATTAATCGCAATTTTCGTTGAGCGGATGCGCTTATTGCCCGATGCTTGGCAATTTGATGTGCTATTGGCTAAGTATCATCAGGCGCTATTTGGTGATAAACAAGTGCGTTCGACGTTGATGATGGCATTAGCGCTACTATTACCAGCATTGTCGATCAATATCGCCTCTTGGTTTGTATCTGGCATGGTCTGGGGAGCGGTAAGTCTAGTTTTATGGGTTGCAGTGGCTGTCTTGTGTTTTAGCCATAACCAGCAGAGACAAGCTTTTAAGCGTTATATTCAAGCGGCATGCCGTGGTGATTCTCAAGCATGTTTTAACTATGCAGCCGAGTTAGACTCTAGCAAATGCCTTGAGTCTGTGACTGAGCAGGAGCTGGGTGAACATGTTGGTCAGAGTGTTGCTTGGATCAACTATCGTTATTATGGCGCAATCGCCTTATACCTAATCATTCTCGGACCCGTTGGCGCAGTGCTTTATTGTACAGTGCGCTTTTATAGTGAAGATAATCGTAAGCGCGAGCTTTCACTGCCGTTGGTCGATACCCTGTTATTTATACTCGATTGGATCCCAAGCCGTATTTTTGCATTTGGTTATGTACTGAGTGGTCAGTTTAGGCAGTCTATTTCATCTTGGGTTGGTTTAGCGTTTAATCCTAAGGCACAGGCTCGAGATATTATTACGACCGTCGCTATTGAAGCGGAGGAGCTACCTGAAGCTTCCTCTGCGCCAGTATGTGTGCAGTCGACGATTGCACTTTTACAGCTGAGTAAGCGTAACTTTATCCTACTGATTACTGTGCTGTCGCTGATGACAATTTTTGGCGTGGTGAGTTAATTCATTACAACAAATGCTCAAACCTAATGTGAGGGTCTGCTGTAGCAAGCGACCCTCTTTTTGTATCGTTAGATTTTTTAATCAATACCAATGCAGGCTGTTAAGATACTTTTCAACGATAAACATATCAATTGGAACATTGGTCTGACCCCTTGTTGAAAAAAATCAGCTATGCTCACACATCGCGCATGGATATGATGCAGATCACTAACTAGACTTCTAAAGTGTGATTTGATAAAGTGCGCTCAGTCAATTAAATTGGTAAGACCAATTTACAATAGGAGCTGAGGGCCACATGGCTTATAGCAAAATAAACCAGCCAAAAATATCTGACGTCATTATGGGCCAGTTGGAACAGATGATTCTGGAAGGTAGTATTCAACCAGGACAGAAGCTTCCACCTGAGCGTGAATTGGCGCTGCAGTTTGAAGTGTCACGCCCCTCTTTGCGTGAAGCTATTCAAAAGCTAGAAGCAAAAGGCTTGTTGATGCGCCGCCAAGGTGGCGGTACCTATGTAAAAGAACAACTTTGGCAAAGTCTTGCCGACCCTATCGTTGAGCTCATGCATTCAGACTCTGAAAGTCAGTATGACTTACTTGAGTTTCGTCATGCTACTGAAGGCATGATGGCCTATTTTGCTGCATTGCGTGGTAATGATGCCGATATGCAAAATATCAAGCGCACCATACTCGAAGTAGAAGCGGCGACAGGTGTTGAAAATCAAGCGAATGCGATTGTGCGTTTTTACCGTGCAGTCGCAGAAGCATCACATAATGTGGCGATGCTACATCTTGTTTTAAGTTTATCTCCTGTGCTGCATAAAAACGTGGCACAGAACTTAGAGCTTTTAAGCCGACGCGAAGAAGCCTCTACCATGGCAAACGATCACAGACGAGCTTTGCTTGCTGCCATCGTACGTCGTGACCCAGAAGCAGCAAGAGAGGCCTCCAATGAACACTTAAGTTACATTGAAGAGGTCATGTTGTCTGTAAGGGAAGAAGATAGCCGGTTGCAGCGTAGTCTGCGCCGTTTAAAGAGCGGTGATTAGGCACAAGCCAACACCGTTTTATCCATATTTTTCATTTATTATTAATGTATATAGGGAAGGACAGCGTCATGTCTGAACATATGCTACAAGATTTAGATCCACTAGAAACTCAGGAATGGGTAGATTCACTGCAAGCGGTATTAGAGCAAGAAGGCCCTGAACGTGCGCACTATCTACTAGAGAAGTTGATTGATAAAGCCCGTCGTAATGGTACTCACCTACCTTATAAAGCGACTACCGCTTATTTGAACACAATCCCTTCAGGCCAAGAGCCTCATATGCCAGGTAACCAAGAGATGGAGCGTCGTATTCGCGCTATCGTTCGTTGGAATGCATTGGCTATGGTTTTGCGTGGTTCTAAGAAAGATCTAGAGCTAGGTGGTCACATCTCTAGCTTTGCATCGAGTGCAACCATTTATGACGTTTGTTTTAACCACTTCTTCCGCGGTCCAAATGAAAAAGACGGCGGCGATTTGGTTTACTTCCAGGGCCATATTGCACCGGGTATTTACTCGCGCTCTTTCCTTGAAGGACGTTTGACTGAAGATCAGATGAACAATTTCCGTCAAGAAGTTGATGGTAAAGGTCTACCTTCATACCCACATCCTAAGTTGATGCCTGATTACTGGCAGTTCCCAACGGTATCTATGGGTCTTGGTCCTATCCAAGCTATCTACCAAGCACGTTTCCTTAAGTACCTTACCGATCGTGGTATTAAAGATTGCTCTGAGCAAACGGTTTACTGTTTCCTTGGTGATGGTGAGTGTGATGAGCCTGAAACACTAGGCGCTATCGGTCTTGCTGCTCGTGAAGAGTTAGATAACTTATGCTTTATCGTTAACTGTAACTTACAGCGCCTCGATGGCCCTGTACGTGGTAATGGTAAGATTATCCAAGAACTTGAAGGCGAATTCCGCGGCGCAGGCTGGGAAGCAGTTAAAGTTATTTGGGGTCGTTACTGGGATCCACTACTTGCACGCGATACTAGCGGCAAGTTATTACAGTTGATGGAAGAAACCGTTGATGGTGAATACCAGAACTGTAAAGCTAAAGGTGGCGCTTACACACGTGAGCACTTCTTTGGTAAGTATCCTGAAACTGCCGAAATGGTGGCTAACATGTCAGATGATGACATTTGGCGTCTAAATCGTGGCGGTCATGATCCAGTTAAGATTTTTGCTGCACTACAGCATGCTAAAAACACTAAAGGCCGCCCAACAGTAATCCTAGCTAAAACAGTTAAAGGTTACGGTATGGGTGATGCGGGCGAAGGTAAGAACATCGCTCACAACGTGAAGAAGATGGGTGTTGAGTCACTTAAGTACTTCCGCGATCGTTTCAATATCCCAATCAGTGATGATCAGCTAGAAGATATTCCTTTCTATCATCCTGGTGCTGACTCTGAAGAAGTTCAGTATCTAAAAGCGCGTCGCGCAGAGCTACATGGTGCAATGCCTGCACGTCGTGAGAAGTTCTCACAAGAGCTCGAAGTCCCATCATTGAAGATCTTTGACTCAGTGCTAAAGGGTTCAAACGGTCGTCAAATCTCAAGTACTATGTCATTTGTGCGTATTTTGACTGCACTGCTTAAAGATAAGAAAATTGGTAAGCAAATCGTACCGATTATTCCTGATGAAGCACGTACCTTTGGTATGGAAGGTCTGTTCCGTCAAGTGGGTATTTACGCTCACGAAGGGCAAAAGTACGAGCCACAAGATTCAGATCAAGTTGCTTACTACCGTGAAGATAAGAGCGGTCAGGTATTGCAAGAAGGTATCAACGAGTTAGGTGCAATGTCATCTTGGGTCGCTGCGGCAACTAGTTACTCAGTTAACGATACCCCAATGATCCCGTTCTATATCTACTACTCAATGTTTGGTTTCCAACGTATTGGTGACATGGCATGGGCAGCAGGCGATATGCGTGCTCGTGGCTTTATGGTTGGTGGTACATCAGGTCGTACAACACTAAACGGTGAAGGTCTACAGCATCAAGATGGTCACAGTCATGTATTGGCTAACACTATTCCAAACTGTATCTCTTACGACCCAACTTACGGTTACGAAATTGCGGTTGTAGTACAAGACGGTATTCGTCGTATGTACGGTGAGCAGGAAGATGTTTTCTACTACCTAACGACCATGAACGAGAACTACGAGCAGCCAGCAATGCCAGAAGGCGCTGAAGAGGGTATCGTTAAAGGTATCTACAAGCTTGAAACTCTACAGGGTAGCGGTAAAGGCTCAGTTCAATTGATGGGTAGTGGCACAATCTTAGAGCAAGTTCGCAAAGCGGCAATTGCACTATCAAAAGATTTTGGTATCACCACTGACGTATTCAGCGTGACTAGCTTTAACGAGCTAACACGTGATGGTCAGGCTGCAGAGCGTTACAACATGCTGCACCCAACTGAAACACCAAAAGTACCTTACATCAGTGAAGTGTTGTCAAAAGATTCGCCAGCTATTGTGGCGACAGACTACATGAAGATTTATGGTGAGCAGTTACGTGCTTATATCCCAACAGATTATAAAGTGTTGGGTACTGACGGTTTCGGCCGCAGTGACAGCCGCGAAAACCTACGTCATCACTTTGAAGTTGACGCTAAGTTCATTGTTATCGCTTCTTTGAAAGCCCTTGTTGACCGTAACGAGCTACCTGTTGATGTGCTAACTAAAGCCATCAAAGAGTATGGTATCGACGTTGACAAGATTAATCCACAGTACGCGTAAGAGGGAAACAAAATGGCTGAATTAAAAGAAGTTTTGGTTCCTGATATCGGTGGTGATGAAGTTCAGGTTATCGAAATCTGTGTTGCTGTAGGCGATACGCTTGCAGCAGAAGAGTCAATCATCACGGTTGAAAGCGACAAAGCGACTATGGATATTCCTGCACCTTTTGCTGGTGTACTGAGTGAGCTTAAAGTCGCTGTAGGCGATACCATATCAGAAGGTAAGTTGATTGCGATGATGTCAGCTGCTGCGAGCGAACCAGCTCCAGTTGCGGCTGCTGCATCAGCGCCTGCTCCAACGGCTCCAGTCGCAGCGCCAGCACCTGTTGTTGCAGCGGCACCCGTCGCAGGTGGCACTAAGGTTATTGAGATCAATGTGCCTGATATTGGTGATGCAAGTGATGTTGATGTGATTGAAGTCTTGGTTGCTGTGGGCGATAAGATTGAAGCAGACACAGGCTTAATTACCTTAGAAACAGACAAAGCGACCATGGAGGTGCCTGCACCTTCAGCGGGTATCGTTAAAGAGCTTAAAGTCAATGTTGGCGATAAAGTGTCTATGGGTTCTTTGGTATTGATGCTTGAAGTTGGCGATGCCGCTCCTGCATTAGCGCCTGTTGCTGCGACAGACGCTCCAGTTGCTGCAGCTCCAACGGCGAGTGTGAGTGCAGTGCAAGAGATTGCAGTGCCTGATATCGGCGATGCATCTGATGTAGACGTGATTGAAGTACTTGTCGCCGTTGGCGATGAAGTGACGCTTGATCAAGGGCTCATCACGCTAGAGACTGACAAAGCGACCATGGAAGTACCTGCACCTTTTGCCGGTAAAATCCTTGGTTTGACTGTGAAGCTTGGTGATAAAGTTTCTCAAGGTAGTGTTATTGCTACTATTGAAACTGTTTCAGCAGCTCCAGTTGCTGCGCCAGCACCCGCTCCAGTAGCGAGTGCGCCAGCTCCTGTTGCTGCGCCGGCAGTAAGTAAGCCTCCTGTACCACATCACCCGAGTGCGGGTAGCCAACCTAAGACTGGTGCGGTACATGCGTCACCTGCTGTACGCCGTTTAGCGCGTGAGTTTGGTGCTGACCTGACGCTGGTTAAAGGTACTGGCCGTAAAGGACGTATTCTTAAAGAAGACGTTCAAGCCTTTATTAAGTATGAGCTGAGCCGACCTAAAGCATCTGCAGCAACAGCAGTTGCTGGTGGCGCTGGTGGCTTGAATGTGATTGCTGCACCAAAAGTTGATTTCGCTAAATTTGGTGAAGTTGAAGAGGTGCCGCTAAGCCGTATTCAGAAGATTTCAGGCCCGAACTTGCACCGCAACTGGGTAACCATTCCCCATGTAACGCAGTTTGATGAAGCTGATATCACTGAGCTTGAAGCATTCCGTAAAGATCAAAATGCAGTGGCTGCCAAGAAGAAAGCGGATTATAAGATCACGCCGTTAGTATTTATGATGAAAGCCGTAGCCAAAGCACTCGCTGAGTTCCCTGTATTTAACTCAAGCTTAAGTGCTGATGGCGAATCATTGATCCAGAAGAAGTACTTCCATATCGGTGTAGCGGTTGATACGCCAAATGGCCTAATGGTTCCAGTGGTTCGTGATGTTGATAAGAAAGGCATTGTGGAGCTTTCACGTGAGCTCATGGACATCTCAGTTCGTGCTCGTGATGGCAAGCTTAAGTCTGCCGATATGCAGGGCAGCTGTTTCACTATCTCAAGTTTAGGTGGTATTGGTGGTACGGCATTTACGCCTATCGTTAACTATCCTGACGTGGCTATTTTGGGTGTGTCTAAATCTGAAATTAAGCCGAAGTGGAATGGTAAAGACTTTGAGCCTAAGTTAATGCTGCCACTGTCATTATCTTACGATCACCGTGTTATCGATGGTGCGATGGCGGCGCGATTCAGTGTCACGCTTTCAAGCATCCTCAGTGATATTCGCACGCTTATTTTGTAAAGTTAAAGGCTGCTCATGTTGAGCAGCCTTTTTTCTGTTACGACTAGGATTGTGATCAGTATCAAACAAAGGTTAAAATGCGGCCACCTTACAAGATTTGGCCACACTTTATCGTTGAGACGGTGCTTCCGCCAACGAAATAAAAAGAATAGAGGAAAACATGAGTAACGAAATCAAAACTCAGGTAGTTGTACTAGGCGCAGGCCCTGCGGGCTATTCAGCGGCATTCCGTGCTGCAGATCTAGGTCTAGATACTGTCATCGTTGAACGCTTCAGCACATTGGGCGGCGTTTGTTTGAACGTTGGTTGTATCCCATCTAAAGCATTGCTTCATGTTTCTAAAGTGATTGAAGAAGCAAAAGCTGTTGCCGATCACGGTGTCGTTTTTGGTGAGCCAAAGATTGACCTTGATAAGCTTCGTGGCTTTAAAGAAAAAGTAATTGGTCAGCTTACAGGCGGATTAGGCGGAATGTCTAAAATGCGTAAAGTTGATGTTGTTAATGGCCTAGGTAAGTTCACTGGCCCTAACACGCTAGAAGTTCAAGGTGAAGATGGCGTTAAAGTTGTCCACTTTGAGCAAGCAATTATTGCAGCAGGTTCACGCCCAATCCAACTGCCATTCATTCCACATGAAGATCCACGCATTTGGGATTCTACTGACGCGCTAGAGCTTAAAGAAGTTCCTGGTAAGTTACTTGTTATGGGCGGCGGCATTATCGGTCTAGAAATGGGGACTGTGTACTCGTCTCTAGGAAGTGAAATCGACGTTGTAGAGATGTTCGATCAAGTTATTCCTGCAGCAGATAAAGACGTTGTACGTACCTTTACTAAGCAAATTAAGAAGAAGTTTAACTTAATTTTGCAAACTAAAGTGACCGCAGTTGAAGCTAAAGAAGATGGCATTTACGTCACAATGGAAGGCAAGAAGGCACCAGCTGAACCTGTTCGTTATGATGCCGTTCTTGTTGCTATTGGTCGTACGCCAAATGGCAAAGGCCTAGATGCTGAAAAAGCGGGTGTTAATGTTGATGAGCGTGGTTTCATTAATGTTGACAAGCAAATGCGCACTAACGTTGCTAACATCTTCGCGATTGGTGACATTGTTGGTCAGCCGATGCTTGCACACAAAGGTGTGCATGAAGGTCATGTTGCTGCTGAAGTTATTTCTGGTCTTAAGCATTTCTTCGACCCTAAAGTCATTCCATCAATTGCTTACACTGACCCTGAAGTTGCGTGGGTTGGCCTAACTGAGAAAGAAGCGAAAGAGCAGGGTGTATCTTACGAAACTGCAACTTTCCCTTGGGCTGCAAGTGGCCGCGCTATCGCATCAGATGCGAGCGAAGGTATGACTAAGCTTATCTTCGACAAAGAGACTCATCGCGTAATTGGTGGTGCTATTGTTGGTGTTAATGGTGGCGAATTATTAGGTGAAATTGGCCTAGCAATTGAAATGGGTTGTGATGCTGAAGACTTAGCATTGACCATTCATGCTCATCCTACATTACATGAGTCAGTGGGTCTTGCTGCCGAGATGTACGAAGGCTCTATTACTGATTTGCCTAACCCAAAGGCAAAGAAAAAGAAAAAGTAAGATTTTTCTAATAAATTAAGCGCTCATTTGAGCGCTTTTTTTATGCCCTAAATCCCGTAAATAAGGGATTTGTGCTAATCAATGCGTGATTCTGTGTTATCTAAATGATACATTCAAGTTAAAGCTAAAAACCTCTATATCCAGAGCTAAATGGGTATATGCAAATGAGAATTATAATTATAAAAAAGTGGTTTAGTTTTGTCATTTTGTTGCTTATCTGTTCGACACCGGCATTTGCCAGTGGCGTGGTACAACGCATTTTTACTGCCAGTGATGGACTGATAAATGGCACCGTATGGGATATCAGTTTTGATGAGCATGGCTTTACCTGGTTAGCTACAGAGGAAGGGCTTTATCGCGTCGGTAGTAGCAAAATTAGAAGGCTAGATCAGGTTGGTTTAGATTCTAAACTCAGTGATAACCATATCAAAATGGTCTCACCTCTTAGTAAGCGTCACCTGCTGGTGAGCAGCTTCTATGAAATCTACCTTTATGACATCTATACCAATACTTTTACCGCCTTTGGCAGCCCTGCACTTTTCCCTGAGTATGCGGGGGTGGGGATCACCTCGCAGATTGAAGATGAACATGGCAATCGGATCATCCTCACTGAAGAAGGAGAGCTGTTACGTTTTAACTACAACAAAATGTCATTAGAGCGGGTAAATTTCTTAACCAGTAATCAAGATTACCCGTGGCTAGTGATGTCGGCTATCTCAGACAGTCGAATCGTGGTGGCGACAGAAGCAAGAGTTGAAGTCCGAGATGAGGCTGGCGAAAGAATCGCGGTACTGCCTTGGCAAGAAACATACGGCCGTATTGAGCAAATACTTCGAGATTCAAATAACCGAATTTGGATTAGCTCTAGCAAAGGTTTTTTTGAGTTAGTCGAGCAAGACTTATCTCTCAGACAGGTTGAACAACTGCCTTATTACATTACTCATATTGCTGAGGATAATAATGGTTTTCTTTGGTTGGCGAGTCGCGCAGGTTTACTTAAGTGGCAGCCTGATTCTCAACTTGTAGAGCCATACGGCAATGAAGTTAAACAGAATTCTAATATTGATTATATTCATGACATAGCCGTTGATAATACTGGCCTTATTTGGATTGGCGGCTCGGGTGATGGTGTTGCCGTTCTCGCAGATACTCCTGATTTCTTGATTGAGCAGTTTAGTAAATCAGTGCCTTACAATATGCCGGATGAAGTTATTTGGTCCATCTATTCTGATGATGAAGATTTGTGGCTTGGCACTGACGCTGGGCTTTTGCTTATCGACAGACAAACTAAACATCCCTATTTCATTACCCCACAGAATATCGATCTCAATGACAGTATTTATAATATTGATGCACTCGATGAGAAAAATATATTGCTCTCTAGTACCAGCGGCCTTTCTGTCGTTAATACAAAAACCTTCCATACGCAGACATTTGCAGATTGGATGGGAGGCACTGGTAGTCTGGAGAATAAAACTGTTTACAACACCAATTTCGATACATTGATCCCTGGACGGATTTGGTTTGCCACTAACCGAGGGCTGTTCTTTTGGGAGCCTGGTTTGGAAAAACCCCAATATGTAAGTCTAAGTGCCGATAAGAGTATTATTCAATTACAAAGAGTGAAGCAGGTTAGACGTGATAGTTCACAGCGCTTGTGGCTTGCTGGCGACCGTTTATTCGGTTATTTAGATAAAGAAAGTAATTATCATTCGGTCACTGCACCACTTGGAAAAGGCCAAGGGCTGGCGTCAGTTAGCATAATTAGAGAGATCGAGCCTGAGCTTTGGTGGATTGGGCTTAAGAATCGTGGTGCAGTTGAATACAACCATAGAACGGGTTCAACTCGCTCTTTAACAGATGATTGGAAAGTTGACTGTAACAGTGTTTATTTTATTGAAGAAGTTGGCCGCTTTCGGTTAATTGGTTGCCCACGCTCTATTATTCGCTTTGATACGTTAACCGACGAAATCGTCGTTATCGCCCCCGAAGATGGATTTATCAGTGACGAACTTAATGAGGGGGCTGTACATACTTCCGCTGAAGGACTATACGTTGGCACTCCTGATGGCGCTATGTTACTGGATGTTGCTAAGCTAAAGAATAGAACGGTAAAAGACACAATATTACTTGAGTCGATGGAAGTTTATTTTGAAAGCCGAACTGAAATTAGTTTACTCCCACAGGAGGGGCGCCATATTCTTCCTGGTGCACATTTGGTGAGTTTCCAATTAGCTCGGTCCAATTATCTTAATGAAAAACCGTTGCAACTGCAGTACCGCTTACGTAGGCCAGAAGATAAAGCAGGTGGTAGTTTTATCTACCTCAATGGTCAATCTCAATTAAATATTTCGGGTTTAGGTGCGGGCACGCATATTCTAGAAATCATCAGCTTACAGAATGAAGTTTGGTCTGCAGAGCCTTTTTCATTCTCTTTTGAAGTAGAGATGCACTGGTGGCAAACTCGCTGGTTTAAAGGGCTTATGTTAATCGGGGTACTGCTAATTGGTTTAGCGGTGATCTTTATTAGACAACGACAGGTGATGGCATTTAGAGGGATAAATTTAGCACTTACAGACAGTGAGAATCGACTTAAGCAAGCATTAAAAGGCAGTGATTCTGAGTTGTGGGAATGGCACCTGGAAACGGATGTATTTAGGCTCGAAAATGTGGCTGGCTTATTAAGTGGTAGAGGAAGCCAAGTTTATCTTAAGCAAAGCGATATTCCGATTCATGACGAAGATAAAAGTAACGTTCTTATAGCCTGGAGAGATATGCTCGAAGAGCGAGTCGATCGCTTTGAAGTGGAATATCGCTATCAGCGCAGCGACAACTCTTGGGGTTGGATCCGAGTATTAGGACGACCTGTTGAGCGTAATCGTGCCAACGGTGAAATCGAACGAGTAGCAGGTATTTATACTGACATTACTGAGCAACGTCAGCTTAAAGATGATGTTCATTTACTGGCTCAAGCATTTGAAAACACCACTGAAGCAGTACTTATTTATGACCGAGATGAGCTGATCCAGGTGACCAATAAAGCCGCTCAAGATATTCTAGGCCTTAAGTCTAGCATGTTAATAGGCCAATCTTTCGCTGAGGTGTTGCTCGGTAAAGAGGCTGGCACTCATATTGCGGATCTGTTGCAGCATGGACTGAGTTGGACTGGCGAATGTACCGTCGCGTGCGCCAACGAGCAGCAGTGCGTGGTGTGGTTAAACGTCTCTTCAATTTTGAATACAAATGGAGAGGCAACACATTACGTGGTGGTTTTCTCTGATATTACCGATCGTAAACGCACCGAGGCCGACCTACGCCGACTGGCTAATTATGATGTATTAACGGGTTTACCTAATCGCTCTTTATTTTCGAGCAAACTGTCACAGTCCATTTATCAAGCAGAAAAAGAGGGCGGTAAACTTGCTTTACTTTTCTTAGATTTAGATCGTTTTAAGCATGTGAATGACTCATATGGCCATAGTATGGGTGATGCTTTATTGGTAGAGGCCTCGAATAGGTTGCAAACCTTTATCTCTCAAGAAAATGTACTGTGCCGTTTTGGTGGTGATGAGTTTGTTATCTTGCTGCGTGACGATATTGATGTAGATAGTATTAACCGACTTTGTGACCAGCTACTGGCGAGTATTCAGCAACCGTTTGACCTTTATGGACGTGAATTTCATATCTCTACCAGTATTGGTGTGAGCCTGTGGCCTGAAGATGCTAAGCAACCAGAAACGCTTATCAAAAATGCCGATTTGGCGATGTATCATGCTAAAGAAGAAGGTAAAGGTAACTTCAAATACTATTCTCAAGATCGCAATGCGGAAGCGCTTTACCACTTAAGGCTTGAAGCCGATCTTCGAAAAGCGATTGAAAGAGATGAGTTTGAGCTTCATTTTCAGCCGCAAATAGATATTTTACAAAACGATAAGCTTGTTGGAGTCGAAGCGTTACTTCGCTGGAACCACCCACAAGATGGCTATGTGCGCCCGGATATATTTATCAAGGTTGCAGAAGCTTGCGGGCTGATTGTTGAAATCGACCGTTGGGTGATGCGCGAAGCTTGTCGTCACGGTGCACACTGGGCGCAAACATTGGCTGAGCCACTTGAAGTATCGGTCAACATATCAGCACTGCATTTCCGTCAGCGCGACTTTATTCAAGGTGTTGAAAAGTGTTTAGTTGAAACCGGCATGCCTAATCACGCTTTATCACTTGAGATCACCGAAGGCGTGTTGATGAAAGAGCTTAAAGTGGCTAAACAACACCTAAAAGAGCTCAAAGCATTGGGAGTAGATGTTGCAATTGATGATTTTGGAACCGGCTATTCATCGTTAGCTTATTTGCGTCATTTTGAGGTGAACACTTTGAAAATTGATCGCTCATTCCTTATTGATATCGCCACAAATAAGGCCGATCAAGCGATAGCAAGTAGTATCATTGAGCTGGCAAGAAACTTAAAATTGGATGTCGTTGCTGAAGGTGTTGAAACCCATGAGCAGTTAGAGCAGGTCTTTAGCCGTGGTTGTTATGTTATACAGGGTTACTATTTTGCCAAGCCGATGTCAGCGACTGATTTAGAAGTTTATATGGCAACCAGCTCTAAATTGAGTTTACAGCCCGAAGCAAAGCAACTGCTAGTACCCAGCCTCTAAAGCTTGCACAAACTAGTTAAATACCCTACGTTAAATATCATTAGAAGAGTCGAATAAGTCATTATGATACATAGAATTATTATTCTTTGTTTGTTTGTGTTTTTTCATTCATATGTGAGCGCTACAGAAAGGCCTAAAATAGGTCTGGTACTCAGTGGTGGCGGCGCTAAAGGTGCCGCTCATATTGGTGTACTTAAAGTACTCGAAGAGAAAAATATTCCGATTGATTATATTACCGGGACGAGTATTGGTTCTTACGTTGGCGGCATGTATGCGCTTGGCTATAGTGCTGCTGAAATTGAAGCCATTATGATGAACACCAACTGGGATAAAGGCTATTCAGACACTATTCCTCGTGAAGCGCTTAGCTTTAGAGACAAAGAAACTCGCGATAAATATAACATCCCCATCAATATCGGTTATAGCGATGAAGAAGTTAAAATGCCAGCGGGCCTGCTCCGCGGCCAAAGCATGTCGCAGCTACTTCGAAGTTCAACTAATCTAATTCAGCAGCTTGGCCATTTTGATGAGTTATCAATTCCTTTTAGAGCTGTCGCAACAAATTTGGCTACCGGTGAGCCTGTCGTGTTAAGCAGTGGCAGTATCGTTGCTGCAATGCAGGCGTCAGCCTCTGTTCCTGGAGCACTGCAACCTGCAGTTATCGATGGTCTTTTACTGGTTGATGGCGGTATTGCCAATAATATGCCGATAGATGTGGTCAAGGAGATGGGCGCAGATATTGTTATTGCAGTCGATATTGGCTCACCACTGGTGGGTAATGATGAGCTCGATAGCACCATTGCGGTACTTAATCAGCTATCTACAATTCTTACTAACGCCAGTGCCGAGAAGCAAAAAGCGTTATTGACCGACAGTGATATCTTAATTCGGCCGAATATTGGGGAATTGAGTACTACAGATTTTGGCATTATGCCTATCGCCCTGCCGTTAGGTGAAATTGCCGCCAGAGAAAATTCGTCTAGATTAGATAAGCTATCAATTGATGAAGCTGACTTCCAAAGTTATCTAGTGGCTAAAAAACAAAAGAGTGAGCATTGGCTAAATGAAATAAATCGTCCCTTGATTAAAGTGGTGTATGACAATGAGTCGAAAGTCAGTGAGAGATTACTTGCGGATAATTTAGATCTAGATGTGGGGGATTTTGTTACCACTGAAACACTGGAAGCTGGGGTTGCACGGATCTATGCCTTAGATAAGTTTGAGCGTGTCGATGCTGAGTTTTCCGATACTGAAGATGGTCGAGTGCTAACTGTAACGACCACAGCGAAATCATGGGGACCTAACTATTTTGATTTTGGGTTTAGCTGGGAAGATGACTTTAGTTTGGACTCCGTTGTGTCGTTGGATTTTGCTTATACCATGACCAACCTGACTGAAAACGGCGGTGAATGGCGTAACGAAATATCGCTTGGTTTCGATAAATTGCTCGGGTCTGAGTTTTATCAGCCCTTATCTAAAGATCAAGATTATTTCAGTCGAGCCAAGGTTGAGTATGAACTCAAAGACTGGGGATTCTTTGAGAATAATCAACGGATTTTGGAGCTACGACAGACCTCATACCGTACAGAGGTGGGTATTGGTATTAATTATACTCAAAACGGTATGGTTGAACTTGGTATTCTAGGTGAAGTCGGCGATCTTGAAAATGACGCATGGGGTCTTGGCACTGTTGATTACTCTGGTTATGGCGGATATTTAAAGTTTGCTTATGATGATCTTAACAGTATTAATTTTCCTACATCAGGTAACCGATTTACTTTCAATGTATACATGAGAAAAGAGACTTATGATCTTGAAGGTTTTGAAGACTCTTCAAACTTCTCAATGCAATACGAAGCTGATTGGCGTGGTGCCGTTGGCGTTGGTAATCATGCCTTTGTTGGTATTGCTTCCTTAGCAACAGTCGATAAAGATGGCGTATTTACCGTCAACGTTTCTGAGTTAGGCGGATTTCTAAATCTCTCTGGTTATCATAAAAATGCGCTTTATGGCTCACATAAGATTTTCGGCGCTTTTGTCTATCAATATGATCTCGGCCGAGATGTATTAGGCATGACTGAGTACCCGCTGTATTTAGGTACCAGCCTTGAAGCGGGTAACGTTTGGACTCAAAAAGACAGTGTAGCTTTAGACGACCTGATCTATTCAGGCAGTTTATTCCTTGGAATTGACACCGGCGTGGGACCTGCGGCCTTTGGTTTTGGCGCCGCAGATGACGGTGAAAAAACAGTCTTTTTGTTTATAGGTAAAAACTGGTAGAAGTAACAGCATTCGCGAGCAGAGGAAACTATTTAAGCGCCGCACATTTACAACATTGGGCTATTTGGTCTAAAACATAATGTGTAGCGTCAGCTCTTCACAGAACAGTCGAGAGCTTTTTAAAGGACTATAACGGGGATAATCATGAATAAAGTAAGTCAATTAGCACTTTGTGTGGCGTTAAGCTTAGGCTTAACAGCTTGTGGAAGTAATGAAGCCAGCAAAGACACCACTCAAACGTCAACGGCACTAGTATCAGGTGTTGAAAAAGCCAATTTCGATCCCGCAGTGCGTCACCAAGATGACTTCTATTACAGTGTGAATGGAACTTGGTTAGCTAATACGCCAATCCCCGCTGATAAATCTAATTACGGTTCGTTCTCTGTTTTGTATGAGCAAAGCCAAGCATCACTAAAAACTATTATTGAGGCTTCTGCTGCAAAACCTAATAAGGTGAAGGGCAGCAGTGAGCAGAAGGTGGGTGACTTTTACGCAAGCTTTATGGATACCAAAACCATTGAAAGTCTTGGTATTTCGCCACTAAAAGATCAGTTATCAGATATTGCCTACGCTTCAACTCACAACGACATTGCGACCTTAATGGGCAGTTTATTGGTTCACGGTGCTTCCGTACCATTCGGTTTTTATGTAAATAATGATGCGAAAAACTCCAGCCAATACGGGGTTTACTTATACCAGTCTGGTTTGACACTACCCGATCGTGACTATTACTTGAAAGATGATGAAAAGTTTACCGCTAACCGTGCTGCATTAGACAAATATGTTACCGATTTAATGACGGAGGCCGGTTATAGCGATCCGCAACGTGCTAGCAAGAGTGTGGCTAAGATTGAGAAATTCATTGCTGCCAGCCAGTGGAGCCGTGTTGAGTCACGTGACGCCAATAAAAGTTATAACAAGATGGATCGTCAACAACTACAAGATTTAGTAAAGGGTTTTGACTTTGTGCAATTTTCAGCGGGTGCTGATATCGATAAAGTGAGCGAAGTCATCGTTCGCCAGCCATCGTATTTTGAAAAATTTGGTCAAGAGTTTAATAAGTTTACAGTTACGGAATGGCAAGATTACTTAGCCTTCCATTTGGTGGATGACTACGCCGAACTGCTAAGTAAAGATTTTGTCGATCTGCACTTTGCTTTTCACGGTAATACCTTGATGGGTATTGAAGCGCAAAAACCACGTTGGAAGAAAGCGGTAGATGCGGCTGATCAAGTGATTGGTGAAATCGTTGGTGAAGAGTACGTTAAGCAAAACTTTAAGCCAGAAGCTAAAGCTAAAATGGAACAGATGATCCAGAATCTGATTAAGGGTTTTGAGGTTAGCATTAACGAACTGGAGTGGATGACGCCGGAAACTAAGGTTGCAGCGCAAGAGAAACTCGCCAAGTTTACTTATAAGATTGGCTACCCTGATAAATGGAAAGATTATACTGCGTTAGATATTGAGGCGAATGATCTGGTGGGTAACTACCAGCGTTATGCTCAGTTCGAGTATAAGGCAATGTTAGACAAACTGGGCAAGCCTATCGATCGCACTGAGTGGCACATGACGCCACAGACGGTGAATGCGTACTACAGCCCAGTGATGAATGAGATTGTATTCCCTGCCGCTATTTTACAGCCTCCATTCTTTAATATGGATGCTGATGACGCCATTAACTATGGCGGCATTGGTGCGGTGATTGGTCATGAAATTAGTCATGGTTTTGATGATCAAGGCGCTAAATATGACGGTGATGGTAACTTAAGAGATTGGTGGTCTGATAAAGATCGTGAAGAGTTCCAAAAGCGTGGTGCACAGTTGTCAGCGCAATACGCTGGCTATGAAGCTATGCCAGGAAAATTCGTTAATGGTGATTTGACCTTGGGCGAAAATATTGGTGATTTGGGTGGATTAACGGTCGCGGCACGTTCATATATGATGAGCCTTAACGGTAAGCCATCGCCAGTGATTGATGGTTTAACTGGCGAGCAACGTTTGTTTATCGGCTGGTCACAGGTATGGCGCCGTAATTACCGCGATGAAGAGCTTGGTCGTCGCCTAATGACCGACTCTCACTCGCCAAGTCATTTCCGTGCAATGGGTACACCGCGTAACATTCCCGCCTTCTATGAAGCATTCGATCTTAAAGAGGGTGACAAGATGTTCTTAACCGAAGATGAGCGAGTTAAGATCTGGTAATGCTAGCTTTGCTAACTCACAGCTAAGCACTAAAAGCCCATCATTCGATGGGCTTTTTTGTTCGTGTATCTAAATCTAAAAGCCAAACCATTCAAACTTTTTTTGATATAAGCTCATGGCGTTTCGCCCATTCTTTTGTAAAGAGCAGAGCTAAAGAAGGAAGCGCTTGCCCCCACTTTTGATATCATAAGAGTAACCATTAGCACCCCAGACGAAGTTGTCTTCCTCGCACTTATTCGAAATAGCCTAACGTTTCCGATAGGACGTCTGCTGTTAATCTATTCACATCAGAGGAGCAGTTATCCTTGCTTAGGGGGACAGAATCCCACGACTATAGTCAGAGGCATTAAAAGCGTGTTGACCTAACTCATAATGGTTCAAAACGAAGTTACCTTTCAAAGGTCACTTCATCAACTGAACAGAATCTATTACTGGAGTTAAGCGCTCCGACCTCAATCTGTTGCAGCTTGAACTACAACCCAAGGCTAAAAGCTAAACTTTAGATGCCAATACCTCAGGCAAAAAAGTTAGGTCACCAAGTTGTTGATGGGCGATAACCCATTTAGGTAATTTGGCAAATTTAGCCTCTGGAATGGCAATGGTTTGCATATTCGCAGCACGAGCGGCGACCAATCCATTGAATGAATCTTCAATGGCTAAACAATTGATAGGATCAATATTGAGCCCATTGGCGCAATTTAAATAAACTTCCGGATGTGGTTTTCCATAGGCTAGATGTTCTGCTGATTCAATCGATTGAAAGTATTCTCTAATTTCTAGCCTGTTTAAAACAGCATTAATGATGTCACTTGATGAAGAGGTTGCAAGACCAATTTTAAGCCCCAAATCTTGGCAGCTTTTTAGTGCAGATATCACACCCAACATTGCTTCACCGTCGGCAGTAATATGGCTTACGACTTGATCAACAATAGCTTGTGCGGTTTTTTGGTTGTCGTAGTTTGGCCAAGGAAAACGGGCGTACCAGAACGTTACAACCTGATCGATTCTAAGGCCGGTTGTTTCCACAGTATCTTCAATAGAGATGTTTAAACCGAGCTCGGTCATCACCTTGTGCTCGGCAATTTGCCACACTGGTTCGGAATCAATTAATACACCGTCCATATCGAAAATAACGGCTTTAAGTTCGGGTTTTCCCATAAGTCCCCAATTATGTTCATTATAACTTTGGTGAATATTAGTGATTATTTTCAGTGTTCTCACGAATAATACTAGGCTTTATTGTACATTTTACAGTAAATATTAATAGCTAATGTGCAGAAAGAAAAAATGTATTCACGCTTAATGTATTGAATTTGTTACTTTAAAATAAAGGTTAACACTATGGTCTAGTTTTCTTTGCTGACTATACAGTCTATGGTTTGGCGAACTTGTAACTTGAGTGCGATTTATTATCAGAGTAAGTGTGATCTGATTCATACTTTTGCAAAGCTGTAGTATAATACGCCTCGAAATAAGGGTCGAGCCTGCCGAGCTGTCAGTTTCAATGTGAAGACGAGCAGTTTCGCTGTTAGAACGCCAAACAAAGAGGAATGTTGCCGTGCTAGAAGCATATCGTAAACACGTCGCAGAACGTGCTTCAGAGGGCGTAGTCCCTAAGCCATTAGATGCCCAACAAGTGGCGCAGCTAGTTGAATTGATAAAGAACCCACCAGCAGGTGAAGAAGCATTTTTGCTTGATCTGCTTGAAAACCGAATTCCGCCAGGTGTTGATGAAGCCGCGTATGTAAAAGCGGGCTTTTTAGATGCAGTCTCAAAAGGTGAAGCATCATCAAGCATTTTATCGTCTGAGCGAGCTGTTGAGCTGCTTGGTACTATGCAAGGTGGTTACAACATTGAGCCGCTAATTGCTCAGTTAGACAACGACGCACAAGCTCCACTTGCTGTTAAAGCATTATCACATACGCTACTGATGTTTGATTCTTTCCATGATGTCGTGGAAAAAATGCAAGCGGGTAACGACTACGCTAAGCAAGTTGTTCACTCTTGGGCTGACGGCGAATGGTTCCTATCTCGTCCTAAGCTTGCAGAAAAGATTTCACTGACTGTATTTAAAGTATCGGGTGAAACCAATACTGATGATCTTTCTCCTGCACCAGATGCATGGTCTCGTCCGGATATTCCATTGCATGCACTTGCTATGCTGAAGAATGCTCGTGAAGGAATCGTTCCTGATGAAGCGGGCACTATCGGCCCAATCAAAGAGATTGAGTCGCTAAAAACCAAAGGTTTCCCATTAGTTTACGTCGGTGATGTAGTGGGTACTGGTTCTTCACGTAAGTCAGCAACTAACTCAGTGCTATGGTTCATGGGTGATGATATCCCTAATGTACCAAACAAGCGTGCGGGTGGTTTCTGTCTCGGTGGCAAGATTGCACCAATCTTCTTCAACACCATGGAAGATGCTGGCGCGTTACCAATCGAGCTAGATGTGAGCAAGATGGAGATGGGTGATGTTATTGATATCTACCCATATGAAGGTCTTGTTAAGCGTCACGATAGCGATGAAGTTATCTCTGAATTCTCTCTAAAGACTGAAGTCTTAATGGATGAAGTTCGCGCGGGTGGTCGTATTCCATTGATCATTGGTCGTGGTTTGACTGATCGTGCTCGTGAAACGCTTGCACTTGAAGCATCAACTGAATTTGTTCGTCCAAAAGACGTGGCCGATACGGGTAAGGGTTTCACTCTTGCACAGAAGATGGTCGGTAAAGCATGTGGTGTGACGGGTATTCGTCCTGGCCAATACTGTGAGCCTAAGATGACTTCTGTTGGTTCACAAGATACTACCGGCCCTATGACTCGTGATGAGCTTAAAGATCTGGCGTGTCTTGGTTTTAGTGCTGACTTGACGATGCAGTCGTTCTGTCACACCGCGGCTTACCCTAAGCCAATAGATGTGAACACTCACCATACGCTACCGGATTTCATCATGAACCGTGGCGGTGTTGCATTGCGTCCAGGTGACGGTGTTATCCACTCTTGGTTAAACCGTATGCTACTACCTGATACTGTAGGTACTGGTGGTGACTCACATACTCGTTTCCCAATTGGTATCTCGTTCCCAGCGGGTTCAGGTCTAGTAGCATTTGCTGCGGCAACGGGTGTTATGCCATTGGATATGCCTGAATCTATTTTGGTGCGCTTTAAAGGCGAACTGCAACCTGGTATGACTCTACGTGACTTGGTACATGCTATTCCGCATAAAGCAATTGAACTGGGTCTGTTGACGGTAGAGAAGAAAGGCAAGATCAACGCTTTCTCTGGCCGTGTTCTAGAGATTGAAGGTCTTGAGCAACTTAAAGTTGAGCAAGCATTTGAGCTTTCTGATGCATCTGCTGAGCGTAGTGCGGCTGGTTGTACTATTAAGCTGGGCAAAGAGCCTATCATCGAATACTTAAACTCTAACATCGTAATGCTTAAGTGGATGATTGCTGAAGGTTATGGCGATCGTCGTACTATTGAGCGTCGTATTACTGCAATGCAAGAGTGGTTAGCTAACCCAGAACTAATGGAAGCTGATAGCGATGCTGAGTACGCTGAAGTTATTGAAATCGATTTAGCTGATATCAAAGAACCTATTCTTTGTGCGCCAAACGATCCAGATGATGCAATACTACTTTCATCAGTGGTTGATACTAAAATTGACGAAGTCTTCGTTGGTTCTTGTATGACTAACATCGGTCACTTCCGTGCAACTGGTAAGATGCTAGACAAGTTTGCTACGACTCTGCCTACCCGTTTGTGGATTGCACCGCCAACTAAGATGGATCGTGACCAACTGACAGAAGAGGGTTACTACGCCATCTTCGGCCGCGTCGGTGCACGTATCGAGATCCCTGGCTGTTCACTGTGTATGGGTAACCAAGCACGTGTTGCTGAAGGTTCGACAGTAGTTTCAACTTCTACGCGTAACTTCCCGAACCGTCTAGGTACAGGTGCAAACGTTTACTTGGCATCTGCTGAGCTAGCGGCTGTTGCAGCACTATTGGGTCGCCTCCCATCACCTGATGAATATCAGACATACGCTAAAGAGTTAGATGCAACTGCAGCTGACACTTACCGTTACCTGAACTTTGATCAGATTGCATCGTACACAGAAAAAGCTGACGAAGTTATCTTCCAGTCTGCCGTATAAGTTGTAGATTTGATGTACTAAAAAGGCCAGCTAATTAGCTGGCCTTTTTGTTGTCTGTATTTTGTCTTGGAATGTGTTTGCTAAAGTCATTGGCAGATGACAGACGATTACACCTTCGGGATTTAGGCGATCATCTTGCTAAGAGCAATCTCGAGTACTGACTATGAATGTTTAGTGTGTAGCACTTCCAGTAACTTATCTTCTAACGCAAAGCGTGTTTCCATTGCATGACCCAAAGATGACAGATCTTTATCGAGATGGAACAGCACTTTTTCATCTTCCGCTTCAGTATACTTGTCATTGAAATCGAGTGCGGTATCTGTGGTTTCGCTGATCTGCGGCACTAACTGCTGCGCCAGCTCCTGACTTGAGCTGCCATTTTTCTCGCAGGCGGTAACCACTTGGTTATAGATCTCGAAATGTCCTTCTGAAACATAGTCCATTAATTGATCACAAAAGGCTTTAACGGAATCAAAGGCAGGCAATGAATTTTCGGTCACTTCATAAGGTGGAATGCCGGCAATCTGGCAATAGTTAATCAATAGGTTACGGCGATTGTTTAGCCATTGATCTATAAGAGTATTTGAACCGCCCCATTTTTGTTCGGCTTTTTCTAACTTTCTTAGCATGATCTTTCCCGTTATGAAACTATCCCTAACTTCTAATGTAGGGAGAACGGCAGCTTTGATCAACTATTTTCGGACGATTTATGACTAAATATTAAATGGACATACCAGCTGGCTGACGTAAGTGAGAAAGCCAAAAAAGAAAAAGCCCAGCGATAGAATTCTATCGCTGGGCGAGTAAAGTTTTGCGGGCTCGATGCGACGAGCTTCTTGATTGTTCTTGCTAGCGCAGACTTTTTATACCAAAGCTGACCAGTAGGTGCAACTTTTTTCTGTCACATTGAGAGTTGTACAGCCTAGGTTAAGTCAAGTTATGGTTACAGATCGCAGTTATTAAATATATGAGATCTAACATTAACGGCTTAGAAATAAGACTGTTAGCAATATAAATATGTTAACTGCGTCCTAGTTGCGACTATTTGTCGAGTTACTGGTCACATAATTTCACCGATAGAGGTTACTTTACTAACGTAAATGCTAAACTACTGACCCAAGCGGATATCAATATAAGTTTAGGAATCAAGCCAAATGGCAGAATTAAAGAATGATCGTTATTTACGTGCGTTATTAAAACAGCCTGTCGACAGAACTCCTGTCTGGATGATGCGTCAAGCTGGTCGTTATCTTCCAGAGTACAAAGCAACCCGTGCAGAAGCCGGTGATTTCATGTCGCTTTGTAAAAACCAAGACTTGGCTTGTGAAGTTACTTTGCAGCCACTACGTCGTTATGACCTAGATGCTGCGATTTTATTCTCTGATATTCTTACGGTTCCAGATGCAATGGGACTAGGTCTGTACTTTGAAACAGGCGAAGGCCCACGTTTCCAGCGTCCAACAGACACTATCGATTCAATCAAGAAGCTATGTATCCCAGATCCAGAAGATGAGCTTGGTTACGTAATGCGTGCTGTTAGCACTATTCGTCGTGAGCTTAAAGGTGAAGTACCATTAATTGGCTTCTCTGGTTCACCTTGGACTCTAGCGACTTACATGGTTGAAGGCGGTTCAAGCAAGACATTTGAAAAGATTAAGAAGATGGCTTACGAAGAGCCAGCAACGTTGCACATGTTGTTAGACAAGCTAGCTGACTCAGTTATCTTATACCTGAACGCTCAGGTTGCTAACGGTGCACAATCTTTAATGATTTTCGATTCATGGGGTGGCGCGCTATCTCACCACGCATACCGTGAATTCTCGCTACGTTACATGCAGAAAATCGTTGATGGCCTAACTCGCCATGCTGACGGTCGCCAAGTACCAGTTACTTTATTCACTAAAGGTGGCGGACTATGGCTTGAGTCTATGGCTGAAACTGGCTGTGACGCACTAGGTCTAGATTGGACTGTAGATATTGGTGATGCACGTCGCCGTGTAGGTAACAAAGTTGCACTACAAGGTAACATGGACCCATCTGTACTTTACGCATCTCCAGAGCGTATTCATCAAGAAGTTGATCAAATCCTATCTTCTTACGGTGAAGGTACTGGTCATGTATTCAACTTGGGCCATGGTATCCACCAACATGTAGACCCAGAGCATGCTGGTTCATTTATCAACTCAGTGCATGAGTTATCAGGTAAGTACCACAAGTAATCTACTTGTTGTGATGATTAAAGCGAGCCAATGGCTCGCTTTTTTATTGCCAAAAATTGGTTGAGTACTATTAAGCTTCGCCCAAATGCATTAGATTAAACCAAGAACATCATAAAGCTAGCAAGTATCGCGATTGGCTATAGCTACTAGTTTCAAATCGCGATAGCAGTGTTTTATACCAATTGCATTAAAAGTTTGACCATTCAGCGGGAATTCAAAACGCTGTAGGCAAGTAGTGGGATTTGAGCTAATAGTTATTCTATATCCAAACCCCATAGCGAAGCATACAGCGTTTTAAAACCCGCACTACGTGAGGCCCTCAGTCTTTCCAATTCTGCTTTGCATTGGCTTAAAAGGGAATAACCATTTCTTTACCAATGCGCTTTGAATTGAAAAGATTGAGGGGCTCTGAACTGGCCAAATACTTAATGCAACTGGTATTATTAATCCATCAATTACAGACCTACAGTTAAGAGGCGAGATTTATGAAATTACCTATTCTTTTTAGTGCTATCTGTTTAGCTATTTTTATTGGTTTGCTACAGGGCACCCACTACTTTTATGTTGCTAATGCTGACACTGAAATGGGTATCTATATGACTGCGGTATTGGTGATATTGATGTGGATGAGTTTGTTTGGTGTGTTTATTAGTCTTGCTTTCCCTAAGCTAAGAAAAGTATTTAAAGGTGTATTTTAGCAGGATCTATAATACCGCTTAGTGTTAGCTTTACATTTACGCGCTAAGATTTAAACAGCCGACGCTATCTGCAGTCGGCTGTTTTGTTTGTGTCGATGAACTATCCCTGATGGACGCTATTTTCAAAACCATCTTCAGCACTGAGTGGCTTGTCGGCACTGCCTTGCTCATCAATTAGCAGTGGTCGAATCTGTAACTCAATTCTAAAGCGACTGCCTTTACCGGGCTGGCTGTCAATTTGAATATCACACTTTAAAATGGCCAGTAATTGCCTGACAATTGCGAGTCCAACACCCAGTTGCGGCAACGCACTTTGCTTGGCTGTCATAGCCATAGGTTTTTGAGTCATCTGTTTAAGCGCTGCTAGTTCATGTTTGTGCATTCCAGAGCCATTATCACTGACCTGCAACCAGGTTGTTCCGCTGGATTTATCCGCTATCGTCTTGATACTAATAACGCCTTGTTCTGGCGTGTAGCGTATCGCATTATCGACCAGATTATTGAGGATGCGTAGTAGCAGCTGCCTATCGGTATTTATATAAAGACTTAGTGTGTCTTCAAAGTCCAATATGATCCTTTTTCCATTGGCGCGTGGATCGAACGTTTGCTGCAATTCATCTAGCACCTCTTGAAGTTGTATTTCCTGCCACTGCGGTTTCACCTGACCATTTTCTAGTGCCGCGAGTTCGAGCATTTGCCCTAGTAATTGTTGTAAGTGTTGACTTGAATTAGCGGCTATCTCAATTAAGTCACTGCTACGCTCATGGGGCGGCAGCAATAACCAAGTATCGATATAGCCCTGTAAAGAGGTGAGTGGTGTTTTTAAGTCATGGGACAAGTGCAGCATAAATTCGTGCCGCTCCTCTTGCTGCCTATTAATTGCTTGATGTTGCAAACTCAACGCTTGAAGCAGGGTATTGATATGCTTACTGAGCTGGTTGATTTCGCTGCTACCTGTATATTGTCCCGGCAGTGTGACTCCGGAGTTTAGCTGCTGGGCAGCGACTAAACGCAGATCATTTTCTAGTCGACTTAGCGGTGCCGTAAACAGTTTAAGTAGCAGGATAAACAAAATGATCGCAAAGCCAATGGCTATCAAAATGGCAGTGGTCCAAAATTGTGGCGCCTGGTGATCACTGACAATGGTCTGCCAACTGTCAAAGTCTTCCCCGCCAATGATGACGTAGAGATAGCCTGTTTGCTGTCCGCTCGGTGTAAGCAGTTTTGCGGCTGAGAAGATTTTATCTTTCTGCTCTGAGCGTGGATCGGTACCTAATATCGGTAAGTTAACGCCTTGAATAAACTGCTCAATGGTGTTGGTATCAACCCTATGCTGTTTGATTTTTTCCTCTTTAGCATCATAGGCAATAACTTGTCCTTGATTATCTAAGGTATAAATTTCAAAGCTTGGGCCTAGCAGCATGAAATCATGAAATGCTTCTTTTAATGCTGCATCAGAGGTGATGCCTTTAGAGAGTAGCGGGTTAATATGTGCCATATGTTCGGCAAGTTCGCGATGAAGTGATTGCTGGATCTGATTGCGGCTAAACTCTTGGCTAAACTGCAACCATTGCCATAGAGCGATGAAAAGAATAAAAATCACTAAGGTCGCCGCGAGTAATATACGGCTAAACAAACTTCTCATATTGTGGTCTCCTGCTTAGCTCGCAATTATTTAGCAATCATGCCCAGCTTAAGAAGCGGCCTGACTCGCTGGTGGGGCGAATTTGTAACCCACGCCCCAGACTGTTTTGACTAAATCTGTGGTGTATGAGCTGCGAGCTAACTTATTACGCAGGCGGTTGATATGACTATTCACTGTGTGTTCATAGCCGGAATAGGAGTAACCCCATACCGCTTCTAAAAGTTGCATGCGGCTAAACACTTGCTTTGGGTGTTGAGCTAAATAGAGCAGTAGATCAAATTCTCTGGCTGTAAGCTCTAAAGTTTCGTTAAATGCGATGACTTCACGGGTATTACAGTTAATGCTAATACCGTTGAACTCCAACGATTCATCTTGATGGGCTAACTGTGTTCCACGTCTTAATAACGCTTTCACTCGGGCCCTTAGCTCTAACACGCTAAAGGGTTTAACCAAATAATCATCTGCACCAGATTCAAGCCCTAAGACAATATCAGCTTCTGAATCTTTCGCAGTCAATAACATGCAAGGTAGCTCATTACCGTCTTGGCGGATCTGCTGACAAAGAGTGATTCCATCCCCATCAGGTAGCATCCTGTCCATAAGGATAAGATCTATCTTTTTTGTGGCTATCACTTGGCTAGCTTGTTGCAATGTCACACAGTGAATAACCGCATAGTTCATGCTTTTCAAGTTAAGCATGACTAGCTTGGCTAGGTCTTGCTCATCTTCAATCAATAATATGGTCTTATTTGAAACTGAGGAAATATTGCTACTCGATCCGTTCATGCCTAGCTCCCAAAGGCGGTCCCTTTTTAACAAGACCCACCTTTAAGAACTTTTATTTCGATAAATTTTTAATCAATTTCAAATTCACACTATTTAGTGCGAGTTATCTTGATTAACAGGACTGGGTTATCGAATCGATGAGAAGCGGATAACACTGAGTCCATCAAGCCATCATCCATACTAATCACACCGGGATGAGCGTGAACTTTGTCATTATCATCACGTGCAGCATTAAAGCCTTCACCACCATCAGCGGGGCCTGGAATTGTGCCTTTAGCTTCCGAGTTTGCTTCTGTACCAGCGTCATAGGCAATAACACGTAATGTACTGCTCTCATCCACAGCTAAAGCCGTTAAATCAAACCCTGTGGTACCGGTAAATGCATCATTGGTATTAACTAACATAGTCACTACTGATAAATCGGCGACATCGGCTTGTTCAAGACTGACTGAAATAGTTTCAGTACCACCTGGAACCAAAATACCTGCACCGCTTATTAGCTCATTGACTCCAGTCTCGTCAGTTAAAGTACTGCTGTCGCCAGACTCTGCTAGTGTTTCTAAAGCAACACTGGCAGGCATACCTGTGCTCCAGAGCGTGCTGTCATTGGTATGGGCAACGACTGCGATAGGAGACATAGGTTGATTAGCTGTTAGGTTAGTCACGGTAACGCTGTAGTCCTGCATCACTGGCGCAACCACAGGCGGGGCAACTGGTGCCGGTGTGTTATCGTCGTTATCGGAACAACCTGCTAATCCGATAGCCGCAAAAGCGACTAAAGCTATCGCATTACGTTTGAAATTATTTATTGGATAGTTCATGGCTTCTCTCCTACTTCACGATGACAGTCACTCGAGCTACAGGATTCAACCAGCGATGTACTCGGCTATCTAAGTCACTTGTGCCGCCATTCATATCGGTATCACCTAACACGCCTGGATGAATATGTACTTTTTCGTTGTTGCTGCTATCCATTATGCCAGTACCATTCATGCCGCCATCACCACCTGGTGCCGCTGGGATCCCTGGAGTACCAGATGCACCGCCACCATTGATTATCTCGTCATTGGCTTCGGTGCCAGCATCGTAAGCGTTGAGCGTAAAGGTGTAGCTGCCGGCTTCGGTTGGGATTTTCCAAGCGTCTAAACCAACAAAGGCATCATTGGTAGGTAACACCATGGCGGTTATTGAAAGGTGAGTCATGTCGCCAGAATCTAGCATGATGCTGTCTACCTTCGCGCTTGGTGCAAGTAGCCCCATCGCTGGGTTAGTCACGGTCACTCCGCCAGCACCAGTTACAGCTGCATTCAAATCGTCGATATCGCCACCTTCTGCCATTTTCTGTAGTGCAGGCGTTGCCATTTCACCGGCCTGGAATAGATGGCTATCCATATCGTGTGCTGCAATCAGTATCGGTGTAAAGTAGTTACCATGGGTTAAGTTAGTAACACTGATTTCAAGCTCTGCTGCAGATGCCGGTAGGCTCATAAGGCTAGTAATGAAAAGGGCTTTAGTGAGTTTATTTATGTTCATGATTTATCTCCTTTGACTGTATAGATTAAGCATGACAAACGGATCTCACCTGATTATCGCCAAATAATCACAAAAGTATAACAATTGCAGGTTCTATGATATTTAATGAAAAAGCATATATTTTATATGTAGTTGCATAGGAGACTATTTTTGATATTGCCGAGTATCAACGGGAAAAACTAATAAGGAAGCTGTAAAAATGGATTATTTTCAGGACAAGGTCATTATTGTTACAGGTGCATCGGAAGGGATCGGTCGAGCGCTCACGTTAGCATTATCTCCGCTTGGCTGTCGGTTGCTGCTTACTGCCCGTAATGAATCCCGCTTAGCTTCATTGCAGCAAGAGGTAAGGGCGCTCGGTTCAGAAGCGTTCATTCAAGTCGCAGATCTATCCGATTCATCGCATTGCCGTCAGGTGATTACAGCCTGTATCGAGCAGTTCGATAAGCTAGATATTTTGGTCAACAATGCAGGCATGACCATGTGGTCGCGTTTTGATGAACTTGAAGATTTAAGCGTCCTGTCGCAGATCATGCAAGTGAATTACCTTGGTCCTGCTTACCTATCGCAGGCCGCTATTCCTCATTTAAAAAAGAGCCAAGGCCAGATTGTTGCTGTTGCTTCAATAACGGGGATGACGGGAGTGCCGACACGCTCAGGTTACGCTGCCTCAAAACATGCACTGATAGGTTTATTTGATTCGTTACGTATTGAGCTTAGCGATGATAATGTGGCTGTGACGGTGATTTGTCCTGACTTTGTGGTTACACAAACTCACAAACGAGCATTGGATGCTCAAGGCAAGCCACTCGGTGAAACACCCATGCAAGAGTCTAAAATCATGACTGCTGAAAAGTGTGCTGAGCTTATGTTGCCAGCGATTGCACAGCGAAAACGGTTACTGATCACCTCATTTAGAGGTCGAGTAGGGCGATTCTTTAAGATCATTGCCCCAGGCCTGATAGACAAAATAGCGAAAAAAGCCATTGCATCAGGCCGGTAGCAACACTGTCTTTATTTATTTAAGTGTTTAACAATGGCGGCGGCAGCATCGTCTTTAGTTGGTTTGTTATCTGATGGTTCCATCGGGATAGCGGGAGTATGGCCGGTCATATTCTCAGCAATATGCAGCCAATCTGGGTGCCAGTAAAATGAAGTGCCGGCTAAGGTGTCCCAGTTATGTACGCCAGATGTTTCGCCCTGATAGACAAGATCTCCTAGTGAATATTTCATAATTTACCCCTATATAGTGATTAATATGTTTCTTAAGTCTGTATTTAGAATAAACATATTGCGCTTTGAGTGTAGAACTTTTTGTTAGCGAGATCACAAAAATGCTGATTTATAGATCTAGGATTTAGGAAGTCGATAGGATTGGAGCATATGTTGTGGCTGAGATATGCTAGCAACAGCGTAATGGACCATCTCCAATGGCAAATGTTTTCTAGGGTTTAGATATCTGCATATCTGCTTTGCTGAACACAAATAAAAAAGCCCAGCGAGAACTGGGCTTGTCCATGAACTAGTGGTTGGTTAAATCAAGGTTGATCAGCCACCAAGCCCTAGCTTGAATATCTCCAGCTTCAATGACTCCTCCGCTACGATAGGGCTTGGCAAAATGCACCAGCACAATTGGTGAGCTTGTCTGGTAGCGACCAGACTCCGTGAACCAAGCATTAAAAGCATCTTCTTTGTTGAGGCTAACCGTCACCTCAGAGCTAATAGGTTGGCTCAATCCCGGGCAGGTATGGATAGTTTTAGAGCTGATAGGTAAGGCGACTTGACTACCATCATTACAACGACTGGTTTTTTGCAGCCTTAACGTGACTAAGGTGCAATCCTTCATATTGATAGGATCTTTACAGACTTGAGCGACCACGGTTGAGTAGCCACCGCTATGCTCATCGCTGGGTTGATTGGCTAATTCGCCTCTAGCACCAAAGGCAGTGAAGTAGGAAACGTCATTGGCGGCGATCTCAACAGGAGAGACTATTTGCTGGTCAGAACCATTGAAATCGACACTGGCTTCTTCACCTAACCCCGTCTCGATTTCTGAGATAAACAGTTTATAGGTAGCCGATGATGACTGATAATTTTGTCCACCGTCGTCGGTTACAACGATACCGAAGTAGTTATTCTCTCGAGACTTAGGGTAGGTGTGTATCGTTATCTCACCATTGGGCGCTAACTCGGCAAGCTCTGGAGAGACGACAGTTTCAAGCTCATAGCTCAGCTTACCGAACTGATTCCTTGTAGCTGGAGCCTTAATAACACGGTCAGGGTAAAACACGACATTTTGAATATTGGTCTCTAAGGCTAGACCGGGATGCTTGGCCTTTTCAATATTCACATTGAACTGACGCACGGTACGTTCGAAGTTCCTACTTTGCTCTACCACGTTAATTTGCGTAAGACCGGCTCCATAAATGCTTAGCATACCGCTTACTGGATTTATGCTGGCAATGTGGCTGGTTTGTAGGTCGCTGTAATAGCTAATTTCACTGTCTACTCCTCGCCCGGTTATCGTTGGAGAAGCAAGTGTCGCTCCATCGGCAAACTGTGTATTGAGCAGTGCAGTTGAAAGTTCAAGCTCGGTATTTTCCGCGGCTTTATCGATAACAACCGTAAATTCAGCCTTTTGGGAAACATGCCCAGCATCGCCTTTGTCTGTCACTATGTAGCTTGCAGAGCCCGCATTGTTAATCGTGAATGTTCGTGCGGCCTCATTAATGGTAATGACATCATTTTGCCCATGTTTAAATTGCCACTCAAGCTCGCTGATACTACCAGAGATAGGGATGTCGAGGGTTCTTGCTGCTGAGTAGCTGGTACGAACCGGGGTAATAGCTAGTGTGCCATGCAGGGGAGAGACATCGACATAAAACCGCTCTTTAACAGGAGCGAAATAGTCATTTCCCGAATCAACCGCTGTTAACCAGCCTCGACCTGCGCCGATTATCCTAATCACACCTGTCTCGGCATCTTGCTTGAGTACTGCGTCACCATCATCGATGCTAAAGCGCAGATCACCTTTGCTATTTAACACAATAGGCCTGAAGACTGCATTCTCTGCATAGTCGATGCGGGTGTTGGTTAAAATCAGCTCGTTGTTGGTTTGTTTATCAATGGTGACGGTGAATTTCTTCTGCTGGCTAGCCCAAAACGCACCACCATTATCGCTGACGATGACTTCCACCATGCCAGGTTTTAACACAATCATCACGCCAGTTTCTGCATCAATCGCAATGACATCTGTTGGGCTGTCATTGGCCAAGGCATAGGCTAGTTGTCCATGGCCACCTATCACTTGAGGCTGAATGATTTGGTTCTCTTGATAGCGGGTCTGAATATCTAAACTGTCTAAAGAGTCAGAATCGATCCGTATGACCTCAACATTGATTGAGAGACTCTCAGGTAGATAGTTTTTGTTACCTGTGTCGCTAATGGTTACTTGTGTTTTTCCAATTCCGGTAAAGCTAAAAAGGCCTGTCTCTGCATCAATGATATCGATGACTTGGGAGGGGGCGTTCTCAGAGAGACTAAAAGAGAGTTTTCCTTTAGAGCCGATTACCTGAATCGTTTGTTGGGCACCTTCATCATAAGTGGTCGTAAGATCTGCGGCTTGCAATGCAAGGTTTTTCGCACGCTTGATCTGCACTTTAAATATTTGAGGCGCAACTATGTCGTGATGCTGTGGGGTATTTTGTATTACTTGAACCTCAGTTTCGCCAGCCCCAATGACAAGCATCTCACCGCTGGCTTCATCTATCTGTACTACATCTGTATTCGCGCCATCGACTAGAGCATAGTTAATGCTTTGTGTTGGCGTTCCGGTGTACACGGGGAGCAGCTCTGCCCCTAATAGAAAAGGTTTATCTATTACATCACTGAATTGAGCAAACTCGGTTTGAGCCGTTTCTATCGTGATCGTAAATTGCTGGGTATCAGCTTGATAGTTGCGACCACCATCATCAGTGACATCAATAAGTACACTGCCGCTGCCCAAAACAAGGAACTCTCCGCCACGTTCAATCAGCACGACCTGATCGCTCTGATCTGAGGCGAGCTCATATTCGAGCTCGCCAATGGCCCCGCTAACGCTAGCTTGATGGCGTGCAGCTTCTTGATAGGAGAGGCTGAGATCATTGGTAACAAGAGGGAGGCGGGGGGCTTTTTCGATAGTGACGGTGAAGTGGGTGCTAGCTGAGAGGTATTGCTCGTTACCGGGATCGGTTGCGATGAGTTCGGTGCGACCCGAATTTAGTATTGTCAGGCTCCGCTTATCTGCTGAGATCTGTACCACGTCATCTGTCGCGCTATCAGCTAGCCGATAACTGATGCTGTCTAATGTGCCCTCAATATTTGGGGTGATAGCGATGTTTGGTGAAAACTGCTGTTTGATATCAGCCGCTTTCAATATTGGGTGAGGTTCTTTCTTTGGTTCTGTTGAATCAGACTCTCCACCTCCACATGCGGTAAGTAAGAACAGCAATAACAGACTTAGGTACTTCATAATGCCTCCAGCTTAAAATTTAAGCGGGAGTATACAGATGTGGTAAATATGCTGCAATTGGGTGTAGAGTTGTTATTTACTGCTAATTAATTGAAGTTACCTGGTTGGAAATTTTATATGCGATATATAAGTTGCAAATAAAAACAATGTTTTAGCTTAGTGGTTGAAAGATACCAAAAAGCGCTAAATATCCCCATAATGTGAAAGGGCTTTTATGCAGGTAATTTGCATTTAAAATAAAGTGCGATCTATCTCTCATTTTTGGTTTCTTATGTTTTAGCGCATGAGTCATTAGATGAAAGACATAAAAAAGCCCTGAGTGAACAGGGCTTTTAAGCTAGCTTTTGTCTCGTTAACGGGGGGGATATTTAACCTTCGCCGTTTTCACGAGCACATATTACACGGTAGGCAATGGCTGTTTAGCTAAAACAGTCGTCATTCCAATAGCTTTTAGTAGATTAGCCTTTAACCTTCACCGTTTTCACGAGCAATTGCTCTGTATGCGATGTCAGTTCTAAAGTAGACATCATCCCAATGGATAGCATCTACTAATTGATAAGCTGATGCTTGAGCTTCTGTCACACTATTTCCTAGTGCCGTTGCGCAAAGCACACGTCCGCCATTAGTCACTACATGGTCATCTTTCATGCTGGTACCAGCATGAAATACCTTGGCATTGTTATTACCAAGATCTAGACCTTCAATCACATCATGTTTGCGATATGCATTTGGGTATCCACCTGCGGCTAATACCACTCCAACAGCTGCTCGGGAATCAAACTCAGCAGTCACCTGGTCAAGTTCACCACGGGTTGATGCTAAGCAAAGCTCAACCAGATCAGATTTAAGACGCATCATGATAGGTTGAGTTTCTGGATCGCCAAAGCGGCAGTTGTACTCAAGCACTTTTGCACTGCCATCTGGAGAGATCATTAGGCCCGCATAAAGGAAGCCTGTATAGACATTGCCTTCAGCGGCCATGCCATCAACAGTTGGACGAATAACATTAGCAATAGTCCAATCGTGAACGGCTTGGGTAACGACAGGTGCTGGTGAATATGCACCCATGCCGCCAGTATTAGGACCATGATCGCCATTATCACGTGCTTTATGATCTTGGCTGCTGGCCATCGCCAGAATGTTCTTGCCATCAACCATAACGATAAAGCTAGCTTCTTCGCCTTTTAAAAACTCTTCAACGACTACGCGAGAACCAGCTTCACCGAATAGGTTACCCGCTAGCATATCTTCGATAGCTGCATCAGCTTCTGCTTGGTCAGCCGCAATGATGACGCCCTTTCCTGCCGCTAAGCCGTCGGCTTTAATGACAATAGGAAAACCAGTTGTAGCCGTCATTTCAGTAACGTAAGCTTTAGCGGGCTCAATCTCAGTAAAATTTGAGTAAGCAGCGGTAGGAATATTGTGACGCGCTAAAAAGTCCTTCGTGAAAGCTTTTGAAGATTCTAACTGCGCAGCGCCTTGGGTTGGGCCAAATATTGGCAGTCCCGCTTCATTAAAGGCATCAACCACACCCAATGCTAGTGGTACTTCTGGGCCAACTATCGTAATAGCAACTTTTTGCTCGGTAGCAAAAGCCACCAGCGCAGAGATCTCTTCAACATTGATCGCTACGTTTTCTAGCTTTGGCTCTAAAGCTGTACCAGCATTACCGGGTGCAACAAAGACGGTTTCAACTTGCGTCGATTGTGCCGCTTTCCATGCCAATGCATGTTCGCGACCGCCGCCACCAATAATTAATACTCTCATATCTTTACCTTTTATAGCTGCGCCATTTTTCCTATCTCTGCATCAAGCATGCTCACATATTGGCATTTTTTACCAGCAAGAATCTGCGGGTGCTTTCTTTGACATAGAAAAAATGGCTTGCTCTAAACGTTAAAAATCAATTTTTAGAAACTCTAGCAACCAATATTTAGAGACCAATATATAGAAACTAGAGCCTTTATAAATTAATGACGGAAGTGACGCATGCCGGTAAATACCATTGCCATGCCGTGCTCATCTGCTGCTGCGATAATCTCTTCATCACGAATAGAACCACCTGGCTGAATGATACAGCTAATTCCCGCTTCTGCAGCGGCATCAATACCGTCGCGGAATGGGAAGAAGGCATCAGATGCCATAACAGAGTCTTGAACCACTAGACCTTCATCAGCGGCTTTAATTCCCGCAACTTTAGCACTATATACACGGCTCATTTGGCCTGCGCCAACACCAATAGTCATGCTGTTCTTGGCGTAAACGATAGCGTTTGATTTTACAAACTTCGCCACTTTCCAGCAGAACATTAGATCTTTCATTTCAGCAGCTGTTGGCTGACGCTTAGAAACGACTTTAACGTCATCAATAGCAACCATGCCTTGGTCACGATCTTGCAGCAATAAGCCGCCATTAACGCGTTTGTAATCTAGGCTAGTGGTCTTGCTTGCCCATTGGCCGCATTCAAGCAAACGTACGTTGGCTTTTGCCGCAACAACATCACGGGCTGCTTGGCTAACCGATGGTGCGATAATCACTTCAACAAACTGACGCTCCACAATGGCTGCTGCAGTGGCTGCATCTAATTCGCCGTTAAAGGCGATGATGCCACCAAACGCTGATGTTGGATCAGTTTGAAATGCGCGGTTATAAGCTTCAAGTAGGTTGTCACCAATCGCGACACCACATGGGTTAGCGTGCTTAACGATGACACATGCTGGCTGGTCAAACTCTTTAACACACTCAAGTGCTGAATCGGTATCAGCAATATTATTGTAAGAAAGTGCCTTACCTTGCAGCTGAACTGCAGTGGCAACAGAGGCTTCATCTAAGTGAGTATCAACGTAAAAAGCAGCTGTTTGATGGCTGTTTTCGCCATAGCGTAAGTCTTGCTTCTTAACTAGCTGAGTGTTGTATGTGCGTGGGAATTTAGAGTCTTCATGGCACTCATCTTTACTGTGAGCGGGTACTTTAGTACCGAAGTAGTTGGCGATCATTCCATCGTATGCTGCTGTGTGTTCAAAAGCAGCAATCGCAAGATCGAAACGTGTTTCCAGTGTGGTGCTACCTTCGTTTGCTTGCATCTCAGCAATTACGCGGCCGTAGTCGCTAGCATTAACAATGATAGTGGTATCTTTGTGATTTTTTGCGGTAGAGCGAACCATGGTCGGGCCGCCAATATCGATGTTCTCGACAGCGTCCGCTAAGGTGCAACCTTCTTTAGCAACAGTTTCTGCAAACGGGTACAGGTTAACGGCAACCAAATCGATTGGATTGATGTTGTTTTGCTCCATAACGAGCTCATCAATACCGCGACGCGCCAAAATGCCACCATGCACTTTAGGGTGCAAAGTTTTTACACGGCCATCCATGATTTCTGGGTGACCAGTGTAATCCGATACTTCAATGACAGGCACACCATTATCTGCCAACAGGCGGGCGGTGCCACCAGTAGATAGTAGCTCAACACCTTGAGCATGCAGCGCTTGTGCAAACTCTAAGATTCCGGTTTTATCTGAAACGCTTAACAGCGCGCGACGAATAGGTCTGGCATTATTCATTGTAGGTACAGGGTCCAGTAGTTATTTTAAGGATCTTTCGGAAAACAGAACAGTACTAGGCTTGCTTACCTCTACACTGCTTTCCAAAAGTCCCTCGCTATTTATACTCTCCCGTCACGGCGCGCGTATTTTACCGTAATTTTACCCTTGGCGGTGTTTTTTTCTGCGCGATTTCACAATACGGTAAACAGAACAAGCTTTGATCTAACTTTTTAGCCAGAATAAGCCTTGACCTTGGATACAACTCCAAGGTTTATACTTGGTTGATTGAAAAGTATCTGTACGATGATATTTGGCAATGTAAATGCTTTATACAAGGGGAAAGTGATGTATCGAATTGGTGAGCTAGCACAGTTGTGTGAGGTCAAAACGGATACGTTAAGGTTCTATGAAAAACATGGACTGTTATCGCCCTCCTCGAGAACCGAGTCGGGTTATCGGATCTATACCGAAGTAGATGCAGAGCGCTTACGCTTTATTTTGCGAGCTAAAGCGGTCGGTTTTACCCTCGCTGAGATCATCGAACTGTTGTCAATTGAGCTGGATAAGTCTAATTGGGCTTGTGCCGATGTTAAAGGCCTGGTGGATGACAAGCTAGCCAACGTTGAAGCTAAAATTGCTGAGCTTAATCATTTTCAACTGTCGCTACAAAGGTTATCCCAAGCGTGCTGCGGCGGGCCAGAAAGCGCAGAGCATTGCTCGATATTAGAGGCGCTAGAATCAAGTACCGAAAATATTCGCTGTGAAGGTGATTCACATGAGCATGGCCATAATCATGACGATGTGCAATTTACTAAAAATTGTCAAAACAAAGCCGTTAGTAAGAATTCAAAAGAGAAATAGTTATGTTATTTGCAAACTTTATCGACCTATTCCTTGATTCAGCCCCTTGGTTGTTACTCGGTCTATTTCTAGCCGGAATGCTCAAAATGTTCGTGCCGATGGCATGGATGCAAAAGCAACTGGGTGGCCATGGTTTTAAAACCACGGTCAAAGCGGCAGTACTCGGTGCGCCGTTGCCATTATGTTCTTGTGGCGTTATTCCAGCTGCTGTAGGACTGCGCCGCAGCGGCGCATCAAAAGCGGCGACCACGTCGTTTTTAGTGTCGACACCTGAAACCGGGGTTGATTCAGTGACAGTTTCGTATGTACTACTTGGCCCATTTATGGCGATTGTTAGACCTATCGCTGCGGTTATCAGTGCAATCGTTGCCGGTCTACTTGTTGGCCGTGATGACGATGATGTTAAGCCGGTTACTGATACCGAGAAAGCTGCCAGCTCATCTTGTTGTAGTAGCAAAAAAGCGGAACCGAAAGTTGCGACTAGCAGTTGTTGTGCCAGTGAAAAGAAAGCAAGTGTAAGCATGAAGCCACTGGCTCAGGACCGTGTTATGAGCCAGCCAGCTAATGCCGCTCCGCTAAATTTGTCGCCAGTGACAGAGCCTAAAAAGTCAACTTGTTGCAGCAGTGAGAAAGTAGCCGTTAAAGCTGAGAGTGCATCTTGTTGTAGCTCAAAGAGTTCAGATGCTGCTGAAGCTGAGAGTTGCTGTGAGTCGACTAAAGATATTGCAACAGAGCTTAAAGGCACATCAGTTATTAGCCGTATCGGTAAGGGACTGCATTTTGCTGCCACTGATTTAGTACGCGATACCACCGTTTGGTTATTAATTGGTTTGTTCTTTGCTGCACTAGTCACAACGTATGTTCCAGGTGACTTTATGGCTAAATGGGGCGATGGTATTTTAGCGATGTTAGTGATGGTGCTGATCTCTGTGCCCATGTATATCTGCGCTACAGCATCAACGCCTATTGCAGCTGGCTTGTTATTAGCTGGTGTTTCACCTGGAGCGGTATTGGTGTTTATGTTGGCAGGTCCTGCGACGAATATTGCAACCTTAGGTGTGGTGACTAAAGAGTTAGGTAAACGTGCGTTGTTTGGCTATTTAGGCGGCGTACTAGGTGTCGCGTTAGTTTCTGGCGTCTTGGTTAACTATCTGGTCGACACTTTTGGCTTTGTGGTCATGCCACAGATTGGTGAGCAGCATAACTTATTGCCTGCAGCCATTGTTTACACTTCTGGTATCGTGCTGGCGATATTGATGTCCAAAGTCTTTTTAGATATGTTACCTAAGAACTGGTGGCGCAGAGATTGCTGCTCGTAATCAAGCAGTATTAGCGATAAGAACTAAAGGCACTCATTGAGTGCCTTTTTTGTTCTCTGATGGTTGACATTGTGATGTGTTGAGAGGGCGAACTAAGGTGTCTTGCGATGGTTATTAGCTTTGCTTGCTGCTAACCTATCTACAAAATGCGCATAGTAATGGGTTATAAGCGAGCAATATGATGTTCGACGACTATGTCCATTTTGAATCATTTACGGCTAAACATAGTGTTTTGTGCAGCATGTTCCTCGATAAATGCCCTTCGTACTGCTGCTAAGGCCATTTAAAGTACAATCAATAGCAACGGCAATTTCTGTCTATTTCCACCTAAACCTGCATTTATGACGACGACTGCAACCTCTTTGATGCGCCATATTGTCTCGGTTTTAGTTAATCGCTCTCACAAAAAAAATAACTTCTCTTTAATTACGAATTGATAAATACCTTTAGCTGGTTCCTATTCGCAGCAAAGCGCGCTATCAGGCTCTTTTGTGGCAAAGTAAGGTTATTTATATGGCATTGCTTACTCTTTTAGTTGCGCTTAAAAGTGAGACATTTTGTATTTCAGTTGAGACTATTTGTCCTTTTAGGTTGCGTTCTGCATTTCGTGGTTGTTTGCTCTGATATTAACCTCTATATCTCGTTTTATTGGTTTTTTAATCTTTAGATTCCATGTTTTTTGGGTTTAATGTTTGTTGGTTGCTTTATGTGATCTTGGTTGTTCGTTATTAATTGTTCGTATTGGTTGCTTTGGGGATAATTGTTTTTCGTTAATTAGTCTTTGTTTAGTTTGATTTTTAGAGAACAGTTAACGTCAAAATCCAACTTAAGTACCGAGATGAGATAGTCGGTCAGAGTGGAAAATCCTAATTGTGTGAGGGTAATATGAACAGACGTCAGTTTTTTAAACTGTGCGCCAGTAGTACCGCAACTTCGGCGATCACTGCACTTGGGCTTATGCCAAGTGAAGCGCTTGCTGCGGTTCGTGAGTTTAAGCTACTAAGGGCGAAAGAGACCCGCAATAACTGCTGTTATTGCTCAGTGGGTTGTGGCTTGTTGATGTATAGCCATGGCAGTAACGGTAAGAATGCCGAGAAATCTATTTTCCACATCGAAGGTGATGCGGACCACCCTGTAAACCGCGGCTCACTTTGTCCTAAAGGCGCCGGTTTAGTGGATTACGTAAATAGTCCAAACCGTAATCACTTCCCGGAGGTTCGTGAACCTGGAACCAATGAATGGAAACGGATCAGCTGGCACGAGGCCTTTGGCCGCATTGCTCGGCTGATGAAAGAAGACCGAGATGCTAATTTAATTGAAAAAAATAGCGATGGAACAACGGTAAATCGTTGGCTAAGTACTGGGATGATGACCTCATCTGCACAGCCTAACGAAGGCGCATTTATTACTCATAAATTTGCTCGTTCTCTTGGCCTTGTTGCCATTGACACTATTGCGCGTAACTGACACTCCCCAACGGTAGCAAGTCTTGCTCCAACATTTGGGCGCGGTGCCATGACCAACCACTGGATCGATATTAAGAACTCCAATGTCGTTGTGATCATGGGTGGCAATGCCGCCGAAGCACACCCTGTCGGTTTTGGTTGGGTAACTGAAGCCATGGAACACAACAATGCCAAGCTGGTTGTTGTTGATCCTCGTTATAATCGAAGTGCTGCATTATCAGATTGCTACGCACCATTGCGCAGCGGCACTGACATCGCCTTCCTTTTAGGCCTTAGCCGATACTTGATTGAGACAAAGCAAGTTAACTACGAGTATGTGAAAGCGTATACCAATGCTTCGTACATCGTTCGAGAGGATTTTGAATTTAGTGATGGTCTGTTTAGTGGCTTTGATGAGAAAAGCCGCAGCTATGACAAAGAGACTTGGTACTACGATCTCGATGAAGATGGCTATGCAAAAGTTGATGAAAGTTTTGCACATCCGCGTTGCGTATGGAACCTGTTGAAGCAACATGTCGAACGATACGACTTTGACACTGTTAGCAATATTACTGGTACACCAGTTGAAGATTATGAAAAAGTTTGTGCGCTAATCGGCAGTACTTATACCCATGATAAAGCAGCAACCTTCATGTATGCCTTAGGTTGGACTCACCACACCAAGGGAGCGCAGAACATCCGCTCTATGGCTATGGTGCAACTATTGCTGGGTAATATTGGCGTATTAGGCGGTGGTGTTAATGCACTTCGTGGTCACTCAAATGTGCAAGGCGCTACAGATATGGGACTGCTGTGTCAGGCTTTACCTGGTTATTTGAAGCTGCCAAGTGATAAGGATACCGATCTACAGACGTATCTAGAGCACCATACTCCAAAAGCATTACGTCCGGGCCAGACCAACTATTGGTCGAATTATCCTAAGTTTTTTATCTCCCAGATGAAGAGCTTTTGGGGAGAGAACGCCACTGCAGAAAATAGCTTCGGTTATGACTGGTTACCTAAATGGGATCTACAGTACGACTTCACTAAGCACATTGACATGATGTACCACGGCGAGGTTAACGGTTATTTCATTCAGGGAGTTAACGCAATTAACTCTATGCCTAACCGTAATAAAACATTAGCGGCATTTAGCAAGCTGAAGTTTATGGTGGTTATGGATCCGTTAGCGACCGAAACCTCTGTTTTCTGGAGAAATGACGACGAGTTTAATCGTGTCGACTCAAGCAAGATCCAGACTCAAGTATTCCGTCTACCAACGACGCTATTTGCTGAAGAAGAGGGCTGTATTGTTAACTCGGGTCGCTGGATGCAGTGGCATTGGAAAGGTGCGAATGCGCCGGGTGAATCTAAGCCAGATGCCGAGATATTGTCTGGCATATTGATGAAACTCCGTGAGCTTTATAAAGAGGAAGGCGGAGTATTGCCAGAACCGATCCAAGCGTCAAATTGGGGTTATCACGACCCTCATTTCCCACATGGTTCTGAGGTGGCAAAAGAGCTTAACGGTATTGATCTGAAAACGGGCAAACAGCTAGACAGTTTCAGTCAGCTAAAAGATGACGGTAGCACGGCCTGTGGCTGTTGGATCTACTCCGGTTCTTGGACTGAAAAGGGCAATCTGATGGCCCGACGTGATAACTCTGATCCGTCAGGTAAAGGTATCACCCCTGGATGGGCATTCTCATGGCCATCAAACCGCCGTGTGCTTTATAACCGTGCATCTTGTGACGTTAACGGTAAGCCTTGGGATCCAAAGCGCACCATCGTCGAGTGGAAACATGATAAATGGCATGGCATCGATCAGGGTGACTTTAATATGAAACTGACGCCACAAGAGTCAGCTCATCCATTCATTATGCAACCAGAAGGCGCAGGTCGTTTCTTCGCGCTTAAACACTTGGCGGAAGGGCCTTTCCCTGAGCATTACGAGCCAATGGAGTCGCCGATAGGCACCAATCCATTGCACCCTAAAGTGGTCAGTAATCCTGCAGTACGCATGTTAGATGGTGTTGCAGAAACATTAGGTTCGCATAAGAAGTTTCCCTATGTGTGTACTACTTACTGTGTGACCGAGCACTTTAACTTCTGGACTGCACATTGCCGTCTAGCAGCTATCTCTATGCCAGAAACTTTTGTTGAGATAGATGAAGTATTAGCGGCTGCCAAAGGCATTAATAGTGGTGATTGGGTCAGTGTTAGCTCTAAACGTGGCGAGCTGAAAACCAAGGCATTAGTGACTAAACGTCTGCAACCACTCAAAGTTCATGGACAGCTAGTACATACCGTGGGCTTACCACGTCATGGTGGTTATAACGCGCTAACGCGTAAGAGTAGCAGTTGTAACATTCTGACCACTGAAGTGGGTGATGCAAATACTCAAGTGCCTGAATTTAAGGCATTCTTGGTCAATGTGACTAAGGTGGAGGGGATCTAATTATGTCTGCTCAAGATATTATTTTAAGCTCAGGCACCTCTAAGCTGGCCCCTGCGGCGCAGGTTAGAAAAAAACTTAGTAAAGTGGCCAAGCTATTCGATGCTACCAAATGTAATGGCTGTAAGGCTTGTCAGGTCTCCTGTTCAGAATGGAATGACCTGCGTGCGCCAATCGGTGAGTTTACGGGGAGTTATCAAAACCCAGCGGATCTCTCTTCTGAGTGTTGGACTTTGATGAAGTTTAACGAAGTCACAGACGAGAAGGACAAGCTGCGTTGGCAATTTACCCATACGGCCTGTATGCATTGCGATGATCCCGCTTGTTTAACTGCTTGTTCTACCAAAGACGCCATTGTTCAACATGCCAACGGTATTGTGGATTTTGACTCTGACAAATGTATTGGTTGTGGTTATTGCGTTACAGCGTGTCCATTTGACGTGCCTAAGCTCGATACAGTGGACCAAAAAGCCTACAAATGCACCATGTGTTCAGATCGGCTACAAGTGGGCCAGGAGCCATCATGTGTTAAGTCGTGTACTACGGGGGCTCTCAAGTTTGGTACCCGTGAAGACATGCTTTTCATTGCAGATTTACGCATTAAGCAACTGCATGAAAAGGGTTTCTCTAAGGCTGGTTTGTACAACCCACAAGGTGTGGGTGGAACCGGTATGATGATGATCCTGCACGATATTGATGATCCTCAAAGCTATGGTTTACCGGCTGATCCCAAGACCAGTTTACCGATCAAACTATGGCAAGATCTGGTTAAGCCTCTAGGAGCGGCAGGAATAATCGCCACCGTTGCGGTGGCATGTCTGCATCGCATCACTGTGGGTCGTAATCTTGTTGAAGAGGATGAACCAGCCGCTTTTGACCACTCTCACTCAATCAAGTCAGATAAGGAGTAACGCTCATGCATAAGCAGAATATGATTTTGCGCCATAAGTTGTTCGATCGGATCTGTCACTGGTTTGTAGTGGCAGTAGGTTTGGTGACTTTTCTCACTGGTTTCGGGTTTTTTTTCCCGTCGTTTCAATGGTTGGGGGCTATTGCGGGTACGCCGCAAATGGCGCGCTTTGTTCATCCGATAGCGGGCTTGATGATGTGCCTGCCATTGATGTTGATCCTCGTGCGTTACTACCACCACAACAAGTGGGAAAAGAATGACTTGAAGTGGATGCTTGCTATCAAGGATGTGATGTTTGAAAACGAGGACAAAATCCCCGCCATCGGTCATTACAATCCGGGTCAAAAAGTATTGTTTCGTACGTTTGTGGTGACCTCTGTCGTACTGACGGTGACAGGCATCATGATGTGGCAGCCCTACTTTGCGCCATATTTTGCCTCCTCGGCAATTGAGTGGGCCATTCTGCTACATGCGATATGTGCAGTGATCATGTTGATCTTTGTCATTGTGCATTTCTGGATGGCAACTTGGGTAGAAGGTTCTGTCGCTGGCATGTTGTATGGCTCCGTCTCTCGAGCTTGGTGTAAGAAGCACCACCCCAACATGCTTAATGATCCAAAACTAAAGACTATGAAGCAGGAAAAACACTAATTATGAGCACAGTAATACTCGATGCTGAAAAAATCCCAGCTCAAAAGTTGGAGATTAAGACCTTGATCCCAGCAGATCCTAAAGTGGTCTACCAACAACGTGCGGCAAGGTTGGCAGCACTGGCGGAAGAGTCAGGTTTACCTGATTATTTTAATCTGTTGGAAAAGCTGGTTAGCGCTCAAGCCCGACTTGCTTTTGAGACCGATAGCCTGGCCATAAAAAGCTGCTTTGGCCTCAAGCCAACGTTTGATCTCACCTTAAGTCAACCTATGGCCGAAGGGCATTTTGAGTGGGGAACTTATTGGCAGTCAGTATTGCTGGAGCTTGTTAGTGATCTTTTGTCCTCAACTCAGCCCACTGCCGAAAATGCGCCAGAGCTTTGTACAGTATTAAGAGCGTTAGCGACTACTGAATCAGTGACTTTACAACAATTTGCCCGAGCGATGTTGCTTGGTCACTTTACTGAAGTTCCGGCTAAGTACACGCTATTTATTTGGGCTGCACTGTCGGTCTATTGGTCTCATTGGGCAACGGATGTTGCGGCGGCAATAGCGACCAAAGGAGAGAGCCACAAAACTTTATGTCCGGTTTGCGGTAGCCATCCAGTGGCTAGCGTTATCAAAGAACAGCCACGTGCAGGCTTGCGTTATCTACACTGCAGCTTATGTGAAACCGAGTGGCATCAAATCCGCGCGGAGTGCACAAGCTGTGGTGAAGATAAAGGGGTTTTGCTTTGGGCTGAAACTGATACCAAGGCTGCAGTGAGAATTGAAAGCTGCGACACATGTAAGGGGTACACCAAGATGTTGTTTACTGACATTGACTCCGGACTTGAGGTTGTAGTGGACGATTTAGCCTCGCTGATAATGGATCAATATGTGGTAAAGCAAGGCTATCAAGCCACGACGGTTAATCCGTTATTGCTGGCTCACGAACAGCAAAGCTAGTCCCGTCAAGGCGACAGACTCCCGTTAATAGAGACTGTCGTCTTGGCATTTATTCACAATATTCAGCAACCGCTGAATCGAAATGTATAGATATTAATTGATGACCCAAGCAATCGCCACTACAGCCGCACTTTATCGCTCACTGCCCGCAATGGACGCTATGTTGTTACATAAAGAGGTCGTTACCCTAAAACAAGAGTACGGCGATACTTGGGTGAAAACCCAATTGAGCAACTTACTTAATCAAGCAAGAGAGCACATTGGCCAGCAGAGTCGACTTCCTGAATTTTGTGCTACACCAGAGTTACTGATACAAGCATTAACCGATGAATTGCTGAATAGTCAACGTCATAGCTTACCTTCGGTATGGAACCTCACAGGCACTATACTGCACACAAACCTTGGGCGTTCACAGCTGAGCGAAGCAGCAATCACCGCAGTGACAAAGGTGATGCGCTACCCGACACCGTTGGAGTTTGAACTTGAGGCGGGTAAACGAGGCCATCGCGATCAAGCGATAGGTAAAATATTACAACAGCTAACGGGTTCAGAGAGTTGCTGTCTGGTGAATAACAATGCAGCAGCGGTGCTGTTGATGCTGTCGAGTGTTGCAGCAGGTAAAGAAGTCATTGTGTCTCGTGGTGAGCTGGTTGAAATAGGCGGCGCCTTTCGTATTCCCGATATCATGCGCCAAGCTGGTTGTACGCTCGTTGAAGTGGGCAGTACTAACCGCACGCACTTACGCGATTACGAAGCAGCGATCACCGAAAATACTGCTGCCATCATGAAAGTCCACACCAGTAACTACCATATTCAAGGTTTTACCTGCGCGGTTGATGAAAAGAGCTTGGCCGTATTGTGTCAGCAGCACCAACTGCCATTGATTTCGGATCTGGGAAGCGGAGCCTTAACCGATCTTAGTCAGTTTGGCCTTGGGGCTGAACCTACACCGCAAAAAATGCTCAGTGACGGCGTCAACCTTGTTAGTTTTTCTGGAGATAAATTACTGGGAGGGCCACAAGCTGGACTGATTGTTGGCGATAGCTCTTTAGTTAAGAAACTGCAGCAACATCCGTTAAAGCGCGCATTACGTTGCGACAAAATGACGTTGGCAGCTCTTGAAGCAACACTGTTGCTTTATCGTAACCCTAAGAGGCTAAATCAACAGCTGCCAATGCTGAGAAAAATGTCTCGTTCATTGACTGAATTAGCGCAACTGAGCCAGCAGATGATGGCTGAACTGCCTGAATCTTTTTCCCCATATTTCACCTTAGCTATTACAGCCTGCGAAACTCAGGTTGGCAGTGGTTCCCAGCCTGAAACTCTTATTGAGTCATTGGCGTTGACCTTCACTCCAACCGCTAAGACTGGATACCGGATCCATCAACTGGAACAAAAGTTTAAGCAGCAAGTTAGGCCGATAATAGGGCGGATCAGTAATAATCAATACTGGTTAGATCTTCGTGGAGCTGAGCAAGAAAAAGAATTGATTAGTGCGCTGAGACAAGTCGGGCAAACATTATGATCATCGTGACCGCTGGTCATGTCGACCATGGTAAAACTCGATTGATTGAAGCGATAACGGGCACTGACGCCGATAGGTTACCCGAAGAAAAGCTGCGGGGTATGACGATTGAACTGGGTTATGCCTTTATGGATGTGGCAGATGGTCAACGCTTGGCTTTTGTTGATGTGCCGGGGCATACAAAGTTCATCAATACCATGTTGGCTGGGGTTAGCAGCGCCAAACACGCCTTACTTATTATCGCCTGTGATGACGGCATCATGCCACAAACAACAGAGCATCTCGCTATTTTACAGCTGCTGGATCTTGAGCATTTAGTTGTCGTACTAACGAAAAAAGACAACGTTGATGACGCTCGCATAGCAGCGGTTAAGCTTCAGGTGGCATCGCTATTACAGCACTACGGAAAACAAAGTCCCATCTATGTCGTATCGGCACTAACAGGCTGCGGGATCCCTGAACTAAGCAAGGCCATTAAGCAGCTGGCGCTAACTGAAGTGCAGCTCGTTAAGCAACGACAGCAGCAAACAAGTTTTCGCATGGCTATCGATAGGGTTTTTACGGTTAAAGGATCAGGGCTGGTGGCCACTGGCACTGTAATCAGCGGTAAGGTCAATGAAGGCCAAAGCCTCTATCTTTCAGGGCAAAGCAAGGCTGTTAAGGTTCGAACACTTCATAGCCAAGGGAAAGTGAGCAATCATGGCCAAAGTGGTCAACGCGTTGCGCTCAACCTAACAGGGGTTAATCAACATCGTGGTGCTCAACGCGGTGACTGGCTAACGGCCTTATCCCCACTGGAGCCCGCTAACGTTATCTGTGGCGTACTCGATAGTCATTTGCCATTCAAACATTGGCAAAGCGTGCAAATTCACCTCGGTAATAGCCATACCACTGCGCGACTTGGTTTATTGCAAACACTGTCTGCTAACCAAGCATTAATAGAACTTCAGTGCGAGCATCCATTCGCTTGTGTAGAGCAAGAGAAGATCATTATTCGCGATGCAGCAGCCAAGACTACACTTGGCGCAATGCGAGTGCTCGATATTACGCCGCTTAAGCGAGGCAAGCGCAGCCCAGAACGATTGAGATTTTTAAACACGTTAAGGCAGTGCACCACGCTCAACGCGAGCTTAAAAGCTCAAACTGCCGAACATTGCCTGCAAAAGTCTGCTTTCATGTGGGCCAATCAGTTGAGCCAATTAAATGATGCTGTACTGCTCGATAATGAGGTGATTGAAGCTGGCGGTTATTTGCTATCAAAGTCGCTAAATACACAAATCGAAGTTCAGCTACTGGGACTAGTTAGTGATTATCATCAAGCCTCACCAGAGCTATTAGGGCTGACGCTCAATCGCTTGCAGCGCATGACCCACGGACAATATCCGCTCCCCATTTTAGTTTATGTTAGCGATAACTTATGTGAGCAAAAGCGCCTGCACTGCACTAGAGGCTTGTTTCATCGGCCGCTGCATAACTTAACGTTATCAGATAATGAGCAACAGCTATGGATGTTAATTAAGCAGCAGATGCTAGTGGAAAGAGGGCCGTTGTGGTCATCAGAGCTGGCTAAATGGCATAACGTGGACTTGAGGATCGTGCGTCAGCTTTGCCGCAAGCTGATTCAATTGGGTTACATCTCCGCGATTATTAAAGATCGTTATGTATTAACTGAAAGTCTCTATTTCTACGCCAATGTCATACGCGAACAGATTAATGCACATGGAGAGATAAAAACAGCCGACTTTAATTCCATTACTAAATTAGGCCGAAAGGCGAGTATTCAACTTCTCGAGTTTTATGACCGCAGTGGATTAACTTGGAGGAAGAAGAAGGATAATTCTAGAGTCATAAGAGATAGCAGTAATTTTATATTAAGTGATTTGGCGGAAGAACATAGGAGTTGAACCTACCCAGGACTGCTGGCAGCCCTACCTGGATTTGAAATCCAGACGTTTCACCGGAAACGACGTTCTTCCTTAACACTTGCAAGAATAATAGAGAATTGTTTTTTACTAAACAATATCAGTTGCTTTATGAATTGAGTAAATGTGAATCCAACAATCATTTATCGATATGAATGGTCAACAGTGGGACATTATTTACCAGAACAAATGGAAATTCACGATGACGGAACTTGTGTGTGGACTAAATAATATTACCGAACAAGCTGAAGTGACTTGTTTTAGAAATGATAGAGAACAGGCATTAATAGAAACCATCGCGAAAGAAGTTCGAGTTGCATTGATCTATAACGGTATATCACATGTGGTAATGATGGCTTGCCCAACCGCATTGAGAGAGTTCGCCATCGGATTTAGTCTATCTGAATCGATAATTGGTGAAGTGAAAGATATTCGCTCGATTGAAGTTGAGCCCATAACAGCTGGCGTCTTAGTGCATATAACGATTAGCCCAAGAAGCTTTGCGCATCTTAAATCCCATCGACGCAGCCTTGCAGGTCGAACTGGCTGTGGGCTTTGTGGTGTTGAACAGATAGAGCAAACTCTTAAACCCACGATTAGAGTTGAAAATAGTAATAAATTTAATCTTAACAGCTTAAAAAAGGCATTAGCTTACTTACATAAGCATCAAACTACATTTAATTTGACTGGGGCCACACATGCAGCTGCTATGTTATCTGCAGAAGGTGATATTATATCCTGCTTTGAAGATGTTGGTCGTCATGTCGCCCTCGATAAATTAATTGGTCATACTGCAATTAATAATGATTCGCGTCAGGCAGCGTTATTGTTAACCAGTCGCGCTAGTTTTGAAATGGTACAAAAAGCAGCCACTGCAAACATTAGTATTGTATTTGCGATTTCTTCTGCTACGTCGTTAGCGATAGAAATAGCGCATAAGTCGAATATAACCTTGGTTGGGTTTTGTCGTGAAAATAGAGTGACAATATATACTCATCCGCAAAGGTTGTATTTGTGTAATAAAACACTAAGTAATGTTAATCGTAATAACTTAGCTGTAATGTGAAAATAGAACTTGGTAATTTAAATATGTGGTTAACTTTTAAAAATAAATTCTTTATTCAATTCTGGTCACCTTTTGCAGCAGTAATTGCAGCGGGTATCTTATCGACCTACTTTTTTGGTCTCACTGGATCTCTTTGGGCCGTGACGGGTGAGTTCACTCGTTGGGGTGGGCATATCATGCAATGGTTTGGTGCGGAGCCTGAAACGTGGCAGTACTTTAAAATTATCGGCCTTGAGGGGACACCACTCGATCGGGTTGGTGGCGTGATGATTATTGGTATGTTTGGTGGTTGTTTGGCAGCTGTGCTTTGGGCTAATAACATGAAACTGCGCATGCCTAGTAGTAAAAAACGTATCGCGCAGGCATTAGCCGGCGGCATGATCGCTGGCTTTGGAGCTCGTTTGGCGATGGGGTGTAATCTTGCCGCTTTTTTCACTGGAATTCCGCAGTTTACCTTACATGCTTGGTTATTTGCTTTTGCAGCCGCAGCAGGAACTTATCTTGGGGCTAAAATTACTTTACTGCCCTTTATCCGCTCAAAGGCAACCGTTAAGCTAGGGGGCTTAACGAAAATGGCCATACCTCATCCTAACCAAGTGAAGAATCGCTTTCGATTGGGTTGGGTGGTGTTTGGCGCAATGATCGCGGGCTCATTCTATATCATGAACAGCTCCCAAAAACTTGGTTTTGCTATGTTAATGGGGGTTGTGTTTGGCTTACTGATTGAGCGAGCGCAGATCTGTTTTACGTCGGCTTTTAGAGATATGTGGATCACAGGCCGTACTCATATGGCGAAAGCGATCATCCTTGGGATGGCGGTAAGTGTTATTGGCATTTATAGCTACGTGCAGCTGGGAATGACACCGAAAACGTTGTGGGCAGGGCCTAATGCCGTGATCGGCGGTTTGCTGTTTGGCATTGGTATTGTTATTGCTGGTGGCTGTGAAACGGGCTGGATGTATCGTGCATTAGAGGGGCAAGTGCATTTTTGGTGGGTGGGGATCGGCAATATTATTGGCGCCACTGTTTTAGCTTACTACTGGGATGTATTTTCAGGTCCATTGGCAACTCAATGGGACAGGGTGAACTTGCTCGATGTCTTCGGGCCATTAGGGGGCTTAGCGGTGACTTATTTGTTACTCGGTCTGTCCTTTTTGCTGATCCTATTGTGGGAAAGACACTTTTTTAAGCAGCAGAGTGTAACAAATTCAATACCATGTTCTGCTGTGTCACAACAAGAGTTGGTTAACGCTATGACTAAAACACACTAATCGTGCCGCTAACATCCCTTTTATAAACGAATTCAATTTACCGAGAGCTCAAGATAATTTGAGCCTATTTTGCTGAGGATCATTTATGACCGAATCTGTTGTGGCTGATTATAATTTAGAAATTTATGGTGAGCCATGCCCTTACCCTGCAGTCGCTACGCTTGAAGCGATGGCGTCGTTAAAGCCTGGTGAAGTGCTAGAAGTGCTGACAGACTGTTCGCAATCTATCAATAATATCCCTAGCGATGCACGTAATCACGGCTATGAAGTACTTGATATTAGTCAGCAAGGTGTAATGCTGCGATATTTAATCAGGCGATAATCGCTGCAAACTCAATATAGTGAGTCGGGATTAATAATGCTTTATTGGTCGCGCGATACAAAGGCACTCATTGAGTGCCTTTTTTATGCTAATTTAGTAATGAATAAAAAATTTGCTAATCAGCCAACTGCTGATACTGATTGGTAAAACAAACACATCGTAAGGATACTTGATGAAAAAATTACTGACGCTGCTACTTTTGACCTTTGTCGTTGTGGGTTGCGGTGATAAAAATGCAATCGATGCCAATTATGTTGAAGGCGTTAACTATCGTGCGCTTGCAACTCCGATTGTGACAAGCGGTGAGCAGGTCGAAGTGATGGAGTTTTTTTGGTATGGCTGTCCACATTGTGAGTCATTTGAGAAACCGCTGCACCAATGGCAAAAAACAATGGCTGCAGATGTTCGCCTAGTGCAGTCACCCGCCATTTGGAATGATCTAATGAAGTTGCACGCCAAGGTATTTTTCATCGTGCAAAATATGCCTGCTGGCGATAAGGCACATGCTGCGCTGTTTCAAGAAGTGATGGGATTGCGAGAGATCCGTGATATTAAACTGCAAACACAAAAGATGGCTGAGTTTTTACAGCGTTTCGGCCTTAGTCAGACAGACTTTGAACGACAATTGGCATCGGCAGAGATCAACCAGCAGCTTGCTCAAGCCATTAAGCTTATGTCTCAGTCTGAAATCGATGGTACGCCTTCAATTGTGGTAAATGGCCGCTACTTAGTACTGAATCAGTCAGCAAAGAGTTTTGAGCAGGTATTGGATATTACTCGCTTTCTGGTTGAGAAAGAGAAAGGGCGTTTAGCTGCGAATTAACGGTGGGGATAGTGCAAGCTCAATCACAGATAATCATCTTTGATGGCATATGTAATCTATGCCACGGTGCAGTTAATTTCGTGATTAACCACGATAGCCACGAGCAGTTTGTGTTTGCCTCGCTGCAATCGAATGTGGGTAAAAGGTACTTGTCTAAGTTCGGCGTTTCTGAGGTTGCTTTAGATAGCGTGATATTGATAAAGGCAGGTAAATGCTATTTGCGCAGTGATGCGGCGATTGAAATTGCAATGTCTCTTGATGCACCTTGGTCGTTATTACGTTTTAGTCGTTTTTTGCCGAAAATAATACGTGATGGACTTTATAATGCGCTGGCGAAACGTCGTTACGCATTATTTGGCACTCGAGCTATATGTTTGATACCAACTGTCGCACTTAGCAAACGTTTTATCGAAGACTGATATCCAAATTAAAACCAATAAAAAAGGCACTCAATGAGTGCCTTTTCTGTATCAATATTACCTTTAGATAAGCTTATGCTTGCTCTGGTAATTCAGCGTTGTGGTAGATGTTTTGCACATCATCACAATCTTCAAGTGCTGCATAAAACTGCTCAAACTGTTCAACTTCTTCTGCATCAGTAATCGCTGTCATGGTTTGCGGTACGAAAGTAATCTCTTCCATAACATAATCAGTATCAGCAGGTAATTCAGCCGTTAATGCCGTTTTAACTTTGAAGAACTCAGTATGTGGTGCGTAAACGCTGATCATGCCGTCATCAAGCTCAACGTCAGTCACATCAACGTCAGCCATCATTAGCATTTCAAGAATGGCATCTTCATCGTCACCTGCAAATACGAATACTGCTTGGTGATCAAACATGTGACCTACGGTACCTGGTCCACCTAATTTAGCGTGGTTCTTAACGAACGCTTGGCGCACTTGAGTGAAGGTACGCTTACCGTTATCGGTTAGGCAATCTGCAATGACCATGCAGCCACCAGGGCCAAAGCCTTCGTAACGTGCTGATTCATAATCTTCACCGCCACCGCCACGCGCTTTCTCAATTGCACGCTCAATAACGTGAGCAGGAACCTGGTCTTTTTTGGCCTTGGAAATCATTTGGCGTAACGCTAAGTTACCTTCAGGATCGAAACCACCATTTTTAGCACAAACGTAGAGTTCTTTTCCGTATCTGGAATAGATTTTTGTTTTCTGCCCAGCGGTTTTCGCCATGGATTCTTTCTTGTTTTGGTATGCTCTGCCCATCTTGATTCTTCTCACTAAGCTTTAAAAATTGCCAGCAATGTTAGCAGCTTTATTTGCACAAATCAGGTGCAGGTCTTTAAAAATACTAATCGCAGTCAATAAATACGGCTTAGTGCAACGTTAGCAAGCGTATCTTAGTGTTGAAATAGAGTTTGGCTGTTGAAGTGCACCTGGCGAGCAGCCATAACTGCAGCGGTTATTCGCATGGCTTGATCGATTGCGGTATCACTTTCTCCTAGGGCTTTAAGGCTCATGGTATGGCTTTTAAAGCATGCATAGCCACCATTAACCATGGATACCGCGATACAGGCGTAGTGATAGTTAACTTCGTTGTCGACCGCAATATCAGCAAAAGGCCTAAATTTTAGCGATGGTAGATCGCCCCCTGCATGGATATCGACAAACTGACGGCTAAAAAAATAGGGGTTGGTGACTGACATTCTACTCATCGCGTACTGCATGTCTCGTTTGGCTTCTTTGCATAGCTCGCCAACAATGAATTGCACCTGCTTAACCACTTCGCTATCTCTACAGGCTAGAGCTGCTGACCAGGCTACCATCCTTATTGCTGAGGAGGGTAGGTGGTTCTCACCAATTAATACCGATTTAAGCAATAGTCGTTGATCTTCTGACTCATCGGGAAATTGTACAAAGGTGGACATAATTGCCTCCGAGGTTAAGGAGCTGGAGAATCTAGTTTTTGTCCGAATTCAATGAGTTTAGTTCAAAGGTCCATAACCTGTTATGTTTAATACAATGAGTATAAACAGGAACTAACGATGCCTACTGATAAAAAAGCCCCTTCAATCGGTGCTGTTGAGTGGTGTGATTTAACAGTACAAGACGCATCACATGTAAAAGATTTCTACTGCAATGTGATTGGCTGGGAGTCCGCAGCGGTTTCCATGGGAGATTATGACGATTTCAATATTACATTGCCCAATGGTGGAGACACGATTACTGGCATTTGCCACGCTCGAGGTGGCAACAGTAATTTGCCGCCGCAATGGTTACTGTATGTCAGAGTCGCCAGTGTTGCTGATAGTGCCGCAATCTGCATCGCCAAAGGTGGCAAAGTTATTGAGGGGCCGCGCGAAATGGCGGGATGCCAATTTTGCGTCATTAAAGATCCCGAAGGAGCCGTATTGGCGTTGCTATCAGATTAAATGCTCGCTGGGCTTATTAGGTTATGTTGCTATTGTACTGTTGTTTTTGCCGCAGTTTACTGGCCGTTTTGGGGCGATTCAATGCTTCTATTACTGTGTGATGAGTTTTCACTTAGCCAGCTAGGCTTCAGCGGCAAGTCTGTACTCGTAACATTGAATTAGCACAAAACTAAGCTCTAAAGAGCAACAGCCCTTAGGCATATTTAAAAATAATTCATCATTAAATCAATGGTGCGTTTTATCAGTTGTGGTGGCTTATGGCCAAAATCATGTACAGCGTACACGGTATTAAGTGGGCATTGGTGATCGGGCACTAACATGGCTAATTGATTTTGTTGCTCTGCTTGCTGAAATACAAACTCAGGTAATAGTGCAACGCCTAAACCTGCTTTAGCTAAAGCGCAAACCGCGGATGAATTATCGGTGAATCGATTGGCGACAAACGCTAAGTGTTTTGTCATTGCCGTGTTGTTGTTATTTGTATTTGATAGCGGCTCTAGCTCATGGGTTAATCTTGCCTTTTGCCATGAGTTGGCTATGTAATCCAAAGATTGCCACTGCTCTGCATCAATCTCGTGCTTATGTCGCTCAATATACGTTGGACTAGCACAAACTACATCCCTGAAATCGCCGAGCTTACGCTGCATTAAATTGCTAGAAGGCAGCTTTCCGACCCGAATAACTAGATCAACATCATCACTGAGCAGGTCAATACGTTGATCGGCAACGGAAATCGTTGGCTTTACCTGCGCGTTATCACTACATAGTGCAGCGATAGCTGGAGCAACGATTGAATCAATAAGCGCATGGGGCGCACTTATTCTAATGGGGCCAGCAAGCTTTCCGCCTGTATCGCGTGCTTCCTGCCATGCGGTTTGAGATATGTCAGCCATTTGCGCGCAGCGCTGATAAAAGTCAGTTCCCGCTGGGGTTAGCTGTTGCTTGCGGGTGGTTCGATGCAGTAATTGTACTCCTACTGCTAGCTCAAGGCTTTTTAGGTGATGGCTTACGACTGATTTCGACAGTTCTAAATTGTCTGCCGCAGCACTGATAGAACCCGCATCAACTATCTGTTTAAAAATGGCCATATGCCGTAAGTAATCCATAATACCTTCAGTATTGTTCTGTTTTATCGAACAGTGGTTGCTGTATTGGCTAGGTTATCAATCTCAATCTTAGCTGTAAACTGGTCTCATATTTTGAAAACAACAGTGATTGGAGTTATACAATGTCTTCGACCTTATTAGATGCAGTTAAGTTAGCCAGTGAAACGTGGAAAAATGGTTTTAATAGCCAAGATGCTAAGCAGTGCGCTGGGCAATATGAAGTGAACGCGACCATGAATGCTCGACCATTCGGCGAATTTGTCGGCAGAGATGCTATCGAGGCATTTTGGCAAAACTTGATTAATGAAGGGTTTGATAGTGTGGAATATATCGAGCCTAACTTCAGCATTGTGGACGACAAGACTGTGTTACTAACCTCTTCGTGGAAAATGAATAAGGCTCATGGCGTGATCCATAAAGAGCTGTGGGTGCTGCAACAAGATGGTAGTGCCAAGCTTGCAGATGATGATTTTGAAGTGCTGGGGTAGTTGCTCTGTTAGCGGGGTAATTATTCATAGGCAATTATTGAAGAAAGCCAAGGTGAAATTTACAGACCGCAGTAGAGCTATTAACTATAAAAAACGTCGGCAAACTTGCCGGCGTTTTCGTATGTAGGAAGCAATCGATTCACTCATTTATACCGAATGGTATAGGGTATACTTTTAATCTAAACTCTCTATCGATGAGTTGTAAGTCATTAAATATTCGTAAAATATTAATTTAACATTAATTTAATTCTGTATATTAATTGCTCTTTTTATTTTTGTGATGAGTGATGAAAAGGCTTCATGTTAATGGGGAATAATTCACACATTAAATGTTTAAACATCATTACTGTATTCACGGGGGAGTAAAGATCACATCTAAAGAATAATTTTGGAGTGATGATGAAGCGCTTTAACAAATGTGGGGTCGCCTTAATTGTAGCGGCAGCTTTCGGGCTTACAGCTTGTAGTGATGGAAAAGATGGTAATGACGGTGAAGATGGCACCAGTCCGTTGCCACCTGTTGTAGAGAAATCTACAACGACAAATGTAGAAATGATAGCGCACAGCCTTGAAGCCGGGGCAATTAAATTTGAGTTTGAAATTACTAACGAAGAAGGGTTATTGATTTCAGGTTTAGAAAATGTCAGCGCTGAAATGGCGGCATTAACCGAAAAAGGTATCGCTCGTAGTCGCCCTGATTACGAAGGCACTATAGTCGGTGGCAATGCAGACCAAGCAACAGATGGTGCGAGTCTGACAATGACTGACAATGGCCGTTATGAATTTTTTGCACCAATGCCAGCGATTGATGCCGGCAGTGAAGGGATAATTCGTCTTGTTGTTGGTGGTGGTGACAATATCGCCAAGTCGCGCTATATGGTTGTCGATAAAACCGAAGGCCTACACACTACGTCAACAGCAACCTGCCAGGGTTGTCACGTCGATTATACGGCGTCTAAATTAAAGCATCCAAGCTACACTGCAATTAATACTGATGGCGATACTGATCTCGTTGCAGGTTGTATGGTTTGTCACGGCAATGTTGTACGCGATGAAGGCGGTTACGCACGTAACTCCATGCAAAAAATTGGTCATATTAATCACCAAAAGTTTGAAAAAGATTTCGAACCGGCCAATTGTTACACCTGTCATGCTGAACCGATCACTAAAGTAAATAGCATGACGACTTGTACTGATTGTCATGATGCTGCTGGCGTTGGCTCAACGGCTGTGACTATGACTTATAGCGGCTTTAGTGAGTCAGACGATGTTCGTTTATTCCATAAGAAGGTAATGGAGAGAGCACAACTTAGAGAAGATCACTACACCACGACATCGGTGCCATTTATTGATAATTCAATTGAGTGGGAAGAATATCCACAGGGTGGCTGGTGTACAACTGTATCGCTATTCAATACCGCAGGTGACACTGAGCAACAACTTAATATCGGTGAAATGTACGCTGCAAAAACTTTGACATATGCAGGGGCTTACATTCATGGCTACCATAACGAGTCTTTAGTTGGTCGCCCGAGTCCACGTGGTTCTGATCAGTATATTGAAAATGAAGATGGTAGCCGTTCGGTCTGTTACCCATACTTGGATGGATTAGACACTGACTATCGAGTGGCAGACTTAGTCGCAAGTACTCGTGTGACATTTAAACAAGCTGATGATGACGGTGGCTACGACGGCGTGTCTTTCACTAGTTATTCAGATGCAGTCGATCATAGTGGTGTGAAAACACAGGACTATGAACGTCGTCATTCGGTGACAGCTAATAGTTGTACCACTTGTCACAACAATGAAACTAACTACCATAAAAACGGAAGTTATAATGAAGGTGGCTTAGACTGTGTTGCTTGTCATAACAACGGCCAAGATCGCTCAGGTATGAGAACTGTTGCGATGGATGCGTTCGAAACAGATGCTAAACGCGTTAAAGCTGGTTACATTATTCGTGCTATGAGTGATGGTGTTCAAGTCGGTTGGAAAGCGAACAGTGCTCCAGGTTTTGGGCCGCTAGTACATGCTCAGCACTGGGGAATACAGGCGGTTGTAGGTTCGGAGATGAGTAAAGAAGTAGAAGTACTTGTTACCAACTCTGCCGCGAAGCTAAACGCCGAAAACTGTGTGGCATGTCATGCTGATGGTATCGATTTGAATGCGATTCCAAACCAGTTTATCCGTGCAAAGTCGTTCAATGGCAATGACAATACTAAGATGGCAAGCCCAATTACGGCTAACTGTTTTGCTTGTCACAACGACGATTCAGCGCTAAATCATATGATTCAACAGGGTGGTTCGATTGATGAGGAAGTCGTTGCTGATTGGTACACCCAGCCAACTTCTGAGTCTTGTGCGACTTGTCACGCCGAAGGTAAGTCTTACGGTATTGAGAAGTTCCACGTATTTGAGCGTAACTAATAAAAAGTAAGGATTAGTTTTCCCTGCAATCAGCTAATCCATGACTTTTTAGGGCTCTTACATAAGAGCCCTTTTTCGTTTTCGATGCTCAGATTATTCTAATAATACCAATCAGTATAAGAAGTTGATCTACTCAGAGCGTTTTTGGCAAGCGAGTTCAAGGCAGGCTAATTCAAAGTGAGTAATGACATAATGGTTATTCCCTTATGAGTTTATTCAACGTAGAAGTAGCAAGCCCAAAACACTCCTACTGGCGAGTTTTAGCGGCTCTGATACTGCGTTAATGAACTTGAGCGTAGAATAACTATGCTCTTCATTCATCGCCTTGCTTCAAAGCCGCTAAACTCTCGCTGAGCGATCAAATCTTTATACTGATTGGTATTAGCTCAATGGCCTTGAGCTGGAGCGGTTATAAAGTCCGGTATATCAATAATTTGATCTTGCCAATTTTCAAATAAACTTTGATATAAAAACTCTATAAACACTCGGTATCTTCTGGGGAGATAAATCCGCTGCGGCATACTCATGGTGACAGCACTTTGTTTCATTGGATAGTCCTCAAGTATTGGTACTAATAGGCCATCCTCGATTGCCGCATTACCAATAATAATCGGCACAGTGGCGATGCCAAGTCCCTCAATAGCGGCCTCTCGAACCAAAGTAATGTTATTGGTCTCTAGCCTAGATTCTGGTTCGACGGTTATCCACTGCTCGCCATTAAACAGAGTCCAGCTATTGTCAACATAGGGGGTCGAAAGGCGAATGCATTGATGCTGGCTAAGATCTTCGGGGATCTGCGGTGTGCCATGTTGGCTGAGATATTCAGGGCTTGCCATCAGCACTTTTGGGGTATTCATCAGGGTGTATGTTTGTAGCGCTGCGTTAGGTTTTTCGGTAATTTGAAAGTTGAAATCTACCCCCTCGGCAATTACATCTACCATACGGTTTGTTAACTCTGCATCAATGGTTATCTGTGGGTAGGCTTTTAGGAACTTTGCCAGCACTCGCCCAAAATACAACTGGCCTAATTCGATTGGGCAGATGATTTTAAGATGGCCGCTAATAGTCTGCTGGCTAGCACTGAGTTGATCTTCAGCATTTTGCAGTTCAGATAAAATATGATGCACTCGATTGTAATAATTTGCCCCTGCTTCGGTCAGCTTTAAGGCTCGAGTGGTTCTAAACAGCAGCTGCACACCAACGTCAGCTTCTAGCTCTGCAATCTTGCGGCTTACGGTTGCTTTAGTGATCCCCAAGACCTTGGCTGCCTTGGTAAAACTTCCCTGCTCAACCACTTGAGCAAACATCTGCACTCGATTTAAATCCATTTTTTTAAACTCATGATTGTTACACCTGTGAAACAGTGGGTAATTTTTTAGCTATCTAATAAATATAGTGAAACAGTAGTAAAATGTCTTCTACTAATTTACGGGCCGATGATTGGGGAGTCACTTATGTCCATTAATAGAATGTTTATCGCTGTACCTGTTTTACTGCTAGCCGTCGCTGCTGGTGGCTATTATTGGTGGAATGAAGTGCGAAACTTTGAATCGACAGATAACGCCTATGTCGAAGCCGATATTTCTAATATCAGCGTTAAGGTACCAGGGTATGTCACTGCGACCTTTGTGACTGACAATCAGCATGTTGAAAAAGGCCAGTTACTGGCGCAACTTGAAGACAATCAATACAAAGCAAAGGTTGCTCAAAATCAGGCCATGCTGGCTAGTGCCAACGCGGATCTGCAGACATTAGCGGCGCAAGTTGACTTGCAACGTGCACTGATTACTCAAGCCAAAGCGGGCGTGGCAGCTGCCGAGGCTGAAAGGTTACGTTCATCGCAGCAGCTTAACCGGGCGACTCAGCTTAAAATCAAAAACTACAGTTCACAAGATACCGTTGATGAGGCGCAAGCTGGTTTCCAGTCAGCGATAGCTCATCTCGATGAAGCAGAGGCTGCGTTGGTGGCTAAGCAACGCGAGCTAGCAGTATTTAAATCGCAGCTTATTGAGGCTGATTCTAGTGTCGAGCAAGCTAAAGCGGGACTCGCACTGGCCAAAATCCAACTGGCTGATACACAAATAACCGCACCATTTAATGGCATAGTGGGTAAGCGCGGTGCGCTGCAAGGACAATATGTACAGCCAGGGCAAGCCATTTATAGTTTAGTGCCAGACAACGCCGTATGGATAACTGCGAACTTTAAAGAAACCCAGATAGAGCATATGCAGCCAGGGCAAACGGTAGCGGTAGAGCTTGATGCTTTTTCTGGTGAATCATTTATTGGGGTGATAGACAGCTTAGCACCAGCTTCAGGGGCAAAATTCAGTTTGTTACCTGCTGAGAATGCCACCGGTAATTTCACTAAAATAGTACAAAGGATCCCCGTTAGAATCCGCCTCGAATCAGCAACTTCTGGAGACATTCAACAGGTAAGAATCGTTCCAGGCTTGAGTGCATTAGTTAAGGTAGATACCTCGAAAAGTGGCTTAACTGAAGCCGTTGCTCTTAACTCGGCCAAACAATGATGTCAGTTTTGCAGCAATCTCAACCAAGCATTGTTCCTGCCTATGAGCAGGTTGAGCGTGGCAGTCGCCGCGCTTGGATAGCGGTTTTTGGTGGTCTGATTGGCGCCTTTATGGCCATTTTGGATATCCAAATTACCAATGCTTCAATGAAAGAGATCCAAGGCGGTTTAGGGGCAACGCTTGAGGAAGGTTCCTGGATTGCTACTGCCTACTTAGTTGCTGAGATGATAGCAATTCCCCTTTCAGGTTGGCTCAGCAAAGGGTTGGATATACGGCGCTACATGTTATGGAATAGCGCCATATTTATAGGCGCTTCTCTGCTTTGCTCAGTCGCATGGAACTTAGAATCAATGATCGCGTTTAGAGCGATGCAGGGGTTCTTTGGTGGTGCGCTTATTCCGATGGCATTTAGACTTATTCTTGAATACCTGCCGGATGAGAAGCGTGCAGTGGGCATGGCCTTATTTGGGGTCACGGCTACCTTTGCTCCTTCGATAGGGCCAACATTAGGCGGCTGGTTAACAGAGCAGTTTAGCTGGCATTATCTGTTTTATATTAATGTGCCACCAGGGTTGCTGGTGATGTCGATGTTGGCATATGGTTTAGTTAAAAAACCGATAAACTGGCCGGAGCTTAAAAATGTTGATGTGAGCAGTATTATCACCATGGCACTGGGGATGGGCTGTTTAGAAGTTGTGCTGGAAGAGGGTAGCCGTAAAGAGTGGTTTAGCTCAGATTTTATTCGTAATTTAGCGATTATATCTGCGATTAATATTGTTATTTTCGTCTATTTGCAGCTTAAAAGAAGCAATCCCTTAGTGAATTTAAAGTTGCTAGGACAGCGAGATTTTGCGCTTTCTACCATTGCTTATTTTCTGCTGGGATTAGCGCTGTTTTCATCTATCTATATGGTGCCGCTGTATCTATCGCAAGTGCAGGATTATAACTCGCTAGAGATTGGTGAAGTACTGATGTGGATGGGATTTCCTCAACTGCTCATTTTGCCTTTTATGCCCAAATTAATGCAGCGATTTGATAATAGATATTTGGCGGGGTTTGGCTTTTTCATGTTTGGCGTTAGTTACTATATGAATAGTCATATGACCTCAGACTTTGCTGGACCGCAAATGATAGCCTCGATGGTCGTCCGAGCCATTGGTCAGCCATTTATTATGGTGCCTATCGGCATGTTGGCCACAGCGGGGATTAAAAAGGCTGAAAACGCTTCGGCATCAACGGTGCTTAACGTTATTCGTAATCTTGGTGGTGCGGTTGGTATAGCGCTTGTTGCCACATTAACGGATAACTTAAGCCGCAGCCATCTGGCACACATAAAAGAAACAGTACCAGCGGTTAGCTCAATGGCTAATGAGTATTTAGCAGCAACTGCCAATATGTTACAAGCGTCGGGCTCGAACCCTGTCACTGCAAGCTTACAAGCATCGGCATTACTAGGACAAACGATGGCCAAACAGGCATCTATTCAAGCATATAATGATGTGTTTTTCATTATGTCAGCGCTGTTGATGGTGGCGGTATTGGCGGTATTATCAATCCGCAAACCGGCTGCTACTGCTATTAGCTAAGCAATCTATTCGCTTAGCTAATATTGTCTGTATTTGTTGATTTGAAGCGGCTAGACTGCTGATAAAACTGGTTGTGATGGAGAGAGACTTTTGTTGTGGAAATCGCTAGCTTTTTCGGAGCTTACACTCGATGAATTGTATGAGCTACTCAAACTGAGAGTAGATGTGTTTGTGGTAGAGCAAAACTGCCCTTATCCAGAGTTGGACAATAAAGACCGCCATAGCCAAACCCAACACTTACTCGGTGTCGATGGACAAGGCGTTATTCAAGCTTATGCACGGGTGCTAGCGCCTGGCGTGAGTTATCCAGATGCCAGTATTGGCCGTGTGATTGTTTCCGAAGCTGCTCGAGGGGGCGGAGTTGCGCATACCTTGATGCAAAAGGCTATTTCGATATCAACCAAAAAGTGGCCCGAGCATAATATTCAACTCGGTGGACAAGAGCACTTAAAAGGCTTCTATCAAAAGCTCGGTTTTGAGCCCGTATCGGAAATGTATCTTGAGGATGGGATCCCTCATCTCGATATGTTACTAACGCGAGAAGGTTTATAGCATACAGCTCTAGTTTTAAACTAAAGTTGGAGATGTTTACCGACGAATAAAGATAGTTTTTTTGTGGTAAAAGTGTTCAACTTTATATCCCGTTATCAATCAATAAAGGCGCGCAGTGCTAAATTATATTGAACCTGTATTTAGACCCCCTTCGGAGTGGAAATCACTTATTCTGCAGGTGACCAATGGTTGTAGTTGGAACCAGTGCAGCTTCTGCGATATGTACACTGCTAGCCAGAAGCGTTTTCGAGCGCAAAAAATTGATAAAGTAGAACAAGAGCTGATCAAAGTATCTAGCTCCCAAGCTCACATCTCTAGAGTATTCTTGGCTGATGGCGATGCCATGACGCTACCATTCGCCAGATTGGAAGAGATCTGCTTACTTATAAAAAAATTCCTACCGTCAGTGACACGGATCAGCAGTTATTGTTTGCCTCGTAATATCAACAACAAGACTCCAGAGCAGTTACAACGATTGCGTGAACTAGGGCTAACTTTGCTCTACATCGGCTGTGAAAGTGGTGACGATGAAGTGCTAAAACGGATCAACAAGGGTGAAACGTTTACCTCCTCATTGACCGCGCTGCAAAAAATTAAAGCGGCGGGTATCAAGTCATCGGTAATGATTCTAAATGGTCTAGGCGGGGTGTCGTTGTCACGGCAGCATGCATTGCAATCAGCAAAGCTAATGAATGCTGCACAACCCGAATTTTTGTCAACGCTGGTGGTGACGCTACCACTGGGCACTGAGCGCATGGACAAGGCGTTTGATGGTCATTTTCAATTGCCAAATCAAATGCAATTGTTTGAAGAGATGCAGGTACTTCTGAGTCATTTAGAACTGGATAAAACTATCTTTCGTTCAGACCATGCTTCTAATTATTTAGTATTAAAAGGTGTGCTGGGCAAAGATAAAGCAAGCTTATTAGGCCAAGTCGAGGCCGCAATGAATACGCCTGAACGTATTCAATTGCGACAAGAATGGCAACGAGGTTTGTAGCATCGCCATAGCGATGTTTACGGCTCTTGAATATGGATCTCTCTTACTGGGCAAGGGATCTCTATATCGGCTTCTCTGAGTGCTTTGATTAGGCTAGCGTTGGTTTGGTATTTATCTTGGAAATAGCTTTCGGTTGCCACCCAATAACGAATGCCGATCTCAATACCTATGTTATTAAAATCATTGATACCCACTTGTGCATGCTCGCCATCACTTACCTGAGCGCTGTCAGCTAATACTTGTTTGAGGATTGACACAACCTGTTCAGGATCTGATTTATAGCTGATATTGAGCGTAGTCTCTACCAGTTTGTTAGCAAAAGAGTTATGTAATACCTCACCGACTATGTGTTTATTGGGCACATTTATTTGTTCGCCCTCTTCATTGGTGAGCACTGTCATTCCTAGATGAATATCCTTAACTAACCCGCTAACTCCTTTTACTTCAATGGTGTTACCGACAATGAAAGGTCGAGTTACTATGATAGTGATACCAGCGGCATAGTTTGCCAACATCCCTTGCAGAGCAAGACCTGCGCCTAATGATGCTGCACCAATCGCGGCGACCATAGGAGTCACACTAATCCCGAGTTTTCCAAGGGCAATAACGCCAACCAATAGGATGACTAGAATACGAACAAAGTTACTGGTGAAATTGCTGAGGGTTATATCGATTTCATGTTTTTCAAAAAGGCGGGTAACAAGGTTGGATGCTTTAGCTGCAACCCATAAGCCAATTAAGAAAATTAGCGCAGCACCTAAAATACTAAAGCTATACTGCACAATAAACTCAGTGATCATGCTATAGGCATTTTGTAATTGAGCGATCTCTTGATCTAAACCTTGTTCATTCATTATTTGGTCCTTAATACAACATTTTCACTTTGCAGCTTACTGAAGTTAAACTGTTTTGTAACTTGGTATTTACCTTGAAAATAGTTTGTTTTCAACTTTTACCTAGTCAGGTAACGATCCGTGAAGATGATCATGGTTTGCTGTAAACCTTCTGTGATATCAGCAAGAATAGGTTATTCTCAAGGGTAATTCTAATCAGTGAGATCCACTATGAAAGCGATTATTCTAGTTATATGTAGTTTGTTTGCGACCTCTGTCTGGGCAAATACTTATAGTATTGGCGATCAGTTGGAGACACTAAAATTACAAGATCAATACGAAGCAGATTACGCTGTTGATCAAAAAGTTACTCGAGTATTGTTTAGCCGTAGCATGGACGGTGGCAACCTTATTCAGGAAGCATTAGAAACAGATCCAGCGCTTTATGAAACGAACTCACTCGCTTACGTAGCAGACATTAGTGGCATGCCTTCATTAATTGCTCGCTTTGTGGCGATTCCACAGTTTAAGAAGTTTGATTATAGAGTGGCATTAGATCGAGAGGGTGAGATAACCAAGGCGCTACCTGCTGAAAAAGATCAGGCGACGTTGATTGAGCTTACAGATAACAAGATCACTCAAATCAGTTATTTTGACTCAACAGAGTCATTGTTAGAAGCGCTTAAGTAACTTATAAGTTTATAAAAAAGGCGCGTTAAGCGCCTTTATTAGTTTTATACCAATAGCATTAAGTATTTTCCCCGTTCAGAGCCCCTCAGTCTTTTCAATTCAAAGCGCATTGGTAAAGGAATGGTTATTCCCTTTTAAGTCAATGCAAAGCAGAAGTGGAAAGACTGAGGGGCTTACGTAGTGTGGCTGAGGTAAAAATGGGTAAAACGCTGTATGCTTCGCTATGAGATTTGGATATAGAATAACGATTAGCTCAAATCCCACTACTTGCCTACAGCGTTTTGAATTCCCGCTGAATGGTCAAACTTTTAATACAATTGGTATTAGCATCTAGCTAAGCTGAATGACCTTTCAAAATATCGTAGATCTCCTCTTTTAAATGCAGCTTCTGCAGCTTTAATTCGTGTACCTCTGGGGTGTAGTCGCTTGCGCTATGCTGTTCCAGATTCTTAATCTCTTCATCGAGCTGGTTATGCTTGTTAAATTTTTTCTGGAAGTGAGTATCAGAAGTTTTAAGTTTGCTTATTAATTCTCTATATTCTGGAAACATGCAGGCTGTCCTTTTGCTGATATTTTCTTGTGGTTCAACTTTAAACTAGCGTGTTCTATTTGGACTATTTGTGAGCTAGATCATGTTTTAGTGCTTTATCCCACTTGAGGAGTGTTTGATACTGTAATTGTTTGTTTTTATTGTGTTTTTAATGTTAATTATCTTTTGGGGAAATAACCTTAAGTGCGGCTGGCACTCTGCTGTTCTACTGCTATATTTCTACAATCGTTAACAATCTTGGTTTGGTAACTAGATTACGACAATTCATTTACTCTTGGCAGAAAAAGTGTGATCAGGTTAACCTTATCGCAGTCGATACTAGGTTAAAGTCGATTTATTGAGAATTTTATAATCAAAATTGAAAGAGGTTTTCACAATGTCTGATGTATTTCATTTAGGCTTAACCAAAGAAATGCTAGCTGGCGCAAGCTTAGCTATCGTTCCAGGTGATCCAGAAAGAGTTAAACGTATTGCAGAGCTAATGGAGAATGCGACATTTCTTGCAAGCCACCGCGAATATACCAGTTATCTAGCGTATATCGACGGTAAGCCTGTTGTCGTGTGTTCAACGGGTATCGGTGGACCATCTACCTCTATCGCAGTTGAAGAGCTGGCTCAGCTAGGTGTACGTACCTTCTTACGTGTTGGAACAACTGGTGCTATCCAGCCACAGGTTAATGTTGGAGACGTGATTGTTACTCAAGCTTCTGTCCGTCTTGATGGCGCTAGCTTGCACTTTGCTCCAATGGAGTTCCCAGCGGTTGCAAACTTTGAATGTACTACAGCTATGGTTGAAGCAAGCCGTGATGCAGGTTTAGAGCCTCATATCGGTATCACTGCGTCATCTGACACCTTCTACCCAGGACAAGAGCGTTACGATACGGTTTCTGGCCGCATTACTCGTCAGTTCAAAGGGTCGATGCAAGAGTGGCAAGATCTTGGTGTGCTTAACTATGAAATGGAGTCTTCAACGCTATTTACCATGTGTGCTTCACAAGGTTGGCGTGCAGCCTGTGTTGCGGGTGTTATTGTGAACCGTACACAGCAAGAGATCCCAGATGAAGCGACGATGAAGAAAACAGAAGTTAGTGCTGTTTCTATCGTTGTGGCTGCAGCTAAAAAGCTGTTGGCATAGTGGTATGACATTCTCTATAAGAGGGGTCTATTAGGGAATTAATATACTTAAGCAAAAAGGCGCATATAGCGCCTTTTTTGTATCTGTATCAAACATATTTAGAAGTGATATTTTGCTATCACTGAGTAGGTGTTCTGATCGATACCATCGACACCATACTTGTTCTTCCAGTAATCGTATTCGATACCGACAAACAGTTTATTCTTCTTATGCTCACCGAAAACCACTGCGCCTAGATCATATTTAAGCTGTGGGTTGAAGTGGAAGTTGGTTTGATACGCATCTTCATCAGTCGCGAATACCCAATCAAAGAAGCCATCAAATACGATATTAGAGTTACCAACAGGAAAGTCCATTCTAAATGCTGGAGTTAACTGCCAGCCATCGCTGATGTTATCGCTACCGGTTGCATGTCTGCGGTAGGTATTGAGCTGGAAATAGCTGAAGTACGGCACATTCAAATCCATACCTAAACCATATAGCCAGCTTTTTACTGGGCCTTCACCTTCTTCGAAGGTAAGTGCTAGAGATAGATCGCTAATTGGGCCAAGGGCTATCTCTTTGCCTAATATTTTCCCCGCGCTAAAACGAGTCGATATTTCGCCGTACGTGGTGCTGTCTTTGCCACCATTATTGCCGTTAAAATAAGTAACATCTTGGAAAGCAAACCAATCACCATACTTCCAGTCACCTGCCGTTTCAAAGGTGAAAGTTGTTTGTGAGTCAGACGGTGCCAAGTCGTAATTATCACCATATAGCGCAGTGACGCTTGCATCCCACCAATTAATCATATTGTCAGCCATTGCGGTTGGGCTGACTAGTAGCGCTAGGCATAACCATTTCTTATTCATCTCAAAACCTTTTGTGTGCAGCTTGCGCTGCTTATTGTTTGGCAATCTATACACTCTATGGTGTTATTTATAAGGGGACAGACCAATTTAAAACGATTGCTCTATAACCGTTTTAATGGCGTGGAATATAGGCTGAAACTGAATATTGTTCAAAGAGTTTGTTACGATTTTTTGCGTTAGATTGTAAATATTTTACGGTAGATTGTAATTGCACTGAGTGAGGTGTAAAAAGGTGTGTTGTGCTAGTTAGCTGCTAAGTGTTATTTATTCAGTGGTTTATGTTCGATTAATAAATGATTCATAGACCTCAGGTAGCGTGTTCTTTATAGCTTGTTTGACATAATATGTCGCAAAAAAAACAAACAGCTGATATAGTGACTGTCTGGACTCTTTCATTTCAGGGGGAAATATGGAGTTATCAAATCCTATCTTGATCTGGGCTGTAATCGGCCTATTTCTGATGTTAGCGGAGATTATTTTACCAGGTGGTATTGTGATTCTTCTCGGTGCAGCTTGTTTGGTAGTAGCTGGAGCATTAGCGACTGGTTTAGTTGAAGGTATTGTTCAAAGCCTTACGTTGTGGTTTATCGCTTCCATGGTGCTTTTACTGCTATTTAGGCAGGTAACGCAAAAGCTTGTTGGTGGTGATGCCCACGTGGATAATACCGATGAAGAGTTAGAACTCTTTAATCAATCTGCCATCGTCAAGCAAACAATCGGTCCGGCACAAAAAACGGGTCGTATTGAATTTCAGGGAAGTGAATGGCCAGCACTCGGTGATGGCACTGAAATCGCTGTCGGTAGCCAAGTCAGAGTTATCTGTCGAGACAATATCGCCTTAGTTGTCGAGCCGTTAGTTGAGCAAGCTGAAAACTTAACAAATACCTAGTTATACCAATCGGTATAAAAATTTGGTCGCTCAGCGAGAGTTTAGCGGTTTTGAAGCAAGGTCATTAAATGCTCCTGCATTAATGACATTCACCACATCCATGTGGTTTGCAGTGAGTGAAGTACATAGTTATTCTACGTTCAAGCTCATTAACGCAGTATCAGAGCCGCTAAAACTCGCCTGTAAGGAGTGTTTTTGGCTTCCTACTTCGGTGTTGGATAAAGGCAAAAGGGAACAACCATTCTGTCAATTATCCGCCTTGAATTAGTTCGCCAAAAAACACTCTGAGTAGACCAACTACTTATGCCGATTGGTATTACACTGTTTTTCTGTTGGGAAGGAATCTATACATGTTTATATTTACAATATTTGTTCTATTTGTTTTTTTCATCCTCTATAAGTTGCTACTTATTGTGCCAATGCGCGAAGTCAATGTGATTGAGCGTTTAGGGAAATTCCGAGTTGTCCTGCAGCCAGGGTTTCATTTTCTAATCCCATTTTTTGATCGTGTTGCTTACAAGCATGAGATCCGCGAGCAGGTACTCGATGTGCCGCCGCAAAGTTGTATTTCAAAAGATAACACCCAGCTTGAAGTTGATGGTTTAGTTTACCTTAAGGTGATGGACGGTAAGTTAGCCAGTTATGGTATTGAGGACTATCGTCTTGCTGCGGTTAACCTTGCACAAACAACCATGCGCTCTGAGATTGGTAAATTAAGCCTAAGCCAAACTTTCTCCGAGCGAGATAGCCTAAATGAATCTATTGTGCGTGAGATTGATAAGGCTTCAGATCCATGGGGTATAAAAGTGCTCCGTTACGAGATAAAGAATATCACTCCGTCTCGAAAGGTTATCCACACACTTGAGAAGCAGATGGAAGCTGAGCGTAGTAAACGTGCTGAAATTACGCTAGCTAATGCTGAGAAAGCCGCGATGATTAACCTTTCGCAAGGTGAACGTCAGGAAGCAATTAACCTGTCAGAGGGTGAAAAGCAGCGCCGTATAAATGAAGCAAAAGGTACGGCAGCAGAGATCACCATTATTGCCAAAGCGAAGACCGAAGGGATGGAGTTAGTCTCGACTGCACTTGCACAAGAGGGCGGTAATGAAGCGATGAACATGCAACTGAAAGAGCAGTTTATAAGCCAAATTGGTAAAATTCTCGATGAGGCCGATGTGTCAATTGTGCCTGCTGAGCTAGCCAAACTGGAAGGTTTTTTTGAAGGTATGGAGCAAGTCACTCATGCTGTGTCTGCTAATTCAGTGAAAGGAGCACGCTAATGTTTGCAGGAATTAATACTGATCTGATTGTAATGGCGATTTGGGGACTTATCTTTGCCATCTTCGTGGTTAAGCTATTTCAATCAATTCGCTTGGTGCCGACTAAATCGGCTTACATTGTTGAGCGTCTTGGTAAGTACCATTCAACCTTAGATGCTGGTTTTCATGCTTTAGTACCGTTTGTAGATAAAGTTTCTTATATCCACGACTTAAAGGAAGAAACTATTGATGTGCCACCGCAAGAGTGTTTCTCTTGTGACGAGGTTAACGTCGAAGTTGATGGTGTTATCTATATTTCAGTGACGGATCCAGTAAAAGCGAGTTACGGTGTGGTTGATTATCGTTTCGCTGCGATTCAGTTAGCGCAAACGACCACCCGCTCGGTGATTGGTACCCTTGATCTCGATCGTACCTTTGAAGAGCGAGATGTCATTAGTGCCAAGGTGGTTGAAGTACTTGATCAAGCTGGTGCTATGTGGGGGATCCGAGTTCATCGTTACGAAATTAAGAACATCACTCCACCAGAAACGGTTAAAAATGCCATGGAGATGCAGGTCAATGCCGAGCGCGAAAAGCGTGCACTGTTGGCTAAGAGTGAAGGCGACAAGCAAAGTAAGATTAATCGCTCTGAAGGTGTAAAAGCTGAAACCATTAACCACTCTGAAGGTGAAATGCAGCGCCGCATCAACGAAGCGGAAGGTAAGGGCGAGGAGATATTAACGATTGCTCGTGCTACCGCTGAATCGATTGAGCGGATGGCGGCAGTGATTGCAGCTCCAGGTGGTAAGAATGTGGTGCGTATGCAGCTTGGCGCTCAATATCTTAAGCAGATGGATGGGCTGAGTTCAAGTAAGAGTAAAGTGGTCTTGCCGGGCAACATGATGGACTTTGACCATTGGATGAATAGCATCGGGTTAGAAGAATCCAAGACTAAAAAGTAGTTCTCAGTGGTTTAGATGAACTAAATACGCCACAAATTAAAATGCTGGGTTTCAATAGGAATCCAGCATTTTTGTTGTTCGCTATTTGTCGCTCACGTAGTGTGGCTGAGGTAAAAAATTGTCAAAACGCGCTAAATGGTCAAACTGTTAATGCAATTAGTATAAGCTATTGATAATAGGAGCAAGTATGGCATTCAACGACAAGTTTAGATTGAGTTGTCACGCGGTGATACTGCGAGAGGGCGTGGATGAGATGGAGGTTCTACTGTTGAAAGCAACCTATGGTGCTTACTCATGGGGACTGCCAGGTGGTGCGTTAGAGCCTGGGGAGACTATCCATCAAGCGCTTATTAGGGAATGCCGAGAAGAGCTTGGTTTGAGCATCAATGTTCAATATCTGTCTGGCGTTTATTACCACAGCGCTTATGACTCTCAAGCATTTATCTTTCGCTGTGAAATGGATGAATCAGCGCTAATCATCTTGAGTGATGAGCACTCAGAGTACCGGTTCGTAGCAATCTCTGCACTTTCTGCGGTGCAGAAAGTGAGAGTATGTGATTGCCTTGAATATAGCGGCGCTGCGGTTAGCCGTAAGTTTTAACGGGTTTATCCTCTGCTATAGCCTTATCTTCAATAGACGCTGTTACTTGCCCTTGAGTGCTTTTCATATAGTGTTCACCTATCTTTAATAGGTCATCGAGTACCACAGGTTTACTGATCAAAAAGCCTTGGGCGTAGTCACACATCATAAAGCTTAATTCGTCGAACTGCTCTTGGGTTTCAACGCCTTCTGCAATCACTCTAATCCCGAGTGCATGCGCCATCTCTATGGTGGCAATAATCAGCTCTTTGCTGGTATCGTCGTTGTTCATATCTTTAATAAAGCTACGATCAATTTTCAAGATCTGGAATGGATAAGTACGCAGGTAACTCAGCGATGAATAGCCAGTACCAAAATCATCCATCGAGATACAGAAGCCAGCTTCACTCAGCGCCATTAAAGCATCAAGCGTATAAGCATGGCCACTGAGCAATACGCCTTCAGTTATTTCGAGTTCCAGATCTTTAGGTTGCATGCCTAACTGATTAACACTGTCATTGATTAGTTGAACAAGGTTTGGGTTTCTAAACTGTCTTGGTGACAGGTTGATAGCGATTCTAAAATCATCATTAAAGGTCTGCTGCCAAGTATGAGCGGTTTCAAGTGCACGATGCAGAATAAATTCTCCCATTGGTTCAATCACTCCCGTTTGCTCAGCAATCGGAATAAACTCTGCTGGAGAGACATTTCCTAACACTGGATTATTCCACCTCAGTAGCGCTTCAGCCCCCATTATGCTGCCATCGCGAATATCGAGCTGAATTTGATAATGAACTTGCAGTTCGCCTCGTTCAAGCGCGCCGTGGATCTGCTCCTCAATCGCTAAGCGACGAGATACTTCTTTATTCATTGCATGGGTGAAGTAGGAGTAGGTATTACGACCAATACTCTTAGTGTGGTACATGGCGGAATCGGCATTTCGCAGCAATTCTGACGGCGTTTTGCCGTCGTTAGGGTAAATAGCGATACCAATACTAGCGGTTAGAATTAACTGTCGATTATCGATGTAGAAGGGCTTTCTAAAACCACCAATAAGGTTTTCAGCCAAGGGCTGCGCATCATTGGCACTGGAGAGGCCATCGAGAAGAATGATAAATTCATCGCCACCTAAGCGACCAACGGTATCTTCTTTACGGGTGGCTTTCATAAGACGGTCGGCGGCAGTGATCAGTAGCTGATCACCAGCTTCATGCCCTAATGAATCATTAATTTTCTTAAAGTCATCTAAGTCTAAAAAGATCACAGCCAGCATTTTACCACTGCGCTCAGAGGCATCGACCAACTGCTCTAGTCGTCTTAGTGCGAGGAAGCGGTTAGGGAGATCCGTTAGCGCGTCATAATGTGCTTGGTGGCGAATTAACGCTTCTGACTCTAACCGTTCACTATTATCGTGAAAGGAGATCACCGCCCCCATTTTGTTATCGTTTAAGGTCATTGGATGTGACCAATACTCGACCGGAAAACTACTGCCATCAGCTCGCCAGAAATGATCCTCTTTGAGATTTTCATCTCGCTTATTATCTTGCTCGATAATTGAACTGACAATAGCGTTAACATCGTCAGGATTTTGGTGAATTAGACTGCGCATGTTGCAAGCGATAAGCTGTTCTTCGCTACGATAGCCAAGCAGTTTCACACACTGGGGGTTAGCAAAAATGCAGCGCCCATTTTCGTCGACACCATAAATGGCTGCAGCAGCAGAGTCCAAAATAGCAGTTAGAAGATGGTTCTTGCCAAGGATAGTTTGTTGATTATTGTGCTCCTTAGCTGAGATCTCTTGCAGGCGACTAAACATATGGTTGAGTTCAACCTCTAGATCGCTTAATTCCCCATAATCACCAATTTTATTGCGCGTATTAAGATCGCCATTTGACCAACGCCTTACACAATTTGTTAGATGGCGAACTCGCGGTGCTATCGACAATAGTTGGTATAAGCTGACGCTTAACACTGCGACATTGGCTAAGCAAAACAGGCTGACGACAAATACAAGCGTCATGTCTAAAGAGGGTTTAGCGATATATAGATAGATCACTAAACAAAGGGATATCACGCTGATGAATGAAAGTGTTAGCTGCCATGGCTTAAGTGTGTGTCGTTTCATTGTTAGCATACGCATTTCCTAACCTTGAGTTGTAAAAACAGCACCGCTCTTGCTGATAATTCAAGAGAGATGTTGCAGTGCTATCGCCGTTTTCTGAAAAACAGCTTTGCTTTGAGATAATCAACGAAATCGCCAAACCGCCCTGAAGCTCCATCGCTAGAGGACTTTTTGGCAGGTAAAAATCGTGAAATGCATAAAGTAATGTCTAGTAAGGGATAACACTTATCTAGGTGTCTAAATATGAACGTGTGGGAGTTGTGGTTGAAATTTGCTGTAGAGGTCATTTTAATCCTTTAAAATATAAGAAATCAGTCCGTGATCGCTTGTCTTGCCTGAATAAGTATAGGATCTAATTTGTTAAACAGGAAACAAGCAATTTAGCGATAAAATATCTATCTGAATGATAAGTATTTTTCACTGGTTAATTTGCACCTTTTCGATAGAATCCACTAAATTGATCAGAGCCTAATCGCCAATAAATGAGTATGAGTTGAATATGAGTATTGAAAGAATTGAAACAGGTAGTCGAATGAGTCGTATCGTGAAGCATAACGGTACTATCTATCTGTGCGGCCAAGTTTGTAAGGATGCTGAACAAGGGATTATTGAACAGACAAGCTCTATGCTGGAAAAAGTCGATGCGTTGCTTGCGCAAGCGGGTAGCGATAGAGAGCACATCTTATCGGCGACGATTTACGTAAAAGATATGCAGTACTTTGCCGAAATGAATGCCGTTTGGGATGCTTGGGTGCCTGAAGGTCATGCGCCGGCGAGAGCATGTGTAGCTGCAAAAATGGCTCGCGAAGCACTGCTAGTCGAAATTTCAGTGGTTGCTGCAGAGAAGTAATCAGCAAGTGCTGAGATGGCACCGCGATAACCAGCCATCTCAGCGATCCTCTAAGCTTTCTGTCGTTAAGATAATAGCGGTTGTTATTCCCTTCCTAGCCGTGGCGACAACGCAGAGAACTTGCAAAAAGTCTTCCTCGGTAGCAACTTCGTTTATATAAAGAATTGCCTCTGAAACCTGCACATTCACGTGGCTTGGGTATATACTGCCTGCTTGATTTTCTTGGAGGCAATAATGGACGTATCTTCTTTACTAGACGGCCTAAATGACAAGCAGCGTGAAGCCGTAGGCGCGCCGCAATCTAGCATGTTAGTGTTGGCTGGAGCGGGTAGTGGTAAAACTCGAGTGCTAACACACCGAATCGCTTGGCTAATGCAGGTCGAACAGCAAAGTCCTTACGCTATTTTAGCGGTAACTTTTACCAATAAAGCAGCTAAAGAGATGCGTGAGCGCGTCGAGAAAGTGGCTGGCGGTAATATGAGCCGTATGTGGATTGGTACATTCCACGGTTTAGCTCACCGATTACTGCGCACTCATTATAAAGATGCCAATCTGCCACAAAGCTTCCAAATCTTAGATTCGGATGATCAGCTACGACTGATTAAACGCATTCTTAAGAGTCTTAATCTGGATGAAAAACAGTATCCGCCAAGGCATGCTCAAGGCTATATCAACGGTAAGAAAGATCTCGGCCTACGACCTGCGCATATTGACGCTGGTGGTTTTCCAATTGAGCAAAACCTGCTAAAAATTTATCAGGTTTACCAAGACTCTTGCGACCGAGCGGGTCTGGTCGATTTTGCCGAAATCTTACTGCGCGCCCACGAACTGTGGCTTAACAAGCCGCATATCTTAGATCACTATCAAGATCGATTTAAGCATATCTTGGTGGACGAGTTTCAAGATACCAACGCCATTCAATATGCTTGGATCCGTGTACTCGCGGGCTCAACAGCTAACGTAATGATAGTGGGTGATGATGATCAATCTATTTACGGATGGCGTGGCGCCCAGGTTGAAAACCTACACAAGTTCTTAGGGGATTTCCCAACGGCACAAACAATTCGCTTAGAGCAGAACTACCGTTCAACTGCCAATATTCTTAATGCCTCTAACGAACTGATCGCTAACAACCCAGATCGCATGGGTAAAAAGCTGTGGACCGATGATAAAGACGGCGAGCCTATTGGGCTTTATTGTGCGTTTAATGAAATGGATGAAGCCCGCTTTATTGTGGGGCGAATTAACGATTGGCAAGATGAAGGTGGCAAGTTAGAAGACTGCGCCATTTTATACCGCTCAAACGCCCAATCACGCGTGTTAGAAGAAGCCCTGCTGCACAAAGGGATCGCTTACCGCATCTATGGCGGTCTACGATTCTTCGAGCGCCAAGAGATTAAAGATGCCATGGGTTACCTAAGGCTCATCAGTAATAAAAATGATGACGCCGCTTTTGAGCGTGTGGTGAATACACCTGCGCGTGGTATTGGCGGTAGAACCTTAGAGATAATGCGCACCACAGCGCGTCAGCAAGAGCTCACCCTGTGGGATGCCTGTGTACGTTTACTAGAAGAGAAAGTACTTAGCGGCCGTGCGGCCAATGCGGTACGTGGTTTTATGGACTTAATTGTCGCGCTAAGAGTCGATACTGAAGAGCAGTCGCTGCACAGACGTACCGATCATGTGATCCAAGCGTCTGGCCTTAAGTTGATGTATGAAACTGAAAAGGGCGAGAAGGCTAGAGCGCGCGTGGAAAACTTAGAAGAACTGGTTACCGCTGCCCGCAGCTTTGTTGTGCCTGAAGAGCTTGAAGATATGGGCGAGCTCAATGCTTTCTTATCGCACGCAGCATTGGAAGCAGGTGAAGGCCAAGCCGATGAGTTTACCGATGCGGTGCAGCTGATGACATTACACTCAGCCAAAGGTCTTGAATTCCCCATGGTCTTTATGGCGGGGGTTGAAGAGGGATTGTTCCCAAGCCAGATGGCAATCGATGAAGGTGACCGCCTCGATGAAGAACGACGTCTTTGTTATGTCGGTATGACCCGAGCGATGCAGCAGCTCTACATTACCTATGCCGAGTCTCGCCGTATTTATGGCCGAGAAAGCTTTGCGAGGCCGTCACGTTTTGTGAAAGAGATCCCTGAGCAATTTGTGCAAGAGATCCGCATGCGCACCCAAGTGTCGGCGCCAGCAGTAAGCACTCGCTTTAGCAAACAGGACAGCTCTTTTAACGAATCGGGTTTCAAAATTGGCCAAAAAGTGAGTCATCCAAAATTTGGAGAGGGCACTGTTACCAATTACGAAGGCAGTGGCCCACAGGCAAGAATTCAGGTTAACTTTTATGATGTCGGCAGCAAGTGGTTAGTGATCGCTTATGCTCGGCTAGAGAAGCTATAGCAGCGCTATTTCCAACGGATTGACGATAGCAGTTGAATACTGATTCAGCTCAGTCATAATGCGGGTATTAATTAAAGGCCGAAGACGTTTTAGGAGAGCCTAATAAAATGAATTTAAGGGATAAATTGGATGTCTACCTGCGACTAACACGCATGGACCGTCCTATTGGCACCTTGTTGTTAATGTGGCCTTGTTTAATGGCATTATGGTTTGCCGCTGGTGGGATGCCAGACATTAAGGTTCTGGTCATTTTTGTCATTGGTGTGGTTGTAATGCGTGCTTGTGGCTGTGTTATTAATGACTACGCTGACCGCGACCTCGATGCACATGTTGAACGTACTCAATCTCGACCATTAGCCAGTGGCGAAATCAGCAGCAAAGAAGCACTAATGTTGTTTGTGGTTATGGCACTGTTTGCATTTTGCTTGGTGTTATTACTCAATCCGCTAGTGGTTAAGCTGTCAGTGGTTGGCATCATTCTTACTATCATCTATCCGTTTACCAAGCGCTATACCAATATGCCGCAGATGTTCCTTGGTACGGTTTGGAGCTGGTCGATTCCAATGGCCTATGCAGCACAAACGGGTAGCGTTCCGGCTGAAGCTTGGTGGTTATTTGCTGCGAACTGGTGTTGGACAGTTGCTTACGACACCATGTACGCCATGGTTGATCGTGATGATGACCTCAAAGTAGGCATTAAATCGACGGCTATTTTATTTGGTAAATATGACCGACAGATCATTGCAGCCTTTCAATTCGCCGCACTGTGCTGCTTTATTATTGCTGGTTTTATCGCTAATCGTGGTGAGATCTACGGCTTAGGGATCTTAACCTTTATTGGTTTTGCTCTTTATCAGCAAAAACTGATTTTTGGCCGCGAAAGAGCGCCTTGCTTTAAAGCCTTTTTGAATAATAACTGGGCTGGCATGGCACTGTTTATTGCGCTTGGATTAGATTATTTAGTTTTTTAATTGTAGTACCAATTACCTCTGCCTCACTGAGGTACTGATAAGTTCATCATTATAAACGCCTTCCATCTGAAGGCGTTTTTTTATGGCTCGCTGCCGCACTGACAAATGGGCTTTGCTCTGCCCAACCTTGCTTGAATAATTGCAGAACTGTCTATACTTAATGTGTCACGGGTAACCTACATAGGCCATTTGGTCATCATTTTACTAACCACTTAAAGCGTTACCTCATCGAGACTATGGCAACAAACAAAAGGAATTGTTTGCATGGAGGAGAGCGTATGTCGTATTGGGTAACGAGCTTCGATTCGAGCCAATGGGCCGACTATGAATTAGCACTGTTGATGGTCGCCATTCTTATCTTGGTTATTTGGATTTGTGTTTGTTTATTTAAGCCTCAAGGGGCTTTACGTTGGACTGCAGCGGTATTGAGCTGCGTTGTCGTTAGTGGTGTGTGCCTTACAAGCCGTGTCGACGCGCTGCAGTTAAGTTCGTTGTTAACAAAAGGGCAGAACATCGAGGTGCTCGATGGCAGTTATCGTTACGGGCGCTATCATTTTCCCCACAATTCAGCTCACGGCGTCGACTTTCGAGAGATCCATATTGGAGGGCGCATATTAAAGCTGTATCACGCTGGGTATCTTGAGCATACTCGCTGCTATCGCAGTTTTTATAACAGTAATGAGTTCGATGACAATGCCCAGCTACGTTTATACATACATTGGTATGAACATGAAATCGAACATAACAGCGATACCGTAAAGATTAGAACCCCATGTATTCTGCGCATTGAGCAGCTTGGCACTGAAGCAGCCTAACTGACTTTTTCGCTGACGCCATTGTTAAGGTTAAACAACCAATAAAGCCCCTGTATAGCACTCGTCGGAAAAGCCGTTTCATGGCTCGCTTGGTCGATAATCAACAATTTGCTATTAATGCTGTCGAGCATTGTTTTAAACTGCTGCGCATCAGCGACCATATCAAAGTTTGAAAAGCCGCCATCGCGATTATGTTCTAATGCGCCAATCCCAATAAAGACATTGGCTTTTATGTTGCTCAAGGTCTTTTTTTGCTGCTTAATCACCTCAAATATCATCTGTTTATCCCACCAGAAAGAGGGACTGCCGAGCACATAGTTGCGGAACAACTCAGGATTTTTAAGCAGAATATAACCGCCTAACAACCCACCTAAAGAGTTACCAACAAAAGTGCGTTGTTTAGGCTCTGTTCTGAAATGCTGCTGCATATAGGGCAATATTTCGTGCTGTAGAAAGGCAATATGCCTATCGGCACCACCAGTCTGTTTTTTCCAACTGTTATCAATGCTTGGAGTAAAGTCTCGCACTCGGCTCTTGTCGCCGCGAAGGCCATTTTGCCATGAGATCCCAACTAATATCGCCTGCTGCATTTTATTCGAGTTCATTGGAAAGCGAGTGGCACCAGAGACAATTTGAAAGGCATACATAGCGTCGGTAATATAAATAACGGGATAGTGTTTAGCCTTATTGCGCTCTGCGCTATAGCCTTTAGGTAACTTAATATAGAGCTCATAGCTTCTATCGCTATCTTGGAGTGCCACGGTTTGGGTTCGAGGAATGGTAAACGCAGTATTATTGTCAGCGCTGGCGCTTGTTAATGCCGATAGCGATAGCAAGCTAATGAGAGCCAATAAAGAACCTGAGCGGGAGAGTGACTTAAGCAAACGACTGCTCCTGAAGAATGACTATGAACGGCTAAACATACGCGCAATGTATCGGATTTGGTAGTATTAACATTAGTTTACACTTAAGTTGTGGTTGTCTGCGGGCTTCACTTTCAATTAACGCGATATATGCGTACGTTAAGTGAACCGTTGAACAGGAACAATAATCATAATAATCGCAGGGAGCCAATATGCGGCGCAGCGTAAAATTCAGGATAAGCTTTTTAGCACTGGCCATTATCAGCTATGTGTTAGGGTTCAACACTCTTCCTGACACCTTATTAACTGATATTGATGAGCTCAAACTCGCCGCAGTAGCAGGTCTCTACTTTGTGATTTTGCCAATCTTCTACTGGTTGTGGATAATCAAAGCAGGCCAACAAAAAGCGTGGAAGTTGCTGCTTATTTTTAGTCTAAGTGGCTTGATGGCTAGACTCAGTTTTCCTGCCGAAATTGCCAGCTATTTTGAATTTATCATGTGGTTTAGGTACCCGATTATCGCCATATTGCTCGTCATTGAGCTGTACTTGATGGTCAGTATTGTTAAAGGACTTTGGCAAGCGCGTAGTTTAAAAGGCGACCCTAGAGTTCATATTGTTGAAAAGTATCAAGACGAAGATGACAAGAAGCGCTCTTTAGCATTGGTGTTGGCGTCAGAGCCTGCAAGTTGGTACTACGCCATCCCTTGGTTTACCCGTAATCATGTTGAGAGTGATCATTCAATAGCGCTGTTATCAGGTAAGCCCTGGGCATGGTTGCTGATGTTAATCGCAACGATTGCTTCTGCTACCGTGGTGTATCTACTACTGGCGCAGTGGAGTGAGTTAGTGGCGATTATCATCTCCAGTATTATCGCTTACGGGGTTATTTTTATTACTGCCAACTACCGAGTTTCTCGCCATTACTCTGTTTATATCCAACAGGATAAACTGGTCATTAACAACAGCATGTGGGGCTTTTTGGCTATCGATATAAATGATATTGCAGAGGTCGAAGTTGGTGAGTGGCACAAACAAACCCAAGACTCAGAGCTACTAAGCATAGGTCGTGGTACTAGCGCAAATTTACAACTTAAATTTAGCCAACCGCAGACTTACTTTGGTGCACTCGGTCAGTTGCCCGAGCAGATAGAGAAGCTTAAATTAGTCGTGAGTGACCCACAAGGTTTAGCTGCTGAGCTTGAGTTATTGCGCTCAGAGAACGCTGAGTTGTCAAATATTGAAGTTGCCAAAGCGGGCTGAAAGCAGCTCGCTAAAGTGTTTTACCTGTTGACTGGAATTGGGTTGCTTCTAGCTCGCTTAGGCTGGAATGAGCTAATACGAAGAGTCTAAAGGTCAGCACCTAATTGAAGGTGATATATGTCAGCTGAAACGTTATTCAGCTGCATTGAGCTTTTGCAAGCCGCCGTGAATATATCCCTATAGGCTCTGCTAAATCATCCATGATTTAGAAGCTTGCACAGCTCAACTCAGATGAATCACAGGCTGTTCCATGAGTTTGACTCGTTAATGGACAGGAACGCGTTAGTGCAAAGCGTCTAAGAATGGGTAGTGGAATTAGCAAATGTATGGGTATGAATTAAAGTTTACACTGACCCCACTTTTTCATTTAAGAAACACTAACACCGCATTAAGCAGCAAAAAATTGTTGGCTAAAATGTTGAACCGAGTGAAAACAGCCAACTGTTTTTGTCCACTTTAAGCGACTTGTTATGTGCTTTTTACATCTGCCATTTCTGGTTCAATAGGATGATATGGCGGTAGATATGTAACAGCCATAGGAATTGACTTTTTTCCATCCAATACAGCAACAATACCTTCACGTATCTTTTGTTGTTCGGCTTCCACGTCACCATGAGCCATAGGCTTATAGCAGTCTCTTTTTAATTGAACTTCATCAAAGTCATAACCTAAGTGTTGCGACATTGCATATAAAAGCGCCGTGAAAAGGTCATCACGTTTATCAGCCCAAGCACCTAACCTATCTTTTGTGAATTTTTCATTTAAATGGTCGTTATATACTTTCCATGCATTGGTTATTTTCTTTTCACCAGCGGATTGCGATCGTTTACCAAATAGAGTCTTTCCGTAAAACTCTAGATCAATCATGTTAAGTGCTGATACGTGTGCTTGTGAAACCCTATTTGCCCTTGTTGACATTAACGTGTGAAACAAGCCCATTTTACGTCTTTTATTTTCTTTAATGCTTTCAAGGTACTTTTGAGCCTGTACTGCGAGAATTGGTCCTGCGATGACAGCAATAACCATAATGATTTCTTTATATTCCAAGTTAACTCCTTAACTCAATGAACTACATAACGCTTTGCTAAGAGGAAAATTATGGTTGGCTAAAATGTGCGAGGCACGAGCGCAGCCAATTGTAATTTTTCCTTTTAAGCAACTTGTTATAACACGATTACGACATTACTTTATCAAGTATATCTTGGACTCTTTTTTTATATTCTGCTTCTGTGATTGTGCCTTCGTCAGCCATTTTCTTCAAAGCTTTTAATTTTTCATCTGTTTCTTTACGTTCTGCTTCAGGTGTATTTTTCCAAGCACTCCAAGCTTTAGATATTGCTTCAACAGTAAATGTCCCTCCGGTAACCGCATAGACAATAATCCAGCCCGTAGCACCGACTACACCAGCGGGGGCAAAGGCAGGAACCGCCAATAATATACCTATAGCTGTTGCCCCAGCTAATAGTGACTTTACAAAAATATTACTTTGAATCGATTCAGGGATAAAACTTGCGATAATTTCCTTGATTTCTTCTTTACTCATTGCAGGCATAAGTTGCCAACTCCTTTAGTGTTATAACAGTATATTAGGCTGAATTCCGATTAAGAACGGTCTTAATAAGAACAAGTCACCAGGGTTTCAACCACTCAAGACTAACAGTAAACTACTGTATAAACATTGAGTTGCAGCATATAAGGAAATGACTCCCTGTTTCTTTGCCTGAGTGAAACAAAGAACCTCTATCATTGCATAAAGTGCAATGTTCACGCAGGAAGAAAAGTCACTAGGCTGCGGCATATATGATAATTCGGGGGCAGGTCTTTTATCTTGCGTCCCACATTAGCTTTTGTAAGGCTGAAGCTTTAATTGCGCGACTAACAACTTCTACCAGTGAAAATCATTTTGGGGCAAAAGTGAGTTACAAAACTTGTAGAGCACACCGATTCCCCATCGGAGTTGCCGAAGTGCGGAGATGAAAATGCCGTAGAACCATCATGGATGATGGTTCAGGCTCGGCGGGACATGGATGTCGCATCTGAGCCGTTAGGCGATTTTTATTAGAGCATGAGGAGCAACAACTTCGTAGGGGCGTCATGGTGGATGCAAGGAGGATAAGGACGAGCAGTCCTCCTTGGCTCGGGTGTGGGCGAAGCGCCACGACTTTAGTCAGACGCAGTCTGATGCATTAGAAGTGTAGGCGAAGCATTATCACCTAACTAAAACTAAACAACCCAAATAAAGCGAAAAGAAGACTAAGCTTTAACGAGCTTATCCAAATCCGCTGGACGATAGTAAACCGACTTAAGCACCTTACCTTGGCGAACAATCTTACCCGCCATATCAACATCTTTAGCGCATTTAGCGATAATGAAATCACCTTTTGTGCTACCAACAATCTCTACACCTTGCTCGGCATAAAACGCGATAGTCTCTGCTAGCTCTTGCTCGTTGCGGCATACTTTGCTCATGTTGCTTGAGTGCACTTCATCCCAGCAAGTCACAAAATCGATTTCACGGTTTTTAGCCACATGTAAAAGTAGATCTATCACGTAGCTTATCTCAACACGGTCGGTCAGTTGAGTTGCACCTAAGTGCACTAAGCGGCCCATTAATACATAAACGGAGTCGACAATCGCGTCAGCTTGTTCCACTCGGCTGTCGGCTTCTGCAAGCTCTGTTAGCTCTTCGATAGCAAGGGATGTGTGCAGAGTATCGGCTTTATCATCCAGTGTTGATTCATCTTCAATCGGCAAATCAAAGGTTGCCCGAAACTCTCTAATATCACGGTAAAGGTGGTCGTAGAGTGGTTGATCTAAAGCGGATAGTTTCATTGGTATTGCCCTTGGCGCTAATATTCAAAAATTGACGCCATAGTAAAGAAATGAGCTTAAAAATGAAAGCTTGGTCTATGAGTGAATGGACTCAAGCCTATGTTGTTATTTTAAGGTCTTGGAATGAGTCAGTTAATCCTCATTATGCCCTGAAAACAGAAATGCCATGATAGTGGTTAAAATACCCACTTCAACATCTTTATTGCTGCTTTGCTGGCCATTAATATTGTGTGCATCTTGCTCTTCTCTCGCTTCACGGGCCCTGTCTGCACCTGTAATGAAAGGTTCTGCAACGGATTGAGTTTGTTGCACACTGCATCCCGTTAAGGCTGGCGTAACCAATAACATGGCAGCAAGCAGACATGCTGCTGTGGCAGGCTTACTTATGCTGCTGACTAAAAATTTGTTATGTGCTTTTGGCATCATTTAGTTCTCTATTTTTAAGTGCTCAATAACTGGAGAGGTCAGTTCATTGAGTAGTGGCTGCAGTGAATCTGCACTGATATCTAATGCTTGCCAGCCATCGGTGCCCATTATCTCTAATGAGGTGATGTGAATTGGGGGCTGAACCGTACTATTTGGCATGTTCATAGTTAATTTGCCAGCGATTCTAAAGATACCTTTTTCGGTCGTAAGGCGACTGATATTAAACACTTGCATTGCGACAGCACTATTACTGAATGATGCTGCTCACCATAAAATAATTGTCCGCACAATGAAAGAAGATGCAGGTTTGTTAGGATAATTTTTAACTTGAGCCACTTTTTTCTGTTTCTAGAAATTATTTTGTAAATATGTCTGCCAGCTTTAAAAACTATATTTTTTGCATAATAAGTTGTCACGGAGTGGCTAGATTGAATGGTTAGTCTGTTCTGCTGCGGACGCAGGTATTGCTGAAAGGGGGGCTGAAGCTAGTTGGCTGGACGCTGATGTTGCATTTATGTAAGGATTGTCGGCTTGCTAAATCAGTTGCCCGTCTTAGAGGCGATATAACATAGCAAAAGATAACAATAATAAAAGGATGTTGTATGACCTCAAATAATGACCCGAGTCCGTCCCCTACAGAAGAAAAGCCGCAACACAGGTTACCTTCGTTATTCGATGCACTGGTGCCTATCATCGCGCTGGTGATCATGTTGACCGCTGCGGTGTACCTATTCTCATCTGACAGTTCTTATGGTGCCAACCAGATAGCATTGATCATGGCGGCGTGTATTGCTTTGGTGATTGGCTGGAAAAACGGTTATAGCTGGAACGAGATGGAGAAGGGGATTGTACGCAGTATTGGCGTGGCAACCGGTGCTTTACTGATCCTGTTTACGGTTGGCTCGCTAATTGGTACCTGGATTTTAGCTGGTACGGTGCCGACGATGATCTACTACGGCATGCTGATCCTCAATCCTGAATATTTCTATGCGGCTTGCTGCCTATTATGTGCCGTGGTTGCCATCAGTATCGGCAGCTCTTGGACTGTTGCGGGCACCTTAGGTATTGCATTAGTGGGCGTGGCATCAGCCATGGGGCTCAGTGTTGAAATTACTGCCGGTGCCATTATCAGTGGCGCTTACTTTGGTGACAAAATGTCCCCAATGTCAGATACCACTAACTTAGCTCCTGCAGTGGCGGGCACTGATATTTTCTCTCATATTCGCCATATGGTGTGGACTACCGTACCGAGTATTATTATTGCGCTGATTATCTTTTTGTTCATAGGGTTAAACAGTGAAGCGACGACCAACAGCAGCAACTTTGAAACCACCTTGTCCTTGATAGAAGCCCAGTTTGCACCGGGCTTACACCTGTTATTACCATTGTTGGTGGTATTGTTCCTCGCATATAAGAGAATGCCGGCGTTTCCAACGGTAATTATTGGCACTATTGCTGGTGCTATCTGCGCTGCAATCTTTCAGTTTGATGGGGTGGTTGCACTGGCACAAGATGACACGCTATTACCTGTGGTTGCATTGGTGAAAGGCATTTGGATAGCCATGTTTAACGGTTATAGCGCTAACACTGGTGATGAAGTACTGGATAGTTTATTAAGCCGCGGCGGTATGAGCAGTATGATTAATACGGTGTGGCTGATCTTATGCGCAATGACGTTCGGTGGCATCATGGAAGTAACAGGCCTACTTAAACGGATACTGCAGGGCATTTTAGTTGGGGTTAAATCAAGTGGTAGCCTAATTATTACTACCTTAGCCAGCTGTATTGGCGCTAACTTGATCACCGCCGATCAGTTTATTGCCATCGTATTGCCGGGACGCATGTTAAAAGTGGAATACGCCAAGCGCGGTCTGGCGCCAGTGAACCTGAGCCGAGCATTGGAAGATTCAGCCACTATTACTAGCCCACTGATCCCGTGGAATACTTGTGGCGCTTATATGGCGAGCACACTTGGCGTTGCGACGATTGCCTATCTGCCCTACGCCTTTTTTAACTTAGTGTGCCCGTTTATTAGTGCCGCTTATGCTCATTATGATTTTAAGATTGAGCGTTTAGAGCCTGAATTGGAAGAGGCCATCGCGTAACTATTTCGACTGTCAGATAAGACCGAGTATTTTAAAATATTCGGCCTTTTTTTATGGCGATTTAGTTGTCTATTTGCCACTGTCTTTGGTTGTTCATCTCGGTGAGCAACACTTGAAAGCTATGTTGATTGTGTAGGTAATCAAAGCTTGGGTGCCGTAGTAATAATTCGCCGTTGAGTAAGCCCTGATTAATCGCCTGGATCAGGTAGCGCAAGCTATCATCAGTTTGCTGTTGATGGGCGTAAATCAGCGCCAATGACAAGCTATCTTCTGCTCTGTCTGAACCGTTAGTGAGCCGGAGTTTGTACTGCTCAATCAGTGAGGGTGCAGCGAGATCTTGCTGGCTTAGATAAAGCAGTAATTCAGCATGTTGGCGGGTGTGGTTGTTGCTGCTGTTAATGTATGGGGCAATCGTTTTAGCGGCCAATTCAAAGTGCTGTTGATATAAATAGCTTTGCGCCAGACCATAGTGATATTGGAACTGCTGCGGATGGGATAACAGCAACTGGCTAAAGTGACTTTGCGCCGCAGTTAATTGCCCCTGTTGCAGCAGCCAAAGGCCAAGCGTGGTGTTGCCAAGCACTGAGTCAGGTTGCAGCAGCAATGCTTTGTCGAGCCATTCTTTAGCTTGGGAGTATTGAGTAAGTGCGAGTAAGGTTTGTGCCTTGTGAACCATGCTAACGCTGTTGGTGTTATCTCTATCGAGTGCTTTATTGTTCCAATACAACGCCCGTTGTAACTGCCCCATTTCACGATAGATAAAGCCTAAATTTGACATCGCTTCGCTAAAATCACTTTGCTTTTGCAGCGCTTTTAGATTGGCATTGGCGGCTTTAGTTAACCAGCCCTTATTGTAGTAAGCCAGTCCTAGCGCTTTATAAGCTTGAGCCAAATTGGGATCGAGTGCTATCGCTTTATAGGCGGCATCTATGGCTAGCTGTTGCCAATGATCGTCACCGTTAAACTGAAATACCCCTTGGCTGTAAGCATCTGATAGCCCTGCATAAGCTTTGGCCATATTAGGGTTGATCTCTATGGCGGATTTGAACAGTTTTATGGCATTTAAGTTATCTGCTTGTCGATAGCGATGATAGTAATCTAGCGCCTTACGATAAAGCTCATTATCAAAACCTTGGGCTTGTTGCTCTGCCATGGTCTCGCTGACTGATTTGGGAATATTATGGCTAGAGGAGATAAGCAGGGCGATGCAGGCGAATAGCACTACGATAGTGGCAAGCCCCAGTGAAGTAACCTTCCAGAATAAAGGATACCCGTGGCCAGCTTTAGGGCTGACATAGCTATCATTGGCTAAGCTTAACTTGACGCTTAAAGATGTGTCGGCAATCGGCGTTTTATTGACCTCGCCGAGCATACGGTAGCCACGGCCTCTTATCGCTTCTATATATTTAGGTTGTGAAGCATCATCTTCTAAAGCTCTTCTAAGCAGTTTGACTCGTTGCTTTAGTGTTTCGTTGCCCACAACAGTATTGGGCCAAACTTTTTCTAGTAGCTGCTGCTGGCTTAATATTGCGGGAGCCGCCTCTAATAGCGTGCAAAGTAGCTGATAGCTTAACCAAGGCAGTTTAAGCTCTTCTGTGTCATTGCGAACAAGCGTTCCAAGCTGGGTATCTAACTTAAAGTCAGCAAATTGGTAGCGATAATTGATAGTGCCATCCTATAGCGAGCCCAGTGAATAGGCCATATCTTGGTGAATGTTCACAACTTAAATGCGGTGACTCTTAGCATCAGTTCAAGCCGCTTGAGCCGATGCTAAATGTCTACTTTACCCATGTTTCACCAACTGACAACTGCTTTCACCAACCTTCACCAAGATTTACTTAGCCTTTCACCGAGTGTTCTGAGGCTATTCTACAAAAAAGCCCCTTTGATTATCATCAAAGGGGCTGCTCTATAGATACGTCGAGCTAAAGTATAGCGAGGAAAAGGGTTAGCGTTTTGCGTACTTGTTGATGAGCTTCTCAAGGTAAGGTTGGATCTCTTTATCGCTCCAGTCTAGGTAACCGCGCAAAAAGCCTATCAGGTTGCCCGAACCGTCAAATACGTAGGTGGCAGGTACGATATCAGCAGGCATTACCTGACCGATGTTCATTTTAGGGTCTAGCCAAGTTTGGTAGTAACCAAGGTCGTGACGTTCTAAGAATGCCGCCACTTTATCGCTCTCTTCATCAATTGATATCGGCAGTACGATAAGGTCATTATTGATATTGGCTTGGCGAATAGCTTCCATCTGTGGGATCTCTTTTATACAAGGTGAGCACCATGTAGCCCACAAGCTCACAAGTACGACTTTTCCATCAAATTGTTTTAGGCTTACTGAGTCTCCTTTTGTATCGCTAAAGCTAACATCAGGTACTTGTCTGGCTGCACTCATCTCGACAAAGCGCGACATAATCATCGGTTTTTCAATCGGCTCGCCGGTATCGTAAACTTTGTTGCTAGGCACCGATGCCTGCGCAGAGAAAGCCAAACCTAAACTAAGGCTGATAAAAGCTATCGATGAGAGAAGTCGCTGTTTGGCATTAAAGCCTTTATGCATACCTAACTTAGTCATGTGAAGTGTCCTGAATGTTCTTTGAGGTAATAAGTGCTGGTCTAATAAAAATAAATCCGCCTATAAGCACCAATATCACAAGTGCCAGCGGCAATAGCCAAAGTACTGCGGTATTACTATTTAGCGGTGGCATATAGCGGATCTTGTCGCCATAGCGGGCAACCATAAAGTCGATAATCGCCGCTTTTGATTGTCCCTCTTCTAACATTAAAAATATCTGTCCTTTCAGTTCACTGGCGATTTGGCTTTGAGAGTCGAACAGGTTTTGATTCACCGCCATCGGGCAGCGCAGTTCACGAGCTATTTCAAAGCCAATGACCTGTTTTTGTTGTTCGCTATAGTGGGTCGGTGCACTGTGTTCTTGGGCAAATACACTGATACAGATAAATAGCTGTAGCACTGCTAATACTGCAGTGATAAGCAGCTTTACCGCGATCATATTATTGAACCAAGGCTTAGGAGATTTCATGACAAAACCTCCGTGCGCAGTGGTTGCTGTACTTTAGAATTGACTGAGTTGCGCGTAGTAATAAAAACAGTGCTTAGTCCACCACACATCATCAGCAGTGCACCTAACCATATCCAGTTTACCAGCGGTTTGTAGCTGATCCTGATGAGGTATTCGTTGTCATTGAGATTGTTGCTATCAGTCAGTTTTTGCCCCATAGAGACATAAAGGTCACCAAATAAACCGCTGTGAATCCCAGCAGCTGACATCTGCATACCATTGGTTTTAAAGGTTTGCCTCTGAGGGTAAAGGTAGGTGATGAAATTATCTTGGCTATCTACCACTCTGACCTGTGCTTGAATCGCGTTGTAGCTGCGATGCTCTACTGCTTGAGTCTCTTCATAGATAAAGCTGTAGCCGCTTAATGTTTTACCTTGGCCTGGCCCCATCCGCAGTAGCTCTTCTGTTTCAAAGTTTGATACTAGCGTGGCGCCCAGAACAGACACTGCCACACCCAGATGCGCAATACACATCGCGTAAAAGCGGATTGATGAAGAGCTGCAGTTGCCACGGTTGACTTCATATTTTCGAAAAGCGACTCGTTGCACTATCGCAAGGCCAGTGGCGCTAATAATCCACAGCGCTGAAAACAGACCAAGTAACAGCCAAATGTTGAAGCTATCTTGCATTATTAGGGTAGCAATGAGTGCCATAGCCAAACATATCGCTGCTAGTATTAGCGCGAGTTTTAGTTTGTTACTGGATTGCCATTTTAGCAGGGGGGCAAAGCCCATTAGTAAAAATATAAGCGCGGCAATAGGAACAAAAATACTGTTGAAGTAGGGCGCACCCACTGAAATAGTTTGACCGGTAATGACTTCAAAAATAAGTGGATAGCAGGTGCCTAGTAGCACTGAAATTGCTGCAACGACCAACAGCATATTACCAAATAGAATCAAACTTTCTTTGGATAATAGTGAGAAGCCAAGAGGTGTTGATTTTACTTTGACTCGCTGGGCAAACAACGCCAATGCAGAGCCTGAAAATACAATCAACAGGATGAGTATCGACAAACCTCGGGTTGGATCGGAGGCAAAAGCGTGTACCGATTGCACCACGCCAGAGCGAACTAAGAAACTGCCAAGTAGGCTTAAGGAAAATGCCAGTATGGCGAGAAAAATACTGCAGTAACCTAATATTCCACGTTTGGCGGTCAGTAATATAGAGTGCACCATGGCTGTTGCCACTAACCAAGGAATAAAAGAAGCGTTCTCTACAGGATCCCAGAACCACCATCCACCCCAACCCAGTTCGTTGTAAGCCCACCAAGAGCCGAACGCATTACCACCCGTTAAAAATACCCAAGCCAGAATAGCCCACGGTTGCAGGTAGCGCGCATATTGTTGACTCAGTCCACCACACAGTAAAGCGGCAATAGCGCCAGCAAAGCAGATGGTTAAGCCGACATAGCCAAGAAACAGCAATGGTGGATGAATAATAAGCCCAATGTCTTGCAGTATTGGATTGAGATCTCTGCCTTCAATGGGGATGTCGGGCAGTAACCGCGCAAAAGGGCTAGAGGTAAAAAGTAGGAATAGGCAAAAACCAAAAATGAGTAAAGCGGCAACGGCAACAAGTTTATGGTGAAAGTGTTGTTCGGTCTTAGGAGCACGATTAATGATAAAGGCTGCCCAAACCGCTATCGAGACCACCCAGAACAACATTGAACCTTCATGTGAGCCCCAAACTGCAGCTACCTTATATAAGGTTGCTAATTGAGTGTTTGAGTTATTGGCGACATAGGCAACAGAGAAGTCATTAACGAGAAAACAATAGGCGAGTACTGCTATTGCAGTGATTAAAGTAAAGCACATTAATGTTGCTAATGGCTTGGTGTAACTCAATAGGTATTCACTATCTAACTTAATACCTGCAATCGTTACGATGGATAATATAAGTGATAGTGAAGAAGATATTATTAATAATATTAAGCCTATCTCTGGGATCATATCTGTGCCTATTTATTAAATTTTATGCAGTAAAATAAATACGTTCTATTCTATTTTAATTACTTGTGTTTATTTGTTATGTATATATAAAGAGGTGCTTTGCTATTTTTTAAATTTAGGGTTTATTGACTTGCTCTTATCCTAAGGTACAAAAAAATGGATTAATGAGAGGCTCCTCAAACTCTATAATCGCCAATCCTATGACTACAACTTTTAATATCTAAATGGTGGTCATTAGCTTTTTTTAGATCTAAAAATGACCGTTTTTATTCTTGAAAACTTATCGATGCTGAAACCTATCTTATTGTTACTAAAGGACTAAAAGTCTTTTATAACTCATCACAACTAATGCGTTTTTTTATGTGCTCTAGCGCATGTTTTTTCTATTAAGGATCAGGAGAATAGCGGTTGCTCAGTTGTTTAAGTCGTTCGGTGAACGGTTAGGTTTTGTAAAACATATTTGATTTATTACTGGAGGCTTAACTGGATAAATAGCAAATCGGTGAAGCTGTTTATAGGTTAGGTAAAGTAAACATTAAATGTGATGCGTTATATGTAAGAACAAAATTCAAAGAATAATACTGATGATAAGTAGGAGTGAATGATGAGACGATGGAAACACAAGGTAGCATTAAGCGTGCTGTTTTGTTTTGGTGCCATTGCTAATGTGAACGCTGCTGGTGGTAAATACAACAGCGTACCAGAAATGGGCAAGACAGCTAAAGAAATGATTGCTGATTACCAGGGCACAGAGAAAGTTAACGGTGTTAAAACACTGCAAGACTACGTTGTCCAAGAGGGTGAACTTTTTGATTTTCTATTCGAAAACCACCCTCTCTTTAAATATCAAGAGTCAGGTAACTTAGTGGGTGATTACCACATCAGTGACCGTGGTGAAGAGTATTTTGATACTGGACATAGCCCGAAATATAGCAAGTTAGATGGTAAGCCTCGTTCAATTCAATACCGTTTAGGGGCAAAGTCTATTCTTGATTACCCTAACAACTTTGTTGGTCCTGAAAAATGTGCTGAATGTCATGCTGCTCAATATGAGAAGTGGAAACGTTCGCGCCATGCCCAAACAGTTCGTTTCCCTGGTGAACATCCAGAAGTGGATAACGATATAGAAAAAACCATGTATGGCACCAAAGATACGTCAATCTTGCCGGACGGTATCACCCCAGACATGATCTACGCCACTATTGGTACACCTCGTACAAAATATGGCTTCATGGATGCTTGGCTAGTACGCGGTACTTACCACATTGAAGGCGGCTTACTACGTGACGGTACCGGTAAAATGGTTGCCGGTGCTAACCAGTTCTCCCGCGGCTGGGCTGAGTGGTTAACCGACGATATGGCGAAGAAAATTAACGACGTCATTCCAGAGTTCCCACTCACTGTAGCTGACTTTGGTGACTCCGGTTCTCATCAAAAAGGCATGAGCTCTTACGGGGCTAAATACCGTAAAGAGATGCTATTCCAACCTGCATCGTCTTACTGTGAAATTTGTCATACCTTCAAGTTTGACTTCCAAGACAAGCAAGAGTTCTTTGACGCCTTGGGCGATCCTAAGAAACTGCAAGAACATACCATCTCTAAAGGTATTGCTTGTGAAGAGTGTCATGGCGCTGGTGGTCACTTAGATGGCGGTACTGGTGGCATGCAGTCTAACTGTGAACGTTGTCATCAACGCTTCCAATACGATCCAACGATGACTGAAAGTGCTGCTGAAAAAGGCAAGCCTGAATTAGCGTTCGGCGTAAAAATGAAGTCTCTATGTCCATCTTGTGGTACCGAAGGTTCACAGATGTTCGGCTCTAAGCATTACGAAAAAGGCATGCGTTGTACTACTTGTCATGATCCGCATGAGGTGACTGACGGTGATTGGATGTCTGGTATCACTAAGCCGAAGCTGAAAAAAGACTGTAAAGATTGTCACGCAGCACAGACTTTGATTGCGGAGAATACTAAGACTCACAGTGAACAAACTTGTCAAAGCTGTCACATGCCTAACATGGGTAGCTGTGAGAACTTCAAAGCGATGCAGTTCCCTGACCAAGCTGGTTTCGATGCAGTACGTAAGTCTCACATGTGGAAAATTGATGTCGACCCTGTTCGTAAGACATTGAACCCACCAGAAGGTGAGCCGCGTACCCAAGGACCTAAAGCGGGTAAGGGTTGGACTGTTGCTAAGAACGAAGACGGTCGTACTTACCTCGACTTAATGTGGTCTTGTGCACGTACCGCGATTTCAGATCATGACGTAGTAGAAAACAAAGGTTGTCATAGCCAGTTCCAATCAGAGCTTGAAACAGGCCTGCACTATGAAGACCAAATGGAAATCTACGGCGAAGTAATGAAATGGCAGACGCCTATTAAGGAAGTCTTCGGCCAAGTTGAGCAAGCGCTAGTGCGTATTGACCAACTACTTGAAGTGACCAAGCTTCCTACGGAAGACAAGACTCAAGTGCTACTTCTCGCAGAGAAGGCGCAAGAGGCTGTTGAGCTAATCAAGAAAGATGGTTCTTGGGGGGTACACGGTTTCCGTTATAGCCAGAAACGTCTAGATGCCGCGCTAACTTATGTTACGCAAGCGCAGAACATCCTTGATGGTTCAGGTTACAAAGCTAAATAAGCGATAAGTCTTTAATGACCTCGACACCGGATTAAGTACCAGCAGGTGTCGAGGTATTAAGAGAGGAATGAGATGAAAAAAGCACTTGGTCAAATACTGGTAACACTGACATTGATCGCAAGTTCGGCAAGCTGCTTAGCAGGTGGCGGTAGCGAAATGGCACCAGCACCAAGATATGAGCACCAGCTAAATACCATCACCATGCGCGAAGCCCAGATGTTATTAGAGCAAGGTGGAGTCACTTTCTTTGATGTTAACACTTTGGAGTTATGGGCAGAGGGGTTCATCCCTGGAGCCATCTACTTCAATGTTAAAGATTGGAAAAAACTGCTACCTGAAAACAAAGAAACACCGATGGTTTTCTACTGCGCTAACCGTATCTGTAATGCCAGTGAGATTGCAGCAAGAGCTGTGATGAAGTTGGGTTATACCAACGTAAAGCAGATGCCAGACGGAATATATGGCTGGCGACTATCAAACCGTGTGACTGAAAAGCCATAGAAGATGGATCTTTGGCAATCAATATACTGAATCAAAATGTTCCTAAATGAGATGATTAAAATGACTAAAATTAGCAAAACTTCATTAGCTGTTATTACCGGCCTTTCACTATTTATTTCAGCCACTAGCATGGCGAACACGCCACTCAATACTGAGGTTCAAAAAGAGTCTTACAGTATTGGTGCTTCTTTAGGCAAATACCTTTCTAGTCAGATCTACTCTCAAACAGAACTGGGTGCCGAAGTGGATGTTGAGTTAGTGATTGAAGGGGTGGTCGATGCCCTCAAAAACAAAACACAATATTCAGATGAAGAGATTTTAACTTATCTGAATCAACGCGCAGAGCAATTAAATGCTGCTAAAGAAGCAGCCAATGAGCGCATCGCATTAGAAAACATGACCGCAGGCAGTAGCTTCCTCGCTAATAACAAAAAACAAGACGGTGTCATCGTGACCGATTCTGGGTTGCAGTATCAAGTTGTTTCAGAAGGTGAGGGTCGTAAACCTAACCCTGAAGACGTGGTTACTGTGCACTACAAAGGTTACTTAATCGACGGCACTGAGTTTGACAATTCTTATGAGCGAGATGAACCAAATCGCTTTGCACTTATGAGTGTGATTGAAGGTTGGCAGGAAGGGATCCCACTGATGAATGAAGGTTCTACCTATAAATTCACTATCCCATCAGAGCTTGCTTATAGCACAAAGCAGGTTGGCATCATTCCACCTAGCTCCACCTTAGTGTTCGAAGTTGAACTGGTTAAAGTGGAAGCGCCAGGTGATAACGCCCACGGCATGGGCCTAAGCGGTATGGGCATGGGTGGCATGATGGGATCCGGTAGCGGACATTAGTCGCCACGTACTCAATAAGTTAAAACAAATTAGAGAGTCACTATGAGTAGTCTTGCTGTTGGTATTGGTTTTTGTCTGGTTAGCGTTATTGCGTGTGTTTGGGGCCATCACCTTCAAGCTCATCATCTCAAACGTACTGCGCTAGCGAGCCAAAAGGCTGCGTCGACTGCTAAAGGACGAGCTTTTAACGGAGCGGTACCAGCAGCAATCTCTTTAGTGATGTTAATCATTCCCTTGATGGTTTACAGCCAAATAGGACGATTTAGTGAGTGGGATAAAGGAGTAATTGACGAGAACATTGATTATCTGATCGCCGCAGATATCAATAAGAACGCACGAAAAGTAAATGAGCAACCTAACAACGAAATTGCATTATTAACTTTGGCTCAATCATACGCAGAGGGCGGCTTATATGCCCAATCTGTATCGACCTTAAATGACCTACTCGCCATCACTGGTGATGACGCTAACACATTAGGGATGAAAGCCACTGCTATGTACTACCGTGACAATCGAGAGATGAGTATCGAAACCAAATTAGTGTTGGCCAGAGCACTAGCGCTTGACGAATTTGAGTTTCAATCTCAGTTACTTATTGCTACCGATGCATACCTTAATCAAGAGTATGAAACCGCAATAACTCACTGGCAGTTGCTGTTACGCAGTCAAAGCCAGAGATTTAATCGAGCCTCAATTAATAATGCAATTTTGAAAACCGAGCAAAAAATAGCTAATCGTTCAGTGACTGCATCTGAGTAAAGTCACACCAATAAAAAATAGGTCAGCAAGATAGCTGATAGATGGAGGATGCTGTGAGTGAAAATATAGAGAGACGGAGGTTCCTTAAATGCTTAGGAGCCAGCTCTTTGATAATAGCGCCCTTAGGGTGCAGTTCAGTCAAAGAGGAGTCAGATGCAAATAAACCCCATTATGTGATGGTGTTTGATCAAAACAAGTGTACCGGTTGTGGTGAGTGTAAGGACGCTTGTAACGTGACCAATAATCTTCCTGATGGCAAATCACGGATGATTATGGAGCAGCAGTCAGGTGGCGTAGCAGGTGAGACTTGTCCTCACTGTGGTAAGAAGAACTGCGACTGTGAACGCAAGTATGTGCGGGTTTCGTGTCAACAATGTAAGAACGCTCCTTGTGTCACTGTCTGCCCAACTGGCGCAGCGCATCGTGATGAGAAGACGGGCATTGTGACTATGGATGCTTCGAAATGTGCAGGTTGTAAGTACTGTATTGGCGCTTGCCCATACGATGCTCGATTCATCAACAAAGAGACTGATGTTGCTGATAACTGCGACTTCTGCTTAAACACCAAGCTGGTGAAGGGTGAGCTTCCTGCTTGTGTACAGCAGTGCCGATACGATGCATTGATATTTGGTGATGCGAACGATCCGACCTCTTATGTGAGCAAGTTGCTAAGAGTTAAAGATTCAGTGCGCATTAAGCCTGGCTTTGGAACGGAGCCGAGCTTGAGATACATACCAATTGTTAAGCTGGGGGTGTAGCGATGGACGGAACTATTGATTTTAGCATGGGATTATCTCAAGGCATTGCGTGGCCTTGGCCAATTGCCGTTTATCTGTTTTTTGCGGGTATTTCTGGTGGTGCGCTAGCCACTGCAATATTTATCCGTTTCTATAAAAAGCAGACTGAGAATACCGCCTTTTACAAAGCGGCGGCGATTATCTCTTTTGTCACCATCAGCTTAGGCATGCTGTGTTTGGTTTTAGACTTAACTAATCCGCTGTTTTTCTGGCGAATTCTGGTCTACTACAACCTTAATTCAGTCATGTCGATAGGTGTGATTGCGTTGACGGCTTATATCCCGTTAACGGCGGTCATTGCGCTATTAGCATTGGAAGATGAGCTACGTGCCATTCCTGCACTTAAAGTGTTAATGCCAATCATTGAAAAGCTAAAAGCAGTGCGTAAGCCAATGGAAGTGTTGGTGCTGATTTTGGCGTTATCTGTGTGTGCTTATACAGGTTTCCTTATCTCAGCACTTATTCGTTTCCCGATTATAAATACCTCGGTATTACCGGCGCTATTTATTGCGTCTGGGATCTCGGCTGGTGCTGCATCGGCAAAAATGTTGGCGGTGTCATTCTTTAAAGAAGATCTGCATAGCCAAGATATGAAGCTGTTACATGGTGCTGAATGGCCAATTATGTTCGCTGAAGCCATGTTCATTTTCATGATTGTTACTTCGCTGATGACGGGCAATGCGGGTGCACAAAGTGCGTTTGCGGCGTTCCATACTGGTGAGTGGGCTAATGTGTTCTGGCTTGGTGTGATTGGAGTTGGTTTTGCAGGTCCACTGCTGCTGAACTTTGCTACCAGTAAGTCGTTTAGTCACTCTGCTAAGGCGTTTTACGCTTCAGGTGTTTGCGCTGTGACAGGCATGATGTGTTTGCGTTTATTCATCTTGTATGCGGGACAAAACTTTGCCATTTAATGTTCAAAGTTTGCTTGACGGATAGCGAGTAGGTCAACCCCAATTGCGCCGCCCCTGCAGGGTTGCAATTGGGTGTTGTACCGAAAGTTAGCTAGATATTATGAAATAGAAATAGAGGTTATTAATGAAAAAACTTTTGTGCTTGCTACTACTGCCTTTGTTATTTGCTTGTAGTCAAGGTGCCGATGACAACATGGTTTTAGAAGCGCCTGCTATTCATGACCATGACCGCTGTCATATGTGCGGCATGATGATTAAGAAATACCCGGGTCCTAAAGGGCAAGTTCATTTGAAAGGTCAGCTGGTAACTCCAAAGTTCTGCTCGACTCGCGACATGTTCAATTTTGTGCTGCAAAGTGAAAACAAGCGTCAGGTAACTGAATTGTTTGTACATGACATGGCAAAAACAGATTGGGCGGATCCTCAAGATAGTGCTTTTATTGATGCTAAAACCGCCTGGTATGTCTACGGCAGCAGTAAAAAAGCGGTGATGGGGCCTGCGGTGGCAAGCTTTGGTACTAAAGAGGCTGCATTAAAGTTTGCCGAAGAGTTAGGCGGTATCGTGCTTAGTTATGATCAAATTGATACCAAGTTGCTTGCGGGTGAGTGAGTAGACTTAGGTTAGGTGCTATGACGAAATTAACGGTTGTCTCGGTTTCAATCCTGTTGATTGCAAGCGCACTGCTAAGCAACGACTCGATGGCTGCGACATGGACCGTAAATAATAGTCATGACTTACAGCAGCAATTAACTCAAGCAAGTATTGGCGACACTATTATTTTAAATGCTGGCCGTTATCAGGGAAATTTTGAAATAGCCAAAGCCCTCACAATTAGCGGTGAACATGGAGCCGTTATTGATGCCAAGGGGCTGGGCAGTGCAATAAAAGTCAGTGCTAATGATGTCACGATTGAAGGTCTTAGGATTGAGAGCTGGGGCAGTGACCTGTATGAACGTGATGCCGGTATTTTGGTTATGGAGCAAAGCCGCAATATCAAGATAATGCACAACAACCTGCAAGGGGACGGCTTTGGGGTTCGTGCAGATCACAGTGAACAACTGGTAATACGTCACAACCAAATTCGCGGCAACTCCCAGCTGCATGTGCTTGATCGAGGGGATGGTATTCATCTTGATAGAGTGCAGCAAGCAATGATTGAGTATAACCAGATTGAACATGTTAGAGACGGTGTTTATATCGAGTCTAGCAAAGGCAGTTTAGTGGCAAATAACCACTTTTATCATCAGCAATACGGTATTCATTACATGTATAGCGAACATGACGAAGCCTACGGTAATCATAGTGAGAATGTCAGTGGTGGTTACGCGATCATGAGCTCTAAATTTGTCTATTTACATCATAACCGAGCAGAAAGTGCCACTGAGTATGGGGTGTTACTTAATATCACTAACGGTGCGCGTATTGAGTTTAATGTATTGCGTAATATCCATAATCCTCAAGGTCAGGAAGCTTTAGGCAACCAAGGTCGCGCAATGTTTATTTATGGCGCGTTAGATAATGAAATCCGTGGTAATGAGTTTGCCTTGAGTGATATAGGCATTGCGATGGCAATGGGTGGAGAGAAGAATCGTATCTATGAGAATAACTTTATCAATAATCTTACCCAAGTGAAGTATGTTGGCGACGAACTGCTGCAGTGGAGCCAACAGGGGCGTGGTAACTATTGGAGCAGCTATATGGGCTGGGATCATACTCAAGATGGCATTGGCGATCAGAGTTATCAACCTAATGACTCGATGGACAAATTGTTCTGGCGCTACCCTGAAGCCAAGTTTTTGATGAATAGCCCAGTGGTGTCGTTATTGCGCTGGGTCGAATCGCAAATGACGGTATTTACCGCTACGGGCATAAAAGATGATTTCCCTTTGATGCAACCTATTCAGATTAATCCAGCCGTCGTGTCGACAGCGTCTGCCAGCGAGCTCGCTTATGAACATTAACCTTAATTCTGCTAGCCACAAGCCTGTTGTAAGGGTTGAGCATGTTGGTTTACGCTTTGGTGATTTCGAAGCATTGCAAGATATCAATATCGATATCTTTCAGGGCCAAACGCTTGCCTTACTTGGCCATAATGGCGCAGGGAAATCGAGCCTGATCAAGCTGGTTTTGGGGCTGGTAAAGCCAACGTCAGGCAAGCTAACGGTGCACAATGAATGTGATCAATCGAGTGTAAATCTGGGGTATTTACCCGAAGATGTCAGCTTTTATGACAAGTTGACCGGTCTTGAGGTGTTACGCTATTTCGCCGCACTAAAAGGTATTAATGACACCCGAGTAAAGCAATTAATTGAAGAGTTTGAGCTGGGTTATGCGCAGCAAAAACCACTAAAAACCTACTCAAAAGGGATGAAGCAACGCTTGGGCGTTGCGCAGGCGATTTTATCGCATCCAGATATTTTATTGCTCGATGAGCCAACAGTGGGGCTTGATCCACAGGCATCGCAGTTTCTTTATCAGAAGATAGATTCGCTTAAACAACAAGGCTGTGCTGTGATTGTTTGTACCCACGAACTGTCGATAGTCGAGAAGCATCTTGATAGCGCTTTACTGTTGGCTCAAGGTCGCAGAGTCGGCAGTGGAACCCTCGATGAGTTACGCCAAGCGAGTGGATTGAAAAGCCAAATCAAACTCGCTGATTTTGCTGGTACGCTGCAGCGCGATAGCTTTTTAGCTTCGTTTAGCCAAGGACAAAAGCTACTGGTTGATAGTGCTGAGCGCAGCGCTGTGGTGGAATATTTGGTACAGCAAAAACAGTGCAGCGACTTTAGTGTTATCGAACCGAGTTTAGAGTCTATTTACCATCATTGTATGTTGCAGCAAACGGATAGAGCTGAGCCAAGCAGAGTGGCTACAACGCAGAAAAGCTGGCGACAATCGCTACAGCAATTCCTTCGCCCAACGGTGAGTCAGAGTCCATTATGAATAGCATACAGTTAACATCGCCAGTTTGGGTTATCGCTAGTAAAGAGCTGCGAGACAGTTTACGAAATCGTTGGATACTATTTATGGGATGCATATTCATGATGCTATCTCTGTCAGTCACCTTTGCAGGAAGTGCGGTCACCGGTGAATTGGCGTTGCCTCCGTTAGCTAATTTAATGTCGAGTCTCTCAACTACCGCGGTATTTATTATTCCCTTAGCGGCAATTCTGCTCAGTTACGATAGTTTTGTTGGTGAGCAGGAGGCGGGAACTTTACTGTTGCTGTTGTCATATCCGGTCAGTCGTAGTCAGATATTAATGGGCAAACTTTTAGGTCACTGCTTGGTGATGTTTATCACCACTAGCTGTGCTTTTGGTTTAACGGCAATCTTATTGATTATGCTAGGTGAGCAATACGCGACCGATGAAGTGGTAAGTGTGTTTATGCAGTTTATTATCAGTAGTAACTTACTGGCGCTGACGTTTATTTTGTTAGGTTATATTGTCAGTATACGAGCAACAGAGAAAGCCAAGGCTGTAGCCGGACTGCTATTCGTTTGGTTTCTGTTAGTGCTTATCTATGACCTATTGCTACTCACTGTATTGGTCTCTGATGTCGCGTTTATGGATAAGCCGCTGCTTAATATCTTAATTGCGCTGAACCCTACAGATCTTTATCGAGCAATGAACTTAGTTGCCGTTGATGCCAAAGGCACGGGCGCTGCACTATCTATGATTGCTGATATCGATTTAAGTTTATCTGTGATGTATTTATTGATGTTGGGCTGGATCAGTAGTTTATTGTTTATTTCCCAAAAATTATTTAGCGGTAAACCGTTATAAATTGTTTTCTTTATTGAGTTTGGTTATGGCATGATAGTGAAAAATTAGTGAGTGCTAATTCTGCGTGTTATTAATTATTTTTCATTTTGTGAACAACAACATACCGCTGTTAGCTATGACGAGCTAATTGAGGTTATAGTCACATTTAAAAATTGTTTCTATCATTATAATCCAGCGTAATGTGCCGGTTTAATTGGCCTACTCAATTGACGACATTCTAAGAGGTTAATCTTGCTAAAAGTTACTCCTTATCTGGAGCTAGATGAGCAGGCTAAACACCTGGTGGATCGTACCAATAACACCATCATTAGCCTGACGTTTTCAGAGTCTGCAGTGTTATATCAACTATTGATTGCAGATAGTGTTTGTAGCAAAGAAGCATTACTCGATGCTGGCTGGCCTGATCGTGTTGTTGCTGCCACATCTTTGACTCAATGTGTGAGTACTCTGCGTAAAAAACTGGAAGGCTACCCCGAAGTACAACTTAAAACCGTTGCTCGTCGAGGTTATGAGCTGCATGTTTCTGAGCGCTCTCATATAAAGATGCTTGCAGTGAATGATGCTGAGTCGATAAAAACGGCATTAATAGATGTCTCTATGATGGTTAAGGTCGCAGGCATATTAGTACTTTTGCTGCTGATTTTACTATTTTGGTATAGCAGTGATTATCACAGAACGGTCAAAAATGCTGGGCTTTGGAATGCTGATAAAAAAATGGCATTGAACATTGGGGGGACTAAAGAGATCGTACCTATGTTCTATAAGAATGACGTCGAGCATCTACACCACTCCATGTGGCAAAAGCACCTTGCCCCAGAAAGTAATCATCTAGATAATTTCAAAGACTTTGAAGGTTTTAGCGCGACAGATGGGCGTAACTACTCGATGGCAGTTTGTCCTAATGTTGTAAAAGGCCAATGCTCCGGTCTTGGGTTAATGAATATTGCTGCGATAGATCTTAACCCCGCAGGGCTAAACATCAATCAGTTTGCTGAGCTTTCAGAGCGACTTGAGAAGCGTATTCGTTACAACAAAATTATCATTCCACACGGTAGTAATGACGGTGATATCACTGAGCATCATTACCATGCTGATGTGTATTTTCCTGTGGCTGGTGAACTCTTAGTCCGCGCAGATCTGAGTCTGTCTTTGATCTATGAAGGGGAAGATAGTGGCCAATTTTATTCGGCAACTTGTATTACCGACGAAGACTGTTTAACCACGCCAATTAAATACAAAGTCCGTGGTACGTTTAAGCAGTACCAGCAGAAAATAAGCGGCATTGCAGTTGATGTGTTCCAAGTTAAGTTAAGCCAAAAAGAGTTTATTAAACCTGAGACTGTAAGCCCGTCGGCAATGCACTTTTATAGAGCGATTAGAAAGCATGATATTACCGATGAAGAGCTGTATTTTTATCGAGTTTATACTGATGAGAAAAGTGCAGTTTGGATTACACCTGTTCTTGGCAGTATCGTGGCTTGGTATAAGTATGATCAAGTAAGAATTTAGCCATTTAAAGAATACAGAAATAAAAAGGGCGCTGATAATCTATATCAGCGCCCTTTTTATACAGCAACAAGCGCTTACTTTATAAAAGCAAATGCATCGCCGTAAAGGTGATCTTCTTCAACGCCAATACTGCGGAACACTTCTCTTGCTGCACCAACCATATCGAAACGGCCTGCAATATAGATGTCATAACCATTTAGGCTAACGAAATCAGCTTTAATCTGTTCAAGCAAGTTTGCTTGTTTGCCGTTCCAGTCAGCAGGCGCCTCTTCCACAACTGGCACAAAGTGTAACCAAGGGTGAGCGTCATGCCACTCACGAGCAATGTCTTGGTAGTACATAGCGTCAGTTGTGCGGCAACCCCAATAAAGAGTCGTTTCAACGGTCTGCTCGAGTGCGATTTGGTGTTCAACAATACTTTTGATGTACGAGAAGCCTGTACCGCCAGCAATAAGCAGGCGTGGACGCACACTGTCATGGCGTAGGTGGGCATCGCCGCCTGGTACTTCAATATCGATTGTACCGTTATTGGCTAAGCAATCTTTAAGACGCTCAACCACTTGCATAGGGTAGCTCTCGCTAACTGCGGCGCCTATGTGTAGCTCAATAGCTTGGCTATCAGGCGCTGATGCGATAGAAAATGGGCGTTTGTCTTTCTCACCCATGACGACGCAAAGGTATTGTCCAGCCTTAAAGTCAAAGGCTACGCTAGGCTTTAAAATAACCTGAAATACCGCATCATTAAACGGTGCGACTTTTTCAATTGTACAGCTAATGGTGTTCATCTTGATTCCTTGATGAGCTTCTCTTTGGAAGCTTATTCAACATATTTTTGCACATTGCTTAGGCAATAGTACGTTATAGGGTTGGCGCGTCATCTATTCCTAGATCGCTCCAGATCTCATCGACTTTTTGTTTAACGGCTTCATCCATAACGATAGGAGTACCCCATTCGCGATCGGTTTCACCTTCCCACTTATTCGTGGCATCCATTCCCATTTTTGAGCCTAACCCAGCAACAGGTGATGCAAAGTCGAGATAGTCAATTGGTGTATTTTCGATCATTACCGTGTCACGCTTCGGATCCATTCTGGTGGTAATGGCCCAGATGACATCGTTCCAATCTCGGCAGTTGACGTCTTCGTCGACGACAACAATAAACTTGGTGTACATAAACTGGCGTAAGAACGACCACGCTCCCATCATCACTCGCTTAGCGTGACCGGGATATTGCTTGCGAATTGAGATCACCGCCATACGGTATGAACAGCCTTCTGGCGGTAGATAGAAATCGATGATCTCTGGGTACTGTTTACGCAGGATTGGGACAAACACTTCATTGAGTGCCACGCCTAACATCGCTGGCTCATCAGGTGGACGGCCGGTGTAGGTGCTGTGGTATATCGCATCTTTTCGATGGGTAATATGGGTCACAGTAAATACAGGGAAGGAGTCGGTTTCATTGTAGTAACCAGTATGGTCACCGTAAGGACCCTCTTCTGCCATCTCTTGCGGGTCGATATAGCCTTCCAAGATGATTTCGCTGGTGGCAGGCACCTCTAAATCACAGCTTATCGCCTTGCATACCTCGGTGCGTTCACCACGCAAAAGGCCGGCAAAGGCATACTCACTCATAGAGTCTGGCACTGGCGTTACCGCACCTAATATGGTGACTGGGTCTGCACCTAGAGCGACGACCACTGGGTAGCGTTCACCTGGGTGTTTCTCTTTGAAATCTTTAAAGTCTAATGCGCCGCCGCGATGGTCGAGCCAGCGCATAATCAGCTTATCTTTACCGAGCAGCTGCTGACGGTAGATCCCGAGATTTTGACGTTTTTGACGTGGGCCTTTAGTGATGGTGAGTCCCCATGTCACTAATGGTGCAACGTCACCTGGCCAGCAATGCTGGATCGGCAGTTTAGTGAGGTCGACCTCTTCCGCCGTTTTTATCACTTCTTGGCATGGAGGATTACGCACAGTTTTAGGCGGCATGTTGAGCGCTTGCTTAAACATGGGGATCTTTGAGATCGCATCTTTAAAGCCACGTGGTGGCTCAGGCTCTTTAAGGAACGCAAGTAGCTCACCGACATCGCGTAGGGCAAGAGGATCTTCTTTGCCGAGCGCCATAGCAACGCGTTTTGGCGTACCAAATAGATTCGCCAATACTGGCATGTCATTGCCAACAGGGTTTTCAAACAACAGAGCAGGGCCTTTTGAGCGCAACACGCGATCGGCTATCTCTGTCATTTCCAAATGAGGGTCGACGGGATGACTAATACGCTTAAGCTCACCATTGCTTTCTAGGTGCTCTATAAAACTGCGCAAATCCTTAAAACTCATAGGGGAATTCTCATCGCTATAAACTGTGATATGGCGCGCACTATAGCATTATTAACGTGGCCGTTAAACGCCTGTTCAGCAATGGAGAGTATGCTGGAAAAACAGCAGCGAATATATCAGCTATTTCCTCGGTAAATCCGCTGTTAAATGAGATTGGCGTTAGGGCTATTTAGGCGTAAAATAAGTCAATGCTTTATGTTTCGCTAATGTAATGTTGGCGTATAGGGGTATCATTATGACGAATTTTGGTTTTCGCTTAGCAACGGCGCTCATACTGCTATTTTCGAGCTCTGCATTGGCGCAGCTGTCTATGCCATCATCACTTTTGGTTGTCAGTAACGTGAGTGTTGGTGTTGGTTGGGGCAGCGGCTGGAATTCAGGTTTCAATGATCCTTGGCGCTGGAATGTCGGCGTGTCTAACGGTTGGTACTCGTATCCTTATAGGGGCCGCCATTATCGTCCTGGTTGGGGATATTATGGCTCTCGTTGGGGCTATGCAGGCAATCGACATCTTTACCCTTATCGATACCAGCAGCCCAGTTATCGCCGCGCTGAACCTAAAGTTGTCGCACCGCCTGAAAGAGTCACCACCAGTGTGAGCTATGCAACTGGCTTAACGCATTTGCCTGAAAATGCCCGAGTTATCCAAAAAGATGGTCACACTGTTTACGAGTGGCAAGGGGTAGAGTACCAGTTTGACTGGAACACTAGAACCTACAATAAGGTTGATTGAATTTTTGGCAATTGCTAGTAGCAATGAAGTATAAATAACAGGGAAGAAATAAGAATGAGCTGGATGCAATTTACTATTGAGCTAATTGACAAGTTGGCTTGGCCACTGGTACTGATATTTGCGGTTGTTAGCCTTAAGCGGCCGCTATCTAAACTTATTCCAATGGCGAAGAAGTTAAAGTTTAAAGATTTAGAACTTGAGTTTGGTCAAGAACTTAAGGCAGTAACTCAAGAAGCTGAAGGGATATTTCCTGAGCTTAAAATTGATAAACGAAATGTACTCATCATGTCGGCGAGTCAACTGCCTAATTCAGCGATAATTGAAGCTTGGGAATTGGTTGATTTGGCGGCTGAAAAATTGATTCACTCCCACTGCAGCAATATCAGCTTAGATAAAAATACTCGCTATAAACATATCGAGAATATATTGATCTCCGAGCAACTCATCAGCACTAAACAGGGAAAGCTATTTAGTGAGTTAAGACAACTGCGCAATAAAGTAGCCCATGCAGTTGGCTATGAAGTGGATAAGGCGCAAGCGGTACAATATATCGAACTCTGTTTTAAGCTTATCGAACATCTACATGGTTTAACCCCCTCAACACTGCAAGTATGTCAGGGAGGAGTCAATGAGATCGCTAGCTAAGCTTAATTCGTATTATTGCTGTTAGTTTCGATTAGTGGTGTAGCAGAATATACTTCGTATTAATACGTAGTGCGTTGGGTTATTTGAGCAGATTGGACCGCATTGGTTATGCGACCTTTATTATGGCAAAACTATCGACTTACCAAACGACTTCAGTTATGGCATTTTCTGTTTCACCAATAATCGTTTTAACCACATTATTGTCAGCATCTAGCAAGATAAGCCTAGGTATACCAGTATTGGCAAATTGATTGTAGATGCTTCTGTCTGCATCAGCGACAAGTGCAAAGTTTAGCTCGTACTCTTTGGCAAACTTATCTAATGCTGGTTTATTCTCTTCTCTGCCAATCCCAATAATATCGACGTTAGGACTCAAATACAGATCTGATGCAGTGAGGTGTTTCATGGTGCGCTGTGAATCATGACACCAAGTGGCGAATAAGATCAGTAATTTGTTATTTCTTGATTTGCTTAGATCGATACTGTTTCCCTGAGTATCAACAAATTGAGTAACAGGCGCTTTATCCCCCGGCTTTACATAGGTGAGGTATTCAGGCTTATCTTGGTCGGTACCGTGGCCTGAATTCGTTGCACAGCCGGAAGTGATTAATAAAAGTAAGCTACTGAAGATAAGTGTAAAAGCTCTCATAGGGCATCCATGTGTTTGTAAGTCGACCTAAAGTAGCAAAGCTTAGAGTGATTGTATAATGGCAATCAGCTTGTGAATTAAAGTACGGCTATCATCAAGGTGGCAAGTAAACCTCGGAGATCATGGTGTAAATGTCTCCGAGTCGTAAATAGAGTTATAGTTGGACGTTAAAGTGAATGGAAAAAACGCTCCTGCCTCGGCAAGTAGTAATTATCATAGTTTGCGGAGAACACTACGCTGCTTGAGCGGCCGACAATTTCAGCTCGAGGCACAAAACCTATCATCCTTGAATCGCTACTGTGATCGCGATTATCACCCAAAACTAAGTAATGGCCCTCGGGCACAGTTATTGGACCAAAGCTTGATTGACGGCTAATAACACCTTGGCCTGCTATTCCTGCCACCTTCACTTGATGATTGATACCCAAAAGGTGTTCGGTTCGCATTTCAGAACCATCAGCATTAGGTAAACCTGTGCCGCTATAGGCGATTGTTTCATCATTGATAGATAACACATTGTCTCGCATTGAAATAGAGTCATTGGGCAAACCAATCACTCTTTTTACTAACTTCTTGTTACTGGCTTTTGAATCAAAGACAACGATATCTCCCCGCTGTGGATCAGCAAGTTTAGCGATAGAAATATGAGTAAATGGAACTCTGAGATCGTAAGCCATTTTATTAACCAACAAACGGTCACCTTCAACAATCGTAGGTTTCATTGAGCCCGTTGGTACGCTATTCCAATCGGCGACAGCGCTTCTAAAAACTAGCATTAATGAAACAAACAAAATCAGAGAGTGATTCTGTTTAAGCAGCTTTAATAATTTTCTCATACAATAGTTCCTTTATTGAATAGGGCTTTAGTTCCTTTTTTCAGACTATGAGATCTCATTAAGGTTCGTATTTAAGCGAAACCTAAAGGTAAGCAAATATGAATTTTTAGTTGCATAGAGAATGATGACTCAGTACTAACAGGGATTCATATTAAGAAAAAGTAGAATTTTGCAGCTATAAAACCGCTTTATTGAAAAAAAAACCATTATTGGTCTATTTGTTGCTCAGTTAAGCAAATATAGGCTTTACATTTAACCCCGATATCCCTATTATTCACGGCGTTCGGAGAGATGGCAGAGTGGTCGAATGCACCGGTCTTGAAAACCGGCATGGGTTTGTAGCCCATCTAGGGTTCAAATCCCTATCTCTCCGCCACATTAAGAAAAGCCCGCTATTTTTTAGCGGGCTTTTTGCTATTTAAATTTTAAGTTTAATATGCTGGATAGAACCCTGAGGGTTCCTATTGTTTAAAGTCAGCTATCTCTCCGTCAGATTAAGAAAAGCCGGATATCGAAAGATATCGGGCTTTTTGCTATCTAAATTTTGAGTTTGATATGCTGGAAAGAACCCTGAGGGTTCCTATTGTTTAAAGTCAGCAATCTCTCCGCCAGATTAAGAAAAGCCGGATGTCGAAAGGTAGCGGGCTTTTTGCTTTCTGCGATTTTAGTATGTGTATGCTGGATAGAACCCTAGGGTTGCTATTATTTAAAGTCAGCACTCTGTGAACCTTGCGAATGTGAATTTGTTAGCCTCAGGTACTTTATTGACTGTAACGGTTATGGTTTCAGTGCGAAGTAGATATCGGTGATAAGTTCACTTTCTGCAACTTCAGGGAATAAATTGATGTAGTGAAAGAACAGTGGGAAATCGTTGAGGGTTTCACCACTCGCAGGCAACCATTCACGATAGAACTGATAGATCTTGTCGTCCATCTGTTGATGAGAGCCTAAGTGGCGGATCTTAGCGAAGCGACCACCTGGAATGGTCTTAGTAATAACGCCTTCAGCATTAGCTTGCACCTCTCTAGCAACTGAACCACAGATATCAAAGTGAAATTGTTCTGCTGGCACACTATTGGGGTCGTTATAAGGGATGCCAATAGTCTCACTTGAAGCAATTGGAGACTCTTGACTAGCTTTGCGCCAAGTAATAAATTTTTGGATCGAATTATTTAAGTTGCTGGGCGCGCCATGGTGTTCAAAGACGGCGACCATGGTGGCTGTTCGTGTTGTCAATTCTACTTTCACAGAGTCATTCCTCGTTAGCTGTACCTTGTCATACTCGCTGCTCCATTGTTGCCAATTAGGAGTGAGTCGAAATTGAGACGGCGTTTGTTTAAAGGTTTTTTTAAATGCTCGGGAGAAAGATTCTGAATTTTCAAAGCTAGCATCGAAAGCGATATCCGTTATCGACTCTGTAGTATGAAAAACTAATCGGTATGATGCGCGTTTCAGGCGCATCATCGATATATATTTTCCAACGTTTAAGCCGGTGTATACCTGAAACTGTCGATGAAAGTGGTACTTTGAAAATTGAGCTATTTGGCTCAGCTGCTCTACATCCAGTTTGTCATCTAAGTGCAGGGCTATATAGTCGCAAACCGCGACTATTTTTGCTGAATAGTGCTGCTTTTCTAATGGGCTCAATTCAATCTCTCCTCAAGTGCGAAGCTATTATTGCAGTGCCCAGGCAAGGTTACCTGACTCAAATTGCTGTTAGAAAATATACTGACTAAAACCCACGGCGTTTCCAGAATGCGCCGATTTTGTCGTCTTCTTCATTCATATGAACTTTAAAGGTTTTCTCTGCAATGACCTTACCCTTCAGCTCAAGTGTCATTCGCCATTTACCGACTTTGTTATGCTCCGGTGCCCAAATGGTATCACCTATATAGAACTTCCAATCGTTGGATTTGACGTAGACTTCACCGTCAAATGGCGGACGAACATCGCCATTTTCATCAGGGATGTCGGGGTGATAAATGCAGTAGCGTAGTACTTGGTTCTTAGCCTTTCTTATTTGAGCGATAAAACCAAATTCAATATCAATTTCTGCGGGTACGTGTACTGTAGCCTTAGTGAGTTTAGGCAAGTCATCGTTATCTTCATCCCATTGGGTGAATATACCGCTACGAATGATTGTGACGTCAGGTTTGAGTTTAGACACAGATTACAGATCTTTATGTTATGAGTTAGAGAAATAACTAGGATACTTAAATTGTTTCCAGTAAGCATATTATATTAGCTTTAAGTTGAACCTGAAGATTTCTATACAGTAGAAAATGCTGTTTGGGTGGACATTCTTAGTGATCAAGGTAATCTGAATGGGTTTTTTGTGCAGGGAGCAGTCTTTTTATGATGCTTAGTGGTGTGGTACTGGGCAAGATCTGTGCTGTGATTACGGAGGCGTTAGACTTTCGTGCATAAGACCAATAATAAATTCAATCGGGACAAAGTCGACTATATGAATCTTGCTACGCTATTTTATGTTTATGACCCTATGTGCAGCTGGTGCTGGGGATATAAACCAACATGGTCTTTTTTAGAAGAACAACTCAAGCAACAGTTTCCTCAATTATCGATTGAGTACCGTTTGGGCGGGCTAGCTGCTGATACTAACGAGCCGATGCCCGAAGAGATGGAAGATTTTTTACAAAAAACATGGCGGCAAATATCTCAACAATTAGGGACTAATTTTAATTTTGATTTTTGGGTGAAGTGTCAGCCTCGGCGGGCGACATATCCTGCTTGTCGAGGAGTCTTACTGGCAAGAGACGCTGGGCTTGAGCAGCCGTTTTATCATGCCGTGCAGCAAGCTTATTATCTTGAGGCAAAGAATCCATCTGATGATGCTACATTGGTAGGCATTGCAACTGAGTTGGGGATGGATAGCGAAGCGTTTGCTATTGCACTTAATAGTGAATCGACTCAAAGTCGCTTGTTGCAAGAGATCGGTAAAACGAGAAGGCTACCGATTCAGGGTTTTCCCTCTTTAGTGATGGCATTAAATGGTGATTTAATATTAATCGAATTAGATTATAAAAATGCGCAAACTAGCTTTAACCAGATCGAAAAATTGATGCTAGAGGTGGCTGTTTAAACTTAATTAAGTAGCGTATATTTATTTTAAATAAGAATTATTCAATAATTTATATATTAACTAATATCTACTATTAATTGGGTGATTTTTTTGATTGATTTTTGATGGTAATGTAAATGGTGTTTGTGTGATTTCTTAGTCATTAGAGTGCTTAACCATTATTGTTCAATGCAGTTTACTGCATGATCATTGTTAATCGTAAGCGTTAACACTTTCATATATTGGCCATGAGTCACATATCCACAGTGGCCATTGATCTGTTTACCTGATGATAATCTCACTTGGTAAGTGTATTCGCCATCAGCTTGCTCTGTGCTGTGATGAATGCGCATAGTTTGTGATGGCTCAATATTGTCGAATACTAGCTTATTACTGGGGAGAGTGACTTCTACACGGGTGAGGAGTTGCCCTGATTGGTTGTTGATTTTGACGCTGGGCATAATAAAAAAGTAGGCGTGATAACCGATAAACAAACATAGCGCTGTAAACAGAGAGAATATAAGGGCGTTTCGCATAAAGCTCCTAAATGAATACCAACATAGTTTGATTATAGAAAACCATTGAGCTTTTACCTCAGCACTTTCTTTTTATTTAATGCTTTCGGTATCGCTTAACCTCGATTAATGGTGATGTCAGACACGTAGCCATGTTTGGTTGCTGTCAATGCTTGCTTGAGCATCACTGCAGCCTCGTCAGCACTCATAAAGCTATCGGTATTAAGACTTTTGCCGCTGGTATCCCAAAAAGAGGTTGCCATACCACCTGGGTATACCGCTATCAGTTTCATTGGCAGTCCTTTTAATTCAAGTCTTACCGATTCAACAAGACCACGAACAGCCCATTTCGCGGCACAGTAAGTTGACTCTTCAGCTTTGGCTATTTGTGCTGCCGTCGACATTACCATCACCACAGTGATTGGCTTATCTTTATAACGTTTTACAGCTTCACGTAACAGCATTATCGCTGAGGTGACATTGTTATTAAGCAGCTCCTTAATTGCGGTGGCGGATTGCTGTTCAATAGGCCCAAAGTAGCCACTGCCTGCGCTATGAATGATTACCGAAGGTATATGTGGCAGAGAGTCAAATAAGGATGCAACCGATTGCTCATCAGTTAAATCACAACTGTGGGAACTTACCTCGCCATTAAGTGCCGCTGCGACAGCATCTAAGCGCTGAGTATTACGGCCACTAATGCAAACTTTTTGATCTTGGCTGTAGAGCTTTGCTAACGCGGCACCTAAGCCAGAACTTGCACCAGTGATCAGAATCATAACGGTTTAGCCTCTTAAAAAGTTTATTCGATCACGAGAATGGCTTGTTCGAAATCAATTTGGTCGCCATCTTCAATAAGTAGTGCGCTTATGATGCCACTTTTGTCGGCGGTAATGCTGTTCATCATGGTCATAGCTTCAATCACACACACGACATCACCTTGCTGTACCTGCTGGTCTATAGCGCATAACGGCTTGCCCGTTTTTTTGTCATTGAGGTAAATAGTACCGACCATAGGTGATAATAGTTTATGGATATCACTATCATCGATAGTGCTACTGTCATTGCTAACATTTGCAGTTGCAATAGCCGCTGCAACACTACTAGCAGGCGCCAAATAGGTTTGCGCCCCAGCTTGCATAGGCACAGGACTGTGGCGACAAATGCGTACTGACTCTTCGCCTTCTTTAATCTCCAGTTCAGCAATATCAGACTCTTGAACCAGTTCAATCAATTTTTTTATTTTACGAATATCCATATTAACAGGCTGACCTTATTTCTGTTTTGTAGCGTTCAGTTGGGCGATTACTGATTGCAATGCAAATTGGTATCCCTGAGCACCTAGGCCGCAGATAACGCCAACGGCTTTGTCTGAAAAGTAGGAATGATGACGAAAAGGCTCACGGCTATGCACATTAGACAAATGCACTTCAATAAAAGGAATTGCGACGCCTAACAATGCGTCACGCAGTGCCACACTGGTATGAGTGAATGCCGCTGGGTTAATAATGACGTAGTCGGCATCAGTGTTGTGAATCGCCTCAATCAATAGGTGCTCGGCATTTGATTGGATATGCTCGAGTTGTAGATTGGCATCTGCAGCTTGCTGCTTTAAGCCATTAACAATTTGTTCAAGGGTGTGATGACCATAGTGGCCAGGCTCTCGGCGACCGAGCAGGTTCAAATTAGGACCGTTAACGAGTAATACTTTGGCTTGGCTGCTCATGAAAAATTCCCTTGGATGAATCGTTTAAGATTTACTGATTTCAACAAAAAATCACCCTGTTGTCGAACTCAGAATTTAATAGTTAGTTAATAACCGCTTTTGTTTTGCCTTAGGGCTTTGGTTGCACCTTTCTGTTTTTTTGCATCGACTCTACGTCGTTGACTGCCTTTAGTGGGTTTGGTGGCGATGCGCCTTTTCTGTACCGCCGAGACACTGGCGACCAAGGCGATAAACTGCTCAAGTGCTGTTTGGCGGTTAAAGTCTTGGCTGCGACTTTGTTGGCATTTTATGATGATTTTGCCGCTTTTTGTGATGCGGTGATCAGCCTTGGCGAGCAGACGTGCTTGGTAAAACTCAGGCAAAGAGGAGTTTTTAATATCAAAGATAAGCTGGGCGGCAGTCGACACCTTATTAAGATGTTGGCCTCCGGCGCCGCTTGAACGGATAAACTGCCATTCAAGCTCGCTATCTTGAATCGAAACTGAGTTGGATATTTTGATTAATGCCAATGAATAATGTCCACTGTAAAAGGTTCATTTCAAGACAAAGCTGGTACTGCTAAGCTTGATGAAGGTCAATGTTAACAGACTTTAAGCTAAAATAAGGGCTTAAGCCGCTTTTCCTTCAACTTTGATTTGCTATCATCAAGCAATTATCGATTCGACTTTCTGCATTAAAGTATAGCGTTATGGGGTCTAAATATGCTGTGTAAAATTCCGGATATCACTAAAGGCGTCATTAGTTTATTTGCCAGCGGTCGTTTATCGACTGAAGATTATGGTCAAATCCTGCAGCCGATGATTGAGAAGTACCAAGGGAACACCGGTAAGGTGTGTTTATATGTTGAGGCTGATGTGTTGCTCGAAGGGTGGGATCATCAGTCATTAGCCGGTAGCGGTGAAGTGCAGTTACCTAACTTTGAAGCGTTAGTGTTAGTTGGCGGCCCAGATTGGTTTGGTAATGCGGTGAGATTACTGGGGCCATTTATGCAAGGTGAAGTCGCTTGGTTTCCGCTAGAACAGAAGCAAGAAGCGATTGATTGGATTGCGGGGCGTACCTAGCACTTTATTTTGGGTATACTGGCTGCAAAGTGGGTGCTTTACCCCATCTATAAAAAGGATTAACAGATGTCTTTATCAAAATTGTCAGCCGTAAGTTTGGCTTTAGCATTAGCATTAGGTATGACAGCTTGTGCGCCAGAAGTAGGTAGTGAAGCTTGGTGTAAGCAGATGAGTGAAAAGCCATCGGGTGACTGGAGCACAAACGAAGCGACTGATTATGCTAAACATTGTGTTTTTAAGTAATACGTAAGAATAAACAATATTAGAGTTGCGACCAAGTTCACTAAGTGCGATTTAAAAGTTGCCCGAAGTGAACTTTAGGATATTGTACGAGTCCTATTGGCTACAACCGTATGTTTTAGTTTTAATTATTTAGGGTGAAATTTGCGTTTATTTGCTCCCCAAAATCTTCTAAAGATGGCAACAATGCTTATCGCTATTGTGCTCCTGCAGTTTGCAGGCGGCAATCTTGGCGCGCACCAATTGCATTTAGGAGATCACGAGGAGGAGAGTGAATCACATCCACATATCCAGTTTACTGCTGATGTCACCACCTTTGCTCAGTGTATCGGTGACTGTACTTGTCCTCTTGAACAGCAACAAAGTGAACAAGTTGACCCGGTAAAGCATGAGCATACCATTGCTAAAACAGAGTCGCAGAGTTTCGATCTGTGTCTAGATTGTCCCTGTCATGGTGGTCACGTTACCGCTATGGCTATTGAATCAATAACACCATCTGTGCCAGTCGGCGATATGGTTGTTAGCATTGATAAACAGTACTTTCCTCCTGTTCAGCTGCGAAATTACCGCCCCCCTATCGCTTAACCCCTAGCAGCATTAGTGTCTTTACAGCGTTTGTTGAGCTTGCATTTTGTCGATGTTTAGCTGCTGCACAGTTGTATGAGATCTTTGCTGAATCTTTAGTTTCCAATGAGTATGAATAAGCCAACAACATGTTATTGCAGCAGCAATCTAGCTTACTGTACGTGCTTATCCATACTGCTCTATAAAGATTGATACAGGCAGTCAAAGACCACAGTGTCTTAGGCAATCTGTATGACATTCGGCCGAAACACCGTTTTGATTAACCTACCGATGAGTTTGTGTTCTTTATGCATACTTAATAGGGCGTTAGTGGAAACGTGTTGCCGGATAGATAGGATCCGTGATGAAAAAAACCATGATCGCCACTGTTTTGCTAGGCTACTTGGCCAGTAATGCTATTACTTCACAGGTAATTGCAGCAGAAACAGAGTTAATGGCAAAAGTACCTTCAAATGCGTTAAGCACATCCAATACTGGTGTCGCACAGTTTAATGACTGGCTACCAGAAGTGATGCAGCGTTTTAACACGCTTCCAGAAATTCAAGCGCAAAGTGCACGTCGTCAGCAAGCCAAGCTGAGTATTTTGGCGGCAGACAAAGCCGTTTATAACCCTGAATTGGGCGTGAACTATCAAGCAAATGACACTGAAGCATCGGACGACACTTATACCTTAGATATCAGTCAAACCATAGATTGGGGCGATAAACGTGGTGCTGCAACGCGTATGGCACAGCTTCAAAGTGAAATACTACTGTCTGATATGACGCTAGAGCGCAGTCAAATGTTGGCCGAGCGTCTACAAGCATTGGCCAGCCAAGCTCAAGCTAAAAAGGCATTGCAGTTTCAACAGCAACAATTTGAGCGCGCTAAAGCGCAATTGGATATAGCACGTCAACGCATGGAAGTCGGTGATATATCCGCTGTTGAGCTGCAGTTAATGCAACTTGAACTAGCCAATAATGCTGCTGATTATGCCATTGCAGAGCAAGCATCAATTGCCGCCGACGGTGCAGTACTTGGCTTGTTTGGTGACATTGAGCTGCCATTTTCAGACTTTCTGAACGCGCTTAGCCCCCAAGCTAGCCAGCCTGAGGTTTCCCCTGAACTGCCTGCGCTAAAAAGTGCCTATCAGCAGGTGTTGATTGCGAAAGTCGCTGCCAAGCAAGCCAAAGCTGATAATGCCGCCGACCCAACGATTAGTTTAAGTGCTGAACGAGAAGGTGAAGACAACAAAGTCGGTGTAGGTGTTTCTATTCCATTGCAATTTAGAAACAACTACAGCGAAGTTATCGCTGTGGCCAATGAAGAGATTGCAATCGCAGAACAAACTTACCTTGCCAAGGAGCGAGTGCTATCGCAGCAGCAGAAGCAATTTAGCTTGAGCCTACCTAGGTTGACACAGCGTTATCAAGACTGGCGTGAGTTAGTGCTTACTTCGGGGGGCGAAGCTGCAAAAAGCCTAGCCCAGCAATGGCAAACGGGTGACATAAACACCAGTGATTACCTGCAAAGTCAAAGGCAGATGAGCAGCAGCTATCTTGCTGGACTCACGTTGGAATCCGCTCTGTATGAGAACTGGTTAACGTGGATGGGAGCAAGTGGTCAACTCGAGTCTTACCTCAATAGTCAACTTGCACAAGCCGCGCGCTCTCAAGCTAAGTAAGGGTTAGATAATGATAAAGATTAAAACAGACATCATCAAAATGAATAGCATCAATTCGGCAGCATATATGAATACTTCAACGAATAAAGATACTCAAAAAGCGCTCTTCGGATTTAACGCAATCACTCGTGCCATGAGTTTTGGTTTGATCATGGCATTGAGTAGTGCATTAGTGATGCCTATAGTCGCTAACGCGAGTGAAGGGCATGATCATACGCAGGAGCTGCCAGCTAAATCTGAGGTGATAGAGGATGACGGTCATGGTCATGGCGCTGTTGCAGAAACTGAAGAGGAGCATGGACTCGATGCGCTAACGTTGACGGCAGAGCAGCGCGAGCTAGCAGCGATCAAAGTGGTGAATTTAACCGAACAGAACTTTAGTTTAGAAGCCGTCGCTACGGCAACTTTAGTTGTGGATCGCGACCGCACAATCACGATCGCTCCACAAGTCGACGTTCGAGTACAAAAGCGCAATGTGGTGCCGGGTCAGGAAGTAAAGCAAGGTGATGTGTTGCTGACTCTTGGTGGCGTTGCTGTTGCTCAAGCCCAGGCTGATTATATTAATGCAGAGGCAGAGTGGAGCCGAGTACAGCGTATGAGCAAAAGCGCTGTGAGTGCTAGCCGCCGACTGCAAGCGCAAGTTGATGCAGAGTTTAAGCGCGCCACTCTAGAAGCGATGCAGATGACACCCAAGCAAATTAAAGCGTTGGCTTCAAACCCTGAGAATATCGGTAGTTACCAATTACTCGCGCCAATTACCGGCCGGGTTCAACAAGACTTGGCCATGCTGGGACAAGTTATTGCTGCTGGCACTGCACTGATGCAACTCACCGATGAATCACATCTTTGGGTACAAGCAGAGTTAACGCCGACTCAAGCGGAGAAAGTCAGTATTGGTAGTAAGGCGATTGTTAAGGTGGGTGACAAGAGCCTAGAGGCTAAGATTATTGGCCGTTCCCATGAGCTCGACAGTGTTACCCGTACCGAACAGATTCTGGTGAGTTTCGAAAATGCAGGTCATGTACTGCACGCAGGTCAGTTTGCTGAGCTGTACTTACCTGACGCCCTGCAAGGTGGAGTGATTCTACCTGATGCTGCACTTACCCGTGGTGGCGATGGCGACTGGCAGGTGTTTATTGAAGATGAAGATGGTTTTGAAGCCCAAGAGGTTGAAGTGGTTGAGCGTCAACGTGGTATGAACTTGGTTCGCGGTTTGGCTGCTGGCACTAAAGTGGTGGTTTCAGGCGCATTTTTTCTAGCGTCTGAGCAAGCTAAATCTGGCTTCGATATTCACAACCACTAGGAGGCGAACGCTATGTTACAGAAATTAATAGACGCTGCGATCCGCAATCGTCTGATGGTGGTACTCGGGCTAATTGGAGCCTTAGTTGCCAGTGCAGCGATGTTGCCAAAACTTAACCTTGATGCGTTCCCTGATGTGACTAACGTGCAAGTCACAATCAATACTGCCGCTGAAGGACTTGCGGCTGAAGAGGTTGAGAAACTCATTAGTTACCCTGTTGAATCAGCGATGTACGCTTTGCCATCGGTGACTGAAGTGCGTTCACTCTCGCGTACCGGTTTGTCGATTGTGACAGTGGTTTTCGCTGAGGGAACGGATATTTATTTTGCTCGCCAGCAGGTGTTTGAGCAGTTACAAGCAGCTAGAGAGATGATCCCAGACGGGGTAGGCGTTCCTGAAATCGGCCCAAACACTTCTGGTTTAGGGCAGATCTATCAGTATATTTTGCGGGCTGAGCCAGGTTCTGGCGTTGATGCTTCAGAGTTAAGAAGCCTCAATGACTATCTGGTTAAGCTCATCATGATGCCTGTTGGCGGCGTGACCGAGGTGCTGTCGTTTGGTGGTGAAGTGCGTCAGTACCAAGTGCAGATCGACCCAAATAAGATGCGCAGTTATGGCTTGTCGATGGAGCAAGTCACTAATGCGTTAGAGAGTAACAACCGCAACGCAGGGGGTTGGTTTATGGACCAAGGCCAAGAGCAACTTGTGGTTCGTGGCTATGGTTTACTGCCAGCAGGTGATGCCGGTTTAAAAGCGATTACTCAGATCCCACTTACTGAAGTTGGTGGCACACCAATCAGGGTGAGTGATATTGCGACCGTCGAGTACGGCAGTGAAATCCGTGTCGGTGCCGTTACTATGACCCGCCGCGACGATGCTGGTAATAAGCAAGTGTTAGGTGAGGTTGTGGCAGGTGTGGTGCTTAAACGCATGGGTGCGAACACTAAAGCGACCATTGATGATATCAGTGCTCGCACTGCTCTAATAGAGCAAGCTCTGCCAGATGGCGTATCGTTTGAGGTGTTTTATGACCAAGCAGATTTGGTTGATAAAGCAGTAGAAACGGTGCGTGATGCCTTGTTGATGGCATTTGTATTTATAGTGGTGATCTTAGCGTTATTTTTGGTCAATATCCGCGCCACCATGTTGGTCTTACTGTCGATTCCGGTATCGATTGGTTTGGCGTTAATGGTGATGTCTTACTTTGGTATGTCAGCAAACCTAATGTCACTTGGGGGCTTGGCGGTGGCAATAGGTATGCTGGTGGATGGCTCGGTAGTGATGGTTGAAAATATTTTCAAGCACCTTACTCAGCCTGATAGACGCCACCTGGCAGAGGCTCAAACCCGTGCTTCAGGTGAGATAGACCCACATCATGCAGAAGAAGATGGTATCGATGCAGCAGGGCGCAGTGGTATAGCTATGCGGGTAATGTTGGCGGCGAAAGAGGTGTGTAGTCCTATCTTCTTTGCTACTGCAATTATCATCGTGGTATTTGCGCCCTTATTTGCCTTGGAGGGGGTTGAAGGCAAGCTGTTTCAGCCGATGGCAGTGAGTATCATATTGGCGATGATCTCTGCGTTGTTAGTGGCACTTATTGCGGTTCCTGCATTAGCGGTCTACCTGTTTAAACGCGGCGTAACGCTTAGAGAAAGCGCGGTGCTTAAGCCGATTGAAACGGGATATCGCAAACTGCTGACTGCGACTATGGCAAAACCGAAAGTGGTGGTGATCACCGCTTTAGTGATGTTCGTCATGAGCATGGCATTGCTGCCAAGGCTAGGCACCGAATTCGTGCCTGAACTGGAAGAGGGCACAATTAATTTACGGGTGACTTTAGCACCAACTGCGAGTTTAGGTACCTCTTTAGACGTTGCACCCAAGCTTGAGTCTATGTTGCTTGAGTTCCCTGAAGTTGATTATGCACTAAGTCGTATTGGCGCCCCCGAACTTGGTGGCGATCCTGAACCCGTGAGTAATATTGAGATCTATATCGGTCTTAAGCCTATAGATGAGTGGCAGCACGCTGAAACTCGTCTAGAGCTGCAGCGACAAATGGAGCAGAGACTGAGTATCTATCCTGGTTTACTGTTTACTTTCTCTCAACCGATAGCGACCCGAGTTGATGAGTTACTGTCTGGGGTAAAAGCCCAGCTAGCGATTAAAATATTTGGACCAGATTTAGATGTATTGTCTGAGCGTGGCCAAGTGTTAACCGACTTAGTCGCTCAAATTCCTGGTGCGGTGGATGTGTCATTGGAACAGGTGAGCGGTGAAGCTCAGTTGGTGGTGCGGCCTAAGCGTGATCTATTAGCGCGTTATGGGATCAGTGTCGATACTGTGATGAGCTTGGTCAGCCAAGGCGTCGGTGGAGTGAGTGCTGGGCAAGTGATAGATGGTAATGCTCGCTACGATATTAATGTACGTTTGGCTGAAAAGTATCGCAGCGCACCTGATGCATTGCGTGACTTGCTGTTGACTGGCGCCAATGGCGCGACTGTGCGCCTAGGCGAGGTTGCTGATGTGATTATCGAGATGGCGCCACCGAATATTCGCCGAGATGATGTTCAGCGTCGAGTGGTGGTGCAGGCAAATGTTGCAGGTCGTGACATGGGCTCCGTCGTCAACGATATCTATGCCGTAGTACCTCAAGCACAATTACCCTCTGGTTACACTGTGGTGGTTGGCGGTCAATATGAGAACCAGCAACGGGCGCAACAAAAGCTTATGCTCGTGGTGCCTATTTCTATCGCACTTATTGCGCTGCTGCTGTACTTCTCGTTTGGCTCGATAAAACAGGTCGCATTGATTATGGCTAACGTGCCGTTAGCACTCATTGGTGGTGTCGTTGCCTTATATGTCAGTGGAACCTACCTTTCTGTGCCAAGTTCGATTGGTTTTATCACCCTGTTTGGTGTCGCTGTACTCAATGGTGTGGTGCTGGTGGATTCAATAAATCAACGCCGAGCTAGCGTAAAAAATGAGACAAATGCATCGCTGTATGATGCCGTTTATGAGGGGACCGTTGGGCGTTTGCGTCCCGTGTTAATGACGGCGTTAACCTCTGCATTAGGGCTGATACCTATCCTTATTTCATCGGGGGTAGGCAGTGAAATTCAACAGCCTTTGGCGGTGGTGATCATTGGCGGTTTGTTTAGTTCAACAGCACTGACGTTACTGGTGCTGCCCACCCTGTATCGCTGGTTATATCAAGATCGTTGTAACAAAGGTTTAAGTAAGGACTTTGAAGCGCTAGATTGATGAGATAATGCGTAAGCGCCCTATATCCATAAAGGTTAGGGCGCTGAAAGTTTACTTTAATTCCCAAATTTCCCAGCCATCGAATTGATATTTTTCTGCTAGTTCTAGTGCGGTTTCAAACAGCTGCTGCGCTTGTTTTTCATCACCTTCAGCCTTGTAGTAGAGGCTTAATTGTTTATGCCAATTGGGGTTTGCTTCGCCCTCTATGCGGACGTTTTCTAGCACAGTTTTAGCGTGTTGGTTATCGCCTTTTTTGAGTAGCCCTTTTGCCACTTCAATGCTGACTATAGTCAAAGACTCTGGAAAGCTGGTGCTGATAGCTTTGAGTATTTCATCGACGTTATCGACCTGCTTTGACCAAAATATATATTTGGCAAACTGATAAGCCTGCAGCCATTCAAACTGAAAGCCTGCCCACTGTTTTTGCAGTGTTTGAAAGTGTTTGATAACAGCCTTGTAATCACCCATTTCTAGCATATCTGTGCCATCAGTGGCGTAGTTTGGCGCTAAGAATTGTAGGCCATCGTATAACGCAGGTAGCGCCGTGGTGAAGTGGTTCTCAGTCGGATAGGATTTGAATTGCCACTGCAATGACTTGTCCGCTGAAGATTCAAAAGCCGCGGCAATTTTATCTACTCCCATATCTTCTTCACGAGCAACAGAGAAAAACAGCGGGGAAGATAGTTTATTTTGTTGTAACAGTGACTCAATTTTACTCGCCACGCTGTAGTCATCAAACCAAGCGCTAGGGCTCATGGCAAGGTAAGCATTAAACGGGCTATCTTGCTGCATCATACTGTAAAGCGTAAACAAGCCTCCAAGTGAGTATCCGGCGAGTGCTTTCTGGCTGTTGCTTTTGAACTCTTTATCTATCAGCGGCACTAGCTCGTTAGTGAGGTAACGATGAAACTCTGCCGCACCGCCAAAGGCTTTATCTTCTGTCGCCCAAGTCGTGGTGTATAGGTAGTCATCATCGCCTTGATTCGCGACACCTACCACTATCATCGGCGGTAGTTTCCCCATGCGTGCAAGGTGTTTTACCAGCGCCGAAACATGCTGAAACTGAAAGTCTGCATCAATAATATACAGAGTCGGGAAATGCCTATCGCTGGCATAGTAACGCTCAGGAAGTGACACCATAAAGCGCCTTTCCTGTTTTAAAATATTGGATGGATGAGTGTATTCGGTTGCGCTGATAATAGAATTGAGTTTCTGTAGAGGGAATTGAGGTTTTTGCGCCATCGCGTGGTTATTTATGATTAGTGAAATCAACAAAGTAATCAAAAATGATAGTATGTATGCCAATGTTTTCATTGTTTTTAAGTCTGTTTTTATTGACGAGGTGATTTTAGCTTAGCTGTTTTTCTCAACGAGAAAAGACGCGGTTGGTGAAGATTTTGTAATCCTTGGTGAAGCATTAGTGAAAGTGATAATGACGAGTCGATTAGGATGGGTTTTCCAAACCATGGCATGGCAGTTATTTGTTTGGTGATGAACTTACTCGTTATTTCATTTGGTTGAATATTCGCATTCTCAGATGCTTTAACTACACTAAAACCTGAATGTAGCGAAGGATTGCTGCATAGGCTTACAGGGAGGTTAGGCATGATATTCAAGTATCGCTGGGTGATAGCGACAGCGATCGTTATCGGTTTCAGTGTATATCTATATCAAGAGTTCAAATTGCAAGCGAGTTTTGTCAAAAAAGTTGAAATTGATGAGGCGCTTTCTCATTCATTGCAAACATCTAATGCAGTTAAACACACATCTATTGCAGCCGTCCCCGCATTTATCTTCGAGCAAGAAACAAAGCCGCATATAGCCTTAGGTTTAAGGTTATTTTTAGATCCTCAGTTATCCTCTAATGGTGCGGTAAGTTGTGAGTCCTGCCATCATATTTATGACAATGGTGCCGAAGACATTGCTGTCTCTACCGGCGTTAAAGGCGCTGGTAATCGGAACTCGCCAACAGTATTCAATATTGGGCTAAATACTCGGTTTTTCTGGGATGGCCGGGCGAACAGCTTGCACGAGCAAATTGATGGACCTATCCATAACCCGCTAGAGATGAACAGCAATTGGGATGATATTGTGGTTCGTTTGTCCAGTCAGACAAGTTATCAGAGCGCATTTGCTGAGCATTATGATGAGGGCATTACTGAAGATACGATTAAAGATGCACTTATCACCTTTATGCTGCAACTTAATACTCCTGACGCGCCGTTTGACAAATATTTGCAAGGCGATACTAGCGCTATGTCACCCGCAGCAACTTTAGGTTGGCAAAAGTTCCAGTCGCTAGGCTGTATCTATTGTCACCAAGGGCGCAATGTTGGTGGCAATCTGTTTCAAAAATTTGGCAGTGTCGAGTCGGTAGAAGCACTTAATGCCGACCTTGGTCGCTATCATCAAACCAATGACATTAGTGATAAATACGTTTATAGGGTGCCAAGTTTGCGCAACGTTGCGCTTACTGCACCTTATTTTCATGATGGTCGTGCTCAAAGTTTAGAAGAGGCTGTGCTTGTGATGGCAAAAGTTCAGTTAGGTAAGGATTTAGAGGCTACAAGCTTAATAGAGCTGGTGGCATTTCTTGATTCATTAACCGCCCCTAAACCTCCTATTCTAAAGGAACTGAGTAAATGATTAATCTAAGTTATAAGACCAGTACCAGTTCTTTAGCCATACTGATTACATTGACAGTATTGGCGATATCGATGCTGTTAGCTAAAGTCTATATCGTGCAGCAATATCAACATGCTTATACAGAGCTAAGTCATAATATCTTGTCTGTTAGGGATGATGTTTTTAAAGTCGAAGTGAGTAACGGACTCGACTACGATGTTATTGCTGATGCACTGGTGGGAACTGAACGGCATGTTCAACAACTGCAAAAAAGCCTAAAAACAGAGAGTCTTTCTATCTTGCCATGGATGTTGTTAAGGGATCCTCAAATATCAATGCACGCGAATCGATTATCAGCATCTGTTGCCGCGTTAGTTACCGATCTTGAAACCATTTTAAGACTCAAAATTTCGCAAGAATATTCAAAGCATACCATTAACTTACTACAGCAGGAGTTGTGGCAAAAAATGCCCAGTAGTGATGATCGGATCCACATGATCGGCCAAACAATGTCCTTGCCTATCTCTAGCCGAGTGAGTCCTGAACTCGCTTCATCCAATAGCTTCAAAAGTTTAAGAATACATGCTCAAATTCTAGCGGATATCAAAAAGGATATTTCTCTTAAAAACCAACAGATATTGAATGCGAAGGTGAGAGAAGATATTAATGAACAGGAGTTCTTTTGGCTATCAGTCGTTGAAGAGACTAAGCAAAGCCTGCTGCTAAGCTGCATGTTGCTAGTGGTCATTTTCTCGTTTTACTACCGTGTGCAATTGCAGGAACAAACTCGCAAAGAGAGACTGATTTTACAAAGCCTAACAGCATCAGAAAAAGAAAAAGATATGCTGGCGTTGGTCGCTGAGCATGCTCAAGATGGCTTTATTATCACGGATAAGCAGGGAGTTGTGACCTGGCTAAATAAAGGTTTTACCACCATTTCGGGTTATAGCTTAGCAGAGTTACAAGGCAAGAAGCCTGGTGATGTTTTACAGGGTGAAAATACCGATAAAGAGGAGGTCGAAAAAATTGGTCAAGCAATGAGAGTTGGCCAGTCTGTTGCATCGGAGGTTATCAACTACCATAAAGATGGGACTCCCTACTGGGTCGACATGAATATCAGTGCGGTCACCGATGAGCGGGGAGAAGTGAGTAACTTTATTGCCGTTGAAAGAGACACTACTGCCCGCAAGCAGATGCAGGATGATTTAGCGCAAGCAGTGATTAAAGCTGATGTCTCCAACAAAGCGAAATCAACCTTCCTAGCCACGATGAGCCATGAGTTAAGAACACCGCTAAATGGCATTCTGGGCATGGCACAAATTATTGAGCCTAATCTAGATAATCCAGAACATCGAAAGCAGATCCAGATCTTACTAGAGTCAGGTAACCATCTAACTTCGTTATTAAATGATATTCTCGATTTTTCAAAAGTGGAGCAAGGTAAGCTGGAATTAGAGAGTGAAGTCTTTAGTTTCAGTAGCGTGCTCGAACCGATTAGCAATACCTATGCACCAATCTGTGATGAGAAGAATATTCAGCTGATTGTCACCAATGATATAGACGAGCAGCAATGTTTTAGAGGTGATAAGTCTCGGATAAGGCAGGTGATTTATAACCTAATGAGTAACTCCGTTAAGTTTACAGAGCAGGGCAGCGTCGCTCTTAGGTTTAAACAAGGGATAAATGCAGAAGGGAGTCAGGGAGTAGAAGTTACCATTACCGATACCGGAATAGGGATCAGGCAGGAGCGGCTGGTATCGATCTTTGATCCTTTCGTGCAAGCAGAGTCTTCAACAACTCGCCAATATGGCGGCACAGGCTTAGGTTTATCCATCGTTAAGCAATTAGTGGAGCTAATGGATGGTACTATTTCTATTACCAGTAAAGTGGGGGAAGGTACTTGTTTTGCCATATTTATGGCAATTGAGCGGGCACAATCACAACCTAAAACCACTGCACACAGAGCAACAGTTACCAGAAATTTACCCGATAGCATCAATATACTGATTGCTGAAGACAACAAAATAAATGCCTTAGTGGCTAAGACCTTTTGCCAGCGATTAGGGCATAGTGTTGATGTGGCTATTAATGGTTTAGAAGCCATACAGATGGTGCAGAACAAGCAGTATGACTTAGTGGTGATGGATAACCACATGCCTGAGATGGACGGCATTGAAGCGACAGAATTTATTAGGAAAAAGCTTAAGTTGGTTATCCCAATTTTTGCCTGTACTGCTGATGTGTTTCAGCAAGCCCATGACAATATGATTGGCGCGGGGGCTAATCACGTATTGACCAAGCCTTTGCAGGAGCAAAGTTTTAGGGATGCACTCAGTCAGCATGCGCATTTGATCGGTAAAGCTCACCTTGCTAACGAAATAAGTCAAACTCACTGCGGAGATAATAAAGTGGTGGCGCTAGCGCGTCATAAAGAGGAGGAACTCAATATTACAGAAGCTGATATTGACTTCAAACAGCTGCTCGAAATTCATGATAATAGCTATACCAAAATGGAAGAATTGGTTGACTCATTTAAGGAGTTTGCTGAACATTCGATTACTCAAGTGATACAAGCGGTTGATAAGGGTGATGTGAGAGATATCCATATTCTTGCGCACTCCATACAAGACATGGCAGCCCATTTCTATGCCAGTCGCTTACATCATTTAGCCAAAGAAGTAGAAGCGATTACTGCAACTGGTATTATTCCGCCACTAGAATCTTTGCAGCATTTAATTAACCTGCTAGAGGTCAATATCCATCAAAATCAGCGTTTCCTTGCTAAGTATCGTAGGCAGAATAAAAGCCATCAAGTGAGCTAAGTTTACTGCTTGAGAAATGAAAACTCGTTTAAGCTTATAGTAATGGTAAAACGATCCTTGTTTTTGAGTCATGGTATGAGATGAGGCTTAATTGTGTGAATAGACTTAGCAGCAACAGCACCTTTATGTGGTTAAGCGTGATCCTTTTGTTGGCAAGTTCAACTGTATTCGCGAACCCGTGGGAGCGAGTCAATAGCCCTTTTAACGGCGATGCCGCCGCTGTAGGTAGCTATGCCAATGGCTGCTTAGCCGGAGGCGAAGCACTACCTTTATCTGGGGTTGGTTTTCAAGTTATTCGTACTGAACGGCAGCGTTACTTTGGTCACCCGCAGCTTATTTCTTTTATCAGTGATTACAGCAACAACCTACAGCAATATCAGCAATCCAATGTGCTAATTGCTGATATGTCTATGCCTCGAGGTGGCAACTTTTCTCATGGTCATTCCAGCCACCAGATAGGGCTCGATGTTGATATTTGGCTTAGGTTGACTGAGCAGCCGTTAACGCTAAAGCAACGTGCTCAACCAGAACCGTTTGATATTGTTAATACCAAGCGGTTCAGCCTTGATAGCAAACAGTGGCAGCCTCAACATACTCGCATGGTGCAATTGGCTGCGGAGGATAGTCGTGTTGCGCGCATTTTTGTCAGTCCAGTTATTAAGCAGCATCTATGCGATATGAAACTTGGCGATGATGCTTGGCTTAACAAAGTGCGACCTTGGTGGGGGCATACATATCATATGCACGTTAGGTTGCACTGCCCAGAAGATGACGCGAGCTGTATTAATCAGGCTGCTATCCCACAGGGTAATGGTTGTAATGAACTGAGGTGGTGGAAAGATCAGTATACCCAGCCAAAAGTACAGTCGAAAACTAAAGTGACAGATAAGCCAATTAAAAAGAAGAAAAAAGTGAAACCCAAGCAGTGTGCACAACTACTGAGTTCTTAATACTCATATTGAATATAAAAAGCCCTGTACCGATTAGATGCAGGGCTTTTAGACCGTCACGACTATTTACAGCCTATGAACTTAATGCATAGCCGCCTTTAAGGTGAGAAACTTGTTCAAACCCAAGTCGATGCATAGCTTGAGCTGCAATCATTGAGCGACTGCCGCTACGACAAACTAACACCCACTGTTTATCTTTTTGGTTCTGATGCTCTTGGATAAACTGTACTAAGCGCGTCAATGGCACATTCTGACTCGATTGCGTGGAGTGGCTCAGCGCATACTCGTGGGGTTCACGGATATCAATAATACAAACATTATCATCTTGCTTCATTGCTGCTTCTAAACTGATTGCGTCGTACTCTTTGATGTTGGATTTATCGCAGTTACCAATGATAGCCCCACACATTATCTCGGTACCGACTTCATCATTTAGGTGGGTATCAAGATGTGCTTTATGCTGCTGGAAAATATCCACTGATATTTGATTGTTGATAACAGCTTTAAGCAATTCATTGCGGCTTACTTCAGCGTTTAGACTGGTGGTAAACTCGTTATTATAATCGTGGCTGGCACAGATTAACGTGGTGTTACTTATACTGTCTCTAATCAATTTCAAGCTATTAAACAGCGCTTGGCTACAGCTGGAGTCGAAGTTGGTTCGCCCTAAGCTACCCATTAAAATGGTATCACCACAAAATGCATATTGTGTTTGCTGTGTTAGTTGGGTGGGGGATAAAGGAGCCTCGCATAGCAACAGGCTTATGCTATCGCGAGTATGACCGGGTGTTGGTAGTCTGAGTAATTGTTTTGAACCAATGGCTATAGTTTGTAGTTGTTGATCTAAATGCTCAACGCTATCTTGAGTCACTGGCCAACCTAAGACGTCAGACTGCTGCTCGGCTAAAAAGCGTGCGGCTAAAGCCTCACGCCCAGAAACATGGTCGGCGTGGCCGTGGGTATCAATGGCGGCCACCAGTGTTAATTTCTGGCATTCAAGTAGGGTTTCAAGTCTTTGTTGTAGTTCTGGCAGCGGGTCAATAATAAGTGCTTGCTTGCTAGATGAGTCCACGAATACCCAGGTACAACTCGGACCCGATCGCAGCTGCAGCAAGCCGTCTAAATCGCTTCTGTCAGAAATATCGCTAGTATCATCTAAAATCATGCAGCTTTGTGTCAGTGCTTGTGATGCTGTTTTAATGCGGGCGCAGGCGCTATCGACTTCAGCTTGAGTTATCGCAGGGCCAAAAGACATGCGAATAGCCGCTTCACTTTGCCAGGCGGGTAGCCCCATGGCATCGAGTACAAAACTTCGGGTAACTTTAGAACTACAAGCGGAGCCAGAGCTTACGCGAATGTTAGCGGCATCAAACAGATCCATTATCTCTTTGCTACTAAAACCCGGTACTGCGAAATTAATTGTGGTCGCAACGCTATGCTCAAAACTATTGTTAAACACAATGTCGCTGAAGCACTCCGTTAGAGTTGCTGCAATCTGTTGTCTATATTGATTGAGCTGCTCAGTATTTGAAAATGGCGATGACTCTTTGTTGAGTAACATCTCAAAAATCACATTCAGTGCAGCCATACCAGGAAGGTTTTCTGTACCAGAACGCAACCCGCTCTCTTGACCACCACCAGCAATAAAAGGCGTAAATGGCGCTGAATCTCTGATGTAGACAAAGCCTATCCCTTTGGGGGCGTATAGCTTATGTCCGCTAAAGGGCGCGTAATCAATTGTTGTCGCTTTTAAATCTAGCTCGGTTTTGCCAAGTGACTGAACACAATCAACCATCCAAAATATATTTGAATTGGCGCTGCGAATAGTGGTTTCTAATGCAGAAAGATCTTGATACACACCGGTTTCATTGTTAACAGCCATAGTGCAGATCATTAAGGCATTTGGTGCGTGTAGGCTAATAAACTTATGATCAAGTATGCCAAATTTATCTACCGGAATAGCGGTAACTTCAGCTTTTATATCGAGTACGTTCAGCCAATGCTTTAACGACTCTGGTACGGCTTTATGTTCAGTTGCTCCATAAAGCACTGAGTAGCTTTTATCTGCAGACATGCTGCTTTTAGCGGCGATTAATGCAGACAATATTGAGGTTTGAATTCCCTCGGTCGCACCACTCGTAAAGATGAGTTTTCCATTACCGCTGCCAAGTAAAGTTCGCGCTCTTAAGCGAGTTTGCTCCATCAGGTTTTTGGCTTTTAGCCCGGTAATGTGACTACTGCTTGGATTGCCGAATAGGTTTTCCATTGCAGACAATGCCGCGCTCGCCGCTTGAGGTAGTACCGGCGTAGTGGCATTTGCATCAAGGTAAATTTGGGTTAACTCGGTGGTGTTTTTCATAGTATTTAGCTCTTAATTTTTATTATTCTAAAGCCCAAAACTGCTTATTACTTTTGGCTATAACTAATATCTTGAGGCTATATTAGCAGGTTGCGAGTAATGATCAAGATCACATTTTCTTGAGGGGGATAACAGAATATTCTTTGGCGAGATGCTATTTATTAGTCGATTATATTGCTAATTTTTACCTGCAAATAGGAGAGGATTGAGAGAGATTAGAACTAAAAAAAGCGCCATAAAGGCGCTTTAATTGCTTCAAAGTTAAACTTATTTTAACTCTGCTTTTACTGTTTCAATCAGTGTATCCCATTGCGGGTACTCGGCTAAGCTTTCAGACAGGTCGCCCCATGGCTGCATTGTTTGCTGTTTGAAATCTAGGTTATCTGCTTTACCTCTTTTTAGCTCATAAAGGTAATAAAAGGCTGATGCCCGATAATTGGCAGCGCAGTGGATTAAAATGTTCTTGCCTTCATTAGCATCCATAATGGCAAAAAATTGTTCAACATTGGCGGTTGTAGGTTGCTGCCAATCGACATCTATCTGTTGATATTGCATGCCAGCGTTGGCGACGAAATCGGCTTCATCGTCATGGCCATTTGGGTTGCCAATCGGGATGAGATTGATGACCAGTTCAACACCCGCTTGTTGTAACAGTGGGAACTGTGACTCGCTTGGTAAGCCTGCAGTGATGATACTGCCATCATTAAGCTGTAACGCTTTTACTTGTTGTAGCTTTTCAGGTGATATAGCTGCAATAGCAATACTGCTAAACAAGCTTGCCAGTATAATCATTAATCTCATGTTATTAGCCCTTGTTTTGATGCTAAATTTTAACTTTTATAACCACTTTACGCACTTGTTTCGGCGTAGCACTGGTGCCTGGCATATGCATGTCTTGTGGAAAAAATAGTGCAAACATACCTGCTTTAAAAGGAATAAATGCCGCTAGGTCTTCATTTGATTGATAGTCATATTCAGCGTAATCATGCTTGGCAAAATAAGGCTTTGATGGCGTTTGATCTGCTAAAGGCAGGTAACCAAACTCCTCTTCACCGCTGACAACGAATTGCACATCAATATATTGCTGGTGGACTTCGAAAGGCTCTACTTCTCTAGGCTTAGTTTCATAATCATTGACGATAACAAACAAATTCTTGCCATCAAGCTGGTAACTGCCAACTTCAAGCTGGCTGAAATCGGTTGTAGCGAGATGGTTTAGTGCCTGAGCGATACGTGGGCTTATGTGGCTGTATAAATCGCGGTTGGCTAAGGTATCTACAATCATAATCTTCTCGTTAATAGGGTCGCTTAATTCAGCTATTTAACTGAGCTTAAGACTTCAATAAAGGGAAGTTTAGCGCTAATAGCGGTTAGGCGATACAGGAGTTCACTTCAAACTCGATCCCTTTAGATTCAAAAGCCTGTTTTAGCTTGGCAGCCATTGACGACTTTGGTTTTAATGGGAAGTTGATTTTGCCACTGCTTGAGTGGATAAATAGGTGATCGCCTAGCAAGCGCACTGAATCGATATCGTGATAATTTAGCGTTAAGGTTTGTGGCATTGTGGTATCAGATTTCACCATCATTTTGATAAAAGTGACTTCAGCTGCAGCAAATATAATGCGTTGAGTCCATAGCAGATGGATGAGCCAAGTAGTAGAGAGTACTAGGTTAACGAGTATGACGTAATCCCAAACCTCATTGTCATTGCGTGAATAAATCGCCATAAAAGCGATGACGATAGCAATAAGCACAAAGCCTGCTTTTTGAAAGGGTTTAATAACCGTCGTATTTTCCATAACACTTCCTTGTTGCTTCCATTAAGCATCAAGTTTACGGTACTGATTATGTAAAGCAAAAGTTAATTATTGTTTATTGAGGTGAGTGTGTCTTCTCTACGATTTATTGCGGGTCCAAAGGCCTTTAAAACATTGAGTGAAAATGGTTTTAAACCTGAGTTGTTTAGCCAATTGTTAGCAGCATCCGGTGGGCCTAAATGGATTGGGATTTAACAACCTTACCAATAACGATTAAAGCTGTTTTTTTATTTAAGCTTTAATCGAAATCGGCATTGTCATTGTCACTATGTAAATCTCTACAAAGCTGTTACAAAACTGTCGACTGACGAATAGATAGCTTCTGCTAGATGAGTATCCTTTACTACATCTTTCCAGTGCAATTTTCCTTCACATATCAACTTAGGTTTCATTTTTAACTTTGCTCGATACAGATTAATATCTTGAATGCTAGAATTTGAAATGTTGTTACAGTCAACAACTGGTATAGAGCTCAATTCGACAGCGAGGTTATCATGTTGTCCAGTACTAGATAGAAGTTTCAATTTGAGAAGATATTGTTCAAACTGGCCAGAGTCGGTGGACGAATTAAACTCAGAGAGGAGTCGTTCTGCCGTATCAAAATCCTGCAACTCCAAGAATGCTCTTACGAGAGTTATATAATATTTATCTTCTGTAGCTGGGTAAGATATGTGCTCTTTTAACAATGTAGCTTCTTTTACTAAGTTTTTCATGCCATTAAAGTCACCAGAATTTGTTAAGTGGCGTAGCTTAGAAAGCAATGACATAATGTAAAAGTTACTATTGGGACCTTGATACTTTTTATAAAACTCCATTGCTTTATCACAAGCATCAACGCCGACTTTGAAATCAGATGAATACCTCTCGTCAATATTAGCCGAATTACTACATAAGGCATAGGTAAAGTAAGCTGCATGGCCTGAATTATTCTTCTGTCGATAGTGTTCAATGAGTGTTGAAAGATGGTTTAAGTATAGGTCTTGGCGGTTAAACTTATTGGCAAACACCGTAAACTGTAAATAGTAATTGAGTGCATTTTCACCATAGCTAGACAAATCACTATAAACATTGCTCATTATGCCGTAAGATTTTATTAACTCATTGTTTTTGATGGACTCAGACAATTCAATAATAAAATAATTAGTCTGATACGAGGGGGGAATGACATTAGCATCTATACTATTATAAATATCACGAATACTATCAGGAAGTAGAAAACCGTTAATTACTGACGTCTGCTTTGCCAATATAGCCAATACATACACCGATGGGTGATCACTATCAAGTAGAGATTGGAGTAATTGAGCATTTTTGACCAATCGGTCACTGATATTATTAGCCGATTGCTTCCCCTGTATATTAGACATTAAATACCAGTCATGCAAAAGACTAACCCACCTTTTAGAAGATATGTCAGAAATATTGCTCTCCACCAACTCCAGCAACTTCTCAACTCCGCTTAACTGCTCCGCTTTGCTGATATTAGACATAGCTATTAATCTAATATGTTCCAGCAAAACCTCTTGATTTCTATTGACTGGCTCGAGGTTTGAGGTAAGAAAATCAAACAGTTTTTGCAACTCTACATTTGAAATTGTAGTCGTACCAACTTCCCAATCGATAAGATAAAAAAGTCGGTTGTCAGATAAGTCAGTAAGCTTCAACACATCTTCATTTAAAGCTATGAGATTATGTTGCATCTCTTTGTTATTATTATTCAATACATTTAATTCAATTTGAATCTTTCGTGCTATTAAGTTTTCAACTTTAAATTCTGCGTTACCATTAGTTAGCTTTGACAATTTTGATATATATAACTGACATTGCGTATAGTCACCGATAGTTTTATAGGCATTAGCCAGAGACAATGTAAATCTGACAGCTTGCTCTAAAGGGAGTAAGCTAATATCGATACTCCTAGCTGAGTTAACTAAAGATCTCTGCCTTTCAATCTCTGTTACTACTCTAACATCAACCTGCTTTAGCATGTTCTCAGCAAGTTTTAAGTTACTATCCGCTAATAGCGTTTGCTGTTGAGCATAGATGTAGGAATCATAATACTTGCCTCCAGATATCACACTAACTATCGCAATGACCAGTACTAAAGAAAAGCGGATATAGTTGCGTTTGAACCATAACCCTGAGTTATACCATGGATTATTGAAAGCCATTGTTGGTTTGTTGTAAAGAAAACTTTCAATATCCGCTTTAAGCTCAGTAGTCGTTTGATATCGTTGTTGCGTATCATCTTGAGTTGATTTTAAAGCAATACTTTGCAAGACAGGGGTGTCATCGATCAAGTCATATAAAACTTTTCCAAGACTGTAGATATCCGATGCAATTGTAATATGCTCGCCTGATTTTTGCTCAGGAGAGGCGTAAGAAAATGAAAGTGCTTTTAAATATGGTTCAACGTATTCTGTTTTTGGGGAGTGAACAAATTTTGAAATACCAAAATCAATTATGTGAACTTGACCTTGAGTATCAACCAAAATATTTTCTGGTTTAATATCCCTATGGAGTATTTGGTTTGCATGGGCATGGGTAATTCCATCGATGACTTGCATAAACAGTTCAAGTTTCTGCTGTTCGGATAGAAAATTACGCTCTACATATTTGCTCAAGGTTTGTCCGCTAACATATTGCATCACGATATAAGCGAAACCTCGCTCATCTCGACCAGCATCTAAAACTGAGACAATGTTAGTGTGATTTAATGAAGCAAGTGCCTGAGCTTCATAGTTAAAAATCTGTTCTGATTCATTATTCAATAGAGCAAGCGGTACAACCTTAATCGCCACATCTTGCGCATACTCGCCATCTTGCCTTTTGCCTAGATAGACACTGCCCATTCCCCCTTTACCAAGTAGTTCTATTATTTTGTATTTCGATACACTATCACCTGTCTGAAGGTTGCCAGTTATCTGTTCTCCAGCAAGCTCAATACTTTCATTAAAAATTTGTGTGATATCAATATTTACATCCATAAGCATCTTTTTTAACGCTATATAGGTAGCTTCATCATGCTTAAGGCTTTCTATGTAATCGGATTTTTCTTTTTCATTAAGTGTAGATAAATGGCAATAGTGCTCGTAAAGGTTTTGCATCACTAGAACGTCCCTGTAGTGAAATTGGTTAATTGTGGTAATAATTTGAAAGCCGTAGCTTGATAAAAGAAAGGTCTTTATCGATTGTTGATTCTGAAACAGAAAACAATTCAGCTATCTCTTTTGATGGGGTAAGGCAAACATATTTATAGATAAAAACGGATACCTGCCTAGAGTACTCGATAGATAATTTTTTTAGTAAAATTTCAATATCTAAAATACGCTGTATTTTGTCTAACATAGCAGTACTCTCAGTATCTGTACTGTATTTTTGTCGCTTTTTTGCTTTAGATTTTCGTATATTATCTACCAAGATTGAATAGATCACAGTTGAAAATGTTATGTAAAGCTCTCTAGTCGTTTCGGGGGCAACATCTCTACTTTGATGAATTTTTATAAAAGCGTCATGAACTAGAGATGTGGTATTGCTGGATATGCTAAGTAGCGTATTTTCTGGTCGTTCACCGATAGAGTTTGATTTGACTTCGCTAGCAAGTTCACGGAACTTTTGATAAGCAAATTGATAGAGTTGTTGCTCTGCAACCTTGTTTCCAGTATTGAATTTAACCAATATACTGGTTAGATGTTCAAAATCTTGATCTGTACTCGGCATAAACTCTATTCTTCCTGCTTGAATGCAATCCCTATCAAGGTGCAACCAATTAGTGATGTTGAAGGAATCAGTGCCCAAAAGGTATTTAAGCAATTTCCAACACCTCATATGAGCTGCTATAGGTGCATATTCCCCAGCTACTTTATAATAATATCCATAATTATTCTACGTTTAAGCAACAAATGTATGAGTCGTCGATTTAGGAGGATGATGAGAAGTTGTTATGTACATCATCAATAGCTGAATCAAGTGAAAGCTATGATATGAGGACGCTTCGGCACATTTAATATACTCAACCTGTGCTTTGCTGGTACGCAAATCATGAAAACCAATACTGTGGTCATGTCAAATTTCTGTGATTTCCTGTTATCTATTCTACGAATTATTTCGGCATTTACGTATCTTCCCTTTGCTAACCATTCAGATACGTTAGTTTAATCTTTGCACTGGAGGCTAAACATTGGTGATCAGTAACAAGACCTTAAGTACTGATGAGCAGACTCTTTTGGACACTTTCAGATGTAATATAGGTAAATCTGACTCTGCATATTGTTAATTTAAAAGGACTTAAAGTATGAAAACCCTCAAATCACAGGTGTCTTTATGTGTGTTGACTACTGCCATAATTGGCTGCTCAGATGCTCCACTGACAGATGAGCAGATCTCAAAAATGAGTAATGAAGAGGTTGGAGTATATGTTTGTGAAGCGTTTAGTGAATTTGTCACTGAAGATGCCAATCCAGAAAAATTAAAGGCATACCTCCTAGAGTCAGAATATAGCAAACTCGTCACTCAAAAAAATAAAGGGTTACCTAAAAGGGTTCAGAAGGAATACTCAGATTCAGACTGTGAATTGGTCGATATGGTATTGAAAGAAAAATCAGGGATGGTAATTATCTCATACAGGTTTAAGTCATTTGGGAGTCGTGACAGGTTTAAATTATCCAAAGAGTTCGGTAGGTACACCTTAGTCGACATTTAAATATAAGTTACACACCTATATGCATATAAATACAGTTGCAATTTTGTCAAAGCAATTACCACTAAAAGAAGAATAAAGGCAATACAATGAAACTTTTAACGCTACCATTAATACTCGTATCTGGTTTTTCATTGGCTGAAGAGCCACAAATCATATCTGACGTGGTGCAACTTCAGGGCCCCTATAGCGCTAGCATAGATCAAGTTCAAAAATCAGTCGTCAATATGTATGTACCTGACGGCGGTGTGGCTGTGCTTGATATTACTGGCCAGGATAGGTTTGTTAGCTATACGAAAAATACAACGGCCTTAAGTTTGGAAATAAAATCATCTGGCAAAACGGTAACGATTAAAAGTAGTGTGGATGATGGTAAAACTAATACTCTTGCAGTTGAAACGCTATGTGGGCGTTCGGTTTCAATTAACATTGTTGGCCTTTCATCAAAAGTAACTCCTGACACTATCAAGCCAAAGTTGCTAATTTCGGCGCCTAGCTGTTAACCCTAAGAGTAAAAGGAGTAGTAATGAAAGGGACAATTTTACATATCACTGCTGAGTTAACGATTATTCGGGGTGAAAACGAGCAAAAATTTGAAGTGACACCAGACAAGTTTAGTTCACAGGTTAGCCCAGCTATTAGTGATGAGGTTGATTTTGATGTAACAGATGGTACAGCACATAATATTTATGTTCTGAGAACAACAACTGCTGCTGATAAAGGCTTAAATAAAGCTAAGGCCGTGGCTGCTAATTTATATAGTCAAGCTAGAAATAGTGTTAATGAAGAGAATATTAGTAAAGCTAGAATTTTTGCCGCAGCTACAGCAGGAAAAACAAAGGAGTCAGTGAATAATATTGATTTTTCAAAAGCCAGCAACGCACTTAAATCAATAAGTACTCCTGGAGGGAATGGTTTTAAAATTCATAATAAGTTTTCATCTTTTGTTTTAATTACCTTGTTTATCTCTATGATTTTACCTTTGGCTCAAATATTTAATGAGTCTCAAAGTTACTTTCAGTTAGTTGAAAGTACAGGGTTTCAACTGGTATTTATATTCTTGGCACTCTTCAGCCTATTGCTTGGCCTACCTAGAGTTGTGAGTCGAATTTTAGCGTTAATATTTCTTATTGTGCTATGTGTTCCTATTTATGATGCTTTTTCATACTTTGATGATATGAGAGGCTATTCGGGTTCTTTGGGTTTAGATAAAGAGATGCTGAGAATGCTGTTTGATACCATGAGACTAGGTTTGCCGTTATTACTGGTTTCAACCTTGTTATTTGCTATTTTGCAACTGCTGCCTTGGTATCAAACCAATGAAAAATTTTCAGGTATTAGTGGTCAGTAGCAGGTTTTACTGTGAAGGACGAAACGTTGATATGGCCAGTTCTTGGCTTTTGGATAAATGTTCAGATTTCTTTATGCAAATTATCTGTGCCTTATTTGTTTTTCGGGCTTACAGGGGAACTAGTATGTTAACAACAGGCGCAACCAGGTTGATAGCCAGTACAGCTAAAAATTCCCCCTAGTAATCCATCTTATAATTTTTAGGATATCTAACAAAATTTTGAAGGGATAGTTAACATGAAAAAAATATTGCTTTTAGCATTGGTATTGCTTGGTATGACAGCGTGCTCCAAACCTGTTGACGAGGCCATAAATATTGCAGTAGAAGTTTGCGAAAATATCAAGTCAGCAGATTTTGACATACTAGATCTCGCAGATGCTGATTTAATCCAACAATATAAAGATCTTCGTGAATACGACAAGAAGTTTTTTAAGAGAACTGTTCAGGAAAAAATGGACTGCAAGGTCACAGATGTTGAAGCTGGTTCCAATGAAGGTTCCTTTAGAGTCAACTTTGCAAACGCCAATTCGCTCAATGTAGCTTTAGATCTTGCCAGCGATGATTACAAGGTGAAATACGAGTACAGAGGCACATCTAACTTATTTCTTTAAACTTCGGTGTATGGGGTTAACTGCCCCCCATCTAGTCGATGGCTTTAATACTTGTGTCACCGCAGATGTTTTTAGTTAGTAAGGCTTTATAATTGAAGATTTTGGGTGGCCAAGAGGTGGTTATAAAGTAGCGAGCATGTGATAATGGTAACATTTTCAGTTTCTTACTTGGTTTAAAGTGGTGAATCATTAAGCAATAAATGACAACGTTTTTATCTGGACATTATATAAAGGACTAAATAATGAAGCTCAATCCCTGTGGATACAATATCTCTCTCGCAACCAAGCTCTTCGATTTTACTTCGTTCACAACCCTATTTAATACAATGCTAAATGCACTTAATAGTAACGAACAAAGCGGTAAATCTACTTAGGCTAAAAATAGCAGGGCTAGCTCTCTTATTCTGCTCTATCCCTATGCAAGCTATAGATGCTGACTTACAAAAATGGGTTTTCAAGGAACTATTGAAACCCTTTACCTAAATATTTCATAAACACAATACATTTGTATTCAACTCGAGAAGAAAAATATGAACAAGACTCGTGGATTGTTAGCGGCAGTCATTATATCTCTGATCCTTTCAGCTTGTGGCGGTGGCAGCGACGATAACTCAGGTAGTACCCCCGATAATGGTGGTTCTTCAGGAAATAATGCTCCCACTCTGTCATTAGAGCTGTCTTCTATATCATTAGAAGAGGGAAAGACAAAAAATATCACTATTGATGCCCAAGATGCTGATGGAGACAGCCTCTCTTATTCAGTAACGTCCTCAAATGCAGCGGTGTCAGGCAGTGCTAATAGTGATTCACTCACTATTAGTGTAAGTGAAGTCGAGTCTGATTTATCAGCTATCATTACTTTAACAGTCAGTGACGGTAAGATTAGTACTTCAAAGACAATTACTGTTGCAGTTAAAGATAAGCCAAATTCTATTCCGATTATATCGCTAGCCGAATCGGAAATAATTTTGCGTAGCAACTCTACTGCTGATATAGCATTTACAGCCGTAGATGCTGACGGTGATGAACTGTCATATGCCTTTACCTCCACCTCGTCCGCCATTTCAGCAGCCATTAGTGGTGAGTATTTAGTTATTACCGCAGGTGATGTCGCTGCAGGCAGCACTGTTACGTTGACCATAACAGTCAGCGACGGTAAAGATAGTGTCGTTAAAGATATCACCGTCTCTATCATCAAGTATGTCGCTTACTCTGTAAGCTGGGTTGATGCAGAAGCCATTAACCTTTCAGTTGCTCAGGCAGCCAAAGGTCGATTCCCATTTGAAATTGGATTGGGCTCTGTTGAGCAAGATAACATTACTTACAGTATTGCTATGAATGTTGACTCTGGATTAAATCAAACCGCTATTTCTGCGGTCATTGATTTAGAGAGTAAAGAAGTTATTGTTTCTCCATCTTCTGAAAATCAGGGAGATTACACAGGTGTTCTTACTGTGAGTGATGGTGTTACTACAGAAACTTTGAATTTCTCACTAAATGTTTATTATGCAAATCGTTCTCCTGCAATTGATGGTGCATTCTTTGTCTTTTTAGAAGAGGGTGAAACTAAAACTTTTGATTTAACATCTTCAGAAGTTCTTGATGCTGATAGTTTAGTTATTTACGAAAGTCAGCCATTTGAAGTTTATCAGGGTGATGCAAGCAAGCTTTCATTTACTTATGATAATGCAGCAAAAACATATTCAATTACAGCTCTTACTGGCTCTAAGTTTTCTGGGTTTTCAATTCGAGTTAATACAACTGATTCATTTGGTGGTCTTTCAGGTAATGCTTATCAGATTTATGTAAAAGGAGCTACAACAGCGCAGGAACTTGAATTAGAAGAGAAGATTGTACTTGCTCAAAGATTTGTAAAACAGTCTCAAGAATTAGAGCGTCTTAGTGATTTTCTGATTGATGGTCTTGAAATTACTGGTGTTCTTACAAAGCAAGAAGCATTAATTGAACGTCTACTAATTGCTGATTCACGCCATTTTTCTGAAAATGATTCAACTGAAGAACTAACTTGTATGCTTAGTGCTGTTCAAACTGGTTATGTTGTTAATTATGCATTCAAAGGTGGAAATGTTGATGGTGCTTACACTACTCAACGTGGCTTCATTTGTAATGTAGGCGAAGAAGAAACGTACAACAATACCACAGGCAAGGCTGATTCTCAGTTTTATGCTAACGCTAAAAACTATGCTCTAGCTCTAAGTAATATTGAGCGTATTCGCACCATGCAGGAAAATGATTATTATTCTGCTGGTGGACTAAATATTATTGAACGCACCAACCGTTTGTCTGGAATGTTACAATCTGAGGTTCCTACTTTTGAATTAGGTCGTGTTTATTGGGAACAAATGAATGAACTGGATAATGGCTTTTATAGTCGATTTGTAGGTAATACTACTTACGGTGAATATCAAGGTGAAGCATGGTTATGGAAGCCTGAATATGAAGTTCTTAGCATTTCTACTTCAATGGCAAATGAAGCAGTTATTAATTAGCAAATCGTATTCCAATGACGCTTTTTAAAAATGTGACTTTATATAATTCAAATTAAGAGTAAGAAAAATGAAAATTAAACACATAGCCATTTCAATTATTATAACTATAACCTCGGTTTCAACGCATGCTGCCGAGTTAATTGTAAACTGGGAAGATAATGCAAGCGTGCATAGTACTGAGGCGATTGAGCAACTTTCTGAACAAACAGGTTTATCAATTACTCTACTAAAACCACTTCAAAAAACTTTTGACTTGGTTCATGTTCAGGGTGATAGTGAGACAGCTATTAATACGCTTCAAAACACTGGTTACTTTAAATATGTAGAAGAAAATGGATTGGTCGTTTCTCCAAAAACTAATCGAAAATTAATTAATACAAATCATTTTAATTATAAAAAATTAAACAGTGGAACAATTGGCACTCTTTCTCTTGAAATTGATAAATTTAATGACCCTTTGTATCTAGGTCAAGAATATTTAGATGAACAAGAAGATTCTCGTATGGGATTATCAAGTATTGCTAAAGCTCGTGATTATGCTGTCAAAAATGTAAGCCTTGACCGTAAGGTTCGTGTTGCCGTTCTTGATACAGGTAAGTGGGAACATGAAGATATTGTATGGTCTGACGATGAAGCTAATTTTGTTGTTGGCGGTTCTGGCGCTGTTAATAACGATTATCGTGAAATGGGCTGTTCAACTGTTGATCTTAAAAATACTGGTTTAGATTATACTTGTGATTTTGCAAATCTAATTCCTATCATTGAAAGTAACGATGCCACTGATAAGTCTTGGTGGGATTCGGATGGTGATGGTATCTACAACATTGTTATTGATGGTCACGGATTGAGTGTTGCAAGTCAAATTGCGGCAGTTTCAAATAACAATCTTGGTATGGTTGGCGTTGTTCCTAGTAATTTACTAGAAATTGTACCAGTTCGTGTTCTTGGTAGTTATGGTGGTAATGGTTACAGTACTGCTAACGGTATCTGGTGGGCTATCAAAAAGTATAGCAATGGTTCATTACAAGAGGGTGATCAAGGTTATGTTCGCCCAATCTCTGAACCTGTTGATGTTATTAACTTGAGTTTAGGCGGAAAATCAGCAATTAGTTGTGAAGCAAACAGTTATACAAAAGATGCAATTACAGAAGCTTACAATATGAACATTAGCGTTGTTATTGCTGCTGGTAATGAGTCTGCTGATACTACTTATGTTACCCCTGCTAATTGTGAAGAAGCATTTGGTGTTGCTTCTTCTAAAATGAGTGGTGAGATTAGTGTTTTCTCTAACTATGGTCAATTTGCTGATATTGCAATGCATGGTGAAGAAATTACAGGTGCAACAATGAGTACTCTTTATTATGGTACTGGTAGTAACTGTGGCGACTCTAATAGTTACGATGATTGTTATGCAGAAAGTTCTGGTACTTCAATGTCGGCTCCTAATGTTTCAGGTGTCCTTGCGTTGCTTAAACTAGCATACCCTGATTTGTCAGCTAAAGAACGTGAAGCAATGCTTTTAAATACTGCCGTCCCACATGAGTTTAACGGTAATGGTCAAGCATCAAGAGCGTCTAAAGTTGGTTATGGTGCTGGTGTTATCAATGCTTATAATGCTCTTAAAAACGATGCTCTAGCAATTGATACAGTTAATGTTCAGCATCGCTATGCAGAATTTACTTCACCTGTTCAAGAAGCTTATTTAGCCAAAATGATTACTGTTGCCCCGACTGCTTGCTCAATGTATAACGTACAGTTTGGAACTCTACAACATGCGACAGATGGCGTTAGTTATAACATTTTACAAACTAGCTCTACTGGTGATATTAACTCTGTTACCTTTGATAAGACTGTAGTTGCTGATGTTCCTCGTGTAACTGTAGACACTTCTACTTATACAAGAGTTGCGGTCCAATCTTGTAAAGATGGTACATGTGGTGAAATTGTTGAAGTAGACTTTAGCTATTCTGTACAACCTGCCATATGTGAAGGTTAAGACTTGAAATCATAAATGCCCTTCTTCTAAATGAAGGGCGTTTATAGCTCAACCCCTCGTTGATTTAGCCATTGATTTGTCGGTTTATTTAACCCTTGAATTAACATAAGTGCGAGGCAACACAAGTCAAAAAACCTCTCCCAAACACCAAGGATTCATATGCCATCCATTAATTTTAATATCATCGCTCTCACCCTGATATCTTTGCTGATATCTGGCTGTAGTCAATTTAGCGATAAGTCCATTTCTGAATCTGCAGCAAATATTGTGAAAGAGAACAAGGTAACAGAAAGCCTAAATGCTGAAGCGCTGCTAAGAAGAAAAGTCAGCATGACCTATATTGTCTACTGGAAGGATGCGCTGATTGAAAGTGATTCCAGAGTTGAAGCGCTTAAAAAAGCCACTGATTTGAACGTTGAGCGTATTCAAACTAGAAAAAACATGGATGTCATTATGGTCAAAGACAATCTAAGTCCGCATGACATACTGATGAAAATAGATAACTCAGGCATGGTTAATCAGGTAATACATGAGCAACTTCTTAAAGCGCAGTAGCTAGATAGTCATCAATAGTTAAGGTTTTATGTTCCCCCCTTTAACCCATTCACCCTCTGGTATTTCATATATCTTTATGAAAAACGCTAGATAATTTTAATGATATAAAACAAAAGGTTTGTATCTTATTGAATGTCTGTTTTTAAACATACGAGCGTTTCGGTGTTTAGCCATTAAAAATAATTGGGATAGCGGGGCTCGATAAGTATCTCTTTGGAGAATTTTTTAAGTCACATCGACAGCCCTTGCATACCTTAGGGGCTTCATCTGGTGCTTGGCGGTTAGCGTGTTTAGCGCAAAACAATCCGTTGGCGGCCTACCAACGGCTAGAAGATCTGTATATCGGTCAACGTTATGACACTAAACCCACTGCGGTTGAGGTGTCTGAGCAAGTAAAAGGGATCCTTGCAGGTTTATTGGGTAGTCAAGGTGCCATGGAGATAGTCTCCAACTCTTTTATTAATAGTCACTATATTGCTTGTCGTGGCCGTCATTTAAACCGTGTTGCGAATAAAGCTTCACTTGCAGCGGGACTTGCGACCGCTGCGGCGACTAACTTTGTCAGTCGTAAAACGTTAGCTTGGCATTTTGAGCGCTACGTATTTGGGGTTGAGTCGTCACAATCTCCTTTTGCTAACCTCAGCGATCTACCTAGCCAATTTTGTGGATTGTCTAAAGACAACATTCAGCAAGTCTTATTGGCGACAGGTTCTATCCCTTGGGTATTAGCTCCTGTCACCAAGATAAACGGTGCGCCTCATGGCCATTATTATGATGGTGGCATTACTGACTATCATTTTGACCTGCCGCTTAATAAGCCGAAAGGGCTGACGCTTTACCCACACTTTTTTCCTCGAATGTCGCCGGGCTGGTTCGATAAGTCATTACGTCGCCGAGATGCAAAGCGTAATTACGATAATGCGCTTATCTTGGCACCAACAAATGCTTACTTAGCAAGTTTACCCTACGCAAAATTACCCGATCGTAATGATTTCTCACATTTTGATAGCGACTCTAGAATTAAGTATTGGCGTCAAGCGGCGGCGATGAGTCAGGTATTAGCGGATGATTTGGCAGATGTTATCGCTAAGCAATCTATAGTTGAGCATATAGAGTTGCTGTAGATTTCTGCGCCAAACTGTAATAAATCCGGATAAAAGGCTGTCTAATAAGTGAACAGGTTAGTAAAAAGCCTTGTGGCTGAAATTTAACCAGCTGCTACACTTTAGCTTTATTGACGATCGTCAAAAAGATGGTCTGACCTACCTATTTTGGAGGTTATTATGCGGACAGAAGAGATGGCGTTATTAACGCACGATACTTTACTGTTACCTGAAGGCAGGGTAGAGATCCGTGTGGTCGATCCTGCCTACTTGAGCATAATCGCTGAAGTGCTCAAGCAGCACTATCCGTTGGTGTTTGGCGTCAGTAAAGCTAACAGTAATCCGCCTTGTTATGAGATGGCAACACAATGCGAAATTATTGATTTTAATCAGTTAGATGACGATTCCCTTGGTATTGTACTCGAAGGCAAGCAGCGGGTTAAGATTTTGTCGGCTGCACAGCGTCGTGACGGTGTGTGGATCAGTAGAACTTTAGCCTGTAATAACTGGCAACAAGAACCGATTATCGGTGAGTTTGAGTTGATTAGCGCAGCGTTAGAGCAATTTTATGAGGTAAATCCCGACCTATTTGGTTTATACGAAAATGACATACACCTAGAGGATGCAACCTGGGTCAGTCAGCGTTGGTTGGAGGTGCTACCGTTGTACAATAAAGACAAACTACGATTAATGAACCAGCCTAATTGCCATAAAACTATGAATTTTGTGCTGGAACTTATTAAATCTCATGCAAGTGCAAAGTCTTATTAGCTAAGTGGCTCTCTTTTGCTAAAATAGCGCTCTGTTTAGGTTACTGTAACAAATCGTATGAGCCAATCTGTCCGCGCCGCCCAAGCTTCCTATATTGTGTTGCCTGAAACTGTTACCGATAAACCTACAGTGTTGAGCTTTCTCGTGAGTCACTTTAAAGCGATTGCAGAAACGACTTGGATTGATCGTATCGAAAACGGCAAAGTCCATTGGCGCGATGGTGAGTTAATTACTTTAGATAGTGAGTTTGTCCCCCGTGCGCGAGTCTATTATTACCGTGAAGTGCAGCAAGAGTCCTTGATCCCGTTTGAGGAGAAGGTATTACTGCAAAATGAACAGATCATTATCGCTTTTAAACCACACTTCCTCGCCGTTAATCCCAGTGGGAATTTTGTCAATGAGTGCTTGGTCAATCGGCTGCGGATCAAAACAGCAAATGAGCAGATCGTAGCCAGCCACCGACTCGACCGCGCCACCGCAGGGCTGATGTTGCTATCGCTTAACGCTGATACGCGGCATGATTATCATCAACTATTCAAAACCGGCAATATCACTAAAACTTATCAAGCTATTGCTAAGCTTTCTGATGAGCTAATGGCAAACATAGCGGCTGATGCTTTAGCACTGCCAATGAGCTGGACAGTGAAAAATCGACTGGTGAAAGCTGACCCCAGTTTTATGATGAAGATTGGTATTGGAGAGCCTAATAGCCATTCTGAAATTACGTTGCTGCAGGTTAAAGAGGGCTTAGGCCTATTCGAACTAACGCCTGTAACAGGGCGCACACATCAACTTAGGCTACATATGATGAGCTTAGGTATGCCGATCTTAAATGATAGGCTTTATCCAGAACTACTTGATAAAGCAGCCGATGATTTTGACAAGCCATTAAAGCTGATGGCCAAAAGACTAGCATTTACCGACCCACTAACTGCTGAGCACATTGATATCAGTTGTGATGGTTTTTCGTTGCAGGACTAGCTGCGCCTAGGCGGCAAAAACTCGGTTTCACTCATATCTGCGTGCAGCACCGCAATCTTAGTCGGGGCGCCATTAGCGGCCAATTCAACTCTACCAATACCACTCTTATTCATTAAGCGTTGGCTACGGGCGCCGTTAGGGCGACGGCCACGTATCGACATACGTTTGCGTTTAGTAAAAAAGTTTAACGGTGAAAAATGGCCATATAACCAGCCGTTAAATTTGTCGAAGTAGGGCAGTAGTTTTTCTGGAAACTGGTTTTTAATACCACTACAGGTGATCTGATAAATCGCAGGGCCTGCATCTCTAAAACGGATACTAATATCGTAGCTAAATGAGTAGTGTACATCGCCAGATAGAATGACGAATTGCTCAGGTGTTTTGCGGTGCTGGAAAATACTTAACAGTGTATTAGCTGTGCCAGGATGGGCCATCCAGTTCTCGGCATCAACCAGAAGGGAGGCGCCGCAAAAGGTCGCCATTCGCTGCACGGTCTCAATCAGTTTTACCCCGTACATTGGTGCTGGCGACACGATTATCACATTGGGCTGATTAACAAGCTCCGCCTGAAACTCCATCAATGCTTCCCAATCCATTAAGCCTGATGGTTTACCAAGGTTGGATTCACTGCGCCAACGGCGAGTGCGGGTATCGAGCACAATTATTTTAGGAGTGGTTTGTAAGCTGTAATGCCAGTCTTCAAACTTGAGCAATTCATCGATAAGTTGATCTTGAGCGGTACTTTTCTCTGCCGAGCCATCTTGAGTTGAGGTTTCTCGCTCGTTAAAAAGCGCATCTAACTGTGGACGCACTTCAGCATCAAATTTCGTTGGCGCATTGCCTAGCCCTTGAAACAGGGTATAGGCGATAAGGGCATTGCCTATGATCCGTTTAGATAAAGGGTGGTTATAAGCTGCCATCTCCCATCTGGCTGTGAGATTCCAATCATCAGTGACATCATGATCGTCGAAAATCATATAGGTCGGCAGGTGGGCAAATAAGCGCCTGACTTGTTGTAAGCCACTTTTGAATTCGAGCAGATGAGTCCATTCTCGCTGCCAGCGCTGAGTGTTAGCTTTGCTAAGGCCGCTCACCTCTTTAGGGATATCAATGATATCCCACAGTTCTGGCGACCAACTGAGTAGATAAAGTGCGATGAGTTCATTGAGGCTAACTAAATGGTTCTCAGCGATGGACGAGGTAAATATAGGATGATTAATATACCAACGCTTGATGGCTGTTTTTGCCTTGTATTGAGTTTTCGGCAATAGATTCAGATGGCGTTGGTACATAGCTGCAGGCTGGTAACTGATTTGCTCACTACTGGCTAGGCTGCAGTCGGTAAACTGCTCTTGATTTAAACCTAACAGAGTGATGACTTGCCCTATGGCATAGAGCATAGGTCCCGCGATATCATCAACATAGACTTGATCGCCACTTAGCATCAGTAGCGCAGGCCGTTGTTGTGGAGTGTCTAGTTGAGCTAATTGCGTATCAGCAGCGACCAGTGCGTCACCGCTATGATGAAGCGGATTGCGACATGAGCCGTGAAGTAGATTGTCGACTTGCGGCTTAATAATGAACTCTATCTCACTTTTATCGGCATAAGTCAGTTCATCAACATCAGCAAACAGATCAGTATATTGCGCACTACCAAGTTGATAGCTTAATACTGTGTCGTTGGGTAGTAGTTCTGGCTGTGAAACGCGGATTAGATATTGATACGCCCCTTGCCCCAGTTTTATTACGTGAACCTCATCACCGCTAAGCTTTCGCTCAAAACCGGCGTTGATTATCGCCAAATGCAGCTGTGATAACCGTTCACGGCTAACGAACCACAAGGTAAAATGTTGCTGATCGCAATGGCGCAAACTGGGGCCTGCAATAATGAGTGGCAATGCGTTTTCAAGCGACATTAAAGAGTTCTTTAGTGAAAAGTAATTAATAGCCACAATAAACCAGTGCTTAGATGAAGAAAAGCCCTTAAGCTAACCAAGCGTTAATTCAAGGAGTGACACATGGTTAAGGTGATGGTAACTGGAGCAACCGGTTTATTAGGGCGTGCAGTGGTGGCTGAGCTCGAAGCTCATGCTGATTTTGAAGTATTGGCCTGTGGTTACAGTCGTGCAGTGCAAGGCATATACAGATTAGATCTGACGCACTGTTCTCAAGTGACAGCTTTTATTAAAACTCATCAACCGGATGTTATTGTTCACTGCGCTGCGGAGCGTCGTCCTGATGTTTCTGAGCAAAATCCTGCCGCCGCGTTGGCGCTTAACGCTGATGCGACGCGCTCGCTTACCCAGGCTGCTAGTCAGTCAGGTGCTTGGCTATTATACATTTCAACCGATTATGTTTTTGACGGTACTACGCCGCCTTATAATGAACATTCAGCGACTAATCCTGTGAATTTTTATGGTGACTCTAAGCGGCAAGGCGAAATGATTGTCACAGAGGCTAAGCAAGGTTTTGCTATTTTGCGTTTGCCTATTCTTTATGGCGCTGTAGAAACGCTGCCAGAATCTGCAGTGATGATATTGCTACATCAGCTGCTTGATAAAAATGAGCAGCTTGTTGATGATAGGGCTGTGCGCAGTCCGACCTCTACTGCAGACATCGCTTGCGCGATAGTGCAAATGATTCAGTTACAAACAGCTGGTGAACCTTTGTCAGGCCACTATCATTTTAGTGCTAGCGGCAGCATGAGTAAGTATCAGATGTTGTTAGCCATGGGCGATTTGCTTGGTCTAAGTACCGAGCACCTCAAACCCGTGACCAGCCCCACAGATAGTGCAAAACGCCCCCATGATTGCAGCTTAAGTTGTGAGAGACTTGCCAGTTTATCGATTCAAAGCAACGTAATGTTTAACTCTGGAATTGAAAAAGCGCTGCAGCAGTCACCAGCGGCAATGGCTTTGCTCAAAAAATAAAAGAACAGTGATTAATGATAAATTCAAAATTAAAGAATCCTTTTAGCAGCTTATTTAATAGTAATTTCGGTGCCACAGATCAGTTAGCCTTGCTGCGCATTGCTGGATTGTTATTAAAGCTGGGACTGACGTTTTTTGCTGCAGAAACCTTTGGACTGTCGTTAAGCAGTCCTGTTTTGTATTGGGGCATGTGCCTCGAGGCTATGTATTTAGCATTCACGTTTAGGTTGCGTGAGCCCATTGCCCGTACCGAGTCTGGGTTATTTATAGTGTTACTACTAGACACTATTTTTTGGATCTCCTGGCTCTATTTTACCGGCGGTGCTACTAATGCGTTTATCTCATTGTTGTTGTTGCCGATTGCAATCGCTGCAATCACACTGCCTAAGTGGGCTCCATGGTCATTGACATTATTGTCGACTGTCGCCTATAGCTTGATGATCTTCTCAGTGCCTGAGAGCCAGATGAAGCATCACGGTATGGACATGAGCTCTCATTATTTGGGGATGTGGTTTAACTTCCTCATATCTTCATTGGTACTGACGACCAGTGTGGCCTACATTGCACAACGCATGCGCAAACAAGATGTTGAGCTAAGCTTTATGCGAGAAGCTCAGTTGCGGCAGGAGAAATTGCTCGCTCTTGGCACCGCTTCGGCTCAAATGGCGCATCAGCTGGCGACTCCACTGGCGAGTCTGCGCTTGCTGGTTGATGAAGTTGTAGAGGAGACTCCTGCACAAGATAGCAACCTTAAGCCCATTTTGTCCGAGATGGACAGTGCCCTGCTGCGCTGTGAGCAAACTTTGCATTCACTGCGTACAGCAACTGAGTCTATTCGAGAGCAAAAACAAACAGTACTTAGTGCTAATCAGCTACTGAATACCTTAAAGCAGCAAGTGCTGTTGCTGATGCCGCAAGTGAAGTTGGAGCTAACACTAATGGACGAATCTAATGCAGATTCTCACATGGGTATTGTTACTGATGCTAGTTTGTTGCCAGCATTGATGTCACTAGTGGAAAACGCGGCGAGCGCAAGCTTGGCTGAAATTGGAGAGGAGCGAGTGAATGTGTCTGCATTGGTCGCTAACCAAGGCCATCGACTGAGCATTTTAGTGAAAGATCATGGTGTTGGCATTCCTAAAAAAATGCATGCTCAGCTGGGACAAGAGTTAATTGAAAGCGAACAAGGCATGGGCATGGCACTGCTATTAAGTCATGCCAGTTTTGAGCGCTTGGGAGGGAGGTTATTATTGGCTGGTCTTCCTGAAGGAGGCACTGTTGCTGAAGTGAGTTTTCCAATGCAGAAAAGCGTAGGGGCAACGACATGAACCGATTACTTATTATTGAGGATGATGTTGCATTGGCAGCAATATTAACCAGGCGTATGAGCAAGCAGGGATTTGAGTGTCAGCAGTGTCACGATGCCAGTCAAGGTTTGTTGCTAGCACGTCAATTTAAACCGACTCATGTGCTACTCGACATGAAGTTGGAGCAAGAAAATGGTCTTAAGCTTATCTCTCCATTACGGCAATTACTGCCAAATGTCATTATGGTGCTATTAACGGGTTATGCCAGCATTGCCACTGCAGTTGAGGCGATTCGCCTTGGCGCAGACAACTATTTGGCAAAACCTGTCGATACTCAAACTTTACTGAATGCACTTTCTGTCACTCCAGTTGATACCGTTGTCGAGGCTTTGCAGGAGGAGCCATTGTCAGCTAAAAGGCTTGAGTGGGAACATATTCAGCAAGTGTTAACAGCTAATAGTGGCAACGTTTCTGCGACGGCTCGGCAGTTAGGTATGCATCGGCGCACACTGCAGCGAAAATTACTTAAAAAGCCAGTGGTGGATCATCGTTAAGCTCTAGTTCAGCTCCAATTGCTTGCTCTGTACTTTGTGTTGTACTTTGTATTGTAGTTTTCACAGTTTTTAATTCTGTAAAGTCCGGGCTTTATCATGCTCGTAATGAATTATGCTAATAGTGCCTGTCATATTGGACAAACCTATTGCGATATCGCTATGCTGAAGCAAGATAGTCGGTAACAATAATTATGATGACTCATCTGGATGTGGAGTAGCCTATGACCAAAAATGCAGTTTTTAATACTGATTCTTTTTTACTTGAAGATCCAAATGAACTTATCTCAACTGACAAATGGCAAAAAACAGTCAATTTGTTAGCCAAGCTTTTTGACGCTCCCGCCAGCTTTTTAGTGCAATATACCCAGAAAGGCTTTCAGATCACTATCGCCAGTGAGCAAGAGACTAATCCTTATCCCGCGGGTATTATTATTGAGCCCGAAGTTAATATTTTTTGCCGTCGTATCGTTGAAACACGTCAACAACTGTATGTGAGCAATGCACTGTTAGATAGCTGTTGGGACAGTAACCCCGAAGTCTATAATGATGGTTTTAGATCTTACTTAGGTGTTCCAGTATTTTGGCCTAGCGGTGAGCCGTTTGGCACCTTCTGCGTCATGGATTTTAAAGAAACTGATTACCAAGCGACCTACCTTGAATTGATTCGTCATCTTAGAGATATTTTAGAATCGGATCTGTCTTTAATCGGCGCTTATGCCGAAATGCAGAGGTTGGCAATCACCGATCCTCTTTCTGGGGTAAACAATCGTCGCGGCTTTAATATTCTCGCAGAACAACGCATTAAGTTAGCTCAAAGAACAGAGAGCCAACTTGGGCTTTTATATTTAGATGTTGATAACTTTAAAGCGATAAATGATGAGCATGGTCATGGTGTTGGTGATGATGTGATCACCCTAATAGGCATGGTTTTAACTCAGTCAGTACGCCAGTCAGACGTGGTTGGTCGTGTTGGTGGAGATGAGTTTGTAGCGTTAGTGATGTATGACGTTAAAGAGGAGCTTGCTAGCGTAAAACATCGAATTGCAGCTGCATTTTGTTCTCATCATCAGCTTGAGCGGCTACCGGTATTTACTGTCTCGATTGGTATTACAGACGCTAGCCCTTCAGCTTCTATCGCTGAACTTTTGGATCTAGCAGATAGAGATATGCTGCAAAGAAAGCGTAAAGTGACCGATTAAAAAATCCCCGAGACAGAGGAGTCAGCTCGGGGCAAAGATGGGCGCAGTGGAGTGCTCCCTGTTAATAACTCTGTTTGACTTTAAAAGCGGTATTCTCCTGTAACCCAAGCATTTAGTCCCGTTCCTGGCATGCGTTGACCAGGTGCCAGATCGCCTGCCATCACTCGGTTATAAGCGGCTAAATGGTCTTCATATTCCGTATCAAATAGATTGTCTACGCCGACTTTGACTAACCAGTTATCGGCATCAAAGCCGACAGAGATGTTGACTAAAGCGTAGCCAGCAGAAGTTTGCTCTAATTGAGATTCGGAGACATCGTCTTGAGCTGAGACTGCCAATGTTTCTATGCGAGCAGTCCAATTATTACGCTGGTAATTAACACCAACATTTACTTTTGGCGGACTTATCCTATAGAGATTATCGTCAATGTCTCTGCGTTCGCCTTTGACGTAGCTGGCATTCATATCGACTAACCAGTTTGAACTGATCTGATAACTGGCCGTGAGGTCCATACCGTAGAGCTGTGCATCGACATTAGCAAACTGCATAGGGTTGTCGTCACCCATCATTTTCGCCGCCATAATCACAGCGGGATCGGTTGCCGAAATACCTTGAATATAGTCATCAATACGTTGGAAAAAGATGCGTGGATTAAAGCTAAAGTTATCAGTTTGAAACTCACTGCCGAGCTCAATTTGATAGGCAGTTTCTAGGTCAAGATCCATCTGGCCTACATAGGTGCGCCCATCCGCTAAACCGCCAGTAGACTGCATCGGCACCCATAAATAACGCTGTTGATAACTAGCGCTATCTTGCTTTCTCGCCAGCCCTACAATCCAGCTTAACTGCTCGGTTTGTGTATAACGGCCATTTATGACCAGATCGAGTCCTGTTTGTGATTGCGACCTGTCGGCATTGTTATATCGATCCATTAATACCTTTATTGCTGGCATAGAGCCTGCCATTGAATGATTCACTTCATCAGCATCGGTTTGATAATGCTTAACTCGAGCACCTAACTCCAATTGCCATTGGTTAATATCCTGCTGCCATTGGGCAAAAGCACTATAAGTGTTATCGATAACAGCATTGAAATTATCAACTTCGAACATAGGTTTTGTCGGATCGCTAATCACTGAGTTATGTTCACTCAATTGGCTATCTAAGCCAAACAGCCAACTATTTTTACCGAAACTAAATGCGGCATCGTAGCTCTGGCTTTCTGCGTTGTTATAGCGGGCATTCATGGTTGGCATTTTCATGCGTTCGCTAAAGTTATCCATTCCATGTCTGGCATCGCTATATGCCAGGTGCCAATTCAACTCCCAATCATTGATGTCATGGTTGCCCTCTAGTTTGACTCGATCTGTTTTGATGAAGTCGATATCCATTGGCAGTGCAGGAGTGCCTGCATTCGTGGTTTCTAAATGTTGATATCCGATGGCGATGGAGTCATTAGCGCTAGCGTCACCGAGGCGATAGCGGTATTGGCCGCCAAACATGTTCTTGTCATAAGTGGTGGGTGAGATGGTTTGAGCGCCACCGGTAGTGACATTCTCATTGCCGTTGAGTATATCTGCATAGACCAAGACAGCATGTTGGTCATTGGCAAAATTGCCTTTGGCACCAACATGGCTTCGCTGGCCATTGTCTTGGTATTGGGCAGCGACTTTGCCGCTGACTTCATCGAAACTCGCTTGAGATTCAATCACCTGCACGCTACCACCAACAGTGTTAGTTCCTGCGGATACCGGCGCAATACCGCGGGTCATCTCTAAACGCTCGGTTAGAATTAAACTGGCATAACTGAGAGGGGTATCCATGGCATTGGGACCCGCGCTTGATAGAGTCATGCCGTTGACTTGGGTGTTAACCCTATCGCCGTATAAGCCACGATATTGGGCGATACCTGTAAGAGGTCCGTTGCCATTGACTGACGCACCAGGAAGATTGTTAAGCAAGCCACTGATGTCTGTTTGAGGTGTAGCGGCCTCAGGGGTCACCGCACTGTAGCTGCCTTGGTGTTGTCCGGTGACTTCAATGACTTCAAAGCCGGCATCATCGGCGAACGAGTGTAACGGAAATAGCGCAGTAATGATGGAAAGTGAAACGAAAGATAAATGCAACTTCATAATAATGTTGTTATTTTGTTTTGTGTGCTGCAGATGGTGTCAGGATGGTTTATGACTGGCAAAGCTAAATCGGTAATCTGCGACACCATGTCGCAGGTAAGTGGTTAAAGTTGCCCCATTGCAACACATTAATTTAGATTAGAGCTGAGTTGCTCCCATAGTGGATCTAGGTATGCTAGTTAATGTGTAGAGCGACAAAGTCAGCTTTCTAAATAGTTTTGCTAGTCCGCTGCTTCTAGTGCTTCGCTTATTTAGTTCAAAAAAGCTTATATGGATATCAATTAAAGGGAATATTTAGCATGTTGAAACAAGTTTTATTGGGATTAATGTTTGCAGCGACCTCTGTCAGTGCCGCCAGCTCGAAAGATTTGATCAAATCGACACACTCATGGAACGGCAATAAGCTACCCGCTTATGCGTTAACTCAGCCGGAAGTCACAATCAAAGAGATAGTGATAGCCCCCGGTGAAAAGCTACCTTGGCACCAGCATCCAGTCATCAATGCTGGGATTCTGTTGAGCGGTGAACTAGTGGTACAAACTCGCGAAGGCAAAAAGTTACATCTCAAAGCTGGAGATACACTTATTGAACTGGTCAATACCTCTCATACCGGACAAAATATCAGTAACGAACCCGCTAAAATTGTGGTTTTTTATCTGGCTGAACAGGGTGAGAAAGTGACCATATTGGATCATGAACACAAGGATTAACCATGAAGTTGTTGCAACAGTTTTGGCTATCAATCGTGTTGTTAGTTTTAGCGCTACTGGCATCGATTAGCTATCAAGTTATCGGTATATCAATTGATAGCAATGGCTTGTTGAACGAACCATTTGGATTAATCCCAGTAGCATGGCTTTGTCTGTTTTCAGCTATCTTTTCTGCGGCAGTGACCTTGCTCCGTCATAGCAAGCCAATGTAATAGCCTACTATTAACTCGTTTTAACTAGGACACGGATATTGTTCGAGATAACTTTGTGATTTTTGTTTGAGAAAATCGATAGCACTGCGGACTTTATGGCTTGGGTAATCTGATTGCAGGTACACCAATTGTAAAGGGATCTGCTCTGCGAGTTGATCGGCAAAAAGTACCACCAGTTCGCCTTGATTGACCTCTTTGGCAACATCAAACCAACTCTTATAAGCAATGCCCTGGCCTGCAAGGGTCCAATCTTTTATTACTGCACCATCGTTGCAGCTTTTATTGGCGATTACCGCAACTTCATACTGTTTACTCTTGTGGCTAAAGCGCCATTTTTGCCATGGCTCAACGCCTCTGTTGAGTACCAGTACTTGGTGTTGTGACAACTCTCTTGGATGAGTTGGCTGGCCATGTATTTTTAAATACTCAGGAGAAGCAACCGCGACTCTAGGCATCATCGCCAATTGACGGCGCATTAAGTTGGAGTCCTCCAGTTGACCATAGCGCAATGCCAAATGGACATTCTGGCCAATAAGATCAGTCATTTGATCAGCGAAATAGAGAGTGATTTTTAACTGTGGCGCTAAATGACAAAACTCATCGAGCCATTTACGCACAATATTACGGCCCAGATCTGACGGCAGTGAAATCCTCAATTCTCCTTTTAATTCACCACGATTATCAGCTAATGCATTATTAGCACCCTCAAGCAATTGAATGGCTTTACGACCTGACTCAATAAAAAGTTGTCCCTCTTCGGTAAGAGTCATTTTCCGTGTCGAGCGGGCAAATAGCACGCAATCTAATTTCTTTTCTAAACGCTGCAGTGCGGCGCTCGCGGCAGCGGGAGTCATGGCTAGTTCACGCCCTGCAGCTGAAACGCTGTGAAGATCGGCAATGCGAATAGCTAATTTAAGATCGTTAAGGTGATACATATCAAATATTTTTTGAAAATGATTTTAATATTAGCTCAATTATCAAAATAAGTTAACAGGTCTACACTGCTTAGCATCATTTGAATACTGAGATTACTGATTTTGGCAATCACATTTAATCACCTTAATTTACTCACCACTAAAAATAGCGATGCTATTCATTTGCTAACAGAAGTGTTGGGGTTAACCGATGGTAGTCGCCCGAGGTTTCCCTTCAAGGGACAATGGTTATATCAAGGTGATGAAGCCTTAATCCATATTATTGAGTCTGACGAGCCCCAGTGCAGCATTGGTCATGTCGCTTTCGATACAGATATGAACTTAGAGGTATTAACCCAAAAGTTACAGCGCAGTGGCATCAAATACAATGTTCGGCAGGTACCTGATAGCAAGGTTATACAGGTTTTCATCCGTGCCGATGAGGTGATATTCGAATTGATCACTATGGACACTTCAAGTCAGCAGAATTTCGACGTTTTTAGCCAACATCAGGAGCTATTATGAGCCTTTTTACCCCTTATCAAAAACCACAGCTATCACTAAGTAATCGTATGGTGATGGCACCAATGACGCGTTCAAGAACGACTCAACCGGGTAACATCCCTAATGAGATGATGGCCACTTATTATGCTCAAAGAGCATCAACGGGGCTAATTATCAGCGAAGCGACACAGATCTCTGATGATAGCCAAGGCTATTCATTTACCCCAGGTGTGTATACTCCTGAGCAAATAGCAGGTTGGCAAAAAGTAACGGCTGCAGTGCACAATGCTGGCGGCACAATATTCAACCAGTTATGGCATGTTGGTCGTGTGTCTCACCCGGTGTTTCAAGCTGGTTCTGCACCTATGGCACCATCAGCTATTAAACCTACTGACACCCAAGTTTGGGTAGTGGATGAAGCCAACCCAGAAGGACAGATGGTTGACTGCCCGATGCCAAGAGAGATGGAGCAAGTGGATATTGACCGCGTGGTGGCTGATTTTGCGCAAGCGGCTAAAAATTCGATTGATGCAGGCTTTGACGGAGTTGAGATCCATGGTGGTAATGGTTACTTGGTAGACCAGTATTTACGTACCAACTCCAACCATAGAACAGATGAATACGGTGGTTCGCCACTAAAACGGATTCAGTTTTTATTAGAGATTGTTAATGCAGTAAGTCGCAAAATAGGCTCTGATAAAATCGGTGTTAGACTCGCACCATTTGTGACCTTTAAAGATATGGCTTGCCCTGAGATTGTTGATACGATTTTGCTAGCAGCAGAATATCTAGGTCAGCAGGGGATTGCTTATATCCATCTTTCTGAAGCGGATTGGGATGATGCACCACAGATCCCTGAGGATTTTCGCATTAAATTAAGACAGGTGTTCAGTGGCACCATTATTGTTGCTGGGCGTTATGATGTTGAGCGTGCCAGTGCTGTTATTGACAAAGGTTATGCCGACCTCGTTGCCTTTGGTCGCTCATTTATTGCCAATCCCGATCTGCCATATCGATTGCAGCATGACTTACCACTGGCCGATTTTGATAAAGGTCCACTGTTTGGTGGGGGAGCGGAAGGCTATATCGATTACCCTGCTTTAGTTGGTTAAAGCAACAAAGGTGAACTTTTGTAGGACATAACTTTTTGCTGAAAACTAAAAAGGACGCCTATGCGTCCTTTTTACAATAGGTTACCGATTATCAATGCTTAAGATCAGAGTAGAGGTGCCATTGGCGCCTACCCATCTCTAGTAACACTCCTACAGCAAGGCCAGCAGCGGTATTCACAATCAGACAGATAGCAGCAGTTGATAGGATCACAAAAATACAGAAAGGTTTACCATCAATAAAACGCTTAGACCAAGCCAATTGCGTACCTGCAATGGCGAGTAAGCTGCCCAATACCGCCAATGGGATCAACGATAATATACCGGCAATGCCTTGCCCCCAAAACGCAGCAATGAGTAAACAGCTGGTTCCAAAGATAGTTGGTGCTAACCAAGTACGGGCGCCAAAGTGATACTGCACTGCAAGACCACCAGCGCCGTGGCACATAGCTGTAGCGCCAAAAGGTGCAAGTAATAAGTTTGCCCAGCCTGAGCTGGTGGCGAAGCGCTCAGGTGCAAACTTTGCTTTCGCATCCTGTGGGAATTTATCTTTAGCCATTGCAGAGGTGGCGATCACCGCATTGGTTAACGTGAGTGCCAGTTGAGGCAGCACCAGTAAACCTGCTGCTGAGCTCCATTCATCCATACTTGGCCAGCTAAACTGCCAAGCGCTATAACTCGATAGGTTAAAGCTCGGTGCTGTGCCACTATTGAGCTGCCATACAATGCCCAAGGTAATCACTAAAGGCATAGCTAAATATCGCAGAGGAAAAAACTTACTGCCAAATAGTAGGGCAAAGGCGATAAGCCCAATAAGCCAAGTTTGGCTCATCATTTGACCGCCCATCCATATCAGTTGAATGCCAATGGCGAGTTGAATACCAATACTGATAGCGGGAGAAAGTTGTTTTGCCATCCATTTTATGGCGCCACTGTATGCCAGTATGAGCAAGATTATGCCCATCATCATACCGCTAGCTTGTAACATGCCAGGGGTTAACCCCTGTGCAATTACGAGCGCAGTAATGACCTTCATTGGCTGAACTGGAATAGGGCGACGATAGAAAAATGCGGTAAACAGCGCAAACAAACCAAAGCCCATGAAAATCCCTTGTGGGGAGAAATGGTTGAGGGCGATAAGCCCAAGCGCTAAAGGTAGAAAGGTGCCTAAATCGGCGAAGGCGCCACTAAACTCTCCTGAATATTGGTTTACACTATCAAATCGGTTGGTCTTACATGTCATATAGCTTGCCGTGGGAAAAATACCCTCTATGCATCGCAAGTTTGATGCCAGAAATTGTAGCCTAAGCTTGCCGTAAAAACTGATTGAGTAAGCTATCTTCCAAGTTGGGTGAGACAAGTTGACACATCTCGATAGAAACTATGGTCATTAGGTCTAATATTTGAGCTTGCTAAAGTAGCTTGTCGATGGCGTGAATTTAGCTGTTCATTGAACAAAGCAGTGAAATTTATCACTGCTTTGTGGGTTTAATCGCGGTTCAGTTTTAGCTAGGCTAAAGTTGATTGTGCATATCGTTTAACGCTTGGTGCAGTAGGTCGTCATCGTTTGCTTGGTCGACCGCTTGATGTTCAATTGCATCATCAAGAACAGTTAAATCATCATGATGTAAGCCATGTTTATCGTCATCATCGAGTGGACTCTCGAACGCATCGACGTGATTGGTGTCTAGCATGTCAGCATCGGGTGCAGTACTGGTAAGCTCTTGCACATTAGGTAGCTCATTCATGGCAGAGCTATCTGTTTTGGCTGTCAGATCTTGCTGGCTCATACCCACCATCTGTAAGTAGTGATCGATGGGGGCACTTGCTGCAGCTGCAGTCACTGGTGTTGGTGATAGTGGCTGTGACGTCGGTTCTGTCTCTGCTTCAACTTGAGCAGTTGCATCATCAGATGATTGTGTGTCTTGCCCTGCGCTATCTGGCTCGGTGCGAACCGCGGCATCATCAACCACTATATCGTTTAAGTCTATGCTGACCTCAGCAATGGCATCACTTTGGGGCACATCATGGGCATCTGCCGCGGGAGGAGGTGGTGGCGGTGCAGGGTGACTAAAGGTTGGAGTCACCGTCATATCGAGCACTTCTGAACCTAATGTCAGCTTACCACTATGGCCTGGTCCACGGCTTAATATGCTCACTTGAACATGCATGATGACATCATCATGATGTGAGCCCTGTAACGCGACTTCAAATCTATCCTCATGCACGCCAACATTTTGCGCCGAACCATGAGGACCAGTATGAGTATTAGCATGTTCTTGATAGTTCAATTGTCCCGTTTTGGGATTTATGGTCAGTGTGCCCCATTGGCTGGTATAGCTAGTTTGATAGTGGCCATTAACCAGTATTTTCCAGCCTTGCTGAGCCGCAGGTACAGGGGTTTGTGTCGGTATTAAGGTCGGAATCCCCAAAGAGGCGCCAATATGGTGGCTGCCAGGTGGGGCGGTAACCACGATAGGCTCAGGGATAGCGCTTGCTGCAATATTGAGGGCAGAACTAACGTTGCCGTGCTCATCGGTCATGATGGCTTTGACAATTGAATTTGGCGCCACTTCAAGGTCGATACCATGGGCTAAACTATTGGCATCAAGTACATGGTCAACGCCATTGATACTGAGGTGCTCGCCGACTTGGGCGTCAGCTGCAGCATGCACTGTTGCGGTCACTGTTCCTGCGTGACCTTGAGCTATTTCGGCTTTACTGTATGCGTTGTCACTGCCTGGGCTTTCAAAGGTAATGGTTGGCATACCGACTTGTGTGTCGCTGCTATAGTGCATCACTTGTGAAGCACTCGCTGGGTTACCTGCACTGTCAGTGGTTACAACACTCGCTGTTATCGATGAGCTCGATGCTAGTTCCGTGCCTGCGATGTTGACGTTAAAGTGGCCACTGGCATCAACAGTTGCGCTATAGCTATGTTGCCCGACAACAAAGTTGACGATATCGCCTTGGTGGGCATCGCCACTAACTTGACCTGTCACGCTGATATCCGCGCCACTCTCTTGCGCGTTAATAATATTATCGCTAGTGATGGGATCAAGCTTGATAGTTGCGCTGGCTTGAGTATCAATTTGAATATCAACGACTGATGATACCGCTGGTAATATTGATGATGGTGCTAGGGCTTTGGCTGACAGATTATGAAGCCCTTCAGCTAAGCTCGATAAGGTCGCGTTATAGTCGCCGCTGGCATTAGATAGCGCATGACCCACCGGAGTATTTCCGTCATAAATTGTGACCGTTGAGAACGGAATATCAGTATGACCAGTAACGGTTGGTGTGGTGTCATTGGTTAAGTCATCATGATTGCTACTACCTGAGTCGCTATTGGCGCTTAGATCGATACTGATATGGTTGCAGGGTGGAGTTGCAACACTATGCCCAGTCGGCAGCATGTTGCTAACTAAAGGTTGGTTAGTAACACTGCTACTGATGACAAGGGTACCTGCTGTTGTGCTGCTCACCGTGGCCTCGGCACTAAAGCTGATATATTTGCTCGCAACGCCGCCATGGTGATCGCTTACTTGGACTTTAAATACGTCAACACCGCTATAGGTTGAAGTCGCAGAGTTGTAGTTCATCTGTGCGACAGAGTTGTTTTGGGTATAGATATAAGCGCCGCTGTCAGGGTCAATAGACAGGCTACCAAACTGGCCAGTTAGCTGCGGCGCTGAGAAGCTAAGCGTGTCACCGGTATCTACGTCAGTCGCTACTAAATGGCCTTGAGTGTGACTGGTTTGATTGATACTAAGGAGCGGTTGGTCATTGACTGCAGTCACCGTTAGCACTGCTGTATGGGCTGCTGAGTCTTGATGACCGTCGCTGGCAAGGTAACTGAAATGTGCATCACCATTAAAATTTGCCGCCGGTTTGAAAATTAGTTGATCAATAACGTTAGCATCGATAGCTTGCCCTTGTGTTACTGCATGACCATTTAACCATAATGAGCCAGTAGCCGGATCGGGTAGCTGATTAATGCTTAAATGATCAAATGCATCACTATCGCTATCTTGATAGCCAAAACTTGCTGCACTAAATTGAAAATCAGTATCTTCAGCAGTACTGACTGTTAATGTTTGTACCCTTGGCTGGTGGTTGGCACTGATATGGATATCCAGTTTATGCTGGCTATCGTCTTGATAGTCACCATGGGTATCAACAACACGATAGATAAACCCCGGCGCATCGCCACTAAAGCTTGGTTCGGGTGTAAAGGTATAGTCACCATTACTGGCTATAGTGATATGACCAACACCTTTGATGTTGGCATCTTGCCCAGAGTGAACGGTCACATAGTGGTGCGTGGTTGGATCTTTAAACTGTAGATCTTGTAATACTAACTGCGCACCGTCATCTACGTCGGTAGCACCTTGCAGTAAGTTACCCGTTACAGGTCCACTAAATTGCGCTGAATTGGCATTAAAGCCATGGATTATGGGGTTATCACTGGTACCGACTATAACGACTTCCGCTTGTTGACTCGAATGATGAGCAGAGCTACCTGCACCTTCTTGCAGCTGGTAGTTAACCCAAATCTTGTGTTGAGCACCATTGGCGAGGTGATCATATGCAGCATTCGCCGGATCGACTTCAAGGGTATGTCCGTCAGCAGCAAGGCTAAACCCCGCTGGAATTTGACTGCTAAAGTTGACGCCATCGGTAGAGTATTGCAGCTGGCTAATACTGTTACCTTGAATACCAGCGAAGAGATCTAGGCCTTGCGTCGCTCCTGCTTCTTGCAGTTGCAAACTTGGGGTATCGCTGTGGCCATTGATGGTAATTGCTATGGTTTGGCTAGCAGTACCATCGGGTGAAGTCACCGTTATAGTGTCTGTTAATTGCTGCCCAGCGTTCAACATATTAACCAGGGGCGAAGCGTTATTAAGTGCATAATGCCAACTGCCATCTTGATCGACAGTGAGCTGACCATATTGACCGGATATTTGAGTATTGCTGGCAAATTTATCTTCGCCAGCATCGGGATCTACCAAGGTCAACTGGCCTGATATTACGCTGGTGGCCGAATCTTCCGTAATTGAAGCGCTAGTGTTTGATTGTGTCTGTCCATCAATGGTAGCAGCATCATTGACTGGGCTAATGTGTAGCGTGTTGCTTGCTTTAGCTGAATCTAAATGGCCGTCGTTAACGGTGTAAGAGAAATCTACATCCCCATTAAAGTTATGCGTTGGCACAAACTGTAGTTTGCTTATATCGCCTGCAGCAATCACCTGATTGGCGCTAATAGCGTGGCCATCCAGCATAAATTTACCCTGCAGCGGGTCGGGGAAGTCCGTTATGGAAACTGAATGTAGCGTATCTTTGTTATCGACATCAGTGAAACCAAACTGACTGGCCTGCATTTGATAGCTGATATCTTCACTGCCGTCAGCTAGTGTGTGAACACTAATGGCAGGAGCATCGTTAGTACCGACCACATCAACGGTAATGTTATGGGTATCGCCGCCTCTTGAGCGCACTTGGTAAGTGACTTGTACTGTTTCGCCTTCAGCAAGATGATTTAAGTTGGCATTAGGTACCGAGTAGGTCCAATCGCCCGCACGGCCGATACTTAAATGACCATGCAAGGGATCGCTAACGGCATGCACATTTCTGCTTGCAACAAACTCGCTTTCATTAGCATCAGGGTCAGTGACATTGAGTACTCCTGACACTGCCACACTCTGGTCTGCATCTCCTTGAACATGTCGATCTTCTTTAATCGCGCCGCTGTCAGTATGGCTGAATGTCGCGGCATCACCTACCGCTGCAAGGGTAGTTGTAGCACCTGTATGAGTGACGCCACCATGAGCATCTTTCACGTCATAGCTGAAATGCACTTGGCCGTTGTAGTCTTTTTCTGGGGTAAAGCTGAAACTGCCATCGGAATTAATAGCAATAGAGCCATGATCAGGGTGTAGATTTTCAATCGTGAGTAAGCCGATATCATTGCTATCAACATCAACGGTATTGGTAAGTAACTGCGCTACGGTAATCGTTTGGTGGGTATCTTCAGTTCCAGCATTTAGCTGTACTTCTGATGAGCAGTAAGGACGGTCATTATCGCCATGGATAGTGATCACAATGTCATGATTAGTACCGTCCGCTGACGTGATTGTGACAGTATCGGTTAAGTTTTGCCCCTGACCGAGTTTATCAATTGCTCTGCCCGTTGAATCTTGGCCTATTGATGCGTAATAGCTCCAATCGCCATTGGTTTGTAATATTATCTGGCCATAATTACCTTGATAAATACCCGTTTGAGCGTGGTCTTCACCGCTATCAGCATCGTTGGTATTAAGGTGGCCGTCGGTATGGATTTTATCATTCCAAAGCTTGCCAATATTGCCATGCTGATGATCGGGCGAGCGATCCCCCACTGAACCATTAGTGGCTGTTCCATCGGCAGCAGTAAAACTATGCCCTTCATGCACATCGCCAGTGCTATCACCGCTAAATGTTGCGGCATCTTGTGAGGCTGTTAAGGTCAGCCCAGCCTGAGTATGGGTGATACCACCATGCGCATCTTTGATGTCATAGTTAAATTGCACAGCACCGTTATAGTCTTTTTCCGGCACGAAGCTGAATGTTCCATCTTTATTATCGATAACCGTTCCATGATCAGCCACTAAATTGGCAACATCCAATTGACCGATATCGTTATGATCAACATCAGTCGTATTCGCCAGTAGTTCAGACTTACTTAATTGAATATCTGTATCTTCAATGCCGGGGGCAAGTTTAACGGCGGCAGAAACCATTGGTGCATCGTTGGTGCCGTGAACTGTGACGGTAAGTAATTGACTGGCGGTGCCATCGAGAGAATGGACAGTGTGGGTCTCAGTGAACGATTCACCAGCGCCTAGCTTTTGTACTTCATCGATGGAATTATCAATGGTGTAGTTCCAGCCTCCATCAGCGCTGATTTTGAACTGGCCGTGGTGTGCAGTATTGATAGTTTCTGCTTGCAGATAAGATTGGTCGTGGTCTGGATCTACCACCTGTAAACGCCCGCCAGCATAGAGATTGGTCGCACTAGCAGGTACAAAATTTTCTTCCGTTATATGTTGTGAGGCAGGTAACATATTCGGCATCGACACATGGATTTGCGCATTACTATCTTCGCCGGTCACGTTGACCATAATGGTCAGTGTTTGACCGTCACTGGTTTTTATCTCATAAGGAAATTGTTTCGACTCGCCAGCGTGCAAGCCCGCGACGAGATCATCAGCGTGACGATTTAATGCGCCTTGTAATCTAAATTGGTAAGAACCATCAGGCCAAACAGTTAGATCTCCTGGGGCATACCCTTGTCCGATGTATTGCCCACTAAATACAAACTGGGTGTTGTCGCCAGTGTCGGGGTCCACTAACTGTAACTTGCCACCATAGCCGTGTTGCGCGCTATCAAGCGCTTGTGTTTCAGTCATCTGAATAACGTTAGCTGCAAGCGTGGCTTTATCATCTGCGCCGACCATAGTGATGGTAGCGACAGCGGACGTTTGCCCACCATGATTATCATCAATCATGTAATGCACCACGATATCGGCTTTCTCACCAACGCCGAGGTGCTGAAATACTTGGGCATGACTATCAATGATAAGCGAATGGCCATCGCTGGCTACAGTTACACCTTGCGGCAGTGCTCCGCTGCTGCCTTCAAATGAAGCCTGTATCTGGCTAATCGATAACGCATCGCCATCAACATCGGTGGCACCCCCGAGTAAGTTAATTGCATGGTGGCTATCAGTATCTTCAGTTATAGAATCGACGACTGGTATGTTATCAGGATTATCATTAACCGCAGCTAGCGTGGTAGATGCACCTGTATGAGTGATGCCTCCATGCCCATCTTTAACGTCATAGCTGAAATGCACTTGGCCGTTGTAGTCTTTTTCAGGGGTAAAGCTGAAACTGCCATCGGAATTAATGGCAATAGAGCCATGATCGGGCTGTAGATTTTCAATCGTGAGTAAGCCGATATCATTGCTATCAACATCAACAGTATTGGTAAGTAACTGCGCTACGGTAATCGTCTGGCGAGTGTCTTCTGTGCCAGCATTTAGCTGTACTTCTGACGAGCAATAAGGACGGTCATTACTACCATGAATAGTGATAACGATATCGTGTGGAGTGCCATCTTTACTGTGGATGGTTATCGTGTCGGTTAGCTTTTCACCCTCGCCAAGTTTATCAATGGTAGTGCCGCGTGATGTCGGTCTACCACCAATATGGCTGACATGACCTAAGTCTGCATGATAATGCCAGCTGCCGTCTCTGTTTAAAATTAAGTCGCCATAGCTGCCATGATAGTTGTAACCACTGGAATGACTACCGCCAAATTCGAGTTCGTCTTTATCGGGATCGATTATCGTAAGCTGCCCATCAGCCGACAATACTCGATTTCCTAGCGTCGCCATGCCAGGCTGAGCATAATCAGGCGACATGTTTTGTCCGGCTTTTACTTCAAAAATATCACCGCTATCTACCCCAGCAATCACGGCGGCATTATTGACCCCAGTAATGCTAATTGTAAGGTTTTGGGTTGAGCTGGCATTATTTTCATCGGTTACTTTAACTGGGATTGTTAGGGTTTTACTGATACCAGAGGCCAACGATTGATAGCTGGAATTACTGGGGTCGAAACTATAGCTTCCGTCTGAGTTAAATATCAATCCATCAACTGTGGGAGTTGAGTAATGCAGTATTGCACCAGTATCAATATCTTGACCAAGCATTTGCCCGTGTAAGAGGGCGCCGCCTTCAATAACCGTATGGGATTGGGCTGCGATAGTCGGTTGGTCATTGGTTCCGCGTACGGTCAGTTCAATGGTGTGGGTGGTACCATCCGCTGAGCGAATGATAACTGAGTCTTGTTTAACTTCACCTTCTGCAAGGTTTTGAATATTGCGATTGTCCAAGGTGTAGGTGTAATGACCATCTTGCATCAGCAATACGTGGCCACCTAATTTGGTGTCATAGCCGATGCCTTGATATGTTTGCGGGCCAATATTGGGATCAAATTGAGCTTCACCTGTATCAGGATCTTGGATATTGAGTTGACCGTCATAATGCAATTGATAGTGGGTATCGATATAGCCACGATCTTCTGTGACGCCGCGTAAGTTAGGGTCAGTTTGAGCATCAGTAATCACGGCATTATCTGGAGATGCTGCTAGGTTGAATCTAGCTTGGGTATTTACGCTGCCACCGTGTCCATCTACCACGTTATAAGTTAAGCGAACTTCACCGTTATAGTCTTTATCAGGAGTGAAGCTATAACTGCCATCATTGTTGTCGATGAGATGACCATGGCTTGCTTGTAATTGGTTGACTTGCAGAGTATCGGTAGCATCAACATCGGTTGCATGAATGAGTAAGTCAGCGGCTTTTATAGTCACAGTTTTGTCTTCTGTACCTGCAGCTAGTTGTGCCCAGGAAGAGACAACTGGCTTGTCATTGCTGCCTGTGACATCAACAGTAATTCTGTGTGGTACAGCAGCACCAGAAGAGTCAGTTGCTGTTACCCAGAACGATTCATGTGGCTGTTGACCTGCAGCTAATTTATCTGCCGCGCTGCCAGTTGAGTTATCTAATTGATAACTCCAGTTGCCGTGCTGATCAATTGATAAGTCGCCAAATTTTCCTTGAGGCTGTCCAATCGTCCATGTAATAACATCTGTTGAATCAAGATCTGTCACAGTGAGTGTGCCGGAAGCATTTGCTGTCCCGGTAACATTTTCACCTTGCTCGATAACGCTTGCCGAGGATATCCCGGAAACAACAGGTAAATCATTGGTGCCATCGATACGGATAATTAAGTTTTGCGGTGCACTTTGGCCGCCATTGTTATCGGTAGCGGTAACTGGAATGATCAGCGTTTGATGCTCACCAATCGCTAAATGATTAAAGCTCGGATCGGTGGGATCCAGTGTGTAGCTGCCGTCTTGATTGAGTACAAAGCCTGCGTGGCTGAAGCTGGTGGCGAAGGTCGCGCTGTCGCCATGATCGAGATCGGTGGCGGCGATCTGCCCGCTGATCTTAGCTGAACCTTCATCAACTGTCTTGGAGCTGATATGGCTAACCACTGGATTATCATTGGTGCCGTCGATCTTGATGATTAAGTTTTGCGGTGCACTTTGGCCGCCATTGTTATCGGTAGCAGTCACTGAAATGATCAGCGTTTGATGCTCACCGACAGCCAAGTGATTAAAGCTCGGATCGGTGGGATCGAGTGTGTAGCTGCCGTCTTGATTGAGTACAAAGCCTGCGTGGCTGAAGCTGGTGGCGAAGGTCGCGCTGTCGCCATGATCGAGATCGGTGGCGGCGATCTGCCCGCTGATCTTAGCTGAACCTTCATCAACTGTCTTGGAGCTGATATGGCTAACCACAGGATTATCGTTAGTGCCGTCGATCTTGATAATTAAGTTTTGCGGTGCACTTTGACCACCATTGTTATCGGTAGCGGTCACCGGAATGACCAAGGTTTGATGCTCACCTACCGCTAAGTGGTTGAAGCTCGGATCGGTGGGATCGAGTGTATAACTACCATCTTGATTGAGGATAAAACCTGCGTGACTGAAGCTAGTCGTAAAGGTCGCGCTGTCGCCATGATCGAGATCGGTGGCAGTGATCTGACCGGTAATTGGTTTACCGCCTTCATCAACTGTCTTGGAGCTAATATGGCTAACCACTGGATTATCATTAGTGCCGGTGATGGTGATACTTATTGTTTGCTCAGTGCCATCGATACTATGAACAAGCAAAGTATCGGTAATAGGCTCTCCGGTTTTGAGTCCCTGTATCTGGGCACTCGAATTGTTGGCGGTATAAGTCCAATGGCCGGTGTTATCGATACTCAGCTGGCCATATTGGCCTTGCAATGAATCGGCGGTGAACTGGTTTTCACTACTATCTAAATCAGTCACTGTGAGCTGGCCATCGGCGCGTAACATGTCACCGCTGGCTAAGTTTTTATCTTCGGTCAAGCTGGCAGTCGAGGTACCAGCTATCACCGCTTTATCGTCAGTACCATTAATGGTGATAGTGATTTTCTGCTCGGTGCCGTCTACCGAATGCACCAATAGCGTGTCGGTAACGGTTTCACCCGTTTTTAAGCCCTGAACTTGGGTACTGGAATTGTTGGCGGTATAAGTCCAATGGCCGGTGTTATCGATACTCAGCTGGCCATATTGGCCTTGCAACGAATTGGCGGTGAACTGGTTTTCACCACTATCTAAATCGGTCACTGTGAGCTGGCCATCGGCGCGTAACATGCCACCGCTGGCTAAGTTTTTATCTTCGGTCAAGCTGGCAGTCGAGGTACCAGCGATCACCGCTTTATCGTCAGTACCATTAATGGTGATCGTGACTTTCTGCTCAGTGCCGTCTACCGAATGCACTAATAGCGTGTCGGTAACAGTTTCGCCCGTTTTTAAGCCCTGAATCTGAACGCTAGCGTTGTTAGCGCTATAATTCCAATGGCCAAGGTTGTTGATGGAAAAGGTACCGTATTGGCCTTGAATACTTTCAGCCTTAAAGATACTTTCTCCTCTGTCTAGATCGACAACAGTTAAGTTGCCATCAACAGATAAGGTATTTTGATGGACATGTTTATCTTCAGTGATCTCTGCTTGTATCAAATCTTGTGGGGTCGGTGAGCCACTACTTGACCCCCGTGCAGAATTTAAAGCTGAATTTATTGATAATGCATTATTTATAAGTGCTTTATCATCAGTGCCATTAATGGTGATAGTAACCTTTTGCTCTGTGCCGTCTACCGAATGTACCAGTAAAGTATCGGTAACTGTTTCACCGGTTTTTAAGCCCTGAATTTGGGCACTAGCGTTGTTGGTGGTATAAACCCAATGACCGTGTTCATCAATGCCAAATTGACCGTATTGCCCAGAGTAGTTATCTGCTATGAATTGACTTTGGCCTGCATCGGGGTCAGTAATGGTTAACTGGCCTTCGGTTCTCAATTGTTCGCCATTCGGGCTTACTGATACATTGAGATCTTCTGTAATTGTTCCTGTAGATGTACCGCCAATTTGTGCTAACTCATTACTACCAGTAACTTGAATTGTTACTTGCTGAGCAACTGGCTGACCTGAGCTATCTGTGGCTATTACTGTAAAGGTTTCTGTTGCTATCTGACCTTGATTAAGCGCTTGTGTTGAGGGGTTTTGATTGTTGAGTTGATATTGCCAAGTGCCAGTATCGGGATCTACGGTTAGCTCGCCTAGTTGACCTTGCCCATTAGCAATTGACCAGCTGACGTTGTCACCATTATCGGGATCGGTTGCAATCAAACTGCCTGAAGCGCTATCTATCGCACCGTTTTCATTGAGTGCTGCATGGTGTACTCCTGAAATGCTAGGCAGATCGTTGCTACCTTCAACTTCAACGGCAATTGTTGTCTGAACGTGGTTTCCTTCGGCGTCTGTTGCGGTGACTATAAACTGTTCTGTGTGATGCTCATTTTCTGCTAATGCATTTGTTGTCTGGGCTGTGTTATTGAGTTGGTAATGCCACTGTCCACTTATTGGATCGATATTGAGTGAGCCAAATTGCCCTTGTGACTGGTTAACACTCCAGTTTACTTGTGCAGAATTCTGCCCCTGAGCCTGCAAAGTACCTGCAACAGTATCAGTACTCGAATCTTCTTTAACTTGTTGTATTTGTTGTTGACTATCAATTGATAGCGGTTTTTCATTAGTGCCAGTGCCAGTGCCAGTGCCAGTGCCAGTGCCAGTGCCAGTGCCAGTGCCAGTGCCAGTGCCAGTGCCAGTGCCAGTGCCAGTGCCAGTGCCAGTGAGATATGATGAGTGCAGTGTTAGCGGAGCTGCAATTGAGGACTTATCTGGAATAATGGCGGTTAAAGCAACAGTAAAGTGTGGTTGATTATGCTCATTCGGGCTGAATGTAAGTGGCTTGGTGATGCTGCTTAGGCCTATAGGAACGCCTGCGCTTGCGTGAAAATGCGCTCCTGAATGCAATCCCGTCGTTTCGCTGGAACCTTGCTGTAGAGTACCGGACTGTTGCGCTGTTTGAGTATTTTCTGGAGCATTTTCTGCTTGCTCTGCCTCTACAGTTTGCGCGGTTATTGCCGCTTCAGATCCTTTATCCGCTTGCTCGTTTAGTTGCTGCCCTAGCTGAGCTGTATCAGTTTTCGGTTCACTTTCACTTTCATTTTCATTGGCTATCGGAGTCGCAGTGCCCCAAGATTTATCAGCGACCAAGTCCTTATTGCCGATGACACTGGCTTTGCCACCGCTATCACGCAGCTCTTTGGCTTTTAAACGAGCAACATCTTTATCGAGTTGTTTCGCTTTTTGTTTGGCTTGCTGATCTCGCTGCTTTTTTTCAGCTTCAATCGCTTTTGGTGTATTGGGCTTAGGTGTTGATTTTTTATCGTCCGGACTCATTATCTACTTCCTCTTTAGCGCTCACCAAAAGCTTCTGTCACGTTGGTAAATACAGGCTTCCATAAATATTGGAATACCGTTTTATCACCGGTCACTATGTCTGCTTCACCTGTCATCCCTGGAATTAAGTCAAACTGTCCGGGTTTATCTGCAAAGTATGGTTTATCTATGCTGATCTGCACTTTATAAAATACGCCACCTTTCTCATCTGAGTCGGTACTGGGTGATATGCGCTTTACAATGCCGTCGAGTGCGCCATAACGGCTGTAATCAAAAGCATCGATTTTAATCCGCACTGGTTGGCCAACTTTCACAAAACCAATATCACGCGGAGACAGCTTGGCTTCCATTAAGCCTGTTTTAGTCATTGGCACGATCACCGCCACAGTGCCACCAGGTTGGATCACGCTGCCAGTAGAAGAGGAGGGGATGGATTGAATAATGCCGTCAACTGGCGCGGTAACCGTATTTTGTGATACTAGAGAACCCGATGATTTTAGGCGAGCGATAATCCCAAGTAACTCGGCTTGGGCATCGGTACGTTTTTCGCCGACCTCTTTGAGCAAAGTGGCTTGCTTCTGTTTCAACTGCTGTTCTAAATTGAGCAAGTTTTTAGACAATACCTGCTGCTTACTCTCCATTCCTCTTAGCTCGCGCATGTAGGCATCAAGTTTTTGTTGTGATTCTAAAATTCGCAGTTTTGAGACCGCTTGCTCGGCAGTGACTGATTGCATCATCTGAAGCGTCTGTTCGGCAGTTTTTATCTGGTCGCTGAGCGGGGGGATTTCTGCTTTTAGGCCGTCGATCTCCGCTTGCGACTTAGCGATATCAGACTCTGATAACTGCTGCATTGCTAAACGTTCTTGGTTCATACGGCTGAGCGAGGCAGTATGCAGCTTAACTAGCTGTGGATACTGCAATTCAAACTCAATGAAGCTGGCCTCTCTTTGATCGATAAAAGCCTCATAGCGCTCAATTCTTAGTACCAAATTTGCGCGTTTACTAGCTAGTTCCTCTTCAGCTGACTGACTGTCTATAGAGACAAAACTGGCTAATACATCGCCTTTTTTAACCACGTCTCCCTCTTCTACCACTACAGAGGCGATAGTCCCACCTGTGCGACTTTGTATTATTTGACGGTGACCAAGCGGGACGACTTGCCCTTTCGATTTAGAGATCTCTTCAACCTGAGCGAAAAAAGACCACAGCAGCATAATCAGCACTGAGCCAGTGATCAAAAAGATGATACGTTTAATAAACTTTCTTTCCGCAGGCGCTTCAATTGCATCGGTAAATTCGTGCTCAGGCCAGACTCGATTCGCTAGTTGACGATTATCCATTAGGGAGGTTCTCCTGAGATGCTGCAGATTGTGGTTGCTGAGCTGATTGATCGGGGATAGGACCTGCGTAAACGACTGCACCCTTATCTAAAATTACGACTTTATCAGCTTGCTGGATCAACTCTTGATCATGGCTGGTAAATAACACTGTGCTGTTGCCTTTAAGCGAGCTGAATGTTTTTAGCAATTGAGCTTTGGCTGCAGGGTTACGGTTGGCTATGGGTTCATCAAGTATGATTAAACTTGATTGCTTGAGCAGTGCTCGAGCTAAACTGATATAGCTACCTTCAACGGCAGATAACAGCGTGTGACCGCGGTTAAATAGATCGATGTTAAGATCGTTTCCTAAGGCATTAAACAGTGACTCGCCTCCGGCAGCTTTGATAGCCGCAATCAGCTCTTCATCGCTGGCATCTTTTTTTGCTATGCGTAAGTTGTAGGCTAAAGAACCCGGGAAAAGATCTGGCTCTGCAGGGCAAAATGCGGCCCATTTTCGGTAAGCTTCAGGATCATATTGTTTTAAGTTTTTACCATTAACACTGACGTATCCAGCCTGTGCCTCTGCGACACCCATCGCCGCAAGTAACATTGAGGTTTTTCCGCAGGCATTAGGGCCGATAATTGCGACATTCTCCCCAGGCTCTATATCAACGCTTACCCCTGCAAGGGCAGGATCCACATCTGCACCATAACGCAAAGTAACGTGTTGAAAGCTAATCGCTGGCGGAGTATCTGTTGCTGGAGTATCGAGCCTTAATTCACTGTTCTCGGTTCCCGCTTGCATAAAGCGATCAAACTGCTTGATTGCCATATCCATCATGGTGATCTTTTGGCTAGAAGAAAACGCCAGTTGGGCTGGTCCTGTAATACGCCAGATTAGCATCACACAAGCAATGAGCGCTCCGGGGCTAATACTTTGGTTAAGCACTAAAAATATGCCGGTAAATACGGTGACCAATGCAGTGAGTAAGCTCATGGCATGGGCCACTGCGGCATTTAAACCATTACGCTTGGCAAAGAGAAAGTTTTGCCGACAATTTTCTTTGCATTGCCGCGCAAACTTAGTATTCCAACCGTCTGTTTCACCGCTTGTTTTAAGTTGTAGTAAGTTTTTGGCTAGCTCGTTTATTGAGTTTTGATAATCTCCGCTAATGGTGGGGGAGGCTGATTGAGCGTACTTATTAACTGCTTTCATCACCAAATAAAATAGCAGCAACATGGCTAAAGGAACCACAACCAACCAGCCACTTAAGAATGCAATAGTGACTAATGCAATGGCAGTAAAAGGCAGGTCAACCAAACCTGCGCCGCCTGGGCCAGAAAGCAAGGTTCTTACTTTTTCTGCATTGCGCATCCGTGCCATGTGGTTAGAGCTTCCCACTCTCGATAACACCATCAGTGGCATGCTAAGTAAACGCCTAAAAGTAATATCGGAAAGATCTCGAGCAAAGCGGTTACTGGTGGTTGCGAGTACATTGGCTCGTGTCAGTCGAGTCGTGACCAACACCGCTAAGGCTAATGCGGCGCCAAGAGCGATAGTGGGCAGAACGTCTGGCGCTTGCCCACCAATGACACGGTCATAAACCGCCATGGTAAACAGTGGCACCGCTAAGCCAGTAATACTCGACAGTAAACTTAGCCAAAATACGGGTCGATACCATTTGGTGCGTTTACTCATATGGGCAGCAAAAGCACGTATATTTTGCTTACTGGCTGGGAGGCTTTCGATAATAAAAACATGGCCAACTAGTGGTAACTCTGCAGCGCTTATGGCTTGCCACTGCTCTGTTTTTAGGTCAAAAATCTCATAGCGATCATCTCTACGTCGAGCTATAAATGCAGGCTTATCATCGGGGATAATAATAAAGGGGTGAATGGCTTGTGAGGTTGCCTTTTTATCGGCTTTAAATACTGAGTAACCGATATGGTGCTTGCTCAATAAATTAGCGAGTGTAACGGTATCAACATCCTTAACTGAGTCATCATTAACGATATTATTTGCTTGCGAGAATAGCCCTAGTTGCTGAAATAGCGCGACTAAAACACTTTTCAATTCTGTTGACTCTAATGCTTCGCTTTTGGCTTCTGTTGGCTGAGCTTGATTGATTGAATTCATGATTCAGCCTCCTGAGTAGCGGTTAATAGTTGGCAGCTACCAGCGCTATCGATATTGACCCTTAGCCCGGCGTTGTTAGCAAGCTCTGCAAAATGAGAGGCGCAGATGATAGTCATCTCCCCTTTGTAGCGATTGATGACATTGATTAGCCGCACTTGGGAATCCGCATCTAGCGAAATCATTGGCTCATCGAGCAGTAAAATAGAGGGTGATTGCACAAAAGCTCTGACCAAAGCGATGAGTTTTATCGCGCCTTTATTAAGCATTTGATTGTCGCTAACGCCCACTTCGGTTTGATAGCCAGATGGCAGCTGAGCAATGCTGCTGGTTAGCCCTAACGCTTCAGCTACCTCCATTGCCAGAGACTCTCGTTCGGGTCTAAACATGGTCATGTTTTCAAGTAAACTGCCGGCAAACAGCGTAGGCCAAGGTGAGACATAGGTTACCGATTGTCGATATTCATTGGCCTTGTGCTCGTCTTGCGCAATGCCTGCAATGGTAATTTTTCCTTGCTCTAAATGGTGGAAAGCACCAATAACGCTCAGCAGTAAACTGGCATGGGTGAGAGGATCTGAAGTTACCGTAACCAAACCGCCACTTGGAATTGATAAGTTAAAATTGCTGAGCTTAGCACCCACTTGCGAGCTGGCAATATTGTCAAACTTGATCGGGCCTAGAGGCAGTTTCTGTTGATATTGGGTGCTGCCTTTAAACATCTCTTGTGGCAATTTAGCAAGGTCATTGACGTGATTCATTGCAGTATTGGCACTTGCGAGTCGCGATCGCAGACTAATGATGGCGCTGAGAGGGGCAATTGCTCTACCAGCCAATATCGAGCAAGCCGCAAGCCCACCAGTTGTGAGGTTGCCATTGAGTACCTCATAACAACCAATCAAAACGATTAAAAGCGTAGTGCCCTGAGACGCGCCTTGGATCAACTCTTGTAGTTTGGAAGATAACCAATCGACTTGTTGCTGCTGTTCTAGGCGGCGGTAATTTATCTCGCTATAAATTGCTGATAGTCGAGTTTCTAAGGCTAGCGCCTTTGCGGTAGTGAGCCCCGATAACACCAAAATCAGCATACGTGAGCGTTCACTGTCGGTGAGCGCTAAATCTTCAGTGGCACGGTTTAGCTTTTGACCGATAACAAATACTAAGCCACCGATAACAAACCAGACAGCAACGGGAATGAACACTAACGGGCCACCAATATAGGCAACCAGCGCTAGAAATATCAGCACAAAAGGGAAATCCATTAATGCCACAAGTGCTTGCCCTGAGTAAAGTTCGCGCATCGCGGCAATACTAGCAAGCCCGTTTGATACTTTCCCTGTACCGAGACTTTCGACGTGGTGGTAGTCAGATTGCATTAAAGCATTAACGACTTTGGTGGTGGTTTGTAACTCAAAGTTAGCGGCTGATGAGGCCAATAACCAGCTGCGGGAGTAGCGTAATAGCAGCTCTAATAAAATAGCCACCGCCACGGCTGAAGCAAGCACACTGGCGGTACCATAGCCCTCATTAGGTAATATACGGTCGTATATTTGTAGCATGGTAAAAGGCAAAGCCAGCGATAACAAATTGATGAAAGTTGAGGAGAGTAGTAACTCAGCCTTAGCGCGATTATTATTTAGTAAACTGAAGTTTTCTCTCATCGTTCATCACATCCTTAGAAAGGCAGAAAAGGGTGTATAAATAATAGTATAGCTTTAGCTAACCTGTTCAACTTAACAGCTTATTTACATCTTTTGTTAATAAATAGTGTCTATTTTGTGGTTTTTTATTTGGCTGGATGACAGATTTTATAATTACTGGAGGGATGTGGTGAGAAAATGAGGGTGTCAGCCGGCAAATTGCAGGGGCCCGGCTGACGATTAGCGCAGCTATTGGAGCGATAGCTGCGCTAAATACTGCGTTGAAGTGTTATGTTATTTTGCGTGTCGTTTTCCTGTTTTACTCTTCATTGGATCAGTGTCATAGCCTAAAGCTTGCCAATTCATACGAGTGCCTTTGTTATGGCAGTCGCTGCATTTCAATGCTTCCGTTTTGGGTGAGACCATGTGATTAATACGCCACCACATTTCGGTTGCTGCAAAGCCGTGCTCGCCGCTATAAGTGATGCCTTTGTCAGCTAAGACTTGATTGGCTTCCATGCCCAGTTTGGCGGCCTTATCCCAATCATAATCTTTCCAATACCCGCCTTTACCGTAGACTTTAGCAGTAACAAAGATGTTCTGTTTACTGTCGTAGATCTGCTTACCGCGGTGTACCTTAAACGGATAGATTTTGGCGCTGCTATCGTTAATGTCTCCTAGTGGGCTAGTCAGTTTAGTCACCTTAGTTGGATCCATCTTGTCACCCACCATATAGGCATCGGCATTACCGTTATACCAGGCGTACTCAGGCTCAACCATCTTGCCCCAAACGAAGTTACCTTTCTTTTTCTGGTAATTTTTCTTGCCGTATTGATCTTTAGTTTCTTCAAGATCGCTACCCGCCGTTGACCAATCCCAGCTCATTTTGGTCGCTTCATTACGAGCAAAAAATGGAATATGACAAGTTTGGCAGGCAACAGTGGCCGAGTGGGTATTCAGTTTTTTGTTTTTGTGCGGCGTAGCATCGTGGCAGTTGACACAACCTATCGGGTTTTGCCCACCAGGAGAAACACCCATTGCGTTACCGGTGATCTGATGATCTTCGGTGGTATGGCAAGTCTGGCATTGGAAGTCATTGCCGTCGGTGTCCATATGCACATCGGTCGCTTTATCTGGGTAAGACATTGATGAATCTAAATCACCATGCTTTACCGCATCGCCACCGCCACCAAAGAAGTGACAGGTGCCACAGTTATCTCGCACTGGTGCGCCGACATTTTTAGCGACTCGCTCAAGGTTAACCTTGGCTAGCACTTCGCCAGCACCAGCGGGATCTTTGACATAGGTACCAGTGGTGTCATGACAGACAAGGCAGTCAACTTTGGTCATATCAGTAAAATCAAAGTTGTTGTCTTTCCAGCCATAGCCAGCATGACAACTGGTACATCTTGGTTCGTTACCTGAAATAGAGGTACAGAAATTATTAATGGCGTCTTTTTTACCACGTTTTACTGTACGTCCTGGTAGCTTCTGTTCAAGCTCCCATGTCCAGTGTGATGACTTCATAAAGTCTTTAGCGTGGTCTTCGTGACATTCAATACATTGAGTAGTGACGTCTGAGCCTTGGGTAAATGGCCCCTCAACGTACTCGCTGTGTGGATTCGAGGCCATGGCAAACTGAGTGCTGACGAGCAGCCCTAATGCCACGGTGGGGATGATGATTCTTTTCATTTTAAATACTCCTGCCCCGGCTAGCGCCGGGGGGATTCACTAGACTTAGAATTTTACGGTAAGAGAGGCGTTGAGGTCATAAGCGGTGTCGACCACGGGTAGCATTGAGTAAGCACTGCCTTCGATGACATCATCGATTTTCTGAGGTGCGCCAACTGGGGTGCCACTGCCGGTATATTCGAAGTCGTAATACATTCCTGCCAGCTTGATGAACATATTCGGATTGATATCGAACATGTAATACGCTTCAGCAACATGACCTCTAGTGGCTAACTTACTGCCGATAGGATCGTCTTGTGCTTGGGTAAACGGAGTCCAATATTTTGAGCCGTAGTTGTATTCAAAACCGACCTTGCCGTAAGGCGCTGGGATCTGAATACCGGCATAGATGCTGTAACCGTCTTTTGCACCACTATCATCAGCTGCACTTGGCATCATGATGATCTCTGTGCCATCGGCATTGAGCTGAGCTTCAAATACGGCATCACTTAACATGCCGCCAAACATACCAGCGTTACCATTGCCATCGGCGCGAGTCCAACCACCAGAAACAAACCACTTCACGTCGTTGTCCTCTTCACGTGAGAAGCCAATTCCGCCTAAGAACATGTCGCCAATGACACCACTTGGCTGCACGCGAGTGACAAAGTTAAAGTTGTCGAATTTTTGCATATCTTGATACATGGTTGGTGCAAAAATACCCGCTAACTGAGTGGGGAATGCCATGGTACCTTTGAAGCCGTCATTCACATCTTTAGCGCCAAATAGAGTGAACTGGAGGAAGTTTTTACCATCGTTAATGGCATCAATATTAAATCCGCCGAGATGGGTATCTTTAGTGACGATGTCACCGAATAGCTCACCATTGCCCCACTGTGATTCAAAACCTTGACCGTAGCAGAATCGCACGACTTGGCCCTCGACGCCGGTAATATCGCCGAGGTGATAACCCATGGTCGCGCCGTCAAAATTGAAGTTTACTAGGTGGCCTGAAGGAGTGCCGCCACGCTTTTCATTCTCACGGTATTGGGTTGGTGGGCCGTAAGTTGATGGACGGCGTCCAATTGATAGATACAGCGGCGAGCCGTTAATGTTTTTCCAGTCAAAATAGGCGCGTTCAACTCTAAGCCAATCGCCACTGGTACTGCCACCGTTAGTGCCGTCCATGGTGAATGAGTTCCATGAGTCAAACACTTTTACGCCAGTTGAATCGCCCCAGTTTTTATACATAGAGAGTCGGCCAGCAAAGCTGACGTTGTCCCAAACTTTGGCTTTCAGGTTAAGCCTAAGGCGAGTGGTGTAAAAAATATCGTTGTCGATATCTTGAGTGGTTTTAGGTGCTAGTACATAAGGCATAACACCTTGCAGTTGACCGTTTTGAAATGCTGCTGCCAAATTAGGATCTGCTGCCATCATTTTACCGAGTGGCGAATTGGCATCGGTAGGTGAGCCAAATGCACCAGACATTGCTTTGGCGCCAAAGTCATTAAAGTTGACCTTTATAGCAGGATTCCAGGTAACATTTTGATAGTGCAATGTGTGGGCTTTAGTACGGAAGTCGCCAGTTATCTCAAGTCGGTCGAGCGCTGTGTGGCGCTCATTGCTATCGACGCGATCATTGAGATCGTCAAGTTCAGTGGTGATATCTTCAAGCTGAGCTTTTAGGTCGGCAATTTTTTGAGCATCATTATCGTTAGCATAAACGCTACCAGAAAAAGCGAGTGCATTGGCTACAAGTAGTGAAATAAGGGTACGCATAACATCTCTCCTTTTGAGTATTAACCACCTTGTTTTGGTGATTAACCTCGATTGATGTTGAAGAATGACCTCGAGATTGCTGATTTTTGGCAGCATTAAGCCCTGAGGTATTCCCCATTTTTCAATTTAAAGTGTTGTTAGTTATTGATTAGAAGGACTTAATCCCTCATACGGTTAACCACAAGTTTGTGGTTGATCGGAATCGGCCGCATGGTCATATAGGAATTGTTGAATGTCCTTAAGATCTTTCTCTGATAGTGCGTTGAACGCCTCTTGATCACCTTTGTGCTTCATGCGCTTAAAAAAGCGATCCCACTGGCTCATGGTTTTAGTCATTGGGGTTATTTCACCGCCAATATCGCCTTGGCTATGGCAAGCTTTACACTCTTTTTTATACAGGTGTTTGCCTTTTTTCGGGTTGCCGCCGTCTGCTGCTTGGGCTTGAAGTCCCAAAGACAGCGCAAGAGCAAGACCTATTCCGATTTTCGTGATTGTTTTCATCATCAATTCCTTACTATTTTTATAGGTATTACGCCGTCCTTTGCGTGGTTAACAGAATGGTTCCAAAGTGCTTCTGTGTTGTTATTAAATTTAGCAAAGAGATGTTGATTATTAGTTGAGCGAGATCACTTTCATGATAAAAATCTAATTGATAAAAATATCATTGAAATAAATCTAATGGACTGGTGTTGTTATTCGTAAACTGCTGTTTATATTTGCTTTAATTTTGCTTCGACGCTGAGGTTGGAGTATTTAGGCTTGGTTTTTTTCAAATTAGAGGTTGTCCGAGGTCACACTTTCTATTTTTAGCTATCTCTAAAGTAATAGATTGGTTAATTTTAAGTGACAAAAAAGCCTCAGCAGCGGATGCTGTTAAGGCTTAGATTAGGCACTATAATTTACGTAGCTAGTACATTGAGCAAGTGCTAGCTGATAATAATTAAGGTTGTTGGCGTGTTGGCGCTAACACAATCTCACGCACGCAGACATTTTGTGGCTGTTCAAAAGCAAATACTGCAGCGTCAGCGACTGCTGTAGGTTCGATAACACCGCCCATGAACTCTTTCCATTCATTGTAGCCAGCTTTAATTTCTTCATCAGTTGTGTGGCTCAAAAGGGCTGTTTCTACAGCACCCGGAGCAATGGTAACCATACGAACATCATCCATAGCCACTTCTTCACGGATATTTTCAGTCAATGCGTGAACAGCAAACTTAGTGGCACAATATGCGGCGTGGTTAGGGAATGTTTTACGTCCAGCAATTGAGCTAACGTTGATAATCGTACCTGTTTTACGCGCTTTCATATCAGCAAGCACAGCATGAATGCCGTTAAGTACGCCCATCACATTGATGTTGAGCATCTGGCTCCACTCGGCAGGATCTTGTACATCAGCCGCGCCAAGTAGCATTACGCCAGCATTATTGATTAAGCCGCCAACAGGACCAAACTTCTCTTCAGCCGCTGCGATAGCTGTTTTCATTGCTGTAGCATCAGTCACATCAACGCTAACACACATAGCATTTTCAAGTTTCAGTGCTTGCATTGGCTCAACGCGACGAGCTAGAAGAAGTAGTGGATGACCTTTAGCGCTAAATGCTTGTGCCATTGCTGCGCCAATACCTGAAGATGCGCCAGTAATTACGATAAGTTGTTTCATATAAACCTCTGTAAAAATGTATTACTCAACTCATGCAGCTGAATTGACTGTATTGAGTTGGCAATGTTAGTTAGTCATGTCGAATTGGGTGTAGTCTAACGCCAGGGGTATTGTTGATATATAATGTATAGCGAACATCATTGTTTACATATAACTCCTAATGTAAGCTTGCCACTCTGTTTTCAGCCGAGCCGATGAGATGTACAAAGATTTAAATCTAGCAGATGTTAGAGCATTTACAGTGATTGCCGAACAGGGCAGTTTTACCTTGGCGGCTGAAAAGCTTGGCTGTTCACGTTCGCACCTATCTAAGCAGTTGACTCAGTTAGAGACTTATCTCGGGGTGACCTTGATTACGCGCACGACAAGGGCGCAAAGATTAACGGATCAAGGCGAGTTTTTTTATGAACGCTGCCAACATGCACTCGATGTGATGGAGCAAGCCGTTGCAAAGACGGTAGATAATGCCCAAAACCTACAGGGCAATATCAATATTAACTGTGTTGGCGGCTATATTGGTGAGGAGATTGTCACCCGCTTAGTGAATGACTTTATTAGCGCTCATCCCAATATCAGCATTAACCTGGACTTTAGCAGCCAACGTGTTGACCTAGTGTTAGATCATTTTGATTTAGTTTTTCGTATGGGGGAGTTAGAGGACTCTGGTCTAGTGGCTCGTAAACTCATGGACATCACTAACTGCACCTTGGCAGCGCCCGCATATCTTGAGCAAAGAGGCATCCCATCTCATCCTAAAGCATTACATGAACACAGTTGTATTATCGGCTCGATTAACCACTGGAGCTTTCAGCATAAAGCTGATGCGCAGCAAAAAGCAGAGGTTGCGATTACCGGCAAGTTTCGCTGTAAAAACGGCCGAGTAATGAAAAGCAGTGCGTTAGCGGGCCATGGCATTGTGCGCTTACCAGAGCTTTATTGTGCCGATGAGCTACGCACTGGCGAACTAGTGCATGTGTTTGACCAATGGCTTATTCCGGCTACACCTTTGTATCTGTTATACAGTAAAGATAAGTTTCAACCAGCGCGATTAAGAGAGTTTATTACTTTTACTACTCAACATTTTCTGGACTATGTTTGATAGTTTTTGCAGATAGCCTCACGTGTCGCTTCGACCACGCCAGAGGCGGAGATAATCAAACTTCGTTTGATAAAGGTCATGGTGCTTCGCCCATTCTTGTAATCAAGAGTTGAGCCAAGGGGTAAAGCAGCTTGCGCCCGCTCTTGATTTCATAAGAGTCAATCCCTTAACGCCCCGGCGAAATAAGCCTTAAGCTTGCTCAAGCAGCTCTTCGACTCCGGTGACACCAAAGTACTGCACTGAGTTCTTGATGCTGACCTTTTTGGCTATTAGTTCACCATCTTTATAGATCTTAACGACTTTCTTGCCGCCTCTATCATTAGTGCTGTACTCGTACTCATCGTTAAGGCGAAGTTCGTCAAACTGAGTTCTCATGATTAGATGCATAGTCACTCCTGTTGAAGACAAATAATACGGCTCTATAGGCCTACACTATTTAGACGCCTGTTGGCAGGTAATAGTTTCGTTTTATTGTAATACTTTAAAGTCGTATTTATGGCTCTGACTTAAGTTTCAATATAGGTTATCTTCCCAGCGTTTGTCACAGCTTTTATGATTAGATTTTTTGTTGAGTAAGTATTACTGCAGCGGAGTGTTTGGCGAGTATGAGTGCTATATAGCTAGTCTCGCAGAATCTTGTAGGTCGCTGCTGTAAGCGGTGACAGGCCGTCTGGATACTCTTCGTGCTCGACCACAAATAATTGAGTGCTATGAACCGAACCGCACTGCACACCTTTCTATTAGCGCCCTAGAGCGACGATTTACTAAGCATTTAGGGCAAACGCCAAAACAGTTTATCAATGAGGTGAGGCTAAAGAACGCGCGTCGATTGCTAATTGAGACTAATGAAAGTATTGCGAATATTGCCCAAGAAACAGGCTTTAATGACCATAGCTATTTTAGTCGCCAGTTTCAGCGCCTATTCGGCAAGAGCCCTTCGCAGTTTAGGCGAGAGCATTGTACTCATTAGCCTGTTCAATTAACGGGTAAACGCCTTAGAACTTAGCTTTAGGTGACGCTAAATAAGCAGATTAGAGGTTATGTTTTAAGATTCTGATATATCGTAGTTATATGCGTTTTATCGTCATTTTTCTTCATCATTCTGCAAGCCTATTGAACCCACATTGACCTGAGTTAATATTGGCTAGTAATAAAAATGTGTCTTTAACGTTAAAATTTATCCCTTAGTTGTTATTTTTGGCTTAGAATAACTCTAATAAGAAAAAACAATTTAAGACCTTTTTTCGATTTGGGCCGTATTGGTGTTAAAGCGTTAAGGAAATAAAAAGGGCGGAATGGATGAAACTACGTAAACTAGCGCTACTGTGTACCTTGATCCCCAGTTTTTTTGCCTACTCAGGCCAAGAATATTATGAAGCACGTAGTGATGCTATGGGCGGTGCAGGTGTTGCGGCATCGAACCATGAAGGCGCTGCATTCGTAAACCCCGCTCTACTTGGAATAAATGCCCATAAAGATAACTCTGCTGTATTGCTTATGCCTGTTTTAGGTGTTGATATGGCAGATAGCGACAACATGATCGACAAGTTCGATTCGCTTATTGATTCCTATGACGGACTGGCTGCATCGATTGATGCTGGAAATAGTGCCGATATCGATGTTTACCGAGATGAATTGATTCTGGACTTAGAGTCTCTAAAGGGAACATCAGCATATGCCAGTGCTGGCCTTGGGTTTAGCGTCGCCATTCCTCATCAAAGAATGCCGATAGCCATCTTTTATAAGAGTTATGTTAATGCTGTAGGGGCTGCCAATATTGCTCAAGCAGATATCGATGCGCTTACGGCTCTCGATCCGGTTAATCCACCAGAAGTGACAGATCTGCTTTCTGAAGGGCAAGTGATTGGTGGTGCGGTATCAGATTTAGGTGTTGCATTAAGCTTTCCACTATCTATAGTTAATATGCCGATTTCTGTCGGTATTTCGCCAAAGTTCCAACGCATCGATACCTATAATTACATTGCTAATGCCAACAACTTCTCGGCCAGTGACTTTGATGACGTTGAATATCGTAATGATGAAACTAATTTCAACGTCGATGTTGGCTTCGCTATTGAGCCCATTAACGGCTTAGTATTTGGTTTATCAGGGCGTAACCTTATCAGCCAAGATGTGGAAACGAACGAAGTTGAAGGTAACAAGTTTACTTACAGAGTGGAGCCATTAGTCACAGCTGGTGTGGCATATGACTGGAGAAGACTAACCGTCACTACTGACGTCGACTTGGTTGAGAATAAGAAGTTTAAAGAGCTGGATGGGACTCAGTATTGGCGCGTAGGCGGTGAGGTCAGAGCATTCGATTGGATGTCGCTACGACTGGGTTACCGCCATGACATGAAAGACTCTACTGCTAACATTTACTCTATTGGTTCTGGTTTTACCATTGGTGAATCTTTCTTCGTAGACTTTACTGGTATGTTTGGCAATGATGAAGCATTAGGTGGGGTATTGCAGACCTCTTATCATTTCTAAAATTGAGGCCGTTATCGGTAATGAGCCTATTTTGACAAACAAAGTCGTTTGCTCATTAACTTAACTCAATAATAGACTTAATCGTCAAAATCACAGCACTTAAACTACACAAGACCAGAGTGAAAGCTCTGGTTTTTTGTTTATCAACTTTGCCTACCAGTCTCCCTGCCACCACATAGCCGAGTATAACTGACGGCAGTAACATCAAAGAAACCCATAAATGTTCAAGCTTTAATAATCCAGCGAACCCTAGAATAGTTAAGGCGATCATCGAACTGAAAATAAAGAATGCTGATAGTGCCGCTCTAAATTGAGCGGCATCTTTACCCGCAAGTAATATCGCCAGTGGCGGTCCACCAATGGCGGCTATATTGCCAAATACACCGGACAAGATCCCTGCCATAAACAATGTAAAACGATTAACAGGCAGACTAAACTTGAGTAGGCTTAAGCCAACCGCCAAGGCCACAATAAAGGCTATAGCAAGCCCTAGAACCGCTTGGGGTGCGGTTAGAATAAGCGTCGCACCTAAGATCCCACCAGGAATACGTCCGAGTAACGCATATTGCAGTCCATTGAACTCAAGTTGTCCTCTTTCTCTAAACAGCGTTAATGCAGCGATTGAAAAACCCATCAAAATCACTGGGGCTGGCACAAGAGAGGGCTCGACAATGTAAAGTAGTGGGCTGGCGACCACAGCTAAGCCAAAGCCAATTAAGCTTTGAGTTAATGCACCACAAAATATGATCAGTGAAGCGAGAATCAGTGTGCTTGGATCTAACATCTATTTAGCCCTGTAATGGCTTTAAAACTCACTCAACGAGGCGCAGAGCGAGTAGGAGTGCAATCTTCAGTTAAGGCAACTCGTGTAGACTAGATTGCAATGACAACCTTGTGAATTAAGGTATAAGTCGCTATAGCCAAAAAACAGACATTATTAAATCGCTGTCTGCATTGCTTGCAAAACCGTTCAGTAACAATGGATCGGCATTAATAGAGAGCGCTATAAAATCAAAAGAGGACCACCTAAGGTCCTCAATGTCATCACTTGGTTATTCGAGCTCTTCCCACTCGATACCCATTTCATCCATGAGGCGCTTAACTTCCGCAGGCATGCTGTCAGGCTTATCTTTTGAAAGGTCACCATCATTTGGCAGCGGTTGACCTGTGTACGCGTGTAGAAACGCCTCACAGAGTAATTCGCTGTTGGTGGCGTGACGTAAGTTGTTCACTTGGCGGCGTGTACGCTCATCGGTAAGCACTTTGAGTACTTTTAAAGGAATAGAGACAGTAATTTTTTTCACTTGCTCATTCTTTTTTCCGTGTTCAGCATATGGGCTGATATAATCGCCGTTCCACTCAGTCATTGACTCACCTGTAATTTTAAAATGCGGGGCAGATTTTAACCCCTTATGCAGCGCAGTCAAATTATTGCCTCTATTTTATGACAAATGCAAATAGATTTCTAAATGCTTGGACGTCTAAACGGCTAAATTGGTTGACGAGGGTGGATAGCTTAGGTACATTTAGACGTCCAGACATCCCTAATAAGAAAATGTAGACAGAGGAGTAGTACATGACCGAGCGTAAACTAGCCACCGCTGCTGTGCGCCAAGGCATTGAGTCCGATACCCAACATGGTGCAGTCGTACCTCCCATATACCTCTCTACAAATTATTCCTTTGATGGTCACAAAAACCCAAGAGATTTTGATTACAGTCGTTCAGGCAATCCAACTCGCTCAATTCTTGGTGATGCGATTGCTGAATTAGAAAAAGGCTGTACTGGCGTGGTGACCTGTACTGGCATGGCTGCAATTACTTTAGCGACCAGTTTACTCGGTCCTGATGATTTATTAGTTGTGCCTCATGATTGTTATGGTGGCAGTTACCGCTTATTTACTAATCTGGCTAAGAAAGGTCAGTTTAAGCTAGAGGTGGTCGATCAAACTGATGCTGTCGCTTTAGCTAGCGCAATTGCCAAACAACCTAAAATGGTTTGGCTAGAAACCCCTTCAAACCCATTATTACGGGTTGTTGATATCGAAGCGATTAGCGCTGCTAGCCATGAAGTTGGCGCATTAGTTGTGGTTGATAACACCTTCCTATCGCCTATCTTGCAGCAACCGCTTTTACTTGGCGCTGATATCGTTATTCACTCGACCACTAAATACATTAATGGTCACAGCGATGTAGTCGGTGGAGCTGCAGTCGCTAAAGACAAAGAGTTAGGTGAACTATTACATTGGTGGTCGAATACACTGGGGCTAACGGGTGGTGCATTTGATAGTTATCTTACCTTGCGCGGAATTCGAACACTTGCAGTGAGAATTCGTGAGCATCAGGCCAATGCCCAGCGTATTCTTGCTACTCTTTGCGCTCATAGTGCAGTGGAAAAGATCTATTATCCGGGTCTTGCAGATCATCCTGGCCATGAGATAGCCGCTAAGCAGCAGAAGGGCTTTGGTGCCATGCTTAGCTTTGAGTTAAAGGGCGGTGAAGAGCAATTAGTCGCTTTCTTAAAAAATCTTAATTATTTCTCTGTTGCAGAAAGCCTCGGAGGAGTAGAAAGTCTAGTGGCAGTGCCTGCAACCATGACGCATCGAGCGATGGAACCAGAAGCGCGTGCAGAGGCTGGGGTAAAAGACACCCTTATCCGTCTTTCTGTTGGTATTGAAGATGCTGACGATCTTGTTGCTGATATTGAAGCTGCGCTTAATGCAGCTGTAGCTTGTTAATTAAAGGGGTTTAGGATGGCACGTTGTCACTTACATAAATTTGGTGGCTCCAGTTTAGCCGACGCAGACTGTTACCGTCGCGTTGCACATATTCTCCTGACTCATGGTCATAGTGATGATCTAGTTGTGGTTTCCGCAGCAGGTAAAAGTACCAATTTTCTCTACCGCCTGCTTGAGCTGAGCACGACTAAGCAGCTTTGGCAGGAAGAGCTGCAAACCTTAATCAGTTTTCAGCAAAAGCTGATAGAGCAGTTGTTATCTAATGAGCAAGCTCGCTCCTTAAGAGAGCGACTGTCGAATGATAAAGCGCAGTTGATAAGCTTACTTTCGTTAACGGCTATCAATGATTACCAGAGCAGCCAAGTGGTGAGCTTTGGCGAACGTTGGTCATCCCGCTTATTGGCAGCGTTACTGCGCGAGTCTGGGGTTGCTGCATCTGACGTAGATGCACGTACTTTGTTGATTGCAGATGAAGGCGCAGTGCCACAGATTAGATTGCAGCAGTCACGTCAAAAAGTACAAAACTTGATTGCTGAACATCCTAATGAGCGACTCATTATTACCGGCTTTATCTGTGCAAATGATAAAGGCGATACCTTGCTCTTAGGCCGTAACGGTTCGGATTTTAGTGCTACGTTAATCGCAAGTCTCGCTGATATAGAACGGGTAACGATTTGGACCGATGTTGAAGGTGTGTTTAACGCCGACCCTAACAAAATTAATGACGCGAAACTATTGAGTAGCTTGTCATTAGATGAAGCCAATCGCTTAGCGCATTTAGGCTCGCCAGTATTGCATAACCGCACTTTGCAGCCACTATTTGATACCCAAGTTAGCCTAGCAGTGCGATCTAGTTATGCGTCTCATACAGACTTTACCTTGATTGCGCCTAAAAGCTCTTCAGCTAGTGCACCTGTAGTAACCAATCTTAATAGTGTATCTCTGTTTAATATCCAGTTGAATGGTGCTTTCTCTGAACTGCTTAATCTATTGATTGATTCAGGGCTATATCCATTAGCTCACTGGTCGTTGGCGCAGAAGCGCGTTGAATTAACCGTTACGCTTGAGAACCAGAAGCAAGTGCAAGCGCTACTTGATGCCAATAGCGATGCCTTGGGAATTACAGATGTTCAGGTAAGAGACGATCTGGGATTAGTTGCCTTAGTCAGTGCCGATGCAGACCTCTACCGCCGTGGTTTTGCCAGGCTATTAAGTCGTAATGCACGTCCATTGTTTAATGACGGTATGAGTTTAGTGACGTTGGTGCCACAGACGCAGGTGAACTTGCTAACTCAGAAGGTACATCGTCGCTGCGCAGGCCCGCGCAAACGTATTGGTGTACTGTTATTAGGTGTAGGCAATATTGGTGAGGCGTGGATAGATCTGTTTGATGGCGCTAGAACAGCGTTAAATAAAGAGCTTGAAGCAAGTGTTGATTTAGTGGGGCTCGTGAGTTCACGTAAAGCTTTGATCAGCGATAAGGGCATAGCCCTTGATAGCTGGAAAAGTGAATTTGAACAACAGGCAACTCCATGGCAGTACAGCCATCTTTTTGAAGAGTTGCAGGGACTTGAATGCGATGAGGTTGTAGCGCTTGATATCAGTGCGAGTGCTGATCTTACATTGCAATACCCTGAGTTTTTTGCCCGTGGTATTCATGTTGTCAGTGCTAACAAGCTTGCAGGCTCTGGCCCATTACCTTTTTATCGCGAGTTGAAGCTACAGCTGGGGAATCGCCGATTATTTTGGCGTTATAACGCCAGTTGTGGTGCCGGTCTGCCCGTGCAGCATGCTATTAATGATCTGCACAATAGTGGCGACAGCATTGAAGCGGTTGGTGGGATTTTTTCTGGCACCCTATGTTGGTTATTTGAAAACTACGATGCCGTTAAACCTTTCTCTGAGCTAGTCGTCGATGCGCGTGGACTTGGGATCACCGAACCCGATCCGCGAGATGACCTGTCTGGTCGCGACATGCAGCGCAAATTGCTTATTTTGGCTCGTGAAATTGGTTTAGAGATAGAGCTTGAAGATATAGAACTAAAATCCTTGGTACCCGCGCATCTTGCTGAGTTGCCGCTTGAGCAATTTTTATCGCGTATAAATGAGTTAGATGAAGACATGCTACAGCAATATCTTGCAGCAGTTGAGCAAGATAAAGTGCTGCGTTACGTCGCTGCATTAGACAGAGTCGATGGCAAGCTTAAAGCTGAAGTGAGCTTACAATGGGTTGAGAATAGTCATCCATATGCTAATTTGACCCCAGGGGATAATGTATTTGTTATCCGCAGTAAATTCTATCAGGACAACCCGCTTATCATTCGTGGACCAGGTGCGGGTCGTCAGGTGACTGCTGCGGCAGTGCAATCTGATCTGGCACATATCTGTCGAGACCTACTGCAAGAGTAGCTACTCTAAGCAAGTTATCGTCAACTAATAGTGAGTGCATTTCAGTTTATGGAATGCACTTTTTTAATGGCATTAACCCGTCTTATCAACTCCTGTTATTAGCCGCTCCATCAAAATTTTATTTACTTATTGAGCAAATGGGCAGATAAACGCTATTGTTAACATATCTATAGATAGAGGTGTGATAATGAAACGTGGATTCATAATGTCGGCTTTACTCATGTTGAGTGGTGCATCTTATGCTGCTATGCCGCCTCAGGCTGCGCTGTGTGGCGGTTGTCATGGTCCTCAAGGGCAAGGTGTTGAACCTTTAGGTCCTCGACTTGCAGGGCTTCCTTCAGACTATATCGTTAAACAGATTAAACTATTCCAGACAGGTAAGAGACAAAACGCGACAATGCAACCGATGGCAATGACCTTGCAAGGGGATGCCATTGTCGCGGTAGCTGAGTATTTCTCTGCCTTTGAGGTGCCTATGGTTACACCACATCTACGTGGTGAGCAGGCAGTCTATACAGATCCAACTGAGCAGCTAGTTTATCAGGGCGATTGGCAACGGGTCATTCCTGCATGTGTCACCTGTCATGGGCCTTCAGGGCATGGTGTTGGTGAATTCCCAAGGCTTGCAGGCCAACAAGCCTCTTATATCAAAAGCCAGTTACTCGCTTGGCAGAAAGATACCCGAAGTGGCGATCAGGACGGCGTGATGGGCACCATTGCAGACAAGCTCACAAGTGCAGAAGTTGATGCATTAGCCAAATATTTCTCAGAATTGAAATAAGGAGTTAACCATGAAATTACATCATTTAAGTTGGCTCGTTATCAGTCTGTCTTTAAGTGTTGTACAAGCAGAAGAGCTACCGGATAAACAGGCAGAGCTTAATGCTAAAGTGAAGCAGGAAGGGCAAACATACTTAACGCCAGCACCGCTAAGCACTATTCCTGAGGGCGAATTTGGTGACAAAGTTCGTCTAGGTTACCAGCTATTTGTTAACTCTCAGCAGATGAGGGATGCGTACGTAGGCAATAATCTTAATTGTTCTAATTGCCATATGGATGCAGGGCGTCGTGCCAATGCTGCACCATTGTGGGGGGCCTACTTTGCTTATCCCGCGTATCGGAAAAAGAACGACAAAGTAAACAGTTTTGAAGAGCGTCTACAAGGGTGTTTTACTTATTCAATGAATGGCAAACCGCCAGCATCGGCAAGTAAAGAACTGGTCGCTTTGTCGGCTTACTCATATTGGTTAGGTATGAGCGGTTTGATGCAGCAAGCTGGGGTTGATAGCGCGGTGCCAGAACTATCTGATAGCGAATTGCTTAAGGGGGGAAAGCGCGACGAAATCCCCTTACCGCAATCAATTAAAAATGCCATGACTCTTGAACAGCGTGCTTCTTTACCGGGTAAAGGGTATCCGAAAATAGCCAAGCCTGCTCAAGCCTATTCATCAGAGCGTGGTAAGAAGGTGTATGTGGCGCATTGTCAGTCTTGTCATGGTGATGATGGACAAGGTTATGAAACATCGGGTGTTTACTCTCTGCCGCCACTTTGGGGCCCTCAGAGCTTCAATTGGGGAGCGGGTATGCATAGAGTTAATACCGCCGCCTATTTTGTCTATGAAAATATGCCATTCGGCAAAAGTTACCAGCTAAGTAACCAAGATGCGTGGGATGTTGCCGCCTTTATTAATGCTCAAGAGCGGCCACAAGATCCTAGGTTTGAGGGTGATATTAAAGCCCTGAAAGAGAAGTATCATAAACACCAAGGCTATTACGGTAGCAGTGTAAATGGACATAAAGAGCTGGGCAGTAAAGCTTATCCTATCAATCCTAAGCGCAGTGATTAATCGGTTTAATGCACTGTACAGAATCAACAGGGTTCGCTAGTGCGAGCCCTTTTTGTTACATTGAATTTGGTTCTGATATTTGGAGTATAGCGCTTGAAACAAACACATACCGCAAGTTGCCATTGTGGCGCGGTGAAGTTGTCTCTAAATCTCCCGCAAGGGGTAACAGACTTAAGGCGCTGTGACTGTTCTATGTGCCGCCGTCGAGGCACCATAGTGACTTCCGCTGAACTTGATGGGCTCAAGGTTGTTAGTGGTAATGACAAACTATCGCTGTATCAATTTAATACTTTTACTGCCAAACACTATTTCTGCAGTATCTGCGGTATATATACTCATCATCAACGCCGTTCTAATCCAAATCAATTTGGTGTGAACGTGGCATGTATTGATGGGGTTAATCCATATGAACTGACCAATGTCGCCATGCCTGATGGAATTAATCATCCGGCGGATCGATAAAACTGTAGGTGAAGAGCGATGACAATAGATGCTACAAGCTGTCCACTATGCCAATCTAAAAATCGCTGCGCCGTGCAGCAGGGTGAGAGTATTGAGCAGTGCTGGTGCCTCTCGCAACAATTTCCCGCTAAGACTGTGTTAGATAGTGAAAAGCTAGCTAATAGCGTGTTAGATGCTAAATCTTGTTTATGCCAAACATGTATAAAGAAATTGAAGCAGCAAGAGGAGAGTCAACTTTATAAACGAGTTGATTAGACCTTCAGACAAAGTTATACGCCATGATTATTAGCTACAAAAAAAGGAACCATAAGGTTCCTTTTTCATTTTATATAACGCTAAGCTTTAACAAGCAGGCGCTTAATATTACTCAGCGTCTTTTGCTGGGCCTTTACGGTGCGGCTTTCTGTCACCAGAAGGACGACGATCGCCAGAAGGCTTGCGAGGACGACGTGGAGGACGGCTATCGCCACCAGAAGTGTTCTCGAACGTCTCACCCGCTGCTTCGCGAATGTTCAATGGACGGCCACATACACGTACTTTTTTAAGGTGCGCTAATACATCTTTTGGCATACCGTCTGGTAAGTCGATTGCAGTGACTTGATCAAATAACTGGATTTGACCAATGTAACGGCTGTCAATGTTTGCTTCGTTTGCAACAGCACCAACGATGTTACCAACGCCAACACCATTATCACGACCTACGTCGATGATGTAACGGCACATTTTAACGTCTGGATTATCCTTCAGTGAATCTGCTGAACCAATGCTTGATGGCGTTGGACGAGACTCACGACGAGGACGGTCACCACGGTCACCACGCTCACGAGGTGCACGGTCGTTACGGTCACGAGAGTTGCGGTCATCACGGCTATCGCGCTGACGTTCGTTCATTGACGGTAATTGTAATGGACGATCTTTCTGAACTTGCTGAAGTAAAGCTGCTGCAAGCACATCAGTATCAACTTCTAGTTCTTGGCATAATTTTGCAACTGCGCCTTTCATGAAGTCTAAAGAATCTTTAGCGATGACTTCGCCAATTTGCTCACCTAAACGAGACAGACGACGCTCGGTCACTGTCTCTGGGCTAGGAACATCCATTGGTGAGATACGGCTCTTAGTTGCACGTTCGATAGTGCGCAACATACGCATTTCTCTGTGTGTAACGAAAAGAATCGCCATACCAGTACGACCAGCACGGCCAGTACGGCCAATACGGTGAACATAAGCTTCAGTATCATATGGGATATCGTAGTTAACTACGTGTCCGATACGCTCAACATCAAGACCACGTGCTGCAACATCAGTCGCGATGATGATGTCTAGCTTGCCGCGCTTTAGTTGGTCAACAGCACGTTCACGCGCTTGTTGATTCATATCACCATGCAGTGGTGATGAAGCATAGCCACGAGCTTCTAGCTTTTCAGCTAATTCAACACAACTGTTACGAGTACGAACGAAGATAATAATGCCTTCAGTCTTCTCTACTTCTAGGACGCGAACTAACGCTTCTAGTTTGTTGTGTTGTGATACTTGTACAAAACGCTGCTCAATCGTTTCAACAGTCGTTGTTGTTGCTGCGATTTTAACGTGTACAGGCTCAGATAAATATTTGTTAGCAACACGCTTAATTTGCTCAGGCATAGTCGCTGAGAATAACGCTAGTTGGCGTTGCTTAGGTGTGTGCTCAAGGATCCATTCGATATCATCGATGAAGCCCATTTTTAGCATCTCATCAGCTTCATCAAGCACCATTGCTTTTAGTGACTCTAACTTAAGAGTGCCACGACGCATATGGTCCATAACTCGGCCAGGTGTACCAACAATGATTTGTGGTCCACGACGCAAAGCATTCAATTGTTGATGCATGCTCTGTCCACCGTAAATAGGTAGAACGTGTAGACCTTTCATGAATTTAGCGTAGCTGCCAAATGCTTCAGCAACCTGAACGGCAAGTTCACGTGTTGGGGCAAGTACTAAAATTTGTGGAGAATTAGTATTTGGATCAATGCTATTTAGTAGAGGCAGTGCAAAAGCACCTGTTTTACCTGTACCTGTTTGAGCTTGACCTAAAATATCTTTTCCGGCCATGAGAGGATCGATACTCGCAGCCTGGATTGGAGTTGGTTTTTCGTAACCGAGCTCATCAAGAGCACGCAACAAAGGCTCGGAAAGACCGAGTTCGCGGAAAGTTTTTTCACTGGATGACATGGGTTGTAGCCTTGTGGAATAGCAGAGTGCAATAAAGCACTTATGTTTATAGACAGAAAATCAACCCCGTGTCGACTTCCCGCACCGAAAACGTATCAGTAAGCCGACTATTATAGCAGGGTGTAATTGGTATTACCATTTAATGATGCTATTTTTATCTATATTCAAAGCAAATACTAGGCCAGTTAGCGGGTTACAGTAAAATAAAAATCAATAAAAGTGATGTTTATAGGCTATTTTTCAGAAGAAAACTGTCAATAACCAACAGTTGGTAAGCCGATTCCGTTGTAGCAGCGACAAAGTTAATATCTATTTTGTCTGCGATATCACTGGTTTGATGGTAATCCCTATGGGTTGGTACGCCAAAGTAAAGCCAAGGGATCCCTACTTTGTGCATTGCGTAATGATCAGACGCACGCAATAGATCAACACTTATGACACTGCCATCGAATGATTTAGGTTGACTAGTCCTGATGCATAATTGGTTCGACTTAGTCATTATCTGCTGCATTTTATCGAATGAGTCAAAACGCCTTGTGCCTTCGATATAGATGGCGCTACGACGATCGGGGCGGCCAATCATATCTAAATTGATCGCAAGCTCAATCTGGGATATTTGCGGTTGGCTGCTGATGTTTTGTAATTTATCAGTCAGCGCATAACCGCCATAAAGCCCTGGCTCTTCAGCATCGGTTGCAACAAAAAGTAAGTTTATTGGACTGCCTTTGCTAGCGGCGTGCTCGGCAAGTTGCAGTAAGGCTGCGACTCCCGAGGCGTTATCATCAGCGCCAAAGTATATGCGAGAGCCTTTGTGGCCAAGATGGTCATAATGGGCGAGAACAACGCGCCATTTATTGGTTGGTGCCGCGGCAAGTAGCACGCCAGCAATATTAATTCCGACTCTGTCACTAAAAGATTTAGTAAAGCTAAATGGATGTTGAAAATCACCTTGCCAAGGCTCAAGCCCGACTTGTCGAAACCGTTGAATGAGATAGTCTCTTGTTAACGCTGCACCTGCGGATCCGGTTTTTCGGCCTGCGAATTCTGTTGAAGCCAGTTTATGTATATCGCGACTAATCTGTGCTTGGTCTGCCCATGATGTGTTGGGGCGCTTTTGGCATTGAGAGGTTGAACTGCAGGCATTCAGGCTTAGAGTGATAATAATCGCTAAGAGAATCGCTAATTTTTGCATCTAACTCTCCTTTTTATATGCAAAAAAGCCATTACAACTGTGACTAAACCTACAGGTAATGGCTATAAATAGCGATATTCTTACTCAGTTTGTTGATTCTCAGCCGGTTTATCAATATTCGACAACTTTAACTTATACTCGTGTGTACCTGAAAAAAGCCGTTGTTTTGCGCCCACAACCACTTGGGATTGCGGTGCTAAGTTGCCGACATCGACTCGGGCTACTGAGCCATTAGGCAGAGAAATCGTGCTGCTTTGCGGGTCGCTACTTATGACTCTGGCTTCAGTTGAGGCACATTGACCAAATAATGGATCGACGACTACCATAATAAGTAGGCCTAGCGTTACCACTAGGCCTGAGGCTAATAAAATATTACTGCTTGTCATTGAACTGGATGATCTCTTACTTTGCTAAAAGTGGTTTTAAAAAGCGTGCTGTGTGTGATTCAGTATTCTCAGCGACAACTTCAGGAGTACCTGCTACCAAAATGGTACCACCGCCTGAACCACCTTCCGGCCCCAGATCGATAATCCAATCCGCGGTTTTTATCACATCCAAGTTATGCTCAATCACCACTATGGTATTACCATGGGATTTAAGGCGATGTAATACATCCAATAACAGCTGAATATCTGCAAAGTGCAAACCTGTTGTCGGCTCATCCAAGATATATAACGTTTTGCCTGTATCACGTTTAGATAGCTCTTTAGCCAGCTTTACTCGCTGCGCCTCACCACCAGAAAGTGTGGTCGCACTTTGGCCTAAACGAATATAGGACAAACCAACATCCATTAGCGTTTGCAGTTTGCGGGCGACCGCTGGAATGGCATCAAAGAAAGGTCTGGCTTCTTCAACGGTCATCTGCAGCACTTCGTGAATATTCTTGCCCTTGAAGCGAACATCTAAGGTTTCGCGATTGTATCGCTGGCCTTTACAGCTATCACATGGCACGTATACGTCAGGCAAGAAATGCATCTCTACTTTGATTAAGCCATCACCCTGACAGGCTTCACAGCGTCCACCTTTAACGTTAAATGAGAATCGACCTGGCTGATAACCACGAGTACGAGATTCTTGAGTGGCCGCAAACAGTTCGCGAATCGGGGTGAAAATCCCGGTGTAAGTTGCTGGGTTAGAGCGCGGTGTACGGCCAATGGGGCTTTGATCAATATCGACCACTTTATCGCAATGATCCATCCCGACAATACTCTTGTAGGGTGAAGGTTCATCAACTGTCGCACCATTCAACTCTATATGAGCAATCTTATAGAAGGTGTCATTGATTAGTGTTGATTTACCTGAGCCGGACACACCGGTAATACAGGTAAACAGTCCTACAGGGATCTGCAGGTCAACGTCTTTGAGGTTGTTACCAGTAGCACCAAAAAGCTCAATGAGTTTGTTAGGGTCATACTGGGTTCGCTCGGTTGAAATGTGGATCTGCTTTTCACCGGATAAATACTGGCCAGTGATAGACTCTTTACACTCAAGCAGGTCTTTAAGGGTACCTTCACCTATAACTTGCCCACCATGAACGCCGGCTCCTGGGCCGATATCGATGACGTGATCAGCCATACGGATAGCATCTTCATCATGCTCAACCACAATGACGGTGTTACCGAGATCTCGCAGGTGAATAAGCGTTTGTAGAAGGCGCTCATTATCACGTTGATGCAGGCCAATAGAAGGTTCATCGAGCACGTACATTACGCCAACGAGCCCCGCACCAATCTGGCTTGCAAGACGAATACGCTGCGCTTCGCCACCTGACAAGGTGTCGGCAGAGCGAGATAAACTGAGATAATTAAGGCCAACATTAACCAAGAAGCCTAAACGATCGCGTACCTCTTTGAGGATTTTGTCGGCGATCTGTGCACGTTGGCCAGTAAGCTCAAGCTTTTCAAAGTAATCCATGGCTTCGCCAATAGACCACTGTGTTAAAACGGGCAGGTTCAACTCTTCAATAAACACATTACGTGCTTCTTCACGCAGGCGTGAACCACCACAACTTTTACATGACTGAGTATTGATAAACTTGGTTAACTCTTCGCGAACAGCATTCGATTCGGTTTCGCGATAACGCCTATCCATGTTATTCAAAATCCCCTCAAAAGGGTGATTCCGAACCACGACATCGCCGCGATCATTGATATATTTGAAGGCGATGCTTTGGGTACCAGAACCGTAAAGCACGATGTTTCTGACATCGTCGGTTAACTGTTCGAAAGGTTTTTCGATATCAAATTTATAATGTTCAGCCAAAGAACTGAGCATCTGGAAATAATAGAAATTACGTCTATCCCAGCCTCTAATCGCGCCGCCAGCGAGTGACAGTTCAGTATTGGTGATCACTCTTTCTGGATCGAAATACTGCTGTACGCCTAAACCGTCACAGGTTTGACATGCCCCAGCTGGGTTATTGAATGAGAAAATGCGCGGCTCAAGTTCCGCCATAGAGTAGCCACAAACAGGGCAGGCAAAGTTTGCAGAGAACACATGTTCTTCTGCTTTTACATGTCCCTCAACAGGATCCATGCTGGTGACTTTGGCTATTCCGCCTGAGAGTTCAAGGGCGGTTTCAAATGATTCTGCTAAGCGCTGCTTAATGTCATCACGGACTTTAAAGCGATCGACGACCACTTCAATGGTGTGCTTAACGTGTAAGTCTAGTTCTGGTGGATCGGTTAAATCGCAGACTTCGCCGTCAATACGAGCACGAATATAGCCTTGCGCCGATAAGCTCTCAAGCAGCTTTACGTGTTCGCCTTTACGTGCATTAACCACGGGAGCAAGCAGCATTTGGCGACTGCCTTCAGGCATCTCCAATACTTTGTCCACCATCTGGCTGACAGTTTGTGCGGCTAATGGCTCGCCGTGAGTTGGACAGCGTGGTTCACCCACTCGGGCAAATAGCAGTCTTAAATAATCATAGATTTCGGTAATTGTACCCACGGTAGAGCGTGGATTATGCGAGGTTGATTTCTGCTCGATAGATATTGCAGGGCTCAAGCCTTCGATGTGATCAACATCGGGCTTTTCCATCAAACTTAAAAACTGACGAGCATAGGCTGAGAGTGACTCAACATAACGTCGCTGACCTTCTGCATACAAGGTATCGAATGCTAAAGATGATTTTCCAGAACCTGATAGCCCGGTAATAACAATAAGTTTGTCGCGAGGTATGGTTAGGTTGATGTTTTTAAGATTGTGGGTACGAGCGCCACGTACTTCAATATTTTCCATCTAGCGTTCAGATCTCAAAGCCGAAAAAAGTGGTTAAGTATCTCACAAATTTACCTTAGGCAATAGACAAAGTAAGCTATCAATTGTAGGAGAAATATAGCGTGTTGACAGGAAAAGTTAGCAAAACCAAGCATGCATGCGGGTTTGCTGCTAATGCTTAAAAGAGGGTTTGACTATACATCTTTTACTTTTCCTTTTGGGCTATTGAAAAACTTCGTGATAAACTGCGCCCCTTATTTAGAGTTCACTGATCAGGGCGGGGGCAATGGCCAATAACGGACTTTCGAAGACTGAGAAAAAAGTAGCGTTTTCTTTAGCCAGTGTATTTGGATTGCGCATGATGGGTCTGTTTATGATCATGCCTGTCTTCGCACTTTACGGGCAGCATTTAGAAGGCTTTTCACCGTTATGGGTGGGTATTGCTATTGGTGCTTATGGCTTAACGCAAGCCATTCTACAAATCCCGATGGGGATCTTATCTGATAAATATGGTCGTAAACCTATCATTTTAATTGGCTTACTGATCTTTGCCCTTGGCAGTTTAGTTGCTGCCAATGCAGAAACAATTTATGGCGTAGTTGCTGGTCGAGCTCTGCAGGGGATGGGGGCAATTGCTGCCGCGGTGCTGGCATTAGCTGCTGATCTAACTCGCGATGAACAGCGCACCAAAGTGATGGCTATTATCGGCATGTGTATTGGCTTTTCCTTTGCCTTATCATTACTTGTCGGCCCTATTGTTGCCCAGCACCTAGGCCTATCTGGTCTGTTCTTTATGACGGGCGGACTAGCTGTTTTAGGCATGTTAATCGTGCAGTTGTTAGTGCCTAACCCGATTTCACAAGCGCCGAAAGGAGATACGGTTGCCGCACCTGAAAAACTGCGTCGGATGTTGGTTGATCCGCAGTTATTTAGACTCGATGCGGGTATCTTTATTCTGCACTTAGTGCTGACAGCTGTGTTTGTGGCACTGCCTTTGGATCTCGTCGATGCCGGACTTGCCAAAGAGGAACATTGGATGCTGTATTTCCCAGCATTTATGGGTGCCTTTTTCTTGATGGTACCGCTGATTATTATTGGTGTTAAACGCAATAATACTAAAGCAATGTTTCAAGTTGCTCTGCTGATCATGATGGTCGCGCTAGGATCGATGGCACTATTTGCCAACAATCTGATGGTATTGAGCATAGCAGTGGTGTTGTTCTTCACTGGCTTTAATTACCTTGAGGCATCTTTACCGAGCCTGATTGCTAAATTCTGTCCTGTCGGCGACAAAGGCTCAGCAATGGGCGTGTACTCGACTAGCCAATTTTTGGGTGCCTTTTGCGGTGGTTTGCTTGGTGGTGGTGCATATCAACTTGTTGGTGCAGAAGGCGTCTTCGCCGTTGCCTTGGGCTTAATGGGCATTTGGTTCTTACTCACATTTGGTATGAAGAACCCTGTGTTACTCAAGAGCTACACATTGGAAGCCGACGTGTCTGATAAGCAAGCAGCCAAAGTGATGGCGACAGAACTATCTGCATTAGCCGGTGTGTCTGAAGCTATCGTGGTGCTTGAAGAGAAAGTGGCTTACCTAAAAGTTGATGACCAATTTGATTTGAAAGCAGCTCGAGCGGTATTAGGTTCTGTAAACTAACAAAGGCTCGAATTCGCTACTCAAGTGAGAGAGCAATATTGCATTATTCAACTGTAGTATTGCTCCTTACATGAGTTTTTTAGCTAAGCGAAAACCATTTATCAGCCAGAGTAACTGACAGAAAATCCGCCGTAATCGAATACTGCATCATTGGCATATTATTCCGTATCGATATCTGCTTTTGACTGTAGCCTTGTGTTAGCGTCCCGTTAGGCTTGTCGATACGACTTCGATGCCAGCAATATCGATTGATAGAGAGGCGGATACATTGTTTATGTAGCGACTAACTCTAAGCTTCGCTGATCAATATTCAATGGGTTCAAATATCTCATCTGCGATAATCTCTTCGGCAATGATTCTATCTTCAATGTCACGCCTTACAATTTCGTCTTCTATAATTTGGCAATTAAGATCACAACCTTTGTCATCATTGTAGATCGTATGACGATTACCACTATTGCTATTGTTAGCGCAGGCCGACATCCCCACGATCAGTATTAAAGTCAGTGCGATTTTCATGTTTTGCTCCCTGTTATTAGGCCCAAACTATCTGGGCTCAGATTCGAGTGCCCGCATGTTGCATTCGCTGCCATCGGCGCGGCGGTTACTTTTGCCAAGGTCGTTGCTAAAGCGATAATTTTTACGTTTTGTATATTTATTTCCTCAATAGAAATATGAGTTTTTAACTCAAACGGTTCCTTGGTTGAGGTAATGATATGGCTATTTTGAAAATGTGTTCAGTTAGAAAGTATATGAAAATCGAATGAACTGAGCCGGGAGGTGAAATACCTGAGGAGTTGGTTTAAAAATACAAATGAAACAGCAATATTGCGTTATTCGACAGCAATATTGCTTTAACATTAGTTTTTTAGGCTAGCGTAAACCATTTACTAGAAAGAGTAATCGACAGAGAATCCGCCGTAATCGAATACTGCATCATTGTAATATTCATCAGTATCAGTGTTTTGTGAAAATTGACCATAGAACAAGGAAGTTGACCATCGTTCATTGAATTGGTACTCAACACTGCCCCATAAAGAATCTGATTGGTATTCAGATAAACCTGAATATTTATAGCCAATGCTGGCGGAAATGCTCTCGGTAAACTGATAGCCACCCTCTACAGCCAAAGAGGGGACAACGAATAGATCATCATGCTCACCTAGGTTGTTGCCATTATAGTCATCTAAGCGAATAGACTGGCCGACAAATGCTATGCCTGCTCCTATATCTGCTTTCCAGCGACTGTCCGGTAGCAAGCGGAACATGTAGTCTGCCGCAAGCGTCCAGTTACGGTAAGCTGATATGACTTCGCTGCCGGTGGCATAGCTTTTTCCACCAAAAATAATGTCTTCTTTTAGAGTCGCAGTATCTCTGGTTTCCATTGGGGTAAATTCAAAGGCAAGATATTGCTGTTTATCGAGACCCCACTTTAGCATTGCAGAAGCATAGGTATTAGGCTCTGATTCTTTACTGAAATCATTTAGATCAAAACCATTTTGGCCCTGCTCATTTATGCTGTTCTTGTTAGTTTCGAAACCACCAATTAACAATGAGTAACGACGCATAAGCTCAGCTTCTTTTTTTCCCCAACCACTATCTACGTTGGGAGAGGACCTAGCTTTACTACCTGCAAGACCGGGTGTATAGCTCATTGCTAAGCCTATTTGACCATCACCAAAACTTGGCGCAATAACCAGATCTGTTGGGTTATAAGGGTCAGTGAAATACAGGCTGCTCATCACCGCAATAGAACCTCCAGCTAACACATCGTCGATATAGTGTTTGTTTGCCCACAATCGACTGCCACCCACAAATGTAGCCGCTGCGTATGCCGGGATCCCCCATGCATTGCCGTATCTATGATGAATATATGCAGCGCCTGAGAATGCGGCAGATGTATGGCCTGATGGAAAAGAGTTGTTCTCGGAGCCATCTGGTCTGAGGCGCTCATAACCAAACTTCAGCGTGTGGGTTATTGCTGCTGTAGCCGCAACCCCTTTGGTTAATTGCCAAGCTCCTTCTGTATCACCTATCCATAAACTGCCAATCAATGCACCGGCGGGCAGCGCGATTTGAACGACATCACCAATCTCTGAAATAGTACCGGATTGATTCTCAAATATTTCACTCTGTGCTTGGCTTAAATTTGGTATCGAGATAAGAAAGATTGACGCTGCGATTGCGCGATTTAAACGGGAAGCCTGAAAGTGCATATATATAATCCCAAAATACAGAAGTAACCTAAGTGTATCAGTAGAATGATTGTTAATACATTGTTTTGCTTTGTGTCGTTTGTTGTTTTTTGTTAATTAGCAATGGGGGTGAGTACTAAGTAGGGTTTATATTAGTTATTTGTATTTTAATGTCGTAGTAAAATGTGCCATTACTAATTAACTTAACTCTTATTTTTGGTTGTTAGTTGTGGTTGCTTGTTGGTGTTTGAAAATAAAGGATTATTGTTTTGTGCGGTACGATAATTTAGTCATTAGGACCGGTTTTAAATAGTAATGCTTTTGGAAAATGAACTGTTACTATGCTTGGTTAATGGAAAATACAAGTAAAACCTTGCAGATTATGGGTTGATATTGTTCACACACAACTGGTTAACTTTGTTTACATACTCCAGGCTAGAGGCTAAAGTTGGATTCTGTTACCCATAATAAGGCCTATGTGTGAACTCAGCTTCAAGCAAATATCTTTATCTGTCGACTAGTATGAAACTCGCGGTTGCATCGAGCATTTTTTTATTATTACCAAGCTATCTTAATGCGATATCAATACAGTTCGAAACCTCGGTTTATGATCTAAGTTATTTGGCGACAGTTGAATTATTTGGCTTCGCGTTAGCTTCGATTATCTGTTATTTTCTGGCACGATTTCGCACCATTAAAATTAACGAGCACTTCGCAATTGTTGTCTTGGCAAGTACTCACTTGGCTAGTGCATATTGTAACGATATCAACCTTTTTCTAGCGCTGAGAGCAATATCAGGCGTCGCAGCTGGACTAATTTTAGTACTAAGTTATGAAGCGCTGTCACAAGAGGCTAATCCAGATCTTGCTTTTGGCAAGGCTATCGCTTTTCAGATGTTATATAGCGGTTTTCTATTTCTCTGTTTACCCTATTTGATTCTAGATTTTGGTGTTGATACTTTCTTTTTCCTGTTGGCCGGACTGAGCGCTTGCCTGCTGCTATTACCTAAATTCTCACCGTTAGATCCCCATTCTGCAGAGGTGTTTAATCTGCAAAAAGCTGACCTATCAACCAAGCTATTGGGCTTGGCAGCGGTGTTTATGATTATCTTAACTCACTCTGGTTGTTGGTCTATGTTGAGTGTTGTTGGTGACAAGCTACAGATATTGCCGACAGAGCAAGGTCAGGTGTTAGCGGTTGGAACTCTGTTTAGCTTGTTTGGTGCTGTGTTAGCGAGTTTAGCCTCTTTAAGTCACTATAAAAAAGCGTTGACGATAGTGGGGCTATTTTCTCAAGGGCTGGTGATTGTATTGCTGTTTACCACCGAGAACCACTTACTATATTTTATTGCTGTTAGTCTATTTATGCTGTTTTGGAATTTTCTATTACCGCTGTTTATGGGCACTATTTCAGAAAGTGATCACAGCGGAGACATTATTCGCTTATCGGTGGCGGCGCAAACAACAGGCGCTGCATTAGGTCCTTATGTGCTGCTTAAAGGCTGGGTATTGTCTGAACTGGTGGTTTTCTTGGCGATTACGTTAATCTGTATCTTTCCACTGTTATCTCATCGTAACGCAGTGAATGCAAAGTGACGCTTGATAGCTTACTGCAAGGAAGTATTACTAATCGCTACAGCTCTACGAATTGCTCTACAAACCAACGTCCTGCTGGGCCAAGAGAAGGGCTCCAAACAAGCTCTATTGGCCAGCCTGGCTGCTGCTCACTATCCTCCATTTTTAACTCTACTAAGCTAGTAGCTGCAAAGTGTTTTTCAGCTAAGTGGCTAGGAAAAAGTGCGAAGCCAAGTCCGTTAAGTAGCATTGATTCAATTTGATAAAACTGTGAGCAATACAGTAAGTTGGGGCTGAGTCTGAGAGACTCGACCAGATGCTTTTCGGCAAAAAGACTTTCTGCGGTAATGATCTGCCGATGGCTGATCAAATCTTGGTAAGTTAAGCGGCTTCTTATTTGGGCCAGTAGGTGGCTTGGTGAAGCAACGACCAGCCAATCTAGCTTATCAATAATTTGGGTATCGTAGCCGTGGCGCTGCTTTAATTGGCTTGGGGCGATGATGATATCCGCAGCATTACTATCGTCTACGCTAAGCGCTGTAATATCTTCTACATCCATTAAGTTAATGGTAAGTTCTGGAAACTTGCTGGACAGCGCCGCAATTTTATCGACATAACTGGGGAATAGGGTAAAGCCATACACTGCGATATTGAGTTTATCTTCTATCCCAGCTTGAAAAGCTTGAGCACGTTTCTCCATCGCCTGCAGTCTTGGAATGACCTCTAAAGCTTGCATATACATCGCTTTACCAACAGCGGTTAATTGTGGTGCTTTGCCTGCCACTCGGTCAAAGAGTACGATATTTAAGTCTATCTCCATATTTTGAATGACTTGCGCGACCGCGGAGGGACTAACGCCCATCTCTCGACCTGCAGCAGAGAAAGAGCCTTTATCTGCAACTAAGACTAAATAAGTTAACCGTTCAGGTGTGACCAGCATGTTGGGCTCTTCGATATTGCGATTGACTGCTGCTAGCTTAATCAATTTGCGCCCTGTTTAACACCCAGTTTGTTTGCGACGATTACTGATACCAATTCTATTAAGGATATACTCAGTTCAGAGCTTTCTTAGGGCTTTCAATTCAAGGCGCGTTGTGGAAGAAATGGTTATTGAGACAATGCAAGGTAGCAGTGAAAGTCGTGAGACGCTCACAACGTGCGGCTGATATTTAAGGCATGGGGAAATCACTTAATACAGCGCATGTGCCATTCGATATCCGAATTTTTTTCAATACAAAATAAGACATTGCGGCCTTCTTGGCAGTCAGATTTAGGCGGTACGAGACCAAGGATGGTCGAAGGTAGAATAATGCAGGCGCAATTCTCGAGAGCGGAGCAGGATGCCAGAGCCGAGAATAACGATTAGCGATAAGCCACTTAATTGTCTAAAGTGATTTTAACTGCCGCTGAATGAGCAACTCTTTAATGGAGTTGGTATTAATATGTGAGGTGGTAAGTTTATGGGGTATTCACTGATAGTCGTCATGATTTAGTGCCTGTACTCTTTACTTGATTTGCAAAATACAGGCACTCTTTTAGGGCGTTATTTTCGCGCAAGGTTAGCGTTGCATTTGCGGATAGATATCTGTGTATAACCAATCAGTTTGCTTGCGAGGGAGGTGACAACCCTGGCAGTAGTTTTTGTCTTGATTGGTATTTACCGTTGGCTGTTTAACATCAGTGAATTGTGCCCAGCCCCACCCATTACCCCAGATTGCTTTATTGCTGGAGTGTTGAAATCGATTCTCAGTATCTTTAACCATGACAAATGCAATATCTTGGCTAGTTTGGTGTTGAACCTGACCCGAGAGCAGGCTTTTTTTACCGGAAACAAACTTTAAGATCTTAACAATGAGTGTTCCATCAGGCCACTCTCCGGTTTTTTGGTAACTAACAAGCGCAGCTTTTTGGGTGTAACTAGAGTTTAAGTTGAAGATCTCGCCTGTTTCTGGATTGGCTACAGTATTGCTACCTAGGTGGACAAAGCCATCCATCAAAAAGTCAGTTGGAAAAGTGATATTACCCTGCCGATCAACATGTTTACTGTAAGTTTGTGATAGCTCATCAGCCTGTATAGAGAGTGATAGTAGCATTAGTGTTGTGTAGATTAAGTATTTCATAGCGTTACCGAATAGTTAGGGGTTAATCGTTGCGGAACTGGTTATAACTAGAGTTCTGTTGAAGCTTTTTGGGGATCTAAGCTGGCTCGATTTGGAAAGGGCACTCATTTTAGTGCCCTTTAAATTTAAGCTTAACCTTGACCTTGACCCTTACTTCGCTTGTGGGTGTGCGCCAAGTACAACACGTTTAGCTTGTGTAGCGTCGAACATGTCAAAGCTATAGTGCTCAACTGTCCAAGTGTCGTAGCGGTCAAGGTTCCACTCTTTTGCATCGCGGTCAGTGTGAATCGTCCACAGTGTAGGGAAAACATCATTTACATACGGGTCGATTTGGTCGTAGCCTGCGAATACCGTTGCTGCAACCGCTTTGATAGAAGCTTTTGCTTTGGTGTTATCGGTTACATCACGAGCGTACATATCTTCGACAATCGTTTTTGCACGTAGGCGACGGTCATAGGCACGTACCGTTGGGCCTGCTTCTGCTTTTTCAGCATCAAGCACTAGGTGTACGCTAAACTCTGGATCGTTACTCATGTATGCAGAGCCATCTTCTGTGTAGGCTTTCATTTCGCCATCAATAAACTCAACTACTGCCGTGTTGCCTTGTGCATCTGCAAACTGGTAATGCACTGGTGGGTATAAACATTCGCCTTCGTGTTTAGGTAGGTCACACACTTTGGTCGGCAGTACATCTACGTTTTTCAGTGCGTTAATCACGTCAGTGACACTGTCAAAGTTATCAACAGCCCAGCTCGGAATGTTAGCGGCATCGACGTTTTTAACCTTAACCCTGTCTGCTGCAAACTGAGTGCCCGCTGCAGTACCTAAGTAGAGGATACGTGCTTCTAGCCCTTGTTCATTCATGGCTTCGGCTATGATACCGGATTTGAATGATTCTATTTTCATCGCAGCAAACTTAGAGTCAGTTTGCACGCCGTTGGTGCTGCTGTAAGTGTTAGTCATGCCAGCACCTGTTCCTACCACTACTGCGTCATCATGTCCAAACCAGTCCATAGTGCGTACGGTTAGATGAGCATCACCATTGTTATAAACGGCAGTGGTACATGCTTGCGCGATACCGATAGCAGCTGTTGCAGCAATAGCGATGACAAGTAGTGACTTTTTCATGGTGTTACCTCGATATTTTGGCTAGTGCCTCGTTGGCTTGAGTGAATTATTGCAAAAGCTATAAGGTAGGTCGATTTAACACCTTTAAGCCTGGCTATTAGGTTGGTGGTGTATAACGGAGGTTATGGGAGCCTGTAGAATTAAGGGGGGGGAAAATGAGGTTTTGACAGAAGTAGTGTTAGGCAATTTGAGCATTGTCTTTGTTAAGACGATGAGTTTCCAAAGTGACAGGATCTTATTAATAAGCAGAGGGAAGACTACAAATGCTGAATGCAGTAGTGGTAACGACGAGTGAGGTAACAGTAGTTGCTCGGTCAAGGGAAGTGTTGGTGGCAAAACCAAGCTAAAGGTTAGATCTCTAGCTTGGTTGAGGATTGAAGCGGCTGGGTAGGCAAAAGCGTTCAAAAAATCCAAGCATAACGTAGCTTGATGGTAGACTCAGTGCCGGGCACGTAACCTGCAATCGGCGCATTTTCACCCACATAACGAGTACGCAAGCCCGATGCCCGATTATTGACCATAAAATGTTCGTTCACTAACATGAGTTTGTGACGTTTACTTTCGGTAAGATCAAAAGTCGCTCCCAACTCCAGCTTAAGCGTGGAACCCATGGTATCGGATTGCCAGTATGCATACTGAGGGTGAAATGACAGGCTGAGGCGATCGTGTACTTTATAATCTAGCTTTACGTTGAGCTGTGCTCCATGGTCATTAAAGTTGCTACCGTCTGCCAACTTGTTGTCGAGTCTGGCTAGAGTCGGGTTGATGCGAAAGCACAAGTCACCGCTGCAATTCTTATAGGCAACACCAGCTGCAAATATGCTCGGTCCGACTCCTTGCCAATCACCTTTTATGATGTCGAGTGACAAGCCGAAATTTTCGTTCCAATATCCATAAGCCCAGTTTCTAGCCACGGTTATATTGCCATGACGATTGAATTTGGCGGCGGTGGTGTTATGCCAGTTTAACCCTGCAAAGTCGATTCCTATGCCTTGGACAATGGTTTCTATTTGCTGCACATCTTTCTTTGAGCTTGCTTGCACGGTTCTAGCTTGCTCTAGTCCGACTATGCCAACCCAAGTTGATTTAGCATAGGCTGCACTCGTGACGGTACTGAGTAGCAACGAACTACACAATATTAGTTGTCTCGATATTGATTTTCTACGTAATAGCTTTATACACATTATCTTTAATCTATATAAGAAATAATATGCAGATGGTGCAATATTTTTTATTAAAATGCTTGTTAACACCTTTAAGTTATTCTTGGAGGTTAAATGCAGAGTGATTTATTTTACTACTGTTTAAAGCTAAGCTGTAGATGATTACTTTTTACTGGTGTTCTCTGTGTTTTTTCGAATTATATTGATGTATTAGTTTTTCGAATAATAACTATCTAATAATTTATTATTTTTTCTTATAAGATGAATGGGTAACGGATTGTTTGGTTGCTTAGAACCACTCCCGCTATTTTAATCTTGAGTAGTCAGTATGATAAATACCTCATTATTAAAATTCTGAACGTCAAATTTTTCGTTACCCTATTTTGCTCCCACTAGTTTCAATGTTTTGGCTGACGGCGTTGCTAGTTGGGGGCGCCTACATGATTAACCTCTTCGTAAATGCATCGATTTAAACAGTTTTTGGATACATATTTCGCTTCATTATTCCTAACAGTTATTAGTCTATCAATGCCCCTTCTATTGAATGGCCTTCCTATTGCATTGGTGAATCGATTGTTACTTTAACTCTTCAATCTTTTTAAAAAATTAAACTGTAATGGTCGGTATTATAAGTGGGCTAATAAAATATCCATGTAATATTCATTGAGCCTGCCAATTGAATGCCCTCATCATGAAATTATTAGTCGTAGCCGTTTTCAGTAAAAGAAAAATTAGTCTCACCGGCGACTGCATTATTGGTACTTATTAAAAAATGACCAATGACTGCGCTGCAACTTTAATCATCTCATAGCTGATACAAACTGAACCAGAGCTGATCAACTGTAGATTCGGCCCTTTTTAAGTATTCGTTTTAAATATAGTAACTAACTCAATGGATTTAATTTTCGATGGGATAATAGCCCCACTTAGCGACAACGCGGAATGTTTCGCACTGCTAATTAACTTAAAAACTACCCCTTGAGGATGAACACTATGAAAAAGTCAGCCATTGTTATTGCAACTCTAATCGCACTTTCTGCTGGTACTGCAAGCGCAAATACTGAAGTCTTAAATGGCTTCACTGGTAAAATTGAAGCGGAATTTACTACCCAAGATAAGAATGCAAACGTTGAAACCCAACTCGGTTATGACTTCAACTTCGGCGCAGTATCGGTTATCCCGTTCTTTGCCGCTGAAACAGCCTACTCAGGCGAGCGTAATCTAGAAGATGGTAAGCGTGAAGGTTTTGATAATGGCGGCCTAGGTGGCGGTATCAAGGTTCAAACCAACTTTGACAACTTTTACGCTTATGTTGAAGGTCGTGCAATGCGCAAAGACCGCATTAAGCTTGGAATGCCAGTTGCTGTTCCTATGAATGATAGTCCTTACCTAGTCAACAGCACCGTCAAAGAGTATCGCGCTGAAATTGGTACCGGCTACCAGTTTGACAATGGCCTAAGCGCAGGTATTGAAGCCTCTTTCACTCAAGACCGATTCGAAGGTCTTAAAGATGAGAAGCGTGAAGTATATGCAGTTGCTGGTTACCAGGTGTCTGACAACTTTAACCTCTACGTTAAAGCTGGCCAAGCCGATACCGGTGTACCAAAGGCTGAGCTGGCGAAAAAATCAAATAACGATGAGTGGGAAACTAAAACGGTTATCGGTCTAACTTACAAGTTCTAAGCCAAGCGACTCAGTTAATTAAAGGTGCCTAAACAACTAAAGTTTGGCACCTAGTATTGTTCGCAATCTAATCAGTAAAAGATCTTTTAAAAAAGCTAAAATATTTTTATTAGTGATTACTTATTATCGATTGCTTTTTAGTAAATACTCAATCGTATATTATAACCCTATTTTTGAATGACAATTTTATAGCAAATTATTAGTTAGTATGTTCTAACCTTTCTATGAAGGTATTCGTTTCTTCTACTATTGCCTTATAGATATGTTGAAAACATTTTAACTACAGGGAAATATAAGTAATTTACTCTATTTCTAGGCAGTTAATTAGTTATTATTTTGCTATTGATTTTAGGTCAGTTATTTTATAGCTAAGAGCCACGTCCACTAGCTTAAACGTGAGTAGTCAGCATGATAAATGTCTTACGATTAAAAATGCTAAGAAAAAATTTGTAGTTACCCTATTTGCTCCCACTAGTTTCAATGTTTTGGCTGACGGCGTTGCTAGTTGGGGGCGCCTACTTGATTAATCTCCTCGTAAATACGTCAATTTAAGATGTTTGTAGATACATATTTCACGTCATTATTTCTAACAATTATTAGTCGTTCAAGACCTCTTCTATTGGATGACCTTCCTATTTTATTGGTGAATCAATTGTTACTTTAACTCTTCAGTTTTTTAAAAAATAAAACTGTAATGGTCGGTATTATAAGTGGGCTAATAAAATATCTACTTAATATTTACTGAACCCATAAATTGAATCCTTCATCATGAAATGATCAACCGTAGCTGTTTTCAGTAAAAGAAAATGTTGTCTCGCCAGCGACTGTATTATTCGTACTTATTAAAAAATCACCAATGACTGCGCTGCAATTTTAATCATCTCATAGCTGATACAAACTGAACCAGAGCTGATCAACTGTAGATTCAACGCTTTCTAAGTATTCGCTTTCGATATAGTAACTAACTCAATGGATTTGATTTTCGATGGGATAATAGCCCCACTTAGCGACAACGCGGAATGTTTCGCACTGCTAATTAACTTAAAAACTACCCCTTGAGGATGAACACTATGAAAAAGTCAGCCATTGTTATTGCAACTCTAATCGCACTTTCTGCTGGTACTGCAAGCGCAAATACTGAAGTCTTAAATGGCTTCACTGGTAAAATTGAAGCGGAATTTACTACCCAAGATAAGAATGCAAACGTTGAAACCCAACTCGGTTATGACTTCAACTTCGGCGCAGTATCGGTTATCCCGTTCTTTGCCGCTGAAACAGCCTACTCAGGCGAGCGTAATCTAGAAGATGGTAAGCGTGAAGGTTTTGATAATGGCGGCCTAGGTGGCGGTATCAAGGTTCAAACCAACTTTGACAACTTTTACGCTTATGTTGAAGGTCGTGCAATGCGCAAAGACCGCATTAAGCTTGGAATGCCAGTTGCTGTTCCTATGAATGATAGTCCTTACCTAGTCAACAGCACCGTCAAAGAGTATCGCGCTGAAATTGGTACCGGCTACCAGTTTGACAATGGCCTAAGCGCAGGTATTGAAGCCTCTTTCACTCAAGACCGATTCGAAGGTCTTAAAGATGAGAAGCGTGAAGTATATGCAGTTGCTGGTTACCAGGTGTCTGACAACTTTAACCTCTACGTTAAAGCTGGCCAAGCCGATACCGGTGTACCAAAGGCTGAGCTGGCGAAAAAATCAAATAACGATGAGTGGGAAACTAAAACGGTTATCGGTCTAACTTACAAGTTCTAAGCCAAGCGACTCAGTTAATTAAAGGTGCCTAAACAACTAAAGTTTGGCACCTAGTATTGATTGTCACCTAATCAGTAGCAGTTACTGAAACTAAAAAACGTACATATACATCGCTTTTAAGAGGCTTAATTCTGATGGCTAAATTTGATTCTTGTGATAATCGATTCAACTTAAAGCAGTCTACGCTTTTACCCGAATTGCCGCTTTTAAAAAAGAGAAAGTCTAAGCTGGCTAACTTTTTGTCGGTAGCTGTTCCTTCAGCAATGCTGAGTTTCATTTTTATCAATGATGCTAATGCAGCCCCGGTTTGTGGGAGTACTGATTTTGAATGTAAAGCAGCCTATGCCGCAGAGGTCGAACGCGAGCTCGATGAGCGTTTAGCACTTTATAATAAGCAACAACAGCTGCAACTTGAGAAACAACAGGTACAGCGCGAGCATATGAAACAGGCTCATAATCTTTGCTTTGAAGATCCGTTAACGCCAAAAGATGAAAGGGACTGCAAGCGTTGATAATGTTATTGCTGTGGACAAATTTAGAGCCTGAGTCTTATCATTTGGGCTTTTTTGCTATCTAGCAAACATCAATAAATATCGCTAATCGCTATTACATCACTTCTGCAACGCTATAGACCATCTGCTGTTTGAATATTTACCTGTGACTATCCACAGTCCTCTATTTTACACGCTAATATCTTTAAAAATCGTCAGTTAGTGCTGACTGAGATCATTAACCAACAGAACTGCACTTACGATTAATCCGGCTTATTTAAAAGTTGCTGAGCTTTTCGATTTGAGAGTAGCCTAAGCTGTGTTACGCTCTGTCGATTAGTAAAAATTTTAAAATTTAGCAGGAGATTTCAATGGCCAGTCGTGGTGTCAATAAAGTAATTTTGGTGGGTAACTTAGGACAAGATCCTGAAGTTCGTTATATGCCGAACGGCAATGCCGTAGCCAACATTACCGTGGCGACAAGTGAGTCTTGGAAAGATCAAAGTGGTCAGAAACAAGAGCGCACTGAATGGCACCGCGTAGTGATGTTTGGCAAGCTTGCTGAAATCACTGGTGAGTACCTGCGCAAAGGCTCTCAAGTTTATCTAGAAGGTAAATTGCAGACGCGTAAGTGGAAAGATCAAAGTGGTCAAGATCGTTACAGCACTGAAGTTGTTGTTGATCAAGGCGGTCAAATGCAGATGTTGGGTGGTCGTGGCCAAGGTCAAGCCGCTGGCGCACCTGCACAAGGTGGTTATCAGCAACCACAGCAGCAAGCGCCTCAACAGGGTGGTTATGCGCCTAAGCCACAGCAGTCAGCGCCTCAGCAAGGTGGTTATGCACCTAAGCCTCAAGCCGCTCCAGCACAGGGTGGCTACCAGCAACCACAACAGCAGCAACAAGCTGCACCTGCACAAGGTGGCTACCAAGCACCTCAGCAAGGTGGTTATGCGCCTAAGCCACAAGCGGCTCCAGCTGCACCTCAACAGCGTCCAGCTCCTCAGCCACAACAGAATGTGACGCCAGATTTGGATGATGGTTGGGATGACGACATCCCGTTTTAGATCACGTTAAATGTAGAAGTGTTAAATTAAACACGTATTTTACGAATTATTATGACTAACCCAGCACTTTTGCTGGGTTTTTTGTTCTCTGCTGTTAGTGTTAAATCTATACCTGAAGTGCCTACCCAAAAGTATTACTCCTTTATGCTAGTTCTCGTTTTTGACTGGTAATATTCTCCTATTTGAACATCAACTTTTACTATTTGCTGATAGGGTAAGAAAGTTAATGTGGCTGGATTAATTAAAACTAAGCCGACTATCGAGTGTTCAACAAGGATTGTATTGCTAATGCACGGAATACTGCTTTCACTATTATTAGCTTTTAGCTGCCTAACACCTGCGTTTGCGGAAGAGCCTGATATTGAAATTAGTGGGTTAGTGATTGACCGAACATTAACTCGATTCGGTAAAGACTTTAACTTTTACTACTCAAGCTATTGGCGTGATCTTCCTTTCACACAAGGTTTTAATATTACGCTTTACGAAACTGTGTTCCCGCAGGCGGGTACGTTACTCAGTTTAGAAGTGAATGGAGTCATAATTTACAAAACTCATTTTGGGCGCAGAGCCAGTCCAATAAAAGAAAGAGCAGAGCAGGCCATTTTACTGACAATTGACTATTTAGCTCAAGTTAGAGCTAATGCAATGACTGGTGATCTTTCAAGTAGTGATGATGGATATTAGGATAATTATAATGAATAACAGGATGTTAACTATCGCATTTCTCTTTGCAATAACTCCAGCTCAAGCAACGGAGTTGGTTTATACCCCAATTAACCCTAGCTTTGGTGGTTCGGCATTAAATGGCTCTTATTTACTCAACAAAGCAAATGTACAGAATGATCATACCGCAGAAAGTGCTGAAAAAGACTTCGTAACTCGTTTTAAGGAGTCATTAGAGCGCAACATAATGAATACGATTACTCGTGGTGTTGCAAGCGGAGAGATTACCGATGGTACATATGATACTGGGGATTTCAGAATTGAGGTTGCTTCAATAGGTGGCGGGGTGATGTTAACGATTACCAACTTAATTACAGGTGAGGTTACTGTAATTGAAATGCCTACTTACGGAGGGTAACTGATGAAACTGTTCATTAGCTTATTGCTTATAGGTAGCTTATCAGCTTGTAGCCTTATTCCTAAACCAGAATTGAATATCAATGCTGCAGAGTTAAACCCAACCAGCGAAACAATGCGAGAGCTGGCTAAAAAGCCAGGCCCTAAATATCCAATTCCAGTTGCTGTTTATTCCTTTAGGGATCAAACCGGCCAATATAAGCCTCAGCAAAATGTCAGCTCTTTTTCTACTGCTGTTACGCAGGGAGCAACGTCAATGTTGGTTCAAACCTTGTTAGATTCTAAATGGTTTACACCTGTTGAACGTGAAGGTTTACAGAACCTATTAACAGAACGAAAAATCACTAAGAAGCAGCCCAAAAAAGAGAGTGTACCGCAGCTGACAAATGCCAGATTATTGTTAGAGGGCGGTATTATCAGCTACGAAACAAATATCAGTACGGGCGGTTCTGGGGTTGAGTATTATGGAATTGGTGCATCAGAGATGTACAGAGAGGATCAGGTAACTATATATCTACGCGCTGTCGATGTGCATACGGGGAAAGTGATGATGTCAGTTTCAACCACTAAGCGAGTTTTCTCTCAAGAGATGCGGGCAGGACTAATTCGCTTCACTAGTCTAAATAGACTTGCTGAAGCTGAAATTGGTTTCACTACAAACGAGCCTGTACAATTCTGTGTTTTACAAGCTATTGAGTTAGCAGTGTCTGAATTGGTTGATAAAGGTGTAAAAATGGGCTTTTGGAATCCAGCAGAATCTGCTGTAAAAGAGGTGATTCCAGTTAATTCATAGTGAAATTTTTTACATTTAACTTTCTTTAACAGCGATGGGGTATCTTCTATCGCTGCTCTTCATTTTGTCTGTCATCATGCCACTAAGTATAACTATTAAGTTTTATATCCTGAATATTTAACATTGGTGATTTTTTGTGTTGCTAAGCTCTTTTTAAGTGGTAATTGATGCTGTTTTGTTGTATTAATGTTAGCCGGTTTGTTGTAAGGAATAATTTAACCGTCATTCATAAGGGTGAATATGGATGCTTTATCTATATAAATATGTGAGTTCAATTCAGGGAGAGAATTCAATGAGCAAAATCGATGAGCTAGTCTTTATTCATCAAGTCGCAGCACCTTGCCATTTGGCGATTCTAGCCGAGTCAATTGGGATTAAGACTAAAGTTATCAGTAAACCTTCAGATCTTGTTGTCGCCAAAGAGTGTAATCGTTTTTATATGATAGCCCAGAAAGGAACCGCGCAAGACAGTAAAGGGATCCCGATAATAGCTGCTCGTTTAGTTTCCCAAGTTCCAATTGCATTATATCAAGTAGAACGTGGGAGTTTGGATCCCAAAGCTGCCATGCTTTTGGGGATTAAAGGCCTTTTATATGTAGATCAGGGGATGGACCTTTTACTTACGGGGTTAAAGAAAATGATTGCTAATGAGCTTTGGTATGAAAGGGCTTTGTTGAGCGAGCTATTTGGCCATTTGGTAAAGCGTTTGGATAACAATAACGAAGTACTGCAAGATCAAGATACTGTCGCAATGCTGCAGATGCTAACCAATCGAGAGAGAACAATTATTCAGCTAGTGGCAAGTGGCGCACGAAATAAAGAAATCGCGCATCAATTGTGCATAAGTGAGCATACGGTTAAAGCGCATATTTCATCGATTTTTAGAAAAACGCAGTCGCGTAACAGAGTTGAGTTATTGCGCTGGGCGCAGAACTATCAAAGCCAGTTTGAATTATGTTCTTGATTTATTGAACACAAAAAAGGGAGCGTTAGCTCCCTTTTTTTGTATGTTCAATCTAAATGAATCATTTAGTTTTGCATTACTGTTGCTGTATTGAACTCGCCAGTTTGAGTGACTGTAATACTGTTAGCTGTACCAGTTTGAGAACCTGTTACTAAGTTATCGTTACCGGTTTGAGCAATCATCAGGCTGTTACCTGTTCCGTTAACAGCAAATGCTGATTCGTCTTCACCACCAACCCAGTTACGGTCACCAACTTGAGTGATAATCGAGCTGTTTTCGTCACCAGTAATAATTAAGTCGATAAGGTTTAAGTCACCTTCTTGAGTTGCTTCAACATCGGTATTGTCAAAACCTACCACAGTGACTAGTGCTTCGTTTTCAGCTCCATCTTGGTCAATATCCACTTCGTTATCGCTGCCTTCAACGCCAGCGTAGCCGTAGTTAGTATCGCCATCTTGATGTACTTCTAGGTCATTATCTTCGCCGTCAGCAAAGGCGAAGATTTGGTTGTCATTACCATCAGAACTCATGTCGATATCGTTATCATCACCATAAGCACCAAACGTTGCGAAGTTGGTGTTACCTTCCTGATCAAGGTCGATATCGTTTTCATTGCCCCATACTTGGAACTCAGTACTGTTGTTGTTACCTTCCTGTTCAAGGTCGATATTGTTGTCATTGCCTTGAATGTCAGCAATCAATGTATCGCCAACAGTATTTGAATTACCGTCTTGGGTAATTTCAACATCGTTATCATCACCGTTAGTCAACGCAAGATAGGCAGTATTGTTATTGCCTTCTTGACCGATTTCAATCTCATTATCAGAGCCTGTTAGTGAGTAAACAAAGCCTGTGTTTGAATTACCTTCCTGGTTAACAACAAAGTTGTTGTTATCACCAAGTACACCTTTGACTGCTCCGAGATTGTTATCACCTTCTTGGTAGACCTCAACATCGTTATTGTTACCAATATTAGGCGTGATATCTAATGACACTAAACCTGCGGTGTTATTGTTACCATATTGAGTGATATCACCGTCATTACCATTACCTTCAACACGGAACACTCCAAAGTTTTGGTCGCCTTCTTGGGTGATTGCGGCAGAGTTGTTATCACCTAAAAGCTCAACAGCGGCTTCATTCTGTCCGCCATCTTGATAAACATCAGCGCCGTTCTCGGTGCCTGTAATGATAATACTTGTTTCATTGAAGAAGTCTTTTTGTTCAACTAAAGCTTCATTGCCATCGCCTTCAATTTTGACGTCAGCGATATGCCAAAGATCAGCTTGGTTAACTTCAACGTTGTTACCTTGACCTTTTGAATTTACATATGCTTCAGCCCACCAACCTTCTTGCATTATTGAAGCTGTCTGGTCATCACCGTCTTGAGTTAGGACTGTTGTATGTTGGTCGCCTGTTTGAGTTACTGAAGCCTCTTGCCCGATGACACTTGCGCCATCTGTAACAGTTGTAGTTTGTGTCACCGTGATTGAATTATCTGTGTCTGCGTGAGCAGATAGTGACATTCCAAGTCCCGCTGCAATAGCTAAAGCTATCATTGATTTTTTTGTCTGTGTTTTCATTTTGCTCTCCCTGATTAATACTGAGTTATCGTGATTGCTGCACCATCTGCAATCTGTTCAATTGAAAAGCTGGCACTTCCTAACTGATTCATCTGTACCAAATTGTCATTCCCTATTTGGGTTATATTGGCGTGATTTTCAGTTCCAGCTTGAAGTAGTTCTACTTCATTATCTTCACCAACCTGAGTTATCTCAGCGTGGTTACTGCTCCCTATTTGAACTAAGCTCGCTGTATTACCAGCGCCTGATTGACTCAAGTTAGTATTATTGAGCGCGCCTAATTGAACTAGGTTAATGATATTTTCCCTTCCTGTGCTTTCAAGCATGGTTTGGAGTGTTATTGGTAGCTCAGTACTTTGGTTGTTGAGCTCAGTGGCTAATGCCGACGTTGAGCTCATCAATAGCGCAATAGTGAGTCCAATTGTTTTAAAAATTGACACTTAACGCCCCTCTGTATTGGTATAAATAGAGTTTTGATTTGCCTAATTCATCTCAACTCTACGCGTGCTGGCAAGCACTGTTTTGTGTAGCTCTCACCAGATAAGTGCCTCAAGTTACAGCGGTGAAAGATTGCTGCAATCAGATAAAAGTCTATTTATTTACCACGATTAAAAAATATTCTTTTCGGTTCTAGGTAGGTATTTGCTGTTGATATATATGATTTTTATTTCAGCTAATGAATCTTGTGCTAGTAATTACTAATCCAATGTAATTAGCTCTTAAGTGTTAAATGCTAATTAGGTTCTTTTAAAAAAATGAAGGCTATGACAACAATCCTTGGGTTAAAAACTTCCGGAGATGCATAAGGTGGTTGCAGTAGTCGGTATCTGATGTGGCTATGGATGGCACCAAGAGTATTCGAAGTACCGGTTTGAATACATTTTAAAGGACTAATAGGAAAACTATTTATGTTTAAGAAGCTCACACCACTAGCAGCTGCAATTGCTAGCATTGTTGCCGTATCGTCGGCTCCAGTTTATGCAAAAACACCTGCAACCCCTGAAATAGTGAAAGACTCGCTTATCGTTGTTTATAAAGATAATGCTACGGCTAGCGAACGTGCTTCTGCACAGCGCTTAGTACGGGGCTCTGTACGAGATATGAATGCTGACGGTGTTGATGATCGCTTTGCAAACCTACTCAACGGCAAGTTGGCTCGACTTTCGCTACGCTCAGGATCTGATGTCGCTCAGGCTATAAAAATGATTAGCCGTCACCCGGCGGTCAAATATGCAGAGCCAAACTATGTAATAAGAGCTATTGGTACACCTGATGATCCAGATTTTGTTTCGTTATGGGCATTAAACAATACTGGACAAGATGGTGGAACCTCAGATGCCGATATTGATGCGTTAGAAGCTTGGGATATCACTACGGGTGATGCAAATATTGTCGTTGGTGTTATCGACACCGGTGTTGATTATAACCATCCAGATTTACAAGCTAATATGTGGGTTAACCCCAATGAGATAGCGGGTAACGGTATTGATGATGACGGTAATGGTGTTATCGATGATATCCACGGTTTTAGCGCTGTTAATAATAGCGGCGATCCAATGGATGGTAACGGTCACGGTACTCATGTCGCTGGCACTATTGGAGCCAAAGGCAACAATGGTGTTGGTGTGGTTGGTGTTAACTGGGATGTTAGCATCGTAGGCTGTCAATTTTTAGATGCTAGTGGTTCGGGCTCGACTGCAAATGCAATTGCTTGTATCGATTATATGACTGACTTAAAGGTAAACCATGGTGTTGATATCAAAGCGACAAACAACTCATGGGGAGGCGGTGGGTTTAGCCAAGCATTGAAAGACTCTATCGAAGCGGGTGGTAACGAAGGTATTTTATTCTTTGCCGCTGCAGGTAATGATGCTGTCGATAATGATGCTAATCCACACTATCCTTCAAACTACGATTCAGATGTGGTTATGTCGATCGCCAGTACCGATCGTAATGACAACATGTCAAGCTTTTCACAGTGGGGATTAACCAGCGTTGATATGGGCGCACCAGGCTCAGCTATTTTATCTACGACGCCAGGTAACACTTACTCTACTTACTCTGGTACTTCAATGGCTACCCCTCAAATGACGGGTGCTGCTGCATTGGTGTGGTCGATCAATCCCGATTTAACTCCATTAGAAATGAAGCAGTTGTTAATGGATTCTGGTGATGCGAATGCTGCTCTAACTGGAAAGACAGTTGCGGGCACACGATTAAATGTTGCCAACGCTCTCGATCTTGCGGATCCAGATCCTAGTTATCGTTTTAGTGTTTCTCCTAGCGCACAAACTGTTGAAGCGGGCAGCACAACAAGTTTCAATTTTAGTGTTGGAAGTGTCGCTGGTTGGGATGGCACAGTAGCATTAACGGTTGAGGTTAATCCTACTCTTACCGGCGTTTCATTATCAAGTGATAGTGTTGAAAACGGCGATGACTTTACCCTTGATGTCGCGACTGCTACAGATGCAATGTGGGGAGACTATGCAATCACTGTATCTGGTGATGATGGCAGTATTGTTAAGAGTAAAACTGTTGCGCTAACAGTATTACCGCAAGGCATTCAGGATTTTACTTACTCAAATAGTGACTCTGTATCGATTCCAGATAATGATTCTGAAGGCATTGTAAGCTCAATAGTTGTTGCTGATGACGTCCAAGTATTTGGTGTTAATGCTGATGTTGATATTTCTCACACTTGGAGTGGTGACTTGTTGGTGACTCTGACTTCACCTGCAGGAACAGAAGCTGTACTGCATAATCGTGAAGGTGGCAGTGCCGATGATGTGGTGAAGAGCTGGGACCTTAGTGTCTTTAATGGAGAGATGGCTACAGGTACATGGACGTTAGCAGTGAGTGATAATGTAGGCTCTGATGTTGGTACGCTCAATAGTTGGGGATTAGTTATTTCAGGTGTTGGTGAGGCTGCTCCACAAGCTCCTGTAGCTGAGTTTAGTTACGCTACTGATGGTCTGGAGGTTACCTTTACAAACACAAGCTCAGATATGAATGACGATATTGCCAGCTATAGCTGGGATTTTGGTGATAGTAATATCTCAACAGATATGAGCCCTGTTCATAGTTATGATGCCGCTGGCAGTTACACTGTGTCTATGACCGTTGTCGATGCTGAAGGTAATAGCGATACTCAAACAATGCTTGTTGAAGTATTTGAACATAGTATTACTGCAGAGGTGGCAAGAGCTAAGTTATCTCGCCGTGGTAGTGCGCTGGTTGATCTAAAATGGGATGGTGCATCAGGTGATGATGTAATGATCTATCGTGATGGTAATGCTATTGCCACGACGTCAAATGATGGTCGTTATCGCGATCGTTTCAGCAATGCAGCTGCAATGGTTGAATACAAAATCTGTGAAGTAAGCAGTAGCTTGTGTTCAGATCCTATTGTAGCAACATTCTAAGCAATAATTATTTTACTTGTCTTTAGCGGCCTTTGGGCCGCTTTTTTATTACTTAGTAACTCTTAGATATATTTGGATAGGGCAAAATTAGCTGGAAAAGTGGTACAAAACTGTTAGCAATATATGATTCTAAGACTTGTACGTCGTGTTACTAATATATGTCCCGGTCATGAACTATTTGGCAATAAGGAATACTGTTGTAGCTAATACTGCATTACCAAGGCTTAATATTGTATCTATCCAAAATCGCTTGATATTGACCGGACTCTTTGATGTTCTGTATCCCTTCTGCAAATTTACTCGCATAGTTCTGCTGAAGATCTTTATGGCTAAAGCCGACAAAGAGTGGAGTTGAAATCCCTTCACTACCAGCAAATTTTATATTGTCGTAATAATCAAATTTCTTCGCTGTATATTCAATGACATAACGGTTGCCAATTAGGACGTCTACGCGGCCTTTTTGCAGCAGGTTTAGGTTTGTTTTTAGTGGTGCCTCACCTGAAGCGCGAAAACTGGTTGGGCTTTTAGCTAGCAAGGAGTTAAGTTTATCGCCGTAGTCGTAGCCCAAAATGCTGGCGATAGCTTTATTATTTAGATCCACCAGTGATGAGTACTGCCAGCGACTTGTAGATTGAACAAAAAAATCATTGGCATATTGGCCTAAAATTAAATCAGAATCTTGCAAATTGGCCTTACCAATATGCTCAGGAGAAACCGCCAATACCGCATGAATTCTATCTGCTTGGGCTAATCTCAATGCTCTCTGAAATGGTATAGTTTCGAATTTAGTACTGACACCAACTGAAGCAAATGCTTGTTGAGTTAGCTCTACAAAGTAGCCGGAATTATCTGCACAGACGTAAGGGCACCAAATATCAGATGCAATCACTATCTGTTCAGTTTCAGACTGAGCTTGGAAGCTCAAACATAAAAGGGCGAGTAACTTAAGTTTCAAAATTGTTTGGCGAGCATTATTGGTTAGTGATTAGTTTGTCAGTGTAGCAAATATTAACTTTCAATATGGGCATTTTCGTCAGACTAACGCTTGCTTAACTGAGGTTGCATGTCGGTCTGCTAAAGCTATTCGTTACACTGACATCGTTTCGTCATGTTAGTCGAGCACCATACATCAACGCTTAGCTCTGGAGATGTACATTTATTTATGGTGCTAAGTTTCTGATAAATTTTAATTTATTACAGATATTTGCTGTTGTTACAATTTATTGTCTAATAAAAACTTGAATAACGACCGCTTTGGACTAAATTCGATATTAGTGCATTAGAGTTGAATTGTTTTCGCTTAACTCATATGAACTCTGCTATTGGAATTTGTCATAAAATGGCAAGAGTATAGCTGGAAACCCAAGCGACATTCATTGGGGAAACCGAAGTAAATGAGCATTTGGTTTACTTCATATTGATTAGTATGTGTTGATTTTTAAGGGCATTAGCATATATGTATGACACCTCTAAAAAATCTGTTTGGTACGGTGAGCATAGAAGCTCACGTGGTAATACAGTTATCATCTACGATAAGCAGTTTCCTGAAGCATCAGCGGGTAGAGTTTATTTTTATAACACTAGCCGTGACGTTATTATTGAGTATGCCGAAGAGATAGTTAAACCCCATTTGCATGAGCTTAGCAGAGCAGAGTTAGCTGTTGCAGAAGCCAATTATGGTACGGCATGGGAGTTGGCGCGAGAAGCGTTTATGGAGAAGCACTCAGGCTGGGTGGAAGCTAATAACCCAAAAGCTGCAAGTTTGGCTAAGAAGCCGAAAGCAGAACCTGAGCCTATCATGGAAGTTGAAGAAGACTCTGAGCTAGAGGTTGAATCAGCGAACGACGATGACTTCAGCCGCGGTTGGTCAAGTGATGACTTAGACGATTAGCATTAGTAGTAAAGCGTCGCCCATAAAAAACAGCGCACCCGCGCTGTTTTTATGCTTCAGTATCAAATTGATAGCGACTGATGTGATGATATAGTTCGCCAGGTCTAACTAATGCATCTCCGCCAAATGTTGGCTGATTCGGTGCATCAGGAACCTGTTGAGGCTCAAGGCAAACGGCTTGGTATTGAGATAATGATTGCTGACCTTTACCTATGGTGCCTTGTAAGTGGTTTGCACCGTATACTTGTACGCTTGGTTGGTTGGTGTATAGCGTCATTCCTCGACCACTTTTAGCCGAACTTAAGCGGCCAAATCGCTGCAGTTGTTGATCGCTCTTCGGCATGACATAACAGTGATCAATTCCTGACGTTGGAATGAACTCTTCGGCACCAATCAATGACTGCATCAATTTTGGCTGCTGCATATCAAGTGCACTATTCTGGGTTGAGCTTATTGCGGTTGGTACGCCAACATCATTCATCGAAAGATACTGCGTTGAGTCAACCTGTAGGGCGTGTTGTAAGCTTGAGTCACTGCCATCAAGATTGAAGTAACTATGTTGGGTCAGGCTGATGGGGCAGGTTTTATCTGTGCTTGCTAGTATTTCAATATAGAGGTTATTACCCGCTAGACGATAATCAAGTTGCACGGTACATTTCCCGGGAAAACCCATGTCACCATCGGGACTTACTAAGCTTAAACGGACACCGTCTGGTAATTGCCCCAAGTTCCAACGCTGACGGTTAAAGCCGTCTTTGCCGCCATGCAGACAATTACTCGCTTGGTTGATGCTTAATTGATGGCTTTTTCCATCGGCGGTGAATTTGCCCTGAGCTATTCGGTTAGCAAAACGGCCTGCGATGGCACCTAAGTGGGCATCTTGCGCTAAATAGTCGCTGGCACTGTCGCAACCTAATACGATACTAGCCCGTTCTCCCTCTTTGTCAGGTGTCCAAAGCGAGCGAATAATACCGCCTAAGCTGAGAACTTCTAATGCAATGGTGCCATTATCTATTCTCACTCGTTCAATCTGGCCACCACGGGGATCATTCCAAGGGTCTAGTGGGCGAAAACGTACCATGGCTTGTCCTTGTTATTAGCTAAACATTACAATGTACTATTCTGGCGTTAACATTTTGATTTAGCTAGATGAATACGTATTCCAATGTTTATATTAGCTATCTATTCTTTTAGCTCCGTCAGAGGCAGAGCATAAATAAATTGAAGCTTCTATGCCAGTTTTTTGCTGATACTGTTGTTCTACGGCTTCTACCACTGCATCTGTCAGCTCATGATCAACCAATGCGACCACACAGCCGCCAAACCCGCCCCCCGTCATTCTTACGCCGCCTTTATCGCCGATAACATCAGCGATAGTCTCGACCAGATAATCAATTTCAGGAACGGTAATTTCAAAATCATCACGCATTGATAGATGAGACTCTGCCATTAAGCTGCTTAACTGAGTGATATTGCCTGATTCTAGTGCCCAGGCTGCATTTTGAGTGCGGCGGTTTTCAGTAATGACATGTTTTGCGCGTCGATAGCAAACCTCACTCAACTCATCTTTTGCAGCTTCTAGAGCATTAAGCTCAAGATGGCGCAGAGAGTCTAACTGAAAATGCTCCGCCACTTGTTCACATTGCTCGCGTCTTAAGTTGTATTCAGACTCGACCAAACCACGCTTAACATTTGAGTTGATAATAATCAGGCTCAAATTGTCAGGAATACTGACCGCTTCACTATCGAGATCCAGACAGTCAATTAGTAGTGCATGGTCTTGCTGCCCAAGGGCACTGATCATCTGATCCATAATGCCACAGGCGCAGCCAACGTATTGATTTTCGCCGCGCTGTGCCAGTTGAGCAATGGCTAACGGTGATAATTTAATTTGGCTGGCATCATTAACCGCAGTACCAAAAGCTATCTCAAGTGCCGCCGAAGAGGAGAGGCCTGCGCCTAGTGGCACATTACTGACGATAGCTAAATCAATTCCTTTGGGTGATAGACCTGCGGTAGCCATGGCTGAGCTAAAGCCTTTTAGGTAGTCGGCCCATTCCGGAGTTTGCGGAGTTTGACCTTCTTGGCCAAAGGTCCACTCTTTCATTTCACCGGGAAAGGCGTCTGATACAGCACGAAATTGGGTATCATCACGACGTTTAATGGCAATAATAGTATTAAAATTTATCGCAGCAGGCAGCACAAAACCATCGTTATAATCAGTATGTTCGCCAATTAAATTGACTCTTCCAGGTGCAAAATAGAGCGCATCAGCTTGGGTGCCGAAGGTTTGGACAAAGAGTTTATTGGCGCGTTGAACTGGATTGGACATGGTTTGCTGTATTCCGAAAGTTAGCCGTTGTAATTAAGGCGAAGTCTGCCTATTTTTTTGCAACCGTTTACACTAGAGCGTGGCAAAATTGATTGCCACCGATGATATTTTGCGGTCTTGAACTTACGACTTTGGTTAAGCGTTAAGTTACTTATCAATGAAAGTAAGTAAGCTATTTAGCTTGATACTCTGTCCCTGAGTCAAAATATTTACTTACATTTCATTAGCTTTATATCACGACTTTACATCATGTGTAACTGAGTTTTTCTATTGATTTTGATAATGCACTTCAGACTGGGCTCGCAGCAGGTTTGCAGCCTGTTCTGGCGTGAGGTCTCGCTGACTTTCTGCCAACATCTCGTAACCGACCATAAACTTTTTTACGTCAGCGCTGCGAAGTAATGGCGGATAGACGTGTCCATGCAGTTGCCACTCTGGGTGTTCGCTGCCGTCAAATGGTGCGCCATGCCATCCCATAGAGTAGGGGAAGCTAGTATTAAATAGATTGTCGTATCTGGTCATGAGTGATTTCATTATGCAGGCTAAAGAACCTTGCTGGTCTGCTGTGAGCTTGTCCAGATGTGCTACCGCAAAGCGTGGTAAAATCAGCGTTTCAAATGGCCAAGCTGCCCACCATGGCACCACAACAAGCCAATCATCATTACTGACGACAACTCGCTCCGCATTGATGAGTTCTTTGTTTGTATAATCAAGTAGCATGTTTGCTTGATGATTTTTAAAGTAATTAAGCTGGGTGCGAGACTCTGTAACCGCCTCGTTAGGTAGTTCACTCACAGCCCATATTTGCCCATGAGGATGCGGATTTGAGCAACCCATAGCGGCGCCCTTGTTCTCAAACACCTGTACCCAAGGGTATTGCTCTCCAAGTTCAGCAACCTCTTTGCCAAGTCTGGCGAACACGGCAGTGAGCTGTGCAATAGAAAGCTTAGGCAGGGTTTGGCTATGATCGGCAGAAAAGCAGATAACCCGACTGGTACCCGTTACGGATTGCAGCGCAAAGAGAGGATCGTTTTGCTGAGCTGCTGGCGTATCTGCGGTTAGCGCTGCAAAGTCATTGGTGAACACAAAGGGCTCTGTGTAGCTTGGGTTTTTTTCGCCACTAATTCGACTATTGCCTGGACACAGATAACACTCAGGATCGTAATCAAGACTTGTTACTTCAGTCGTTGCTTCGCGTTGCCCTTGCCAAGGACGTTTTGCTCGATGGGGCGAGACCAACAACCATTGTTCGGTTAGCGGGTTAAAACGTCGGTGAGGGTGGTCGTCACGATCAAACATCTATGAATAATCCTTTATGATGAGCAGTAAAAGGGGCTACTTTAAGCAACCCCTTTGCGTTTAAGTATTAGCGGTAAGCGGCGTGATATCTTGCTGCGCTGCGAATACAAATCGACTGAGAAACAAGGTAACTAAGATGGTTGCCGCTAGGGTAATAGCCATCATGTGAATGAAGTGGAACGGACTCCAGACGAAGGTAAATACGGCGTAAACTAATACTCCAAATACTAGGCCAACCTTAATCGCTTTAGCGCTGACATTTTTAAATGCCAGAGCACAGATAAAGGCTGCTAATACGGGCATCGAGTAAAGGCCATTTAGCTGTTGTAGTAACGAGATGATACTTTTTGATTCCGCGAATACTGGTACTAATGCAACTGAAATTAGAGTAAATACCAGCGCAACCCGAGTGCCTATTTTTTTCACATTGGTATTTGGGTTGATATAGTTTTGGTGGATGTCACAGGTATATAGCGCTGCGGCAGAGTTCAGGCATGAGTTAAATGAGCTCAATACTGCGCCAGCCATTACTGCCGCAAATGCGCCAGACATCCATGTTGGTAATATATCGCCGACCAGTCTGCCATAGGCTACGTCACCGACATCACCATACAGCTTGTAAGCGACCAGTCCTGGCAGTACCACAATAATCGGGATAATAAGCTTCATCACTACCGCAGCATACAAGCCTTTTTGGGCTTCTTTAACTGACTTAGCAGCAAGGGCGCGTTGGGTGATCACCATGTTGGTGCCCCAGTAAAAAACTTGAATGAAGACCATCCCGGTAAGCAGGGTATGCCAAGGGATATCTGATTGGTCGTTACCCACTAAGGTTAGTCTTTCAATCGGTACGCCAGATAGATCCCAGTTGACGGCGTTAAGTGCAAGATAAGACACCACCACACCCATCAACAACAAGCCGATACCATTTAAACTATCCGATATTGCGATGGCTCTCAATCCGCCGAAAATAGCGTATATGGCACCAACAATGGCAAAGATAATCGCCAATGCGGTGACAGAAATAGACAGACCAAACATAGATTTCATAAACAGCGAACCAGTGTACAGCACCACAGGCAACAGGATGAATGCATAACCGAGCATAAACAGTACCGAGACCATGGCGCGGATCCCTTTGTCATTATATTTGCGCTCAAGCAGTTCAGTGGTCGTGGTACAGTTATATTTGTAGTAGATAGGGATTAACCATTTTGCGAGAATAATCAAACCAATAGCTGCAGCTATTTCCCACCAAGCAACCAGCAGAGTTTGCGCACCATTCATGCCAACAATCTGTTCGGCGCTGATATTGGTCATCATCAATGAGCCGGCAACCACGATCCAGCTTAAACCGCCTCCAGCAAGAAAATAATCTTTACTGTCACTGCTATCTCTGACTATTTTTCGGCACTTTAGATAGGTGATCAGACCGACGAGTGCTGTTAAGCCAAAAAATATGACCAGCTGAATAACTTGTTCCATGTTTATCCTTTATTATTTTTCTAATGCCGTATTAATAGCTAATTTTAGGCGTGGTTACTTCCCAGTTATTAAGGTTTAGTTCTTGCTTGTTGTTGAATGTCAGCAGCTGCCGCTAGTGCTTCAATGGTAAAATTGAACTCCATCGGCTTAGCTTTGATGCGGTAGGGCTGGTGGACCTGCCTGCCCCAAGATGTATCGCCGCCTACTCCCATTTGTTTATGGTCAATATTCCAAGTGACAACCTTTTGAGTCGGTATTTCTGCGCCGTGATTGGCGGTAACGGGCACGAGTCCCGAAGCAGAGCCTGACGCGTCACCTTGTCTGAAGTCGATATCGGCTTGTGCAAAGGGCCAAAGGCTGGTTTGCAAAGCGGTATCGCCTGCATTGGCTTTGGCTAATAATCCTTTTCCCTTGCTATCGGTGATTGCCACATACCGCACATCAGTACGTTGACCTGTTTCTTGTGGGCGAGAGTAACGGTGAAAGGTTTGCTCGATTGGCTGTGCAAACCAACCTAGGGGATTACCTGACTTTCTATCAGCGTAGGTTTCTTCTGGCCCACGGCCAAAGTAATGCATAAAGCGTTGGCTAACAGGCAACTGTGTTTGAAAACCAAAGCGGGGAAGGTCGGCAAGTTCTATCGTCCCTGGTTTAAATTGGCTCTGCACCAGCAATTGACCTGCGGTACTGATTTGGTAGCGAGTGCTAAGGACAAAACCTAAGGTCGGGTGCTGCTGCTGAACCTCAATACAGTAGGGGTTAATACGCTTAATCGATAGGAGCCTTAGCTCCTTTGCTGCATCTTGCCACATGCCTGCCCATTCGGGCATCTGATTACCTAAATCATTGTCGGTTGGTGCACGCCAGAAGTTAACCATCAATGGTGCGGCAAGCTGTGATTGGCCAGCTTGCTTGATATCGGTGAGCCAACCACTTTTTTTGGAGATAAGGTATTGGATCTGCTCATCTCCTAACTGCCAGAAACTATCTTGCTGCGTTATTGCTACCGCTAAGGTGTGTGGCTTATTGCTGGCGGCTTGCAATGAGAACTGCTCAAATGCGATGCGGTGATCGCTAGGTAGCATAGGTTGAGGCTTGTCGACTAACACCTCGAGCAACAACTGATATTCAAAATGGTCAGCGAACTGACTTTGGTCTAGTGGCAAATCTATCTGCTTAGATAAGCCAGCTTTTACCCGCGGCATCTCAATGGTGCCAGTGCTAAATGGGCGACCATCTTGCTGGATGGTCCATTTCAGCTGTAGATTTTGGCTATCGATAAAGTCATAGCGGTTTTCAAGTTCAAAACTCACTGCATCAGTGGTTGCCACGAAATTATTAAAACGTAGCGGTTGGTAGACTTTCTTCACTTCACTTAAATGCGGGTGTGGATTACGGTCAGGATCGACCAGACCATTATTAAGAAAGTTACCGTCAGTTGGCATATCAGGGTGGTAATCTTTGCCATAAGCCCAATAGCGTTGACCGTTTTGGTTGGTAAAGGCTAAGGATTGATCCACCCAGTCCCAGATAAAGCCGCCTTGTAGTTGCGGGTAGCGTTCTATGACGTCCCAATAGTCCTGTAGATTACCCACCGAGTTGCCCATCGCGTGGGCGTATTCAATCATAATCAATGGGCGGTCGTTATGGGTTTTAGCATATTTCTCAATCCGCTCGATTGACGGGTACATAGGAGCTACGATATCGGTATAGGCGTGTTGACCTGCAGGTTCATATTGCACTGGGCGACTCGGATCGCGTTGTTTAACCCAATCATATAAAGCTTCAAATAAACGACCTTCTCCAGCCTCATTACCTAGCGACCAGATAATGATAGAGGGATGGTTTTTATCACGTTCTATCATGCGCTCAACACGCGCCTGGTGCGCTGGTAACCAGCTCATCTCGTTACCGAGTTGAGTCTTTTCATCAATTGCTAATGGGTGTGATTCGATATTGGCTTCATCGATAACATACAGGCCATATTTGTCGGTTAAGCTTAGCCAGTAAGGGTCATTAGGATAGTGACTTGAGCGCACGGCATTGATGTTGTTCTGCTTCATTAAACGGATGTCGGTTTCCATGCTGACCCGACTCACCACATGGCCGGTATCAGGGTCGGTTTCATGCCTATCGACACCGCGTATAGTAATAGCCTTGTTATTGACCAGTAGCTGACCTTGCTTTATCTCTACTCGGCGAAAGCCTATCTTCTGGCTACTGGCCTGCAGCAGTGTGCCATTCGCGGTTTTTAGACTGACTAGCAGCTGGTATAAAGATGGGGTTTCCGCGCTCCAAAGGGCGGGATTATCGACAGTTAAAGTAAGGGTTTGCTCAAGGCTTTGATTAAACTCCACGACAGCTTGTTGGCCCAATTTAGTGCTAGTCCCTTGAGGAGAAAGCAGCTGGTACTCTAAGTTGAGCTCCTCAGTTTTAATGGCGGTTTTGGCATGATTGTTCAGCTTAATTTTAATCGCCATATTGGCTTTGGTGAGATTGGCATTGAGCGTATAAGTCGCGTCGATATCAGCGATACGTTGCTTTTCTGTAGCGTAAAGATATACATCACGTTCAATACCACTGACTCGCAGCATATCTTGGCTCTCGAGATAGCTGGCATCACTCCAACGTATTATCTGCAGCGCCAGCAAGTTTTCATCTCGGTTAAGATGGGGAGTAATATCAAACTCAGCCGGTGTTTTGGCCCCTTGGCTATATCCGACCTCTACACCGTTTATATGTACGCTTAACGCGGAACGCGCAGCACCAATATGCAGGAATACTTGTTTATTTTGCCACTCTTTGGGTAATTCAAACTGACGACGATAGCTACCTGTCGGGTTGTGATCTTCTGGGGCATTGGGCCATGTGGTAGTGAAAGGGTAGCGTTCATCTAAATAGATAGCATGACCAAAACCTTGGGTCTCCCAGTTACCCGGTACTTGTATGCTTTGCCAGTCATCTAGCTTAGCCTGTTGCTGAGCAAAATCTTTGGGAGTCACAAAGGGGTTTTTAGCGTAATGAAATTGCCAGCGGCCATTGAGATTAAGAAAGTTATTACTGGCTTGATAATCATCGACAATGGCTTTTGATAATGAAGAATAGCCAAAAAAGCTGGCGTGGGGTGGCTGTTTATTTTGCTCAAACACTAGATGGTCTTGCCAGCGCTCTGCTTGTGCAAAGGACAATGGGCTTATCAGGCTCACAGCCAATAAACTGATCAGTTTGGCGAAATGATATTGGAGACGCACTTGTTTTAGTGAGGGCTGAAACTGTCGGGTTCGAAGTGTGGTTAGCATAGTATGTTATTTGGTATTATTTTTATTTGCCAAATAACATACTCGATAGTAAGAATAAAGTATACAATCAGTCTGGTTGTTTACTTTATAAACGCTGTAAACCTTAACTTTCGCTGCGTGGATGATTCACTGCTTCTGGATGATCTGGCGCTGTGCCATTAGGGCTAAGTAACTCTTTCACTACATGATCGACAAAACCCGCACCAGCCGCTTCATAGAGGTTATATACACTGTGCACCCCTGATTCTTGCAATGAATCAGCATCCTCTTTGTATTGCACAATGGCGCTTAACTTGCCTTGATAATCTAGACGTTTAAGTTGTTCAACGGCAAAAAGATTACCCACGTGATGCGGCATAGCCAGTAATACCAGCTCTAGATTAGGAGCTTTGTCTAATTTCTCCCAAAAGTCGGTATCGGAAGCATCGCCCTGCACCACATTACGACCTTGTTGATTATGGTAATCGACCAAATCTTGTTTATGCTCCACCCCCAGTATTTCACCTTCGTATTGCACTCTAAGCTCGTCATATGCGCCAGAACCAATACGACCCATACCTAAGATTAAGAACCTTGGATTGCCAACATGAATGGGGCGATCTTCTGGGTGTAGCGGATGCTTCTCCAGTCTTTGCAGCCGGCTTTGGTACTTTTGATATAGCCTGTTTGAGGCAATATTGAGCGGTGCTGAAAATAGAAAACTGAAGCTCAATGCCACAGCCAATATCACCATCCACTGCGGCGGTAACCAGCCTTTTGAGGTCGCGACAGCTGCAACGATTAAACCGAATTCACTGTAATTACCTAGGCTAAATGAAGACAATAACGCAGTACGTGAACGCAATTTAAAGTGAGTCAACAGATAGAGGAATAGCACGATTTTAATCGGGACGATTAACACCAAAATAGCCGCTAAACCGATATCAGAGAATGTTGGCAAACCGTTGAGGCCAACAGTTAAGAAGAAGGCAACGAGGAACAGCTCTTTAAAGTAAAAGAGTGACTTTGCTAGCTCTGAAGACTTAGGGTGTCCGGCCAGTAATATGCCGATAATCAGCGCGCCAAGATCGGGTTTTAGGCCGACGATTTCAAACAACCATGCGCCCATCACCAACGCCATGACTAACCCGAATAGCACCAGTAACTCACCGTGACCGACTCGATCAAAGGCCTTATAAATAAGCGGTTTGGCTAGCGGAAGCAGTAGTAAGCACAACGCCCAATATGAGGGAACATCACCTTTTGATATCGTTAAGAAAGCAACGGCAAAGATATCCTGCATAATCAAGATACCAATGGCAACGCGGCCATAAAGAGACTGCATGTCACCTTTGTCTTCTAATATCTTTACCGCAAAAATAGTACTAGAAAAACTTAATGCAAATGCGAGTAGGCCAAGTTGATTGAGTTCAAGACCTGTTAGTTGCTCTAAACCAAGCAGACCTAACAATTTTAACAGCGGTATAAAAAACAACATAGAACCAAGCAAGTGCAAGCTGGAACCAGCTAAAACCTCTGCTTTAAACAAGCTGCGAATATCCAGCTTAAGACCTATGGCAAACAGTAATAAGGTCACACCTAAGTTAGCTAATTGCTCTAACATTGGCAGGCTAGATTCTTCAATTCCGAAAAGAAACAGTACAAATCCCGCAACAAGATAGCCGATCAATGGGGGCAGTCCCACACGGCTAACTAGCATGCCGCAGGCTAAGGTTATAATGAGTATCGCGGGTTCCATGGTGCTCCTTGCAAAAGATATTATTAGTGAGCATTGTACAAGAAGTTTGTGAATTTGAACTGAAGTTTACGGATTTATTTACAGGTTGTGATAGCGGTAATCGTGGTGGTAATTGTTATCTGATAGAGGGTGAGATGGCGCTGCAGCCTTACTTTGTCAGTTTCTATCAAAATCAAAAAAGCCCCAATAGCAGATAAACGCTAACGGGGCTTTTTACTGGATACTTCTGAGTTATACCAATTGTGTTAAGTATTTGACCAGTTCAGAGTCCCTCAGACTTTTCAATTCAAAGCGCATTGGTAAAGAAATGGTTATTCCCTTTTAAGCCAATGCAAAGCAGAAGTGGAAAGCCTGAGGGGCTCACGTAGTGCGGCTGAGGTTAAAAAAATTGGCAAAACGCTGCATGCTTCGCTTTGGGATTTGGATATAGAATAACTATTAGCTCAAATCTCACTGCTTGCCTACAGCATTTTGAATTCCCGCTGAATGGTCAAACTTTTAGTGCAATTGGTATTATTTTACTAAATGGTCCAGATGTTCTGCGAACGCTTTAGGACGCATAAAGCCGGTGACTCTTAAGTCATCTCTTACTGCCCCATTTTCGTCAAACATCAGTAGTGTCGGCAAACCAAGCACATCGTAATGTTCTAGCAATTCAATATCGACCGCATCATTTTTGGTGACATCAGCTTGCAGCAATACCATCTTGTTCATCCGCTCAAGGACTGCAGCATCCTTAAAGGTAATCGCTTCAAATTCTTTACAGGCGACGCACCAGTCGGCATACAGATCTAACATTACTGTTTTGCCCTGCGCAGATGCTGCTGCTATTTCACTGTTGAGGTCTTCAAGTGATTTAACACGCTTGAAGCTGTGATTTTGCTCACCAGAAGCGAGCGTTGCACTGCTGTTTGAGGCAAAGCCAAAGTGCGACATTACCGCTTGTAAGCCGTAAGAAAAGCTGCCTAAAAGTGCTAACAGAAGCAATACCGAGCGGGTTGTTTGCTTCCAGTTGAACTCAGTAAGTTTGTTCTGGTGCATTAGGTAACCGACGATGCTGATCCCCCAAATAGACCAGAGTATATCTGAGATGAGTCCTGGCCAAATTCGACCTAACATCACGATAGAAACAGCAATGAGTAGGAAACCGAAGATGGTTTTGATGATATCCATCCAGCTGCCTGCTCTTGGTAAGATCTTACCACCTGAGGTGCCGATAATTAGCAGCGGTAGTCCCATCCCCATACTCAACACGTAAAGCGCTAAGAAGCCTTGCAGTAAGTCGCCTGTTTGGGCGACGTAAATCAGTGCCCCAGACAGTGGTGCGGTTGTACAAGGCGAGGCTACAAGACCAGAGATAACACCCATCAAAAACACACCAATGACGTTACCGCCTTTTTGGTTGTTCGATACCGAGTTCATCTTCTCTTGCCATTTAGATGGCAGTTTCAAGTCGTATAAGCCAAACATCGACAAGCTCAATACGAAGAACATAATGGCCAGAGTAATCAATACTGCGGGGTGCTGCAGGTAGGCCTGATATTTCATCCCTGCTGATGCGACTACCAAGCCTACCAGTGAGTAGGTGATAGCCATACCTTGCACATAAACCATCGACAAGCTAAAGGCTTTGGCGGTAGAGAGTTTCTTGCCTTGGCCAACAATAATGCCTGATAGAATCGGATACATAGGGAATACGCAAGGCGTCAATGCTAAGCCGATCCCTAAGCCAAAGAAGATAACCAAGGTCCAAATTAAGCTATCGCTAGCAAGCATTTGAGTCAGGTTATCTTGCTGAGTGATTGGTGCGTTTGGCTTGTCTGCAACAGCGGTTATGTTATTACTGTCTTTTACGTCGAGTATGCCGTCATTGGCGCTAACCTCGGTTAACTCAGCCACTTTTTTGGTTGGGGGGAAGCACAGTTTTCCCTCAGCACAACCCATAAATGTGACGTTGAGAGTATCGCCTGCTGCCGCTTGTTTAATTGCGACCGGCATTTCAACAAATGAGTAATAAACTTCTTGTTCACCAAAGTATTCATCGGTATGAGGTTTACCTTGGGGTAAAGCTATTTCACCCAGTACTGCCCCGTTGGCTTCAAATTTGAGCTTATCGCGATACATGTAGTAGCCATCGGCAATAACCCAGCTAATTTTTACCTTGTTGCCCTCCTGCTTGAAGTCGAAAACAAATGCTTCATCGACAGGCATCAACTCTGGTTCACCCTTTAAAAAGGAGAATTTACTGCTATTGAAAATGTTTTCAGCTTGTACTAATGGACTAAGCATTAGTAGCGATGCTAAAAACAGAGTAATGATTTTTTTCATGGCTGTGTGGTTTCTTTTATCCAATCAAAATAGGCTGGCAATCCCTGAGTCACAGGCAGTGCAATTAGCTCGGGAACGTCATAAGGGTGCAACTGTAAAATTGCAGCCTCAATCGCAGGGTAATGCAGGGCAAGGCACTTAATGTGTAAACAAAATTCTGTCTCTTCACAGACCTCAGATTGCCACTCATATACGGACGTAATGGCTGATGAGATCTGCACGCATGCCGCTAATTTCTCTTTGACAAGCGCATGAGCTAAAGATTTAGCGCAAGCTTCATCTGGGCAAGTGGTCATTAAGAGTAAAAATTCGTTTTCCATTAAACTGTGTTTGTCCGGCTGATAGCTTGTTCAATTTATATTAAGCAGATTAAAGCTGCGTTAAGGCAATTAAGTTAAGCTGATTATCACGATAGTCACTATTGTTACTTTACGTGTTTTGCAGAATGCTTGCATTAAGGCATTGCTAAAATAGTGATGCCAGTAGTTTTTGCATTACAAATGCGTATGTATTCTGCTGCTTGTGTTGATTATTGTTAGCACATAAGCCAATTCTTGGTTATGCGACTTGAAAATAGACCGACTAACCCCAATTTAGTTTTCATCGCCATAAAAAAATGTGAGGTCAGCGTGTTTTTTATTCTGTTATTAATTTTTGTATTGGTTCCTGTGATGGAACTATCTGTGTTGATCCGAGTGGGCGAAGCATTAGGCAGCTGGACAACGGTCGCTTTGGTTATCTTTACCGCGGTGGTCGGCGTATCGTTAGTCCGTAGCCAAGGCATTAGTACCTTGATGCAGGTTCAGCAAAAGTTGGCGCGTGGCGAAGCACCAGGACAAGAAATTGTAGAAGGGATGATGTTAGCTGTTGCAGGTTTACTGCTGCTGATCCCAGGTTTTGTGACCGACTTTTTGGGGCTCATTCTATTAACCCCATTTACCCGTATTCCAGTTGCAGGCTATTTTTATAAACGTATGCAATTGAAAGCTAAAACCAATGGTGGTTTTCAAGCTGGCTTTGGTCCTGGTATGGGCGGACAAGGTAACCCCTTTGGGCAACAAGGTGGACGCTCACCTTTTGATGATGGAAATACCTTCGACGGTGACTTTGAGCGCAAAGATGATCCCAGTGATAAGCGCCCAGAAACACATCAAGTCGAAACCTCGCTTGATGACGATGACAAGCCAAAGGATGATAAACCTAATAGCTAAGCTTTAGCTTTGTTTTGGGTTGCGCGGATAAAAGTTATCGGGCTTACGCTCAAGGTGGCTAAATTTACGGGTGTTTTTATAGGGAAGCTTCATAAAACCCGACACCCCTTTGCCTTGTATCTTATCAACGTGACTTAAAATACGGTCTAAACAACCTCTAAAAGCTGCTTGTTTCCTCGGGTTTAACAGACGTAAATAGCTGTGGATCTTCATATGGTTTGGCAAAGCCTCAAAGATAATACAGCCGGTATGGTGAATTTGGTTGATGATGGCGAGCTCTGTCATGATCTCTTTTGGCAGCTCTAAATTTTCTTCAGGATCGCGGCCATCTTCAAAATAGGAGTGTAGTCTTGAGCGATCTTCTAAAGACGGTACATCGCCAACTTCAAAAGGCAGTTGTAGCTCACTGCTAATCACAAAGGGTTGCTGACTATCTTCTCGTTCAATATGCAGCGTATCTCTTGCATTAAAGAAGCATGCTTTAAACACCCCGATCCGATGAATACCACGGGCGAGAGTCACCATATTGTTGACTGCAATTGTCAAAGCCTGCTTTTGGCTGTCGTTATACAGTGCTAGGTTCGAATCGATAAACACGCCGGTTTCACGCCAATGAATCGCTAAACCACCCACGATGTCGTATTGCGCTAAACGGCCTACTGATGCGATAAAGCCTTTTTCAGTATCGCCCATGCCAGCCATAAAGTTACGGTAGTATTTTTCGAGTTGTAGGTCGTCCATTTTGGCGATGGGATCATCGGCATTATGCTCTTTGAGGAATGATTTTCGTGAGCTATAGCTAACGGTTTCTACCTCTTTATTACTAGCAAGCACCCAAACTGGGATCTCGGCGATAAGCGGTCCATTGTCGATCTCTGGCAGATGCAATCTATGGCTGTGAGCCATACTCTTAAGAAAATAATCGCCAGCCTGTTTTCGTTGCATGGGGTCGTCGCTCAGCATGCCATCCAAGGTTTTAGCAAGTTCAATGGGTAAGCCTACGCTGGTGGCGGGGATAACTTTACTACCGAATCGGCTAGCTTGACCTGATGCCAATGCATAAAGTGTTGCGGCCACGCCTTGCTCATCAAAACGCGGACTCGACAACGCGCCATTGAGTTGCTCTTCGCCGATAAAGTACACATCACCCATACGTGCATTGGTGTGCTGATGATCGCTGGACATTAAATCCATGACGTTGCCATTAACTGGGTTGCCGTCATTGTCGCGCTGAGCAAATACCGCTGAGCCCCAGTCAATTAAAGACAAGTGTTGATTTTTAACATCATAAACCAGGTTTGAGGGTTTAATATCGCCATGGATCAGTGGCCGACCGTTATGCAAGTATTTCAGTATTGCTGCAAGTTGGCGGGCGATATTCATTACCATGGCAACAGGCAGTGCACCGATACGCAGACAAAGTTGTTCTAAGTCTTCACCAGGCGCTCTTGCCATAACAAGAATGCCCTGCTTTCCTACATGCTGGAATTTAATGGCCGGAGGTACGTTGGGGTGGATAACTTGAGAAAGCATAAACGCTTCTTCTTCAAGCCTGTCTTGCACGTGCTGCGGCAGTGTTAGTCGGGAGAATTTAAAAACATGAGCCTCGCCACTGGCGTTAACACCTGCAAATACAAACCCATAAGCACCTTTACCAACCATTTCAAACTCTTTATAACCTAACTTACTCAGCTGCTGCTTACACAGCCTTATCCAAGCACGGTGTTTGCGGGCGTCATTGGCCGCGAGCAAGTAGATTGATTGCTCTTCTGAGATATAAAAGTGTTGAAGTTCTTGGGTTTGCAATTGTCTCTCCTCGTTAATGTTGTTATTAAATCAACATTCGCAAAGATAGTCCAAGCTGATTAACTAAAAAACTGACACTTAAAAGGGGGAAGTGGGTCACACCTAACCAATATTTTTGGATGAGATATTGATGTATATCAACTCTGTAACAATAAGAGAAAGGTAGTCTTAAAGTCAGTACTAATATAGAAGATATCAACTTAGTTTTATAAGTTAAATCAGCACAAAGGTGATTATATGTCAGGATTAGATAAGTCACGGTTAATCGAATTGCTCGAGTATCCTCGGCAGCGGATTTTGCAGTCAATGGAGCTAAACCAATGTCCTCACGCTGGTTTTTTTAATCATACAGACATGCAGTGCATCAATTGTCATCAAGGGATGGAGTGCACCTGGATGAACCATAACGATGAGACTGTTGCGGTGGATCAAAAGACAGCCGAAGAGCTCAAACAACAGTTACTGGTTGCTGTGGATTTTATTGATTCAAGCTTGAGTCCACACCATTTATCTCGCCGCCAGTGTGAGTGCGAGAATTGTACTTGGCTTAAGAAAGTACAAAAAGCGTTAGATATTCCTGCAAGCTAAAGCATTAGCGTTTATTTTTCCTTTTGCTAAATGAAGGTGTTGGCTTTAGAGTGTTGCTCATTCGGTATTAACAGAAGTCGCTTAATTAAGGGATAATGCCTTTGTTATAGCATTCTGCTTAAGCCCACTCTAACGCTCTAGGATTTTAGCAATGCAACCAAGCTTTTGGCATGAAAAATGGGACGCTCAACAGATAGGTTTTCATCTAAGCGCTGTTAACCCGCTACTGATTCAGTTTTGGCCACAGCTAAAACTCCCCGCAAAATCGCAAGTTTTTGTCCCTCTTTGTGGTAAGTCTCTTGATATGTGTTTTTTGGCTGAGCAAGGCCACGATGTGCTGGCTTGTGAGCTCAATGAACTTGCGGTATCCCAGTTCTATCAAGAAAATAACCTTACTCATAGCGTAGAACAAATTGGTGAGCATAAGCGTTATTCAACTGAGCAGATCACTATCTATCAAGGTGATATTTTTAGCCTCAAAAATACTAATAGTACAGAGTTTGCCAAAACCAGTGCTTTTTACGACAGAGCAGCCTTAATTGCTTGGCCTGAAACGATGCGATTGCAATACGCAAAGCAGCTTGCCAGCCTGATCCCAGCAGGCAGTGTTGGCTTGCTTGTGACGCTAGATTACCCGCAAGCAGAGCTAAATGGCCCACCATTTGCGGTATCCGATGATTGGGTGGCAGCCAATATGAGCACTGATTTCGAGATTGAGCGTTTAGCCTATGAAGATGTACTGAGTGACAACCCGCGCTTTGTCAAAAAACAGGTGTCATCGTTAACTGAGTCAGTTTATAAGTTAACCCGAAAAGGCTAACAGCGGATAAGCAGGATAAGAGCAGTGAAAGCTGAGGAAGATAGTCACGTCACTGACCATCTTTTATTTTTGTATCAATGTAGCGACGGCCTTGGTACTTCAGCTATCGGCATCTATTGATGGATAATAGTCTTCACTTGACCTTATTTCAGGCATTAAAAAAGCGACCTTCAGGTCGCTTTTTTGTACTTATGATTCAAGAGTCTAATGACTCATTAAATTAGAAGTTGTAACGAACACCAACAGTGAAGATGTTGTCGTCTTCTAGGTTAACTTTATTACCTGCGACTTTGTGCTCACCTTCGTACATAGCGTAGTGGCCATATACCATAGTTGATTTAGAGATCTTGTAGTCAGCACCAACAGTGATAACTTGAACATCAATGTCAGTTCCAATTACTTTGTCACCAGCAATTTTTGGTACAGAGTTTTGGTAGAACTTACCAAATCCACCTTCGTCTTTACCATATTCAGCTTTAAGGTTAACGCCGTTTAGGTTGTAAGCAACGTTTACAAAGTAAGAATTACCTTCTTGCTCAGTTGTTTGGCTTTCAGTGTTTTGGAATAGACCACCTACTTTGAAATCGCCTAGTTTAACTTGAGCCACACCACGGTATGCATCGATGCCACCGATAGTGTTGTAAGCAGCTGCTACGTAGTAGTTCTGTGCTTTAAGCTTCTTGTCACCGATAGTCGCGCTAAGTGCGTACTGATCTTCGTAAGAAGTTTCGTTAGCTTCGTTAGTGTAGTTGTCTTCCATTAGGTACGTAGCGTTCAACGTCACTAGGTCAGCAATTTTTGGCGAGTAGTACCAGATACCATCGCCCTTACGTGCTTGACCACCAACTAAACGGTCAATATCGGCGTTTGTGTTACCAAATACGTCAACACCACCTTCAGCTTGCTTGAATACTGTGTCGTTACGTCCAACAAGTACAGTACCAGCTTGAGATTTAAGACCTAGGAAAGTATTACGAGCCTTGAACGTCTCACCTGAGTTAGTAGTGTTCTCTACTTGGAACTCCATTTGGTAGATAACGTCGATGTTGCTAGTTAGGCTTTCGCTGCCTTTAACACCTAGGTGAGAGAAGTTGTTCTCTAGAACAGTACCTTCTTTACCATTTTGTGTAGTCGCACCAGTATCTGAGTTAGTTACTGATAGATCTAAACGACCGTAAAAGCTTGGACCTTCGGCTAGCGCGCCGAAAGAAGCTAGGGTTAAAACTGATGCCACTGATGCAGAGATTAGTGTCTTTTTCATTTCATTTGCTCCCAGAACCTAAGTTCTTATACGTTTCTTATGGTTTTTTACATAAACTTTTGTTTTTGTTACAAGCATCCGAGCTCATAACAATTGTGGGTGCAAATATTACAGTTTTATGGCTTTCAAATTGTGGGCTAGATCAAGTTTTTACTTTTCCACCGTAGATTTGCTGCTTTTTTGTGGTGCTTGAGGGTTTTTCGTTATCTAAATGGCAATATATACAGAATTCAATGTCATAAACTATCCCTAAAGGAGTATTTGTGGCGCTTTTATGTGGGAATGATGTTGTCTTAAATTGTCAGGAATAAGCCAAAACTGAGCCGAGAAATGGCTAAGTTTACAATGTTAAAAATGAGTGTGTGGCCGTTATCGTGTCAAAATGGAGTGAAGTAGCCGGAATGTTGCGTTTATGTTGTGTGCGGGTGAGGCTGTTCATTTATAAGAACAATAAAAAAGGCAGCCAAAGCTGCCTTTTTGTTGAGCAGGTTAAAAGCTTAGAAGTCGAAACGCATACCTATGGTAACAATATCATCACCAAGGTCTTGTTTAATGTTGCTCAGCATCATGTCGCCGTCATACTTAGTATAGTGTCCATAAATAAGCGTGTTCTTGCTTAAGCGGTAATCTGCACCAACACTGAACTGCTGAATATCGACGTTGCTGACGGTTTCTAGACCACCATCGACATTACCAACATAACGGCTGACGTATTTGCCTAGACCGGAATCATCGCTACCGTACATCGCTTTCAGTTTTAAGTTACCCATCACGTATGCCGCGTTGACGAAATATGTGTCACCTTCAAGATTGGCATACTTGCTGTCAACATGTTCACTGTTTTGGTAGAAACCACCTAGAATAACATTGCCTAGTTTAACTTGAGCAACACCACGGTAAGCTTTAATGTTTTCAATACTGTCATTGTAAGCCGCTGATACATAGTAGTTCTGCGCTTTTAGCGCTTTGTCACCAATTGTTGCACTCAGTGCGTACATATTGTCGGTATACTTTTCTTCACCATCAGTATCAACTTGATCGTAGTTATCATCCATCAAGTAAGTTGCATTTAAGGTAACGAGGTCAGCAATTTTTGGTGAGTAGTAAGTAAAACCATCAGCACTACGTGTTTGACCCGCAGCTAATAGATCGATGTCTGAGTTAGTATTACCAAACAAGTCAAATCCGCCTTCAGCGGCTTTGAAAACGGTGTCGTTACGACCCACAAGAATAGTACCTGCTGCTGCAGACTTAAGACCTAAAAAGGTATTACGTGCGCCGAATGTGTCACCTGAGTTGTCGAAGTTGCTTACGCCAAACTCCATTTTGTAGACAACTTCTAACTCGTCATTAATTTTTTCAGTGCCTTTAACGCCTAACCAAGAGAAGTTGTTCTCAATGATAGTGCCAGATTTTTGGTTTTGGGTGGCGAGACCCATGTCTGAATTGGTGATTGCTAGGTCAGCACGACCATAAAAGTTCGGGCCATCAGCTAGTGCTGTAAAAGAGGTGGCAGTCAGTGCTGAGATAATAGTGGCGGACAGAACAGTTTTTTTCATTTTCATCTTCCTATAGCTTGAAGCTATTCTAAGTTTGGGCTGCCATCTCGGTTATTGAACCGGCTGAATAACCAAGGTGAAGCTGTATTTGTCGATAGAAATACTGCAATGAAAGGGAACTTATAAGTGTGATCTTGGTCAAGTTTTGCGGATGATGTGTGATATTAATCATAGTTGTTTACCTAGATTAAACAGTTACTTAATTTAAATTAGATAGTTGATTACAGGGATGTTTCGAAACACTGTTTTTTGCTTTAAATCGTTTACATAGCTTTCATTGCTACAGGTAATAATTTAGAGTTTTCAGAAGAATTAATATAAAATTGACCATCACATTTTATCTATTACGCCTCCAGATTGAGTATTACCTTGAATAATCAAATTTTGTCAGACGCCTACCTGAATCGTTTTGCTGGTATTGGTCGTTTATACGGTCAACAAGCGCTTCATTGTTTTGCTCAATCTCATGTTGTGGTTGTTGGAATTGGTGGTGTTGGTACATGGGTGGCGGAGTCTTTAGCGAGAAGTGGCGTTGGTCAAATCACCTTAATCGATCTCGATGATATCTGCGTGACTAACACTAATCGTCAAGCCCATGCGTTAAAAGAGACGATTGGTGAATCTAAAGTCGAAGTGATGGCACAACGATTAAAGCAGATTAATCCAGAGTGCATGGTGAATGAGGTTGAAGACTTTATTACCGTAGATAACTTGGCGGAATATTTTCTAGGAAAGAAAGCGGGTGGCGACTTAGATTATGTGATCGATTGTATTGATGCAGTCAAACCCAAAACGGCATTAATCGCTTGGTGTAAAAGGCAAAAACTGCCAATTATTACTGTTGGTGGTGCGGGTGGGCAAAGCGATCCAACCCAGGTACAAGTCACCGATCTTGCCAAGACTTACCAAGATCCTTTACTTGCTAAAGTACGTAATTTACTAAGACGTGAGTATAATTTTTCTAAAAATGTAGCGCGTCGATTTGGCATTGAAGCTGTGTTCTCGACCGAGCAGTTAGTTTACCCTCAAGCCGACGGTTCAGTTTGTAATACCAAGGCAACGGCAGACGGCAGCATGCGCATGGATTGTGCCTCAGGCTTTGGTGCGGTAACGGTTGTCACTGGTACATTTGGTTTTGTTGCGGTTAGTAGAGTCCTAAGCAAGCTTGCAGCTAAAGCACAACGCAGTGAGTCATAATCATTGCTTGAGTAACCTATCCGTTAGGGCAGATGTTCTGACGGTCGACTCACTAACAAGCTAACTTTTTGATCTTTATTTTTTTGACGCGATCTTTGGCATTGTTTTTGCTTTTGTCTGGTTAGGAACAGAATTCTGACACTGGATTTGGCAATGCAAAAAATTAACCTCAATGCACTTTCTTTTACTGGTAAATCAATTAAAAAATTGATCTTTAATGCAATGCTGTGGCTTTCTTTGGCATGTACTGCGTTATTATTCTCGCCAGTTAATTTTCTTGCCTCAATTAATCTTGCTGAATTTTCAGAGCAACATGCCAATCTAATCGGTCTAGGTTTAATTATCGGCGCCGCATATTTATTGACGCAGATCCTTAACTATTTCCTTGATGAAGCCATTGGTTATTTAAGTGATAAACGCTCAGTTGAAGTCATTGAAGAGAAGGTGAAGCTACTAGATCCTACGGAGCGTGCTTTATTGAGAGAGTTTTTTTTGCAGGGGGAAACGATTTTAACTCTGCCTGAAGCTGAACAAGCAGTGAAGAGCTTATCTAAAACGGGAATACTGGAGCACCTTGGTAATCAAAAGCATTATGCTATTCAAGGTTCAACCGCAGACTTCAAAATATCGATGCGTGCTCGTGAGTATCTAAATCGTCAAGTGCTGCGCTTTCCGGTTGGAGAGCCTAGTCCTGAAGAGATGAAAAACCTGATTAAAGCTCGCCCGCAGTTCATTAATAGTTTTGTTACACCGCGTAAACACGCAGCTTAAGCTTTTTAGCTGTGGCTGGTTCTGTTCGTTTAATAGTGAAAAAACAGACAAAAAAATGGGGGCAAATAGCCCCCTGCATTAATAGAACGTTGGAGATTAACTCTCAGGATCCGCAGACTTGGTATAGAACATCCACATTAGATAGGAGACGATACCTATCGTACTAAAAATTACTATCATTGATAGCAAGCCGATAGCGTTGCCAAACATCAAATCTAACCAGAATGCCATGTCCGAAATCCTCTTTCTTCTTAGTTCACAGTTAAAGTACTCCTCTGCATTCCTGGCGTAATTGATCTTGGTCAAGTTATAGAGTGGTTATTGGTATTTTGCTGCGCAAGTGTTAATAAAGATGGCGTTGATCACACTTTGCTAATGCTTACATTCGCTAAAGTAAATTCGGTTGCTGGAATTAGCGCATTTTTCGCGACTGAGGCTGAATTTTGTTCAGTTGATAAGAAAGTCAAATCAAAGTGCTTGCCATTACGATATCCGAAGGTATAATTCGCTTCACTCCTTGAGGTCCACCTCATTGAGTCGAGTAACAAAGCCTGAGTGGTGGAATTGGTAGACACGTCGGATTCAAAATCCGATTTCGAAAGAAGTGACGGTTCAAGTCCGTCCTCAGGTACCATTTCTCTTAAAGAGAAATAATCAAACCGACATTAAGTCGGTTTTTTTGTGCCTGAAATTCACGGCTTGCTCACTCTTGGTTTTTCCAACTGCTAACAACTTACTATTTTAATAGTTTAAGTTGCCATTGAATGCATCTGCACATGTTAGTTAATATTGACTAGTGACCCACATTACTTCTGTTCAACTTGTCATGCATCCTATGCAAGTGACCACTTTATCATGATAAATTCCTCCAATATCAGATTTGATATCGATAGTGTCATTGCTATATAGGAATCTATTTAAAGGAATGTAATGTATCTCTAATCAAAAATATTCTTGGGTTTACCGCCTTAGCCATGCTGTCGCTATCAGCACAAGCGATGACGGTGGAAGAGTTTTCCAAGCATCCACAATTTTATGATGTCAAAATTTGTCCCGACGGTAAGTACATTGCTGTATTAATCAATACCGAAGGGCGTAAGACGTTGGCGTTTCTAGAGACTGATACTAAGAACAAATCACTTACACTGTACTTTGCGGCAAGCGTGACCAAACTGGAGACTATATACTGGGTTATAACGAAAGGTTAGTCGCTCAAGTTGAGCTGGTCAGTGGTCAATTTGAGCATCCTGCGCTGCGGGTGAGCTTTACGCTGTGAATTACGATGGCAAGAAAAGGAAAATGATTTTTGGTTATCGCTCTAAACCTGGCATTGTATTTGGAACTGAGTATGGGCTTCTTCTTCTGGCTAATCTCGAGGGTGATGATAAGCATGTTTTTATTGAAAACGTACGTTGTCAAAGACCCGTAGTGCTATCCCGCAAGCAGTGAAACTTTATGTTTATAACGGTTGAGAAAGACGAATTAAAAAAGCGTCGATAGCTTACGATAGTTTTTTAGTTGATCACGCTAGTACGCCACGTTTATCTATTGGCGTTAACGACAATGCTCTCCCCCAAGTTAGCTACAGTAAAGGTAAAGATTAGCAGAAGTTTAGTGAGGATATTGAAGGGGAGTTTCAAGTGTTTGGTTTTTGCTGAAGACAATAAAACCGTTGATATCATGCAAAGTAAAAAGGGCGAACCTAAAGGCCTGTATGAGCACAATATAGAGTCGACACTGTTATACGAGAGTGTGCTTGCTGAGCCTTCAGTTGTATTGCGTGTTGATCTGAATCAAGTATATGGGGTTCGTATCTATGAGGACTACCCTAGTTTTCATTTTATCAATAAAGACTCGCCGAAAAATCAGTTACACCAAAAATTAGTTAACTCATTTAATGGTGAGCATAATCGCTGACAGGCATAAAGCCGTGCTGCATGTGTCAGGCGATCGCAACCCTAGCGAGTTCTATCTATACGATACGAAAACCAATAAAGCAGAGCATATGTTTAGTCGTCTCAATTGGATAGATAAAAGCAAATTGGTGCCCACCGAGCTTTTTCGAATTAAAACGCCCGATGGCTTAGTACTTAATGACTATATGACGCTGCCGTAGGGAAAATCGAGTAATTTGGCGACAGTAGTGATCCCACATCGTGGACCACAAAATTTAAGACGATATCTTATTGGTTACTAAATATGCGGTGCAAACTGGTGTTTCAGTTAATTATTGGTGCTTGAGTTTGCCCATGTAGCCTGTCTCGTGTTGGTACTTATAAGATCAGATCACAGAGCGACCAAATAGTTCCTTCGATTTTGGCCATTACGCCTAGTGAATTAGCATGGTTTCGATAAGTTACTATGAGTATGTTGTTAATGGAATCTATTTTATAGACTCCATTAACCTTTATGTTAGGACCAAACATATCAATTATAAGATTAGAAGTTATACGCTATTCCAATCATATAGTGGTCATCGTTAAATTCGTGATAACTGGCTTCAAGCATCAGATCAAGCTGTGACAGCAGCGGATAACAGTAACGCAGGGCGACGTCGTAGGCCGTGTCAGCCACCATGCCATTATCATTAAAATCATAGGCTTCGGCATCGGTAAATAGACCCGCATGTGCTACCAAGGTGCTGTCGTTAAATAGTGGGAATGAGTAATTCAGTTCGGTGTACCAAGCTTCTACATCCTGATCGTAATTAACTGCCAGATTCATTGCCTGATAATCTACTGACAGTGCATATTCGACGCTATATCCACCCGCGCCGTAAGTGTACTTCATGGCATTGAAACCGAAACCTAAATTATCGTTAACCATTTGGTAATAACCGCCGTAGTAGTCGATTTCATAGTCGTTATTTACATCATTTTCATCCTCATAGCGGTAGGTCTCAAATGAGGTTCCTAAATAAAACCCACTATCGTGTTCCACCATAAGATCGGCTTGGAGCGATGGCTTATCATCACTAATTGTCTGCCCACGCCAGAGGTAATTGCTCAACCCCATCATCACTCCTGATGTCGTAAATTGGCTCTCTTCGGCAGCGACGGTCTGACTGGCACTCATAGCAATTGCTATTATGCACGATGTTAATAGTAATTTTTTCATCATTAACCCTTATATTAAATAGTTTGTCTATTTGATAGTTAGTATGTGTATTTTTGTGTAATTGTTTTCGCTATTTACTTTACAATCTTTTAGTTTATTTGAATAAGTTGATTTGTGAAAATATAGAAACGCTTGCAGTTTTATATTTATTTGTGATTTTTGTTTTTATTTTTATTTTTTGATAAATGCATTTTCTGCTTTTATGGATATGGTTGTAAATATAAATTCTTATTTATCATGAAAAAGTTTAATCTTTATTTTTGCTTCATGTCGTTGGTTTTAACGATTTTTAGTCTTCGGTGTGGTTTTATTGTATTTCGGGAAATGTATTTATCGAAATGTGTTAAATATGGGTGGATTCAAAAATAACAAATTGAATTCATATTTTATAACTTTGTGTGACTTAGTGCTATTTTAGTTTTTATTAATGCTATGTATTATTTTGTCAACGGCCAGGTTTTAATTTGGTTATTAGTTATTGTCTTCATTAATTGTACTTACCTTTGGTTTCGATTAGGTATGGATAAGAAGTCGTCAATAAAGGTATAAATATTATAATAAGGGATTTTTATGAACGAAGTTCATTGGGGGTTGCTAGTCGCAGCCTATCTGTTTTTAGCCGGAGCCGGAGCCGGAGCACTTTTTATTAGTGGTTGTCTCGTGCTATCTAATAAAATTCAAGTGCCGCATCACTTAGATACGGCAAAAATGAGCGCCATTTTGGGTACACTATTATTAATTATTGGTACGGGAATGATCGTATTCGATCTCACCTCATTCCAATACGGGATTGCTCATGGTGATATGAGTAAATTCTTTCGTTTCTATCGCCTGTTTATGACCTTTGAGCCAAGCTCCATGATGAGCATTGGTACCTGGTTGCTGACGTTGGCGATTGTCTTTGCCTCGCTCTTTTGTCTCTCATTTAGAGCGAAAGGTAATCAGCTTGCCTATAGCCGCCCCTTTGCCGCAATTAATGTCATCTTGTCTATCTGCGTTGCTTCATATACCGCATTACTTATTGGTGATATCAACCATAACTTGGTTTGGTCAAACAGTATTCTGGTGGTGATATTTTTATTGTCGGCCCTCTCTTGTGGTGCCGCTGTGATATTGATGGTTAAAACCCGTCTCAAGATAACCGATGTCAACCACTCCTTCGCTAAATCAGATTCAGCACTGTTGGCGCTCGAGTTACTTACCGTGTGTGTGTTTGCCTACTCGATTCGCAACATCAGTATATTCAATGGAATAGACAACCTTCTTTCTATCTCAAGTGATGCCGGTGCTATTTGGTGGATAGGTGCTGTTTTAATCGGATTAATCATTCCATTATTGCTGAACGTAACGTCAATCATTGGTAAGACAGCGGTGTCTCATAGCAAAGAGTATCTGTTAGCTGTGTTGATATTAATTGGTGCATTTTGCTTGCGCTATTCGGTTTTACTCGCGGGTCAGTATTATTAGGAGTCTACGATGCTAGATAGAAGAAGAGCCCTCAAACTATTGGCTGGCGGTGCAATTGCTACAACTGGGGTCATGTTTATGCCTGCGGGCAACGCGATTGCAGCGATTCGTCAACAAGGTAAAAAGCGTCTGGCTATGGTGATCGATCTTAGCCGATGCAATGGTTGTAAAGCGTGTGTTGTCTCCTGTGGCATGGAAAATGGTACCAAACCCGATGAACATCGCACCCAGGTTATTCAAACCAGTGCGGAAATTGGTGATAAACAGTACGCATTCAATCTGCCAATCATGTGTAACAACTGTGAGACCCCCTCATGCGTGTCTGTTTGCCCGACTGGCGCGACATTCAAGCGTGAAGAAGATGGCATTGTCGTCGTGGATTCAACGCTTTGCATAGGGTGCAACTACTGTATCCAGGCATGTCCATACGGTGGGGTTCGTTTCACTAACTCAACCACGGGTACCGTAGATAAGTGTAACTTCTGCATTCAGCGTACTTCCAGAGGCTTGCTACCTGCCTGCGTAGAGACTTGTACCGGTGGTGCACGTGTCTTTGGTGATATTAACGATGTTAATAGTGAAATATCCAAACTGCTGAGCCAGAGTAACCCTATGGTGCTGCAGGCGAGCAAACAGACTTCACCTAATGTTTTTTATATTGGCTTAACGCAAGAAGAGAGCAACACCGCGTTCAGTATACATTCTCCTCAATTGTGGCAGAGGTAGCATCATGGATCGTAGAAATTTTTTAAAGGCGGGATCGGTCGCCGCAGTGATGACAGCGGGTACGGCAAGTACCAACGTTATGAGTTCGGCTGATAGTAAGACGAGTGATGCAGATATTAATAAGTATGCACCCACTTCATTAACACCAGAGTATCGCTTCGATGCGGACAATAAGATGATTGAAAACCAGGATCAGCGCTTCGCGTTTTCCAAGTGTTATGGTTGCTTCAATGTCTGTGGTGCGCGGCTGAGTATCGACAATAAGACCGACAAGGTGTTACGCGCCGTGGGTAACCCTTATACCTTGACCAATAATGCCGGTCAACCAATGACAATGGAAACAGCGCCTAAAGATGCCATGTTCCAGCTCTCTGCGGTCAGTGGTATGAGTCAAAGCAATCGGGCAACCCTTTGTGGTCGTGGTAATGCGGTTCCCGATGCGTTCGATGATAAACACCGAATAACCTCTTGTATGAAACGTGTCGGTAATCGTGGTGAAAACAAGTGGCAAACAATCTCCTATGAACAATTGCTACAAGAGGTCATTGATGGAGGCGATCTCTTCGGTGAGGGTGATGTCGAAGGTTTGAAGGCGATCCACGCTAACCCGGCATTAGCCAACCCGGCTTACCCTGATTTTGGTCCGGTTAAAAACCAGTTGCTGGTTTCAACGTCATCTGAGCAAGGTGCGAGGGCCGATTTTATGCATCGCTTTGTTTATGATGCCTGGGGGACACCCAATATCGGTACCAAGGACTCTTACTGTGGCCACCAACAGGTTGCGGGCTGTGCCTTGGGTTGCTTCGACGCTGTCGATGAGATGGCGCTGCCTCAAGCCGATTATGAAGAGTCAAAGTTTGCTATTTTCATCGGCACTAATCCTGGGACCAGTGGTAATGGTTTGAATGTAGGCTCTCGTCGTTTATCTAAGGCGCGTAGCGACCGTGATGACTTTAAATATGTGGTCATCGATCCCATTCTGCGTTCATTAACCTCGGAAACAGATACCACAAATGGCGAATGGCTACCGATCAAATCTGGTGGTGATACCGCGTTAATGTTCGCTATGCTGCAGTACATCATTAACCATGAGCGGTATCGCAGGCCTTATCTGGAAGCGCCTAGCCAGGCAAGTGCCAGCGCCGTTGGTGAGATGAATTACACCAACGCCACCTACCTTGTGGTAAAAGATAAAAAAAACCCTCTTTATAACCAGTTTCTGACTGCAGAGGCCTGTGGATTAGGCGACGCAGAAGTGAAGATGGTGATAGATAAACAAACCGGTAAACTGGTCACGGGAGATAGTGAGCAGGCGGCAGCATTATTCTATAGTGACAGCGTTACCTTAGGCGATGGTTCACAAGTGCAGGTTGAAACGGCGTTTTCACTGCTTAAAAAGCGCGTCAACAGTCACTCCATGCAAGATCTGTCGGAGCGCTGTGGGATCCCGCCAGCCAAGATAGAAGAGCTGGCTAAGGAGTTTACCTCCCATGGTCGCAGTGTCTCTATTGAAACCAATACTGGCTGCAACGCTACCGATGGCGGTCAGTTTGCCTTTGCGATGATTATGCTGGCGACTATGGTCGGCGCGCACAATGCTAAGGGCGGCATGATGCATATGGGCGGGGTGGGATATGCCGCCATGTATGACATCTATGACGGCCCCTTGTATAACTTAATGGACTTTGAACATACTGAGGTAGTCGGATTTAATGCCGAGCGTTCCGGTGATTATGAACAGAGCCACGAGTATCAGCAGAAAGTGGCGCAAGGGTTGAATCCATACCCTGCAAATGAGGCATGGAACAACACCTTTGTGCAAGATAACAGTGGTGAGTTGCTGGTTGCCCATGCCAATAAAAACCCGTTTAACTTCAAGGCCTGGATAACTTGGTCTACCAACCCAATTTACGGTTGCTCAGGTCTGCAGGATCAGGTTGAAGATTCCATCAAAGATCCTAAGCAACTGGGCTTGATCATTGCGCTCGACCCTTATATCAACGAAACCAATGTTTTCGCAGATTATATTGTCCCGGATACGCTTCAATATGAGGCATGGGCAAGTTCACGTATGTGGGGCAGCGAATATATTGGTGATGTGGCTTGTGTTCCGGTTGTCGAAGCGCGCACCGCTAAAACCGCTAAAGGTGAGCACGTCAATATGGAGCAGTTCATCATCGACGTCAGTAAAGCAATCGGCTTAAAGGGATTTGGCGATAACGCATTTACTGATGTTGCAGGTAAATCATACCCGCTGAATACGCCGGCTGATTTCTATGTCCCCTTATTTGCAAATATCGCACATACAGGCACGGTATTACCAACGCCTACAACAGAGGACATTAAGTTCACCAGTGTCGATCGTGCTTTACCTATGTTCGAAGCACGTTTGAAGCCGCAAGAGGTTGGACCAACAGCGTTTATGCTGACTCGTGGTGGACGTTATGAGCGTGTCGATGAGCGTTATGAAGGCGAGTTTTTCAACGCGGCGATGCGGATGGATACTCAGTTTCAGATCTACAACGAATCATTAGCCAGAGTAAAGGACTCCTATACGGGAGAGTTCAATGATGGTCAGCCTGTTTACGATGTTGATCGTTTCTGGGATGGTTCATCGGTTCGAGATCACTGGAATGAGCAAGACTATCCGTTTAACTTCTCAACCTTTAAGTTGCACCTGCGTAGCCCCTATTCAGTGTCCCTGCCTCGCATTACTTCTTTAGGAGATACAAACTATATTCAGTTACATCAGGATGATGCAGCTAAATATAACCTGAAATCTGGCGATAAGGCTCAGATTCTCTCACCTAAGGGCAAATACTTAGAAGGGATCGTTCAGGCGGATAAAACGGTTGCGCGGAGCACTATCGTCGTCGGTATGGGTTATGGCCATACCGCATTCGGTGCCAGTGCCGTTGAGGTCGATGGCCTGGTACGTCCAGGGATCAAAGAACGCGGTACAGGGATCTGCCCCAATGCGTTTAACGTAGTCGACCCAACTCGTAAAGGCGCTAGTCTTTATCGTGATAGAACCTTCGGTTCGACGGCGAGGCATGGTGTTCCCGTAGGGCTCAAGAAAGTATAAAAATAACTGATTAAACGCTAGGCCCCTCCTCGTTATCGGTAATGGTAATGAGGTTGGCCTGAGCTGTAAACATGTATCCTGAACTCGGGATAATGAGTGAATATTTATCTTTTTCTACATTGAGGAGTGAGTTGTTGTGCGCTTAGCTGGCGGATACGTTGTTCCCCTCCATTCTGTCGGCTCTTCAACACCTTTTACCCTATAACCTCTATTTATCTGATTAAAGGATAAGTAGAGGATTTTTTATAAAGCCAGCATTAGCAGGTTTAAAACTTCAGTGCCAAGTACCACTCATCTCTAATGTTGTTAAACAGTTGCTGCTTGAGCCAGTGGTGAGTCGCTGATTGATTAATTTCGGAGTAAATCAGATAATTTCCTACTCTGCGCCCTACGTTGATCATACCAAGTAGTTGTTCGGTAAGATCATGGGGTAGGGTGCAAGTTTGTATATTTGGAATTAAGTCATAGTATTCACGAGTAAAGACATTACAGCTCATCGAAATTGAATTGGTATCGATAATATGACGACTCAATGCAGCGATATTATCTGTAGCACCAACTATTTGTAGACTCTTTCCCTGTTTTCTCGCTATCTGCTCCAGTATTGGGGAGCAGAGGTCATTAAAATTATCCAATGCAAAATAACCATACTGACATAGATTATTGACAGTAAGCTCATCATTAAATACAGGGTGCCCAGTCTTGGCGATTAAAAAAATCTCTTCAGTCGGGGAGAGCATTTCATTGATGATTTTATGCTCTTTAAAATTTTCGTATACCACGGCAAAATCGATTTCACCATGTTCGATGGCTCGGCTGCAGTCGCTGGACAGGGTTCTAATCTCGAATGTTAAATTTGGAGCTTTTGGTAACACGAATTCATTGATGACTTTATTTATCACGTAGGTAAATTCGTTATAGGCATAGATCTTAAAATGCCCCTTAGCGGTTAGGGGATTGAATTGAGTATGGTTGTGCTGGAGAACCTGATAACCATGTAGAAGTTGCTTAACACAGGGTAAAACCTGTATCGCTTTATCCGTTAACACGAAACCCTGAGCTCGACGAATAAATAGTACGTCTTTAAAGATGTCTCTTAATATACCGAGATGCCGACTTACCGACGAAATACTCATACCTAATTCGTTAGCGACTAAGCCAGCATTTAAATGCCGGCTCACGGATTCGAATACAATTAAAGAGTGATAATCTAACCGTTCAATATTCATGTTTGATACAAAATAATTTCTTTGTTATTTCATATCATATGAGTCTGGAGGCGGCAAACATGGAGTGCCAAATTTGAGCCATGGATTGGATTTTTGTTGCTTGATTTTTAGCTAGTTGGGCGTGATGATTCACGCTCATAAATACATATTTAGCTCTGCAATATCTTTAATGGTAAGCGCAGCATATCGTCACCGCTACCAGCCAGGTACCAGATAATTCCAATCAAGCATCCAACTGTGAGGAAATACCATACTGCTGAGAAGATTTGACCGTAGCGATCAAGTGGCAGTAAGTGACTTTGATGACGGGCTTTCCATTCAAAGACGATTTCAGCGCTACCAATGAGTAGCAGGAAGCCTAACAGCGCCAAGCCAAGGCTATAGCTGATGTAGACGCCAACTGCTGCGCCTGCAATACATGCAACAAGCCCCATAACGCTGTTCATCGAAAAGCTGATGCTTTTGAGAATATGACCGCCATCAAGGGGTAATATCGGTAACAAGTTAAACAGATTCAGCAATGCATTAAAGGCCGCTAATCCGGCAAAGAAGATATTACCTGTTACCCAATAGGCAATCAGCGCAGCGATTGACATGAATAGGCCAAATGTAGGCCCCATTATTGAGATCACTACATCTTGCCAGCGAGTATTTATTTTCTCATCACTTAAGGCTAAGCCGCCCATAAAGGGGATGAGGTAGATCCCTTTTGTTTTCATGCCAAAATACTTCATCGCACGAATATGACCATATTCATGGAATACCAAACAGGCAATAAGCGCGAGAGCAAACTGAAATGAAAACAACCAAGAGTAGGCGGCTACACTGGCGCCAGCTAATACGACTTTAATCACCTTGGCGCTTTTTAATAGCTTAAAGCCCAGAGATGCAAGGCCGATCATGCTAAATTGCTTTTTTTCTACAATAGCGACAGTTGGGACTTGTTGCTCAATATCTTTAGTGTTGCGCTTGCCGCTAGCGATGACATTCTCATCTTGCAACAGGCGGTAATCGATGACAAAAGGCTGCCAACGTAAATCCGTTTCTAAAGTGATTTTTATGGTTTTATGTGGGGCTTCATCTGGTGAATCAATTGTGGCAGGAGTTGCAGTATTAAGCTCAAAAGAGTGGCTTTTTAAGCCTTCGTTGTCGCTACTTGCTTGAATAACCGAGACTAAGGCGTCGCCCCAAAACAGTTGTTGCCAGCCTGCCAATGAGCCTTCTAAGCGAAGCGGCTTACCTAGGCAGTCAATTTTCAATAATTCCACGTCATATCTCAACGATTTAAAGTAACGTTATTATGACGCTAACCATCACCCTTAGGCAATGGCTGTAAACCTGTCAGTTGTCGGGCTATTTTTTAATACTGTAATCGTAGTCAATCTCTTGATTACAGTTGGTGATACAGCAGGGACCATGTTCTCTTTGAGTTCGGTTGAACGCGCCACCAATATGGATCTCGATATTGGCGAAAACATGTTTTAATGCATCAATACGGTAGTTTTTGTAATAGCCTTCAACTTCTTGCTTAGTCGTTTCAAACTCTGTTTCTTCCTCCCTCAATGTGCTGATGATTCGCCGTTTCTCCTCTAGCATACCTTTGACTTGCTCGACCATCATTTCGTCGTCTTGCCATTGCGCTTTTGGCGGCAGGTTACCTAGCTGTCCTTCAATATTTTTTATTGCGACTCTCATTGAGGTAATGCTCTCTTTGAGCTGAACCAGGTTATGCTTGTGTTCGCTAATATGCATGGCGCAGAAGATTTCAGTTTTTGTGCCTGCAGTTGCGCCAATGGCAACGACCTTCACCCCTTTATCGACTTCGACTTTACCTCCGACTAAATCGCCGCGGCGACCGCTCGCATCGCAAACTATTAGCTGTTGTTTAGTTTTAGCATGACTATGCAGGAGTTGTTTGGTTACAAGAATATTACCTGTGGCTTCAAGATTTGAGTATTGAACGAATTGAGCACTGATCTGCCCTTGAGCTTTGAGTGTGGTAGAAAGCGCATTGTCTTTTAGCTGACGGCCAATAACGCCTTTACTGACAGTAACATCGCCTTGTGCAATTAGGGTTGCAGAATCCACAAAGCCCATCACCGTGATATCACCGCTGCTTTTAACCACCATACCTTCGCCAACATCACCGGTAATTAACACGCTGCCTTTAAAGTCGACATGGCCATAACCAACGTTGACATCTTTTATCTGCAGTACGTCATCAACTTGCATGCCATTTTTGGTTTCTACCGGTTGCCCTGCAACGCTTGCGATAAGCAGGTTAGGGTTATTGGTACAAAACTCGGTGCCCTCACCAGCAAGTAGTTTTATATCTTTGCCTGGCTTAGCAAGCAGTTTGTCGCCAAAGACGTTGTAGCCATCAACTCCAGCAGTCGCTGGGTGCTTCAAAATAAGTGCGTTGCCGGCCTTTACCATGATGACCGAGCCGAGGTTGCGCATATCAACGCTGCCGTCACTGTTCTCTTGAGGTTGTAATAGCCTTTCTCGTGCCAGCATGACTTTGCGCTCAACGCTGGCAGTGTTTCCATGAACGGGCATACGACCCTGGGCGATAATATTAGAGCAGGCATCGCCTGGTAAAAGGTTGGCTAATTGCTTTAACGATAGTTCTATTTTGGGTTTACTTAAACCAAGTTTAATATGCTGCGATTTTAAGTTTTGCAGGATATCTTTCAAGGTGATCGTTTGGCCGCCATACGCTGCGGTCAATGTCATTGAAGCTTGCATTTTGTCATCGGAGAACTCAAAGCTGATTACGGCATCGCGACGCTCAGCGATTTCAAAACGTTGTTCAAACTGGCCGTCATCAGTACCCGATAATTGGTTTATCTGGATAACAGCTTTGCTTATCGTTTCTTTGAGTGGAAATAGGGCGCTAAAGTCGGGAAATGCCAATAGCTCCACAATGTCCTTTTCAGTTAAAGGACCATGGGTATTGGGAATGAGTGTTAATACGGCTTTTTTACCGTCAACACCTAACTCTATAAGCTCCGGATGCAGCATGCAAACCCCTAGTATTTACTCTTTTTATAAGAGATATTACCTTTGATTATAAGCATATAATATCCGTATACGGAAATATTAAATTAACAATATTTGACAAAGATATCAGTGAATATGTAACACAATATTGATTACAGAATAATCAGCTGGTTAGAGGTTCAAAGCATACTTTAATACTCTGCTTTAACGTTTTGTGTTGGAGTATATTTTGTAGCGATTATTTTCGGCACTAACGTTCACTTTGCCAAAGTTCTCAGCGATACAATCCGAATAGGGGAGGTGGCGGTTAGCAACAATATGGAACAACCCTCCCCGTACTAAATTGGCCGCGCTGGCTTTGACGAAATCTGTCGCAATATTGGTGGTACTGGTTAAGCCGTCATGAAAAGGAGGGTTAGAGATAATGCCATTGTAGTGCTGATTGGTTTGCGCCATGCCGTCAGATGCAAATACATTGGCGTTAAGTCCATTGGCTTGCATTGTTAGTTCGCAAGAGGCTAGAGCCATCGCGTTAATGTCGACGCAATCAAGCTTGAGTGTCGGTTGTGCCGTTAGTAATGCTGCGGCGATTACCCCTGCACCACAGCCAAAATCAAGCACATTACCTTGCATTCTCGGCAGATTTTCGAGCAGTAACTTAGTGCCTTCATCAAGTTTTTTCTCACTAAACACGCCTACCAGGTTACAGATAGTGATCTCACCTTGTGGTGTTTGCAGTTGATACTTGCTGTACCAATCTTGCAGTTTTATCTCTGGTGCTGGTCGATTTAGCTCACTGGTGAATACGATGCAGTGGCGGGCATTATCCGTTTTAAATGCTTTGTCGAAGTAATCAGGGAGTTGTTTAGGTAATGACTTAATACCGCCTTTATTCTCACCAACAACAATGAGCTGTCCTTGAGGTTTAAGGTGTTTCGCCGCTAGGTTGAATAGATACGGTGCTAGTGCTTTGGCTTTTGGAAAATAGACTATGACGCTATCAAAGCACTCTTGGCTAGGCAGTTGATGACCAAAATACAATTGCAGATTTTTGGCTGCGTAGGGCTGCATTATAAGGTGGTGATGAAAATCCAATGCTAAGGCAGTTACGCTCGACGCGCTATCTAACAGCGCTTTAGGAAGTGTATCACCTTCGTAGTTGAGTACTAATACAGATTGGTCTTTGACTAAATCACTATTTCTAAGAAGGACTTGCGAAGCGTTGGTTAGCATGAGTTTTCAAGGTTGGATGTTAAGTGGCAGTAATTATACCCAATTGGCCTAAATATGCACATTGCACCAATATAAAAATGCCAGCTAACCACAAAAATTAACTGACATTTATTCTTAATTTTAGATTGTTATTAGACTAATCTTTCTTTGGCAGCAGACTCATCATCTTTTCAGCTATCTGGGTGTTGTCTTGATTGCCTTTAAACAGATCGGCGGCTGGGCCTACAGCAAAGACTTGCACGTCACTGCCGGTGTGGCCACTTGTCGTCCAGCCTGTATGGCTGCGGATATCGATAAGCTTCTTCAGGGCTATTTGCAATGCTTCATTGCCCTGCATGCGCGCATTACTCAACTGTTGTAATTCTTCGGCTGTTAAATCAAAACCAAGGCTTTTGCTTACACCTGCCTGCCACTCTTCATTGGCAATGGCTGCTACGCTAATGTTTGATGGGCTAGCGCTAATGCCTTTAAGCAGCTCGGTGTCCCAAGCATATTCGCCATTCGCACCAATAGAGAGGCCACCAGTATTATGATCCGCAGTTGCGACGAGTAAGGTATCTGGGTGTTGGCGAACATATTGCTCGACTACTTCCATCGCGTTGGCAAAGCTGTGCATCTCTGCCATGGCGGTAGCTATGTCGTTATTGTGTCCAGCCCAATCGATTAAGCTGCCTTCAACCAATAGTACAAAGCCTTTATCATTTTGCGATAGTAGCTCTAAAGATTTTTGGGTCAGACGGCTTAATGTATTCGGGTCTGTATCGTTAATCACCCATGGTAGTTGCACCTCGGCAAACAGACCAATGACTTTGGGTTTGGTAATGGATTCAAGCTGTGCCAAGTCATTAATATGTTGGTAGCCTTTGGCTTCAAACTGGCCTAGTAGCGCTTCAGAGAAGTATTTCTGTCCGCCACCTAAAATGACATCAGCATCAGACTGCAGCATATCGGTGGCAATTGCGTCGTAGTTGCGACGGCTTTCGTTATGCACTAAAAAGGCTGCTGGTGTTGCATGGTTTACTTGTGAAGTCACAGCTACACCTGTTGACATGCCACGCGCTTTTGCCATCTGCATGATGGTGGTCAATGGTCGCTTATTGGTATCGACTGAGATGGCGCCGTTGTAGCTTTTAAACCCAGTGGCAAGTGCAGTAGCTGATGCCGCTGAATCGGTTACATAGCCGCTTTCTCTCGCGGGGTAAGTGGATGCCATACCCACTAACAGGCGATCAAATACAGTCTGCTCGATCTCTTCGGTATCAGGGTTGTCCTGAAAGTAACGATAGGCGCTGGTATAAGCGGGACCCATGCCGTCGCCGACCATGATGATCATATTCTTAGGTCGTGATGGTGCATCTGTAATATCGATATTGGCTGCAGCATACAGTGGCAATATGGCAAGGGCACTAAGGACCCAAGTAAAGGTGTTTCTAAAAGTCATACCGGGTCCTTGGACTGGTTATTTGTTGATTCTAGCTTCAATGGCGTCCATTAACATGCCGCTAATATCGACATCAAAAGCAGCTTCAATCTCTTTTATGCAGGTTGGACTGGTGACATTAATTTCAGTCAGTTTGTCACCGATAACATCGAGCCCAACAAAGATTAGCCCGCGCTTTTTAAGCTCAGGACCTATGGTGCGGGCAATATGCCAATCGGACTCAGATAAAGGTTGAGCAACACCGCGGCCACCGGCTGCTAAGTTACCACGTGTTTCACCTTTTTGCGGAATACGTGCTAACGAGTATGGGACGGGTTCGCCATCGACAACCAAGATACGTTTGTCGCCTGAAGTGATATCTGGAATAAAGGCTTGTGCCATTGCATATTGCTGGCCTTCACTGGTTAAGGTTTCGATAATCACACCAAGATTTGGGTCATCTTTTTTGACTCTGAAAATAGAGCTACCGCCCATGCCATCTAATGGTTTTAGAATGATGTCGCCTTTTGCTTTGTGGAAAGCACGAATACGTTGCTCGTCACGAGTAACAATAGTCTCAGGCGTAAACTCAGAGAACCAAGCGGTAAACAGTTTCTCGTTAGCATCACGCAGGCTTTGCGGCTTATTGACGATAAGCACGCCTTGCTCTTCAGCTCGCTCAAGCATGTAGGTTGAGTAGACGAACTCAGTATCGAATGGCGGGTCTTTGCGCATTAAAATAACGTCTAGATCGGCCAAAGGAGTGTCGATAGCTTCTTCAAGCTGATACCAATCAAGTGGATCTTGTTTGACTGTTAATGCACGCATGGTCGCCATCGCTTGGCCATTCACCATGGCTAAATCATTCATCTCCATGTAAAACAGCTGGTAACCGCGAGATTGGGCTGCCATTAACATGGCAAAGCTTGAATCTTTCTTAATATTAATGTCGCTGATGGGATCCATCACGATACCGAGTTTAATCATGGAGCGTATTCCTTATCTAATATTCGTATCAAGGCTAAACATGGGGGCGACTAAGCCGCTTTTCTAGCATTGAACTTAAATTCTTGTCATTGCACAATTAACTCATCATGCCAGAGTATTATCCAATATCACCAAATTTTAGCTGTAGAGCCGTGATGGTGGTGAGTGCGGCCGTTTCAGTGCGCAGCACACGTGGACCAAGCAGGACATCGGTAAATCTATGGGTCTCGGTCATGGTGATTTCAGTTGCTGATAAGCCACCTTCAGGGCCAATAACCAAGCGCACGCGATTGTTAGGTAAACTGAGTCCATTAATCCCGTGAGAGGCTCTTGGGTGCAAGTTCAGCTTAAGTGAGCTTGTCTCCTCTGCGCACCAATCAATCAGTTGCATGGCGGGACGAATAACTGGCACCACACTGCGACCAGATTGTTCACAGGCGCTAACGACTATTTTTTGCCACTGCTGGATCTTTTTCTCTAAGCGCTCACCGCTTAATTTGACTCCACAGCGCTCAGAGAAAAGTGGTGTGATAGTGTTAATACCCAACTCGACAGACTTTTGAATGGTAAAGTCCATTCTGTCTCCACGGGAGATCACTTGACCTAAATGTAGATGCAGTGGCGACTCGCTGTCGTTGCTTTCACAGGATAAGACCTTTACTGCGACGTTTTTCTTACTGGCGCTGACAATCTCTGCGAGGTAATCATGGCCGTCACCATTAAATAAACAGACTTGCTCACCTGCAGCCATTCTCAGTACGCGGCCTACATGACCTGCAGCTTCCTCGTGAAGTGACACTGTTTCATCAATAGCCAACGAAGAGGCTTGGTAAATTCTTGGAACTCTCATGGTACAGGTTTGCCTTATTCTGCGATGTTCGATGCTGAGATTAGTTGCTGACACTGAGTTTGTACAAAATGATTGTGATTACCTTGTACATTTGCAATAGCTTGATCTCGCTTGCACTCAATAGTATCAACTGGATAGCTTTTATCCCATGCTTTAAATAACTTTAATTGGCTACTGGATATTTGTAACGCATAGGCGTTTTGCATATAAAGATAAATGCGGGCGATTTGCCCTCGAGTATAACTAGGTGGCTGCACTTTTCGCGACTTAAAATCGACGCTCATATCGCATTGGCCATATTGTACGGGGTTAGCATTCCACTGGCTAAAGCGATAGTTACTGCGATCGCCATTTACTTCGCCAATAGCGGGCACTAAATTGTGCAGATCTGATTCCATTTTTTTGAATAGTTTATCAGTCCTACCACAGTTTTTTCGTCCACCTTTTTGCCAACATTGGCGTTGGTGGCCGAACTCCCAAGCCGGAACGATATGCTCCCACTCAATTCTTGCGGCCCTTTTTTGTTGCTTACGCACCTGATAACCACAACGGTTAAAGTCAGTTCGCCATTTTTTGCCTTCAATCTTAATATCGCAGCCGCAATAGAAACTGCTGATAGGTAAAGCTTCGCTGTAGAGCTTTTTAGCTAAACGTTTCGCTTGGCTGAAACTGGTTGGGTGCTTTGCTTCGGCAAAACTCTGCTGAGGTGCTAGCCATATAATACTAAGCGCTAATAAAAGCGTTTTAAATCCACTGCTGTTCAATCTTAATCCCCAATACTAACGAATCGAAGGCTCGTTTGCGGCGATTGTAAGGGAGCAGAGGGGTTGGAGCAATATGGGAAGAGATTGAAAGCGCTAGCCAGCTTTAGTATTTAGTAAATTCTGACCGCATTTACGACAACGGTATTGGGTATCTCCTCGTACAACTTTGTTATGACGCCTGATGCTCAGGTTTACCGAGCCACAACCGCAAAAATACTCGAATGTCTTACCTTCGACTGATTGAGTATTAAAGCTATGCGTAGTGCGAGGTTGGCGTTGATAAAGCTGACGCATTAAGCGTTGCCATTCAAGACCGTGAGGTTTTACTCTGCCATAGAGTTGGAAAGCCAATAGATGGCAGATCTCATGTGGCACCACATCATCAACAAAAGCTTGTGAGTTATCTTTAAGTAACAGCGGATTAAAGCGCAGTTTATTGAGTTGTAAATGCGCTGTGCCTGCACTTTTTCCGCGCAGCTTAAAGTTGACCTCTGGTCGTGGGAACCGTTGTGACAATGCCGATTCCGCTATTTGATAACAGCGCTCGACCTGAACCGCAATGGATTGCTGCAATGGGTCGTTGAACGTCAGCTGAGGGTAATTCACCAGAGAACTGGTTTTTAATTGCTTGGACTTGAAAGGGTTAAGCGCTTTGAACATTGACTCAATTAACTCATGGTTGATGAACTCGCACTGCACGAGTTCATCAATGTTACCTGAGACAATAGTGCCATACCAGAAGTGGTTAAAGAGTTGCTGCAGCCACCTCTACCATGGCTCTTACTTGTTCGACAATATCGTGCTCAACTTGAACGTCGTATGCTGCAATACGCGGCGTGTGAATATGGCCAACTGCAATGCTGCTATTGAACTGTTTTTGTAGCAATATAGCGCGGTAAGATATCTCATTAGACAGATAGCCACCGCCCGAACCCTCCACCGAGATTGCACTTTGTAGTTGTCCTAACGATTTCGCTTGAAACTCGCCTTGCGCTAACGTCGACACCGTATGGTTGTCATTAACTTTCCAAGGGCCAGCCACAGTTTGCATCGCCGCAACGGGTAGCGAAAACTCAACAAATTCAGGACCATTAAGTGTGCCACCATTAAATAAAGGTGCGATAGGGGCTTGTTTGTTAGCACCGGTCAGTACATTTAAGTTATCAGGCGCTGCAGCACTGCGATTACGTCCTGGAAAACGCTCGATATCAAATTCGTCGCGGCCCATGCTGACGGTAAATATCATATCAACGCTGTTGTCGCGGTAGATAGGCGTTAATATTGACTCGATAAGTCCATCATCAAAATCGGCAAATCGCACTGGGATCATCGCAGTTTCAATTTGAGCCTGTTTACCATCAATATTAAAGCGGTAGCCATCTAGCGCCAGAGCTACTAAGCCCGATGGATTACTCTGGTCGATATGTCGATCGAGGAAAAAAGGATCAAACCCTGTCAGTAGAATTTTAATCTCGGCATCATCTTTAAAAGCGATGTCACTTAAACCACGTGATGATTTTTCAACAGCTTTGATAAGGATATCTCGCTGCCATGCGGCAATATTAAAATCCGGCTTTTGTGTCTTCAGTAGCTCTCGCATCGCAAGACGATTCCAATACAAAGAGCGATCGTCCAAGTGACCTGACTGTACATCTCTCACTGCTTGCTGCCATAAGCGTAAACCTTGGTGCGCCACCATTTGGGTGATTTTAAGTTCATCAGAGTGCTGGGCATATTTGTCAGCAAGGTTGCTGACGAATGCTTGGTAGCGGCTGACGACATCAGGCATTGCCTCTGTTGCAGCAGGTAATCTAGCCTCTTCAACATCGAGTTTTGCAAAAGCAGCAGTTGAAGTTGCGCTGACAAAAAGTGCAGTGGCGACAAGTGCCATGCTAGATAATTTCATTACTACATCCTTTGTTATTATTCTCAGTTTTTGCTACTGGCTGTAAGCAGTAAAAGCTGAACTCTCAGGCTATTAGCTCATTTGCTTCAGTATGCCTTAGCCATGAAAACATTGAAAGCGACGAATAATTCTTCAGCTTGAGAGGCTCCTACTGCCATTATTTGGCCACAATTGATCTTCATATAGCCATTTTTCACCGCCTAATAACCGCTACTATGAGTATAAAGCTCAGTGCAATAAAAAGAGAATGAAGAGGCTTACAATGACAAAAATAGTACCGCTGCTGTTGTTCACCCTATTAGCTGCAGCAGCACTGATTGTTGATGCCAGTGATCGCGATGACCATAGCGTTCAATTGGCAGAGTTAAGATTGACTCCGCAATTAACAACCGACTGGGACTTAGTCTTTCAGCAGCACCAAGTCGAGGGTGTGTTAGTGCTGTTTGATCCCCAGCAACAGACTTTGACCACTAATGATTTGAACAGAGCCAATACAGGCTACATACCAGCTTCGACCTTTAAAATTGCCAATGGGCTAATCGGTTTGGAGTTAGACGTGGTAGCTGGCGCTGAACAAGTCTATCCGTGGGATAAGCAACAGCGTGCTTTTAAAGTTTGGAATCAAGACCACAGCTTTAAAAGCGCATTTAAGTATTCAGTCGTACCAATATTTCAGCAAATTGCCCGAGATATTGGCAAACAGCGGATGGTTAACATGCTGGCAAGCTTAGAGTATGGTAACCAGAAGGCGGGCCCCGTGCTGGATAGTTTTTGGCTTGATGGTGATATAAGGATTAGCGCCATTGAGCAGCTACAATTTTTGCAAAAACTGCACAATGAAACCTTAGCGGTTAGCCATCGCTCGCAACAGATCATTAAGCAGGTAATGCTGACGGAATCCACAGAGAATCATGCTCTTTATGCCAAAACAGGTTTTGGTCATCATGGCGATAAATACATTGGTTGGTGGGTAGGCTGGGTCGAGATGGATGAGCGCACTGTTTATTTTGCGCTCAATCTTGATCTTGCCAACATACAGCAAGCGAGCCTTAGGCAAAAGATAGTGAAACAGGTCCTGCAATTATGAGGTAACTGTTTTACCCCATCAGTGATTGCAGTGACTCTTGACTGGTGAAACGTTTATGGAAAAAGTCGAGAAAGACACTAATGTTGGTCGCCAGTTGTCGACGACTCGAGTAAACGCCATATACCTTAAAGGCTTCCATAGGCCACTCTTGTAAAATGGGTACGAGGGAGCCGCTGGCCAATTCATTCTTGCAGACGGAATTGGATAACATCGCAATGCCAAAATCATCCATCACAAGTTGTTTGACCATCACTGCGCTGTTAACTCTGACTTTACGCTTAAAGTTCACCATCGTTTTACGTGTCCCTTTGCCTAAGGGCCAGATAGGTGCTGAGCGCGATGTACCTAATAATATGCCGCTATGTGTCGCCAGCTCTTGTGGGTTGGCTGGGGTACCATGGGTTTTCAAATAACTTGGGCTTGCCACTAATATCGGTTGGCGTTCGAACAACAACCGCGCCACTAAATCGCTTGATTGCAGAGGGCCATACTTAATCGCAATGTCGTAACCTTCACCGACCAGTCCAACATCATTATCGGTAAATTGCACGTCGAGTTCTACATTTGGATAGAGTCGCATAAAGCCACTACAAAGGTTGGCGATAAGCTCCTGGCTGAAAGAGACAGGTATAGCTACCCTCAATGAGCCGGAGACATCATTGTGGGTGTTTTCGATAGTCGCTTTGGCAGCTTCTATTTCATCGCTTATACTGGTGCAATGCTGGAAAAAAAGCGCGCCAACCTGAGTTAAGCTCAGATTACGGGTATCTCGCTGTAAAAGCCGAACCCCTAGCTGCTCTTCAAGCTGGGCAACCTTGCGACTAATGGTTGACTTTGGCATGCCTGTTTCGCGGGCGGCTTGAGAGAAACCCTGGGCTCTAACAACCGCTGCAAACAGCATCATACCGTTTAAATCTGGCATGTTATCTTCACTGTCTCAAAAATGGAACAAAGCGTCTAGTGCAGTTTAATAGCAATTGACAGGATAACAAAGTTATATTTACGGGCTAAAAATTTCAGAGGCTAAAAGCAGAGGATCTTTCGATGACCAGCAAAAATCAGCCCGCTAACATGACTCAAGCGCAAACTGCCGACCCGCTTTTCTTAAAAGCAGAGCAATTGGCTAAAGACTTTTCGCTGTTTCCTGAGCACAGTAAACAGACACTATCTGAGGAGATCAAAGGTCTTCTTGGTGATGACGAGATCCAAGCGAATCTAAAAGACCTTGCTGGATTGGACGTTGATGGTTATGTCACTAAGGTGATCCAACCGACACAAGACAAAAACCGTCCGGGTGCGAAACGCATCATTGCGGATCTTAAAGGTAAGCTTGTTACCGAAACCCACATCGGCCCTTTTTATAGTGCAGAGATTGAACTGAATTTTGGATCTCGTACTCGCCGTATTGGTTTTGTTGCACAAGAGCGTACTACAGCTAACGGTGCGTGGATGCCTGAGCATCACCTAGCCTGCTGTAAAGCGATTCGTCACTTCGCCGAATTGTCTATGCCTATTATCTACCTTATCGACACCCCTGGTGCTGATGCAGGCGAGATTGCTAACAGCCAAAACCAAGCTCACTCAATCTCTAAAGCGATTGCAGAAAGTGCTAATGTTGACGTACCAACAGTCGGTATTGTGATTGGTGCTGGTTACTCTGGTGGTGCTATTCCACTGGCAGCAGCAAATATCTTATTGTCACTGCGTGATGGTATTTTCAACACTATTCAGCCACAAGGCCTGCAAAGTATTGCGCGTAAATACAACTTGTCTTGGCAGGAATGTGCTAAATCTGTGGGTGTTTCTCCAGAAGAGCTATACACCTCTGGCTGCATTGATGGCATTGTCGACTTCTCGCCGTCAGACAGAGATGAGCGTCAACATAACTTGCGCCGCGCCATTATCAGCAGTGTTGAAGCTGTTGAAAAAGCCGCAGTGCAGTTTGTCCGTGAATCACCGGATTTACGTGAGCATTATGACCGCAGTCTAGAGCGTTTCTTAGCACCGTCTAAAAGCTTAGCAGCACTTGAAGTGAATGCTGAGCTGGCAGTGGCTAACAACCCAACCATGCACTTAAACCTGTTTGGTAGTACCTATCGTTACTTGCGTTACCTAACGTTACGTAGTCGCATCCACTCCATCTCGCAAGAGCAGTATGGTCGTCTATCTAAGGTCAGCGTACCTGAAGGTGATTTGCTAGCTCGTATTCAGCAAGAGCAGGATCGTGTGTTCCAGTCTTGGTTATCAAGTCCTGACAAACTGGTTTATGACGAAGAGTTGAACAAACTTTGGGGTAACTTCACCTCTAAGCGTGATGATGTTTCAACTGAGCGTAACATGCTGACACGTTTGATTTTGGGTGAACCAAAAGAGAACTATAAGAAAGCTCGTAAAGCGCTTATCTTTAATATCAGCTGGTCGCTATACCACCGCTGGAAAGGCAATGCAGAGAATAACTTCAAAGGGCTAATTAGCTACCTTGAAACATTGCCATCAGAAGTGACTCAAGCAGACTGGCCAGAGCTGAACCAACTTACTGTACTCGATGTGATTGTGCATGATGAGCTACGTGAAGATTTCATCTGGCAGTGTCATAACATTTTGGTCTTTAACGCGCTGTACGACAACGTAGTGGGTAACCTTGCTTCAATCGCTAAAGAAGCGATGATGTCTAAGAGCTTGTCTCGTAGTTCAGTTGATAACCTATTGCATGACTCTATCGACAGAGCACTATCAACTCAAGATGTTGCTAACGATAAGAACAAATTCTACAAGTGGCTGAAGTACTTTATGTCTCAGTCAAACCGTGCTGAGCTACTGACTCGAACCGAGCAGTGGAAGAGTGTTGGTTTCCCACAACTGAACGACAGTCTATTTGTTATTTTGACTTACTTCTTCGAACGACTACTGCCTGAGTATTTTGACAGCGAAGAAGAAAGCAGTGAATACACTGGCGCAATCAACCCTGTGCGGATCGGACGTCGTAAAGACTTCTGGAATCGCTTGACCATGGGTTATCAAGATCTACTGATCCAAAAAGTGCTTCGTGATGAAAAGCGTGCAGGAAAAATGGGTTGGGATGCCATCATAGGTAAGTTTTTCACTGATTTCGAAGAGATCAATGGCGATAAAATGTCAGCTAATCTGCTGAACTTCCCAGGTTTCCGCCTTTCTATTGAAGATGCTATCGATAAAGGTATCCGCCCTTGTGGTTTGATTACCGGTGTGGCTGATTTTGACAGCGATGGTAAGCCAATGCGCGTTGGTGTTGCAGTTTCAAATACTGCATTCCAAGCGGGTGCATTTGATATGGCCGCTGCTGAGAAGTTCAGTGCGCTATTGATTGAATGTGCCAAGCGTAAACTACCGGTTATTTGCTTTATTAGCTCAGGCGGTATGCAGACCAAAGAAGGTGCAGCAGCACTATTCTCAATGGCTGTAGTGAACGACCGTATTACACGCTTTATTCGTGATAATGAATTGCCTGTATTGATGTTCGGTTATGGTGATTGTACTGGTGGTGCTCAGGCGAGTTTCGTGACGCATCCTTTGGTACAAACATATTACCTATCGGGTACTAACATGCCGTTTGCTGGCCAAATGGTTGTGCCTGCATACTTGCCATCAACTTCTACATTGTCGAACTACTTGTCTAAAGTGCCTGGCGCGATGAATGGTTTAGTTGAAAATCCATTCAGTACCACTTTGGATGACCAGTTAAGCAGCATCGATCCACTGATGCCAAAGCCTACCGGTAATATTGAAACCATTATTAATAGTGCGTTGTCGACACTGGTTCCTGAAGCTGAAATTGAAGATGAAGAGATCGTTCAAGACGATCCGCGCGCACTGATGAAGCCAATCAACAAAGTATTGGTTCATGCTCGTGGTTGTACAGCGGTTAAGCTTATCCGTAAAGCACACGATAACAACATTGACGTAGTACTGGTTGCATCTGATCCAGATATGACATCTGTCCCTGCGGATATGCTAAAAGCGAACGACAAGCTCGTTTGTATCGGTGGTAACACCTCGGACGAAAGTTACCTCAATGCATACTCTGTATTGAAGGTTGCTGAATACGAGAACGTTGATGCATTGCACCCAGGTATTGGTTTCCTATCAGAAAGCCCACAGTTTGCAGCACTTTGTGTGAACAATGGCGTTAACTTTGTTGGCCCTAGTGTCCACAGTATGACGACCATGGGTAATAAGTCGAATGCGATTAAGACGTCGCAAGACCAAGGTGTACCAGTTGTACCTGGTAGCCACGGTATTTTGACCAATGCAGAGCAAGCGGTAAACGTGGCAACTGAGATTGGTTACCCTGTATTGCTTAAAGCTGTACAAGGTGGTGGTGGTAAAGGTATTCAGGTTGTTGAACGTCCTGAAGACATGATTGAGCTGTTCCAAAAGACTGCGACAGAAGCCGCTGCAGCATTTGGTAATGGCGATCTTTACCTAGAGAAATATGTTACTTCACTACGTCATATTGAAGTACAACTACTACGTGATCAGTTCGGCAATACTAAAGTACTGGGTTTACGTGATTGTTCTGTACAGCGTAACAACCAGAAAGTGGTTGAAGAGTCAGGTTCAACTATGTTGCCTGACGAGCTGAAGCAGCAGGTCATGGAATATACTCGCCTACTGGGTGATGCGACCGATTACATGGGCGCAGGTACTGTAGAGTTCATCTATAACTTAGACGCAAACGAAGTCTACTTTATGGAGATGAATACCCGTCTGCAGGTTGAGCATCCAGTAACGGAAGCAACATCTTGCATCGATATCGTAAGCGCTGGTTTTGATATTGCAGCAGGTCGTTCAATTGCAGACCTAGAGCCACAAGACAAAGGCTATGCGATGGAAGTGCGTGTCACTGCTGAGAAAGCGGCTCTTGATAGCAACGGTATCTTGCAGTTATTACCAAACCCAGGTCTTATCTCTGAATACAAGATGCCTGAGCGTGATGATATTGAGATCATCTCTATTGCTGGTGAAGGTAAAGAAGTATCGCCTTACTACGATAGCTTGATTGCACAGATTATTTGTCGCGGTGAAAGTCGTGAAGATGTCATTAACAAGCTGCATGACTACTTAGCAAACGAAGTGGTTATTAAAGGCATTGCATCTAACATTCCATTGTTAACTCGCATCCTTAAAGATGGCACCTTCAACGAAGGCGTTTACGACACTAACTACTTACCACGCTTTATGGCTGAGCTAGATATTCCAGAGCTTATTGCTGAGATGGAAGCGGCGGCAGAAACTGTGGGTGTTGATACTGAGTCACTGCGTGTCGGCGAAAGTAACGAGCTTAAAGTAATGGCACAAGGCGCTGGTATCTTCTATACCTCTCCAGCACCGGGTGAAGCAGACTTTGTTAAAGAGGGTGACATTGTTACCGTGGATCAGACTTTAGCGCTAACTGAAGCTATGAAGATGTTCTCACAAGTGACATTGGCAGGCTTTAACCGCAAGAACGCAGTACTGTACCCTGAAGATCAGCAGTACCGTATTGAGCGTATTCTTAACAGTAACGGCCAGCAGGTTTCACAAGGTGAATTATTGTTTGTGGTATCGCCAGTAGCATAATCATTGAGTGTAAAGCAGCGTTGAGTTTCAGGATGCTGTTTTAGCCTTTATGAGTATTTGAAGTACCCACCTATCGGTGGGTATTTTTTTGCCTAAAATTTTCGGGCTGTCAGTCGATAGTATTATATAACTTGTATTTAACAAGTGATGACAGTAGTTTTAGCTCAATTGCTATAACAAGAATATAGAGGTTTTTTGATGAGAGGCTTTGCTTAGCTCATCAGCATGTTGATTAATGGGTTCATTAGAGGCTGAAATCGCTCAATTGAAGTTGATGTTGAGTGCTGTAGAGCAAGAGAATCACTTGCTCAAAACTAATAATACTGAACTGCTACAGCAAAAATCAGTGTTAGAAGAAAAGCTCAATGCCGCACTCGATGGCACGGGGCTATGTCTATGGGAGCAGCATATTCCCTCAGGTAACCTCACCATGTTTAACATGGAGTGGGGCTCGCTACTTGGCTATACCATCGATGAACTTGCCGCCCATATAGATAGCTGGAAAGGCAATTTGCATCCAGAAGATCGGAGCTGGGTGATCCAGAACTTTGACGATCATGTCAGCGGCAAAACAGACTCCTATCAAGTAACTCACAGAATGTTGCATAAAGACGGTAGTGTAAGCTGGGTTTCGGATCGCGGCCGAGTCATTGAATTTGATGATAATGGTCAACCACTGCGAATAATGGGCACCCATATAGATATAACGCAAGAGAAGCGCTATGAGCTTGGTTTGGCTGAACTTGCGAACAAAGACCCTCTAACAGGTTTATTGAACCGTAAGGCGCTCGTAGAGGCCTTTGAGCTGTCAAAACAACGAGCCTTCACTGGTGCACTGCTATTTATTGACCTTGATGACTTTAAAGCCAATAACGACCATTACGGGCACAAATTTGGCGATAGCGTACTCATCGCAATAGCTAACAAGTTAACCTTATATCTACAAGAAACAGCTGACATTGCGCGTTTAGGTGGAGATGAGTTTGTGGTGCTCTATCCTGCCGAAGATAGAGGGGTACTAACCGAGGTTGCCACTCAATTACTGCGACTGTTTGCAGAGACGCTAGAGGTTGAAGGGCGCCGCATTAGCGTTGGCTTGAGCATTGGTATCGCTGTCTATCAAACCGATGAGCAATTTAGCACTGTCTGTGAACATGCCGATACTGCAATGTATCAAGTAAAACGACAAGGGAAGAACTGTTTCCAGTTCTTCCCTTAATCAAGCTCATCTGCTTAGCGTGTACGTCTAGGTGTTAATGCCAAGGCGCCATTTCCCCACTGGCTTAATACCGCACTAACATCTCCGATGCTGGCATCGAGCAGGGTCACTTTCTCATTTGGCACCAATTTCAATGGCCCGGCAAACCCTGCTGGAGCATGAGGAATAAGCACACTTGAATAGTTATCATCTTGCTCAATTAGATAGGCAAATTGATGACTACCATCTTGGTTCTTAAGCATCGCGGCGCGAAAGCCGCCATTGTATTCACCGTTCTCATTAACTGAATTCTTATCGCAGAAAATACCGCTCGCGAGTTGTTTGATGGAGCGATAAAGCGCTAAACGACCGATGGTGCTACGCTCGATATAACGAAAGAATTGGCTCATGAAAGCGGATTTCAAAAAAATGCCAAATAGTAAAGATGTTAACGCAAGGGTAAGCAACGCTAGGCTAAACGGGTGCTCTTCTAATCCCATGACTGAACTGGGTAACAATTGCACTATTGGGCTCGATAAGCCGATAAGGAGTTCTATCATTTCATCGGCCATAAGGTACAAAAGGAGTAAGGGTAATACCACTAGAAAGCCGCCAAACAGGCTGGCCTTTATCAAATCAACTGCATTTTTCATCTTATCCTCGCAAGGTTATCTGTTAGATAGGCTATTCAATGCGGCGATAATACAGCTTGAATCGAATATGTCCGTGGTAGTAACTATGCGATATTTGGATACATATAATTAGCTTACACTTAACTCTCTGCTTAGGTTGATAAAAGTCGATGCCGCAGGTGTCAGTGGCAAGTTTTTACGCCAAATTAGCGCTAAATTCCAAGTCAGTTGCGGGTTGAGTGCTTTATAAATCAAAGTGTCTGAGTTCACTTTCTGGCAGATAGGTTCAGGCAAAATAGCCACCCCCATTTTAGCTTCAACCATCGCGGCGATAAAATCCCATTGTCCACTTTGAGCAGCGACATTAAGTTCTACATTTGCTGCTCGACTTAAGCGATGAATTAATTTTGTCAGTGAGAAGTCATCGTTATATTGAATGAACGGGAACGGCGCCAGATCTTGCCAGCAGATATTGTCTTTTTTGGTTAGCGGGTGTTCTTTCGGTAGACAGGCCATGAGTGGATAGCCCTTAAGCTCCAAACTATCAAACTCCTGAGTATGGGTCGTTGGTAGAGCGGTAAAAGTCAGATCTAGGCTGTCGTTAAGCAAAGCTTGCTCTGCACCGAAACCACCCAACTCTTGAATACTCAGCTCAACCCCTGGATATTTTTTCCTAAAATGGGCAACCAACTCAATAATCATCTCGCCCATCATTGGGCAAACTCCTAAGCGCAGTTGCCCTGTCTGTAGGCCATTAAGGCTATTAAGATCTTCCCTGAGTCGGTGCCATTGCCCGACGATCTGCTGTGAAGTGCAGATGAGTGCTCTGCCAGCTTCTGTGGCGATCACTTTCTGGTTATTACGGATCAACAGTGGTTGCCCGAGGTTCTCTTCAAGGCGCTGGATCATTTTGGTCAACGTTGGCTGAGTCAGGTGTAACTTTTCCGCCGCACGGGTGTAATTACCCATTTCAACTAGAGTCACGAAACAGTGTAGGTTCTTAATTTGTATATTCATGCTTATATGGAATGTAGTCGATGGATATTATTCATTTTACTAATAGTATAAACAGGATTACTTTGACCTCAACCACATATCCAACCATTTATTCCATTTGCAGAGGTCACCACTATGAAATCTTACCAAGGTCTGTTTGCTCAAGCACTTTATCTAGCCGCAATGCCGTTAAACTCAGAAGAATCGAGCAAGGCTAAAGCGAACACCAATGAGCAAGAGTGCATTATTGAAGAGTCTACCAATAAGCAGGCTTAAAACTGCAAAAGCATAACGTAGAGACGAGCGCTGATCACCCACAGTCAACCTACTGCCAGCCAAAATGCCATTTGTCCTCGTTTGTTAATTCGTGCCAATCGATTTGATATTGGGCACGAGTTAACACAGCTTCAAATAGACATAAGCTGACCAAACCCTCCTCATCAAATTTTACTTTAGTGACTAAAAAGTGTTTCTGCTTTTTTTTAGGCTCAATGGCCGTCCACTTGCTATGAAGCAACTTTCTTGGATTTATTTTATTCATGGTTGTTTCTACGAAATGAAGCCACGAAAAGATCAGTTACGATCGATAACAGCAAGTAGTTAACAGCGGGAAGAGCAATCTGAACCCATCGATATTTTAATGATAGGTTCGATTAGGGGGTGAGTGGTTAGTTGAGTAGTTCGTGATCTGCAGGTAACTGGCGGCTAATCCATAGCACCAATTTGTGCTTCATATTAGGACCATCTTCTTTATCTTTTGATAGAGCTTGAATTAGGTTGTCTTTAACCAATAAGCGGTAAATACACTCCACTTTATCTTTCGGTGAAATACCTTGGCCGAAATCAGAGAACCCTCTTTTTTTCGCATAACCCACACCAATTTCCATTGCTAACTTTAGTAATTGTGCATCGTGCTTTCCAGACTTCATATAGACACTTCTTAAGTCGATTGATATAGCTCTAACGTTACCTGAATCTAAGGGAATGGCAAGAGACATTACGCGGATAAAATGAGTTTGACCGCTCGCAATAGTGACCAGCCATTAGCAATAGAAGTCCCTGTTTACAAGGTTTTTTGCTCTTTTAATGACCACTTTAACATTAGCGGTCCTGCGATGGTGGTAATGACGATAATCATCACCAACTCAGTGAATAGTTTCGGCGGAATAATACTGGCTTGACGTCCCATTTCAGCAAAGACAAGTCCGACTTCACCACGAGGCACCATGGCACAACCAATAGTGAGCTTACTACGCCAACTCCCTTGTGCTGATAACCCCGCTGCGAGTTTGGTCAAAATAGCAATTAGTGCCAGCCAGAACAGTAACAATAACCCTGTCCCACTAAGATCTAACTGGCTTAGATCCACCGTAATTCCAACGTAAACAAAAAAGATAGGCGCGAAAACATCGATAAGAGGTTTGGTGGACTTTTCCAGTCTATGTGTAAATGCAAAGGGGTTTTGCAGATAACGGTTTATTGGGGAGACAAACTGTCGTGATAAAGCAATACCCACAGCAAATCCGCCGAGCAGTGCAGGGGCGCCGAAGAGGTGGGCTAACCAGGCAAATAGACAGATTAAAGTGATGACAATGAAAACGTCGTAGCCAGGCTGTTTAAACTTTGATTGAAGTCCGCGTGCCACATAGATTAACGTCCGAGCGAGTGGTGGGGCGATGAGTAAAAAAATAACCACTTTAAGGGTTAATAAAGCTATGGATACAAAGTGTAAACTACCAGATTCATTATAGTTTAATAGAATGCTCAGCAATACAACTCCGGCAATATCATCTATTACAGCAGCCCCTAAAATAACTTGCCCTGCATGAGTATGAGTCTGCTTAGCTTGCGACATGACACGAATTGAAATACCAATGCTGGTGGCGGTTAGCGCACAACCAAAAAATAGTGCACTAAATGTTGGTAAGTTGAGCCAGTATGCAGCACAAGCCCCGGCTATTACGGCAGGGAATAAAATACCACTTAATGCTACCCAAAGAGAGTGCCTGCCAGCATGATACAACCGCTTGATGGAAGTATCACAGCCAATATCAAACAGCAGTAAAATCACCCCTAATTCGGCCAGTACTGAAAGGGTATTGTGCGGGCTTATCCAGCCTAAAACAGAGGGGCCAATGAGTAACCCGGCGACAATCTCTCCCACAACCGCTGGTGATCCTAATCTAGCTGAAAGCTCTCCGAGAAACCGACCACAAAGCAGGATAAGAAAAATGGAGATAACAAAGCTTTCTATTGGCAATTTTTCCTCCTTAAATTATTTGTGTATTGGCTTTGATCTTGATCATAAGTCAGCGGCATCGAGCTGCAGAGATGTATAAGCTTGTCTAAGCTAAAGTAAGGTAATAATAGCTGGAGCAAACCATGGATAAGGTATTTATTATTTCGCCAAGAGAAGAGTCGCATACCGATGCTATCGCTGCGGGAATTGACTTGGCAAATGTGCTGGGAAAACGCGCTGAAATATTTGCCTATAGCTTCGAATATTTTGGCAGTGCTGAATACTATAACGCCAGCTTTGCTGCAGTAGCCCATAAGCATATTATGAAGCAACGAGAGGCGAAGATTGAAGCGCAACTGAAGGTGTTGCAGGCAAAGGATGTGCCTATCCATAGTGTCTGGAGTAAAGATCTGTCTGAACATGCCTGCAATCATTCTATTCGTCATGGTTTTGATCTCATGGTTAAAGCTGTGCATCATGCTGAACATTACCTTCCTGCTGATTGGAATTTGATCCGTCATGTCCAAATCCCCCTCATGTTGCTGACCGATAACCCTTTGCACAAAGGCAACGCTATCATGATGGCTGTCGATCTTGGCAGTGACAAACCGCTTAAAATGCAGCTTAACCAGTCAGTCATTAAGCATGGTAAGGCATTAGCTAAAGCTACGGGCTGCCAATTACATTTAGCCTTTGTTATCAGAGTCCCTAAGGTGCTCCGTGATATGGATTTGATCAATACCAGCACCTTGGTCAAAGATGCCCATCAAAAGTATCAGCAGCAGTTAGCTCAGTTGGAGCTGGAGCCTGACTGTATACACATCACAATCGGTGAACCTGACCTTTGCCTTTATGAGCTTTCTTGTCGTTTCAAGGCTCGTTACTTAGTACTTGGAGCATGTCAGCGTCACGGTATTTTTGGTTATGTTATCGGCAACACTGCTGAATCTATAATCGGTAGGATCCGCAGCAATGTGCTGGTCATTCCCGCAGACAGATCTCTTTGTCTCACGTAGGCAGAGGCAAGATCGACTTAACCTTATAAAACGTCTTGCCTTACCCTTTGATATATAGTCAATAAATAGATATTTAGGCAGTGAATCGAAGCGTTAGTTGATTAACATCAAAACTTAAGTCGATGTCCATTTCATTTTTTATTACGTGGAGGAACTTCCTGTATGGGCTTAGTGTATTCGTTACACCCAAGAAGTGGTAAAGCGGTAGTTTATTTAGCTGTTTTTTTGTGGCTTTCGTAGCCAGTTTGGCTGAGATTTAGCGGGACTATGGAGTACTGTTTTTCTGTCGATATTGCAATGGGGAAACTTGATACCAGCGTTTAAATGCTCGGGTAAAATTACTAGGATCTTTAAAGCCCAACCTAAATGATATCTCTATGATTGATAGTTGTCCTGTGCGTAAATACTTTACTGCTAGTGATTTACGTACTGATTCTACTAGCTCACTAAATGAAGTTCCTTCATCGAATAACTTACGCTGTAAGTTGCGGCTACTCATATGAAATATTTTGGCTATAGTATCTCGGTCTGGGTTACCACGAGTCATTGCAAAAGTGATCTCTTCGGTAACTCTCTTGCTAAAATGCCCCTGTGACACCGCTTGAAAGTAGCTATTTATTGCCTCATCATTCTTGATGGCTAGCTCTCTGTTAGCCGAAGGAAATGGCTGTTTAAGATCGGAGTTTGAAAAATAGATTTTGTTTGCCGGGGCTGAAAATTTAATCGGGCAGCCGAACAAAGTTGCAAAGGACTTTGAATCAAAAGGCTCCCTGCGCTCAAGTTCAAGCCTAGTCGGTTTAATTAGCCCATGGCTGACCTGCATCGGCATTAGATAGCTAGTTGCCATAAATGCATCAATAGCCTCATCAGCGTAGTCATTTCCAATAATTTTATTAAAGCACAGTGCTGATTCGTACTGACCTTGTTCAATGTCTATCTCTAAAACATTACTAATAATCGTGTAAAACCGCTTTACACGACTCCATGCATCCTCCAGAGAGTCGCTAACTAATAGCGAAAAACTAAGCGCATTAAAGCTTGTTGGTTGCACAAAATTCGCTACTTTTAGGCCGATAGCTTCATCACCTGTCTTTAATACAGCTTGCCGCCATAGTTGAGTCATTTTTTCTAATGGTATTCGTGCATTAGGGTCGAGTAGTAAAGAAGGAGGAATCGCAATATTCGTCAGCACTTGATTGCTATCAACACCGGCCGCATCAATTGCTCTGCAGATCGCTAACGCCCAAGATGCGATGGTGGTTGGTTCATTTTTCTGTTTATTTTTGTCTTTCAAAGTCATAAATCTGTCTCTATACGACCATAAAGCCCTGAGTTGTTGGTTTAGGTTACAAATAATGCCACTGAAGCTCAATCTTTATCGAAAGTATCAATCATTGGTATTTGAGATAAATTTGGGATTGAGTGATAGAAGGACTGTGGTTATTACCGAGTAGAATAAGGAATAAAAATGAACAATAACTCGCGTAGACTTATGCATTTCACCAAGCAAGGTTCGCTTGCTTTTGCGGCAATATTATCAGTCGCTACTCTAGCTGGGTGTGACAATAATTCAGAGGTAGAACCTTTACCAGTAGCCAAGACAATAGAACCCAGTGCTTGTTTTTGGGTTGGTCCATATAATATTGACCACCCCGATCGTAATTTTGCTTATCCAGATACAGGAGCTAATTATTGGCATGCTGGATATGTGTTACCTGAAGGTGCTAGTTTGAAGCTTCATGGGCAATACCCTTATGCTCGATATATCTCACTCAATACCTATCGTGCAGATACATCTCCTGCTATGGCACTTACCGATCAAAATATTGCTGCAGATAGTGGCTCGTTTAATCCATTTTTAGAGGCTGCTGATAGGCTGCAGTACCCGCGAGATTTTACGATTTCAATGCGCAATGGTTCACCAGTTACAGATGTTGCTAATAATACTCTATTTGACTATGCAGAGTCTGGCAGCAAATCAACCTTGATCTATCGTGTTTATGTTGCTGACGAAGGGAAGGATATACAAGGTGGAGTCACATTGCCCGCTGTTGAGCTGACATTATCATCGGGTGAGCAATTGTTTGGCCAACAAGCTTGTGATGTTCTCCAAGTCGATACTGACGAATTGGCGATTCCACTGGTGCCAATGGAGACATATGCAAAAATTCGTTCTAATCCAGCATTCAGTCCCGCCAAGCAACCAGCTATTTGGCGCGCAGCTTACAATGGACAATTTGGCATTCAATGTGCTTTTTTAGGTCAATGTGATGGTACTCCGCAAAGGCAAGTGAGCTACTATGCCAATGCAGACAATCAGTACATTAGCACCTTTTTAGACAGTAACTTTGGTGAGATAGCCGTTACCCGCGGCAAGCTTCCGGTAGTACCTAAAACTCAAGCTGGTGCAGCAATTTTTGATACATCAGAGGCGCAGATGCGATATTGGTCAATATGCCAGAACGAGTACTACTCGCAGGTTGTGACAGCGTGCTTATTTGACGAAAATATTTTCGTTGATGACGATGGTTATTACACTGTTGTTACTAGTCCTAAAGAGAGCAGACCTAATAATGCTGTTGATGAATGTGAGGTTAATTATTTACCTTGGACAGAACAAGGAGATGGCTTTAAACGGGTGACACAGTTAGGGGAGAATAAACTCAATGAGGCCTTATTGATTGTGCGCAATATGTTGCCTAAAGCAGGGTTTAATCAAGCTGTTCAAAATACTGTAACCCCTGGTGATGAGTATGCCGTAATGGCTGAATACTTACCTGTCACTGAATACATGAGTCAGGCAGACTTTGAAGCTCTGGGCTGTGGCGGTAAGTAACTTTGCCGATAACGAGTTTGGGTTAACGATAAAAATTAAAAAGCCACTCTTAGAGTGGCTTTTTGGCTTGAAAACTACATACATTACTTGTTTGAGAAGTCGTTCTCTACAAGCTCTGTTTTGTTTTCGGCTTGCGGTGTATGACACTGCGTACAGTTGTAGTACTCATTGTTAAGCTTAGCGTCAGCGAGTAAGTGTGAAGGATCGATTTGAGTCGCCTTCATACGTTTTGCTTTTGCCGGGCTGTGACAGCTCATACAACCGTTTTTCTTTAGCGTGATTGGGTATTCCGCTTTATGTGGGATCATCGGTGGTTGATGTACAAAAGTACGCTCAATTGACTTACCACGTTTAGGGTAAACCGGTACTGCATCGGCAGCACGAATATCGGTGATCTCTGACTTACCAAGTGAGCTAACGTTTACCGGCTCTGCTTGAGAAGTTGCTTGCTGACCAGAACAAGCGCTAAGCGCCAATAGCGCAGCTAAGGTGAGTGCTTTTTTCATTGGTTGTTCTCCGCCTTTAGGGCAATTCGATTTTGATACTGGAAAACGCGTTGGGCACAAACGTCGATACAACGGCCACATTGAGTGCAATCACTGTCGGTTATCATCGGCTGTTGTCCTCGCAAGGCAGGTTTTAATACCTGTCTTTCAGGGCAGACGTCAAAACAATCCATACAGTTATCACAATCTTTGGCATTCACTGCCGATACTTTAACTGGACTGGCTTTACCAAACAGAGCAAATAATGCACCTGTTGGACAAAGGTGTCCGCACCATGCTCGCTCACTGATAAACAGATCCAGTAAGAAGATGGCGGCTAATATCCATAAACCACTGCCAGCGCTAAATAACACTGCTCGATACAATACAGGAACAGGATTTACCCATTCCCAGACTGTCATGCCTGTTAGCACGGGCAGAATAAGCACGAGTGCTAGTAAGTAGTAACGCAAATTTCTTGGCATCTCACTGGTGCGAGGCAAGTTCATTTTGCGGCGTAACCAACTAGCAAGATCTGTCACCATGTTAACGGGACAGACCCAGCTGCAAAATACTCGACCACCCAGTAACGCATAAAACAGTGCGATAATGACGGCGCCAAGTATCAGGCTTAGCTCTGGAATATGACCTGTCAGTAGCACTTGCAAGCTGGCAAGTGGATCTGACAGAGGTACAACACTTAAAAGCTCACTGGCTGAGAGGTTACCTTTTAGCAACCACAGGCCAAACCAAGGACCAATGGCGAACAGTGCAAAAACGCTGACTTGGCTTAAGCGGCGTAAGAATAGAAACTTGTGGGCTCGCCACCATCCTAGTTCATCAATTGCCGCCTGGGCGAAGCCCGGCTTTTTCAGCGTACTATTTTTGCTGTGGCTCATAGTTCAAGCCCCCTGTTCAACATCTCAAGCGTGGTATCTTCAGTGTTGATATAAGTATCGTGTGCAGCAGTTTTACCGAGTGCAATATGAGCAGGCAGTACTCTAATCGCAGCTTCCTCTAACACGCAAACATGTTCGCACTTACCACAGCCAGTGCAGCTATCGCTGTTGACCGTAGGTAGGAACATAGCGTGATGATCGCTACGATTATTGTGTTGCATTTCAAGCGTGATAGCGTCATCAATCAACGGGCAAACCCGGTAACAGACATCGCACCTTAAGCCTTTAAAGTTAAGGCAGTTCTTCTCATCGATAAGTACCGCTATTCCCATTTTTGATTGTTCGATATCGGTAAGTTCATGATCCAGCGAGCCCGACGGGCAAGCTTTAACACAGGGGATATCTTCACACATCTCACAAGGAATAGTGCGGGCGGTGAAATAGGGCGTGCCCGTTGCTGCACCTTCAAACCAGCGCGCTAGTTTGAGGGTGTCATAAGGGCAAGCTTCTACACACAGACCGCAGCGTACACAGGCTGAGAGAAAATCATCTTCGCTTAATGCGCCTGGAGGTCGAATCGCGAGTGGATCTAACTGCGCAGACTGTTTAGCCACTGCAGTTATCCCCATCCCTAGTAAGCCCATTGCGCAACCTGCCTTAGCCGAAGTGGCTAAGAACTGGCGGCGGTTGACGCCTTTGACGCTGAACTTACTTTGATTGACCTGACTCATTTGCTTTCGTTGTCTCCGCTTTTGCTCAAGCGATTAAAGTTAAGTGTGTTGGTGAAAAGTCTTAAGCTTTCATCACTTTGACTGGACACTTCTTGAAATCTGTCTCTTTTGACAGAGGATCAGTCGCGTCGAGTAACAACTTGTTGACCAGTTGGCGCGCATCGAAGAACGGCATAAATGCCACGCCTCTAGGCGGCTTGTTACGGCCTTTAGTTTCCACACGGGTTTTCACTTCACCGCGAGGTGAAGCAACAATCACTTCATCACCACGTTTAACGCCACGTGCTTTGGCATCTTCTGGGTGCATGAAGATCTGTGCATCTGGATAAGCACGGTATAGTTCAGGTACACGCGCAGTCATTGAACCTGTGTGCCAATGCTCTAGCACACGACCGGTTGATAACCATAGGTCATACTCTTTGTTTGGCTCTTCGGCAGCAGGCTCAAACGGCAGTGCAAAAATAACAGCTTTACCATCTGGCTTACCGTAGAAGTTGAAGCCTTCACCAGCTTTAACATAAGGATCACTACCTTCAACAAAACGACGTAGTGTCTCTTTGCCGTTAACTACAGGCCAGCGTGCGCCGCGGTTTTCATGGTAAGTATCGAAGTCAGCTAGATCGTGAGCGTGGCCGCGACCAAACTGCGCGTACTCTTCGAATAGACCTTTTTGAACGTAGAAGCCGAATGCATCAGATTCATCATTAAGATCTGCTTTACACTCTTCAGCAGGGAACTTGTTGACTACGCCATTGGCAAATAGCACGTCATAAAGTGTCTTATCTGCATATTCTGGCTGCTTAGCAATCAGCTCAGCAGGCCATACTTCAGAGACTTTAAAGCGCTTAGAGAATTCCATAAGCTGCCATAGATCAGACTTAGCACCTTCTGGTGGCTTAACTTGCTGATGCCACATGTGAGTACGACGCTCAGCGTTACCGTAAGCACCTTCTTTCTCAACCCACATAGCGGTTGGTAGGATCAAATCGGCAGCCATTGCTGTTACTGTTGGGTATGGATCTGATACCACAATGAAGTTTTCTGGGTTACGGAAACCTGGGTAAATCTCATCATTGATGTTCGGACCCGCTTGCATGTTGTTGGTACACATAGTCCAGTAACAATTCAGCTTGCCATCTTTAAGCATACGGCTTTGCAGTACAGCGTGGAAACCAGGCTTTGGTGGGATAGTCCCTTCAGGCACTTGCCATAGTTTTTCTGTTTTAGCGCGATGTTTAGGATTGGCAACTACCATGTCTGCAGGTAGACGGTGCGCAAACGTACCGACTTCACGTGCAGTACCACAAGCAGATGGTTGACCCGTTAGCGAGAATGGGCTGTTACCTGGGGTTGCGATTTTACCCGTCAATAGGTGGATGTTATAAAGCATGTTGTTTGCCCAAACACCACGAACGTGCTGGTTAATACCCATGGTCCATAAGCTCATTACTTTCACTTTAGGGTCGGCATAGGCTTTAGCCATCAGCTCGAGTTTTTCTGGCTCAACACCACTCATCTCTGCTGCATATTCTAGGGTATAAGTGCTAACGAATTTCGCGTACTCATCAAAGCTGATAGGCGCAGATTTACCATTACCTGGGTTCTTTGCTTTTTGCTCTAATGGATGCTCTGGACGCAAGCCATAACCGATGTCAGTTGTACCTAAGGCGAACTTAGTGTGCTTGGTGACAAACTCTTTGTTCACTGCATCATTCTGGATAATGTAGTTGGCAATATAGTTAAGGATCACTAAGTCAGACTGAGGACGGAAGACCATCGAGTTATCAGAAAGATCGAAGCTGCGGTTCTCGTAAGTAGACAGTACATGTACACGGCTAGTCGGGCTGCTTAAGCGGCGATCAGATAGACGAGCCCAAAGGATTGGGTGCATCTCTGCCATGTTTGCGCCCCATAGGACGAACTCATCAGCGGCTTCAAGGTCATCGTAACAACCCATTGGCTCATCAATACCAAAGGTACGCATAAAGCCACCAACAGCTGATGCCATACAGTGACGCGCGTTAGGATCGATGTTGTTGGTAAGGAAACCTGCTTTGTGCAGCTTAGAAGCTGCGTAGCCTTCCCATACTGTCCACTGACCGCTGCCGAACATGCCTACAGCTGTTGGGCCTTTAGTTTTAAGCGTGTTTTTCCACTTATCAGCCATGGTATCGAGTGCGACATCCCAGCTAACTGGTGTGAATTCACCCTCTTTATCATATTTGCCATCGGTCATACGTAGCAGCGGCGTCGTTAGACGATCCTTACCATACATAATCTTCGATAAGAAATAACCTTTAATACAGTTAAGGCCTTTGTTGACTGGGCTTTCTGGATCGCCTTTAGTTGCAACAACTTTGCCATTATCTGTACCGACAAGAACACTACAACCTACGCCACAAAAACGACAAGGTGCTTTGTCCCACTTAATGCTATCTTTTTGCTCTGCAGCTTCTACTATCTTCACTGGCAGAGTCGCACCGACGGCTGTTGCGGCGGCAACTGCTGCGTTGGCTTTTAGAAACTCGCGACGGCTAATGCTCATGGTGTTCCTCACTCTTTTGTTCTACTGGATCGACTTGATGATAAATAAGGCTGCTATTAATGACGCCTTCAAAGGCGTTAATAGCTTCGACGTTATCGAGGATAGAGCGCTGGGTTTCACCTTCTAGGGTGACCACAAACTTTCCTTCATCGGTAACGGCATGGATTTCGGCGCCAACAAGGGCTGACAAGCGCTGCTTGATATCTTCTACAGACTTGGACGCTGCATGTATGACTAAGCTGGTAATATGAAATTCTTGGCTCATTCTTCTACCTTCTTTGTTTTGGCAAATAACGGCGACGAGTAATCTTGCTGTTACTTACCAAGGTTTAACTCGAGTCTAGACCTCATAGAAAATGTGGGTATACCTCACAAGGGGTATTGAGGTTTTTTATCGACCAAGATCAACTTTTAGAGGGTGATCTAGTTCTCAAATTTACTAATAAAGACTAGAAGCTTGTTTGAATTTTGTCCACTCGAAATGTTAGCTTGCGCTACATTAAATATTCAAGATATTCATAAGCTTAGTAAATGATAACTATTCTTATTTATTGCTTTTTGAATGCAATTAAATCGTTCATTAAGTTTGTATTTGAGTGGCTATGACGGCTTAGTAGCCGGTGAGTTCCATGTAACCTTCGCCACGATGGCTTCCCTCTATACTTATCGGTCCCTCCCAATAAGGGATAGAGAGCGGCATGCTAGAGTCATTATTTAGCGGGGCGGTGCTAATATCGATATTTTCTGAAGGAATTTGAATGCGCCACTTTATTGGGTAACGGCCGGACTGTGTCTGTTGCCATGCCGTGGCAGTCATACTTATCTGCTCACTGGCAATGTTGCGGCCACGACCATCTCGATACATAACTCGGGCGCTATAAAAGCTACTCTGGGTTTTGCTGTCATCCCTTAGCTGAAACAACATCAGTGCAGTGTCGTTATTCAGTCGAATAGCAAACCAATCCCAACCCTGCTGTGTTTTCGATAAAAACTGCGAGCTCCATTCTCTGTCGAGCCAAGCTTGTCCGCTAACTTTCTGAGGTTTACCATCGATAACTACGCTGCCACTGACATTGATAAAAGGTTGGCTGTAGTAATAGGAGGCGACGCTGCCAGCTGCATTCTTCTCACTGTAACCATTGTCACCCTGCAGCTGAAAGGGCGCAGTTGAATCAAGTTGTAATTGATAACTGAAATCTTGACCACTAACACTGAGTGTTGCGGGAAACAGGTGCTCGCTCTGGCTTAGCCATTGCCAGTCATCTTGCCTAATGGATAGTGGCTGAGCTTGAGTGCCAGCAATACTTTGATGACCGCGAGACCACTTCTCTTCAGCTAAATGGTTGGATATAGAGGTAACAGCGGTATGTGACATATAGAGTTGCTGGGTCTGCCAGGCAGCGCTATTAATCGGTGCGTCTTGCTCGTTACTCATCGCTGAGGGCGGTGCTAATGCAATGCGAAACTGCGTCCACTGTAAGCCAATTTTTTGTTTTGATTCAGTCTCTAGATTAGCGGTGAGATACCACCACTCTTGCCTGAAATCATTATGCGCCATATGATCATCTGGAAAGCGTAATATGACGTGTGGCTCTACTGGACTATAACCCTGTGTTTTACCATCGAGTAGCTCTCCCATGCCCGCTGTGCTTTGTTGAACAGGCGAGCAGGCTGTTATGCAAAGTGCCAAGAGTGAAAAGACTATCACTTTGTTCATAATGCCTCCTGCTGCAAACTGCTGACTAACGGTTTACGGGTTTGCCAATATAGCGGCAGTAATACGGCTAATGCACTGGCAGCGAGGGCGATAGCCACCACTCTAAAATAAGCTTGCCAGTCCCAAACCATAGCAATACTCCAGCCAAATGCTTGTAGCGTCACCTTGTTAATTAATAGATAGCCTAGTAGCGCACCACTTGGCAGTGCGAGTAAGCAAGTAAACAGAACGATTAGCAACATTTGTAGCGACACCAAACTTCGCAGTTGAGTTCGACTCACGCCCAGTGCATATAAACGAGCCAACGGTGCTTGCCTCGCTTTAGTGAGCATTAAGCAGGCACTGAACAGCCCAATAGCGGCAACCATGAGGGTAAGGCTGTTAAGAACCAATGTAATCGAAAAGGTGCGTTTAAAGATCTCCAATGCGCGCTGTTTTATCTTGGCTTGGTTATACATCTGCGCTGCAGACAATGGAACTTGCTGCTGTAATATCTGTTCTAATTCAGCGATATCACCATCGTAACTGGCTGCAATACTGCTTGGGTTATTTGGTAGGTTCAATTGCTGCCAAGTATGTTGACTAACAATGATTTGGCCTAACGGATTGCCGTAATCATAAAAAATGGCGCCAATAGGCAAAGGAGGTTGCTTGGCTGACTCAAACTCTGCAAGTGAGATGGAGTCACCGACTTTAAGGCGATATTTGATAGCCATGGGCTCACTTATCATCAGCGCTTTGCCCCCAAAAAACTGCGGCCATAGGTTATCGGTTTGCGCTTTCATTTGATTGCTATTTCTAAGCGAGTGTTCATCTCGGGTCATCAAGCTCACTGGGGTATGTTGATATTGGCTGTTATGCACCCACTGGCCGTATATTTCAGTTACTTTAGGTTGCTGAGCTAGCAGTGTTTCAGTGGCTACGATTTTGTCATTAGGTGGGCGAATATAAATATCTGCATACAATCGGGCATCGAGCCAGTTCTTCAAAGTTATCTCAAAGCTGCCAACGAGGGTGTTCATCGAAATATTTGCCGTCAGCGCTAGCAACATCGCCATCATCGCCAGTGACAATGGAGCGATCAACTCTTTGCTCTCTGCAACCGCATATTGCCATAAGCCATTGCTAGTCACACGGGTAGACAGGCTGAGGCAAAACTGCAGTGATAATGGCAGCAGCAAGGGAATTGCCACGGTGACTACACCCAATAACACCAGGCTGTGTTGATACTCTTGAGTTAATGGAAACAGCATTGCAGCGAGGATGAGCAGAGCAATAGCGACGATAAACATAATTCGCTGATATTGTGCCGCATGGCGTTGCTGTTCAAAGCGGCTAGCGCTACGGGCTAAAGGTTGCTTTGCTAATGCATTAAATAGTGGGAAGCATGCACAGATAGCGGCAACAAATGTCAATCCAACAGCTTGATAAAGCCAGCTCCACTGCCACAGTCCCGGTAACAATCTAGCACCATAAAGCTGTTCGAGAGTCAGCGCTATCATGGGTTGCAGCCAGTGACTTAGCTGTAAGCCAAGTATAAAACCAAGGATAGAGCCAATAACGACCAATACCAGTAGCTCTAACATTAGCGCGGTTAATAATGCTAGCTGTGGGATCCCTTGTTGTTGCAGTTGTACCAGCAGTTTTTGTCTTTTTAATAAACTGTAACGTACACCGTTATAAGCGATAAATAGCCCAACGACAAAGGCAAGTAGGCTCATAGCGGTTAAATTCAAGTGGAAACTACGCGTGAGGCTCGTCAGTCCTTCGCCTTCATCTTGCTCAGCAATTTCAAACTGCTGAGCACTTTGCTGGCTAAAGATTTGCGTCACTTGCGTGTTGAGCTTATTGGCATCACCAAACAACGCGATGTAACTTAGCTTGCCGTATTTATCTAATAGTCTTTGGCCTAAAGAGATATCCATGAGAATGGCATTACCGAGACCAAGCTCGTCATCTAAGCTAATAACGTTAAGAGATTCACCTTCAAGCTTAAGTTGACCATTAGTGGTTGCTTGTTCGGCAAAGCTTTCACTCATGAGTATGTAAGGTTTTCCAGAAAGCAATTTAGCCAACGGGATCTGACTTGAAAGTAATGAAGTTTGTGTGGGCTCAGCTGATTTATCTGAATGTTGCTTAAATTGCTGCACTGATAGTGCGGCAATCAAATCACTGGCTTGAATATCCCATCGCTGACCACTGTCATCGGTCACCGTGCCTGTTAGTACCGCCAATGATTGACTCACACCGGCTTGTCGAAGGCGAATGTAAACTGATTCTGGAACCATTTTTTGCCCAGCAATAGGCGCAAGAAGAAGTTGAGCTCGCTGGCTTAATAACTCTGTTGCTTGAGAATAACTGCGCACTGCATTTTCGTTGGTTGCACGAACACCTATCAGTAACATCACCGCTAATATAAAACCGAGCAGTATTGCGCCAGCTTGCAAAGGGGCTTTTAGGTAGTGGCGAGCAAATACCTGTAAGCTGAGACGGACGGATAACCTAAACTGGCTATTCATTTATCTTGCCTTGTTCTAAATGCCAGCGTCTTTTCATAAACTGCGCACACTCATTGCTGTGGGTCACCATCAATATGCTGGTGCTGGACTCATTGGCCAGTTCGGTCAGCAACTGCATCACCTCAGAACCCGCTTTCTCATCGAGGTTGCCGGTAGGTTCATCGGCCAGTAATAATCTAGGTTGGTGTGCTAATGCTCGTGCTATGGCTACCCGCTGTTGTTGGCCGCCTGAAAGTGCTTCAACATGACGTTTTTTAACATCGTTTAAACCGAGCTGTTTAATGAGGTGATCAACCCAAGGTGACCACGACTGTTTATTGAGGCGCAGTGAGAACGCAATATTGTCTTGTACATTTAACGGGGTGAGTAAGTTGAATTGTTGAAATACTACGCCGAGGTCGCGGCGTCTAAATTGACTCCAGTGTTGGTCCTGCCATTGGCTGGTGTTGTCACCAAATAGGCTTAGCTTACCGCTATCGATAAACTCAAAACCGCCGATGATATTGAGCAGGGTGCTTTTACCACAGCCGCTAGGTCCAGTCAGTGCGACGGTATCTGCATCTTCAAGCTGAAGGTCAATGTCATCGAGTACCTGATGATACTTATCACCGTCGTCAAATCCTTTCGATACTGCAGACAAGGTCACGATACTCTTAGCCATTACAACTCCCTCTTTTAATGCTACAAATTGGCCAAGATTAGTGATTCTTGGCTCAGGTAACACAGCTAGCCACTCAATACAGCATATAATTATTCAGTATACGCATTAAAGTAGGATTGAGATCGCTTGGTCGTAAAACTATGTCATTATTTTTACTTTGTTTTGTCTATAAAGTGGCTTGGTATCAGGCATTCTGTAAGTGTTATATGTTTCCACTAATGCTGATGAAAATACAGCATTTGTAGTTCAATTAAACAGCTGTTATGTTTGGATTGTAGTCAATTGTAGGATGAATTTTGTTTTATCTTCAGCTTATTACAATGAAAATATTATGAATCTATTTTGGGTTTTAGCTGCTCGCCTTGTCTACACTGAGAGAGTAGCGATTTAGCAACTCCCCAATTACCGTAATAATCTCAATAGCAGAGTTATCGAAACAGCGATTATTGATTTTTATTTTGCTGAACTGCTTATTGGCGATAGCACTGTGGATTAAGGACATGACCAGACTTCGTACTTTTCGTAGCCGAATTTTATCGCAAATAGCCTTGCCGTTAATTGGGATCATGGCAATAGTATTTAGTATCAATGCTTGGTTTAACTATCAGGCAGAAGAGCAGTACATCTATGATGACTTAGAACAGCAAGCGGACAATATTGCTCGAAGAATTGAGTTCTTTCTCAAATCTGCTGAGACAGATACCCGATCTATTGCTGATCTTCTCGGTGATAGTCGCAACAATGGTTTATACCGCGATGATGCCAAACTCAATTTATTACTGACACGCAGACTCGATAGGCACCCTGATTTCTACGGCAGTGCCATCGCATTTCAAAAGTCCCTTTCTAATGAGCTGTTCGCTCCCTATGCGTACCGTGATGGCGGTAAGATTAAGGTTATTGATATCGGAGCTGATGGCTACGATTACACTGATGGAAATTGGGATTGGTGGACTAAAGCGATAAATAACATCAACGGCTATTGGTCGAGTCCCTATTTTGATGATGGTGCAGGGAATGCGTTGATGATCAGTTACTCACAGCCCTTTGGTGAGTCATTACCCTATGATGGGGTGATAACCGTTGATCTTGCATTAAATATGCTCCCACAAATGGTGAATGTTGCTGCGAATAGAATTGTGGTAATTGATGATAAAGGCCAACTCGTTTACCACGCAAATGATGCTTTATTATTGGCGAAAAGCACTGATAAATGGTTAGCTAAAATAGACAGTAATCAGGCTTTTATTAACTTAGTACGCAGCAGTCAACCTGGTTATAGCCATATTGAAGATAGCCAAGGGAAACGCTACTTAGCCAGTGTTGGCGTGGTGCCATCACTTAACTGGCGGGTCATTATCATGACCTCTGAGCAGCAACTACATAATAACTTTTTACTGGGGTTTTCATCACTGGCCTTAAACCTGCTGTTAATTTCAATCGTATTACTACTTACTGGCTATCTCACCGCGAGAAGGTTAACTCGTCCTATTGAAGAGCTGGAATCAGGGATTGCGGCTTTTGGTGCCGGCGAAAAAAAACGCCTCGAAAACCCAAAGGGAGCAGTGAGTGAGCTTGTTACGTTAACTAACAAGTTTAATGCAATGGCCGAGGTGTTAGAGGAGCGAGAGCAAGCTTTGCTTGATTCCCGTGGTAACCGTTTTGCTAAATTAATTGATGGCATGAGTGATAAATCCTTTTACTGTTCGATTGAGCCTGATGGGCAGATAGCTCAAGTTAGTGACGGCGTTGAAAAGGTACTGGGGATCACGCCTGAATTATTGAAGCGCAAGTATCAAAGACTCTTTTCCGACAATCCAATTAATGAGCAGAATTGGCAATACATGGATGAGGCGCTACAGGGCAGGAATGTTCCTCCTCATCAAATAGAGATGTTGGATTCATGCAGTAAATTACGCCGATTAGATGTGTTTATGCAGCCTTTGCTGTCAGATAATCAAGAGTTACTTTCGGTTGAAATGCTGTTTAATGATGTGACGGAGCAGTTTTCGGCGGCAGCCTGGTCAAACGCCGTATTGGAGTCGGCACCTGAGGCGATGTTGATTGTTGACGAAGCGGGGCAGTTGGTCTTTACCAATAGCCGTTGTCAGTTATTGTTTGGATACGATGAAGCGCAAATGCTAACGATGTCCGTTGATCAACTGGTACCTGACTCAATCAGGCCTAAGCATGCGGGCTTACGTGAGAAGTTTGTTGCTGAAGGGAGAGATCGTAAGATGGGGTTGGGGATGAACTCTGAACTGATGGCACTCAAAGCGGATGGCGGTGAATTCCCTGTGGAGATTAGTCTTGGCTTACTCCCCGTTGACGTCGATGGCCAGCGCCAAGTGGCTGCGACTGTGCGCGATATGACCGAAGAACTCAAAATTGCGCAGCGTATTAAAGACAGTGAAAATCGTTTTCGTGGCTTAGTGACCAATATCCCTGGAGCCGTTTACCGCACTCGAATTGAAGGTGCATGGATAATGGAGTATGTCAGTGACAATATCGGTGATGTTACTGGCTACCCCGCTGCAGATTTTATTGAAAACAGTAAACGTAGCTTTGCTAGCCTGATTGTTGAAGAGGACTTAGCCATTGCCAGTCATGCGATAGAAACGGCATTGGCAGAACAAAAAAGTTTTGAAGTGCAATACCGAATCCAGCATCGAGATGGCAGTATTCACTGGGTGCATGAAAAGGGGAATGCAATATATGACGAAAACGGTGTAGCTCTGTGGTTTGATGGCAGTATTAATGACATCACGATTAGTAAGGCTGCACAAGAAAAAATCGCCCAATCTCAGCAGCAACTTGAAACCATCACCGAGTCGATCCCGAGTACCGTTTACCAGCTGCATTGGCGATCAAATCGCGATCGCAACTTTACCTTTCTCTCTAGTGCTTGTATCGCCACGCTAGGCTTTCACCGAGATCAAGTGATTGAAAAATTCGATCTGGTCGCTGAGTGCATTATCAACGATGAGCGAACGCATATCATAGAGGCTTTATCTGGGGTGAGTTCATCGGGCTTGAATTGGACTGAAGAGTTTCGCTATCAGCACCCTATGGGAGACATTCGCTGGTTGCAGGCGGGCGCACATGGTAACCAACTTGCCGATGGCAGTATTATCTGGAATGGCTACTTGATGGATATTACAGAGCGCAAACAGATTGATAAAGAGTTGGCTAAGCGTGAGGCACACTTTAGAGCCCTGTTTGATAACGCTGGAATCGGTATCGTTAATGTTGATGAGCGAGGACTAATTTTAGATTGCAATGAGCAATTTAGTCAGTACGTTCAATTATCATCAGATGAGCTTAATGGCAGCTCCTTTTTTGACTATCAGCACAGTGACGACAAAGAAACCGCCAAGCAGTTGTTTAGTCAATTGATGGGAAATGATGGCAGCAGTATGACTGCAGAGATCCGTTTATTGAGGCAGTCTGGTGATGTGATGTGGATGGATCTGACCTTAACAGGCCTTCAAGATAAACACGGCACGCTCAATTCTGCAGTGCTATCGATGGCAAATATTACCTCATTGAAACAGATCTCTAATGAGCTCAAGCAAGCCAAAGATTCAGCCGATGCCGCCAGTAAAGCAAAGAGTGATTTTTTAGCCAATATGTCTCATGAAATCCGCACACCAATGAACGCCATTATCGGTATGTCGCAGTTATGCTTGCAAACTGAATTAGACAAGAAGCAGCAAAATTATGTGCAGAAGATTGATAGAGCCTCAAAGTCATTACTCGGGATTATTAATGACATCTTAGATTTTTCAAAGATAGAAGCGGGTAAGCTCGATATAGAATCAGTTTCTTTCCAGCTGGATACCATGCTGGAAGATCTCAGCGATATGTTCTCGGTTAAAGCAGCCGATAAACAGTTGGAGCTGCTATTCGCTGTTGCGCCTAATATCCCAAGGCAACTGGAAGGTGACCCGCTGCGTTTGTCCCAAGTACTTATTAACCTCATGAACAATGCCGTTAAGTTTACCGACCAAGGAGAAGTGTTGCTGTCTATCAGTCAGCTTGAACGTGTAGAAGATGCAATCACTCTGCGTTTTAGTGTACGAGATAACGGTATTGGTCTGACCGAAGAGCAACGCAATAAGCTGTTTAAGTCATTCAGTCAGGCCGATACTTCTACGACCCGTAAGTATGGTGGTACAGGGCTAGGGCTTGCTATCTGTAAGCAGCTAGTGGAGTTGATGGGCGGTGAGATTGGCGTTGAGAGTCAATTTGGTAACGGCAGTACCTTCTTCTTTACCGTCAAGTTCAAAGTGGCCGATAACAAGCTGATTAAGGCGGGGCAAGAGCTTGAGGGTATGCGAATTTTAGTGGCTGATGATAACGCCACCGCGCGGGATATTTTGCGCACAACGCTTGAGAGCATGGGCTTTGAGGTTGATACCGTTAAAAGTGGTGCTCAAGCAGTAGAGCGATGTAAAACAACGCAATATCCTGTTGCGCTCATTGATTGGTTAATGCCTGAAATGAACGGCTTAGAAACTTCATCGGCAATTATTGCTAATAGTGAAACGCCGCCCAAAATATTAATAGTCTCGGCACATGCTAACACCGAACTGACCGATCATATTGAGGGTAGCGGTATCGCAGGTTATATCACTAAGCCCATCAGTGCTTCGCGTCTACTCGATGGCATTATGTCATCACTAGGGAAAAACGGTGCCATACCTGTGCGTCGTAAAGGCACTGAGGTGAACCAGAAACTACTGGCACAGCTTAAAGGCAAGCGTATTTTGCTGGTGGAAGACAATGAGATGAACCAAGAGGTTGCCACTGAGTTTCTTGAGCAAGTTGGCATAATACTGTCGATTGCAGACAACGGCCAAATAGCGCTTGAAAAACTCGCAACACAGACATTTGATCTGGTGCTCATGGATTGCCAAATGCCTGTGATGGATGGCTACCAAGCCACGCAAGCGCTGCGTAACATTCCTGAGTTAGTCGACCTCCCTGTTATCGCTATGACGGCAAACGCAATGGCGGGTGATAAAGAGATGTGTCTAAGTGTTGGCATGAATGACCATATTGCCAAGCCAATAGAAGTCTCGCTGCTATACACCACCTTGTTGGAGTATCTTGGTGATGGCAAGCAGCAGATATTGGCCAGTGATCTAGATAATAGCAACACCGACGCTGCTGTATTATTTTGGCCCCAACATGACGAGCTAGATGTTGATAAAGGTTTGCAGTTAGTGCAGAACTCAGTGCGCCTTTATCGAAGAATATTTGAGCGTTTCTATACAGGGCAGATGCACACAGCCGAGCAGATAGAATTGGCGTTAAGCCAAGGTAAAGTCGAGGATGCTATCCGCTATGCACATACCTTAAAAGGGGTTTCGGGCAACCTATGTGCACCAAGGTTAGTTGAAGTGGCTAAAGTGATTGAAGCTCAATTAACATCAGACAGTGAAGTTGACATTGCTGCTGAAATTGACGAGTTAAAGCAGCTAATAGAAGTGATCTGCCAGGCTATTTCAGAGTGGATGACGCAATTAAACTTGCCAGAGTCTGCAGTGCCTGTGGCTGAAGATATCAAAGTTTTGTCAGCTGCAGAGTTAAAGGTAGCGATTACAGAGTTGCTGGTCATGTTAGAGGAAGCTGACTCGGACGCCGTTGAAAAAATGGATGAGATAAAAGCTCAGGTTGCCGCAGATATGTGGCACAAAATGAATCCGGCACTGGCGATGATTAATAGCTATCAATTTGATGATGCCGCAGAGCTTATTAAGTCGCTATTCGAGATTTGATACTTTTATTTAGGTTTGCTAATCGTGAAAAGTATTGGCGTATCCAAATGCGCGGCAGTTTTAAAGCTGACTATACTTAAAAGCAATTAATCCTAATATAGATCCCTTACAGAAAGGAGAGTTAGTTTAATGGACAAGGCCACCATTTTAGTTGTGGATGATACCCCAGAAAACATCGATATTTTGGTGGGGATATTAAGTAGTGATTACAAAATTAGAGTGGCAATCGATGGCCCAAAAGCTTTAGCGCTGGCACAGAAAAGTATGCCCGATATTATTTTACTGGATGTGATGATGCCGGGGATGAATGGCTATGAAGTTTGCCAACGTTTAAAGCAAGATCCGCTTACCTGCCATATTCCAGTGATTTTTGTTACCGCTCTGGCTGAAACCGCCGATGAAACCCAAGGATTCGCTCTTGGGGCTGTTGATTACATCACCAAACCCGTAAGTGCCCCAGTGGTACAAGCTCGGGTTAAAACACATCTAGCGCTTTACGACCAAAAACGACTACTTGAACAGCAAGTCAAAGAGCGTACCAAAGAGCTAGAGGAGACTCGATTTGAGATCATCAGACGCTTAGGGCGAGCCGCCGAATATAAAGATAATGAAACAGGACTACATGTTGTCAGAATGAGCCATTACGCGCGCCTATTGGCGATACAATCTGGCTTGCCCGACAAGTATTGCGAACTGATCTATAACGCGGCACCTATGCATGATATTGGTAAAATAGGCACGCCGGATTCTATTTTGAAAAAACCGGCAAAGTTGGATGAGCCTGAATGGGACGAGATGCAACGCCATGCTGAAATTGGCGCCGAAATTATAGGTGATCATCAAGATCCATTGCTGGAGATGGCAAGAAGGATTGCATTGAGCCATCATGAGAAATGGGATGGTAGTGGTTACCCATTTGGGGTGTCGGGTCAAGATATCCCAATCGAAGGACGGATTGTGGCAATCGCCGATGTATTTGATGCGTTGACGTCAATTCGTCCCTATAAAAAGGCATGGACAGTCGCCGATACCATGGCACTCATTGAGAGTGAGTCCGGTAAGCATTTTGATCCTGAACTAGTAGAGCATTTTAAGCAGATAGTGGATGAGGTCACGAAAATTCGCGATAAGCATCATGAGACTTAAGCTGCATACCATCGATAAAAAAGGCGCTCAATGAGCGCCTTTTAAAATACATTTACCGGTTATTATTCACTATCTTCTAGTGTGTATGGCAGCTCAATTATGCGTAATTTTGATGCTTCATCGCCGGCAATTCTTAAGCTTGCGTCTAGCGGTGTATCATTGGCAAGTACAGCAGTAAATAGTACTTGTTGCTCACGCTGTGCGCTTTCAATAATAGTACCCGCACGGCGGAACCCCGCTCCCTCTTCTAACGCTATTTCTAACACGCTTTCATCAGTCAATGCTGTAGAGACCGTGCCGCTAACGATATAGAGAGCGCGTTTATTACCACCACGGTACTTCATACGTGCAATAGTCTCTTGCCCCATGTAGCAACCTTTATTGAAGCTGATGCCATCGATCGCCTGTAAGTTGCACATCTGTGGCACGAACTGCGCATTATGGTTTGCACCAATGTTAGGGTAGCCTGCGAAGATCTCCAATGCTTGCCAAGCGGTCGCATCAAAAACGCTAATATCAGCAAGTAGGTTTGTGGTATCAACTTTACTTTGCTCTATCACAACAATGAAACGGCCATTATCTTGGATAATCATGCCATTATCGATAAGTGTTAGCTCTGCATTGAGTTCACCAAACTTTGCCGTTAACCAGCTTGCTGCTTGCTCGCCGGCAACCCCTAGAATTAACCATTGCTCGCTAACATCATTGAGCTCAGCCTTACTAAATACTGCATATTTTTGTAGTTGCGGTAGATCCAATGCCAATGTTTGCTTTGGCATCAGTATAAATAGCGTGTCGTCTTTGGCAAAGGTTCTAAACGTTGCCAACATCTTTCCTTTTGGATCGCAGTGCGCGCCCCATCGCCATTGCTCTGTTTCTAGCGAGCTAATATCGGTCGTGACTTGGCCATGAATAAAGCTACGCCCCTGCTCACCGGTTACTGACATTAAACCAAGATGAGACAGATGAGATACCATTAAGGCAGGTTGCTGTCCGTTTAAAGGCCAGTTCGGCTGAGAAGTTGACAAGGTCATGAGCGAGTCCAAGAGTTTAACCAGAAGAGAAATGATTGTACCGCTAATCAATGGCGGCGAAAAGTTGCATCTACCGTGTTTATAGCAATTCCGTTAAATATATTTAGGGCCGCTCAATTTACATTGAGCGGCCCTAAAGGTTCTAGCTATATTTTCTATCTTAGCTAGTGCAGCAGTCGAGTTCTAATCGTGCCTTCAATCGCTTGCATCTCTGTTAGCGCTTCATCGGCTTTATCTGAATCAACTTCCATTACCACATAACCAATTTCCGCAGTTGTTTGCAGGTATTGCGCGGCGATGTTGATACCTTTCTCTGCAAATGCCAAGTTGATTTGGATTAGAATTCCCGGTCTATTGCGGTGTATATGCAATAGTCGTGAGGTACCTGAATGTTGTGCTAAAGAAACTTCAGGGAAGTTAACTGCAGTCATGGTTGAACCATTATCTGAGTACTTAGCGAGCTTGCCAGCAACTTCAATACCGATGTTTTCTTGGGCTTCAGCTGTACTACCACCCACATGTGGAGTCAGTAGCACGTTATCCAGTCCACGCAGTGGGCTAATAAACTCATCGCTGTTAGACTTAGGCTCTACCGGGAATACATCAATTGCAGCGCCTGCTAAATGCTGCTCTTTTAACGAGGCAGCAAGGGCGTCAATATCGACTACTGTGCCGCGGGAAGCATTAATCAATATGCTACCTTTACGCATGCAAGCCAGCTCAGCGTGGGCAATCATCTCTTTTGTTTGCGGTGTTTCTGGTACATGCAGACTGACTACGTCCGCAAGAGACATTAACTGTTCCATGGAGTGAACCTGCTGTGCATTACCCAGTGGTAGTTTATCTTCAATATCGAAGAAGATAACGCGCATTCCTAAGGTCTCAGCTAGGATCCCTAATTGGGTGCCAATATGGCCATAACCAATAACCCCAAGGGTTTTTCCACGAGCTTCATAACTACCAGCGGCACTTTTGAGCCAGCCACCACGGTGCGCCATCGCATTACGCTGGGGGATCCCACGCAGTAACATGATGATCTCGCCGAGTACTAATTCAGCTACACTTCGTGTATTAGAAAAAGGAGCGTTGAAAACTGGAACTCCCAGTTTTTCTGCTGCTGCCAGACTCACTTGATTGGTGCCAATACAGAAACAACCTATCCCGACAAGTTTCTCTGCTTGAGTTAATACGGTTTCAGTCAGTTGGGTACGGGATCGAATACCAACAAAATGAGCATCTTTAATCGAAGAGAGTAGTGCCTCTTCGCTCAAGGCAGCCTTATGGTACTCAATATTGGTATAACCCGCTCGTTCGAATACATCTACCGCAGATTGGTGGACGCCTTCCAACAGCAGGATTTTAATCTTATCCTTGTCCAGCGAGTGTTTCGCCATGATTTATGTACCCTTTTGGTTTATTTGTATTTTTTATACCGCGCTTCACAGTTGAGACGACTAAATTCAAGCGTTAGCATGGTTTCGGTATAGACTGTCAATTAATATACCTAAACCACCAGAAGATACTCTTTGTAGAGCACTCGCATTAGCTTAATTCTAAGTGCATTACCGAGGAGTTGTTGCTCCTTGCTGTGATAATGCAACAGCGAAGTTAAGTAACGCAAGGCGTTCATTGCGAGGTTTTAACCTACTTCATAGTTTGTATTTGATTTTGGTAAGAGGCTAGCTATTACCAGTAATCAATGACTTGGCTAAAGTTTGTTAAACTTCCACACAATTTTAGAACTTCAGGTAGTCTGGGTTTAAACAAAGTAGCACTTTTTTTGCTCGCTGTGGAGGGCTAGATGGCTAAAGTGTTTATTCTAAATTTAGAACAATATCTTATATGGGGGAGATATTTTGAATAAAAGCGTTTTATGGCTAGTGATATTTTTTACAGTGCTAGTTTGGTCTGCTGTTGGACCTAAAGATCAGTTCACTTGGTTTTTAGAGGTTTTACCTGCTTTAATCGCATTACCTTTACTTGCATTTACTCGTAAAAGGTTTCCGCTTACGAGTTTGGCTTATGTCTTAATTTTAATTCACTGCGTGATTTTAATGGTTGGCGGCCACTATACCTATGCTGAAGTGCCATTGTTTGATTGGATAGCCGAATGGACTGGAGGTAGCCGGAATAACTACGATAAAGTTGGTCATTTAGCCCAAGGCTTTGTGCCTGTCTTATTGGCTCGCGAAGTGTTCATTCGTCTAAGTGTTGTCAAACTGGGGGCTTGGTGTAACTTTTTGGCGGTGTGCTTTACGTTGGCATTCTCAGCTTTTTATGAACTCATTGAGTGGTGCGTTGCCGAACTTACAGGGGAAGATGCAGAAGCATTTTTAGGTACGCAAGGATACATTTGGGATACCCAGTCTGATATGGCAATGGCATTGGTCGGTGCGATATTTGCTATCGTGCTACTGAGCCGCTATCAAGATAAATTAATTGCATTGAAGATGAATGTGCAGGCTAAGGCATAAAAATTAGATAATAACGCTACAAGCAGCATTAAAGTTAAAGTTTGTACTGTTGTTGATAAGTAAATTTCATTAAGCATACTTTATTACTAGAGCAACTCTATGTAGACTGGTGTTGTCTGCTTTATAGTCAAATTGCGCTTATAAACGCAATTTGACTGTTTTGCATTGAATGGATTAAGCGAAACTTTTCAGGGAGAGAAGTGATGAACGATATTGATGAAGTGGTATTCCTTCACCAGGTGGCCGCGCCTTGTCATCTAGCCATGCTTGCAGAGTCAATTGGACTGAAAACGCGAGTTATTTCTGATATTGAACTGCTGGAGCCTCGTGGTAGTCGCAGTTTTTACCTCATTTCACAGCAAGGCGCCGCTATAGACTGTAATGGTATTCCTCTGGTAGCCGCGCAGTTGGTCAAGCATGTTCCTGTGGCACTTTACGATGTAACAAAAGATTCGTTAGATGAAGAGTCAGCGCTGCTTTTGGGTATTAGAGGTTTACTTTTCTCTGATCAGCGGATGGATCTACAGCTCACGGGATTACGAAAAATACTGGCAGACGAGCTTTGGTATGACAGGACCTTAATAAGCCGAGTTTTTCGTCAATTAGTCAGCCAAATTGAAACGCCATTACAGCTATCTACTGAAGGTTCGGAATCCTTCCAGCAGTTAACTCGTCGAGAAAAAACTATTATTCAATTGGTCTCTAGCGGTGCGCGCAATAAAGAGATAGCCGAAGGCTTATGCATTAGTGAGCATACAGTCAAAGCGCATATCTCATCTATTTTTAGAAAAACCCATGCCCGTAATCGTGTTGAATTATTACGTTGGGCGGAGCCGTTTCAGAACCAGCTGAATCTCCACGCTGCGGTTTAGCTATTGCCCAGTGGCCATGACAAATTAAACGACCTACGGGTCGTTTTTAAGTTATGGGCTCTAACACTATTTACATGAAGTAATCACTCGGTGGGAAAAGTGCTGAAGGCAAAATCTGTATTTCCTCCTCGGTAACAGCTCCTGCGTTGCTCTAGCCTTATATCCATATAATCGTGCACTATAGATTTTCGCCACATCCAGTTGGCTTAGGGAAACTTTAAGCTAATCGTTATTGTTGGCTCTGGCATTCTCGATAATTTCTCCTAAAAATCGCATAGCAAGACTGCTCTTCGCAGCAAGCAACGTTGTGTTGTTTTCCATTAACATTTCCCTTTTATAGGAAGCGAACAAGCATTCCAACTCTGCTTTTTATTGGCTTAAGCGGGCAAGTTCGATGTGATCTTGGTTTGTTAAAATTGGTAATTTCTAGTCATTTAAAAGGTAAGATACTACTTGGCTAGATCAAATCGCTAAAAAAGCAATTTATTTTAGTCAAAAAAATGCACGTTCCCGCCTGATTATGATCCACCACTGTTCTTTGTTAACTACTTGATTTAAGTGTTTGTTTGGTAGTGCTTGTTTTTACTGTTCTTGGTGGTGGTCATTTTATCCTTATATTACAGTTGTTTACTGTGATCAAATGTGACGAAACCTCCTTTTTTTTGTTGCAGAACTCTGCAACAATCGCTACGCACGTTAATAGAAAATAGCGGCGTTATTATAAAAATGGGGTTGAATGTATGCAGTATGTAATAAAGAGATCGGCGGTTTTGTCATCGATTTCGTCATCTATTTCACCATCTAATTTTCCAGCTACCTGAGCAGCTAGCAGCTTAAGGTACGACTAATAAACATTTTTAATTTTGGGTTCGGTCTTCAATGAAAGGCTGACAAATTACTAATCGGAAGTAACAGAAATGTTAAATAAATCAACAATTGCAATCGCTATCGTCACTATGCTTAGTGCCGGTTCAGTGAACGCTGTAATACTAGATGGTGACAGTCAAGGCGACCACGTTCGCTTATATGGCGAAGTGGGCGTAGGTGGGCATTTTGATACCCATGCAGATTATAACCACGATGAGTTCTACGACACCAAAGGCTATGTAGATGATAGCTTTGCGACTATGGGTGTATCGGGTCAACGTCAACAATTCACTTACCGTCTTGAACTTGACTACCAACGTCGTAACTGGCTTGGCGGAGACGGTGAGTTTGAGCTGGCTATCGACAAATTATACGTAGGTTATCGCTTAACCGATCAGCAGTGGGTCGAGCTTGGCTTGACCGACACCGCCTTCGACGATTACGACCACTTTGGTGACTTCACATTCAACAAGTCGATTGAAACCGGTGAAGCCGGTGACCAAGAGAATACCGTTAAGTATCAAGCCAAGTTCGAACACCTTGTTACCGGTATTTCTTACTCATATAACGGCGAGCACAAAAGTGGTGCACTTCAAGGTGACATCATTAATGGCTATGTAGGCTGGATGTCAGATCTGCTGTCTGTTGTGGTTGGTTTAGAAACTCGCGGTGGCTCAAACGGCATCAGTAAATATGGTGAGCAGCAACAGATCGGTATGGGGTTACGCCTTAAATTGATGCAAGAGTTCTCTATTGGCGTCAATGGCTTTATAGAAGATGAAGATTTATCTACACGTAAGAGCGGTGATGTACACCTGGATTATCAGACCTTCCGCAATCAGGGATTAACGGTAAGTGCCAAGTACGACCTGAATGAACATTGGGAAATCATCAGCTCCGTAAACCACGAAGAGTACGAAGGATGGGATCTTATCAGCCCTAACTACGACTACTCTGACCTACCACCTGAGTACGGAAAAGAGCGTCAATGGGCCAGCCTAGGCTTCAACTATCGCCCCGCTCGCGACATCGTGGTGTCACTAGAAGGCCGAGTCGGGGAAGCCCCTGAAGCCGGCTACGCATACGTGCGTATGTACTTTTAGTCCTAATTGAATTCAACTTTTATAGAGTTTACTATGAAAAAAAGTTTCCTATCGCTGGCTATTGCCAGCACCATCAGCATGGGCGCCTTCGCTGGCGTTGAAGACCTGCTGATCACCGAAATGACCCAAAGTTCTGATGCTAATGTTGGATCTGTTGAGATCACTAACACAGGTTCTGACGCCTTTACTTTTACTGCTGACATTACAGCTTTCCAACGCTCAAGCGGTAAGTACGACAATGAATTGCTTAACGCTGATGCTAAGCCGTTGTTGACTGGGCAGACGCTTGCTGCTGGTGCCTCTCTAGTGCTGGTTAACAGTCGATCTACCGAAGAGTTTCGCAATGCGATTGAGACTCAAGGTGGCAGTGTTGTTATCTCCACCTATGACAGCAGTAATAAATACAACAATCTGTTCATGACCAGTGATGACGGTTTCTTCCTGAAAAATGGCGATACCGTTATCGATCGTGTTGGAGCTGTGAACGACAATAGCAAGTGGGCACCGAATACTACTCTGCGTCGTAAACAAACTGCTGATGGTAACAATCCTGCTCAATCAGGCACTTTCGATGCGACTCAATGGCAAAACATTTTGCCGATGAGGACTGACGATTTAGGCAAAGCTGAGCTACCCGCTTTTGATGCTGAAGACATCATGGACATCTTTACTTGTCCAACTGATAAAAATGAAATCATGTCTCCTAGCGAAGTTCAGGGCACAGGCTTTACCTCGCCGCTGATTGCTGAAGGTGAAACCGAATCTGCTGAAAAAATTGCCGTAGAAGGTATTATTTCAGCCAAGGTATCTCTCCCTAATGAGGGCTTCTACCTTCGCAATTTTGCTTCTGACAATGACCCTGAAACTTCCGATGGCATCTTCGTTAGCTCAAGCGCTGCGGGCGACCTTAAGGTTGGTCAAACTATTTGTATCGGTAGTAAAGTGGCTGAATACCAAGGCCAGACTCAACTGTCTGCAGATACTGCATTTAGCTGGAATGTTACTGATACTAACATCATAACTGACCCTACCGATATTCAGGTATTGAGCTCTGATAATGGTTCTTTCGATAAGACCCTAGAGCGTTACGAAGGTATGCTGGTTAATCTGCCTGAGGATTTGGATCCTAGTACTCCTAGCGATGAAGCCAAAGAGGATATGCGTATTACTCGCAGCTTCAGCTACAACTACCTTTCAAGTAGCAAAGGGCATAACCGCAACAATATGGTGGCGGCATATAAGCGTCCTAACTTGCAGCCAAACCATTTGCATGTTGCTGGCAGTCCTGAGTCTAAGGCAGCCTATGAGCAAAACAATGACTATCGTTTAGTTATTGAGAGTGCTACTAAGTCAGACGGTACCTCGCTGCCTTATTACGCTGGTTTTAACAGTGACCCACACACCAACTACATCCGTATCGACGATAGTCTCGTTAATGCGCAAGGTGTGATCAGCCAATACGAAACTGAGCTGATCCCAGGAACTGATAAATATGATCAGGACTACAGCCTGACTATAATTAACCAGTTAACCAGCGATAACTTTATTCACAACTTACCGCGTACTGATAAACCTGATCTAGATGACACTGTGGCAGAAAATGATTTTGCTATTCGTGTTGCCAGTCAGAATCTGTTTAACTTCTTTAACTCTCCTTTCGGTGGCGATAATAATAACTTTGGTCAAAGCCGAGGTGCAGATAGCTACGATGAATACATTAACCAGAGAACCAAACTGGTAGAAATCATTCGTGCGCAAAATGCTGATGTCATGGCGCTGATGGAGATTGAAAACAATGGTTTTGGCGATGGCAGCGCGATTGCTGAAATTGTAAATCAGGTCAATATTCTGTATGTAGATGAATATGCCCAAGATTATAATGGACCTAACTCAACAGAAAACCGTTATGTATTTGTTGGTTTTGATAATAACGGCAATCAAATACTGGATAACCTTGACGCCATTGGTTCAGACGCCATTGCGACAGGTATTATTTATCGCCCGAGCAAGATGAGCATTGAGCGCACTCGTGTTATCCCAATGCCGCAGCAAAAAGCACCTACCACAGTGAATGATCTTGGTGAAGTGGTTAAAGATCAAAACGATGAAATCCTAGAGAACGGTCAGAACTACCATCGTGATGCATTAGTGGTCACCTTTATCGTTAATCAAACCGGTAAGCGTTTGACCTTAGCGGTAAATCACCTTAAATCGAAAGGCTCTACTTGTTATGAAGAGTGGCAAGGTGTCGAGTTTGGCAAAGACACCACTTGGAACAACCGTACAGCACCAGATTTGGACTATCAAGGTTCTTGTGCTGAGTTCCGCGTAGCCGGTGCCGTGCATTTAGGTGAAGAGATGGAAGATGTTCTTGGGGATAAGATTATCCTTGGTGATTTGAACGCCTATGGTAAAGAAGATCCTGTACTCGTTCTTACTGAGAACCCACGCAACAAGACGATCGTTACCGCTAGTCACACTTTCCTTGGACCTAAGCCTCAATTTAACGAAGATGGCTCTGCAGCCATCATTACTAAGACGTATGGCTACATCGACATTGTCGGTGAAAAGTTCAAAGAGAAAGGCAAAACACCTTGGAGTTACTCTTTTAGTGACGAAATAGGCTCGCTGGATCACATCTTGATCTCACCTTCTTTGAAAGATCGTGTTATTGATGCAACTGACTGGCATGTGAATGCAGCAGAAACAGCCTTGTATGATTACAAAAATAACCGAAAAGGTAGCCTCGACGGTACTGGCGCGCATAAGTTCTACACTGGAGATGTTTATCGTGCATCGGATCATGATCCAGCACTGCTGACACTGAGCTACAAGCCAGGTGATGCAGATGCGGATGTCCCTCTGACTTTGACCAAACTGAGAAAGTTAATCAAGGTTCCTTATCAGATCCCAACGGGTGTTACTGCTCAAATTGGCGATGTAGCGACCGTCAATATGACTCCTACAAATGATGAAGAGCGCTTAGATTTGAGCCAAATGGTGTTGCCTAATGTGGTTCTTTCTAATGACGCAATAGCTTTGGTGAATTTCGAAGTCTTCGGTGCGCCATCAGCTATCTACAACGTTAGCGTAAGCCTACAGCGTGATGGCCAAATTGTTGAAGGGTCTAAGCAAACTTTCAAAGCGAAGGTATCTAGCCGTGACTCTTTGATTGCGGACATTGTTGAAGAAGAAAGCGATAACACTGGCGGTGACGGCAGTGCGGGTAGTGCCGGCTTCATCAGCTTGTTATCCCTGTTCGGACTAGCAGCTATACGCCGTCGTCTTCGCAAGTAAGCGTTGATCTCGATAATGAAGCGCCTGCTTTCGGGCTGCGCGCTTCCCATCAAAGATTCAAAAGAGATACGATTATGAGAATTAAAATGAACGCAGTTGCCGCAGCAACTGCTATGGTTTTGTGCGGCTTGTCCACTGCTGCTAATGCTGATTTAGTTATTACTGAATATAGTGAAGGCGATAAAAGTTTCAACGGTGGCGGTAATAATAAGGCCGTCGAGATTTCTAACCTTGGTACTGTGGCGGTCGATTTAACTAAAGTTAAGATTGCTTCTTATACGAAAGGTGCAGCGAATACAATAGATGCGCCTAATTACACTTATGATAAATTTACAGGAGAGCTAGCACCAAATAGCAGTATAGTTATTTATAACCCAGGCGCTTCTGTTGGGTTTAAGACAAGAAAGAGTGCAATAGACGTCGAAACAACAGGAGTTACTTATTTTACTGGAAATGATACTTTAATCCTGACCCAAGATGGTGCCATTGTAGATATCTTTGGTAAATTCGGCGAAGACCCTGGAAGCAATGGATGGGCAGACGCGAATAACCCAGATTTCACAACCAGTAATGCGATATTACGCAGAAAGGCAAACGTTACTACTGGTGTTACTGATATTACAGCTGATTTCCCAGGAAGCACCAATCAGTGGGTCTTAGTTGGCTCAAAAGTAAAAGGACAGATCACAGATATTGAGGCCAGTAAAGGCTTTGGCTGTCCGGGTGAAGATGCTTGCTCTTCAGATGCCACTCCTGGTGGACTATTGATTACCGAATATAGTGAAGGTGATAAAAGTTTCAACGGTGGCGGTAATAATAAGGCCGTCGAGATTTCTAACCTTGGTACAGTGGCGGTCGATTTAACTAAAGTTAAGATTGCTTCTTATACGAAAGGTGCAGCGAATACAATAGATGCGCCTAATTACACTTATGATAAATTTACAGGAGAGCTAGCACCAAATAGCAGTATAGTTATTTATAACCCAGGCGCTTCTGTTGGGTTTAAGACAAGAAAGAGTGCAATAGACGTCGAAACAACAGGAGTTACTTATTTTACTGGAAATGATACTTTAATCCTGACCCAAGATGGTGCCATTGTAGATATCTTTGGTAAATTCGGCGAAGACCCTGGAAGCAATGGATGGGCAGACGCGAATAACCCAGATTTCACAACCAGTAATGCGATATTACGCAGAAAGGCAAACGTTACTACTGGTGTTACTGATATTACAGCTGATTTCCCAGGAAGCACCAATCAGTGGGTCTTAGTTGGCTCAAAAGTAAAAGGACAGATCACAGATATTGAGGCCAGTAAAGGCTTTGGCTGTCCGGGCGAAGATGCTTGTTCAGGTGATGTAACGCCTCCAGAACCTGAGCTTGAAACAGGTCCTTGCACTAACTGCGAGACTCTGACTCCGGTTGCCGATCTTACTACGTTCAATGCTGAAATCTATTACTCAGATGTACTGAGTGGCGATTTTGCTAATGCAGAAGAGCTTAAGAATGCGCTATCAACCATCATTGCCAAAGGTCATAAGCAACTGAGCTATAAGCAAGTTTGGTCCGCATTGACCCACGCTGATCAAGATCCTAATAACGAAAAAAATGTTATGGAGATCTACACAGGTAAATCCATCCCTAAGCTCGACAACCAACAAAGTGGTGGTGGTGTCGGCAAGTGGAATCGTGAACACGTTTGGGCCAAGAGTCATAGCTTTCCGAGCGATTCTCAATGGGGCTACACCGATGCTCATCACCTGCGTCCTTCAGATCCAGGTATCAACACAGCACGAAGCAACAATGACTTTGGTGCGTGTAGCGACACGGGTGAAGAAGTACTATTCAACGGTGTAGGTACAGGTAACTACCTAAACAAAACGACCGACTGCTGGGAACCTCGTGATGAGGTGAAAGGCGATGTTGCTCGTATGATCATGTATATGGATACTCGCTATCAAGGTACCGATACTGCTACTACTCAAATGCTTGATCTGGTTGCTGTTGATCGTCTAACCACTACAGCAGAAGATAACTTGCCACTGATTGGTACCCTTTGTGAGCTATACGCATGGAACACGCAAGATCCAGTGGATAGTTACGAGCAGAACCGTAACAACCAAGTATACAAGTACCAGGGCAACCGTAACCCATTCATTGACCGTCCAGAGTTAGTACAAGAAGTCTATGGTGCAGTCTGTGGTGACGATCCAAACCCTGCTCTGGTAGTTGATGGTGATATTGTTACTCCTGAGAGTGTCACTGAAGGGACTGGATACACCATCGATGCTTCTGCAATCACGGCAGGTGAAGGTGTTACTCTTACTTACAAGTGGGAGCAGATTGTTGCTGAAGAGAAGACGGTTGTGGGCGACCAAGCTGTATTATCTCTGACTGCACCAATGGTTAAAGCCGACGAAACTTTGAGCTTTGCCTTGACTATCAGCGACGGTAGCTTGGCAACAACCAAAGACGTTAGCCTGAGCGTAGTTAATGTGCCTTTGACTCTGAGTGTAGAGTTTGCAGGTACAACTAAGGTTACCGAAGGTGATAAAGCTTCTATTACAGCTACTGTTGCTGACGCTCCAGAAGGTACTAGCTACAGCTGGAAGCAGCTATCAGGAAGCACGGCAGTATTTACCGCTACAGGTCTGACACTTGATGTGACTACACCTAGCGTAAATATCGATCAAGTGCTTGTGTTCGAACTCACGGCAACTCTTGGCGAAGAAAGCTTCAGTAAATCTGTTAGCATTGAGGTGATAAACACCGAAGAAACAGGTTGGACTAAGCCAGATGGTGCCGGTAGCTTAGGTGGTCTTATGACTCTGCTGCTACCGCTAATGTGGTTGCGTCGCCGCCAAGGCTAGTCATTCGCTAAGCCTATAAAAAGCAGCACCGGGATCGCTCTGGGTGCTGCTTTTTTTAACTGTACAGCCGTTGCCTTATATCCAATCTTGGTGCATTGCTCTCAAGATGAAAAAGCGAGTGGCAACGTTTATCTGTTTAATACTGAAGGGTTATTATGAATACTTCACTCCGTCCTTCTCGCCTGCTTCTAGCTGGCTCAGCTATCGCCCTTGCGTTGGTATTGAGCGGCTGTGGTAAGAAAAAGGTGGAAGAAGCGCCTAAAGCGCCGAAGGTGACTGCATCAGCTGCCTGTATTGCTGCAGGCGATGATTGCAAGCGCTTCACCTTATTGCATACTAATGATCACCATGGCCGTTTTTGGCAAAGTAAAAGCGGTGGCTATGGCATGGCTGCACGGAAAACCATCCTTGATGAGATCCGCAAAGAGGTGGCTGAACAAGGAGGCGAGGTTCTACTGCTCTCCGGTGGCGACATCAATACTGGTGTTCCTGAATCTGACCTGCAAGACGCCGAGCCAGATTTTATCGGCATGAACCACCTTGGTTATAACGCAATGGCTGTGGGTAACCATGAGTTTGATAATCCATCGACAGTGATGGATAAGCAAAGAGGCTGGTCAAAATTTCCGTGGTTATCGGCCAACATCTATCGTCAAGTTGATGGCGAATGGCAACGATACTTTGAGCCCTACAAGGTGTTTGAGGTGCAAGGCTTGAAGCTTGCCGTCGTTGGCCTAACTACTGAGCATACTGCTGAGATAGGTAATCCAGAGTTTGTTGAAGATTTTAAATTCACTTCTGCTCAAGCTGAGGCGAAAGGCATTTTGGCAGAGCTTGAAGAGAAGCATCATCCTGATCTAGTCTTTGGTCTCACCCATATGGGCCACTATGAAAATGGCAATCATGGCAGTAACGCTCCGGGGGATGTTGCTTTGGCTCGTAGCCTTGAGGCTGGTCAGATCCAGGCAATCATTGGCGGTCACTCACAACTGCCTGTCTGTATGGAAGGGGATACGGGCGAGTACGTAGAGAAGTACGGCCGCGATGAACCGTGTAAGCCGGATCGCCAAAATGGCACCTGGATTATGCAAGCTTATGAGTGGGGCAAATTTATTGGCCGTGCTGACTTTGAGTTCTACGGTAACGAGCTTCATTTAGCCAGCTACGAGCTGGTTCCAGTGAACAGTGAAAGTAAGTATGGTTTCATGCTGCACTCTTCGATGCTAACTCCCAAGGATCCGGAAACCCTCGAGTTGCTGCGTCCTTTTCAGCGTAAGGGACAGGTCAAACTGAGAGAGGAAATTGGTGTTGCAAAGGCGGATTTCATTGGTAAACGTAGGGTTGTTCGTTACCAAGCTACACCTTTAGGGATTATGATAGCCCATGCTCAAACTCAGCTGCCAGTGCCAGCAGATTTCGGCATCATGAACTCCGGCGGTATTCGTGCCAGCATAAAGAAAGGGCCTATTCGCTATCGCGATGTGCTTAAGGTGCAGCCGTTTTCCAACAGTGTGACTGTGACTGAGATGAATGGGGCTGAACTGAAAAAGTATTTGTCTAGGGTTGCGCTTAAGACTCGAGGCTCTGGAGGCTTTGCCCATTTTAGCGGCATTAAGATGACCGTTGACTGTAAAGCTAAAGATGTTGATATCAAAGCTGTTGCTGACAAACCTTTCAAGCTCACGGATAACTATCGATTTACCCTACCAAGCTACAACGCTGCGGGCGGTAACAAATATCCCAAGTTGAAGGAAAAGGCTAGAGACACCGGCTTTATTGATGCCGATATGCTTTATCAGTTCATCAAAAAGCATAAAACCCTCGATCCTGCCAGTTATGACAGAGCCAAAGATGTTCGTTATATCAACTCTAGAAATTCTAATGGTTGCGGCGGTTAAGCTTATTATTTTATAAGGTTAATAAGCTGCTAGCTTAGATATCGATACAGTAAAGATAGCGTTGAGCGACCCTGCGCAGATTGATGTGATTGTTCAATTTGCGTCGTTGCACTCGTTAATGGCCTTTTCTGGAAAAATAAAGCTAGCCATTAAAAAATGCCTCAAAGCCACTTTCTTGATTGAAAGTGGCTTTTTAATTTCAAATTAAGGCTAAGAGAGCATTATCTCTAATTGATGTAATCAGCTAAAACTTCAGTTTAGCCATCAAATATGCGTTAAGTTAGTATATTTGTACGTCATAAACTTCCTTTTTTGTAATTATATGATCTAATATTGGCTTGTTTGCAGTTCGATGCAACATTTTTAATGCGCCACAATATATCTTGAAAGTGTTGTTCAACATGAGTTAAATAGCACATCCTGTAATTTCTTTGCTGCCAATCTGTTTGTGATACTTTGCTGTAAGTTTACCTTTTGAGTCATTCGGAGTGTATCGCTGATTAAGGTGATAAAAAATCAGTTTTACTCTGCTAAATTCCCGCTTAATCCTTGCAGCTAAATGCATGCTGTATACACTGCGTCCATATAACGATTCATTGAGCTAAAAATGTATGGAAGTTTTCATCAGTTTATTGGGCATGCTCTGCTTGATGGGTATTGCAGTGGCATTATCTGAAAATCGCAAAGCTATTAATCTACGTACCGTGCTCGGTGCGCTGGCATTTCAGGTCGCCTTTGGTGCCTTTGTTATGTACCTCCCTATGGGTCAATCCATGTTAGATGGTGCTTCAAACGGCGTGATGCATGTAATTAACTACGCCAATGAAGGGTTAAAATTTCTATTTGGCGGTTTAGCGACCTATAGCCTTGGCTTTATCTTCGTCATTAACGTGCTATGCGTAGTGGTGTTTATCAGTTCTCTTATAGCAGTGCTCTATTATTTGGGCATTATGCAGCTGATTATTGGTGTGATTGGTGGCGGTTTATCAAAGTTACTTGGCACTAGTCGCGCCGAGTCACTCTCTGCGACCGCAAATATCTTTGTGGGACCGATAGAAGCGCCATCAATGGTGAGACCATTTGTTAAACATATGACGCGCTCAGAGCTATTTGCGGTAATGACGGGCGGACTCGCATCAGTTGCTGGCGGCACCATGATTGGTTATATCCAGATGGGTGTGGACGTTAAATATGTTCTGACAGCAGCCTTCATGACCGCTCCTGCGGGACTTCTGTTTGCCAAATTAATGTGGCCAGAAACAGAAAAACCAATAAATGACATAAAGAAAGTCCTCGATGAGCAAACTGATAAACCTGCCAATGTTATCGATGCTGCTGCGGGTGGCGCGGCTATGGGGCTGCAGCAAGTACTCAGTGTATCGGCATTATTGCTAGCTTTTGTTGGTCTTATCGCACTCGTGAATGGTTTTATTGGCGGTATTGGCGGCTGGTTCGGCTTCGAGGAGCTGACCATGCAAGCTATTTTGGGGTATATCCTTGCACCACTTGCGTGGGTGATGGGAGTGCCTTGGAGTGAAGCGGTTCAGGCTGCATCATTCATCGGTCAAAAGATGGTGATTAACGAATTCGTCGCCTATATAGATTTTTTAAAAGTCCAAGACCAACTGTCTGAGAAAACGCAGATTATTATCAGTTTTGCTTTGTGTGGCTTTGCCAATATAGGTTCGCTGGCGATGGTGATGGGCGGCTTAGCGGCACTTTGTCCTGAACGCAGACATGATTTGAGTGAACTCGGCATGAAGGCACTGATTGGTGCTGCACTGGCTAACTTAATGAGCGGCACTATTGCAGGTTTGCTATTTAGCATTGCGGGATAATTTAAAACACAGATTGTAAATCTAACTAGGGTTTTGGTGTGCTTGCTGAGGGGTCAACAAGTACCTAATTGATATAAAAGGAAAGACAATGACACCACATATTAATGCTACAGACGACGCATTTGCTAAAACAGTACTAATGCCAGGCGATCCACTGCGCGCTAAGTACATCGCTGATAACTTCCTAGATAATGCCGTGCTAGTGACTGATGTTCGAAATATGCTCGGCTACACCGGCGAGTATAAAGGTAAACGTATTTCAGTGATGGGCTCAGGAATGGGGATCCCATCGATCTCTATTTATGCCAAAGAGTTGATTACTGAATATGGCGTCGAGAACATTATCCGCATCGGTTCATGTGGTGCTGTCAGTGACAAAATCAAGTTGATGGATGTAGTCATGGCAATGGGCGCAAGCACAGACTCTGCTGTTAACAGAACTCGCTTTGCTAATACCGATTTTGCCATGATTGCCGATTTCAATTTGTTGAAACGCGCCACTGACTCAGCAGAAAAGCTAGGGACTAACTACCATGTCGGTAACCTTTATTCGTCGGATCTATTTTATAGCAGCGATGAGCAGCGTTACGACTTGATGGAGAAGTACGGCATCTTAGGCGTCGAGATGGAGGCTGCTGGCCTTTATGGTGTAGCGACTGAATTTGGCGCGAATGCATTGGCGATGATGACTGTGACAGACCACTTGCGCCAGGGGTTGCATTTGACTGCCGAAGAGCGCCAGCAAACATTGAATGAGATGATTAAGCTGACACTTGATGCCGTAGAAGACTTAATTTAATGCACGACCTTTTGGTCTTAATAGAGAGTTAAGCTAATACTGATATTGTTCAGTGATATAACTTTTTACCCTATGGCGCGCGATTAGGCACACAAGTTGAACGTGAAAACGTGACAGCACCTAATATAAAGCCTAATTGCGCGCCAATTCTTTAAAGCCTTCCGCTTTCTAAGCATTAAATCTAATAGCCTTAAATGCCTCTGTTAACTCATCTTACCTGTTTAAACAATCTTGCTTACACAGTAGACTATCAACAATAACTACAACAATGGATGTAACAGATGTCGATTTGGTTTAGACCAGTAAGCTTAGAAACGTGTGCCAAGATGGATTCAGGGATGCACGGTAAAGGCACGCTAATGCAAACAATGGGGATCACCATCTCAGAGATTGGTGATGACTATATGAAGGCAACGATGCCGGCATCTCCTGCTGTGCATAACCCTCTCGGCATTGTGCATGGTGGCGCAAACGTCGCTCTGGCAGAAACCGTAGCCAGTTATGCCGCGAATTTCGCAGTCGATTTTGAGCAGTATTATTGCGTCGGACAAGAGATCAATGCTAATCATCTAAAAGCATCACGGAATGGCACATTAACGGCGACTGCAAAGCCTATACACCTAGGCAAGCGCAGCTCTGTGTGGGAAGTCTTAATCCACAATAGTGCCGGTGAGCTATGCTGCATATCGAGAATGACTGCAGCGGTAGTCAAACGCTAATAGCGATAGCGGAAGGTGAGCGCACTGCCGAGTATTTAATTACGCAATAAGCTGTTGCATTGGCAATCTATTGCTCATACTCAGTGTATGATTTTTTAGGATAAAGGTTGGAGCGAAAATGGATAGCGCAACAATATGGGAATGGGTCGGGTATTTAGCTTCTGTGGTGGTTGCCATCTCGCTGATGATGTCAAATATCAAAAAGTTACGCTGGTGGAACCTGATTGGTGCAGCACTGTTTGTGGCTTATGGCTTAGCAATTGATGCTATTCCAGTCGCATTAGTTAACTTTTTCATTGTACTGATTGATGCATACTATTTAGTTAAACTCTATAAAGCCGCCCCCCAGGAGCAGGGCAATCCAGATTCTTAAAGGGGTTTTATTATCGTTTATTAGGCATGAGTGAATACTCTGCTAGATAGGGAGGCAATATCAATTGACCTCCTTTTACTTTACATCATCTGTAACGTTCAAATACTCACCCCTGTGAATTTACACGCCCCAAGTGATGTCTTATATCACTCTACTTCGTAGCAGTCTAAACCTTCAAATAAGTGACGCCTCACCTGTTATCCAACTGATTAATTTAGATATTAAGATAATTGCAGCTAATGCTATCTGCTTAAACGTTTATTGTATTTTCGACGAACACTGGTCTTAGTCAGAAAGTTAGCCTAGCACTCGTATATAATTTTGAAATTACTAATCTGCATTTTAGTTTAGTGTTATCGGTTTTAATCGTTTTATTGTTTTGTGTTTGGCGACTAATATTAATCCATCGACAAGAGGTCAATATCACCGCAACGCTTTACCGAGTTGCACAGAGGAGATAAACCATGGCCACCATTTTTGATTTAATCGAAACTTGGCTTGAACCTAGCCAAGATTGAGGAGTAATTTATGAGTCAGCAAAACCGAGTTCTTACTGCACAAAATGGCGCACCAATTAGCGACGACCAAAACTCACTGTCGGCCGGTGAACGTGGACCGTTATTACTTCAAGATTGGCATTTAATTGAAAAGTTGGCGCACTTTAACCGCGAACGTATCCCTGAGCGTATTGTCCACGCTAAAGGTACTGGTGTTTACGGTACATTTACCCTCACTAAAGACTTAAGTGACTTCACACTTGCAGACCATTTCAATGGCGTAGGTAAGCAAACAGAAACTTTTGTACGCTTCTCTACCGTTGGTGGCGAGATGGGCAGCGCGGATGCTGAGCGAGATCCTCGTGGCTTTGGTCTACGCTTTTATACAGAGCGCGGTAATCACGATATTGTCGGTAATAATACTCCGACCTTCTTTCTGCGTGATGGGATTAAGTTTCCAGACTTTATCCATACCCAAAAGCGTAACCCGCAAACGAACTTAAAAGATCCACATGCAATGTGGGACTTCTGGGCGTTGAATCCTGAGGCGCTGCACCAGGTAACTATATTAATGTCAGACCGAGGCATTCCAGCAAATTACCGTCAAATGCATGGATTCGGTTCGCACACTTTCTCTTTTTGGAATGCCAAAGGCGAGCGCTTCTGGGTTAAGTTCCATTTCAAAACCCAGCAAGGTATTGCCAACTTGACGGCTGAGCAGGCAGATATTTTGAAAGGTATCGATCCTGATTCATCGCAGCGTGACATGGTGGCAGCGATTAATGATGGCAACTTCCCTAAGTGGAGCGTTAAAGTTCAGATCATGCCGGAAGTTGAAGCGAATACTTATAAAATTAACCCGTTCGACCTGACTAAAGTATGGCCTCATGCTGACTACCCACTGATAGAAATTGGCGAGTTAGAGCTTAATCGTATGCCTGAGAACTACTTTGCAGAGGTCGAGCAAGTTGCATTGGCGCCAAGTAACCTAGTACCTGGTGTGGGCGCATCGCCTGACAAGATGCTGCAAGCACGTTTATTTGCTTACGCTGATGCACAGCGCTACCGTATTGGCGCTAACTACAACCAATTACCCGTGAATTGCCCTCATGCAACGACGGCAAATCATCATCAACGTGGCGGTGCAATGGCCGGAACTCAGTGCCCATTCTCCGGTAGCCAAACGGGTGGTGATGCGAGTCGTAACTATGGTCCTAATAGCCATGATGGTTTGCAAGATCAGACGCAGTTTGCTGAGCCACCACTGCGCTTAGAAGGTGAAGCTGACCGTTACAGCCGATACGATCAAGATGACTTTAGCCAGGCAGGTGATTTGTACCGCTTGCTACCAGCAGATGAGCAGGCAAGATTGATTACAAATATTGTCGGTACCTTAAGTGTGGTTAGTGAAGCAACTCAAACTAAGATGGTTGAACACTTTACTGCAGCAGATAGTGATTATGGTCAACGCATTAAGCAAGCGTTAGGGCTGTAGAGGCCGGAAGCGTCGACAGCAAAATATAAAGGCTTGTGGAGCATAAATCCACAAGTCTTTTACTCTTATCTACATCATCTCAGCCTGAGCCGTCTCAGCTCTATCCAATCTTAAAACATCAAAGTGACTACACCGAGCAGCGCAAATAAGACAGCACAGCCACGATGGATCCAATGCATTGGTAGCTTCTCGGCGCTAAAGTGCCCTGCAATAACTACAGGGACGTTGGCGATTAACATGCCCAGCGTTGTGCCCATCACTACCATTGCCAACGCATCATATTTAGCGGCCAGTACGACGGTGGCTATTTGGGTTTTATCGCCCATTTCGGCAATAAAAAATAGGATAAAGGTAGCTAAGAAAGGTCCCATCGAATAAAAACGACTCTCCTCTTCATCAATTTTATCTGGCACAAGCACCCAAAGTGCAATGGCGAAAAATGATCCTGCGACTAAATAGCGTCCGATCTCGGGACTGATATAACCGATAGCCCATTGCCCAAGCCAAGCAGCGGCAAAATGGTTGGCGAGTGTCGACAGAAAAATACCCAGAATAATGGCTGTTTTGTTTTTAAAGCGGGCGGCGAGAATGAGCGCCAATAGCTGAGTCTTATCGCCTATTTCGGCGACAGCAACGGTAAACGTTGAGGCAAGCAGAGCTTCCAATAGTATTCCTATATTAGGGAGGCAAAATTCCAAGCACAATACACCCCTCCCTAAAATGAGTGGCAATGTGCTCAGGTCTTGCTGGGTTAATGACAACAGTCACTAACTGTAAGTACCATGGCGTATGGCCAATTATGTTGATACTTACTCAATCGATGTAAATCAGTTACTGCGATTGATAGCTACTCCCCTGAAGCAGAGCCGAGCATTATAGTGATAATGGGGCTAACTTCAATGCTAAAAAGGCAACCGATGCCTCATTTTTGAGCTAAAACAGTAAAACGTAAACTAAGTGTTACTAAGGCTTTACAGCATTATTGTGGATTCGTATTAAGTTGATTTTATGCTATGCAGATGGCTTGCCCGCTGGGTTAGTAGCTGTTAATGTCGCTAACAGTCATTTTTTAGAGAAAGAGTCGTAATGAAACAATCTTATCGATATTGCCCGCGATTTATCAAGCCTCAGTGGCAAAGTTGATAAGGTGAATATCCGTATTATTTAACTAAGCCGTTGGGGCCAATTGGAATCGTAAGGTCGATGATGACCAGATTCGATTGGGGGCTGTTAATAGTATTGTTAACTTGCGAAAATATCTCTCCCTCAAAGTCGTTCTAAATCTGACCTACCAAAAATAAATTATAAAATCTAACAGGACAATTTTGTGAACTCAAAAATACTTGGCTCTATCGCCATTGTAGCTGGAACTGCAATTGGTGGTGGTATGTTGGCATTGCCACTTGCTACTGCATCACTCGGTACTATCCCTGCACTACTGTTACTGGTAGTCATCTGGGGCGTATCTATCTACACCTCTTTATTAATGCTTGAGATCAATTTACGTGCAGGCGTAGGCCTAAACGTGCATGCGATTACCGGTAAAACCTTAGGTAAATTTGGGCAACTTATACAAGGTGGCTCATTTCTAAGTTTGCTGTTCGCATTGACTATGGTCTATCTGATGGGTGGTTCGTCGCTGCTTGAATCTAAGATGGAACTGGTTGGCATGCAGATGGACAACCAGCTCGCGGTACTGCTGTTTACCGCTATTTTTGGTGGTTTTATTGCCGTCGGCGTGCGTTGGATTGATAAAGTCTCTCGAGTTCTATTTACATCGATGATCGTACTACTGGTTATTGTTGTGGCCTATCTGCTACCTGAAGTGGATATGAATCTGCTGATGAAAAACTCAACTGCTGGTATGGTTGTAGGTAGCGATTTAACTAATCTATGGTTAGCGGCTATTCCTATTGTGTTCACCTCTTTCGGTTTCCATGTCTGTATCGCGACTATCGTGCGCTACTTAGATGGCGACGCAATCTCACTACGTAAGGTGCTTATAATTGGTTCAACTATTCCGTTGGTGTGTTATATCCTTTGGTTGATGGTGACATTAGGTACGTTAGGCGGCAAGACGGTTTATGGCTTTGAAGGCTCATTACCGCTATTGGTAACAGCGCTGCAGGGCGTAGCTGATTCTGCCATCTTACAGCAGTTTATTGACCTGTTTGCTAACCTTGCATTGGTTACATCGTTCTTGGGCGTGACCATGAGTCTGTTTGATTATGTGGCTGAACTAACCCGCGCTAAAGACAATGCCTTTGGCCGTGCTCAAACTTGGTTATTGACCTTTATACCGCCACTTTTATGTGCGCTTTACTACCCAGATGGTTTTTTCCAAGTGCTCGGTTTCGCCGCTATTCCGCTGGTTGTGATGATTATCTTCCTGCCAATAGCCATGGCTTTAGGCCAGCGCAAGCAGAATTTGGGCGGTTATCAAGTGAGTGGTGGCAGCGCTGCATTAAGCGCTGCAGGTGTATTGGGCGTCGGGATTATTGCCGCGCAGCTGTGGGTTGCTCTATAGATAAAGTAGAAATGCAACGTTAGTTTTACAGATGATACATTTGGAGTCTGTTTATTAGCTAACATCTTGTGATAAAGTCGAGCGTCGATATAAATATTGAGCTCGGCTTTTTTGTATCTAAAGCAGAGCATAAGTTGTATCTGGCAGTAAGCAAAAATAATAATCCTAAAAATAAAAAATGGACTTAACAACATGAAAAAATGGCTTTTGACAGCTGCAGCGATGGCGACCTCTTTTGGTGCGATTGCTGACGAAGGTATGTGGCAGCCTTATCAGTTGCCTGCAATGGCAGACGAACTGAAGGCAAAAGGGTTGGAGATCGATGTTAACTCGATTTCAAAACTAACCGAATTCCCAATGAATGCCGTGATCAGCCTTGGCGGCTGTACAGCGTCATTTGTTTCACCAAAAGGCCTAGTGGTAACTAACCATCACTGTGCTTATGGTTCAATTCAATACAACTCAACACCAGAGAAAAATTTACTCAAAGATGGCTTTTTAGCTAAAAGCTTTGCTGAAGAGTTGCCTGCTACGCCGGGTTCTCGTATCTATGTTACTGAAGCCGTCACTAATGTGACCGACGATGTGAAGTCAGGCCAAATGAGTAAAGTGGGTAATGACTTCTATAAAGGCATAGAGCAAAAAGAAAAAGCGCTAGTAGCTGAGTGTGAAAAAGAAGATGGTTACCGCTGTCAGGTTTACAGTTTCCATGGTGGTCTTGAGTATTACCTAGTCAAGCAAATGGAAATTCGTGACGTACGCCTAACGTACAACCCAGCTGCGAGTGTGGGTAAATACGGTGGTGATATCGATAACTGGATGTGGCCACGTCATACTGGTGATTACTCTTTTTATCGTGCCTATGTAGGCAAAGATGGTAAGCCAGCTGATTTCAGTAAAGACAACGTGCCTTACGAGCCAAAGAGCTTCTTGAAAGTGTCTGCTAAAGGCGTTAGCGAAGGTGATTTCGTCATGGTGGCAGGCTACCCTGGCCGTACAAATCGCTACCGCACCGCGAATGAAGTCGAAAACCAGTTTGAGTGGGCTTATCCAGAGGGAAAAATTCTCCGTGAGCGCATTATTGAGATCATCAAAGAAACTGCACCTGAGGGTAGCGATGAGCGCATTAAGTATGAAAGCGCGATTGCAGGTCTAGCTAACTACGCTAAAAACTTCACCTCGATGATTGAGTTCTACGGTAAATCAACCATGCTTGATGACCGTAAAGGACTAGAGCAAGACTTAGCTAATTGGATTAAAGCTGATAAGAAACGCCAAACTAAATACGGCGAAGTATTGGCACAATTGGACAAGCTAATTGCTAAAGGTCAACAAGGTCAAGAACGTGATTTACTGCTGGGCTATATGGGTTACAGCACCATGATGAGCACAGCTAATCGTTTGTATCGTTTAGCCAATGAAAAAACGTTACCAGATATGCAGCGTGAACCAGGTTATCAAGACCGTGATATGACTCGCTTTACCTCTGGTATGGAGCGTATTGAGCGCCGTTATGCTGCCAGTGTTGATAAAGCAATACTCGCAGACCTAATTAGCCGTTATGCCGCACTACCAAAAGATCAGCGCTTACCTGCGTTTGATAAAGCCTTTGGTATTGGTAACAAGTTCGATATGGCTAAGTTTAATAAAACGCTAGATAAGATGTATGCCAACACTAAGCTGTCAGATAAAGACACGCGTTTAGCATGGATGGATAAGTCAGTTGCTGACTTTAAAAAGTCTAAAGATCCATTCATTCAATATGCAGTCGCGACTTATGACGAGCGCATGCAACGCGAGCAGGCTGAAAAGCAGTTAGCGGGTGATTTAATGAAGGTCCGTCCACAATATATGGACGCCATCATTGCTTATAACCAAGAGCAAGGTAAGCCAGTGTATGCTGATGCAAACTCTAGCCTGCGGGTAACAGTTGGTCATGTTAAAGGTTACTCACCTGAAGATGGTCTACAAGCAGTGCCATTTACTCGTCTTGAAGGTATCTTGGCCAAAGACACAGGTGTTGATCCATTCGATGCGCCTAAGAAGCAACTTGAGCTTATCGCTAACAAGCAGTACGGCGATTACTATGTCAAGTCGCTAGATTCTGTACCCGTTAACTTCCTATCGACGCTTGATACCACAGGTGGTAACTCAGGTTCGCCAACCCTGAATGGCCGTGCTGAGTTAGTCGGTCTACTGTTTGACGGTGTATACGAGAGTATCATTGGTGATTGGGGTTACGATCCTGAGACTAACCGCTCTATCCAAGTTGACAGCCGTTATATGCTTTGGGTGATGAAGTATCTGGATCATGCAGATAACTTGCTTGAAGAGATGGAAATTGTGCATTAATCATATTGATTATGATTAGTTAGCCTTTTGATGCAAAAGCCGAAACATGAAAGTGTTTCGGCTTTTTTGTTGGATATTTAACTTTCGCTATTTTGGCTGCTTTTTACCAAGGAGCTTTGGAGTTTATTGATAGTTTTCATTAGTTCCGTGATTCTGGACTCTAATTCAAAAAAAGCATTGTTCAAATTGCTGTTGGAGCTAGAAATGTATGACCAACATGTTATTGAGATATTTGATGAGGCTTCTTCGTACTCAAAAAGTTGATCTTTTAACTCTGGGGTATAAACATGGATAAGCATATTAAGGCGCATTTGATTTTCGGATTGATCCGACAGACTCTTTTTAATACTTTCTATTTGTTCAATAATTTCTGCTTCAGATAACCCTTTTCTTTGATTCGGTTCAATTTCAGTTTTATATAATTCGGAATGAAATTGTCGTAATTCAAATAAGAGGTTAAACATTGGCTCGAGGTTACTGAGTTTTTCTTTTCTAGCGCTAACACGTCGTTCATGTTGATGCTGCATATCTAATTGCTCAAAGCGGGCTCTCATTTCAGTTTTTGCTCTTCTATGAAGAAAAATCTGTATCAGTATTACTCCGATAAAAGCAAGTAGCCCAACAGCTAACTGAGCGGCGGGCCCGAATAATTTATGAATCATCAGGAATTCAATAATGTACATACTCTGAGTGTTTTTTGGATGTTGTGAACAGTACACTAAAGTGAAATCTTAATTTTATCAATGACTAAAAATACGAACTTACGCCCGAGGAAAGTCGTGGCGCTTCGCCCACACCCGAGCCAAGGGGGAAAGCGCTTGCCCCCCTTAGCGAACCCTCAGCGCCCCGGCGAAATTTAAAAAGCGAAATTTCCAACGGGGGAGATTAGCTTCTGCGAGCTCAGCTTTTTATCTTTACTCCAGTGCTAACTGAGAGCGCCGTTAATTTTTAGCATAAAGCTGAAAACTGAAAACTCAAATACAGCAAGTTCGCGCTTTTTTAACCCAGTGTAGATACGGCTGTGACCATCCATGACATGGATGTCATGGCGAGCTTCCATGGACGGACTTGCTGCGCGTCACGGTCGTATCTGTACATGCGCCGACCGCAGGTCATTGGAACCGCAAATATATCAATCTGCACCCGAGCCAAGGGGGAAAGCGCTTGTGCCCCGCTCTTGATTTCATAAGAGTCAATCCCTCAGCGCCCCCGGCGAAATTTAAAAAGCGAAATTCCCAACGGGGGAGATTAGCTTCTGCGAGCTCAGCTTTTTATCTTTACTCCAGTGCTAACTGAGAGCGCCGTTAATTTTTAGCATAAAGCTGAAAACTGAAATACAGCAAGTTCGCGCTTTTTTAACCCAGTGTAGATATGGCCGTGACCATCCATGACATGGATGTCATGGATGTCATGGCGAGCTTCCATGGACGGACTTGCTGCGCGTCACGGTCGTATCTGCACATACGCCGACCGCAGGTCATTGGAACCACAAATACATCAAGCTGCACCCGAGCCAAGGGGTAAAGTACTTGTGCCCCGCTTTTAATTTCATAAGAGTCATCCCTCTGCACCCCTGATGAAGTTGTCGCCCTCGTACTTATTCGAAATAGCCTAACGCTTCCGATGGGACATCTGCTGTAAATGGACTTACGAATGCTGCGGTGGCATGGCCTATTCTGTTCAGCACTTACCACAGGCAATTGGAATCAGTGACATGTAAAGTCAGTTTAATCGCGTTTAATAACGTTTAAGCCGGCAGTATCGTTATAGGTTTGTCCGATAACGGACATTCATTCTGTCTGAAAAACCGTACCCTGTGCTGTATCGAAAATGCTCTTAGCTGCCAAGGTGATTGAACAGCTAATTCTAGGGTTCTTACAGGTGGTAAAATGAAACAGTTTTTAGTCTTAGTACTCGCTATGTTGGCTTTTAATTCCGTAGCGAGTTTTGATGAAAAAGTAGCGGCGTCCTTTGCCGCTAAATATGAAGTTTGTGCATTAAAGCTCAAAGATACTAAAGGATATAAGTTGAAGGCTCTGGGGCTTAAAATTAAGGCTGATGAGATAGGTCGAGATAAAATAAGTGGCGACTATATTAAGGCTTTTGTAAAAGAGAAAAATAAGGCTTGGCTGCTACCACTACATAAATGCAAAAAATTCGCTGATAGGCTGTAGCTGATTAGCGTATTCGATTTTTGAAATGATAAATCAACATTGAGGCTATCATTGGCCTAACCGTTCACTGTGGACGGTTTTCTTGTAGGTGAATTACGTCATTGTGGTCAGTCTCAATATGCCATAATAGGGCTAGCTAACTATGGGTAACTCATCTGTTTAAGGTAATAATTTGATTGACTCTACGCTGCTAAAGGCACTCCACTGGAATACAGAACTTTCAGCAGGTTTGACTGAAAAGTTGTTATCGATTGCCCAGCTTAAAACGCAATTGAAAGCGAGTGAGATGGACGGTGCGACGATTGCGCATCAAGGCGCCAGCTTTGTGGTACAAGGCACCGTAACAATTTGCCTGCAAACCCCGAACCTTAAAACCGTCAACAATATCGTGATGGGCAAAGGGGATTGGTTTGGTAATTATGACAGCCGTAACTCATCTTATACGCCATTTTTTATTAGCGGAATTGATGAGGTAACTCTTATCCATTTCAGTAATTTCGATCTACACCGTCTTGCTCAAGAGAATGTTGAGATCTATAAGTGGTTTCATTCGTTGTCGCTGGAGTCTAAAACTAAGTGGCTGCAGTCGCAGTTGATGATGAGTGAGAATAAACTAAAGCGAGTGGTGTATCTGCTTTTGGAGCTTGCCGCTCATATTCCATTGCTACGTGGTGAGACACCTAAAGTGTCGATATCTCAACAGCAAATCAGTCAAATAACTGGTATTGCTCGTCAGCGAGTTAATGAGGTTATTAAGCAACTGGAAAAAGAACAGTTATTGCAAATTAAGCGCAGTTGTATTTACCTAACTGACTTAACCGGGCTGGGACACAAACTTGATAAAGTCGATTTGAGCCTGCGAGATCCAAGGTTGATGATAGACCTTTAGTTGGGAGCTATTGAAGCCAGCAGCTTGCCTAATTCAGTTTGACTTAAAGGGCGCATCTCACCTTTAGCTAGGTCAGCTAGCTCTAGCGTTTGAATCGAAACTCTTTTCAGATCTATAACCTTAAACCCGAGTGCTTGAGACATGCGGCGGATCTGTCTATTCAACCCTTGAGTCAAGATTATCTCATAGCTATCTGATGCTAAACGAGTGATAGTGCAGGGCAGAGTGGTGACCTCTTTATAACTCACTCCCGCAGCCATTTTCTGTAAAAAGTCTTCATCAAAATTGCGATTAACTCTTACGTGATAAGTCTTATGGTGACCAAAGTCGGGGTGCATTAGCTGATGGGTTAGCTCACCGTCATTGGTGAGTAGTAATAGTCCACGGGAATCTTTATCGAGCCTACCCACTGGATAGAGTCGTGGTGATGTCGGTAGCAGATGCAGCAGGCTATTCGGAAGGTCGTCCAATAGACGACTGTCGGTGCCAACGGCTTTATTAAACAACCAGTAAGCTTTAGCTTCAACGGCTTTAAGTCGCTCACCATCGACAACAATTTTCTCTAGGCAGTCTTGGCCGTCAGATGTGTCGATGAGGGTCACGCTATCAATATGGTTGGCGAGGCGATCGTTGAATATGACATGGCCCTCTCTAATCAAACGCGTTGCAGCGCGGCGAGAACAGTATCCTGTCAGTGCTAAGTATTTTGCCAGCCTCATAGTGTTTTTATTGCTCTCCAGCTAAGTAGCGCTGAGACAGTTCGAGATAGTTTTTTATGGCTACTTTCCTTACCGTCCAGGCAAAAGATAAACACCAAAGCAGAACAATATTGGTTTGTAGCCACATAGTGATAGCTACCCAGCATGGAGCGCTTTCGGGGGGGTCACAAGGGCTAAAGTCGAGAGTATTCCAATCGAGCTGTATCACTAAGGCTGATGCAGCGATAAAACCCAGAATGCTCAAAATAAAAATGGGTCCTTTGCAGATGGAGTGCTGACTGAATCTGTCAGTAATACATAAAAAGTACATCAATACTGTGCCGAGTAAAAAGCAGGTTGATACTAAGCGGTGCATCTCTAGGTAATTAATCGGAAACATGCCCATTAACAGAACACTGATGCCGACCCAACCACCGACGAGGGATAAGTAGTGACTAAAGAATCCTTGCTTGAGTTGGTACAAGCCGAACATCGCCAACATAATGCAAATACCTGTGATCATCAGTGCGATATTAAACACAAAGGCGAATTTAGCGTTGTTGTAGTCACCTAGAAAATCAGAACGGCGATTGAAAACAGCATCTCCGATAACCTGGTATTCAGCCCAAACAGAGATGGAAACACCTGTAGCGGCGATGAGTGCACCAAAGAAAATGGTCAGTACGACTAATCGGTGTAGATCATACTGCACCGATTGATATTTAGCTCTATCTTCCATACTTGCGCTTGCGAGCCATAAGTTAAATCCCTTGCTGTGATATGAGTAGGGTAAGTCATTATGACAAAAAGTGCTCGGGTGGTGCAGATATTTTCAGCATTGTTTTTAACTTGCGTATACACAGTGATTTATTTAGCAATAAAAAAGCACCCTTGAGGTGCTATTTTATTGCTATTTACACTATGACTAAATAATAGCTAACTTACTCGGATTGACTAAGCACGTTTACGAAATGCCACAATCAGCACCGCGACAACTGCTAAGATCATGCAGTACCATGCGTGAGTAACCACTTCTAATGGTGATAAGCTAAAGGTTGATGCAACCAACAATGCTTGTGCGCCGTATGGGATTAGGCCTTGGATAATACATGAGAATATATCCAAAATACTGGCTGCACGTTTTGGCGTTACGCCATGCTTTTGGGCTAAATCTTTAGCAATATCACCAGTCACTACAATTGACACTGTGTTGTTAGCTACACAAGTATTGGTCGCTGCCACAATGCCTGCCATGCCTAGCTCTGATGCGCGGCATGATGCTTCGCCTTTCGCTTTAGAGAATCGAGCAATCAGCTTTTCTATGTGCTTGCTAACAAAGGCTAGTCCGCCTTGTTGCTGCATAAGTGCAGCTAAGCCACCCACTAGCATAGATAGAATGAAAATTTCCTGCATGTTGCCAAAGCCAGCGTAAATATCTTGGCCAAACTGAATAACGCCGTAGTCCATGGTCAGTAGCCCTGTAACACCAGCCAGTATAATACCCACAGTCAGTACAACAAATACGTTAAGGCCTGCAACTGCCAAGAACAGAATAGTGAGATAAGGAATGACTTTAATGAAGTCAATCTCTTGGGCTGCTACATCAGCTTGTCCTTGGCCAACTAAAGTGAAGATAATTAGAGTGATAATAGATGCTGGAATCGCAAAGATAAGATTCTCTTTAAACTTATCTTTCATTTCACAGCCCTGAGTTCGCGTGGCTGCAATGGTGGTGTCAGAGATAATTGATAAGTTATCACCAAAAAGAGCACCAGAGATAACAGCGCCCGCCATAATGGCTAAATCAATTTGTGCTTCGTTGGCAACACCCAGGGCGATAGGCGCCACAGCGGCAATCGTGCCCATTGAGGTACCCATTGCGGTTGCGATAAACGCCGCAATGACAAAGAAACCAGGTAACAATAAGCTTGAAGGCACGAGTGATAAGCCCAAGGCTACAGTGGCATCAACACCGCCAGTTGCTTTTGCTACTGCCGCAAATGCACCCGCAAGCAGATAGATCATACACATTGCAATGATATTAGAATGACCAATACCTGCTAGAAATGTCTCAATTGATTGATTCAGTTTCTGCTTCGAGATCAGTATCGCAAAGATAATCGCCGGCAGAATCGCAACTACGCTCGGTAGTTGGTAAAAAGCAAAGTCGACACCTTGGCTTTGAAAGTAAACTCCAGCACCAATAAACAGTGTTAGAAAAAGAAAAAGCGGAGTTAGCGCAAGAAACGATGGCGCTGTTGCGTCAGTTGTTTGAGCTTTTGGGGCGTTACTGGAATTCGTCAATGTTATCTCTCTTATTTTAAATCAGTCATCGAACCACTGTTCCCATCGCCCTCCTAGCTGGAACAAACTGTGCTTTAAATGAATAAATTCACAGAATGGTACATCTCAATAGCTAAGAGGATATGAGATCAAGCGACGCCTGTCAATTTAGACGTCTAGATGTTTTTACTGCCAAAGTGAACGTTTGGTAAAAGTTGTGACATAAGTAGGATTAACCGCTACTTATTTTAGCAAGAACTTAACTTGCCAACATTGAAGGATAAATACAAATGTTTTACCAAGACAAGGTGGATTTTGGAATATTAACTGATAGCTAAGGTGCTAGAATAGCAGCTCTTCTATCTGCTTAATCTTGAGAGCCACTAATGCAATTAATGCACGTTGATAAACAGACATATCGAAAGAACACTAATATTGTTATCGCGACGTTTGTTGCTAGTCTGGCCATACTGTCGCTGGTTTTTGGGTCATTGTTGATTCAGTTATTTGGCGCACCAGCACTACCTGATGACGGGTCGACGGGGAACTTTCATCTGAACGTATTAGGTGTGATTCTGTCTTTAGTTGTCTGTAGCGGTGTGTTGCATAGTCAGAAGAATAAACCTTATATGCGCGAAGTTTATTACGTTTGGCGACTAAAGCAGCTGCACAACCAAATTTATCGTAAGCTGGCTAAAATAAAAGTGGCCGCTGAAAACAATGATGTAAATGCTTTCATCATCCTAAGTTTCTATTTTGTCAGCCTCAAGCAAGTTTATAGTTTGGATGACAATACGTTAACTATCGCGACAGTCGAAAAAGACCTTCAGCAGTTAAATGAAAAGATAGCATCGCTAGGGCTAACGATTTCAGCTGAGCAGTTTGAGCCAGAGCTGCTGGATAAGGTTTAGTACTGATCGAGTCGCTGCTGTGTGAGCTAGCAATAGCTAGCTCACGGTTGTACTGAAGTGAGTTACCTTCAGGCAAATATGATGGCAATAACTTGCGACCAATGCACTCCACTCAGCAGGCGTTTAGCTTAGCTGGACTCAAAGTAAAAAAACATTTAGACTTCTAGATGGCTATTTGTTATGTTCATATTTCATTCAAATGGAATAGGAACTAGCTGGTATGAAACTCGAATCTTTAGCACTGCATCATGGTTATGAATCGGAAGCGACCACTAAGGCGGCCGCGGTGCCTATCTATCAAACCACCTCTTATACCTTTGATGACACCCAACACGGAGCGGATCTATTCGATCTTAAGGTGCCTGGTAATATCTACACTCGGATTATGAACCCCACTACCGATGTGCTTGAACAGCGCATTGCGGCTATTGAAGGCGGAATTGCTGCACTAGCGTTAGCATCGGGTATGGCGGCAATCACCTATGCAATCCAAGCCCTCACCGAAGTGGGTGACAATATTGTCAGTACCAGCCAGCTATACGGCGGCACTTATAATCTATTTGCACATACACTACCAAGGCAAGGTGTTGAAGTCCGCATGGCGGGTTTTGATGAGTTCGAGCAGCTAGATGCACTTATTGATGACAAAACTAAAGCACTTTTTTGTGAATCTATTGGTAATCCTGCCGGCAATATTGTTGATCTACAGCGCTTAGCTGAGATCGCTCATAAGCATGGTGTACCGCTAATTGTCGATAATACCGTAGCAACCCCGGTGTTATGTAAGCCGTTTGAACATGGCGCAGATATCGTCATTCACTCACTAACCAAATATATTGGTGGTCATGGTACGACTATCGGTGGAGCGATTGTTGATAGTGGTAAGTTTGATTGGGCTGCGCAGCCAAAGCGTTTTGCGCTGCTTAATGAGCCAGATGCGTCCTACCATGGTGTGGTCTATACCCAAGCCTTCGGCCCTGCGGCATTTATTGGTCGTTGCCGTGTGGTTCCTTTAAGAAATACTGGCGCTGCACTCGCACCACAAAGTGCATTCTTATTGCTGCAAGGGCTAGAAACTTTAGCGTTAAGAATGGAGCGCCATTGTGAAAATGCGCTAGTTTTAGCGCAGTATTTAGAGGCTCACCCAAAAGTGAGCTGGGTTAATTACGCTGCGCTGGCTAATAGTCCTTTTCATGATAATTGCCACAAAATCACTGGCGGTAAGGCCTCTGGTATTATTAGTTTTGGTATTAAGGCGGCAGATGGGAAAGTGGCTGGCGGACAGTTTATTGATGCACTAAAAATGATTTTGAGACTGGTCAATATTGGCGATGCTAAATCATTGGCTTGCCATCCAGCTTCAACAACCCACAGGCAGCTCGATGCCGCTGAGCTGGAAAAGGCTGGAGTGTCGGAAGATTTAGTGCGGATCTCCGTGGGCATTGAACATATTGACGATATCATTGCTGATGTCGAGCAGGCCTTAGCGCAAGCTTGTTAACTTGTTCACACTTCAGTTAAAAGGTTAGCTTGCAGGCTAACCTTGCCTGTCTGGCCGCAGAACATTCAGTAGGTAGTTGGGATAACTAGTGATGTGGCCAATAGGCAGTGCTTTAATGTCTTCGAAGGGGATAGATAGATATTTACTATAGTGTTGACTATGTCATTATTTTATATTGAAAAGCGTTAAATCAAGTTACCAAGTTCACAATTTTTTTTCATGTGTTACTCTGCTATTTACTACTCATAAAGAGTTAAGTTTAAAGAGTTGTAAAATGCATAAAAAAATAATAATCGCGATCACATGTTCTGTTTTTATGGCACTTTTTTCCTCTGCTCATGCGAATACTACGCTGCTGCAGTTAGAAACAAAGTTTAAAGATAACTTTCCAGAAACGGCGCTATCCACACTTAATAATGCTGACATCGCAGAAGATGAATTAACCGCATCTGAACGTGCGCGCTTGTACTTCCTCTATGGCCAAGCTTATGAGAAGGCTCGTCAGCTAGAGTTAGCGATTGAAAGTTATGATAAAGGTATCGCTGAAGTTGAGTCTCTACCTATTTCAGACATACTGATCGATAGTTATTTAGAACGCTCTTTTGCTGCCTACTTGCAGACTAACGACCCGGCTGCTTACTGTGTTGACCGTCGTAAGGCTCTTGAATATGCACGACAACATGACAATCAAGAATTGCTTGCTAAGACTCTGACCCAAAACGCTTATTGCTATTATACAGCTACAACTGTTAATGAAGGGATTGCGCTGCTCGATGAGGCGATGGTGATTGTTGATAAAGGTGAGCAGCTAGATGTACACAGAAAAGCGGTTATCTATAATGCTACTGGCAGTTTATATCGCATTGCAGGCTTACATAAACGTGCCTACGATAATTTTAACAAAGCCTATGAAACTTGGAAAACGGTAGACGACAAAGAAGACATGTTTAACATGCAGCATAATATGATTAGCTCAGCGATTAAGTCTGGTGATTGGGATAATGCTAAAGTTAATATTGCTGCACAGTTTACCTTAGCGGAACAAGCTCCTGAATTTAAAGATTTTTACTTTTTTGCCTACCTAAATGCTGGCCGAGTGGCACTTGGGACCTTCGATTACTCACTTGCGGTTTCACACCTCGAACAAGCCGTTGCCTTTAAAGATACCACTCAAGAGCGCTATTTTGTCACCAGTAGCCATCTGTTTTTGGCATTAGCGTATATGCGAACCGGTGAGGTAGATAAAGCGGCTAATATGGCGGCTATTTTTAAACAAGATACGCGTTTCCCTGCCAATATGACCAGTATGGCGCTGACCGCTGATGCGATTTTGGCATTCGACAACCGTGACTACTTGAGTTCAGTGAATACGCTGTTAAAAATTATAGATGAAGAGCGTGAGCAAAATAAGATCATCATCAATAATAAGGTCATAGAAGCCGCATTAGATCATAACGCTAAACTGGCAGAGTTCGAGAATATGTTATTAGCGAATAAGCTCGAGCTCAAGGAGCTGAGCTTGAAAGCCGCCACAGATAAAGAGCGCATCAGTGAACTTAAGCTCAGTATCTATTTTTTAGTGGCAGTGGTGCTATTAGCAGCAATAATCTTCCTGCTACATTCTCGAAAAGTGTTTATGGGTCGCGCCCAAACTGATTATCTCACCGGTATTGCTAACCGAGGGTATACCTTTGTGGCAGGCGATAAAATCCTCGAAAAAGCGATCAAAAAGCAGCAGTCAGTATCGGTGATCATTTTTGATATCGATAACTTTAAAAGCATCAACGATCAATATGGTCATCATGTTGGTGATCTCACCATTCAAGCTACGACCAAACGTATTCAGCGTTTGCTTAAAGAGCAAGACCTTATAGGTCGAATTGGTGGCGAAGAGTTTCTTATTATTTTACCTGATACCAGTGGCGAAGAAGCAGCAGCGATTTCTGAGCGGATCCGCAGCGCCGTTGCATCACAGCCTTTTCAGTTTGATGAGATTAAATTAGAGCTAACTATTAGTTTGGGTATTGCGGTTTTACATGAACAAGCGACTACGCTGAGTGAGCTCGTCATAGAAGCAGATCAAGCGCTCTATAAGGCCAAGTTCTCGGGTAAGAATAAGGTCTATCTCGCTTGGCAACGTGCCTAAAGCTGAAGGGCCTTTAAGCCATAAACATTACACCGCAGCCCAAGTCTTGGGCTGCTTAATTTGATGTTCAATCTGCGTTACCAGCTTGCCAGTCATAAACTTTTCATCATATTGAGTAAACCTACTAAAGCAATTTGACCTCCCAGCGCCAACTTACAGCGATGCTTCTAGTGTTATCAACTTGTATTAACCTATTTATTTGCTATGTTTTTTGGGTAGTGATTGCTGTTTTGAATATCAATTATGCTTATAAAAATCAAGGCCAGCTAATGTATGACGCTAAAGCAGAAAATGGATAAATAACCAAGGTTGGAGATATTATGAAAAAAGCGCTAGCAATTTTGCCCCTCGCCACGTTGGTTTTCGTGCCGACAAGCTCGGCGATTGAAGTATTTAAAGATGATAAGAATGCATTTGAAGTTGGTGGTTTTGTTGATGCTCGTATTATTGATACCCAGGGTGTTACCGAAGTTGTAAACGGCAGCTCTAGAATCAATTTCGGCTTTACTCGAGAGATGTCCAGTGACTGGAAAAGTTACGTTAAATTAGAGTGGGGTGTAAATCCCTTTGGTAATGCAACAATTGCCTACAGCAGTGAGAGTAATTTCGAGACTCAAAGCGGCGATTTTCTAAATAATCGCTTAGGTTATGTTGGTTTAAGCCATGATAATTATGGTTCTGTCTCTATTGGTAAGCAGTGGGGCGCATGGTACGACGTGGTTTATAACACTAACTATGGCTTTGTATGGGATGGTAACGCCTCAGGGACTTATACTTACAATAAGTCTGATGGTGCCATCAATGGTGTGGGTCGTGGTGATAAGGTTATTCAGTACCGCAATGATTGGGGGAACTTGAGCATTGCGCTACAGATGCAGCTAAAGAGCAGCATGACTGATATTGCTGATGATGGCAGCAATAACCCTAATCGACTGGTATCAACCGAATACGATAATACTTATGGTATTGGCTTAACTTACCAAGCGACAGAGATGTTAGTGATTACCGCTGGTGGTAATATCGGTGAACCGGAGGGGACCACGGCAAGCGGTCGAGTGATCTCTGAGACTGACTATATTTACGGTTTTGGGCTAACTTGGGGCAGTTGGGATGAGCACGGCTTTTATGCGGCGATGAATCTCAACCAAAATGAGTTCCACGACACCGATAACTTAGGCCGTTTTTTGCAAGAGTCGGTCGGTCTAGAGACCTTAGCTTCTTACTTACTAGACAATAACTTTAAGCTTATGGCCTCATACAATATTTTAGAGGCTGGAGATGCTTATGAAGCGGCACATCCTGGTGATGTATTTAAGCGGCAATTCGCCGTTGCTGGCCTGCATTATGTGTGGGATAACAGCTTGGTCTTGTACTTAGAAGGTCGAGTCGACTTTAGTGATTTCAGTAGTGCCAATCCAGAAAATGAAGCTAAGCAGTCAGTTTCAGAAGATGACGGTATAGCCATCGGTATTCGATATGTTATGTGACCACTATAGTGAGTAGAAAAATAAATGCTTATCAAACTTAAGTTATTGATAAGCATTTATTATTGCTAGGCTATTTCAGGCGGTATGTCACTTCAACCCTATCTTGGATCGTCACTTGTCCCTGTTGGTAGCTTTTTGCCACATTGTAGCTGTCGCTTTCTGCGTTCATTCTCATCATTATCGGTTGTACTGGGCGTTGGTCAAAGTAACGAATTTGCCAAACTCCATTGAGTTCTTCGCCAAAACCTTCGGCCAATTCAGCTGCTTTTTGTTGGGCATCTTTAATTGCTGCTAACCTCGCTTGTTTTATATATTGTGCCTCTTTGCTCGATTTTAGCGCAATGTGATTGATGCGATTAATGCCTTGCTCGAGGGCGGTATCTAAAATACTGTTAAGCTCGCTGAGATCATTAACAGTGACGGTTACACGGCGATTGGCACTGTAGCCTATTAGTTTATTAGGCTGACCTTTTTCGTAATGATATTGTGGTTGTAGATTGATATTGGCACTTTGAATAAGCTCGCGGCTAACACCTGCTTTTTGTAAGCGCTCAATGAATTTTGCGACAGCTATATCCGATTGTTTTTTGGCTGCCTGTGCCGTTTCTGCTTTGATAATCACTTCGACGTTAACATCTGCCATATCGGCTTCAGCTACAATATTGCTGCTACCGATAGTTTCAAGGTGTGGGAAATTGACCTCGGCAGCCAATGTTGGCGCCGCGAGGCTTGCTGATAGAATGAGACCGGAGATTACTGCCGCGATTGTTGATTTATTCATGATGACTCCAAAAGTTGGCTGGTATTTGCCAAGAGGTAATTGAGTTGTTGTGAGTTATAAACGGCGCTGATTTGAAAAAGGGTTATATTTTTTTGATATTTAAATATTATTGGGCTCAATGCTCAAACTCGGTATTTATTTGCTTTTTTACAGTGATTTACTTTATGCATCATGTCCATTACAAACCATTGGCTATACTGATTACTTCAAACAAAAGGAGTAAAGTAATGCAACGCATTTTATTCGTAATGATACTTCTGCTAAGTGCAGCATGCGCCAATGTAGCAGCCACAGAGCGAGCAGATTCAGGAAAAATGTTAGCTAAGCTGACTGAAGAACTAAGCCTTACTGATGAGCAGCAAACAGAAACAGAAGTTGTGATGGGGTTATTTCATGATGAGATGAAACTACTGCACGAAAGTGAGGGCAGTCGCCGTGATAAAGGCAAGAAAATGAAGGTTGCCGCTGAGACTAGAGATAGTCAAATGCAACAGATTTTAGATGAATCGCAATTTGAACAGTATCAAAATATGGTCGCTGAAATGCGCGAAAAGATGAAGCAGCGAAGAAAATAGCCCTTAGGTAAACTTTTCTTTGAAAACCACCTGTGCAGCAGGCTTTGTTTGCTGCCAACCTTTCTGTTTAAGTTCTGGTTCATCTAGAAATTCATCAACGTAGCCGAGACATAAATAGCCAATTAACTCAGAAGCAGCGGGTGCATTGAGAATGTCCTTAACCTTAAGTGGGTCTAAAATACTGACCCAGCCAACCCCGATGTTGAGTGAACGAGCCATTAACCACAGGTTTTGAATCGCGCAAACTACGCTGAACTTGCCCATCTCGGGCATACTCGTTTGGCCTAACACGGCTACTGTGCTGGGCTGATAAAATACCGCTAGATTGATGGGCGCCTCAATAATCCCCTCAAGCTTTAGTGTGTCATATTGAGCTCGTTTATCGCCACTAAATTGCTGGCTGCCAGAAGCATTTTCTTCGCTGAAGGTTTGTTGAACTGCTTTTTTGGTCACTAAGTCTCTGATAACCACAAATTGCCAAGGTTGTGAATATCCCACTGAGGGCGCCAACATCGCTGCATTTAGCAGTGAATCAATCGTTGCTTGAGAAACCGGTTTATCATTAAAACGATTGCCGCGTACATCGCGCCTAAGGCGAATAATATCAGCCAATACTTGGCTATCGCTTTCACTAAATAATTGACTCATTTGGTTTCCATTTATGCTCAGGGCTCATTCGTTGCGAATAAAAAACGTGCCTTTTTAGGCACGTTATTGAGTATACTCAGATAGACAACTGCTAGGTTAGTTTGATTATGTATCAGTCTTCAGTTTTACTAATTTATCGCCATTGAAATGAAGTAGCCGACAAATGTCGCCGTCACCACGCCGATAAAGCCCGGCACGATAAAGCTGTGATTTAAGACATACTTGCCAATATGGGTAGTGCCCGTTCTGTCGAAACTAATTGCTGCTAAGTCACTTGGGTAAAATGGGAAAAAGAAGTAAGCATAACAAGCTGGTAATACACCGATTAATACTGGCGCAGGGATCCCTAAAGAGAAACCTAATGGCAGCATGATTGTTAAAGTAGCGGCTTGGCTTTTTAAAAACACCGAAGCGACAAACATCGCAATCGCAAACGACCAAGGATGTGCATGTACTATGTCGCTAACAGATTCAATCAAGTAACTCTTGTGATGACCGATAATGGTGTCACTTAACCATGCGATACCGAAGATAATAATTACCGCGGTCATCCCGGCAATAAACACGTTACTGTTGACGATCTTCTTGGGATCAACTTTGGTGGCTAATAAGATAAGCGCGCCGACAGAGAGCATCATAAATTGAATCGCCACCGACATTTTAACGCCTTCAGGCAGTAACTCTTTACTGAACATTGCCAATCCAATGACAGCAAGGATCCCCAATAAGAATATGCTTAATCCTTTCTTGGCAATGCTGTTACTCTTAGCCGTATCGCTGGTTTCAATGTCAGGGTCAATTAAGCTATTTTTAAACTCTTCATCTAACAGGCGAGCTTGAAATTCTTCGTCTTTATCAAGATCTTTACCGCGCGTTAAACTCCATGCTGAAGCGACTAAAACCCCGATTAGCGTAGAAGGGATAGTGACTAGCAACACATCTACTAAGCTGATATCGAGGTTATTCTCCATCGAGGTCGCAATAACCACTGCGGCAGCTGCGGCGATTGGACTGGCGGTGATCCCCATTTGTGATGCAACAGTTGCTATCGCAAGTGGCCGCTCAGGTCGAATACCTTTCTTGTATGCGACATCGTAGATGACTGGCAACAGCGGATAAACCGAGTGACCAGTACCAACCAGCACGGTGAGTGAATAGGTACATAGCGGCCCGAGAAATACGATTTGATTCGGATGTTTACGCAGGAGTTTTTCTGCATAACGCACGAGAAGCTTAAGCCCACCAGTCGCCTCAAGCGTCGCAGATGCAGCAACCACGGCTAGAATGATCAGCATGACGTTGATAGGGGGCGAGCCAGGAGCAATGCCAAACACAAAGGCCAGAATCGATACACCTAGCCCACCTAAAAGGCCAAAGGCAACACCGCCATGACGGATCCCGACAAAGATGACAGCCAGTAATAACAGCATATGTACGAAAAACATAAGGTATCCCTTCTAGTGATGTACTGAATTGTGTTTCTACAACAAATGGTGGTTATGCGTTAGAAAATGCCCTGCAATAGCTAACTTATACCGTATGTTATCTACTGCTTAAATAGTGGCTGTTCAGCAAGGTGATAAGCCGCATTGTTCTGCCACTATTTTTAGAAAAAATGTGAGCTTTGTACTTTTCATTAGAGACTAAATCGTTGTGTTAATATTGGGCAATTAACAGTTAGGTGATTTTAAAGTCTTTCAATAATATGGTTGGAGAGTTAGGGACTGTTGATCTCTCGAGCTTAGTCTTTGTTCGGATTCAATGCTTTTAGGGCAAGGCTTGAGCGATGATGCTTAGTGAGCTAAGTGAAAAATGCGTAACGCAGTAATAAAAACATTGAAAGATCAATAGCCCTAGTCAGCAGGCCGTAGATAGCCTGCTGTAGGGGAGGATATTATCGGATCAATAATAGCGGAACAGTGCTTTTTAACAGCACTTGTGTGGTGTTACTGCCAACAAAATACTGCCTTAATTTTGAGTGGCCGTAGGCACCCATTACAATCATTCCAAGCTGCTGTTGCTGTTGATAATCGAGTAATGCTGTATCGACATGACCTGTTAATACTCGCTCGGTCACTCTTACCCCAGCATCTTTTAGCTGCCTTGATGCCTGTTTAAAAGCCGCAGTTTGATCGCCTGAGCTATTAATCATCACAAGATGACATTCTAGCCCTGTGAGCAAAGGGGTATTTTTTGCTTTTTCTATTAACTTATCGCTGGTTGCGCTGCCGTCAAAGGCAATCATGTATGAGCTAGGTATGGCAAAGGTTTCACTGACCACCAAAGTGTGTGCTTTGATGCTTCTAACAACGCTCTCTAGCTGAGAACCAATGGCTTTTGAAGCGCTATGTTCTTCACCTGAACGACCAATAACTAATACCCTTAGCTGATGTTCAATATCACAGAGCGTTTCAAGTAAGCTACCATGGCGCTGTAATTTATAGATTTCATCGACACCCTTAACATGCGCTAGCTCTTCAGCGTGATTGAGTAGTTGTTTTCCATGTTTCAGTGCCACTTTACTGCGTAGTTCATCGAGCTCAACCAGTTCATTGAGCAGCTCTTCTTGACTGCCAATGCCTATTTGCCCTGATAGTTCACTGACCACAGGCCTAGCTGTTCTATCAAGCACGTGCAGTAGAGTTAGTGGTGCTTTGACTTTCTGTGCAACCCACGCACTGGCTTCACAGGTGGCTAGTGTTAACTTAGAGCCATCGATACATGCAACTATGTTTTTCATCTGTCTCATCCTTAATGTCCAGCCAGTAGTCTTTCAACTTCTTCAGGTTTGTCGTGTACACCAAATTTATCGACAATGGTGCGAGTCGCTTGGTTCATACCAATGAGATTAACTTGAGTCCCTTCACGGCGAAACTTAATTACTACCTTGTCTAATGCGGATACCGCGGTTACATCCCAAAAATGTGCAGCAGACAGATCGATGCTGACTGATTCTAAAACCTGTTTAAAATCAAATGAATCAATAAATTTATCAGCGGATGCAAAAAACACCTGCCCAATAACACGATACTCACAGCTGTCATTTTCAGCACTGTCACTCTTTACTACCATCATGCGACTAATTTTGTTGGCGAAAAATAGCGATGCCAATAGAACACCAACAAATACACCTATGGCGAGGTTATGAGTCGCCACTACCACGACAACCGTCGTCAACATGACAATGTTGGTCGACAGTGGATGTTTCTTCATGTCGATAATTGAGCGCCAAGAGAAGGTACCAATGGCTACCATTATCATGACGGCAACTAAGGCGGCCATTGGAATTTGCTTTAGCCAAGGGCCAAGAAATACCACCATGATCAGTAAGAAGATCCCCGCCGAAAAACTGGATAGACGTCCACGGCCACCAGATTTGATGTTAATCATCGACTGACCAATCATGGCACAACCTGCCATACCACCTAGTAAACCCGTTGATATATTGGCAATCCCTTGTCCCTTACATTCGCGATTTTTATCACTGCCGGTATCGGTGAGATCATCGACAATGGTTGCGGTCATCATTGACTCTAACAGTCCTACAACAGCAAGTCCTAGAGAGTAAGGTAATACAATCAGTAACGTATCCAGATTTAGTGGTACATCCGGCCATAAGAATATCGGTAAGGTATCGGGTAAGTCGCCCATATCGCCTACTGTGCGTATATCAACATCGAACATCATCGCAAATGCTGTTAAGCCAACAATACAAACTAAAGGGGAGGGCACAACTTTGCCGATAACCGGTAAATAGGGAAATAGGTAGATAATCGCTAGCCCCGCCAATGTCATTGCATAGACATGCCAAGTTACATTGCTCAGTTCAGGAAGTTGCGCCATAAAAATGAGTATTGCTAGTGCATTCACAAATCCGGTGACTACCGAGCGGGATACAAAGCGCATAAGATCGCCAAGCTTTAAATAACCTGCAAGGATCTGTAGTAAGCCGGTTAACACTGTTGCTGCGAGTAAGTATTGCAAGCCATGTTCTTTGACTAACGTAACCATTAACAGTGCCATAGCGCCAGTTGCCGCTGAAATCATCCCAGGACGAGCGCCAGTAAAAGCGATAACCACCGAAATACTGAATGAGGCATAAAGGCCCACTTTGGGGTCGACACCGGCGATAATCGAAAAGGCGATAGCTTCTGGGATCAGCGCTAAGGCAACAACGATACCCGCGAGCATGTCGCCACGAATATTAGATATCCAATCAATTTTGAAATTTTTAAACATTGAACTCTCAGTTTACGCACGGCAGTTCGCACCAGGTAAGGCTGGAGTGTTATGCGTGCTTTTTTGATAAAATTTTGGCGCAGAAAATGGTCGTAGTGATTCGACAACAAATTAACAAGCGCAAAGAATTAAGTGTGATACTTAGTTAGCAATGAAAGCTATAGGGAGGGCAGAGCGTTAGGGCGGCGTCATTAGCACAGTGAGTAATTTCCTCTAGATTAATTTTGGCTGGATACTACACCTAATAAGGCGTCGTTTGTGTGATTAAGATCACGCTAGAGTCGTTTCAAATTTATGCCAAGCCACGCTGGCATAGCCGTTTAGGCGTTTATGGTTGAGAAGGTGGCGTTGTAAATTCAGCTGTTAAACCGCTTCGATATCTCACTGAATTGGCAATCTTGTGTTTGAGTGAGTTTAAACCATAGTTAACTGACAAATAGCCGCGCAATTGGTTAGAATAAAGCAGATTTTTAAATTCAGAGTGACCACTATGCACGTACATATATTAGGGATTTGTGGCACCTTCATGGGCGGCCTTGCGCTGCTAGCAAGAGCTGAAGGGCACAAAGTGACAGGCAGTGATGCCAATGTATACCCGCCAATGAGCACTCAACTAGAAGAGCAAGGGATCGAGCTTATTCAAGGTTTTGACCCATCTCAATTAGGACAAGGTGAAGATGATGCTCCAGACCTTGTCGTGATAGGCAATGCGATGAGCCGCGGTAACCCTTGTGTGGAAGCGGTGCTCAACCGTGGTCTTAGATATACCTCTGGCCCACAATTTTTAGCGGAACATATTCTCGCCGAGCGTTGGGTATTAGCGGTTTCTGGTACTCATGGCAAAACCTCAACTGCTAGCATGTTGGCTTGGATTTTAGAAGATTGCGGCTATGAACCTGGCTTTTTAATTGGTGGTGTGCCGCAGAACTTTGGTGTATCGGCCCGTCTTGGAGGCTCACCATTTTTTGTGGTGGAAGCCGATGAATACGACAGTGCATTTTTCGATAAACGATCCAAGTTTGTACATTACCAGCCACGAACGTTGGTGATTAATAACCTTGAGTTTGACCATGCAGACATTTTTGATGACCTAAAAGCCATCCAACGTCAGTTTAATCACGTAATACGCACCGTTCCCGGTGAAGGCAAAGTCATTTGGCCTGCTGATGCTAAAAGTGTGCAGCAAGTTATTGAACTGGGTTGTTGGAGCGAACAGGAGATGTACCATCTACACTCCGCTGCAACAGGTTGGTACGCCACTAACCTAAGTGAAGACGGTCATGAGTTTGAAGTGTTCTTCGATGGTGACTCACAAGGTGTTGTTAATTGGCCGCTAATTGGCCAGCACAATATTGAAAATGCAGTGATGGCAATCGCAGCAGCAAGACATGTGGGTGTTAAGCCAGATGCCGCTATTGCAGCATTAGTTAAGTTTGCGCCACCAAAGCGCCGTATGGAGCTGATTGGTTGTGTTGGTGGTGTTGAAGTTTATGATGACTTTGCTCATCACCCAACAGCGATAACCACCTCTCTCGCGGGTATGCGCGCCAAAGTGGGTGAGGGGAAAGTGACGGTTATTTTAGAGCCGCGCTCAAACACCATGAAAAGCGGTGTGCATAAAGACACTTTAGCCAATTCATTGGCCTTAGCCAGTAACGCATATCTTTACCAAGCGGGTAATATCGATTGGGATATAAGCGCTGCTATGAGCACAGCAGCAGTGCCTGTTGAGGTATTATTCGATATTGATGAGATTATTACCAAAGCCGTGGCCCAAGCCTGCAGTGGAGATACTATCATTGTGATGAGCAATGGTGGCTTCGGTGGCTTGCATCAAAAGTTACTGGCTCAGCTAACCGATAAAGCTAGCCACTAATTATAGCGATTAAAACAGGTAACAAATAAAGCATGAGTGTGACAATTCAAAAAGCAGACAAGTCTATCAGTTTAGCTTGGACCGGCGCCTCTGGTGCGCCTTATGGTTTGAGATTATTAGAGATCCTGCTTAAGAGTGATTATCAAGTTTTCTTGATGATTTCATCTGCCGCCAGAGTGGTACTCGCCACAGAGCAAGGTTTGCAGTTAAGTGCCAATAGTGACAAGGCTAAAGCGCAGCTACTTGCACAATTTGGCGATGTGGCCGGAGAGCTCATTGTACTGGGTAAGGAGGAGTGGTTTTCACCGCCAGCATCTGGCTCCGCTGCACCTAAACAGATGGTCATCTGTCCTTGTAGTACTGGGACTTTAGCCGCGGTTGCCACTGGGATGAGCAATAATTTACTTGAACGAGCGGCGGATGTTGTAATAAAAGAGCGTGGCCAATTGATACTTGTTCCAAGAGAAACCCCTTTTAGCGCCATACACTTAGAGCATATGTTGTCGCTTTCTCGGCTCGGGGCTACCATCATGCCTGCTGCGCCAGGCTTTTATCATAATCCCAAATCGATTGAAGATCTGGTAGACTTTATGGTCGCCCGGATTCTTGACCATTTGGGCGTCGACCATGCATTAACGAATCGTTGGGGTTATGAAAAGCATAATACCAATGACATCGACTATTGAGAGTTTTATGAAACACACCACTGAAGTGATGATCTCTGCTGAAGAGATCGATCAAAAATTGGATATTTTGGCTGAGCAGATTAACGCTCATTACGCCGATAGTGACCGCCTGTTGATGGTAGGTCTACTTAAAGGTTCTGTTGTATTTATGGCAGATCTTTGTCGACGTATTAAAGGCCACGTAGAGATCGATTTTATGTCGGTATCGAGTTATGGCAATGCCATGACAAGCAGCCGCGACGTAAAAATCCTTAAAGACGTGCAGTCCGAGATTCAGGGGCGTGATGTACTGATTGTTGAAGATCTTATCGATTCAGGTAATACCTTGAATAAGGTACGTGAGATGTTACTTATCCGCGAACCAAAAAGCTTAGCCTTATGTACGCTGCTTGATAAGCCTGAACGCCGTGAAGTTAACGTACCTGTCGACTTTATCGGTTTTACCATTCCTGACGAGTTTATTGTTGGTTATGGTATCGACTATGCGGAGCAGTATCGTAACCTGCCTTACATCGCAAGAGTCGTTCCACTAGAAGACTAATTTGGTCTCTTTAGCTTTAATCTAGCTTCAACGCTGTCTAGCGTTAACTCTAGATTGAAGTTGGGAGCGCAATGTAAATTATTGACTCCCGCAATTGCGGGAGTTTTTTTATTGATACAGATTGATTGGAATAACCATGGCAAACACAGAAGCCGCCTTAGTTATTGACTCCCTAAAGAAAACCTATAAAGGCGGAGTTGAAGCAGTAAAGGGCATTAGTTTAACCGTTAACAAGGGTGATTTCTTTGCACTGCTTGGGCCAAACGGAGCAGGTAAATCTACAACGATTGGTGTGATTAGCTCTTTGGTGCAAAAAAGTTCAGGCAGCGTGTCTGTGTTTGGACACGATATTGATAAAGAGCTTGAGCTTGCCAAACTCAGTATTGGTTTAGTGCCGCAAGAGTTTAATTTCAATCAGTTTGAAACCGTACAGCAGATAGTTGTTAATCAGGCTGGCTACTACGGCGTAAAGAAAGAAGTTGCGCTACAACGTGCTGAAAAGCATTTGAGTCAGCTCGATCTATGGGAAAAGCGTGATAGCCCTGCACGAGCTTTATCTGGTGGCATGAAGCGCCGTTTGATGATTGCTCGCGCGCTGATGCATGAACCACAGCTTTTGATCTTAGATGAGCCAACCGCAGGCGTAGATATTGAGCTTCGCCGCTCCATGTGGACATTTTTAACTGAACTGAATGAGCAAGGTGTGACGATTATCCTCACCACTCACTATTTGGAAGAAGCGGAAATGTTGTGCCGTAATATCGGCATTATCGATAAAGGTGTGCTGGTGGAATGCACCACGATGAAGTCACTATTGAGTCGATTGAACATGGAGACGTTTATTCTTGATCTCGCTGGTGATCTGGCGGATAAACCTGAGTTGTTAGAGATTGATTGCCGTCTTAGCGATCCGCATACGTTAGAAGTCGATGTGGCTAAAGATCAGAGCTTGAACGATGTGTTTGTGCAACTGAGTAAGCTTGATATTCAAGTGTTGTCTATGCGCAACAAGGCTAACCGTCTAGAAGAGTTATTTGTCGAGCTGGTAGAGAAGGGCAAAATGGCCGGGGATCAACAATGAATATGAAAGCGCTGTATTTTACAGCTTTTAAAAGTATCTTAACCAAAGAGATAAACCGTTTTACCCGCATCTGGGTGCAAACATTAGTGCCGCCAGCCATTAGCATGACCTTGTATTTTTTGATATTTGGTAACTTGGTTGGCAAGCGTATCGGAGAGATGGGCGGCGTATCATACATGGAGTTTATTGCCCCAGGTTTAATTATGATGGCAGTTATCACCAGTTCATACTCTAACGTGGCATCTTCCTTTTTTAGTGCGAAGTTTCAACGCAACTTAGAAGAGCTTATTGTCGCTCCTGTGCCGCACTATGTGATTATTGCTGGCTATGTGGGTGGTGGTGTTGCCCGCGGCCTCTGTGTGGGCACGATAGTGACCTTAGTGGCACTGTTCTTTGTCGATATCAGCATACAACATGTAGGGTTAGTTGCTATTACCGTGTTTTTAACCGCTGTATTGTTTGCCTTAGCTGGCTTGATCAATGCGGTTTTTGCCAAGAGCTATGACGATATTAGTATTGTTCCCACTTTTGTCTTAACGCCGCTCACTTACCTTGGTGGTGTGTTTTACTCGTTGTCTTTGTTACCAGACTTTTGGCAAGGGGTGTCAGCGCTAAATCCTGTGGTTTACATGATCAACGTATTCCGCTTTGGCTTTTTGGGTTACGCAGATATTAGTGTGCCTTTGTCTGTTGCTGTGATGGTTGGCTTCTGCGTCGGCTTCTGGAGCCTAGCTTATTACCTGATTTCACGTGGGATCGGCTTGAGAAGTTAGCGTGGTCGTTAGCTCTTGCCAGCTCTAAACAAAGCCAGTAACTCAATTGCTGGCTTTTTTATTAGTTAATTCTGCTCAATAAATGCCACAACCTCGAATAGCTGTTCAATGGTATTTATCGTTAACTTACTGGTACAGCAGTGACCGTTTTGGCTGGCATATTGTTGAACAGAGCTGCGTAGCTGCTCTAAAGATACCTGTGGCGAAGCAAGCTGGAACCTTGTCGGAAGATCTTCGTTAATCAAGTAACTGTTACCTGTATCATCGATAATATAGCTGCCTTTTAGCACGCCGAGCATGTCTGTTTGCTCTGACCAATCTAGCGAAGATTCAACAAGCAGCAAATCAACGCTATCTTGTTGTAGCAGTATAACTGGCCAGTTAACTTGCTCTAGTAGTATGCTCATTGGTCCTCCTGAACTAACCATGGGTACTGTGTTTGACAGTCGTAATCGGCAAAAGCTTTAGCTTTATCTTTATCTTGTATGCTATCAGCAATACCAAAGGCATAGCCTTTAATATAAACCAATACATAAAATGCCCGTTGCTGACCATTATCATAGGGTGCCAGCAATGAGTTAAGTCGAAAGTTAAGCGACATATTATCTATTTTTTGGCCACTGCTCATTGCCAGTTTTGAGCAGATTAGCATATTGGTTATTTCAGGTTTGCTTAGTGCTTTATCTGCTGTAGCAACAAAGCCATGCATCCCCATTCCTCCGCGGCTAGCAATCATCTTTTGCAGGGTGATGTAAGCGAAAGCTGTACCCAATAATAGGCCGAGTATAAAGAGAGTGATGTAGCTGAGTTTACGCATGATGATAGCGGTGCTTTTATAATGGTAATAGATGAATATTACTCGGGTGGCATACAAAGCCTAGTTTCAATACTCTTATATGTGACATAAGCGGCTAGCGCAGTGCAGTAGTATGCTATTTAGCGTTAGAAGTTTCTAAGGTAATTTGCTCTTTATGGTCATCTAACAAAATAATTGTAGATGCATTATTGGCAATGAGGTTATCAAAGTGCAAATTCATCTCCTCAATAGACGCTATATAGGCTGGATCTGTAGTTTCTTTTTTTTGCCAATATCGGTTACGTTCTAATTTTTGTAACTCACTGGCTCTTAATATTTCAAAGTAGCTATTTTCTTGTTTTAAGCGGTACATTTCACTGTCTAAAAGCTGTAATAAACGAGTTTTAGAAATGACTTCTTTCTGCAGTAGTGCTTGCAGTGGATCGACAGTATTAGTGCGTTTATCTGAGTCAGTTTCGGTAGTAATACCTAGTTGATACTCAATTTTGTGCTGTCGAAATTCTTTGGGACAGGAGTGTTGGCTAAAGACGATCTTATCGTCTTTAATACACTTAAAAATGCTGTTTGCCACAGCGGAACCACTAAACATTAAGCAAAGTATTGAGAGTATGACTTTCGTCATTGGGTTAAATATCCTTTTAGCCACAGATTCCATTACCAATCTCATCCATATTCCGTGAGCATTTTTAGCGATGCTTGGTGTTATACCAATTCCACTAAAGATGTGATCAATTCAGAGCTTTCTCAGGACTTTCAATTCAAGGCGCATTGTGGAATAAATGGTTATTCCCTTTTAAGACAATGCAACGCAGCAGTGAATGTCCTGAAAAGCTCACTGCGTGCGGGTTTTAAATCCCTTAATACGGCGAACGTGGCTTTCGATATACGCCTGCATGGATGCAGAAGGTAGAGCGAAGCAGGATGCCAGAGCCGAGAATAACTATTAACTAAAACCCATTTGCTTGTCTAAAGTGATTTAAATTTCCGCTGAATGACCAACTCTTTAATGGAATTGGTATTACTGTCGATACAAATGTGTGGTTTGTGTAATAAGCATACTATGACGTAACTCGAAAGATAAAACCAGTTTTTTGACGCGAGATTATGATGAAAAATTATGCTGGTAAAGCTAGATGAAACACCGTTTTATGAATTTTATTTGTGTTCAAAGTTCAAAATATTGACGTGTCACCCAGCCTAGTTAATGAAATGGAATAGGTTAAAACAGCAGGCAGAACTTTAGCTGCTCAAGCCTGACGGCTTGAGCCAAGAATGGGCTACTTAAGTTTGACGACTAGGTTATCGATTAAGCGTGTTGCGCCCATATAAGCGGCGACCAAAATTACCTGTTCAGTATCACTGTTTGCAGCCTTATTGAAAGTTTTTGCGTTACGAATATCGAGATAATCGTTATCAAATCCAGCTGCGGAAATTGCTATATTTGCTGCGCTGATAACCTCGTCAGTTTGCTTGCCAGCGCAAAGCTCTATTGCCATTTTATCTAAGGTTTGTTTGAGCACTGCTGCTTGCTGCTTTTGCGCTGCAGTTAAGTAGCCGTTACGTGAGCTCATTGCGAGGCCAGAATCTTCACGAATCGTTTCGACACCGATAATTTCAATCGGCATCGAAAGATCTTCAACCATGGTCTTAATGACTAACAACTGTTGAAAGTCTTTCTGCCCAAACACAGCGATATCAGGCTGAACAATATTAAACAGCTTGCACACTATTGTGGCTACACCGCGAAAGTGACCAGGACGACTTTCACCACACAGCTGGTTCGAAATAAGTGGCACTTCAACAAAAGTCTGCGCCTCCATTCCCTTTGGGTAAATAATGTCTGGAGTCGGAGTAAACAGCAGCTCTGCTCCCGCTGCTATCAACGCACTCTGATCATTACTAAGGGTTCTTGGGTAGGCATCAAGATCTTCGTTCTGACCAAATTGCATAGGGTTGACGAAGATAGAAGCGACTACGTGATCGGCGCGTGACTTGGCTTCTTTAACTAATGTGAGGTGCCCTAGGTGTAAATTACCCATTGTAGGGACAAAGGCTACAGTTTCGCCTTTCATACGCCATGCAAGGACTTGCTTGCGAATAGCGCTAATAGATTCGGTGGTGATCATGATTTTACTGCTCTAACACTAACAAAAATTAAATTGTTGAAATACGTTTAACTAATCGTTTAGTTAAACGTATGCTCTTCAGCTGGAAAAATACCTTGAGCGACTTCGTCAATATAGGCACGAACCGCACTGCGGATCTCGCCTGTTTGCTTGAGGTAATTTTTAGAAAAGCGCGGAATGTAACCACTAGAAATACCGAGTACGTCGTGCATCACTAAAATCTGACCATCGGTATCAGCGCCAGCTCCGATACCTATCACTGGTATGGTTAAGGCTTCGGTAATTGCTTTTGCTAACGGTGCAGGAATGCACTCTACCACCAGTAACTGCGCTCCTGCGGCTTCTAACGCTTTAGCTTCATCGAGAATGCGCTGGGCATTATCTGCATCACGACCTTGAATTTTGAACCCACCAAAGACATGTACTGATTGCGGCGTTAAACCCAAGTGAGCGCAAACAGGAATACCGCGCTCAGTAAGCATTTTAACGCTCTCTAATAACCAGTGGCCACCTTCAACCTTGACCATATTGGCGCCAGCCTGCATCAGCGTGGTAGCGTTAATCATGGTTTGCTCAGGTGTGGCATAACTCATAAAAGGCATATCTGCGATTAGCAATGCGCGTTCTACGCCACGGCGAACACAGCGAGTATGATAGGCAATATCGTCAACGGTAACAGGCAGCGTATCGTTATGTCCTTGAAGTACCATTCCCATAGAATCACCGACTAATAGCACGTCAACGCCTTCGCTATCGAATGCGTTTGCAAAACTGGCATCATATGCTGTTAATGCAGTGAATTTCTTGCCTTCACTTTTGAAGGTTCTCAGTGTAGAACTCGTAATTTTGGACATAGTGGTAATTTTAAAACCTAAATTGTGAAGTTGTTATAAGCCAAGTAGCTCCGAACTTCAATGGTCATGGAATCAAACATCTGAACTAATATGGATAGTCTATCAAAAAACAGCCATGAAAATGAATTCTATAGCTCGGACTGCTGTGCTAGTTGCAATTCGGCAACTAAAGCGTCGGTTATCAAACTGCTTAACGGTACTTCATCTGGTAGTACGAGTGTTGGAGATAGATCAAATAACGGCACTAAGACGAAGCTGCGTTGCTTCATTCCATAATGAGGTACTGTCAGTCGAGGCAGGTTGATCTGTTCATGTCCATACAGCAGCAGGTCTAAATCTAAGGTTCTTGGTCCCCAACGCAATGTTCTCAATCGACCTTGTTCATTTTCAATCTTTTGCAGTGCGTCGAGTAGAGCAAGGGGAGCGAGATCCGTCTTAAAGCCAGCTACGGCATTAACATAATCAGGTTGCTCAACGTCGCCCATTGGCACTGAACGGTAGTAGGGGGAGATGCTAAAAGAGGCTTCTTCGGCAATGCTCAACAATGCTTGGCAAGCATTGTTGAGCTGTTCGATGGGCTGGCTTAAGTTAGCACCCAATGCAACATAGACTTGAATCATTATTCAGCAGGTTTAGGTGCTGCTTTTTCTGAAGGCTTACGGCGGCGACGCTGAGAGTTGCGGTTACGTCCACCTTTGTTAGTCGATTTTGCAATAACATTGCGTTGATCTTCACTGCCTTCAACAAAGCTCTTCCACCAGGCTGCATTCTTGGCGACAGTCCCGCCTTCGGCCTCACCACGTAGCAACAGTAGATCGTAAGCTGCTCTGAACTTAGGGTGCTCTATAAATTTAAACGCCTTGGTGCCTTTATTACGTTCAAAACGCAGTTGCAGCTGCCAAATATCTTTGGTTACAGTGCTAAAGCGGCGTGGAATGCTGATCGAGCGACATTGCTGCTCCATGATATCGCCCATGGCAGCAGTGTAGGCGTCATACAAGCTAAGACCACTTTCTAGAGCTATATCGTCAGATCGCTGGGTGAGCGGATACCAAAGCATTGCTGCATAGAAAAATGCAGGAGTGACAGGTTTTTCCTGCTCAATACGTGAATCGGTGTTTTCCATCATCTCTTGTAGTAGCTTAGCTATCGGCCCGTGTGGAGCTTCATTTAACTGTGTATCAACAAGTGGAAATAGTGGCGCAAATAAACCAAAGTCACGCATCATATTGTAGTTTTGTGCAGCTTTACCGGCGAAGAACAGTTTTAATACTTCTTCATACATGCGTGCAGCTGGAATATCTTTCAATAGTGGCGCTAGCTCTTTTATCGGGTCCGCTGCTGCAGACTCAATGCTCATATCGAGCTTGGTGGCAAAGCGCACTGCTCGAAGCATGCGCACTGGATCTTCACGATAGCGAGTCTCTGGATCACCAATAAGACGAATAGTGCGCGATTCTAGATCTTGTAGTCCACCGCCGTAGCTATGAATAGAGAAGTCGCTAATATCGTAGTAGAGTGCGTTAACTGTAAAGTCACGACGTTCGGCATCTTCATCTATTGAGCCATAAACGTTGTCACGCAGCAGACGACCCGACTCGTTAGTCTTGGAGATCTTCTCACCGCTATCCACATGGTGACCACGCAACGTTGCCACTTCAATGACATCACGGCCAAATACAATGTGTGCGAGGCGGAAGCGTCTACCGACAAGGCGACAGTTACGGAATAGACGTTTTATCTCTTCCGGCGTCGCATTGGTTACCACGTCAAAATCTTTTGGCTGCATTCCCAATAGAATGTCACGCACACCACCGCCGACTAAGTAAGCCTTAAAGCCTGACTTATGCAGTCTGTAGAGAACTTTGATCGCATTTTCACTGATCTGTCTACGAGAAATTGAGTGCGCTTTTCTAGGCACAACTTCTAAACTCAGACCTTCCTGAGTATCTTCTTCAGCTTTTGGACTATCGTCAAATAACTGTTTACAGAATTGGCTAATACGGCGAAAAATGGGACACCTCTGATTTGGATCTTAACTTAGGTAAAAACAAGTGGGCTATGATAACTCAATTAAAGCTCAATGAGTATACGATTCAGTTCACGTAATAAGGAGTATTTCAGATTGTGTAGGTACCTTCGTCATATCAAACTGGCTAATTGCTTGCACTAGCATCTTAGTAACGTCTGTTTCAGGTACCACTTCTGCTTGGCCTAAAAAGGTGAGTGCGGCATTAATACTGGCTTGTGGCTTAACAACATCAATTGCTGCAGCATGATTTTGTTTGGATAACTTACGGCCTTTTTCAGCGCAGGCTAACGGCAGGTGCAGCCAATCAGGACTGGGGCAATTTAACAGCTTAAATAGACTTATCTGACGACAGGTCGGCTCTAGCAGATCCGAGCCTCTAACGACCTCGGTAATCTGTTGATGAATATCGTCAAGTACCACAGCCAACTGATAAGCATAAAGGCCATCGCTGCGCTTAATGATGAAGTCTTCAGCGGCAAATTGGTTATCGACTGCAATAGTACCTTTTAGCTGGTCTTGGAACTGTGCCACACCATAATGGTTTCGAATGCGAATCGCTCCTGTTTTATGGGGCTGAATACGCGTTCCACATCGACCATCATAACTGCCGCCCATGGCTTTAATCTCTTTACGAGTGCATTGGCAATAGTAAGCGTTATCCGTTGCGAGTAATTGATTTATCTGTTGCTGGTAAACATCCAGTCGCTGACTTTGATAAAGCACTGTGCTGTCCCAATGCATACCATAGGCTGCTAGCGTTGTGAGTATTTGATCGCTAGCACCAGCAATTTCGCGCGGTGGATCAATATCTTCAATACGCACTAGCCATCGGCCGCCCAAAGAGCGGGCACGCAAAAAACTGCCGAGGGCAGCAATCAATGAACCAAAATGAAGTGGACCAGAAGGGGACGGTGCAAAGCGACCGATATAGGGTGTCGAGTTAACCATTAGGAAAAGAACAAAAGAGCGGAGCTTTTGCTCCGCACCTTATGATGGCGTTTAACCCGCCATCTGCTTTTCTTTGATCTCTGCAAGTGTCTTACAGTCGATACATTGATCGGCTGTTGGACGAGCTTCCAGACGGCGAATACCGATTTCGATACCGCAAGAGTCACAGAAACCAAAGTCTTCTTCTTCGATTTTCTGTAGCGTCTTTTCAATCTTCTTGATTAGCTTGCGCTCTCTATCACGAGCACGCAACTCTAAACTAAACTCTTCTTCCTGGGCAGCACGATCGACAGGATCTGGGAAATTGGCTGCTTCGTCTTGCATGTGATTAAGAGTACGATCGACTTCTTCACGCAATTGGTTACGCCAAGCTTCAAGAATTATTTTGAAGTGAGCAGACTGCTCCTCATTCATGTACTCCTCACCGGGTTTTTCCTGGTAAGGTTCTACACCTGCGATAGCGAGCACGCCGAGTTTTTTAGTGCCTTCTGGCATAACGCATCTCCTGTTAATCATTTGCGTTGTAGGGCGTCTGTATAATAACGGGCGCTATCTATATCAGAAACCCACGATATAGGCAAATAATTTGTGTTATCTGGACTCTATTCTTTGACTATGTCCGCTATTAAGAACAATTTCAACTGTATATTCTGAATTAGAGTTTAACCGGGCAGGATTTAACCAAACTCGCAGCGATGGGCGACATGTCAGCACTATAAGCTAACACCTCTACTCCGGTTGAATAGGCTTCACTGAGTAATTTGGCATAAGCTGGATCAATATGTTCAGCTGCTTTGACTGAGTGTATTCCTGTGTGCTGAACAACAAACAACAAGACCGCTCTGTGCCCTTGCTCCACCATCTCCATTAATTCGCGTAAATGTTTTTGACCACGAGTGGTGACGGCATCAGGAAAATACCCTTGTCCGTTCTCGAGCAAAGTACAGCTTTTTACTTCTACATAGCAGTTAGCTTGTGCGTCGCTGGTTAATAATATATCTATGCGGCTGTTTTCACTACCATACTTAACTTCTCTTCGCAGTGAGTCATAGCCTTGTAGCTCCACTATAGTGCCATTATTAATCGCTTCTTCGGCTAAGGCATTAGCTCTGCCCGTATTGATACCAATAATGTCACCGTCAGGCGTTTGTGCTTGTTCCCAAGTGCGACTGTACTTGCGCTTTGGGTTGTCGGAGACTGAAAACCACACCTTGCTACCCGGAAATAAACAGTTACGCATTGAACCGGTATTTGGACAGTGAATGGTGACTTCATTGCCATCTTCTAGGGTGATATCGGTTAGAAATCGTTTATATCGTTGAATGAGCAACCCGCTCGCAAATTCAGGGATGAATTTCATCTCTACTACCAAGTTAAAACTGATTTGGCGTTAGGTTAACAGAGTTCATATGTAGGGTATGAGAAATATTCATTGGGGTTAGTTTAGTTTTGACTCGCTTGTACTCTAGAATAACCTCAGAAAATACTGGCTTTAGAAATCAATAACAATCCAGTAAACTCAGCTAAAAATAATAAGCGAGTCGAGGGCACCACTGCTTATCGATTCATATTTTAAGGACCGAAAATGACGGATTTAATGCAAGTTACCCTCACTCAAGATGCACCTGCTGCACATTGGGGCAAAGCCAATGTTACTTTCCAAAATGATGTGGCCTCAATCCATATCAAAGCAGGTGATACTCAGCGCCAAGTTCAACAGGCAGCAAGAAAACTGCAAAGTCAGGGTGTGAGCGCAGTTGCTCTGCAGGGAAAGTTATGGACTGTTGATTCTCAGTGGGCCTTTGCTCAAGGTTTCGCTACCGCGAGAACAGAGCCACAAATTCACTGGGCAGGCGATGAGGAGACAAAGACACTACTGGCTAACCGTCTAGAGAGTGCCAGTTTTGCTCGCAAGTTAATTAACGAAACGCCTGAAAATCTTTCACCAATGGTATTAGCAACGCAAGCGGCGAAGTGGCTGAGCGATATTGGTGGTGACAAAGTTAGCTACCGCATTATTGAAGGTGAAGCATTACTAGAACACCAATGGATAGGTATTCATGCCGTTGGTCGAGGCAGTGAGCGTCCGCCTGCATTACTAGAAGTTGATTTTAATCCATTGGCCGCAGATGCTGACGTCGCGGTAGCGCTTGTTGGTAAAGGGATTACTTTTGATTCTGGTGGTTACAGCATTAAAGGCTCAGAAGGCATGTTAGGTATGAAGTGCGATATGGGCGGTGCAGCTACCGTTACCGCTGCACTTGGACTCGCAATAAAGTCAGGCTTAAATAAGCGCGTTAAGCTATTTTTGTGCTGTGCGGAGAACTTGATCAGTGGCCACGCATACAAGTTGGGCGATATTCTTACTTACAAAAACGGTGTCACTGTTGAAGTGGTAAACACTGATGCCGAAGGGCGCTTGGTATTGGCAGATGGTCTGCAAGCAGCATCTGAAACTGGCGCACCGTTAATTATCGATGCGGCGACGCTAACGGGCGCAGCTGTAATGGCTGTAGGCACTAATTACAATGCTATCTTCTCGCCAAAAGCGGAAGTACTGGCGTTGGCCCAACAAAAAGCGATTGCAGCAGGTGAGCGAGTATGGCCGTTGCCACTAGACCCTTGGCATATGGATAACTGTCCAAGCCCATACGCAGATACGGCTAATAGTCGAGCGATGAAAGGTGGCGGCGCAGGCGGCGCATCAAATGCAGCGGGTTTCCTATGGCGTTTTGTTGCACCTGAAGCTAACTGGTTGCATATTGATTTAGCATCAGCATTCTCCGACTCGGGCGATGCTCTATGGGCTGCGGGTGCAACCACTCATGGTGTACTGACTATTGCAGGCTTATTAGAAGATTAAAGTAGTAAAAGCTAAACTAAAGCCACCTTTAACAAGGTGGCTTTTTAGTATTTATAACACCCAGTGTAAGCCCTTTCAAAAATGATCCTCTTTAGTTTCAGTATTGAAGCGATATTCTGTTGAATTTTATTCGCAGCGAAACCCATTGTGCTGAAAACAGCCTTTGCCAAACCTTTTTTATTGTTGCAGTATTGTTAACTAGTGCTTAAGTATTGGTTTGTCGTCCATGAAATTGAGTTTTAGTGAATTTACCATCGATAATGAAGCTGCGGAGCTACAGGTTAATGGCAATGTTTTTGCTTTAGATGAGCGCAACATTGCACTTATCCAACTGCTTGCTAATCATTATCCTGAACACTGCTCAAAGCAGGATTGTTTAGATAATATTTGGGTTGGCACCGTAGTGTCTGACATGTCTTTGTCCAAGCTGGTGTCTGATACACGTAAAGTGTTTAGCAAGGCTGGATATTCCGGGCCCCTTATTCAAACGGTTCATGGCCGAGGTTACCGGTTAGAGCATACGCTTGGAAAACAGCTGTCAAAGGCACAACCTGCGGCCAAACCTACTAGCACGCCACAAGATCAATCGCCCTCAGCAGCTCCGTTTGTTGAGCGTCGTAAACGTCCAACACCCATTTCTTGGTGGGAAGTTTTTGCTAAGGTGTTGGTTGCACTACTTTTAGTGCTCGGTTTATTATTTCAGTTTTGGCAAGGTAATGATCATCAACATGAGGCAACGGACACAACGCGCGATCTTAATTATAGTGAACCCAAGGCAGCGCTAGGTAGAGTATTGTGGGTGGACGATCATCCTGAAAATAATTTACTTGAGAAGGCTTATTTGGAGTCCAAAAACGTTGGCGTTTATACCACCGTTACCTCAGAAGAAGCGCTTATGCTGCTATCCATGTATAACTATCAAGCGATCATTTCTGATATGGGACGCCATGGAGATTCATTGGCGGGACTGAAATTGTTACAGGCGGTTCGTGCGGCAGGTTACGACACCGACTTTTATCTTTACACCTATGTTGATTCCCCTGGTGTCAGTGATGCTATTTTTAAAAGTGGCGGTCAAGCTGTTGTTATCGATAGTGATACATTGTATCAGTTGGTATTAGCTCACTTTTAGACTCCTTTAGTTGACTTTGTGGCACTGTTTTATGAGTGCCGTAACGTGCATGCTGTTAATTATTGTTCTCTACTAACAAACCCACCATCAATACAAGCCATAGTCATTAACTATCAAATGTTTGAGCTTCAATTCAGACTCTTGAATTTAACTCAAAACAATAAATATGGAAAAAAGTCATTAATCTATATAGTTGATATTAATGATTTTAATCTCAATTCATAATCTTTCAAACAAATTCAAATTATCTCAATGGGCAATTAGCATTGCCTATGGTATCTATATGTTTAACAAGTGATTAAAGCTTTAGCGCAAAACCTTCCTTGATAGTTTCGTACGCCAAAAGTGATGGTGTATCAGATTTAGCAGTATTAATAGTTCTTCGATTAGCCACCTATGATTAGGTGGCCTTTTTTTGTGTCGAAATTGGCTTAACTGCGGTTGAATTGGCTTTAATTGAGTTAACGATAAAAATGCATTGAAGCTGCCTAATCAGAAAAGCCATCTTGGATAAATAGGTGTTTAGTTTGATTAAAGTTTGCTTCGCTACAGTTTACAAAATCAATAGCATACTGCGCATTGTCTAAGCGAAATTTCTCTATTTTTGCTATCTCATATTCATTCATCACGATATTCATCGCTTCTTGTGTCCACTCAGGCTCACCTTTACCAATTACAACTTCAGGCGGATCGTAGTGAGTCACCATCCAGTTTTGTAGTTCTTCTGCTGTGATTTTTCCCTGTTTCCAAGAGGATAAAAGCTCGGTTAGCTGTACTTTGGTAATATCTGATGTCGTCATAATGGCTTCCTATTGGCGCTAATGCGGCATAGCTTAGCTTAATTTTACAAAGCTCAACAGTGGGTTTGGGCGCGATTATGTCAATTGCCATGAGTGCAATATCGGGTATTCAACGCCATCTTTACCGGCAAACGATTCAAAGAGGTGTAACGCACTAGGTTTTATAGTCAGTGTGGTATAACAAATACCGTCCACTGCAGCCTTGGCTTTTCTTGAAAGGGTAATATGCGGGTTATAGTGGTATTCGCTTTGATGTAGCTTGAGTTTCTGCGCAATCGTTTGACTATCGGTTGCCATCGATAACAGGTTTGGGTCAGACGCCGTACCTTTAAAGCAGAGAATTTTTGGCTTTTTCCAGTGTTCAATGCAATCTAAATCGACAGTGAAACGCGGTTTACTCATGGCATCGATATTGTTGATGAGCGCATCGATAGTCTCATTGCTAGCGTAGCCTAAAAATGCCAATGTCATGTGTAAGTTTTGACTAGGTACCAGCCTAACATTTGCAGGAAGCTGCAGCTGAATGGCTTCAATTTGCTTAGTTTGTTCAGTGGTGAGTGAGAAGCCAAGGAAAACCCGCTTTCCCGTCGCAGTGCTTATGTTGCGTGTGCTGTTAGTCATCAATCGGTACCACAATAAAGATAAACACCTTTGAGAGTTTAGCCTGTTAGCGCTTTTAGAGTACACTGCTTGGCAAACATTACTTTAGTATGGTGCGTTATACGCCACCATAACGAGCCTTACTACAAAACAATGCCAGTAACTTCATTACCCATTCACAGCTTATTAGAGCCTATTCGCAGTGCTTTTAATCAAGCGAATCAAGTGATACTTGAGGCGCCTACCGGAGCTGGAAAGTCGACCGCATTACCCTTGGCTATGTTGGATTGGGATGAGATCGACGGCAAGATCTTAATGCTTGAACCCCGACGAGTAGCAGCCCGAAATGTGGCCCAGTTTATTGCAAGGCAACGCGGCTGTTCTTTGGGGGCTGAGGTTGGCTATCGGGTTAGAGGGGAGTCAAAGGTTAGCGGCGATACCCGCCTTGAGATTGTGACAGAGGGCGTGCTGACGCGGATGATCCAAAGCGATCCTGAATTGACGGGTATTGCATTGGTTATATTCGATGAGATCCATGAGCGCCATCTAACCACAGATTTGGGGTTAGCACTGGCATTAGAGATCCAAGCTAGCTTTCGTGAAGATCTGAAACTGCTTGCGATGTCAGCCACTTTATCAGGCTTACCTTTAAGCGAATTGATGCCTGATGCGCTCACCCTCAGTAGTGAAGGACGTAGCTTCCCAGTTGAGCAAGGTTACCGAGCTGCTCCCACGCAATCATTGTGGCTCGATCATATGGCTAAAGTGATTATCGATGCGTTAAATAACCAACAACAAGGTTCGCTGTTAGCTTTTCTTCCCGGACAAGGGGAGATAAGGCGGCTACAAACTCTACTTACACCGCGTTTAGATCCACACTCATTTGTTATCTGCCCGCTATACGGCAGTTTGCCGGCTAAGGCACAGGATCAAGCTATTGCGCCGTCAGCAACAGGCATTCGTAAAGTGGTGCTCGCGACCAACGTCGCCGAGTCTAGTTTGACGATTGAGGGAATAACGCAGGTTATTGATTCAGGTTACAAACGCCAAGCAAGCTTTAATCCAAGAACGGGAGCGACGCGGCTATCACTTAAGCGGATAAGTCAGGCCTCTGCAGCTCAGCGTAGTGGGCGAGCGGGGCGACTCATGGCGGGCTTTAGCACTCGATTGTGGAGCCAGGAGGAGCATGGGCGATTGATAAAGGCTGATGAGCCAGAGGTTATGCATACCGACTTGATTTCGATGGTGTTAGATGGTGTGTACTGGGGGGTTAAATCTCTCGATGAGTTGCCTATGCTAACCCAACCGTCAAAAGCCAATGAAGAGGTTAGCTGGCAGTTACTTCGGTCGCTTGAAATGGTTGATGATAAACGGGTGATTACCGCTCACGGTCGAGCAGCTTATGAGTTAGGTTGTCAGCCACGTATTGCGCATATGCTGCTTAAAGCGCAGCGTTTATCAAAGCAAGAGGGTGATAATAATCTAGTGATGCTTGCTGCTATTCTGGCTGGCACTTTAGAGGCTAGAGGCCGCAGTCGTAAAGGCAGTGATATCAGCCATTATTTCCAAGAAGCATTAACGTCGGAGCCTGCCAAGCAAGTTCGTCAGTGGCTTAATAGCTTAGGTGTTCGCAGTTGTTCGTCGCAAACTCTATCAATGGTCGCAAGGCAGGCTGCTAGCGATGACATTGCCATGCTGTTAGCTTTTGCCTATCCCGATCGCATTGCCAAACAGCGCGGAGCAAGCGGCTATCAGTTAGCTGGTGGAACGGGCGTCGAGTTAGCTAATGATGATAGCTTGTCGGGGCAACCTTGGTTAGTGGTTGCTGACTTTCAAGAGAGTGAAGGGCGAAGTAATGGCAAAGTCTATCTCGCTGCCACACTCAATGAACAATTATTTACAGATCAACTCGCTGGCTTAGTGGATACTATTGAGTATTGTGGTTGGGATGACACTAAAGGGCGATTTTTCGCCGAGCTACGCCGTAACGTTGGTCAAATATCCCTCAGTAAAATCCCAGTTAAACAGTTAGACAAAAAGCTGATTAAAAATGCGATTGTAGAGCAGGTCATGCTCAATGGCTTAGGATTACTGAAATTTGATGAACGCACAGAGCAGTTGCGCTATCGGGTGGCGATTGCCACTGACCTCGATAAATCACATGATTGGCCAAGCTTAGATGATGCAAGCTTAATTGCACTGTTAGATGATTGGCTTAAGCCCTATCTGGATGATGTGCGCAGTTTGGCACAATTACAGCAATTAGATTGTTATACTCTGCTGCTTAATTTAATGCCTTGGGCTACCCAGCAACACCTAGACCGAATATTGCCAATTAAATGGCTCATGGCCACCGGAACACATGCCAAGATTGAGTATGATGCACAAAAGCGTGGACGTTTAAGCGTAAGGTTGCAAGAAGCCTTTGGTATGCAGCAGAGTCCCCAATTAGCTGGTGGTAAGTTAGTGCTTACTATGGCGCTGCTGTCGCCAGCTAGACGACCTTTGGCATTAACGGCCGATTTAGCGAGTTTTTGGCAAGGTCCATATGACCATGTAAAGAAAGAGATGAAAGGGCGTTACCCAAAACATCTATGGCCTGATGACCCGGCAAATACACAACCCACCAAATTTACTAAAAAGAAGACCTTTAGCTCACAATAGTGTTGAGCTAGGCAGCGGAACCGTAATGACTGATAAAGCGACACCAAAAACTAAGAAAACCACCAAGCGCCCAGCGGTAAAAAGAGTCTCAGCAGGCAAAGGTGGTAAAAAACGAACCACCAAGAAATCACCGAGTAAATCGGGTTTGGGCCGTAAAATTTGGTCTATAACTTGGAAGCTTGGCGTTATTGCTGCGGTTATCGTTGCCGCTTATGGTATCTATTTGGATCAAATCATAGCGCGCAAGTTTGAAGGGCAAAAATGGCATTTACCTGCGCAAGTGTTTAGCCGTTCTATGGCATTATATCCTGGGGCTGCTGTTAGCCACGGGCAGTTGATGTCTGAGCTAAAACTACTGGGCTATCGTAAAGTGGCTAATCCACGTCAGGTAGGGGAGTTTTCTGCTTCAAAAACAAAAATTGATTTGTGGCGTCGACCTTTTCTACATCCTAAAGGTGACCAAACCGAACAAAGAGTGATGATCACTTTTGACTCGAACGGCATAAGCTCTGTGGCAAGAAGTAGCGACCAACGCCAACTCGCGGTATTTCATCTAGAACCGGTATTACTCGACAGAATTATTACTGGAGATGGCGAAGATAGATTATTTGTGGCAGCCGATAAGATGCCACAAGCGATAATTGATGCGCTTATCTTGGTTGAAGATCGCAGTTTCTACGAGCATCACGGGGTTAACCCTTTTGCTATCTTGCGTGCGGCCATGGTCAATATCAGTGCGGGTCGGACAGTGCAGGGCGGCTCAACCTTGACCCAACAGCTTGCCAAGAATTTCTTCCTTTCAAGTGAGCGTTCACTGACGCGTAAGCTGCGTGAAGCCTTAATGGCGATTATTATCGATTTTCGTTATGAGAAGAATGAAATTCTTGAAGCTTATCTAAATGAAGTCTACATGGGGCAAGACAAGGCGCGTGGCGTCCATGGCATGGGGCTAGCCTCACAGTTTTATTTTGGTCGACCAATAGGCGAGTTAACCCTGCCGCAGCAAGCATTCTTAGTGGCGGTGATTAAAGGTCCCTCCTATTACAACCCTTGGCGTTATGAAGAACGAGCACAAAAGCGTCGTGATTTAGTGCTTAGGTTACTGATGGAGGCTGGAGAGCTGAATGTGGCTCAATATGAAGCTGCAGTTGAATCACCATTAGGATTAAGAAAATCCGATAAACCAGTACACCAAAAACTGCCGGCATTTTTTGCAGTGGTTAAGCGCGAATTGTCGACTCGATATGGCGAGGCGCTGTTACAACAATCAGGCATTAAGGTCTATACCACACTTGACCCTATGGCGCAGGAGGCTGCTGAGAAAGCGGTGAAACAGACCCTTAAACAGCTCGGTAAGAATGATGAATCCTTGCAAGTCGGCATGGTGCTGACCGATAAGTATTCAGCGGGTATTGCGGCCATGGTCGGTGATAAGGTACCTAGCTATCAGGGCTTTAATCGAGCGGTTGAGATCAGACGACCTATTGGCTCGCTCATTAAACCGTTTGTATATGCCACTGCGCTCAATCAACCGAAAAAGTACACCTTAGCAACGCCTTTAAAGGACGAGCCTATTACCCTTAAAAATGGCCAAGGTAAAACGTGGTCACCGCAAAACGTTGATCGAAAATTTCGCGGCCAAGTGCCGCTATTAACTGCGTTTAAAAAGTCGATGAACGTGCCGACCGTAAACTTGGGTATGGCAATTGGTGTCAGTAGTGTGGCCACTACCTTAGATAAAGCGGGCTGGAAAGATAAGATCCCAGAGTATCCATCAATGTTGCTGGGGGCTGTTAATGGCTCGCCACTCATGGTGGCACAGGTGTTCCAGACCGTTGCAGATAATGGTCGTTATCGCCACTTAAACTCGGTCACCACAGTGCTAGATGAGGATAATCAACCGCTAGTTGCCTCTAAACGGACTGCGACACAAGCGATTCCGGTGGCAAGTAATTATCTGGTCAAGTATGCCATGACGCAAGTGGTCGACAGTGGCACAGCTAAACGTTTGGGCAATGCTTTCCCACGAGCAACACTAGCGGGCAAAACTGGCACCAGTAACGACTCAAGAGATTCGTGGTTTGCAGGTTTTGATGAGCGAAACGTAGCCGCTATCTGGGTTGGCCGTGATGATAATGGTAAAACAGGTCTCTATGGTAGTAGTGGCGCGATGGCAGTTTATCAAGCGTTCTTAAACAATCGTCCACCGCTGAGCCTGCGTATGGCACCTGTCGATGGCACGGTGCAAGGTTATTTTGATCGAAATAGTGGCGCTGCCAAACAAGCTGACTGTGGCAATGTGGTCAAGGTTCCTGCTTTAAGGGAAAGCTATCAGCCGGTTGCTAATTGTGGTGAGCCGCTGCCGTGGTGGAAAAAGCTGATTGGGGGCTAGATCATTAACAGCAGCTTTCTCCTTTGCCTTAAAGGAGTAAGCTGCTGTTGCTTAATACTAGATCCAACTTTGTTCAATAGCGGTTGAAAAAGCGGCAGAGAAATTAGATAAAATAGCGCTATGCCCTGTAGTAAACGCTTTAAATGATGCGTCAGCAGGCTCTGTTTGGTCGCTGCTTGTTACACTCACCATTAGTACCGGGAATAACACTGTACTGGCGCTATTCACTAAATCTTGTGCTTCAGTTATTGAATATTGCTCATTGCTAACAGAGGCAGTAGATACATTGGTTAGCTTGGAGCTAGTCACTCGCTTTATAACTGCGGAATTCACTAATTTGGCTAGTGATTCATCAGCGTCATTGATAACATCGGCTGTTTCTATATCAGTGGGTTCCACCCAAGTGAATTCATAGCCATCATTAAATTGGTAGCTGCGGTTATTTTCAAATTGAATTCTGGCAGCTGTGTTGTCGACTGGCAGATGAAAAATAATACGACTAGCATCGGTACTTTTGGCGTAATCATTTTTCTGCGTCACATTATTGTAAGTATATTCAAATCTGACTTCTTTTTGGTTGCTGTCGCTGTTCAAAACGCTAATACATTTAACACTGATCTCCTTTGTTGCCGTACAGAGTTGAGTCACAATAGCTTCCGATAAGCCCAACTGCAGCGCATCATTTTTGAAGTTTTCATCAATTACGATTTCATCGTCATCGTCTGGATGTAATATATTGTCGACGTATTCACAGCCGATTAAATTCAAACATAGCAAACTTGCTAGCAGTATTTTAACTTTTCCATTCATGCCTTGAGTACTCTTTCTAACTGATTAATTCGGCGATAGCGACAATTTAGCATTGTTTTTCTTAGTATTAATAGTGATATTTACACTTATTGGATACGAAGGCCGAACTTGCGTTTTCGATAGCTGTTAGAGTTGAGAGAGTTGAAGTTCCGCTAACCTAGATGCTATTAAGACAGTGTATTACGGCTGTAGGCAGAAACACTTATTGCTAGTTTTCTATGTCGAATTGAATAAGACTATATACTGTTGCTATAGGTCTTTTTTAAGTCTATTTTTAAGTTGCAATGACTCACTGCTAAGCTGAGACGTTAGCTTATTGTTAGCAGCAGAATAAAGAGGTGAAAATGGATTTAAATCTGTTGAAAACGTTTGATGCAGTGATGAACGCCCGTAGTGTCAATGTAGCAGCTGAAGTGCTAGGAATAACCTCTCCTGCGGTTAGCCAAGCGTTAAATCGGCTCAGAGAACAATATGGTGACCCACTATTTGTGAGGGCAGGGCGAGGAATACGGCCTACTAATTTTGCAGTAGAGCTTCATGCCGAAATACAGCAACCCTTGCTGCAGTTAGTTAACGGCACGCAATCTCGGCATCTTTTCAATCCTGAAACCAGTCAACGAAAATTCAGAGTATCTAGCCATAAAGATCTGGATCTAATGCTGATCCCAAGCCTAGTTAAGTATCGCCAAGAAAAAGCGCCCCATACTAAATTTATCGCCGACATCGAGCACGACAGTGAAGAGTCTAGACAAGATGATTTAAGGATGAGAAAAGTCGATATTATTATATCGACTGTGCAATTCGAAGAGCATGGTTATCATAACCAGTTACTTTTCAAACAAGATCTCGTTGTGGCGCTAAGCCGTGAGCATCCAAGAATTCAGGGGGGAATTAGTGAGGATGCTTTTTTTGCTGAGGAACACATTCTTTGGCAAACAAAAAGAATGGACCGCTATACCCTCAACTCAGTATCGGCTAAGCATTTACCCTCAAGAAGAGTTGCTTATTCAACGGGCTCTGCGATGACAGGGCTTAACTTAGTGGCTGACACTGAATGGTTATGTGTGAGTTCACGTTGGCATGCTAACCAAGTTGCTGTGACTGGACGAATACAGGTGCTGGAGCTGCCATTTGAAACCCAACAAGTCCCGGTTTATATGACTTGGCACCATTCGCAACATAAGGATGCTGGCCATCAATGGTTAAGGGAAGCGGTAGTTAACACAAGCTCCGCTTTATATCGCTAGTATTAATTAGTTTCGTTTATGGTTTAATGATAAGTAATACTTAATAGTTGTTTAAGTTTTGCTCTATCGATACTGTGGCAATTAGTTATTAATATCTCTCTCATCAACGGGCCAAATGGTTGAGTCCGTCACTTTGAGAGAGTATCACTATGTTTAAATCTAACGTCATCGCAACATCAATTTGTGCAGTACTTTTAGCTTCTGCAACAACGAGTGCATTTGCTGCCAATACCGACTTAGTTCGCAGCGCCGACCCGTCTTTTTTCACGAACGCGAAAGTGCAGAGCCATTTGGCGAAAGTGGTTTGGCAAGATGAAGCGCACAATAAAGCTTACACCGAAAGCTCTGACATGATCCCTGTGGCAATGACTGAGTTTGCTAAGCAAATGGCCCCTAAAATACAAGAGATTGCACCAGGTAAGCTCTATTCTATTTCTGGTTTTCAATTAGCATCAACGCTAGTTGCCGTAGGTGATGATGGTTTGATCATTGTTGATCCCGGTGAAAATGATACCGCAGCTAAAGCCTCTATGGACGCTTTTAGTCAATTCTCTAAGTTACCTGTAAAAGCGGTTATCTATACCCATCGCCACCCTGATCACGCATTTGGCTCTGCAGGCTGGGGCGTGACAGAGGAGCAAGTGAAATCAGGTGAAGTTAAAATTATCGCTTCAGATAACTTTATTCCAAACCTTGTCAGTGATGTAGGGGTGACAGGAGCCATTCTGACTCAACGTACTGCTTATGCCAGTGTTTATCTACCAAAGGCACCGGCAGGGCGTCCTGCACAGTTTGGCCTTGGTCCAACCTTTACCGCTGGCCCAGTTTCATTCTTTATGCCAAATGTCTTAGTGAGTAATGATCAGCCGTTAAAGATCACTGTCTCGGGCATCGATATGGAGGTGTTTGGTGCATATGGTGATGCAGGTGATGATGAAATCGATATCTATTTCCCTCAATTCAAGCATGTTCATGGTAGCGAAACGATTCAAGGTGAAACGTTCCCTAATCTATACACACTGCGCGGGACTAAGTATCGCGATGTGCAAAAGTGGTATGAAGGGATAGATCATCTAATAAAGTATTCTGAAAAATCGAATACATACAGTGGTTCTCACATGCGAGCTTGGGTTGGTCACGATTTTATTAATCAACGCATAACTAATTATCGCGATGCAATTCAATATGTGCATGACCAGTCTGTTTACTACATTAATCGTGGTATTAAGCGTGATGAACTTGCTGAGAAGGTTATCTTGCCAGAGAACTTAGCCAATGATCCTTGGTTAGGTGAGTACTACGGTACTGTTGCTCATTCTGTGCGTAATATTTATAACGGTTACCTAGGTTGGTGGGAAGGTGATGCAACTAAACTTGCTCGTCCAGCTGTCAAAGATATGGCTCAAGATTACGTCGATGCCATGGGTGGTGAGGCTAACGTGATTAAGATGGCGCAAAAAGCCGTTGATACCGAAAACTATGGTTGGGCTGCTGAGATTTTAACTCATGTAAACAACGTCGACCCAGCAAATATGGATGCGCGTAACTTAAAGGCTGAAGCATTACGTGAGTGGGGTTACAAGCAAACTAATATTTACTGGAGAGGATTTGCTGTTGCAGATGCTGGAGAACTTGATGGCACGTTAGATCGCTCGGTTGCTTGGGATTTTGCAAATCCAGCCATTGTGAAAGTGCTGCCAACAACTAAGATTCTGGCCACACAGCGTGTGAACCTTAATGCTGAGCGTGCCAAAGGCCAAGAGTTATCTATCAATATTAAGGTGTCAGATACTGGCGAAGTGGCTAACTATACCGTACGAAATGAGATTGCTATATTCTCGCTAAAACAAGACCCTAATGCAGATGCTACATTAACAGGTAAGAAGCTAGAAATGTTGGGATACTTCACTACGGGAGATGCTAGCAAAGCTCAGGTAACGGGGGACAGCAAGTCAGTTGAAACCTTCTTTAGCTTATTTGACCACAACAAGGCAAATGATATTAATCTGGTTTTACCAAACTAATTAGTGTGTAAATAATGAAAAAGCGGCTCTCATTGAGCTGCTTTTTTGTTTGACGGTAAAGTCGCGGCTGAATTTTTTGGTCGCGGATATCCAATGGTTTGCGTCTTTTGCAACTCTATTGCGTCTTAAGAGGTAATTAAACAATAATTTTCTCTCGGAGTTAGTCATGATCAAACTTATTAGCTTTAAAAATTGTCCCTTTGTACAACGCGTGGTGGGAGCACTTGTTAGCAAAAGTATTGCTTTTGAAATTGAGTACATCGAGCTCAGCAATAAACCGCAATGGTTTCTAGATATTTCGCCGAATGGCCAAGTGCCAGTACTTATTACTGAAGATGAAACCGCATTATTTGAGTCTGATGCCATTGTCGAATACCTCGATGACAAATATGCGCCCATTGAAACGTTATCAGCGGAAGAAAAGGCGCTGGACCGTGCGTGGGCTTATCAGGCTAGTAAGCACTACATGGTGCAGTGTGGAACGATGGCAAGTAAAGATAAGGACAGCTTTGACACTCGTTTAGCAAATCTATCAAAATCATTTGTCAAAGTGGAAAAGAAGCTGACAGGCTCAACCTTCTTTAAAGGAGAGATGATTTCAAATGTTGATATTGCCTGGTTACCTATTTTGCATCGTGCTGCCATAATAAAGGATAGTGCAGGGTTAGACATGCTAGATGGTTTCCCTAAGCTGCAGAAATGGCAAGCGGCATTGATAGCGTCCGGCCTGACGGATAAATCTGTCCCTGCTGATTTTGTTAAAACGTTCAGTGACTTCTACTTGAGTAACACCTATCTGGCGAGTTTAGTTGCTGCTAGACAAATCGAAGCTAAAGCAAGTTGAACCTCGGCTAGATATGATATAAGCCTCTGAGTAAGTTGTTTTCATATTACTTAGCAAGGTTAGAACTCAGCGCTAAAGTTTAGTCAAAGCTCTGCCTTTAGACCATTATGGTGGTTTATGTTGCAGAGCTTTTTGTTATGTTGGTTTCTGCTTATGTATGAGCTTTGCTGCTGCTTGCACAGCTCGGATATTTGCTTCAGCATGTGATGGAATATTATGAAAACTTGAGGCGTTATCATTGGATCTGTTTGAGGAATATCGACAGCAACAAACTTGGCGAGATTGGCCACAGTATTTACAGCATATTCCTTTTAAAAGTAGTGATGTTGTCGTCGATCTTGGCTGCTCTGTGGGTGGAGTATCCTCACTGTTTGCGTCTCGAGTGAAACAAGTGGTTGGGGTCGATTTGAATCGGAGCTTTATCGACTTCTGCCAGCAACATCAAAGTGCAAACCAAACTTTTATCCACTGTGATTTTGATAATATTGATTACCAGTCGTTGGCTGAGATTAACGGTGTATGGGCTAGTTTTTCGCTATCCTACCTACCTGTTCCGCTTGATTACCTGACGAAACTGCATTCGATTATTCAGCCTGGTGGCTGGATAGCCTTGCTCGATGTCGCATGTTTTATCTCTGCGAATCTCAGTCTCGACAGTGTTTATTATGACAAGGTGCGTCAGTTTGAACTGCTGTCGGCACAATCTGGCTGCTATGATTTTAACTTCGGCGACAAAATGCAGCTGATGTTGCAGCAGGTTGGTTTTGAAATTAGCTATGTCGATAATGATGTTACCGACCTTGAACTTAACTTTTCAGGCGCTGCGCGGGCAGATGTAGTCCAAGGCTGGTCAGCAAGGCTTGAGCGCATGCAAAAATTGCGCGAATTACTTGGAGGTGATTATTCTTGTTTTTGTGCTGAATTTCTGGCAAATCTTCAATCGCCTCAGCACCAGCAGCGGGGCTGCGTTAAGTATGTTGTTGCTAAGAAAGCTCAGTGAACTGGTTATTTTTACCTTGTGGTGAATCAATTTTTCCTGAGTGAGACCAGCATAGCAAGATAAACTTGCTATGCTTTTACGATTGTCTGCTCACTAAGTCTAGGCGTCGACGAAAATGACTTCGCCAGTAATAAATCCATCGACTGAACGTTCAAAGGCTTTGCCGACCAATTTACTTGGCACTGGCTCAAACCCAGGCATCATTTCACCGTAAACATCCCATGCTTCTGTTAATACGGTTGGATTTATAACATTAATACGTTGATTTCTTGGCATTTCAAAAGCAACACATTTGGTAAAGGTGTCGATAGCACCACTCGTCGTGGCGTCGGCAATAGCAAAAGGGATCGGCTTAACATTAAGTATGCCGCTTATTAGCGTGAACGAGCCGCCGTCAGCGATGTACTCTTGGCCAATACGTACTAAGTTAATTTGGCCCATCATCTTGCTCATTACTGTGCTCATCCACTGGGCTTCTGTCATTTCAATGAAGTTGGCGTATTCACATACACCGACTGTGTTCACTACAGCATCAAATTGACCGACGCTTTTATAGAGATCTCTGATTGATTGCTCATTGGTAATATCAACGATGTGGTCAACGTCACCAGAGCGACCAGCTGTAATTACTTTGTGTTTGCCTAATCCTGTTAATGCTGCTTGGCCCATTTTACCGAGTGCACCGATTAAAATTACTGTTTTCATTTTGTTCTCCAGTCATTCATTTTGTTTCGATGTGGAGATATTAAGACTTAGCTGTAACAAACAGAAACAAAGCTTATTTGTTAGTGATACAATTTTATCTTGTTATCTTGTTATCTTGTTATCTTGTTATCTTGTTATCTTGTTATCTTGTTATCTTGTTATCTTGATTGGTATAAATAGAAAATGAGGCAATAAGTTTTGAGCAAAATAGACCGGTTAGATATTAAGCAGCTACGTGTGTTCCAAGCGCTGATCCGCGAGCAGAATGCATCTAAAGCGGCGAGCCAACTGGGGATGACACAGCAAGCGGTAAGTGAGCATTTGAAAAAACTGCGTGATGTGTTCGACGACCGTTTGTTTCTGCGAAAAACCAATGGTTTTGTGCCGACGCCTTTTGCAGAGGAGCTATACATCGGTGTCGATAAGCTGTTAAACGATTTTAAGGCGCTGTTAGCACCTAGCAGTTTTGAGCCGCAAACTATTAGCGGGACTTTTGTTATTGCCGCCACCGATTATGCTCAACAGGTGGTGTTACCAGAGTTGATTGCAAAGTTAAGGCTACAGTCGCCCAATCTAAAGTTAATTGTTCGGGATTTTGAGATCGATAAACTGCACGATCTAATGCAAAGCGGTAAAGTAAACCTAGCGATAGCCTTCCCTGATTACATTCCAGATAGTTATCCAGTGGTTAGGCTATTTGAAGAGCATCATGTTTGTGTCGCTTCACCGAGTGCGTCTATAGCGCAATCAAAGCCTTCATTGGCAGAAGTAGCAAACTACCCGAGTATTATTGCTTCGCCATCCAGGCCGAATTTTAAAGGCTCGATTGATGATTGGTTTAAGCAGTTTGGTTTAAAGCGCAATATCGTTATATCCGCGCCTTGTTTTTCAGTTGTGCCTATGTATCTTGAAACCACAGACTCAATTGCATTTTTGCCATCGAGGGCTCTTAATAATTTGGGCTTGAAGGAGATAGCGCTTGAACAGTCGCCAGATAAGTTTGATGTTATTGCGGCTTGGCATCCGCGTTATAGTGATGACGCATTGCAAAAATGGGTAGTTTCGCTATTAAGAGAGAACGAGTAATTAGAGCTCACTACTTCATTTCTTCTTGCGACGTTTCACTTTAGCGGGTTTCTGTTGCAACCAAATATAGCAGCCAGTCAAAGACATGATTATCAGTGCCAGTGCGACCAGATCCATCAGCCATGGGCCTAAACTACCAAAGAATCGACCACTGTGGAGGTCAAGCAATACTCTTTCCCAATGCAGTCGGCTGCTGCGAATTTGCTCGGCTATTGCTGAATTATCGGCGTTTTCTATCGCGTTTACCCAAGGGATGGCAGTCAGTGGTTGGGCTTCAGACCAATCGATAAGATCGCTATCAGCGATAAACATTCCAGATTGAGTCCTAAGCCAAAGATTTTGCTGTAGCCCTATAGCTTGAATATGAGCAGGTAAGCCGGTGGCACTGTCTTGGGTTTCTAGCAGCTCACCCTGAGCTGACATTAAATACAGATGACTTGCATCGACCGCGACTAGCATATCGTGATAGGTAGTAACGCCTAACACTAAGCTGTTAGCTTCGAGAATGAGCTGACTGTCTAGCCAGACTTGATTTCCAGCGCTAATGAGTTTCTTTGGGCTTTGCTGATAAAGGCTTATCTCTGTGGGGGCCTTAATACCGTAGTAATCGAGTAACCAGCGCTGTTTTACTTGGGCGTTATCGAGCGAAAGGTCATTACTGTGATTAATCAGCACCCCTGAAACGGCAATAAAAATAACTAATAGGGTGGAAAAAATACCTACTCTACGATGCCAAGGGCGTAATTGTCGTAATAGTTTGACTCTAAAGCTGGGGTGTTTGCGCGTCATTCTTTATCTTTATTTATCACATAATCGTCTAGATACAGGGCTATTCGCGATAACTTTGTTAACGCTCTAACGGATAATGTTGCGCCTGTTATGCCATCGATATGTGTATCGAGTTGTAAGTCTTGCTTGAGTTTGGCTGATTTAAACTGATCAGTAAAGAAGTCATGTCTTACTTCATCGCCGCGGCTCTCTCGATATACCAGCACTTTTGTCTGCGAAATGGCGCTGTCTTTGATATGAACAGCCACAGTAATAGGCGATTCTTTGCCGATTTCATCCATTATCCATATACTTTCATTCGCTTGTTGCCAGTAGCGTAGGCGCATTTTATTAAAGCTATGAGCGAGAATAGATTCAATGGCCTGTTGTGCAGGTTCATCAACCCAGAATACTTTTGCTCTTGGCACTTCAGCATTAAAAGCTTGGCCAATAAACTCTTCTGGTGTTTGGTAGGTCCCTCTAGCGTTTACTGTCGCGCTCATCATTGAGCAACTTAATAATACAGATATTATAACGAGAGGTAGTTTCATATTGAGCGAGCTCACGTGATAGTAAATGAATGAGTGCTCAATACTGAGCACTCATATCGTTGTTCAAATTTAGCTGTCTAAATTAGAACTGGTAACCAACACCTAGGTTGAAGCCGTCAGCGTCTTTAGCGCCGCCCACTTTTTCATAGTCAGCTTTAAACACAACATTTTCGTGCAACCAGTAGTTAATACCTACATTGGTTTGCTCGATTTTAGTGTCATCGCTGTTACCTGCGTTGTTGTCATATTCGTTGTAGCGAGCAAATAGACCGAAGCTTTGGTTGAACTTGTATGATGGTTCAATGTACCAACCATTTTGCTCATCACGACCAAGTAATTCTGCTTCTTTACCATCGATATCCCACTGTGCGTATAGCGCTTTAACAGTGAAACCTTGGATTGAGTAGATAGCGTGAGCAGATAGTAACGTAGCAGATGCCGTTTCAACGCCAGCCGCACTTTGAGTTAGATCTGCTTGATATTGTGCAGTTGCAGCAAGCTCAAGACCAGGAACTGCTGTGTATTTAACACGTGCAGTATAGGCAAGATCTGACGCATCAGCCTTGGCTACCTTTTGACGGCCGCCACGAATGCTATAAGTTTCATCAACTTTAAGACCTGAAGTAATAGCACCATCGAAGGCTAAACCTGGAGCTGCTTTTAAGTTAAGTGCTGCACCCGCTTCCCACCAAGTTGCTGGGATGATGTTTTTCTCAACTGGATTACGCTCAACACCGTAGAATGCTGGTGGCTCGTGAGTTTCGTTAATGATACCGACTGGCATCAAGAATAGACCCGCTTTACCAACGAACATGTCGTTAAAGTCATGCTCAATATAAGCTTGTTCTAGCTCGACTTCACCTGGCTTATCGTCACCAGAAAGGGCATGTTCAATCTCTACCTCTGAGAAGAAACGCGTGCTTTCTGTGAACTCATGGCCAAAGAAAAGTACGAAGCGATGGAAATCGATTGCTTTCTTATCTTTACCTGACTTGTTGTCAGTGATGTTGTTGTAATGCAGCTCACCGTAACCACCGATTGTTGTGGCACTCTTTGATTCAGAAGCTGACTCTTCTACTACATCAGCGGTTTTCTCTACACGCTTTTCAGTTTCATCAAGACGCTTTTCAAGGTCTTGTAAAACCTTCTGCTGTTGCTCAATTATTTTACGTAGCTCAGCAGTTTCATCAGCAGCATAAGCACCTTGAGTAGCAAACAAGCTAACTAGCGCAGTAGCAAGTAAGGTTTTCTTCATCATCATTCAGTCCCTTTGTTATAGCGGGTTATAAAATTTGTGGAGGAGTTTACCAATTGATTAACATAATGCAAATTATTCTCATTTAAATTATGATTTAGATCAACATTTGTAAAGTATTTGTGGATCCTTTAATAGCCATTCTAATTGTATGGTTATATTTATTCTTTTTAAAACAATGGCTTGCTACGTTTGGTTTGATGCTGCTATTTTCTTTACATTTAGCCGGGAGTGACAGCGTGAATCAAGGGTGGTTGAAAAATCAGCAGTTTTTGTTGTTTTGAACTTGAGCTGACTTAGAACAAGTTATTTTTTCTAATAGTTTTTGGTTATAGCGTGTTACCTAAATGAGTGGTGAAATGACTCGTTTAAGTCATCGGGTGAGTCAAAATTCAATCATGGTATACAATGCTCGGCCACTTTGAAGGCTAACAAGATTGTTGAGTGACTATGTTTCTAAGTTCTTTCTTTAAAAAAGCAAACCAGTCAGTTGTGATTGCTCCAGAACAAGCGAGTGAGTTTGCTAAAAGCGTTGCCCATGATTTCAATCCAATCCATGACGTTGCCGCAAAGCGTTTTTGTGTACCTGGCGATCTGCTTTTCTCTTTAGTATTAAATGAATATGGTCTCAGCCAGAAAATGACCTTTAATTTTGCAGGTATGGTGGGTGATGGCGTTAAGCTGCAGTTCCCTGCTGCAGTTGAAGAAGATTTCGATATTAGAGATGACAAAGACAAATGCTATCTAAATGTACACCGTAGTGGTGACGTTCGTCATTGTGATGTGCAAATAGAGTCCTTTATTCGCAAGTATGTGGCGTTTTCAGGCCTTAACTTCATGCATATTTTGGTGCCGATGATGAAGCAGCGCCAGATGATGATTAACCCAGCAAGACCATTAGTCATTTATGAAAGCATGTCTTTTGACTTAACGACTCTTGATTTTACCGAGGTTGAGTTGACCTTGGTTGAGCAAGACTTAAAAATTGAAGGTAAGCGTGGCGATGTCACCTTAACTTTCGAGCTGCACAGCGGCGACAAGTTAGTGGGCACAGGTATTAAAACCTTGGTTATGAGCGGCCTACGCCCCTATGTTGATGATCAAGCGCAGCAGATGTTTGATAAATATGAAGAGCGTCGCCTCAGCTATGCTGGCTAAGCAATAGCACTTAACTGACCATCGGACAGTCGTTAACGATTGCTGATAAACCGACTAATTACACTGGTGATTAGTCGGTTTTTTGTTTTTAAGCGATGATTAAAGCAGCAGCCAATCCTATTTGAGCTTGCGAGTGAATAAACTGTGAGCTGGCTCACTTGAGGCTTGACGATCTATGACGCATTCTGTTTGACCCATTAGCTTTTATATAAAAGCGAATGGGATCCGTTCGGATGAAGGTAGCAGGAGAGTGGGGACTAACCCCACACCGACGAGGCAACTTTGATTTAGCTAATGAGGCTAAGACAAAGCACTCTTTCAGGTGCCACTTATGTGGTGAGGACTGTTACTGGACGAGCCTCTGGAGAGACTGTGAGCAAATAAGCGTTCGTCAGCTTGATTGTCACACAGCGCCGAAGGCGAAAGTGTTAGCATTTTTTGCTAACGCGAAACGCTCAGGCAAAAGGACAGAGGAGAGGATGACTGTGTTAACTTTTATCAAATCGATATTAGTCACTGTCGTTTGCTGCTGCGCCTTTTCTGTCCTCATTCGAGGCAGATAAACCGTTTGCTGCGCTCGGCAGCACGCTACACTAGCCATTTCTTTTCCTCCTCCGATTATTAATAACTCCTATTTCAAGCCGTTTGAATATAGCGAGTTCTGTTGTTTAATACTCGAGGAACACCATGAATTTTGAAGCACTTCTAGCCGATATCAACGCCATTGTTTGGGGGCCTATCACCCTTTGCTTACTGGTCGGTACCGGTCTTTATCTCACTATCCGATTAAAGCTTATCCAAGTTTTTAAACTGCCTTTAGCACTTAGTTTGCTGTTTAAGCCTGCAAGTGGCAAAGGTGATCTGTCCTCTTTTGCCGCGCTATGTACCGCACTGTCGGCTACTATAGGTACCGGTAATATAGTCGGGGTTGCCACCGCGATAAAAATGGGGGGCCCGGGGGCACTATTTTGGATGTGGTTAGCGGCCTTTTTTGGCATGGCAACCAAATATGCTGAATGTATGTTGGCAGTTAAATACCGCACCACTGATGCTCGTGGCAATATTGCTGGCGGCCCAATGTATTACATTGAACGAGGGTTAGGACTTAAGTGGTTGGCAAAAATATTCGCCGTGTTTGGTGTCGGGGTCGCCTTTTTTGGGATCGGTACCTTTGCACAAGTTAATGCGATTAGCGATGCGATGACTATCGCTTTCGACGTACCTGCTTGGACAACAGCCATCGTGTTGACGCTAATGGTCGCAGCGGTAACTTTAGGCGGCGTCAAGCGTATTGCCAATGTGGCGCAAAAGCTGGTGCCGACAATGGCGCTAGGCTATGTGTTGGCTTGCATTTGGATTTTGGTTCTGTTTGCCGATCAGATAATGCCGGCATTGCAACTCGTGCTGCACTCGGCTTTCACGCCGATATCGGCAGCGGGTGGTTTCTTAGGGGCGACGGTTGCTCAAGCATTGCAAATTGGTATTGCTCGCGGGGTATTCTCTAACGAGTCAGGTCTAGGTAGCGCCCCCATCGCGGCTGCTGCTGCTAAAACCAATGAGCCTGTTGAGCAAGGTATGGTGAGTATGACGGGCACATTCTTCGACACTATTTTAATCTGTACCATGACTGGTTTAGTGCTGATTATTACCGGCGTTTGGAGTGGTGACACTGCGGGTGCTGCCATGACCAGCGCTGCATTTGCCGCCGGAGGCTCAGCGATTATCGGCCAGTACGTGGTGACCATTGCGTTGGTTTGTTTCGCTTTTACTACTATTTTGGGCTGGCATTATTATGGCGAGCGTTGTTGGTACTACCTAACAGGTAAGCGCCTAGGAGAAAAAGGCATTAAGTTATATCAGCTGACTTTTCTCAGTTTGATCGCCGTGGGCGCCTTTATAAAACTTGATCTTATTTGGATGCTAGCCGATACGGTTAATGGTTTGATGGCGATTCCAAACCTAATCGCACTTATCGGTTTAAGACATGTGATTATGGCGGAAACCAACAAGTATTTTGCTAAACGGCGTGCAGCAGTACTTGATGAATTACGCGCTCAATAGCTTGCTCAGCGGCAGTCGATAACTCATTAAAGCTGCCGCAAATTGATATCTCTTATATTGTTTTCATTAAGGTGCTCAATTGCCGATTGATTGAGCACCTTCACCGCAGAAAATGGCGTATGATCGCGCTTCCCTGATTTAGTCACTAAAGTCAGCAAAATAGCTGCTTGGCGATGATTGCCAAGCGCGACGCTTTCCTTTAATTTAGTGACCAGCTAATTTTATTATCAACCTCTTTATATGCGTGTTGCTATCACCGCGACACGTAACAGCTTGCTAGCCATTTTTGCTACAAGCTGCGTTTGGATTAAGGAATGTAATGCCAAGCTTAAATCGCATCGTACTGATTGATACTCACTTGCCAGGCGTGGTTGAACTCGCCCTTGATGGCCATACCAACATATGCGGCACTAACGCATCGGGTAAAACCACGCTACAACGCTTGGTACCGGTTTTTTACGGTGAGTACCCAAGCCGAGTTGTCCCCTCGACTCGTGATAGTTTTGAGCGCTGGTATCTGCCGCACGAATCGAGCTTTATCATCTATGAATATATCAAGTCTGACGGACTCGCTTACCAAGCGGTATTAGCTTCTGCGGGAGACGGCAAAGGAGTTAATTACCGCTTTATCGGTAAAGGTTTTGAGCTAGATGATTATATCAAAACCCAGCAAGGCGATAACATTCAGTGTTTTACCATGGCTGAACTTGGCCGTGAGATGAAGCGCGCGGGTATTGCGATCACTAACCTACTCAATACTCGTGAGTTTAGGGCGATCATTCAGAACGATAGAGCATTATTGAGTACCGGCAGTAACCGCACCGAGTTGCGTAATTACGCCCGTCAATTCTCACTGTGTGAGGCGGAACATTCGCTGCGCCATATTGAAAAACTGGCGAAAGCGGTGCACTCGAAAGAGGGGAAGATGGAGACGATCAAGTCGATGATCGCCGCTATTCTTGAAGAGGATGGTGTTAATCCTCCTAGCTCTCGCATTAACCCGCAACATGTTGAGTCTTGGATAAAAGAGAGTCAGCTTATTCAGGGCTTTGAGCTTATTCGCCCTGAGTTTGAAAAGTTAGAGCAGGAGTTTGACCAGCTACTAAGCACAGAGCAGCGACTTGCCAGCCTGCGCCGCGGTTATAGCAAAGATGAAAGTGATGAGGTCGAAAGACAAGAGCATCACCAAGACTTGTCAAAAGCACTCAACGCTAAACTAAGAGAGTTGGACGAAGAATGGAAAGAGCAACGTGACGAGCTCAACTTAGACTTGTCTGCCGCTAAGGGCGATGTGGCCAAGTGTGAACAAGAACTAGATTCGATTGAAGATCAACACGCTTCATTTCAAGACGCTGAAATTGAACAAGCTAAGTTAGATCTCGAACAGTTACCTAGCTGGCGCGGTACCTTAGAAAACTTGTCAGAGCGACATAAACTACAAACTGAAAAGCACCAAGATATTGAGGCCGCGTACAACGCCCGTCGCAGTAAAATTGGTGAAGGGCTTAACCGAGAGCTGGAAAACTTGCACCAAGAGCAAGACAGCTTAAGAGAGTCTCGCGATAAACAGCGTGAACAAGGCCGCTCTGAGTTAGCAGCATTAGAAGATCAATGGCGTGACGCGACCGATAAAGGCCAAGCACAATTTAGTGAGCAAGCGTATCAACTGAAGTTATCTGCAGCAGAGCTGAAAGTACGCGTTGATAGCGTGACCTACTCGGAAGAGGAAAAGCTGGCGTTAGCGGTGTTTGATGAACGAATCACTCGCGCCGATGAGGAGCAAGAGAGCTGTAACGCCAAGGTTGACCGCTTCACGAGCGAAGAGCGTAAGCTGCGTGCTAAACGCGATCAAGCTAATGAAGGACTGCGGGTTGCCGGTATTCGAGTCACAGAACGTCAAAGCGAACTTGAAGAGCTGCACCATATCTTGTTCCCCCAGTCACACACGTTACTAGAGTTCTTACGTAAAGAGGCCAATGGCTGGGAAAACACCTTAGGTAAGGTGATCAATTCAGATCTGCTGCACCGTAGTGACTTACACCCGACTATCAGCGGTGAAAATCTTGAAGCCCTATACGGCATAGCGCTCGATCTAAAGGCGATCGATTCACCTGAGTACGCTGCATCTGAGCAAGAGCTGCGCATCAAGCATGCTAATGCCGAAGAGATGTTAACCAGTGCTAAAGAGTTACAGGCAGAAGCTGAGTCCAAGTTAGTGGCCGTTAATAGCGAGCTCGATGCCATGGCACGTGAGCTAACGTTTGCTCGCACCGCCTATAAAAATAGCCGTGATGATCTGCGCCGGCTGTTTGATGATAAACGTGCTGAACAAGAGAAGATCAACCAAGCACTTAATGAGCGAAAGTCTGCTTCGCAGAAGCAACTTGCTAGGCTCGATAACGAACTGAAGCAATTAAAGCAACAGCAACAAGAGTGGCATGAAGAGCAAAAAGAGCAGGCGTTAGAAGCGCGCATGGAGAAAAATGCTTATTGGCAAGAGGTTGTTGGTGCTTTAGACAATCAACTTGGCCAAGTTAAAGCGAATATCCAAAACCGTCGAGACCACGCTAAAAGTGAACAAAAGGCCTGTGAGCAGTGGTACAAGAATGAGCTTAAATCTCGTGGTATCGATGAAGCCAAAATTGTCGCGCTAAAAACCGAGATCCGTACCCTTGAAGCTAATATCAGTAAAGCGGAGCAACGCCGTAGTGAAGTGTTGCGTTATGACGACTGGTATCAACATACTTGGTTGAAGCGTAAACCTAAGTTACAGACTGAGCTCAGCACAGTTAAGCAGGCTAGCTTATCGTTAGAGCAGCAGCTCAAAGCTAAATCTAATGAGGTTAAAGCCAAGCGTAGCGAGCTAGACAGTGAACGCAAGCGTTCTGACGCGGTACAAGTTGAAGCCTCAGAAAATCTAACCAAGCTACGTAGTGTCATGCGCAAACTTACCGAGCTTAAACTGCCTGCTAATAATGAGGATGCTCAAGGCGGACTCAGTGAGCGTCTGCGGCAAGGTGAAGATCAGCTGTTAAAGCGTGATTCACTGCTGGGTTCAGTTAAGCAGTATGTTGAACACTTTGATTCAGTGATTGCCAGTAAGTCAGGTTCTAGCTTATCGGAGACATGGGAGCGTGCGCGCGAAGAGTCGAGCTTTGTTAATGACAAAGGTATTCGTATTCTGGATTACCGCAAACTAGTGCCGCAGCTGGAGCAGCTACTGAACGTAATGGTGCCACAATCGATGATGGCACTGCGTGAGCAGGGGCGTATTTTTGGTGTTGATCTCACCGCGTTTTACGATGTACTCGCCGATATTGACCGCCGCATAGCCACTCAAAGCGCCCGTATTACCCGTGAGGTAGGCGAAGAGTTGTTCCTTGATGGGGTATCAGAATCTGCGGTTAAGATCCGTTCGCGCATTAGCGAACTAGAGTTTTGGCCAGAGCTTGAAGCGTTTGTTAAAGCGTTCCGTCAATGGAAAGCTGATGGCTTTAGCGAATTGCCGGGTGAGGATTACACCAACAGCATGCGCCGTGCATTAGATATTATCGGTCGCGCCGCATTATCGGGCGGGATCTCTAAGTTACTGGAGATTGAACTGCGCTTAAAAGAGGGGAATAGTGACCTGATTATTCGTACCGACAGACAGCTTAACGAGTCATCAAGCCATGGTATGGCATACCTGATCCTTTGTAAGTTCCTATTAGCATTTACCCGTCTGTTACGTGGTCGTGCTGAGGTGACTATTCACTGGCCAATTGATGAGCTTGGTACGCTGCACCACGGTAACGTGAAAAAGATATTTGATGCTTGTGAAAACAACAATATCTCAGTACTTGGCGCATTCCCTAACCCTGATTCTGAGGTGCTTAGCTTGTTTGCTAATCGTTATATTATTAATAAACAAACCAAAAAACTGCAGGTGGTTAAACCGCAGGTTAACTCGATTGCCGAAAAGCTTAGTCAGCGACGTACTCAGGAGGCTGTGTAATGAGCCAAGTAACAGAAACTACATTAGTGGGTACCAGTGCGCTGATTGAACGTTTATTAAAGGGCGAGTTTATTTGTCGTACCACCGATGAAGATGGCTGGCGCGCACTGAAAAATCCAGATACCCGTGAGCGTGTTGAAGTCTACTTAAACCAAATAAACCGTACGATTGGTTCTGCTGGCGAAGGAGAAGTGTTCTTTTGCGGTTATCAGCAACTAGGCGAAAGTGAACGTAAGGTCATTTCGTCGCAGTTTAAAGATATCTGTAATGCGCTTATCCCGCTGGTGGAATGGCTGGTGTTAGTACAAGAGGGCAGCGGTCAAGATGCACCTTTGTCTGAAGGCGCTGCAGTTAGACTGACAGAGCTACAGACTCGCATTGAAGATACGCCGGCTTTTCGTGAACAATTGGCTAAAATTAGCCAATATCGTCTGTTTGGCTCAACCAGTAGTAATGTAGATGCGCAGATCAAGCTGGTGTTTAAGCGCTTAGTAGAGCTGGGTTATTTAACTAAGCCTAACGCAGAGAAACAGATCTTTATTGCCACCGGTAAGCTTGATTACCTGTATGAGGTTATTCGGTTTATTGATGAAACCGAAGGCTTAAGCTTAGAGGCGCAAGCTGAAACGGCGACGCAGAGGGATCTGGTTTGATGCTGAATCAACAGCGATATCAGTGTGCAGTAAGCTGTTGGTTGAGCGCTGCTAGCCAATACTGCGATGCATGGGGAGCTGACTTACGATGAGCAGTAACTTACATCAAGCAGGGGTAAAACTGCTTAAACAACTTGGACGTCACGCTGAGCTGGTCATGGATGTTTATCTATCGGGCTCAGTATCTGAAGATGAAACCAACGCTGCGGCCATAGAGAAGCTACGTAAAAACGATATTTTATGGCGTCCAGAAGCGGATCAAGAGTTACGTTTAAAGCGTTCGGTGCGCGCCTTGTTAGAGGAAGCATTAAGCGATGAGCGTAATCGCCAGATAGATTCTAATGTCGGTAGCTCTTTGGCCAGCATTAAAACACTGGCGGCTCATTATAAGGAAGCGCGTCACAATGTTGATTACGCTGCCTCTGAGGCTTATCTCGCTGACTTAAGTGAGCATGTCTATAGCTTTGCTGATGGCCTACGTTATTCAATTCGAGTGCTGTGGAGCCGTATTAACAACGAGTTTGGTTATGTTGGTACCATCAACGCTAAAATTCGTGAAAATGAGCTGGCACAAAAACAGGTGACAGAGCTGCTTAATGGCTTAGAGATGTTCCAGTTTAGTGAACTTGGTGAAATAGCTGGAGATATACGTGAGCTAAGAAAGCTACTGGTCACCTCATTGCAGGATACTTTGAGTGATTGTACGCAAGAGTTAAGTGTCGTGCAGGGACGTCTGCTTGAGCTGCTTGGCCGTTTCCGTCAAATTAGAGGTCGTACTCGTTTACTGAAAGGTTGGCTGCTTTATACCGATCTTCATCCTGATTATCGTCCCGCGGATCATGTTAGCCACAAACAGCTACCTGCATTGTTTAATTGCGCAGAGGCGCTACTTGCTCCTGCTGCGGTAGATGTTCACAGTACTTTGTATGAGCCTGAGCTGTTTGAAATTGTTTCCAATATTAAGCGTATCGATAGACTTAATGCCGGGCACGTAACCGCCGAGGAAGATGTATCAGTATCGCTAAGTCAAACTGAAGACTTTGATATTCCGGATAACCCGCTCAAGTTAGCGGTTGATGCATACTTCTGTGCGGTGATTGATTCAGGCAAGAGTCAATCAGCATTAGAGTACCTCGATGAGCAAGCGTTAAGCTGGGATCGTGAAAGTTGGTTGTATCAAGTCATTTGCGGTTATGAAGGCTTGCCTGAAGAGCATAGGCAGTATTTCGAACTCGAAGCCATCGGCGAGTCAGATCCTGTTTATACTGGTAACTTCGTGATTCGCGATGTTGAGCTGTGGCTCGCTTAACTAAAGTCCATGCCAATTTGATTGCCAATGTGCTGCGAAAGCGCATTGGCAAGGTGTCCTTTAGCGCTAATTGGCAAAAGATATTCGCAGAACTGGAAGTCGGTGATGTTGATGAGTCTAGCCGCGCCTTGCGATTTAGTGCTGAGCAGTTACATCAACTGAATCAAATGTCGACGGTTTACTTTGGTAGCGAGCTACTCAAAGACTCCTTCGAGGGCACTCGCGCAGAGGTCGCTAAACACAGTCGCTATGAAAAGCTCGCTGCAATAGCCCCAGATGAACAGTATGTGCTGCTCAAGCCGCAACCTTTTTATATGAATCTTCCACTTGAGTACTCTCTTAGAATACCGCTTGCTAACGTCATTCAATTACTGGAATCTCAGACTACACCGATTACTCACTTAGTGATTGTTGAAAACCTCGATGCCTTTGATTGCTGGCATCAGTTTTCGGTCGATGAATCGCTCAACAATGCATTAGTGGTGTATCGAGGGCATAACGGATTGACTAAAGGACTTAGTGTTTTGCTTGAACAGCTACCTGAGAGTGTAACTGTTGTGGCATTCGTCGATGTCGATCCTGCTGGTATACAAATCGCACTCACGACCCCCAGAGTCACTCAGTTGCTCGCCCCAAGTATTGAAGCCCTTTCATCGTTAGTTGTTACCGCAAGCTCTACGGAAGACTACATAGCGCAAAATAAGCAGCTTAAGTATATTAGTCAGCAAAGCAGCGATTGGCAGCCATTACAGCAGTTTATTATCGAGCATCGAGTCAGCATTAAGCAACAGCATCTGTTAGCTCATAAACTAGGATTAATAACCCATTCGCGAGCTTGTTAAGCACAAATATTCAGCAGTTTTGCTTTAGATAACACTGCTTAATGAAACTTACTGGTTATGAAAACTATTTCTCAGTGCCAGACTGGTGGTTTATATTGCTATCTTTGGTTTTTGTGGTTGTTATGACTATGACGTTTTTGCTGAATTGTTTTCGTTGTGTTGCTGTGGTGTTGCTTGTGTAAAAGTTGCTTCAATTTGGCTTTCGGCTGTTGAATTGAATTTGCTGTTTATACAGCGACTTATATTGTTACTACTGGGCTGTTATAAGATTGTTTCGTAAACTAATTTTATGGTTTTGATTGAAATTCTTGCCAGCATGTTTCACTATCCTTGCCACTAATAGATGGAAATTAAATATCCATCAAGATTGAAGGCAATAGAAGACATGCGATAAGACGTGTCGAATAATAAGGCAAGTTAATGACTAAATCACTTTCTACTCGGATCTTTATCGGTCTATTTTCAGGTTTGATCCTCGGCTCGATCATTCAATACTTCCTCGCAGATATCGGTTTCTTCAGCGGTACAGTGGTAGATATCGCCTCCGGCGCTGGCACCATGTTCGTTAATATGATCATGATGTTAGTTGTGCCATTAGTATTCGTTTCAATTGTATGCGGCGTTTGCGAACTGAAAGACCTCAATAGTTTTGGCCGTTTAGGCGGTAAAACGTTTGGCTTCTACATCATTAATACCTTAGTGGCTATTTTTGCTGCATTAGCTGTCGCTTTGCTATTGGCGCCGGGTAAAGGCGTTGATATGTCGAGCAGTGGTGGTGTTGATATCGTCGCCACAGAGCTACCAAACTTAGTACAACTTATTGTGGGTATCGTACCTAGCAACCCTGTTGCAGCCTTTACGTCGGGCAATATGTTGCAAGTTATCTTTATGGCACTTTTGCTAGGCGGCGTGATTAAGTCACTTGGTGAAACAGCTAAAAGCGCTGTGAGCGGTTTTCAGGTTGCCAACAAAATAATGATGAAGCTTATTAGCGTGGTGATGCAGTTAGCGCCTATTGGTGTGTTCGCATTGATGCTTAAGCTAGGTGCAACCCTTGAAGCTGCGATATTTGGTAGCGTATTAGAATACCTTGTGGTCATTCTAAGCTTACTGCTGTTGTGGATATTTGTTGTTTATCCTTTTGCTGTAAGCATGTTTACTCCAGTATCTGCCAAAGAGTTTCGCGCTAAAACTCGTGAACAGATTTTATTTTCACTTTCAACAGCGAGCTCAAACGCTACTATCCCAGTGACAATGCGTACCTTAACCGAGAAGCTGGGTGTTAATCGCGCCGTAGCAGGTTTTGGCGTACCGCTGGGTGCAACGATGAACATGGGCGGCGTATCAATTTACATCACCATTGCTATCTTCTTTGTGGCTAATGCGTTTGGCGCGCCAATCGGTATGGATCAGTTACCAGCACTACTGTTTAGCATCTTCTTACTGTCTGTTGGCGCTGGCGGTGTTCCAGGTGGCGGAATGGTGATGATTGGTGTGCTTATTCATCAGATGGGTCTACCGGTTGAAGCATTTGCGATTGTGGCCGCGCTTGACCGCCTTATCGATATGGTACTGACATCATGTAACGTAGTCGGAGATGCTGCGGTATTGACCATAGTTGATGAAACTGAAAAGCGTGCAGAAGCTAAGCTGGTGACTGCATCAAACAGTGTTACCTCAAGCTAGCTTAAGGGCTGCTTAATTCTAAAAACTCGCCTAAATAGGCGAGTTTTTTGTATTGCACGGTTAAATTGACGATGCGGTGAATGAATTTTTTATTGGGTCGTTACTTCAGTCTTTAGTTTTATTCAAAATTTAAACTAACGCTGTATGAAATCGAGCAAAAACCTGATTAATTCCAGTATAAATGGTAGCTGGTTCATTCTATAATCAGACGATTTTTAGTGATGGTCTCACTCATTTATTGCGTTCAGCTCAACACAACAGAAGCTAAGTTAAGACCATGGAGTTTTGATAGCAACACCTATTGGGAACTCATATAAAACTATAACGGTAAGCACTTTAATAACAAGAACGTGCAGTGGGGTTAGTACTCCCGAATAGCGCCCGCTGCCGATAGAATGAAATTAGCGGGTAAATGGAGTACTGCCTATTTCGCTCGTGGAACCACATACCCTCTAGGTATGGTGTAATGAATCAAAATGTTATTGAGTTGACTTCTGAGATGGCTGATGCTGCTGACGGGAATCAGAACAGTGATGAATCACCGATGGCGCGAGCCGCTTAGTTTGATGTATTACCCGACACCACAAAACTTCGCAGAATTATAAATACTGAATCACTCGATTTCCGGGGATATAGCACTTCTATATAACTTCTGAATACAGTAACTCATAAACCGTAGTGTTTCCCATATTAGTGTGTACAACTAATATGGATTGACGGTTTGGCATTCAACGATTGTTTGGTATGAGTTCATGTGGTTTTCAAGGTGTTGAAAATATTTATAATAGCTTAAGTATTCTTTTATAATTCAATATATATTAACTTCGATGAGATTTGTAATAACTTAATTGATTTGGTATTAATTATGAACAGCTATTGTGTATATAATACTACAATCCAATAGTTCTAATTTTTAAGTCTTTGGAATGGTAATTAATACTTATGGGTGATTGAGTTGATGCATCTTCACTGTAGAATCTAGCCGGCTTTAATTAGATTTCAAGGAGTGAATAATATTAAAGAATAAAATGCACGGTCAAGGGATGACAGAATATATCATTATTGTAGCACTAATCGCAATTGCCGCTATTGGAGCATTTACAATGTTTGGCGACGTCGTTCGTAATCAAACTGCATCTATGGCCGCTGAATTAGGTGGTAGCGGAACTGAAGCAACGAAAGCGACAAAACAAGCGACTAAGCAGGGCAAGGCTGCGGTAACCATCGCAGCTAAAGAAGGTGGTTTAGATAAATATAATGCTACTGCTGGTTCATCAATTAAAAAATAATAATAGCTATTATAGTGCGGGCCTGCCCGCACCCTCTTTTATGGAAAATAAGAGTCTCCTATGCCTATCAAACCATTTTTTAAACTCAAATGCTCTTTAGCCACTATCTCACTATTTTTTTGTGCTCAAAGTATAGCGGCTGAAGCACCAAAGCCGTGGCATTTTGACGGCAATATTTATAGGGAGGCTTTAAGTGAAAGTATAAGTAGCGGTGAAAGCAATCAAAGCCTGTTAAATAAAAACATACAATGGGATGAATGTTCGACAATGGCGCCAGCTACAGATCGAATGGCTTTAGGAGTGCAAGATAATCCTGATGATCCTGATTTTATGCGTGAGACGATCCGAGATCTGTATCCTGTGGATAATGATAGTTTTTCAGATGTGATTAATCAGAAAATGATGGATTTGGCTTTTGAAATGGCTGATGTAGCAGACGGTGACAAAAGCAGTGATGATTCTGTTGTTACTCAAGCCGCTTGGGATTGGTGTATTGCTCAAGACCCAAACGATTTTTCTGATTTATAACGAATGAAATTATTGATTAAATATATATCTTTAATATGGCGCTATCGCTACTAATAAACTAAGCGAGTTATTGACATGGAATGTCATTTAAATCTTCCTCTATCAAAACGTCCCTGTTTTTTGACATCGCAAAAAGGTTATGCAAGCGTACTTTTTTTGGCTTTCTTTGGCTTTCTTTGGCTTTCTTTGGCTTTTTTGGCTGTTTTTGCCGCTGTGGCCTTGGCGCTATTCTCACTTTATGACACAGGTATTGTCGCTTCTGAGCGAATAAGAATGCAAAATACTGCCGATAATGTTGCCTATAGCACAACCACTATGGTGACGCGAGATATGAATATCATCGCTATCACTAACCGCGCCATGGTAGCTAATCAAGTGGCGATAGGGCAAATGGTCGCCTTAGCCTCTTGGGCTAATATGGTACAAGAGTTTGCTGGTAACTTGGAGACTCTTGGCTATTTTGCGCAAGTCATTCCCTATGTTGGCAAATTGATAGAGCAAATTACTGAAGTTGTCTATAAAGCCACGACTCAACTTAAAATGTTATTCAAAAATTTGGTAATAAATTTATCCTTGCAGAAGATAAATTGATTGGCTTGTTATATGCCATGCAAGCTGCTAATCATCAAATGACACTATTCAGCGGTAAAATTATTTACGATGATATTATCGCTAAAAACGACCCTGATGTTAGCGCTAATGCCCTCTGCACCGTTTATAACATCAACAGTTTTATCAAAGCCTATAAAGGTCATACTCAGTATAATATTCGGGATAATATAAAGAGTAAAAAACTGACTGGACAACGCTTTGCTGAAATGGCCAACATGGTCAATGATTCTCGAGACAAAATGATGGCCGATCGTGCTTATCGGGTAATACCAAAGATTACTGTTTTTCCTTGACCAGTGAGGCTTAAGTTTTGGGGACCAAAGTATGGTGGAACTGATTATGTCATGAGTAAGAAAAAGAATAAGTATGCATGGAGCTGGACGTCGCTAGATACTTTTAGTTTGTGGTGGAGTTATCGCTACGGCCTTGTTTCCTAAATCGAATGAACTTTTTGCCATTAGCGTGATCTGATCTCCCAAGATAGCTACGCGGAGCAGCAAAATGGGAAAGTCTAAGCATAAAATGACTAACTGGTCTCAGTACAACAAAGCACTAGTCAATCGTGGCTCTCTGACGTTCTGGATTGATGAGCAAGCCATTAAGTCTTGGCTATGTATCGAACACAATGGTCGTCGTGGTCGAGGGTATATTTACTCCGATGTTGCTATTGAAACAGCACTGGTTGTTAAAGGCGTATTCAACTTGTCACTGCGAGCACTAGAAGGCTTTACCAACTCTGTATTCCAGCTTATGGATGTGCCACTGACCTCCCCGAGTTACAGCTGTATTAGTAAGCGAGCTAAGACTGTTGAAATCAAGTATCGGGCAAAGAGTCGTGGTCCTGTGGCACATGTTGTTATTGATTCAACAGGTCTCAAAGTTTACGGTGAAGGAGAATGGAAAACCCGTAAGCACGGCAAAGAAAAGCGCCGTACCTGGCGTAAGCTACACCTCGCAGTTGATAGTAATACGCATGAGATTGTGTCAGCAGAAGTCACCTTAGTTAACGTTGCAGATAATGAAGTGCTACCCACATTGCTCAACCCGTTGAGAAGACGTATAGCTCAGTTATCAGCTGATGGTGCATACGATACCAAGGCATGCCACAAGCAGCTTCAACGCAAAAATTGCAAACCCACTATTCCCCCCAGAAGTAATGCAGGGTACTGGGAAGATGGGCACCCGAGAAATGAGGCAGTAAAAGCGCTCAAGACCAGCCAATTAGCACAATGGAAACAGGACAATGATTACCATCAAAGATCACTATCTGAAACAGCGATGTATCGATATAAGCAGCTGGTGAGCCCGAAACTTAGCCTGCGCGACTATAACGCTCAAGTAGGTGAAGCTTTAGCGGGAGTAAAAGCAATCAACAAAGTCATAGAACTAGGAATGCCCATTAGGAAAGAAGCTGCCTAATTCGATAAAACACTTGGGGTAGCTGCATCTAGTACTGGGATTTGATCAACAACGCCTTTCTACGTTGTTGGGCATATAGACGATCAGGGAAAGCAAGGTTACAATCAAACGTTACCTGAAAAAAGATCAAAGGTTGTTGTGTGCACGTTAATCGTCGATTACCAATTGTCTGAACAGCAATTAGTTGCGGTTGGTATTGGGGAATACTCGCCTGTAGCGAACAAAAATAATGATGCCGGTCAGAAGCTAAACCGCAGGGTAGAGTTAGTCTTACGTTCAGATACTAAATAGCTATTTTTAACTTCAGGGTAAGCTCGTCTAGTTTGGCGAGCTTTTTTAGTACTTGTAGGTAGACAATTTTTGTTATTGCTTTAGCCTGCGGCTCAAAGCGCTTTGGCTGATCCCCAACATTCTAGCTGCGGCTGTCTGGCTATTGGCTGTGCGGCTCATCGCTTCATTGATCAATGCATCGCCCATCTGTGCCAATGTCGGCAGTTCTTTGGGAAAGACTAACTGATCACTATCCTCTGCAACGACCTTGCTTAGATTGATGGCTTCCATAAACGGACTGATATTGAGTTGAATACCATCGCTGCGACTGACGGCATCAAATACCATGCCTTTTAACTCATGCAAATTGCCTGGAAACTCATAGTCTGCGAGTTGTGCGGCAAGGGTACTTGGCTGATCAGGCCTTGGTAGGTTCATTTCATCAGCCGCTAAGCTGATGAAGTGATTGATTAGCATAAATAGATCGAGTCTACGCTGCCTAAGCGGAGGGAGTTTAATGGTGTGAGAGCGTAAGCGGTAGAGAAGGTCATTTCGAAATTTGCCCACTTTACTTAAGGCCAGCAGGTCATGTTGCGTTGAGGTGATGATTTTACACAGCACTGGGTAGGCTTTATCGCTGCCAATGGGGTAATACTGTTTATGCTCTATGACATCGACTAGCTTTGCCTGTGATTCTATTGGCAAATCACCAATTTCATTGAGATACAGTAAGCCTGATTGTACTTGATGTAATACGCCAGCTTGGGCGCTGACCTGTCCATTATCTAAGGTTTTTATCTGACCAAACAGCTGTAGCTCAAAGGCGCTGGCACTGATCCCGGCAAGATTAACGTTGATAAACGGGGCATCTGGACAGCAAAGCTGATGCGCTGATTTGGCAAATTCATCTTTGCCGGTACCGCTCTCGCCTTGAATCAAGATAGGTTCCGGACTGGGTGCAACCGCTTCAAAATAACGAAACTGATCCAGCAATGCAGGCTCACAAGTAAGGATGTTATTGAAGGCTTCAGGCTGGGAAAGCGTTTTGCTGAGAAAGCTCTCTTTAATTCTTAGATAGTTCCGTTCAAGCCCTACAACTTCTAATGCACGGCGTACTGTGCGGGCAAGGTCATCGACATTATCTGTTTTAATAAAGTAATCATAAGCACCATGCTTAATGCAGCGCACTGCGGTATCAACCTCGTTGACACCTGTGACGATAATGACCCGAGTATTGGGACAGGCATTACGGATCATATCCAATAGTTCTTCGCCGGAGTGGAAGGGCATGGTTAAGTCCAGTAACACTAAAGCGTAATCACCGACTTCAAGACGATTCATCACCTGCCGGCTGTCGACACAAGTATCGATTTTTGCCTCGGGCACTAGCCTGTTAAGCGTTATCGCTAGGGTGCGTAACCAAGATGCTTCATCGTCGACAAGTAGAATATTTCTGGCTAGTTTCACGTGTGAGTCTCCAATGGGAAGCGAAGGGTGATTACGGTACCTTTGCCAATACGCGACTTTATCTGCATATCAGCGTCGTGTTCTTTAATGATGCGGCTACAAACTGACAGTCCAAGCCCGGTGCCACCACTTGAGCGTCTTGTGGTGAAAAATGGCTCGGTGATCCGTTGCAATGTTGCTCTGTCCATACCTTGACCCTTATCGGTAATCGTCAAGTAAGCAAACCCGTGTTCAACGTGGGTTTTGAGTACAATATGTTGGTCATTATCATAGGTGTCAGCATCCAGCACTATGGCGTGGCAGGCATTTTGAATTAAGTTGATTAGCACTTGGTTTAACTGCTGTGCATCGCCTGTAATTATGGGGCTAGGGCTGTATAAATCAGTGACTACATTTAAGGTTTTTATCTGGTTGGCTGTTAAGCGCAAAGAGACCTGTACCACTTCATTCAGTGATATCGCTTGGTATTCATCAGCGATGGTGGGTAAGGCATAGCGTTTTAAGTCGTTAACGATACGACTAATGCGATCGGCACCCTCAACAATCGATTGGCTACTTAGATTGAGCTCCGTCAACGCCGATGTAGACTCTAGCCCTGCAATATTCCAAAATGGATTCTGTTTCTGGTAGCTATCCGCGGCGATAGAAAGATCGGCTAGGGCATCGTTTATAAACGCTATCGAGTGGATGATTATGCCGGTAGGGTTATTGATTTCATGGGCGATACCTGCTGAAAGCTCTCCTAAAGAGGCCAGTCGGCTGGCTTCGTCATTAGCTTGGCGAAGTCGCTGCTGCTCAGTGGTTTCTTCCAGCAAAATAACCGCTTGATCATCACCAATGGGATGCAATTGTAACTGCCAATGCTGATTTTCAATGGCCATATCAGCAATCGTGGATCGGTTGCTGTCTAAGGTTTCAATAAGGCTTGGTAATAGTTTGAATGGTTGACCATCGATGTAGTGGAAGTCCGGGTTTTTGAGCAATTGATTATTATCATTACTCCACAGGCATTCACCTTGGCGGTTAAACAGTGTCACCCCATGAGGAATACCATCGAGTACTGACTGGAACTGTTTCGACAGGTTAGAAATAGCCGCTTCGGCTTTTTTGCGCTGAGCTAACTCTAGCTTTAACGCCTTGCTGCGTTTACGTAGGCTTAGGCTGACGTAACCGGTGAGCAGCATGCCAACAGCAGAAATTAAGCTAACAAAAATTGCCAGTGACAGCATACGTTGTTGCGCGGAGTTTAGATCGACCTTCTCACGTCCTGTACCAAACCATTTATTCACTAGACGGTCATATTCACCCGATAGCTTTAGTTGGCGCAGCGCATCATTAATGTGCGCCATTAGTGCTTCATTTTTGCGATTACTGACAAAGTTAAACGCCCCATATATCAGTGGATCACTAGAGCTTCTAATTGAGGGGTATAACGGCATTAATCGTCTGGCAACAAAGTTTTCTGCAATGACGACATCGACCTGGCCCTTTATTAATAACTGAAATCCTGTTTCGTAAAGATCAACGTCGACTCTTTTAAAGTCTTGTTGTTTGCCAGAGATATAAACATCAACAAAGGCACCCTTTTTAATGGCAACTCGTTTACCTTTCAGATCGTCCCAGCCTTCGATGAATGATTTGCCTTGCAGGGTATAAGCTTTTGCGTGGGTGGCGTAGATCGGATCTGACTGACTAAGATCGCGATCGATTGTCACCGGGCTGACAACCGCGATCACATCAATCAAAGAGTCTGGGTTATGAACATCTGTCAGTAACTGCTGGAAGGTTTTACGCCTAACGACTATCCGTTTACCGGTGAGTTGGCCGATCCGATCCAGTAGCTCTAAGTTAAAACCTTGATCGACGCCGTTATTACGCCATTCAAGCGGTGCTGTTTTTGAGTGAACACCAAACACAACACTGTTGCTATCTTCAGCTACAGCAGTTTGGGGGAGCAGCACTGAAGTCATTGCCAGCAGTGTGCATAAAAGTTTAACGAGTATTTTCATGAGCTAATCTTAGCATGCACTTATACACGTTAACTGTGCAGTAATTCTCGGTTTTTGACCGCTACAGCAGCTATATAATGGGGCTATATCCCAGCCTCGCCATCTCTGTTAACAGTTAAATAATCGCTGGAAGGTACCTTATTTACCAATGTTAGCTAGCTCACACAGACTTATGCATTTTTGCATAACCCATCATGCAGTTATGCATTCGTGCATGAGCAATTTGGCAAGCTGTGATCAAGTGTTCAGTTTGTTAAGAGCTAATGGCTTGTTGGTTGAGAGAAGCGCTTATCAGGCTCAAAATGAATTCGAACTTAACAATTGACGACAACATTAACGATTGTCGAAATTACCGTGATGACTTTTACAAGTGACAATAAGTGACTTGCTGAGAGTGAGGATTTGAGATGAAAAACTTTAAAAAAGCAGTGTGTATTGCAACTCTTCTAGGTTCTGCAGGCCTAATGGGTAACGCAATGGCAGCTGATAACTTAGCTGAATTCCATGGTGAAAACCAAGAGTGTGATAGCTGCCACATGCCAGATGGTGAGCTTTCAAATGACAACCTAAGTTACGAAAATGAGCAGTGTGTATCTTGTCATGGCACGATGGAAGAGGTGGCAAAAGAGACTGAACATGAACACTACAATGCCCACGCATCTCACTTCCCTGGCGAAATCGCTTGTACTTCTTGCCACAGCGCTCACGAAAAATCGATGGTTTACTGTGACTCTTGCCACAGCTTCGACTTTGACATGCCATACACGAAGAAGTGGGAACGTAATGAGCCAAGCATCGATGAGTTATTAAAAGACAAATCAGATCGCCAAGCGGCATTAGCAGCAGCTCCACGCGATACAACCGATGTTGTGATTATTGGTTCTGGCGGCGCAGGTTTCTCGGCCGCGGTTTCAGCTCATGATAATGGCGCTAAAGTTATTCTTGTTGAAAAAGAACCTGTGATTGGCGGTAACGCTAAGTTAGCTGCAGGCGGCATGAATGCTGCTTGGACTGATCAACAAAAAGCTAAAGGTATTGAAGATAGCGTTGAGTCTATGGTTAAAGACACCATGAAAGGTGGCCGTAACTTAAATGACCCTGCTCTTGTAGATGTACTGGCATCTCACTCAAAAGGTTCAGTTGACTGGTTAACAGCAATGGGTGCAGATTTAACTGATATCGGCCGTATGGGTGGCGCATCTGTTAACCGTTCTCACCGTCCAACAGGTGGTGCTGGTGTTGGTGCTCACGTGATTCAAGTGCTTTTTGATAATGCGGTTAAGCGTGATATCGATATGCGCATGAACACTCGTGGTATTGAAATCCTAAAAGACGACAAAGGCAACGTTAAAGGCCTGCTCGTTAAAGGTATGTACAAAGGTTACTACTGGATTAAAGCTGATGCTGTTGTATTAGCAACTGGTGGTTTCGGTAAGAACAATGAGCGTGTCGCTAAGCTTGATCCAAAACTAAAAGGTTTTGTATCGACTAACCAACCAGGTGCGACAGGCGACGGTATCGATGTAGCGGGTAATGCTGGCGCAGCGATGCAAGATCTACAGTACATTCAAGCTCACCCAACACTATCAGTTAAAGGTGGTGTGATGGTTACTGAAGCGGTACGTGGTAACGGTGCCATTTTAGTTAACCGCGAAGGTAAGCGTTTCGTCAACGAGATTACCACTCGTGACAAAGCTGCTGCAGCAATTCTTGAGCAAACAGGTAAAACAGCTTACCTAATTTTTGATGACTCTGTACGTAAGTCGCTAAGCAAAATTGATAAGTACATCGGTCTAGGTGTAGCACCGACTGCTGACTCGCTTGTTAAGCTTGGTAAGCTAGAGAACATCGATGGTAAAGCATTGACTGAAACTGTGGCGCGTTACAACAGCTTCGTGACTGCTGGTAAAGACGCAGACTTTGAACGTCCTAACCTACCGCGTGCTCTTAATGAAGGTAACTATTTTGCGATTGAAGTCACTCCTGGTGTTCACCACACTATGGGCGGCGTGATGATTGACTCTAAGTCTGAAATTCTAAACGCTAAGAAACAGGTTATTCCCGGTCTATACGGTGCGGGTGAAGTGACTGGTGGTGTACACGGTGCTAACCGTCTAGGTGGCAACGCGATTTCTGACATCGTCACCTTCGGTAGAATGGCTGGTGAAAATGCAGCTAAGTACTCTGAGAAAAAGTAGTCTTAGAAATAGTAGACTGCAATGAGTGACTGTTAAGTCTCTCTTTAAATTGAAAGCCTCTATCTTTTAGATAGGGGCTTTTTTGTATCATTCCTCGTTGTTAAGCTCAGCTAGAGATTCAAAGTAATCTAGCAAGTAGTCTACAAATGCTCTCACTCGGTAGGGTTGATACTCATCGTTCTTGAATACAGCATACATAGGCAAAATGTTCGGTTCATAATGACTTAATACTTGAATCAAACTGCCATTTTGTAAATGTTCTGCAACCATCCAGTGCGGCAGGGCAGTTATACCATGCCCCAGTAACGCCATTTCTAATAACAGCTCTGGACTATCGCTTTTAAAAACCTCCTTGACCACTACCTTTGTGTCGGCTTGATTGCTTTTACGTAACCTCCAAGTATTTGATGGCGTCGTTAACGAATAGGTAAGACAGTCGTGAGACAAGAGGTCATTAGCTGAGGTTGGTATTCCTCTACCTTGTAAATAGCTGGGTGAAGCAAAGTAGATTGGATGATGATTAAATAAAAAGCGTGCTTTGTAGCCCGAATCTTCTAAAACTGACGCTCTTATCGCTATGTCTATATTGTTTTCAACTAGATCTATCCGTCGATTATTGACAGAGGTGTCGATTGTCAGTTCAGGATGAATTTTCATAAAATTGCTTATTGGTTTCAATAGCAATTTAGTCACGAGTGAGCTGGGAACAGATAGCTTTAGTTGCCCTTTGACCTGCTTTAATTCCTCTTTTAAGCTAGATTCGAAATGTGACATCTCGTCGATGAATCTCTCACTGTATTGGAGATATTGAATAGCTTGAGCGGTTAGCTGGATCTTTCTGCTATTGCGATGAAACAACGCAAATCCAACTCTGTTCTCTAACCAAGCTATCTTTTTACTCACAGCACTTTGAGTCATATTTAGCTCACTCGCTGCTGCAGTAAAGCTACCTAAGTGCGCGACTCTGATGAAGAGTTGCAGGCAATCAAATTTGTCCATTGCATTCTTATTTGGAATGGTTGTTGTGCTAAATGTAGCGTTTAAGGTTGGCTTTGGGAATGTTTTAATTGGGATATTCACCAAGAGGATATTCAAAATGAAAGATATTGCTATTGTTGTATTAGTCGCTTTTTTTATGTTTGCTAGCTCAATAAAGTTACTAGGCTGGCAAAAACTGATTTTCGAAACCCAGCTTAATTTCTTTAAAAAGTATGGCCTCAACAGAGAGATAATGTTTCTGGTTGGATTAATTGAGTTTTCAGGAGTTACATTACTTGGTGCATTTCTAGCATTATCGGCGCCAGAGTGGGCTCTTTGGGGCGGTGCAGGGCTAATTGCTGTCACGTCCTTGGGGGCAATATTTTTCCATCTACGCTTTGATAGGTGGCAAGATGGTATCCCTGCCATCGTCACTCTATTTCTGTCTCTGTATGTACTGCTAAGTTAATTATTGCTTAGTTAAAATTGCTGCTTAGGTCGCCTCTAATAATCAGGAGGCGACTTTCTAATTTAGTTGATGTGACTAAACAATATTAGCTTAGAAGCGGGCGTTATCTAGAGCTTGCTGATGCGCTTAAATCAGCTTTTCTGGGGCTAACTTTTTGGTGCTTGAGCTGCAAGGTTATGCATCATTTTATCTGTCACTGCCATAAAACTTTCTAACTGCTGCTCTGAAACTCCGGCGGCCATTTGTTCAAAAATGCGCTTGTTTACCTCAGTTAATTGGCCGGTAATCTCCTTACCTGCATCAGTGATGCTTAAGCATTGGCTGCGCTTATCTTCTGGGTTTGGCTGCTTAATAATGAGCTCTTGCGCAATTAACGTATTAAGCAAACGAGTCACTTGAGCTTTATCACGGTCTAGAAAGTTTGCTATGTCGATGGCTGTGCAGGGTGTTTTGGCATTTATTATTTTCAATACTCGCACATGCATAGGTGCAATACCTAGATCCATTACCTCAAGGTGGTCATGGATTTTTCGTTTCAATGTATGAGCTAAGTGAAACAAGCTATCGAGTGGTTGTTGGGTTGACATACAATCCCCTATGAACATAGTTGACAATATCAACTAGTTTGAATTATAGTTGATATTATCAACTATGGTGGGTGTGATTACAAGTTTGGAGAATTAGTATGGGTATACAAGCAGCGGTATACGCACCGCTACCAGAGAAAAGCAAAAAACCTTTGGCTTATAAAATACTATTGGTGCTAGCAATGATGTCATTAATGGCAGGTTCGTTAACAGGGGTCATGACCTATTTTACTATTGGTTATACGGAAACCTTTTTTACTGATTGGTTGAGTTCTTTCTTGTTTGCAGCAGTGACTGTGATGCCTGCAGGTTTTTTAATTATGGCTATGCTAACGGGGATCGCTGCTAAACTTTTACCTGAGGTAGCAGAGCAAAAACGAAATCTAGCAATAGGGGTATCGATGGCTTTTATAATGGAGTCATTAATGGCACTCACAACTGCATACAACAATGTAGGATTTAATGAGAGTGTTACATTTTTTAATGCTTGGTTTGATGGGCTTGTTGGAGCATTACCTGTGGCGTTAGCCCTTATGGTTACTATCTCGATGACAGTGAAGCCTAAAGTGGAAGCTTATCTTAGAGGCTGAGCCTAACATGCTTATGACGAGGCAATATTGATCAATAATTTTTCAGCCTCTCAGTAACCCAATAAACAGCTTAAAATCCTTTCTTTAAAAACAATGCCGATTGCAGTAACGCTCGCTCACAGCGCTACCGCACTGGTTATCTAGACTACTGCACTGAGTCGAAATTTTGTCCAGCTTGGTTATATGAGGTTCACATGAAACATTATCGTGTCACTATCGAAGAAATGAATACAGAGTCAGAAACGGTTAGAATCTTAGTGTTTGAACATCAAGATAGAGAAGATCTATTTAATGTTGTTGAGCAGTTAAAGCTGGGGAGTGGTTTAGATGAAGCCTTAGCAACAAAGGTAGCGGTAGCATTGCGGCTGTTAGGCCCTGTTATGATGCAAAATCGAAAGCATCCTTTATTTGAAGATTTCATGCCTCATTTCAAAAGGTTTATGCACAACTTAAAGAGCACAGTAAAAGCAGCTGTAAAGGCTTAACTCTGGTATGAAAAAAGCGCAATACCCTAAGGGCGTTGCGCTTGTTAGATTTTAGGAACGATAACCTAGAATCTTATAAAGTTGGCTCTTCTGAGTAATCAACTTGATGATACTCAAGGCATGCATCAACTTCATTGGCAGAACCCAAGATAACAGCAACACGCTGGTGGATCTCTGTTGGCTCTATATCCATAATAGTTTCATAACCGGTAGACGCTTTACCACCTGCTTGCTCAACTAAGAAAGACATTGGGTTTGCTTCGTACATCAAACGTAATTTGAATGGCTTATTTGGGTTCTTGTTGTCTGTTGGGTAGGTGAAGATCCCGCCGCGGCAAAGTACCCGGTGAACATCGCCAACCATGGCTGCAATCCAGCGCATGTTAAAGGCTTTTTCGCGTGGCCCAATGGTGCCTAGTAGCAGATCGTTAATGTAGGTCTGCATTGGCGCTTCCCAGAAGCGTTGGTTTGACATGTTAATGGCAAACTCAGCAGTGTCTTTGCTGATGCTCATAGCAGGATCAGTCAATAGATACTGGTTGGTTTCAGGATTAAGGGTGAACAGTTGCACGCCTTTACCTGTGGTGAGAGCCAGCATAGTAGAAGGGCCATAAAGCACATAACCTGCGGCAACTTGTTTACGACCCGCTTGCAAGAAGCTTTTCTCTGAAAACTCACCGGCTGGCGCTGGTAGTACCGAAAAGATTGTACCGACTAACGAGTTGATGTCGATATTTGATGAACCATCTAATGGATCAAAGCAGACTAGAAACTCGCCGTTAGCATCGGCATCAACCACGTAGTCTTCCTCTTCAGACGCAATGCCTCGGACTGTACCGTCAGCTTTTAGCGCATCTTTGAGCATATCATTGGTGATGATATCCAGTTTCTTTTGGGTTTCACCTTGAACATTTTCTTGCTCTGTTGCGCCCAAAATACCCGCTAAGGCACCATGGCGAACGGCATGGCTGATCTCGATAGAGGTGTCAGCTAAGGTCAGGATCAGTTTTTCAAGAGAGGGAGAAATTGCTTGCGATGTCAGGTTTTCAGCCAGAGTCTGCATGTTGTTTCCTATGACAATTTAATTGTATTAAATTGAGTTAGAGGTCGGGATTTTTAGTTTTAATACCAATCGGCATAAGTAGTTGGTCTACTCAGAGTGTTTTTTGGCGAACTAATTCAAGACGGATAATTGCCATAATGGTTGCTCCCTTATGCCTTTATCCAACACCGAAGTAGGAAGCCAAAAACACTCCTTACAGGCGAGTTTTAGCGGCTCTGATGCTGCGTTAATTAGCTTGAACATAGAATAACTATGTACTTCGCTCATTGCCTTGCCTCAAAACCGCTAAACTCTCGCTGAGCGACCAAATCTTTATGCCGATTGGTATAAACTTTTTATTGTCGGCGATGATACCTGAGAATGGCAGTTTTTTCAGCTGTAAAGCGCACACGCCAGTGCATATTGTCTGCATTGTTTTTGTTTTGCTGATGTTTGAGGCACAATGTAGACCAATTTTCAGCCAAAGCACGTTTTAACAACGTGTTATCCAAGGAATAATAATGAAAAAAAATTGGATGAATTTGCTGCTTGCCACGTTTCCTATGATGATGGCATCTCCAGCAATTGCACAATCTACAGCAAATAAGGGTGGCGATGAGCCGTTAACTATCGAGCGCATGTACGCTTCACCGGCATTGGCTGGCACCAGCCCGCGTGGACTTAAGCTTTCGCCAGATGGTAAGCGAGTGACCTATTTAGCTGGCCGCAAAGATGATCAACATTTTTACGATTTATGGCAGATGGATGTCGCAACGGGCAAACAGAGCATGCTACTTGATGCCGATAAGCTAACTATTGGTGAGCTATCCGATGAGGAAAAAGCGCGTCGCGAACGTCAGCGTATTTATGGCCAAGGCATTATGGAGTATTTCTGGGCTGATGATAGCCAAGCTATGCTTATTCCTGCCTCAGGTCAGCTGTATTACTTCTCGGTAAAGAACAATCAAGTAAAACTGCTTAAAACAGGTGAGGGCTTTGCGACCGATGCAAGACTATCTCCTAAGGGAAATTACGTCTCTTTCGTACGTGAACAGAATTTGTATGTGCTGGATCTTAAATCAGAGAAGGTTACTGCATTAACCACTGATGGCGGCGGCGCGATTAAAAATGCCATGGCGGAGTTTGTTGCCCAAGAAGAGATGGGTCGTATGACGGGTTACTGGTGGTCGCCTGATGAATCAGCGATTGCCTACACTCGGATTGATGAATCAGCTGTTGAGTTAGTCACCCGCAATGAAATCTACGCCGATGGCATTAAACTCACCGAGCAACGTTATCCATATGCAGGTAAAAATAACGTAACAGTCGCGCTAGGTGTGGTGTCGCTTAATGATAGTAAAGTCGCTTGGGTTGATTTAGGCAAAGAAACCGATATCTATATACCACGGGTTAAGTGGCTGCCAAATAGCAAGCAGCTCTCTTACCAGTGGCAGAGCCGCGACCAACAATCGCTCGACTTAAGAGTCGTCAATATTGATGATATCAAGCGCAATAAAGACTTGGTGCAGGAGCGCAGCGAAGCATGGGTTAACTTAAACAATGACCTACATTTCTTAAAGAAACAGAAATCGTTTATCTGGGCGTCGGAGCGTGACGGTTTCAACCACCTTTACCTAATAGGGCTTGATGGCAAGGTTATTCGTCAGCTTACCCAAGGTGATTGGGCGGTAGATGCTGTTGAGTACATCGATGAAAAAGCCGGCCAAGTTTACTTTACCGGGCGTAAAACTAAGGTCACTGAAAAGCAGTTATATCGGGTCGCTATCACTGGTGGAAAGGTCGAATCTATTAGTCGTCGCTCTGGCATGCATTCAACGGTATTTGCCGATAACCAGCCAGTCTATTTAGACTATTTCAGTAGCTTGTCGCAGCCTCCCCAAGTGAGTTTGCACAGTGAGTCAGGTAAGCGATTAGCTTGGGTCGAGCAAAATGAAGTCAAAAAAGGGCATCCGCTCTATGACTACTTTGGACAGTGGCAAATACCTGAGTTTGGTGAGCTAACCGCAGAAGATGGTCAAGCGTTACAGTACCGCATATTTAAACCAACAAATTTTGATGCGAGCAAGAAATACCCTGTGGTTGTTCGAGTCTACGGTGGTCCACACGCACAACTTGTGACAAATAGTTGGAGCCATCAAGACTACTTTACTCAACACCTATTGCAGCAAGGCTTTATCGTTTATCAATTAGATAATCGTGGTTCAGCTCATCGCGGTACTAAGTTTGAATATGTGATTTACAAGCAGTTGGGTGATGCTGAAGTTAACGATCAAAAAGTGGGCGTCGACTATCTACGTAGCTTGCCGTATGTTGATGGCGATAATATTGCTATTTACGGCCACAGTTATGGTGGTTATATGGCGTTGATGAGTCTGTTTAAATCGCCTGATTACTTTAAGGCTGCAATCTCAGGTGCACCAGTATCCGATTGGTCATTGTATGATACCCATTACACCGAGCGTTACCTGAGTCATCCCGAGACAAATGCTAAAGGCTATGAGGCGAGTAGTGTGTTGCCGTATGTCAAAGGTTACCAGTCTGGATTGCTGATGTACCATGGCATGGCGGATGACAATGTACTATTTGAAAACAGCACTCGAGTTTATAAAGCATTGCAAGATGAAGGTAAGCTATTCCAAATGATAGATTACCCTGGTTCTAAACACTCTATGCGTGGCGAAAAAGTAAGGGTTCATTTATACCGTTCGTTAGCAGACTTTTTGGATCGTGAACTGAAATAGAGTTAACTATTTCAAAATAGGTATAAAGACAATTTAAATTTATGCCTATTTTGATTAACCAAAGATTAAATATCGTTAATAAGATAGTTTATTTATTCTTAAAGTTAAAAAGCGACCTTTAAAGGGGCAAAGCAATATTTATAGTTATTGTTGGCTTATTTGACAAATGACGATTATCTGCTAGCGGAATTTAACTTGTTGCAGAGTCAGTTTAAGGTTTAATTAAGGTTAGGCCATCAAGTTTAATAGCTTGGCTATTTGACTTGTTTTCCTCGATTTTAGATACAAAAAAAGCCAGTCAAATGACTGGCTTTTATTTTATTAGAAGATTGAATTAGTCTTCTAAGTTACCACAAAAACGGTAACCTTCACCGTGGATGGTAGCGATGATTTCTGGTGTATCTGGCAAGCTTTCGAAGTGCTTACGGATACGACGAATCGTCACATCAACAGTACGGTCATGTGGCTTAAGCTCACGACCAGTCATTTTCATTAGTAGGTCTGCACGGCTAAGGATCTTGCCTGGATTCTCTACAAAGTGCAGCATAGCGCGGAATTCACTACGTGGCAGCTTGTAAGACTCACCTTGTGGGCTAACGAGAGAGCGGCTGTTGATTTCCAAGCTCCAACCGTTGAAACGGTAGAACTCAACTGCGCTTTTCTCTTCAGACTCAGCACCAGTGCTATTTACACGGGTCAATAAGTTGCGAGCACGAATAGTCAATTCGCGAGGATTGAATGGTTTAGTGATGTAATCATCAGCGCCAATTTCAAGTCCAAGGATCTTGTCTACTTCGTTATCACGGCCAGTAAGGAAGATAAGGCCAATGTTATTAATTTCACGAAGTTCGCGTGCTAATAAAAGTCCATTTTTGCCGGGTAGATTAATATCCATCACGACTAAATTAACTTTGTTATCTTGCATAGCTTTATGCATTTCAGCGCCATCATTGGCCTCAGATACCACATATCCTTCTGCTTCAAAAATACTTCTAAGTGTGTTTCTGGTAACTGCTTCATCTTCAACAATCAGAATGTGCGGGTTTTGCATATTAATTACCTAATCTCTGTCAATTCTATTCTAACCATGAGTATAAATAATTTTATACTCCATAAAGTCATGCTGATATTTCACTGATACACGCTGGTGTTTTCAAATTCTATTCTGAAACAGCAACACACTTCATGATAAGTAAAGTATGGGTATCTCACATATGGAAAACGTAAACTGTATTTCCTTCGATAAACAATAGGGACAAGAAGTTCCTTAACGATTGTTTTTTTTTGAAGTTTAAATGTTAAATCAAACATAGATCACATTTGGTACAGCCGTGTGGATTACTCTTCTATCTGTTTCAGATATGTGTAACAAAATATGTCATCACATGTATATCAGTGCGAGTTAATCAACAGGACCTATTGTACTCGTTTTAGGCATTTGTTAACAAATGAAATGTTAACAAATTTACTGGAAGGCATGATTTAGATCACGTAAAAGTAGTTAAGTCATTGATATTAATGGTAAGTGAAATTTTATTTACTGTGATCGATATCACGTGCCTAGGCAGCCCTAACGATTTTGCTATAATAAAATCACTTCAATTGGAGAATTTGTTAGCAATGAATCACTCAGTAGAAAGACTTTGGCACGAATATCAACAAACGGAATTCTTGTTCACTCAAGGTTTATCTCCCAAAATTTCATTCGCAATCATCACTGCACACAATCCGAAAGGTCAAACATTGGCTCCCAGCCAGAATCGATTACTCGATCGTAAGTTACTGCAAGAGATCCTCGGTTTACGGCGTCCTTATCGGGCGATGGTAGGTGCTTCTCAAGATGGCAGCCATATGGAAAAGAGTTGGGCTGTAGCGACTGATAAAGCCTCGGCGATTAAGCTTGGCTGCAAATTTAATCAAAATGCTATCTATTATGTCGAGTCTGACAAATTGCAGTTGATCCCTTGCTTATTGTCACAACAGGAAACGGCTCTTGGTGCGTTTTCACCTAGAGTTAACGTGGTGCATGAGCTGCCTGATAGCGTGTAATAGCTATTGATATCAAATCAAGATGAGCGGCTTTGAGTCGAGCAGTTATTCATTGGTTGGTATAATTCTAAAGTTGTACAAATTTTGTTTGACTTGCTGGCGTTAATTATATATTTTTCACTTTCTTGATTTGTATACAAATTGAGTACAGAAGAGGAGCGTTAACTAGGTAGTGAATGAGAGGGGACCAAAACCCAAAGATCATTCATGAGGGAGATTAGCGCCGAGATATTAAAAGCTTTTTGGATAGCTTTAAGTATCGGTCGTGCAGGCTGAATCCTGTCGATTGTCACCTATTATTATGGTGGAGAGCTTCTGGTGACGATCGCTGTTTCCCATCAATGGGGTGCATATCTTAGCACCAGGCTCTTCGAACGAAGTTAGTTCGGAGCTTATTCATGTTAGTTTTTCAAAATACCTATTCTATGCAGATTCCATTTAACGTGGAGGCTGACTTATGTCTATAACCAATGGTTTAACGGTCGCCAAGTTTGGTGGAACCTCTGTTGCTGATTATGATGCAATGCATCGCTGTGCTGATATCATTATCAATAACCCAGCCACAAAAGTGGTGGTGGTGAGTGCTTCAAGTGGCGTCACCAATAAGCTTGTAGCGCTGACTCAAGCTACAACAACCTCAGAGCAAAGCAAACTGCTCATAAAGCAGATTGCTTCTATTCAGTATCAGATCCTCGATAGACTGGGTCATCCAAGTGATGTGGCTGCAAAAATTGATGCGGTTATTAGCCATATATCGGTACTCGCCGAACGCTTAGTACTGAGCCGAAGCAAAGCGGTTATGGATGAAATGCTATCTCAAGGTGAGATGTGCTCGTCGGTATTTTTCGCGGCTGTATTACGTGAAAAAGGTGCTTCTGCTGCTGCATTCGATGTGCGACAAGTAATGCGAACTGACAGCCATCATGGTCGCGCAGAACCGCAAATAGAAACCATTGCTCAACTTGCTGAAGAACATTTAGCGCCATTGTTGAGCTCTCAAGTGATTGTCACTCAGGGTTTTATAGGGGCAGATGAAGAAGGGGCAACGACTACTTTAGGTCGTGGAGGCAGTGACTATTCTGCTGCTCTATTAGCAGAAGCGCTGCGGGCAACAGCAGTTGAAATCTGGACTGATGTCGCAGGGATCTACACTACTGATCCAAGACTTGCACCGAACGCTAAGCCTATTGCCGAAATCAGCTTTAATGAAGCGGCTGAGATGGCGACTTTCGGCGCTAAAGTATTGCATCCTGCCACGATTCTTCCTGCGGTTAGGCAAAAAATCCAAGTGTTTGTTGGCTCAAGCTGGACACCAGAACAAGGCGGAACTTGGATCCGTCATCAGGTGTCTGATGAGCCCGTTTACCGCGCGGTAGCGGTAAGAAGAGATCAAACACTGTTAAATCTTCACAGTCTACAAATGCTTCATGCACAGGGCTTTTTAGCTGAAACTTTTGCTACATTGGCAAAGCATAAGATTAGTGTTGACTTAATTACCACTTCAGAAGTTAATGTGGCGTTGACCTTAGATAAAACCGGCTCTGATTCGAGTGGCCATGGTTTATTGAGTGAGTCGCTGCTGCAAGAGTTGTCGCAGCACTGCCGAGTTCGCGTAGAAGATGGTTTAGCACTTGTTGCTGTTATTGGAAACCGAATCGCTTCAACGGCGGGTGTATGTCGTAGAGTGTTTGAAGTACTTGAGCCTCATAATGTACGGATGATCTGCCAAGGTGCTAGCCCACATAACCTATGTGTATTGGTAGAAGAGGCGGAAGCTGCTGATGTGATCCGCGCATTACATGAAAATTTGTTTGAATCATAATCGCTGTTGAATATATGTCGCTGTTGAAGCAAGGAATCGAGTACACATGATGCAATTTACCCAATCTAGCCTCAATGTTGGCGAACTGGCGACAGGGCAAGAGCTAAGCATTCCTGTATATCGTATGGCAGCGAAAGACCCCTCTGCGCCGAGTGTATTTGTGCAAGCGAATGTGCACGGTGCAGAAGTGCAGGGGAATGCGGTTATTTTCCAGTTAATGAAGCAATTAGAGCGAATGGATGTGCGTGGAGAGGTGACTCTATTGCCGCTTGCTAATCCATTAGGGATCAATCAAAAAAGTGGCGAGTTTACCCTTGGACGCTTTGATCCTATTACTGGTGTCAACTGGAACCGTGAGTACCTTGAACACTCAATCGATATCCCTGCATTTTATCAACAGCATTGCCATTTAGACGAAACGCAGCTAAAGCAGCAATTTAGGCAGGCATTGTTGGCATCATGTGAGGCGCATTTAGCAAATTCTTGGGGCGTGACGACAGGAAAAAGGCTCGCTGTCACCTTGCAAACGTTAGCGCATCAGGCCGATATTGTGATTGACCTGCATACGGGGCCGAAATCTTGTAAACATCTTTATTGCCCTGAATACGATAGAGACTCTGCAAAGTTCTTTTCTATTCCTTATAGCTTAATCATTCCCAATGATTTTGGCGGCGCGATGGATGAAGCAGCATTTTGTCCTTGGTGGGCACTGGTCGAGCATGCTGCTAGTCAAGGGCGGGAGATCTCTGTTCCAGTTGCGGCTTTTACACTTGAGTTGGCAAGCCAAGAGCGCATTGATATGCAAGATGCCCTGCTCGATGCTCAGGGGATTTTGGCTTATCTTAGTTATCGCGGAGTTATTTCGGAAAAAGTAGCTCCAGTCGATATGCCTCGCTTTGGTTGTCTACTCAAAGACTACAAGAAATATCATGCACCTAAAGGCGGATTAGTGGAATACATCGCTCAACCCGGCATACCGTTAAAAGCTGGTGAGCCGTTGGCTAATATTCTTAGGCTGGACTGTTATGGCACCAAAGATGAGTTAACTTCGCTGCAGCTTGAGCAAGATTGTGTGCCCATTCTTCACTTTGCTTCAGCCTCAGTTTATCAAGGCACTGAGTTGTATAAACTGATGACTAATGTGTTTGAACTTTAATATCATCGCTAAGTATGGGTTGTTTAATGTTATGCTAATGTTTAAATAGAACATTATCGATAAAGGTCCGAGCTAATTATGCGACTAATCCCACTATGTGCAGTGCTACTGCTAACAGCAGGTTGTACTGCCGACAAAGCAAATCCAGATAAAAATGTGGAAGCTAAAGTGACGAAAGTAGCCGAAGCAGAGGTTGAAGCCAGCGTTATAGGAAAGGATAAGGTATCGACAAGCAGTGCGACTAGCTTACAGCTAAACGGTGCTAAGTTTATTGCAGCGTCTACTCCTCTCGCTAAAGGAACTCGAGTCTTTAATCCCGAAATGAGCCAAGACGGAGTATTAAAAGGTAGTTTTGTCGTTCAAAGCGAGTCCGGACTTGATTCACTGCGTACGTTGTACTCTATTAAGCAGATAGCGGCAGAAACTTACCGGTTGGTACCTACCGGTGAAGATATTGACCTATTAGTTATGTATAAGTCACTGCAACAGGATGTAAGCTTACGTACAGTTGAAATTGAAATTGATTATAGCCGCGCTTTAGCAACCGACGAATACTAAAATTTTTCTAAACCCCTAATTAAGTAAAATAAAAAAGCCATAACTTTCGTTATGGCTTTTTGTTATCAGTTACAAATCTCTATGCATTTGATCATTATCGATTATAGCAAGCTTACTTGCGGCGACGGAACGCTGCAAATGGCAGTAGCATTAATGCTATCCAGCCCATAGAGCCACCGCTTGAAGAGTCCGATGCTGGCTTGGCAACTTCTGGAGCATCCTTAACGTAAACATTGATTTCAGATACTACATCGCTTGTACCATCATTCACTGTTAGGCTGAACTCTAAGGTTTCACTGCTAGCGACTGTTGGTGCAGTAAAGGTCGCTTCATGAGTATCTGCTCCCGTTAATGTTGCAGCTGTGCCGGCTGTTTGTACCCAGCTATATGTATGGCTATCAGCTGCATTGGCATCGACAGTTACTGACGATAGCGTAACAGAATCACCTTCATTAACGCTTGAAGCGCTTACGCTTATTGAGACGTTAGGTAAGCGATTGTCACAAGCATTAGTATCACCAGCGATTTGTGTGTTGAAAACATTAGAAGTGATATTGCTGAATGTAACGTTATCAACAATCCAACCGAATGAATTGGTATTGCTATCTGATACTATACGGAAGCGGAATTGAACTTCATTGCCGTTTAATGCGGTGCCAAAGTTAAGTGATTCAGTCTCACCTGGAATAGGTAAATTACCTGTAAATGCTTTTCTACCTGGTAACAGGTTTTCAAGCTCAGCAGAGTAACCTGTGCCACCAAATACACCGCCCATTTCAGTTGCATCTGCCCATTCGCCGCCATTGACGCGCATTTCAACAACGCCACCATCATACTTGGTTTCGATTTGATAGAATTGGAACCAGCTCACGCTGAAATCGCCACCATATCCAACAGTAAATGGTTTAGTCTCAAAGGCTACATCTGATGCAAAACCATTATTTGCAATGTACATGTACTGGCTGCCAACAGGAAATAGACTTGTATAGCGTGAATCAAGTGATGAAGTGCCTTCCGCTAGCTCTCCACCGCTTAGCACTACTTCCTGGAAGTCGACTAGGCCTGAGTAATCTTCCATGTCACTGGTAGACATATTGTTCTCTATATCTTTACTTGCAAAGTCCATGTTTACCGCTGTACTTACGATATAGTCAGCAGGTTTGATATCTTCATCGAGATCAGGGAAAGATAGCTCGAAAGTGACTTCGTCGGCAGTGCCTGCTTCGTCTAATGTAAATTCAATCGGCGTACTAGTGGCATCATTATATGGAAGTACGTTAGAGAAACTAACTTTACCTTCATTCGCTAACGTTACTTTATGATCACTGGTTACCTTCACGACTGCATCGATAGTTTCAAATACTTCGCTACCTTTGTTGGCGACTGTAAATGAGATGGTAGCAGTTTCACCTTTGTCGACGATGCCATCTTTTGAGCAGTACCCAACAGTCATGCCTTCGTAATCGGCATCGATGTCATGATCAGCAACAATGAATTTTGCCAATGTTGCTTCGTACGATTCAACAACACCAGTGTGCTTTGTGTCGAAACGAGCTGGTGATACTGCACCAAAACCCATGCCGCGACGCGCAAACGCTGCCATGATTAATTCGTAGTCCGCCACATCATTTGCATAGGCTGCTGCAAGAAGTGCATCACGAGCTTCAGTATAGGTTGGCGCGACCGGAGTCATCTTATAACCAGCAACAAGATAGTCCATCATCAAGCTACGAGCTTCAGCAAAAGAATGGCGCTCATCGTTGATAAGGGCTACATAGCTATCCCAAAGCATTGCTGCCCAGGGCTCACCAGCATCATGTACTTCTGCGTTATTATCTCTATCAGGCCTAGTACCATTACCTAATTCAACATTGGCAAAGGTGAGAGGGTTAACTTTCATATCGGTACTATATGGGTAGTTACGAATACCTGTATAGAAAGAGCCTACGTAAGATACTGCCGCGTAAGCTTTTTGGAACATTTCATTGCCTTCAAGCTTAACGTCGTCAGCTTCCGAAACTAACAGTAGTGCATGGAAGTCACCCCAACCTTCACCCATTGAGCGGCCTTGTTGGTTATATAGACCTGAAGCGTTACCTACTAAACGGTTAGAGATGTAATGTCCCCATTCATGGGCAACAATTGCATTATCCCAAGAACTTGCCTTGTAAGGCTTTTGGTTAAACATCGACACAGTGACGTCTTCATCAGCATCAAGTAAAGCATCAATTGATTTAGCATCATTGAGTGATAATCCCATGCTTGGGATCGTAACTGTATCGTCGCTGCCGCCCATTGGAGCGGGCTCTGTTGTACCAGAATTATTCGCAATTAAGACTGCTATTGCACCCGCATCCTGTGCGTGCTTAACCTTTTTAGTAAACGAACAGGCACCGCGATCGATTAATGCAATATTTCCCATAATGTCTGCAGCGTTGGTCGTTGCTTCACAGCCATCTTTAACTGTGCCGTCGATAGTGCCACCTTCACCGTCATCAGTTAAAATTGAACCATCATCGACACGCACAATTGAACCTGAAAGTTCAAACTGTCCTTTGCCGAAACTTGCTCGTTGAGATGAGAGGAGTAAACCAACAGAGTCATCTGAAGTCACCGTCACACCAAAATGTTCACCAACAATGGCATCTTTGCTATCCCAAAGGTACATCTGCATACGCGGTGATGCACCATCAGCAGGAGTGCTCATATTGGCGTTATTAAAGCCGGAGTTATCTTGCACTTCTGCACGTATTGGGTCGCCCTCAACACCACCACGGTCGAAGTTTAATGCTTGTGCATTACCTGATGCTTCATCAAAGCCATGATCATAGAACGTATCATGTAAGTAGTTGTTGATATAGAAAAGGTTAACGATTGCTGCTTTACGGTTACCTACAGAGCTTTCAGCCTCTGTAGTATTATATTTATAGTCGAACGTGTTAGCACTAGTCACTTCAGCAGTAAAGTCACCATTAGTGAACCCATCAGGTGCGATAGCATCCACATAAGCATTGACGTTATTACCTGAAGTGGTAGTGGCATCTGCTGAAAGCCAAGCATCTTTAGTGCTGATAGGGCCATGGGTCATTGTCACCATTGGCGCATCAAGGTAGGCAGATGCATCAACTTGATCTGCACTTGCTGCTGGAATCACATTGCCGTGTGGGCTGTCCCAAGGTACACCCGCTTCATCTGCATATACACGGTAGTTAAAAGCTGAATCTTCAGATGTTAAGTTGTGTTTGAACAGTACTTCCTCGGTATTTGCATCAATAATGAAACTGTAGAATTCAGAATCAACACTTTCAGAATCTGCAACTTCTAGCTCAACATAATGAGCTGCAACGAGGTCACCTTTCTTTTCGAAGTAAACTTTTTTAGTTCTAGGTTTTCCAACTATTTGTTTGGAACCTGATGCATTTGAGCTTAAAAATGACTGATATTTTGTAGAGTCAGAATCTATAGCTGTAAGAGATACTATATTGCCGCCCATGTTTGAGAATGCAGTGTTAATGGCCGTAGAAGCTTCGCCAAAGTTGTGCTGAATACCGGTAATACTGTTGCTTGAGCTAGAAACGTTAGCAAACTTACCTGAACTGGCGACTAGATTGAATTCACGGTCCATCATGATGTTTACTTCATGATTGAATACTTCAACGCCATTAATCTCTTGGCTGTACTTAGCAACTGAAGCCCCACGGCCATTATCATGCATGCTGGTTAATACTGCTTTTGCAGCACCTTTATTAGCAGATGAAATTCCAGTAACTTTATTTAGGTAGTAGTCAGCAGCAGTTGCCACTTTGTACTTTTGTTCCAGTGCGCCTAATGCCGGTGCTTGCTGGCCTTTTTTAGCCCACTGAAAGGTTGCTTTACCTGATTTTGCATCATATTGATCGCGCATACCGCTGATGCTTGATGTTGTCACTTGGGACTGCTGTGCAACAGCTTGAGGTATTTGGCTAATAGTTGCATTGCTTGCAGAAGCGGCAACCGAGTAGGTAGCCGATGAAATAAGCGCAGCCGAAATGGCTATTGATAGTTTAGTTTTCACAACGATTTCCTTGTCAATTTTGTTGTAACTCCAAAACCTACGTGGGTTTTGGTTATTTTTATGTGTTATCTTTTTGTTATGGTTGCGCTGCTAAATCCACAGGCTGCCGCTAGCTTTGTAACACAAAAGGCTTATTTTGATAACAAATGTGTTAAAAAAAGTCATAAATAGTGCCTTTTTTGATACATTCGACTGATTTTTGTACCATAATTATGGGTTAGATAACAGAAAGCTAGATATAGCTGGGGTTGTACGAGTCAAAAGCATATTTGTATCATTAGTCATTAAATGACATGAGTGGTGGTAATCAGGGCGGGTAATGGAAGAATGGAACACTGGCTTTACAGATAGAGAGTGGTTGTCGCTATTTTTCTGCTTTATTTCGATATTTTATATACATGAAATAGAAAAGGACTACTTAATTTGAATACTAATAGAGAGATCTTTTGTTAACTACAGAGTTTGCTCGCAAGTCAATGCATTAGATTGCTTCAACGTCATTATATAACAGCGTTATTGTTACCACGCATATGGATATACGTGGTACATCGGTCTGTGAACGTTAAGGCTTAACCGCTCTTACTATTGGGTTTTGCAGACTGATAAGGGTTTCGGTGGATTGGATTTCATCAATTGACTGAATGCGGTTAATCAGTACATGTTGCAGACCATCAATTGATTGGCACATCACTTTGACAAATACGCTGTAATTACCAGTGGTGTAGTAAGCTTCTACAACCTCTTCAAGCGCATTGAGTTTAGACAGTGCTGCAGGGTAATCACCTGCACTTTTTAGGTTAATGCCGATAAAACAGCAAACATCATAGCCAAGTGCTTTTGGGTTTACGGTTATTTGAGCACCGGTGATAATCCCCGCTTGCTTCATTTTCTCGACACGGACGTGAATGGTTCCTGCGCTAACACCAAAACGTTTTGCTAGCTCAGCGAAAGGCGTACGTGCTTCCTGCATGAGTGCTGAAAGAATTTGATTATCGAGTGAATCTCTTTGAAATGAAGTTTCCATAATAAATACGCAGATTAGCTAAGGGAGTGCTTGGTAATCTACGTATTTTTGTACCGATAATCTAGTCAATAATCGTTTTAGGGGCAATTACTGCTCCCCTTCAGCATCCATAAAGGGGGCCTCACAACTAAAGGTCATGGGTTCTTTAGTAAACGGGTGCGTAATGGTTAGTGATTGAGCGTGTAGCAGTAGTCGCGGAGCTAAACGTTTGGCTAATGGATCGGCATAAAAGTTGTCACCTAGAATAGGGTGACCCAATGCCATCATATGCACTCGCAGCTGATGAGAACGGCCGGTGATCGGTGTCAACTTGACCAAAGTCGAGCGCTTTGCACGGCTAACTACATCATAATGAGTTTGTGAGGCTTTACCTATTTGATGATCGACCTTTTGCTTTGGTCTATTAGGCCAGTCACAGATTAATGGCAGATTAACGGTGCCACTTTCTGCTTTGACATGGCCAGCAACACGGGCGTAATAGGTCTTAGCTGTCTCTCGGTCTCGAAACTGTCTTTTTAGCTCCGATTCGGCGCTGCGTAGTAGCGCTACAACGATGACACCAGAGGTCGCCATATCGAGTCGATGCACGATTTTTGCATCAGGGTACTCGGCTAATACACGGCTATAAGTACTATCATTATGCGATGGCGCTCGCCCAGGCACAGACAACAAACCTGACGGTTTATTGAGCACCATGATGTCTTGGTCTTGATGCAAAATATCTAGCCAAGGTTTAGTGGGCGGAGAGTATACGAAATCAGTCATGATAGAACCTTATTAAAAATGCGCCGCAAAGATACCTCTTTGCTGGTTATTGATGCAAGCAGATTGTCAGTATTGAAGCAACTATCTGAATATTTCTTGAGGAGGCGTAGAAGCGGTTTAGTGGCGTTAAGCTGTACTCTTCACTGATTAGCCTTAGAATCATGTGGATAGTTAACTAATATCAGATTAGTCGTTAACATAGATTAACGTCAAAGCATGCAGTATAAGCCACTTGCAATCAGTATCACGCCTATAATTCTGCTTGAAATTTCGCCAAACGGCAGCAGTTTTTCTAACATGACCAGTAAAGTGAGTAAAAGTATCCACTTAAGATTCATCACTCCAGTAGCAAATAGCAGTGCCATTAAAAACCAGCAACAACCTAAGCAGGTTTGACCATGTTTAAAGCCCATCCAAATAGCGCCGGTCACTCCCTCTCGCCATTGGGTGCTAATAAAGCTAATTGGCGATCGACATTGGCTTAAGCAGGCTTGTTTCAATGGAGTGAATTGGTACACCCCTGCTATTAACAATAATATTGCAGTAAAGGTTGAGTTCGCACTGACCATCATGCTGTTGAGTAGCGACAGATGATGCAGTGCATATTGCACTAGCGTAATGATCGCACTGTAGAAGCTCCATGCGAGCAGATAACCCAACATAAAGTATAAGCTAGGAGCATAGCTGTTATGACGGCGTTTACGTTGCTGGTTTAGCTTTTCAACTAATAGGATAACGGGTGCTGCAGAGGGCAGCATCATACCAGCCATCATGATAGCCCACATCAAAAAAAGCATCACAATATCGTATAGTTGCCACTGTTGAACTGGATCCATGTTCATACTCATGGCAAACAGCATGTAGTACCAGCTTAGTGCCGTGGCTAGCAATAATGTTAGTGCAACTAGGCTACGCCTGAGGCCGCAGGGCGATAACCATTGCGCTAACAACTAAGCGTTGCTCCAGTTAACAACGGCTTTAGCCGCAAATCTGCCGACATGCTCAAAGTTCACTGCACCATAATTCATTGACATTTTATCGGTGGTACCAATGATGCCGTCACTCCACATAAAGCCACCATCAGGAAAGGTAATATGCACATTTTGATCTTCACCTGATATTGGATTTTTCAGTGGCCTCTGCTGTGCCTCGGTTATTCCTTCAATCGAGAACCATGAGTGAGTATCTGACGCATCCATGTTGATATCGCGAATTATGGGTCCTTCAAAGGCGCTAAATGTGGTTGCCAATGCTTCTAATGGCATGCCGTTAGCTTGTCCCGACATAATGGTCGCAAGTGCCGTAATTTGGTCACCGTTAGCCGCTGAATCGATAAACAATACACCTTTACCATTACCTTCATGCATCGCTTGTGGCCACATAGCGGCAAATACCATTTTTAAGCCCGATAAGTCTAAGTCACCGTAATGACCTTTGATGATCAAAAAACCTAATACCGCTTCACAACCACCATTCTCACTGTCAGGAAAGCCGCCAAATTGGCAGCCACAACCATGACTGCAACTGCAGTTTTCTATTTGATGCATCGATAATGCCCAATCTTTAATATCCGACATAATACTTCGCCTCGAACGGTCAATATTCGCTAGAGTATAGTTCAGTAGAAGTCATGTGCTGTGGGCGTTTGAGCCATAAATAGGGGGTTGTGGAAAGTTGTCAGATTGAGCTACTCAACTTTCAATATATTCAATCATCTACACTGGAAAGCTAACAGGAGCTGTCGATAGAATAAATATATCTATTAATGCACGGAGACCAATTAAAAGGTAATTTAGCGAAATTTTGAAGCGATATTCGAAAATCTACTCGTTGGATATGGGATTGCTAAGCAAGATTAACTTGCTGCAATAACCATTGAGTTCTCATTGAGTCCTGCATCTTCAGGTCGAACAGGTATTAAGTAATGGTTATTGACTGCATGTCTTTTTAAGAGAAGCCACTGCCATTGACGTGCATAATACAGAATGTCCACACAACAAACGCTAAACAGCAATGTATTAGCGCGTAAAAGGATTGATCGAGCCGGCCCATATTTCTCGCATCCCAAATAAGGACTAAATGCAGTAACACAACAAGTGGGAACAGTGCCAATAGCGGGTAAAGGCTAAAGCTACTGGCATCGCCAAATACTAAGCGGCTGATGAGAGCCCATACAACCATACCACCAGTGATGATTGGCGGAGCTGCAACGCGGTATTGTTCAGGGTATGGAAACATAATTATGCTATTAATCCTTTAGCCGTTTTCACAATGGTTTTTGAGCAATGATTTGTGCTTTGTAGCTTGCGCTAGTTAATTCGCCAAGCAGACCTTCAGAGTAATGTAGGCAGCGCCAGTTAGCAAATAAAGCTTTTAACTCGGTCTCTTTTAAAAGGAAATTGGGGTTGCGCGGCCGACCAATAGTTGCTTGTTGGCGAGTAAAGGTCTCATAAATAATCAGCCCGCCTGGTTTAATCGCATCGATTATTTGTGGTAAAAGTGGTCGATGTAAGTAGTTGAAAACGACAACAACATCATAGCGGTTTACGGGTAATTTTGGTGGATTATCGGTTTCGAGATCCCATTCCAGGCGTTCTACCTTGTCGTTAGTTTGGCTAAGTTCAAGCCGGCTCAAATCACGATCAACATAAGTGACATGGCAACCTTGCTCTAAGAACCAGTTGCCATTTCGTCCCGTGCCGCAGGCTAAGTCTAGAACGCGACTATCTGGAGTGATTAAATCTTTTAGTGGAGTAAATTCACTAATAAGCGCTGCTGTTTTAGCCTTTAACTTCTTTTCTGCCATCTATTCTGCGTCCATGTACGATTGAAAAGTGTCTCAAGCCAGCTGGCCCATGAGAGACTATCACCGACAGTAACACAATCGTGATCAGCAGTTCAGGTTTATAGTTTGCTAAAGGAATAAATAGCGCCAGTAGGCCTAACTTAACAAGAGTTAGCACTCCTTTTAGTTGAATCAGCCAGCGCCAATCTCTGACCACTTCCCAGAGCATCATCGCAGCTCCTGTGCTCATAGCCATGATCCAGTAGATCTGCCATTGATCTTTAGGGACATGCATTAATATGCCACCGCCAGCGCCGGTAATACCTAATATGTGTAAAGCACGCAAACTGGTTTTTGAGAAGCGTTGGATCCAAAACTGCTTTTCGCTGAGCTCTTTTCTAGCCATAGTAAAATGAATCTTCCTATCAATTTGAGTAAAGCTTATCAGTAATTGTTGCAAAGGTAAGCGGAGATTGATCACAGCTTGCTTATCTATCTTGAGAAGGTAATTACAGTGTGCAAGACAAACTTATCAATATCACATAAACTTACTTCCCATATTATCTACTTATTTTGGATAAGGTTCTGCAATGAAAATCGGTTTTTTTAGCGCTAAGCATTACGATATGCAGCATTTTGATCGCACTAATAGCGCATTCGGTGCTGATATTGAATATTTTGATTATCGTCTGTGTATGCAAACGGTAAAACTTGCAGCGGGCTTTGAAGTCATCTGCGCATTTGTCAATGACTCTCTATGTGAAGAGGTATTAGTAGAGCTTGCTAAAGGCGGCACGAAGATCATTGCCATGCGCTGTGCAGGCTTTAATAATGTCGGCCTAGAAGCCGCGGAACGCTTGGGGATGAAAGTTGTTAACGTTCCGGCTTACTCGCCAGAGTCTGTCGCCGAACATACTGTCGCCTTGATGCTGACTTTGAATCGTAAAATCCATAAAGCCTATCAACGTACTCGTGACGCTAACTTCTCACTTGAAGGGTTAGTGGGCTTTAATATGCACGGTCGAACAGTGGGCGTAATTGGTACGGGGAAAATTGGTTTAGCGACCATTAAGGTTTTGCAAGGGTTTGGTTGTAAGGTGATTGCGCATGATCCCTACCCAAGCCAAGCGGTAATAGATTTAGGTGTTGAGTATGTCACGCTTGAGCAGATGTACCCAATCTGTGATGTGATTAGCTTACACTGCCCATTAACGGCTGATAACCACCATCTTTTGAGCGAAAAAAGCTTTGCTAAGATGAAACCTGGCGTAATGGTGATTAACACCAGTCGTGGTGGTTTGTTGAATGCCCTTGATGCGATGGAAGCCCTTAAAACGGGTCAGCTAGGCTCACTAGGGCTTGACGTATATGAGAATGAAAAAGAGCTGTTCTTCGAAGACAAATCTAGCGAAATCATCCAAGACGATGTGTTTAGACGTTTATCAGCATGTCACAACGTTATTTTTACGGGTCACCAAGCTTTCTTAACAGAAGAAGCGCTTGGAGCAATTGCCGCGACAACATTGACTAATGTGCAGCAGCTACTCGCTGGAGAAAAGTGTCCTAACGAATTGTTTTAATTTTCACCAATACATTGATTGGTAGCAGTACACCAAGCAAAAGCAGATGTCGAGGTTAAGCCCGCATCTGCTTTTTTGTGGCTAAAAATCGCTGGCTGCTTTAGGCTAGAGAGATACTGATTGATCTAACCACCTTCAATCAGCCTCTATGACTGAATCTAAGGAAAGATAGCCGATGATCATCACCCAAGAAACCCATGATATTTCGACTGCCACCGGCACCATGCGTACCTACCTTTACCGCCCAGATAGCGAAGGTCAGTTTGCTACCGTCATCTTTTATTCAGAAATATTTCAACAAACCGCACCGATTGCCCGTGCCGCAGCATTACTCGCTGGCCATGGCTTTGTGGTATTAGTACCGGAAGTATTTCATGAGCTTAACCCGATTGGCACAGTGTTAGCTTATGACGATGACGGCAAAGATAAAGGGAATGCCGATAAGTTCACCAAGCCACTAGAACATCATGATAGTGATACAGAAGCTTTGGTTGATTTCGCTCGTAGCTTGAGCTTTTGTACTAGTCAGGTTGGCAGTATGGGGGTGTGTATTGGCGGACATTTGGCATATCGAGCTGCGTTAAACCCTGACATTCTTGGTGCATTCTGTTTATATCCAACCGATATCCATTCCAATACCTTACCTTGTGAAAAAGACAATGATTCTCTGTCTCGTACAGGCGATATATCTGGCGAGTTGGTAATGGTATTTGGTAAGCAGGACCCGCATGTTTCCAGTGAGGGGCGTAAACTTATCTATGCCAAACTAGAAGCTACTGAGCGCAACTTTAGTTGGCATGAGGTTAATGCCCAGCACGCCTTCATGCGTGATGAAGGCGAGCGTTATGATGCGGCGATTGCATTGCAGATCTACCTACAAGCGGTAGCGTTTTTTCAGCGTACTTTGCGTTAGCCAGTTATAGCAAAGATAACGGCAAATTAGCCTTTATCTTTGCCGTTATAGCCATTTTTTCTTTCTAAAAACTCCGATCAAAACCGTTGTTAGAAACAGCATGACTCCCCAAACAATAAAGTAGCCAAAACGGTGCTTTAATTCAGGTATATACTCGAAGTTCATGCCGTAGATCCCCGCTATAAAGGTTAAGGGAACAAAAATGGCGGTGATAATAGTTAACACCTTCATGATGTTATTAAGTCTGTGGGCACTCACCGAAATATAACCATCAATAAGATCACCAGCCACATTATAAAAGAGATCGGCGAGACTCGCGGCTCTGTGCTGCTGCTCGCATATATCGTTGATTTCGTGTGTCAGACTATCATCAAAAGGTAACGATGGAGTCGATTGCAGCGTATCAAATAACGCGACATGGTAATGAAAATTACGCCTTAACCGAGTCAAATGCGTTTTATACTGAACGACTTCCGCGAGTATTTCATCATTTGCAGTGGTGAGCATTGTTGACTCTAGTTCTTCTAGGCGGGTTTCTAAGTCATATAATATTTTGTGATAGCGTTTGACGACCATGCGGCTAATTCTAAGGCTGAGCTGAGCCGTGCCTTGGGCGAGAGAAAACTCCCCGCTTGCTATCGCAGCTTGGGTGTTTTCGATACTCACCGAGCGCTTATTGTGGCGAGTGATGATAAAGCGTTGACCAATGAACATTGCCAGTAGAATGTTTTCGCCATCTATCGAGTCTGAATCTGCTGACAAACCACGCAGAATGATAAATGTATGGGAGTCAAACGGTTCTATCTTCGGCTGATGGCGCTCTCGAGAAGCATCTTGTAGAGCCAGTGGATGTAAACCAAACTTACTTTCTAACATCGCTTGTAACTCGGGAGTTAATTCGCCATCAATGTTAAGCCACAAAATAGCGTCTTGTTGCTGCTGCCAAGTCGATATTAATGACTCATTGCCTGTGGCATGTGAGCCATCTTTTGGCGAGTAGAGTAGGGTTGTTAGCATGGAGGAACCTTCCATTGTTGTGTTTTCACAGCGCTAATCACTTTGGATCTGGACATGATCTTTTTCAAGCTTCTTAGCCTCATCCATAGTGGCTTCGTTGGGCAATTTTAAAACCCCTTTTTGTAGCATCAAATTATTGGGATAGGTAATTAATATCCCATCCTCTCTTTGAATAAGTATGTGAAACAGGTTTATTTCTGTTATTACACCACTGATATTTTCATCCTTATCGACCACTTTAATTCGACTACCAATGCGATACGGGAACACAAAAAAGATCAATATACCGGCGGTGATATTACTTAAAATAGACCATTGTGCGACGAGAGCAACACCAAGGACTGCAAACGCTGAGGAGATAAATAGTGATACTTGTTGATATTTTATTCCCAAAGAAACAACAGCTAAACAAGTAATAATAATGAAAAGAAGATAAGTGATGTAGTGGGTTACGACCTTTGTACGGGTCTCGGATACCTGCTTTACCTGAGCAAGTTTAGTAATTTGTTTTTGGATAATACGCTGGCCAAATATAAAGAGCGCAATATATATCGATATGATGATTAATGATTGAAGCATAGTTAAGAGACAATAAGCATTAGGTCTCAAACGAATACTACAGCTTTGTAAATAAAGCAATCTATCGTTATGAGTTTATGGATATTGTCTCTTCGGTATTAGGAGAACAAGAGACTAACTTTTTAGCGCTGAATACTGCTGCATCTCTTTAATACTAACGGTTGCTACGAATTGATCTTCGAAGAAAAAGTTAACCTCATCGCCCACTTTTTTGCCTAGCAGCTGTTGGGTGCTGTGGTCTTCATATGACAAGGTCATTAGCAATGTATTTTCATCTTTTGCTTCAATGGTCGCTTGGGTCAGTTTAATCTCTGGCAGTGGTGCTTTAGTCAAATCACCGTTTAAATGCTGATCAACTTTGAAAATTGCTTCTACTGGCATATCGACAACAGCAGGAGAGCGACCAGTCACCGGATTAGTGCCAGTCCAAAATTCAACACTATTGACAACAAACAGGTCAGCTGTCGCAGCGAGGCCATATATTGGGCTCATTAATACAAATAAGCCAGCACGGCCATAGCGATTATCAACGGCACTTAAGTTACCTTTGGTTACCATCGCACTGAGTCCCATTTGCCCCATACAACCAGTCAGTTGAGTGGTCAATAAACCCGTTATTAGCAATGCAGATATTTTCTTTTTCATCGTTATATTTAGATTTTTCTATGTCATTTTAGCAGGACGCTGATTGTAAGTATTAGCGCAAAATGAATTGCGATCTCGTTCTCATTATTAGGTTGATATTTGGCTGGAAAGGTTGTGTAGTTGTGCGGTTTGATAATGTTTCTGTTGAGTCGTGTATTCGTGCCTGAGTATTAGTTTTATTCGTAAGTGATTTGTTAAGCGGTGGTGGGCGGGTAAACGGTTTTCGTGGTCAATTTTAGACTATTTACATTCCGTTCAATTGTGGTTCAATTTAACGCATAATAGCTAGCGCTATTACTGGAGAACACATGTCAGAACACCAAGTACTACACCAAACAGAAGATCAATACGGTCCATTATTCGTATTGGACGATAAAGAGAGCAGAATTTTAGCTTTTGCTGAAAATGATGAGCAAAGCAAGCTACTTAAAGCAGCGCCGCATATCCCGCAGCACACTTATGTACAAGCGATGTTATTGGTATTACTTTACAGCCAACCAAAAAGTGCCATCGTACTTGGTTTAGGGGGCGGGGGACTGATCCATGCTTTGCGTCATTTCGATGCCGGTATTAAGTTGACCGCCGTTGAACTGAGAGCCGATGTTATCGAAATTGCCAAGCGTTACTTTCAATTGCCAATGAGCAAAAAACTGAAAGTGATTAATCAAGATGCGACTCAGTTTTTAGCTGCGGGCGATCATAAACGTGTCGATATTATATTTACTGACATATACAGCGCCGAAGGCGTCGATGCGGCGCAGGTATCGCAAGCTTTTATTGCTCAGTGTGCCGCACTAATTAAAGCCGATGGCTACTTGGTACTTAATTGCTGGAAAGAGCACAGTAAAAATCGTGAGTTATTGGCATACCTTGAGCAATACTTTGTTGAAGTGCGAGCTTGCCTGACTGGTAGCGCTAACTGGGTGGTGATTGCAGGTAAGGCTAAACGAGATATCAGTGCCAGTGGGCTCAAGCAACAGGCGCAAGCCTTATCGCAACAGCTTGATTTTCAATTGGGGCGTTCGCTCAATCGATTTGATGTGTGGGAATAGCAAAAAGGTGCAACCTCTTTGCTAATTAGAACAAGCAGAACTACCACCGGGGAAGCGGATGTTATTCGCTACTTTCGAACTCAATTATACAAGATTTACCCACTGCTATATTAGCGTTGTCGGTGACATCGCTTTTTCGTTTCACTCTTCTGTTCGGAAAAACAGATTAAGATAATAGCTTTTATCCGTTATCTTATTCTTTTGTGCTGCTCTATTATTCTCACATCGAAAACGAACTGGCTTAAAGAGACTCATCATCACTCATCTCAGTTTGTTGAATTATAAAGACTCATCATCTTATTTTTTAATTTTTAATATTTAAAACGGAGCTTCACATGCATCAATCAATCATCAACTCAACTATCAAGCCTTTTTCAGCCACTGCTTTTCATAAAGGTGATTTCCACCCAGTAACTGAGCAAGACCTATTGGGTAAGTGGTCAGTCGTCTTCTTCTACCCAGCTGACTTTACTTTTGTTTGTCCAACAGAACTTGGTGACATGGCTGACCATTACGAAAAGCTACAGGCTATGGGCGTTGAAGTTTACTCAGTATCAACTGACACTCACTTTACTCACAAAGCATGGCATGCAAGCTCTGACACTATCAACAAAATCCAGTACCCAATGATTGGTGACCCAACTGGTGCAATCACGCGTAACTTTGGTGTGATGATTGAGGAAGACGGCTTAGCACTTCGCGGCACTTTCGTTATCAATCCAGAAGGCGAAATCAAAGTTGCTGAAGTACATGACCTAGGTATTGGTCGCAGTGCATCTGAGCTAGTGCGTAAGATTCAAGCTGCTCAGTATGTTGCTACTCACGACGGTGAAGTTTGTCCTGCAGCATGGCAGCCAGGTGAAGCAACACTAGCGCCATCAATTGACCTAGTGGGTAAGATATAACTCAAGACCAGTTGGATGATAGTGTGCTAACGAGCCCCATCTCTTGTTATCACACTTGATATTCATCATCGAGTTACATCTGTATCGTTCAGCTTGGTATTCCCCTGATACTAAGCTGAACAACCCTCACTATCCAACGCTAGTCGCTTTACCTTTTTTATTTTCGATTCATTTTTATTTTCAAGACTTAAGCGCAGGCTTACGAACACTGCTGTCTGTAAGTTCAACCAAACCGAATTGCTTTACCTATTTTGGAGCCATCATGTTAGATGCAAACGTTAAAAATCAACTGAATACTTACCTGCAGAACCTCAAACACCCAGTTGAGCTTGTTGTGTCTGCCGATAACAGTGCTAAAGCACAAGAACTTAAATCACTGGCTAACGATATCGATAGTTTATCGGCACTTATTTCTGTTACAGAAAAAGTCGGCAAACGTACGCCCTCTATGGCTGTCATTAACCCGCAACTCGGCAGTGAAATTACCTTTGCAGGCTTGCCAATGGGGCATGAATTTACATCGTTAGTGCTAGCTTTACTGCACAGTGGCGGTCATCCAATCAAGCTTGATGCTGATGTGATTGCGCAGATCCGCGATCTTCCCGGTGAATACCAGTTTGAGACTTATGTGTCGCTAAGCTGCCAAACATGCCCTGAAGTCGTACAGGCATTAAATATGATGGCGGCAATTAATCCTAATATCACTAACGTGATGATTGATGGATCTTTGTTCCAAGACGAAGTCAACGATCGCAATGTGATGGCTGTGCCGTCGGTATTTCTCAATGGCGAGCAGTTCTCTATGGGAGCAATTAGCACGGTAGAGATCCTTAACAAACTAGACGTTAATGCCGCTGGTCGAAAAGCCGAGCAGCTCAATGACAAAGAACCATTCGAAGTCTTAGTTGTGGGTGGCGGACCTGCTGGTGCATCAGCAGCTATTTATGCCGCTCGTAAAGGTCTACGTACAGGGATTGTTGCTGATAAGTTTGGTGGCCAAGTAGCTGAAACGGTGGGTATCGAGAACTTTATTTCCGTTAAAGCGACAGAGGGCCCTAAGCTGGTGGCCAATCTGGAAGCGCACGTGCATGAGTATGATGTTGATATTATGGATAGCCAGCGCGCACTAAGCTTAAAGTCAGGTGAGCTGTTTGAACTCACGCTTGAAAGCGGTGCGGTACTGCGCAGTAAAACAATATTGCTAGCAACGGGTGCACGCTGGCGTGAAATGAACGTCCCTGGTGAGCAAGAATACCGTGGTAGTGGCGTTGCATACTGCCCTCATTGTGACGGTCCACTGTTTAAAGGTAAACGCGTTGCAGTCATTGGTGGCGGTAACTCAGGTATCGAAGCTGCAATTGACCTCGCGAATATCGTTGAGCATGTCACTGTACTTGAGTTTGACAGTTCGCTGCGTGCAGATGACGTGCTGCAGCGTAAAGCCAAATCAATGGGCAATATTGAAATCATCACTCAGGCGATGACCACTGAAGTGACTGGTGACGGTAAACGAGTTAATGGCCTTAACTACACCAATAGAGCGACAGGCGAGTCGCACCATGTTGAACTGGCTGGCATTTTTGTACAGATAGGTTTGGTGCCAAACTCTGAATGGCTGCAACAGACAATTGATTTGACTGCTAGAGGCGAAATCATTGTCGATGCTAAAGGTGAAACATCACTAGCAGGTGTGTTTGCCGCAGGTGATGTCACTAATTCAGCTTATAAGCAAATTATCATTGCAATGGGCAGTGGCGCTACCGCTTCACTGGGGGCATTTGATTACCTCATTCGCCACAATGTTGATGAAGCGGTTGCAGCATAACGCTTAGTATTTTGTTTGCTCGACTTATTCATCTCGTAAGAGCCAGTGTTTACTGGCTTTTTTTATTGGAAAACTCAACTAACATTGAGGGGCATTCTGTAAAAATACTGGGGCGTTAACCTGAACAGTAACCAATATAAACATCAGCTCAAAATTGAAACTCAAAAAATCCTCCAGACAGGGATCTTTTGGGCGATGTATATGACGCTGTTTTTGGTATTCGTTGTGATACTCAATACTTATTACTTTTCGCATGATATCTATGATCTAAAAGATATTTTTCCAGAGTTGGCGCCTGTCACTCTGTTAGTTATCATCGGATTTGCTGCATTAAAATTAAGGCATATCGATAGTGTAACCCCCAAGCAAAGCCAGTTCTTTTTAATGTTGCTTATTTTAGCTTGGTGTTACCTGCTTTATGGGCTTATTCAGTTATCATCAGCTCCTCTGCCAGGTATAGAATCTCTGGCAGATATTCTCGTTATGGTGTTTGTGTTTGCCTTATTTCCCAATCGAAAGGTGATGTTACTCGGTATTTTACCCTTCTTACTGTTCTCCTGCTTTTATCGATTGTATGAATTTCCTGAATCGCCAGTTTATCCACTAACAAAATTTGCCTGTGTATTGGCGATAATCATCTCTGGGCAAAAAATTATTTCTGGCTGGTTTATTAAGGCAGTGATCCGTGATTTTGAGAAGCAGAAGCTGCTTAAGCAATTTAAACGTTTAGCGCTCATTGATGGGCTTACGAATATTAGTAATCGGCGCCATTTTGACGAGATATTGAGTCAGGAGGTTCGAGCTGTCGAGCTTAATCATCAGGCATTATCGATTATATTGCTCGATATAGATTTCTTTAAGCGTCTCAATGACACTTTAGGCCACCAAGCGGGGGATGAGCAGTTAATTAAAGTCGCTGAGATCATCAGCTCTGCGGTGAGTCGACCACGCGATCTGGTGGCTCGATATGGCGGCGAAGAGTTCGTTATCGCATTGCCAAACACTAATCTAGAAGGTGCTATTAGAGTCTCTGAAAAAGTCAAAGGGTTACTGCAACAAGCTGAGCTACTGCACCCATGTTCAGATGTATCAGAACAGGTGACATTATCTCAAGGTTTAGCACAGTGGGAGCTGGGTATGAGTCAAGACCAGCTAATAAAGGCGGCTGACCGCATGTTGTATCGTGCTAAATCAGCCGGTCGAGATCGTTACTGTTTTGAAGGCAATGATTACTAGGGGCTGTTGACCTTTCGAGCTTAGTTTTTGTTCGGTTGTTTACCGTAAGGAATAATGCTTCTAGTACAAGGCTTGAGCGATAAAGCTTAGCTGGCTAAGTGAAAAGCTCATAACACATTCTAGTCATAAAAGAATAGAAGCATTGAATCGAACCCAAAGGGCCGCGTTTCTTGGCTATTTTTACTGTGTCGTAGACTATTTGTGGAGAATAACTAAACGGCATAGCCTCCGCCTTGTCAAAATAGCCAATAATCTGCGGCAAAAACAACCGTGAAAGATCAACAGCCCTAAGCTTTAGTGCTAATAATATGCCCGGCATTGCCGACAGGGCCTGGAGCTGTTTCAGGCAAAGCGGATTCGATCAGTTTTAGCGCAATGTCACCCTCAATTTTCTGCTGTTCTTTAGACATCTGTGCGACTTTCAAACCGACACTACCGTGACTCATATTAGGTTCGAGATTTGGGGTGGATAGTGAAATAGCCATAGTGGACTCATGGTTAGGGGATTCAAGCTTTTATCGGCGCTGCACACTGCAACTTAAGCGTTTGCTTGTTACAGTGTGTATCGCCGTTTCTGGTTGAAGGTTAACTTAGCTTTTTATTCCTTTTCTCTATCACCTTACGAGTCAAAGTGATGATAAAGGTGAGTACTATTGAGCTTAAGATAAGTCCAATTGCCAGTACTACGTTTTGTAAGGCTGTTGGATCCATCGCCAACATACCGCCAAGCCCAACCATCATGATGCCTGACATTAACTTTAATGTTTGTCCCTCTTTTTCTGTGAGCTTACGTTTGCCCAGCGAGACACTGAAGGCGATAACAATAATGGCCAATGGAATGACATAGACAATGTTATAAAACACCAAGTACATGTAGCGCTCTGCGACCTCTAGATCATGCATCGACAATACACTGGTGTAGATCATTGGGAAGCCAGCAGTGCACAGTAATTCATAAGCATTGGCCAGTATTGAAAGCACCACAGTACCGGCTATCATTGCGGTCATGCTACTCGCACTGGTGAGTTTACCCATACGCTTAATAAGACCGGTCCGATTTTCTGCAGACATGGAGAGGGTAACTTCCCCTTTAGTAAAGAAGTAGTCCTTTATGTTCACCGCCCCCGCGATAAGTGCGAGAATACCCGCCCCGAGAATAATCCAACCACCATCGCTACCTGCGCCAAGTAATTGGAAAATATTCAGCCATGCGCTCATAAAGATAAAGTAGATAAAGCCTGAGAAGAATACAAAAATACCGCCAACAATGAGCATTCGAGTACGGCTTTTGGCATTAACCATTATCGATAATAGAAACAACAACACGAAGAACGCACATGGGTTAAATGCATCAACGCCAGCAAGGACTACGGTTAGCAATGGTAGAGACATCTGTTCTGGGTGAACCACGCCCACAAGCGGTATTTCTACTGGTTGTACATCAGAAGTGCTTATTTCGCTGGTAGTCTCAAAACTTAAATCACAAGTTCCTTCATCGGCACTCTCACTGCAAGTTTCGAAAAATGCGCCGCCTGCAGCTGGTGTTTGCGTGGTATAGCTACTGCTATCTTCTGGTTGTAGCTTGCCACCAAGAGAGGTGTAGTAAGACTTTAATCGGCTCACTAAAAACTCGCCGGTAACCGCTTGGCTGCTATAGCCTACCACCGCTTTTTCGCCACTAGCAAAGTAGGGCACTGAACGAGCTTCAGTCCCAGTTTTACTGGCGATATCTTGCCAGATTTCCATAGTGCCCGGATCTGAAACTAGGTGCTCTTCTACTTCGATCCACGGATAACGTTCAGGCAGACTATTAATAAAAGGGTGTGCTTCTTTGCAGTGTGGACAGGTTTGCGACCAGAAGAAGTGGAGTTTAACCTTCAGCTCACCAGCATCATTGGTATAGTGCCAGGTTGTAGGTTGCTCTGCGGCGGAAGCTGCAAAGCTTGGGAGTGAAAAACTCGAAAATAACAAAGTAACTAAGAGTAAAATATATTTCGTCATAGGGGCTCCGAATTAGCTAATGACGCAAACTTTTTGCGGTTAATAGTTACTTTACTAAAGCTATATTTAAATAGTAAATAAATGTGTCAAATCTGCGGGGCAATTCTCGATTAAATAACTTTTGGGAACAGCAGTTTGTTTTTAATAATATTTTGAAACTTTCCATCGTATTGTGAGTCTGCTATTTAAGACTGTTATCAATTAGATATATTCAATGAATGGTAGTGGAGATATTTATTTTATGTTGATAATTATCAAGCGTTGCCAGTGTCATTGCGGCATAAAAGCAGAAGCTAATGATGTACTCGGCATTAAGGCTGCAACATAATATGCTGCAGTGTGAATGTTTAAAGCGTAATTTACGCTTATTGAGTGATATCAGTTGAGTTCTCGGATTTTGCTACCCGCAAGTGTGTCTCTTGCTCTGCGAAAGCGCACCAATGAATGGCAACGGATCGATCGGTAGTGGTACTGGCAGTTAAAATTCTACTGATGATTGGCGCAGAATATTCAGACTCAATGAGGTAAGTTCTAATACGATCTACTCTACGATTGGCCAGCCATTTATTATAGTGACGCACATCTTCACTCGGCTGAATTTTGTTAACTTTAAACTCAAGCAATAAATAACCTGCTTGCTTGGGGGGATGAGCGATCAGTTCATCAAGCTCTGAACCGTACTGACTACTGAAGTAGGAGCTATTTTTAGCATACGTAATATCAGTAATATGAACTTTCTGATTGCACTGCGCCATCACTGAGGTGGCAGTGAAACTTATGAAAATTAGCCACGTGGCAGCTATAAACCTCATCTTTAACATTCCCTTGTAAAATAAAAGTCTTTAAAGAGCCTTTTGGGCAGCATTATCCATTGATTTTATGGCGGAGAATTTATGCTATTGCGCAGTTGATTGCAATGGGAAATGGTTATTTTTTACGACGAAAGTATTGCAAAAGAAGCTAGCGTGATGAGTGTCATTAAATGGTCGCCCGATTTCACTCGGCTAGCTTTAACAGCGACCAATTTAATGACAATAATTTGACTCTTTTTTGAGCAGATGAATTATGCTAATAATTGCTTATTTACTGTCAATTCAACCTCAATATTGTTACGTATTGCATTGGAATATGGACATACTTGATGAGCAATACGAACCAATTCAACAGCGGCAGTTTGTTCAAGTTCAAGCTCAATCGCTAGCGCTGCTGAAAGTGCAAATCCGCCTGATTGATTAGCGCCTATACCAATCGTTGCGCTTACCGGTGCCGCACTAATAGCAATTTTTTGCTCACGAGCTACATGTAAAATAGCATTTGAAAAACATGCTGCGTAACCCGCTGCAAAAAGCTGCTCAGGGTTAGTAGCATTGCCGGCCCCGCCCATCTCCTTTGGATAGCTTAAATTAACTTCCAGTAGGCCATCTTCTGTTTTAGCTATGCCGTTACGGCCAGCGGTAGCATTTGCAGTTGTTTGGTAGATAGTTTTCATCATTAATCCTTGGATTTAAAGTTGTGTGCAATTCAATTGCTAGCAAGTTTATCTCGATTTTTATGTTTAACGCAAGTATATTGTGCGCAATTAAATTGCTAGAGTATTTTTAGATGGCTAATGACAGCATGCGCGACCCACTTTGTTTAGATAACCAAATCTGTTTTTCGCTGTATAGCGCCACCAATGCAATGGTGCGGGCATATCGTCCACTGCTGGAAAAACTCGATCTTACCTATTCGCAATATTTGGCCATGATGGTGCTGTGGCAAAGTGATGGGATTAGTGTGAAAGATATGGGTGAGCAGCTGCATTTAGATTCTGGCACGTTAACGCCGTTATTAAAGCGTCTAGAAACTAAAGGCTTGGTGGTAAGAGGCAGAAGTGAACATGATGAAAGAGTGCGTGTACTGAATATCACCGCCGCTGCCAGAGTATTAAAGCTAGAGGCTGAAAAAGTGCCCGCGCAGATGAAATGCCAAATTACAATTTCAGAGGCCAAGTTAATGCAGTTAAAGTCGCTTTGTGATGAGGTCTATAGCAACTTAGCTAAGTAGTGTTATGCGTTGGAAGTTTAAAGCTCTGAATTGAAAAGATGTTTAATGGTGTGTGTATATCGGCATTGTCGACTCCGAAAAACTAACAAAAGGCTGTGGCATAGGGTAAGTTAGATAATACTTAATACCAATCGGTATAAAGATTTGATCGCTCTGCGAGAGTTTAGCGGTTTTGAGGCAAGGTCATTAAATGCTCCTGCATGAATGACATTCACCACATCTGACATCCAAGGATGGAGGGAATGCCTTAAGCATGTCAGGAACATGCTAGGCCATGTGGTTTGCAATGAGTGAAGTACATAGTTGTTCTACGTTCAAGCTCATTAACGCCGCATCAGAGCCGCTAAAACTCGCCTGTAAGGCGTGTTTTGGCTTCCTACTTCGGTGTTGGATAAAGGCAAAAGGGAACAACCATTATGGCAATTATCCGCCTTGAACTAGTTCGCCAAAAAACACTTTGAGTAGACCCACTACTTATACCGGTTGGTATAAGACTGGTTAGTTCACGCATGGAGGTGGAATGTCGACAGTCGATCTGGTTATCGTTGGCGGCGGCATTAATGGAGCGGGTATCGCCCAGTGTGCTGCAGCTGCAGGTTACAGCGTTATATTGCTGGAAAAAGGTGTGGTTGCAGGTCAAACCTCGGCTAACTCCAGCAAACTTATTCATGGCGGTTTACGTTACCTAGAAACAGGCCAGCTATCGTTAGTTAAGCAGTCGCTTGCTGAACGTCGCGCCTTGTTGAAGTTGGCGCCCTCTTTAGTTAACCCAATCCCTTTTTATATCCCAGTTTACGAAAATAGCCGTAGAGGTGCGATTGCAATAAGAGCCGGTTTGAGTATGTATTCAATGCTTAGCAAGTTTGATGCTTTAGGCCAATTTAAATCAGTTCCCTCAGTGCACTGGGCTAAAATCAAAGGGCTTAAGCTCGATGGCCTTAAGGCTCTTTATCAGTACTGGGACGCACAAACAGACGATAAATTACTGACAGAGGCAGTGGTTCGCAATGCCCGTAGTTTAAGTGCACATGTGCTTGAGCATGCAAAGTGTACTCAAATCGAGCACTTAGAAAGTCACTGCGTGGTGCATTATCAACACCAACAAGCGTTACATAAAGTTGAAGCGCTAGCGGTGGTGAATGCGGCAGGCCCTTGGGTTAATGATGTACTTGATTGTGTAATACCTGCTGTTGCTCCATTGCCGATTGAATGGGTGCAAGGTAGCCATCTACTGCTCGATATTGACGCCACCGATGGCATTTTATATCTCGAGTCTTGCTTTGATAAGCGGGTTATTTTCGTGATGCCATGGAACGGTAAAACCCTGATTGGCACCACTGAAGTTGTGCTCGATAAAATAACAGGGCGACCGACACCAACAGCTGATGAGATCGATTACCTACTCGGTATTTATCAGCACTACTTTCCAACGATGGGTGATGTTGATAGCTTAAAAGCACAAATTATTGATACGTTTTGTGGTGTACGAGTGTTGCCTAAGCAGCAGGGGAATGCTTTCGATCGTCCCCGTGATACCTTGCAGCAAACCACTGCAACTCATCCGCATTTGCTGACGCTCTATGGCGGTAAGCTAACCACCTATCGCACCACGGCAGTTGAAGTGCTTAGCTGGGTAGAGTCTCATATTGGTCGTCGTAATGTATTGGCGGACTTTAATCAGTTACAGTTAGACTGATAAAATTTGGCATTGTTAGTGCTTCATTAAACTGTCATCTTTATGTCATATTCTTTGGAAAATTTATGGCTGGTATTTTAGGACGTTGAACATGCTGCAAATATTTATACGATTTTTCTCATTAGGTCTAGTCTCCTTTGGCGGTCCTGCAGCCCATATCGGCTATTTTAGGCAGACTTTTGTGCAAGAGCTGCAATGGCTTGATGATAAACACTATGGCAGCTTGGTGGCGTTAAGCCAGTTTATGCCAGGCCCAGGTTCTAGTCAGGTAGGTTTTGCCATTGGCTATCATCGAGGCGGCTTATTAGGCGGTATTGCTGCGTTTCTAGGATTTACACTACCTTCATTCGTTTTGCTATTTTTACTGGCGGTGACTAGCAGCCAATGGCTGGAGTATTCCATCACTCAAGGGGTGATTCATGGTTTAAAGCTGTTGGCCGTTGTGGTGGTTGCCGATGCGATTTTGATTATGTTTAAGCAGTTTTGTCAGCGCAAAACCGCCAAGATATTGATGGTGTTAAGTTGTGTGGTTATTTTGCTGCAGCCTTCAATGCTAGTGCAATTTTCACTGCTAATTATTGCCGCCATAGTGGGACGTTATTATCTGTCGGCAGCCGATGATAAAGAGCCATTAGCGAATGTAAGTTCAGCACAAACAACAGAACCTGTGCAGCTTAACTTCTTCTGGTTAAGTATTTTTGTCGGTCTACTTATCGCTTCGTTAGTGGCTATTGGCTTATCTAAACAAGCTGGCATAGGTACCCTGACAGAACTGTTTAGCCAGTTTTACCAAGTTGGTAGCATGGTATTTGGTGGCGGCCACGTGGTATTGCCACTGCTGCAATCGAGTATTGGCGATGCGGTTAATAATGACCAGTTCTTAACAGGCTATGCATTAGCGCAGGCAGTGCCGGGGCCGATGTTTGCCTTAGCGGCATTTCTGGGGGCGGAGATCTGGATATCGCAGCCTTTAGTGGGTGCATTAGTGGCAACCTTAGCCATCTTCCTGCCGGGCTTTTTACTGATGTTAGTTGCGCTTAAAAGTTGGCATGCCATCAGCAGTCGTCCTAAAGTGACTGGGGCGATAGCGGGAGTGAATGCGACGGTGGTAGGTTTCTTGTTAGCTGCGCTGTACAACCCTATTTTTAGTAGTGCGGTACTGTCGCCACTGGATATGGCATTAGTGGTGTTAGGTTTTGGTTTGTTTAAGATTTTTAAACCGAATATCTTTATTTTAGCTGCAGGGTTTGGCGTTTCAGGTGCACTGATCTCAGCGATTATTTGATAGCTTTTTACAAAAAATAGTGCAAGAAAAGACCGCAGATTGATAGCTATTCTACTTGAATATCAGTATCAACCTGCGGTTTTCGTCATTCTAGATTAGTCACTTGCTACACAAGTGCTGCACTGTCGACCTTAGCCACTTTTTCGACCTTCACTGCACAAACTTTAAATTCAGGGATTTTAGCCACTGGATCTAACACATTATTGGTCAGTTTATTCGCCGCCGATTCAGCAAAGTGGAACGGCAAGAAAATCACCCCAGCTTGTGCCCGTTTAGTCACAAAGGCATCGATCTCTATCTCACCGCGACGGGTAGATAGCTTTAACTTATCGCCGTTGTTTATCTGCAGCTGCTCAGCATCGAAGACCGATATCATCACCCGTGGTGCGCCCAGTTCATTAAGCCCTGGCGTTTTACGGGTGAGGGTGCCTGTGTGGAACTGCTCCAATAAGCGTCCGGTCGACAACATCAGAGGGTATTCATCACAAGGCATCTCTGCTGGTAAGCGATACTGCACTGGGCGCATCTTCCCCTTGCCATGAGTAAATTGCTTGCTGTGCAATATAGGTGTGCCTGGATGACCTTCTGCAGGGCAAGGCCATTGTAGACCCTGTCGACCATTGGCGGTTTCACTGTCGATAACTTTCCAAGTAATACCACGGTATTGTGGAGTCACTGCGGTTATTTCGTGCCAGATCTGACGTTCAGATTGATACTGCCAGTCTTCGCCCATCTTTTGTGCGATCTGCTGCACTATCTGCCAGTCATTCATCGCCTCGCCCGGCGGCGTTACTGCTGGTAGCAGCTGCTGCACTCGGCGTTCGGTATTAGTAAAGTGACCCTGTTTTTCAGCAAAGGCTGCGGCAGGTAACACCACATCGGCAAGCTCTGCGGTTTCAGTTAAGAAGATATCTTGTACTACCACAAACTCTGCCGCTGCTAAGCCAGCGAGAACATGCTTTTGATCTGGATCGCTCAGCACCGGGTTTTCACCCATTACATACAAGGCTTTGAGTTCGCCATGGGCAAGCCCATGCATCATCTCGGTGGCAGAAACGCCTTTGTCTGAGCAAAGCTCATTCTTACCCCAGGCCTTTCTAAAGCGTTGTTGTACCAAAGGGTCATCGAGTTTTTGGTAACCGCTGAAGTAGTTTGGCAGTGCCCCCATGTCACACGCACCTTGAACATTGCTTTGACCACGTAATGGGTTAATACCTGCGCCCTTAATGCCAATATTGCCACACAACAGCTGCAAGTTAGAGATAGCAGTGACATTGTCATGGCCTGAAGTGTGCTGGGTGATCCCCATGGCATAATAGATGGCGGTCTTGTTGGCGGTGCCAATTAATCGAGCCATCTCGATAATATCAGCTGCGCTTACGCCGCAGATTAACGCGGTATTTTCAGGGCTATAATCGTCACTCATCACCTCGTCGAAAAGCTGACTGAAACCTTCAACACGCTGTTGAATATAATCTAAATCGTGCCAGTCGTTTTTGATGATCTGCTGCATAATTGCATTCAATAGCATCACATCGGTGCCAGGCCTTTGCGCAACATAAAGCTGGGCTTTATCAGCAATAGAAACCTTTTTCGGATCGGCAACGATTAAGCGTGCACCATGATTTTGTAGCGCCAGTTTTATGTGTGAGGCAATGATAGGATGTGCACTTTCAGTATCTGATCCAATAATAAAAATCAGATCAGATTCTTTAATGCTGGGAATGTCATTGGTCATTGCGCCACTGCCTAAGCTTTCGCGCAGGGCGGTAACGGTAGAGGCATGGCATAACCGTGCACAATGGTCGACGTTGTTATTGCCAATCACACTGCGAAATAACTTCTGGAACACATAGTTATCTTCGTTAGTGGCCTTCGCCGACGAGAGTCCGGCTATTGATTTGCGACCATGCTCGGCTTTAATGCTAGTGAACTTCTCTGCAATTAAGCTGATAGCTTCTGGCCAACTGGCAGGGGTGAGCACTCCTTCTTTGCGAATTAACGGTGTGGTGAGTCGTTTATCACTGTTGACAAAATCGAAACCAAAACGTCCTTTCACGCACAGCATACCAGCGTTGACGGGTGAATCTGTGTCAGCGCTTATGTGGCGGATTTGATTCTTCTGTTTATCAACATGCATCTCTACTCGGCAACCAATACCGCAGTAAGTGCAAATAGTCGACACCGTTTCAAGTGGCGCTTTTAGCTCGTTCGTTAGCCCTTGGGTTTTATCTCGCGAGTCAACCAGCGCACCTGTTGGACATACCTGCACGCAGTTACCGCACTGCACACAATCGCTGTCGTTCATGGTGGCGTTAAAGCCAACTCTTGGCGCATTACGCTTGCTTGCACCCTCTATAGTGGGCAGCGCTTGATAATTATCTTTCTCAAAGCAAATCGCATGATGTCCGCTAGCACCTTTGCAGGTTTCTACACAGGCACCACAGCTAATACAGCGGTTTGCGTCGAAAGTAATAAATGGCGCGCTATTGTCGACACTAAAGTGCTGCGCTTCACTAATGTCGAGCTCTTCTGCTTTGACTTTGTACTCAGTGGCATAATCGCGCAGTTTACAATCTGTATTGGCTTGGCAAGCACACTCAAGGCAGCGGGCGGCTTCTTTCATCGCTTCATCGGCGGCAAAACCTAACTCAACTTCACTAAAATTTAGTGCCCGTTGCAGTTTGGCAAGCTCAGGCATTTTGCTGCGTGGTTCAATGTTTGTATCGGGATACATGGCTTGAGCGTTGAGTGTTTCAAGCTGACTGGTTTTGCAGGCTTTAGTCGAGTTAAAGGGCTGCTTTTCAAGCTCGCAAGTAAGGCCCTGGGTCAGTAGTTTCTCAATCGCATCAGAGGCCTTTCTGCCATCAGCTACGGCTGCAACCGCGGTGGCAGGGCCGGTGCGAGAGTCGCCAATCACAAACAGTTTATCAAGCCCAGCCGCAAGCCCTGCTGACATTGTATGTTCGCAACCTTCAAAAGTATTCCAGCGGGTAAGGGCAATCTCACCGGTGGCGAGTTGACTGTCAGGATGGTTGAGAAACTCCATGTCTGGCGTTTGAGATACAGCAGGGATCACGGTATCAAAGGCTTCAGTAAAGGTTTCGCCGGTTGGTTTTGGCGAGCGACGACCAGAGCTGTCAGGCTCGCCGAGTGCCATTACTTCAAAAGTGACCCGGTTAACGCGGCCATCTTCATCGCTGTGATTCTCAATAGGATTGGTTAAGAAGTGAAATTTAATCCCTTCCTCTTCTGCTTCATGGATCTCATAAGGCTCGGCAGGCATCTCATCGCGAGTACGGCGATAAACTAAGGTGACATCTGCGCCATCGCGTTTGGCGGTGCGGGCACAATCTATGGCAGTGTTACCACCACCAATAACGGCGACTTTTTTGCCAGTGCGGTACTGTTGTTCGGTACAATAATCTTTAAGGTAATCGACGCCCAAGTAGCAACCATCAAGTTCAATACCTGGATAGTTCATCGGCACCGCTTTTTGTGCGCCAATCGCTAAACAAACGGCGTCATAACCACTTAGTAGCCCGTTTAAATGGATATCACGGCCGAGGCGAACATTGGTTTGAATGTCTAAGCCATTTTTACATAACAGCGCTATCTCTTTGTCGAGAATCGCTTTCGGCAAGCGGTACTCAGGGATGCCATATCGTAACCAGCCGCCAGCTTGGGGCATAGACTCGAATACCGTAACCTCATGACCATTATTCGACAGGTAATATCCCGCAGAAATACCAGCAGGGCCACTGCCTATGATGGCGACCTTTTTATTGGTCGGCGCTTTTTTAGCGGGAACGTAAGGGGTGTCGCCTTCAAGATCGAGATCGGCTGCGTGACGCTTAAGTTGGCGAATCGCCACAGGCTCGTCAACTAAACCACGTCGACACTCTGTTTCACAAAATGCAGGGCAAACACGGCCGATAGATAGCGGCAGCGGCAGTGTTTGTTTGATAACTTTAACCGCTTCTTGATGATCGCCTTGGGCAATATGGTACAGGTAAGATTGCACATCAACACCTGCAGGACAGGCGGTTTGGCAGGGCGCTTCACAATCTGCAAAGTGGTCAGAAAGTATATTGTGTAATGCCGCTTTGCGCTGTTTGCTTAGCGCTGCAGATTGAGTGATAACTTCAATATTCTGAGCATCTAAATCGGCAATTTTGGTTTCGCAGGCGCGTACTGAACAGAGCTCGCCGTTGGCTGATTTAAGTTCAACATGGCACAAGTCGCAATGTTGCTTAGTGTTAGTGACTAAAGAGCCTGCAGGGCTTTTACACAAATTAGGGATCGCGATATCGGCGTTTAACGCAGTATCGAGTAAGGTGTCTTGTTGATTGGCAGTGAGGGTTTTGCCATCAATAGTAATTTGTTTCATCGCAAGGGCCTTTTAGTTATAGGGCTCACAGCTTGCGACAAGGTATTGAAACACTAAGTCTCAATTGTCACTGCGGCGCTTTGAGTGTGGACTCGGCGAAATGAGTGACTTTGAGTATACCTGTGCACCTTTTTTACGCAGAAAATGCAGCTTAAGTTTGTGCTAAATTTGCAAGCGAATTCACAAAGGCTAATAGAAGTGTGCGCTAGCGACTTTTGTTGTTTTTTGGTGTGTGAGCTGGTCGGTGTTTGTTGCGCTTCGCCCCGTCTCTTTATAAAGAGACTGGGCGAAGGGGAGGGTGTAGTTCCTTCTCCTCAGGCAAAACGGTTACGTTTTTCTTGCCTGAGCAGAGTTTAACAAGCTGCTATTTCTTATAATGGATATTCCAACAACGACCATGATAAAAAACAGCATATGTAGCCACAGTTTAGGTCCAACTTGAGTATTTAGCGCTGATAGAGAATCGATTGCAGGTAACTGTCCTGTGGTAATGAGTTTTACAACCCATTCGTTAGCTGGAGTGGCTAGGAGTGTGGTTAGCCACCCCAACAGTACTACTTGTAAAAAATTGACTAAATAAGAGTGATTTAAGTTGTAAATCAACAATGAAACTAGCGTGTAAAATATCGAAACACTCACATGGACTATCCAGGATAAGGTGACGGCTATAGCTTCACTGTAACCACCAATATCCACATAGGCAGCAGCATGCCTTGACGTTAAAGTGAGCATGCCAAATAAAGGTTGGATCCAAATAAAGGCAATGCTCGCAATAACTCCAACTAACAAGGTAGTGACTAAATTATTAATATTCATATTAAATTATTGGTAGTGTATGGATAATGAGGAGACAGGGTTAGCTTGTGATTTATTTCAACCGATGTCATGGCTCACCGTAAATTAAATAGTACGCAGCGGCGTATTTGTTAACGCTTATGGCTGGTAGAGTGAGTTTTGCTAGTGCAAGCTTATAGCGGCATGGGGTGAACTGCTTGTGATGGAGCTGGTGATACTAATCAGAAACATGAAAACATCTATCCTGTGATAGTTTTTACTCTGGATAAAGTGGTTATTTTCTCTTTGAATATAAGGATATTAGATTGTCTACCATAACTGTACTTGGCTTCATCTCTATCCCCGAAGCCGACCTTAAGGCGGTCACACAAGCATTACCAGAGCACATTAAACTCACGCTTGCTGAACCGGGTTGCCTGACTTTTAGTGTTACCCCATCAAACATCGACCCAAGGCGTTATGAGGTTTATGAGGAGTTTGTTGACCAGCAAGCCTTTGACTACCATCAGCAGCGGTCTCTAGCGTCAGAATGGGCTAAGGTTAGTAAAAATGTGTCACGTTTTTATCAAGGGACAGTTGATGACTAGGTAGCAATTCATAGAATTGCTTTTGGGTTAGCTTGCTCAAGCTTCTGCTACATTTCTAATGCATCAGACTGCGTCTGATAAAAGTCGTGGCGCTTCGCCTATTATTTGTAATAAAGAGCAAAGCCAAGCGGGAAAGCGCTTGCGCCACGCTCTTGATTTCAAAAGAGATTATCCCTCAGCGCCCCAGACGAAGTTGTCTCCCTCGTACTTATTTGAAATCACCTAACGCTTCCGGTGGGACATCTGATGTAATTGGATTTACCAATGCCGTGATGGCATGGTCAATGATGTTCCCGACATCATATAGACATTTCCCATATCCATATGGGTCAGATGCCAAAGAACGGCCTGTCCCGCGAAAGTTATGCCCACGTCTGATAGGCAGGATGCCTGAATGTCTTGAAGTGCATGGATGCACGAGAAAGACCGTGTGGGGATTACGAACTTTGGCTTATAAAGAGTCTTCAACGTACTTCGGCAACTCCGATGGGGAGTTGTGTTTTCTGTAAGTTTTTGAAACTCACTTTTTCCCCTTTATCATCTTCACTACAAGAAGTGTTTAGTCGCACACGTGAATCCTTGCTAATAGCAAAACCTAATGTGAAAGGGTTATGCATAGTCCTATCTTTTGATGACATAGCGCTCCCAAAAAAAGAACAGTATATTTAAACAGTTATAATTAATATTTCAGATTTTCAACATTATTTTAGGGTAAGAAGGAAGGAGATTGAGAGTCAATAACGACTAAGTGATTGTTTAAAATCATCTATACCCAATAGCTAAATAGTCCTATATCACGAATATGCAAATTCTGACTTTCACTATCAGAAGAGTCAGTGGGGTTGCAGTAAGATATCTTTTAAGATGTTGATTAAAAGCATATTTAAAGTTACCTTGTCAGCGTAGGATTAACTAGGCTGACTGTTCTTATTTCGGAATTCAGCCTAATAGACTGTTAGAGCTATAGGGAATTAGCAATGAGAAAAGTAGTTACATTATCATTTTTTAGTGTTTTTTTGATGGCATGTGCTTCGACTGATACAGCCGAAGTGTCCGTTGAAGAGCCTATACAGTATTTAGATTTGACCTTGGATGATAAAAAGAAATTAATTGATGATTATTGGGTAGTAGAAAAAAAGCAAGAGCCTAAATACCCAATTAGTGCCGCTAGAAAAGGTTTATCCGGTTGTGTTGACCTAATTGTAGGTATCAAAAGTGATGGAAAGTCAGGCGGGTATAAAGTTAAAAAATCATACCCTAAAGGTGTCTTTGATAAATATGCCGCCGATGCATTAAATAACTGGAAATGGGTAGCAGCTGATAAAAACGGCAATAGCGTACCAGTTCTAACTACTATTCAATTGGACTTCATGGTCAGTGGGTCTAAAAACAAAGCTGAAGCTGAGAAACAGTGCGGATTTTCTCACAAGTAATAGCTCTAACAAGTTGCTCAAACGGACTGCTAACAGTTGGCTGCGGTTCGTTCCTCACGCATTATAGCCAAATATAATCAGCCGCTTAGCAAAGCGTTATCCAGCGACCAATGAATAAGCATGGGACATGCCTAGAGGTATTCTAGTTTTGAAGCGTTATCAGAAATTTAATTTGGCATTATTAATTCAGGTGGTTCTGACAGCGCTATTCAAGTTGTTACCGGTGACGTCAGAGATTTTGGATGTTCTGCTCTGGGCTGTCGGTTTTGGGAATGGAATCTATATATTTATAATGATCTTCAACTATTTCTGTCCTAATTGCAGGAAGAATCAGGTCATGAAAGGCTTTTTAAGTTACTCATTGTCATCCGAACGTTGTTGGAACTGCAACGAAAAGATCAATTAGATGGTTGGCTAGGCACTTAACAAGGCATTGCAGGTGGATTTCAACTAGGTTGGCTGCGCTCGAGCCTCGCGAATTTTAGCCATCCATGTTGCTCCCGCTGAGTGGAGCGTTAGTTTTACAAGGAGAGTCAGGTGTATAAAAAATCTTTTGGAGTTTTATTAGCTTTAACATTATTTTCAAGTACTAGTCATGCGAGTGATACCACAGAATATGACAATATGGCTAAACAA
>NZ_BPEW01000002.1 GCF_019654975.1 Shewanella sp. c952
GCTTTATCTTTTAGGATTAGCGGTGAAAGCTGCTGGTAAACACTGGCAATATCAAGCTAACTCAATAAAGCACCGCAACGTACTCTCAAACCAATTCATAGGCTTGAGAGCATACAAAGATAGGAACATGAAGCTGTTGAAATTGCATTGGCAGGTAGCAATCAAAACACTACAAGGCTTAGTTCGGGAGCCACAAGCATGCTATTAAATTCGTGGGGATCCCTCAGACTCTGAGCTGATCTCTGTTAATGATAAATTTTCACAATTAAATAAGCGCTCCTACGATATTCAAGAATTAAAAGACAAAATTGCGCTTAACCAAGCACAATACCAAAAGCTTATTACTCAGCTACCCAACAAAATTTTAGCTAAAAGTAATATGAGTAATTTCTATGCCCAGATAGAAGACAATATCAATTCAACGGCTAACTTAACCCTAAAGACAGAAATAGATACTGCTGCATTAGAGCGCCAAAGCCTCACTATCCAAGAAGAATTCGAGACGGTTAATAAGCGTAGACTACAAAAGAACCAGCAACTTTTTGAACTCAAAACAGACATAATTAATCGATTAATCAGCGACCTATCAAAATCGACGAGTAGCCTGCCTATTAATATTAATGGCTCCACAAAATGTTCTAAGTTTCAATCTATCTCTGATTGTTTGAAAGAATCGAAGAGCCAAATTCTGTCGAGTACCCGCAACAAGTCACCATTTCTGAACGACAAAAGCGTTTTACTTTCTTATCAAGTTGTTGATGCGAATATGAACATGGCAGGCGATCTGCGCTATAACGTTGCAATGCATTTTAAGCCCTCTTATAACAGCAAAATAGATACCGTTTTAAATGAAAAGCTAGGATTGCGCTCGGCAATGGTGACACTCGTCAGTAACGTACCAGCAGATTGGTTTATCAATGGTAAAAAAATCGGCTCAGGAAAAGAGTTATTCCATGAAATTCCATTAGGAAAACATGGTATTTTGGCTTCATACCAAAATAACGATAAATCCAGCGTTGAGAAGATTGAAGGTAACGGTGTGTTTAGCTATAACTTCAAAGATCACAAGCAGACAAAAATACTCAAAGTAAGTAATAGTGTTGAGCGCTTACCTAGCGTTGAAGTCGCAAAAGGCAGTATTAAAGCTAAGAAAAAAGCCAAATTCACTCTGCTCGCCGATAACACCACAATACCAACACCAGAAAAACAAAAACAGGCAGACACTGAGTCTGAAAAAGGCTATGAGTATTTTATGGGGGTGGCACCGTCATCAAAGCAACAAAATATCGAATTTACCAACGAGCCTATTAATAAGTGACCTAGGTTAGTGGCCTGTTATTAGCCTAGCTTACTAGGGTCTGTTGATCTTTCATGGTTGTTTTTGCCGCCGATTAATGGCTATTTTGACAAGGCCAAGACTATGCGGTTTAGTCATTCTCTACAAATTGGCTTCAACGCAATAAAAATAGCCAAGAAGCACGGCCCTTCGGGTTCGTTTCAATGCTTTTATTACAGTGTTATTAGCTTTTCGCTTAGCGAGCTAAAGCCTTGTACTAAAAGCATTATTCCTTGCGGTAAAGAATCGAATAAAAACTAAGCTCGAAAGGTAAACTGACTCTAGACACAAAGTAAGTTAACTTAAGCTCTATTCACTTCATCGCTGCATTTTCACAACAAAATAACTCTAATTATGAGATGCTAAGCATTAAACCAGTGAATTAACAATAATAAGAGCCAATGCCATGGATGAAAAACTCACTCAAGCTCAAGACAGTCCCTCCTCCGCAACAACAGAGCCTGTAGCCACTGAAAAGAAGCCCAAAAAGTTCTTAAACAGCATTAACCACTTCCGTGGCATCGCTATTATTTTCATAGTAATGGCACACTGCTATAGGCCTGCGGGATGGGAAATTGAAACCTTCGCCGACAAAGCATGGTTTAACTTAATGATGAACGGCACCGTATTTTTTGTCTTCATTTCAGGGTTTCTGTTTCACCATGTGTTTTATCATCGCTGGGACTACAAAAAATATATGAAAAGCAAAACAAAATTTGTTTTTCTGCCCTATTTACTATTATCACTACCATGGATTGTTTGGCACTTAACTGTTGGCACTGAACCGGCATTTCATGTGCTATATGCTGATATTACAGCGCCAGCTCAGGCTGCTAGTTGGTATGTCATCACCGGCCGCACCTTAACCGCATACTGGTATATTCCTATGGGAATGATGCTATTTGCGCTATCTCCTTGGGTCATGTATTTGATCAAGAAGCAGCAGGTAATGTACTGGGCTTTGGCGCTACTTGTGGTTGCCATTCTGGTTCATCGCCCTATTTCAAACCTCAATGCTATCCAATCATTAGTCTATTTCTTACCATGCTATTTACTCGGGGTTTGGGGATCGGCTCATCGCGACAAACTGTTTCCATTCATCGATAAGTATTGGCTATTAATGCTGGTTGCTGCGATTGCATTAGCACTGATCCAAGCACAATTTTTTGGCGCTGGAGTGCTCAACAAAGCCCCGTTTGAAATGACCGTTCCCGATCTAATGTTGCCGCAAAAACTGTTGCTAACTTTAGTCATATTGGCACTACTCAATAAGTTTGAACATATCTCGATTGCTCCATTACAAAAACTGGCTGAAGTCAGCTTTGCAATTTACTTTATCCATCCGTGGCTCACCACCCCGTGGTGGATGATATATGACAGCCCAGATCTGTTTGGACTGGCTGGTAAAGGGAACATTTTTACCACGCTTATCGTCACTTTAGTCGTTGTCGCTATCTCATATATGATTGCGTTGCTGATTAAAAAGCTTATGAATAAACGCAGTCGCTACCTGATAGGTTGGTAGTGACCATCGTTAAGTGTATGCCAATTATCATTTTCAAATATAACAAGAAGAAGTCGTTAATAATGGATAATATCTTTCGTCTTTCGATACTCGTGCTTACTTTATTAAGCCCTATCGCTGCAGCAAATAGCCCGCTATCGACGGCAAATAGCACTGCTGAGTTTGATGGTCCTTATGTGATAACACCCACACCATCAAGCCAAAGTACTGCTTACTGGGTGTGTAACAACAAACTCAAGACCACCTCAGTCATAGCACAGCAGGTAAAGCGTCCACAAAGCTGTGGTCAACTACCACAAGCCACTATCTCAGCCGAGATAAAACAGATAATGCCTGATACATACTCTGGCATTAAAAAAGTTGTCGCCCTAAGCGATGTACATGGCCAATTTGATGTACTGATTACACTGCTGACCAACCAAAAAATTATCGATGATGACGGTAATTGGGCTTTTGGTGACGGTCATATGGTAATGACAGGCGATATCTTTGATCGTGGCCACCAAGTCAATGAAGTGCTGTGGTTTATGTATAAACTCGACCAACAAGCAAGAGATGCTGGCGGCATGGTGCACCTGTTAATGGGCAACCATGAGCAGATGGTACTCGGCGGTGACTTACGTTATGTACACCAACGCTATGATGTTGCGGCAAAACTGCTCGATCGCTCCTACGACAAACTTTATGGCGCCGATACAGAAATAGGCCAATGGCTCAGAAGTAAAAATACCATCATCAAGATCAATGATGTGCTTTATATGCATGGAGGGATCAGCAGCGAATGGATAAGCCGAAACCTTACATTAGCAAGAGCCAACAAGCTTTATAGACAACATGTGGACGCTTCAAAGCAATCACGTAAAGCCGATGAAGAGCTTAACTTTTTATTCTTTGGCAATGGTCCTACATGGTACAGAGGTTACTTTTCAGAAGAGTTTACCGAAACAGAACTCGACACCATCCTCAACCACTTTGATGTCAAACGAATTGTAGTTGGTCACACATCTCAAGATAGAGTGTTAGGGCTGTTTAATAATAAAGTGCTTGCTGTTGATACCAGCATCAAAAAAGGTCAATCAGGTGAACTGCTTCTGTTAGAAAACAAGCAGCTTACACGCGGCTTGTATAACGGTAGCCGTGAGGATCTATAACCAACACCTGTAACGACATAGCACCAGTGACCAAATTACAACTGAGTAACCCACTGGTGTAAAATTCAACTCAGCATAACGTCGCAAGGGCTAAACCTTATCGTTAGAAGCAAATTAAAGCACTTTGCACTTTAAATAAATCCAACAGATGAAAACAGAAAGATCATTCCACCACCTCAAATGTTAAAAGATAAACTTTTAAGTTAGCCACTTGTAAATTATTAAATGCTAATTTTCTTTACTTTACATTGCTTTACCCTACTCGCGCTGTTTTTTTCTTAAAATAGGCTCAACTTTGGCAGCGTTAAGTAATCACTCATGAAAGCATCATCTTTTGTTATACCTATCTTTCTCGTTTTAGCGAGTACGCTAACCTATAGCAGTCTATCTGAAGCAAAAAGGCCTGCGACAAAAGATCGTGCGGTGCGCACCGTTCCTGTTATCACTGGCATTGTCGACCAGCACGAGTTAGCTCAGTCTCTCTCTCTTGTTGGTAAACTTGATGCTGAAGAGTCAGTCTTCATCGCGCCGCAGATTGCTGGCAAGATCCGTTCAATTAACGTCAGCTCAGATCAAGATATCACTGCAGGGCAACTGCTAGTTCAACTCGATGATGCTAAAGCCCAAGCAGCGCTCGCTGAAGCAGCAAGCTACCTCGCCGATGAGAAGCGTAAACTGGCTGAGTTTTCAAAACTGATTAGTCGCAATGCCATTACTCAAACAGAAATTGATGCCCAAAAAGCCAGTGTTGATATCGCAGCCGCTAGACTCGCTGCAGCTCAAGCCGATCTTGACTATCACTACCTAAGTGCGCCCTTCTCTGGCACTGCTGGATTAATCGATTTCAGCCAAGGAAAAATGGTCACCGCTGGCGCAGAACTGCTTACACTCGATGATCTTTCAAGCATGCGCTTAGATCTACAAGTCCCCGAGCATTACCTTGCAATGCTGAGCCCAGGCATGAACGTGCTGGCCACTAGCAGAGCGTGGCCAGATACTCACTTTGCCGGCAAAGTGACTGCTATTGATTCGCGTGTTAACCAAGACACCTTAAACCTTCGAGTCAGAGTACAGTTTGACAACCCACAACATCACCTAAAACCTGGCATGATGATGTCAGCAACCCTGGTGTTTCCTAGTGTTTCAGAACCTGTTATTCCGGTGCAGGCACTTGAATATTCCGGCACTAACCGCTTTGTATATGTTGTCAGTGAAGACGGGCTAGCTAAGCGCACCAAAGTCACCCTCGGCGCACGTATAGACAACGAAGTGTTGATCACCGATGGTCTAGCCATTGGTGATAAGGTGGTAGTACAAGGGCTAGTTAATATGCGCGATGGCTTACGGGTTGAAGACCTCACTAATTCAGCGATTGCCAAAGATGCAGAACAACAGACAGAGCAAGCGCGAGGTAGCATCTAAATGTGGTTATCTGATGTATCCGTCAAGCGCCCTGTTGTTGCCATTGTTTTAAGCTTATTGCTGTGTGTCTTTGGCGCAGTCTCGTTCAGTAAACTCGCTGTTCGTGAAATGCCAGACGTTGAAAGCCCTGTTGTTACTGTGATGACAACCTATGACGGTGCTTCGGCTACCATCATGGAAAGCCAAATAACCACCGCATTAGAAGATGAGCTCACCGGTATTAGTGGCGTCGATCAAATCGAATCCGTCACCCGTAATGGTATGAGCCGCATTACTGTCACCTTCTTCTTAGGTTGGGATCTCACCGAAGGCGTCAGTGACGTTCGTGATGCAGTTGCGCGTGCGCAGCGTAGACTCCCCGATGAAGCTAACGATCCTATCGTGTCGAAAGATAACGGTACAGGTGAGCCATCGGTGTACGTGAACCTCAGCTCATCCATTATGGATAGAACCCAGCTTACCGATTACGCCCAGCGTGTACTCGAAGACCGTTTTAGCCTAATTAGTGGCGTTAGCAGTGTCGATATTTCTGGTGGTCTATACAAGGTGATGTACGTCCAGCTCAAACCTGAGCTAATGGCAGGCCGACAAGTTACCGCTAGCGACATTATTCAGGTACTCAACCAAGAGAACGTCGAAACGCCAGGCGGTGAAGTCAGAAACGACACCACTGTTATGGCAGTAAGAACCGCAAGGCTGTATCAGAACCCAGAAGACTTTGACTATTTAGTACTACGCCGCGCAAGCGACGGTACACCAGTCTATTTAAAGGATGTTGCCGATGTATTTATTGGCGCAGAAAATGAAAACTCGACCTTTAAAAGCGACGGCGTGGTTAACATCAGTTTAGGTGTTGTGCCGCAATCAGATGCTAACCCGTTAGAAGTTGCCCAAGATGTGCATAAAGAGGTCGACCGCATTCAACAATTCCTGCCAGAAGGCACCAAGCTTATTGTTGATTATGACTCTACCGTATTTATCGACCGCTCGATTGATGAAGTGTTTAACACCTTAGCCGTCACCGCACTACTAGTAATATTAGTGTTGTACATTTTCATCGGACAAGCACGCGCAACGCTTATTCCGGCTGTCACGGTGCCAGTTTCATTAATCTCAGCATTTATTGCAGCCAATAGCTTTGGCTTCTCAATTAACTTGTTGACCTTAATGGCACTTATCCTATCGATTGGCCTAGTGGTCGATGACGCTATTGTCGTCGTCGAGAACATATTCCATCACATCGAAAAAGGTGAGCCTCCTATTCTGGCAGCCTATAAAGGTACCCGTGAAGTTGGCTTTGCTGTTGTGGCAACCACTGCAGTGTTAGTGATGGTGTTTCTACCGATCTCATTTATGGAGGGGATGGTTGGCCTACTGTTTACAGAGTTCTCAGTCATGCTAGCGGTCTCAGTCATCTTCTCTTCAATTGTGGCGCTGACCCTAACCCCTGTACTGGGTAGTAAATTACTCAAAGCCAATGTAAAGCCAAGTCGTTTTAACCTGTGGGTTGAAGCTAAATTCGCCCGATTAGAGCAACTCTATCGACGAGTGGTCAGCAAAGCTGTGTCATTCAGATTGGCAGCGCCTTTAGTCATCATCGCCTGTATTGTCGGTAGTGGCTTGTTGATGAAACAAGTACCGGCTCAGCTAGCACCGCAAGAAGATAGAGGCGTAATATTTGCCTTTATCAAAGGCGCAGAAGGCACCAGTTACAACCGTATGGCCGCTAATATGGAGATAGCTGAGAAAAAGCTAATGCCACTTTTAGGCCAAGGGGTAGTCAAGTCTTTTAGCATTCAAGCACCGGCTTTTGGTGGCCGTGCCGGCGACCAAACTGGCTTTGTTATTATTCAGCTAGAAGACTGGAATGAACGAACTGTTAATGCCCAACAAGCACTGGGCGTTATCGCCCAAGCGTTAAAAGGGATCCCCGACGTGATGGTGCGCCCAATGCTACCAGGCTTTAGGGGTGGATCCAGCGAGCCGGTACAGTTTGTACTTGGTGGCTCTGACTATCAAGAGCTATTCAAATGGGCAACCGCATTAGAGGAAGAGGCACTGTATAGCCCAATCCTAGAAGGCCCTGAAATTGATTATAAAGAGACCACACCAGAGCTAGTGGTCACCGTTGACCGTGAACGTGCAGCCGAACTGGGAGTTAGCGTCGCAGAGGTGTCAGAAACACTTGAAGTGATGTTAGGTGGCCGCAGTGAAACCACTTTTGTGGAACGGGGTGAAGAATATGACGTGTATCTTCGTGGTGATGAAAATAGCTTTAATAGCGTGGCGGATCTAAGCCAGATCTACATGCGCTCAGCCAAAGGAGAGCTTATCACTCTAGATACCATCACCCATATTGAAGAGGTCGCGTCGGCGCAAAAACTGAGCCACAACAACAAGCAAAAGTCGATAACCCTTAAAGCCAACTTAGGTGAAGGCTATACCTTAGGTGAAGCGCTAGACTTTCTAGATCAAAAAGCCATTGAAATGCTACCAAGTGATATCTCCGTTGCTTACACCGGCGAATCTAAAGACTTTAAAGAAAATCAAAGCAGTATTTTCATGGTATTTGGCTTAGCCCTGCTGGTAGCTTATCTAGTGCTAGCCGCGCAATTTGAAAGTTTCATCAACCCATTAGTGGTGATGTTTACGGTACCAATGGGTGTCTTCGGCGGCTTCTTAGGACTCTACTTAACTGGGCAAGGACTAAACATCTATAGCCAAATTGGTATGATAATGCTGATTGGCATGGTGACCAAAAACGGCATTCTAATCGTCGAGTTTGCCAACCAACTAAGAGATAAAGGTTTAGCGATAGAACAAGCCATTATTGACGCCTCAGCGAGACGTCTACGCCCTATTCTGATGACAGCATTCACCACCTTAATTGGTGCGATACCGCTCATTATGTCTACCGGCGCAGGCTCTGAAAGCCGTATCGCAGTGGGTACCGTGGTGTTCTTCGGTATGGCATTCGCCACATTCGTCACCCTACTGATCATACCCGCCATGTACCGATTGATCTCTGGCGCAACCAAATCACCGGGGTACGTCGAAGCCCAGCTGGATAAAGCGATTGCTGAACAGGCACTAAAGCAACAGCAATAGCGACAGCACTAACAGCAGCATTGTCTAAAAGGGCTTATCATTACTGGTAAGCCCTTTTTTCATCTCAATTCTGCCGCACAAGATACATAACGTAAAATTATTGTTTTTATAAAATTTGATAATTTTTATAAATAATGAAGAACCCCTATAATTCTTCCATCGAAACAAACAAGCAATTACACAACAGAATTTGGGGTAAGTTATGAAAATGAATCATATAGGCATCATGGTTGGCAACATGGACCAAGCCGTTGAGTTTTACACTAAAGCACTTGGTCTTAAAGTCGTCATGGGAAATACTCAAGTTAAAGAAGAGCGCGAAACCGCAATCGGTAGAATGTGCGTAGCAGTATTTGGTGAAGGCTTTAAAGGTTTCAATATCGCTCACTTAGTGACTACCGACGGTATTGGCGTAGAGCTATTTGAAATGAAAGAGCGCCAAGAGCGCCATGAAGTCGACTTCTCACGTATTGGGATCTTCCACTTCTGTTTGCAAACAGATGACTTCCACGGTGTTATCGAACGCACTCAGCAGCTAGGCGGGAAAGTGCGCATGGACATCATGCGTTACCACCCTGAAGACGATAGCAAGCAAGCTAAAATGGTCTACCTAGAAGACCCATTTGGAAACCTGTTTGAACTGTACTCGCATACATACGAAGAAACCTACGCGTCTGATTACGAGTAAGTGGCATAACAGCTAGCGCTAAAAGCCGCTAGCGTTAGCGATGACTCACATAAAAACGTAGTAAACGGGCTGGCCACGTGTCAGCCCTTTTTATGTCTGATTGCGGCCCATTTTGACGATACTGAATAACAAACTTAGCGACCACAACCCGCACTTCACGGTTAATATTTTAATCGAACAACAAAAGTGATATTTGAGCTGCAGTATAGGCATCCAGATTGTGGCGATTGTGGCGATTGTGGCAAAGAAGAATGAGTCTACACTGAACCACCACACAAATTTACCTATCCACTAATAAACACCTACAGTAAAACACCAACAAATACTTGTTTACATAACCAAAGTGAGTTGCTAATTTTTGATGCGTTAACATAATAGATTGCTAGAATAAAGCCGCACTCAAGGTTTTTTTAGGAGGCTAAATGACATTATCAATCAAGCAAAAAGGTGTATTAAAAGGCATGGCCATGGCTATGTTAACCTCGGTGATTGTAATTGTTTATGCTATTAACGCCGATCCGTTCAGCTATGCTCAAAACAGCCAAGTATCAGACAGGCTATCAATCTTGGGCTTATCACTTATTCTGCCAATCCTATTATTAATCGCTTCAATAGGACGCTTAGCTAAGTATCGTTTTTTTAGCCCTGAAGACATTGACGGCAGCGGTTTAACATCAGCCACGAATACAGCGCTTATCCTACAAAGCCTACTACAAAACACCCTAGAGCAACTTGTGATTGCTATTGGCGTATACAGCGCATGGTGCATACTGATGCCCAGCGTTTGGCTATCTGCAGTGCCTTTATGTTCAGTGCTTTTCGTAATAGGTCGAATTTTGTTTTTCAAAGGTTACAACCAAGGTGCAGCTACAAGAGCATTTGGTTTTGCACTAACCTTTTACTCAACGATCATTATGTTTTTAGTGCTGCTAGGGTATCAATTAATGCATTGGATAAGCTCGTTCTGATCCAAATTGAAGCTTAGCATTAAGAGTATAACCACTCTCACCAAGTGCTTTTGGCGTCATTTTTCTGTCTTTAAGCAAAATGGGCAACTAAACCTTCAAAAGCAATAGCCATACAAACTGATACACTTAAAAAAATAAAGATTGTATTGTAAAACAACGCCCCTTCACACACCAAAATATAAAACATTAACCCTACCCAAACCTTAATCACAACAAATGTTTTTAAACAATAGCTTAACAAAAAAATGCTTTTACTATGTTTAGCAGTCAAGTTTGTAATATTGGCCAAGTATTTGCTAATAACAGTGCAATATAAAACATACGTAACTTTTTTAAGGTATAACTGGTGAAAAAACAACTCTCTTTAGCAGTATCAATCGCATTAGGCTTAGCAGCATGTGGCAGCAGTGATAGCTCATCTTCACCAGAACCAGCCCCTAAATACGACTGGCAAATAATCAACCTCTATGCAGCAAACCAAAGTGATGTCGCTAAAGGCTGTATCATTTACGACAATGCTATTGCTGAACCAGAGAAGGTCATTACTGCATCGATTGCATTTTATGGCTATAACATCCTATTTCATAACCGCGATGGTAGCGTGATCAGCAAGCACACGATTAAAGCAGCTGATGTGCCAAGCACTGGTATTGTTACCATTGATAGTGCAAATGTGCCTGACGGTGGCTACGTGTCACTGGAAGAGGTTGATGGCGGCATAGGCGGTAACGCCGACGTCTATATGTTCACTGTGCAAAAAGAGCTATTGTCTGATCTAGTACTCAATGTTCGTCAACCACAGATGGGAGCCAGCTGCTTTAAAGGTAGCCAAGACTTGCCTGTAGAGACCGTTAAGGGCGCTGCGGTATCCGTGCTACAAGAGAAAAACATTAGCTTTTATCAATCAAGCTATGGAGTGGATGTTGACGGCCACAGCATCTCTTCACATATCCCGGTTAAGTCTGAACTCCCCGCTAAAAAGCAGGTACTCGTCACCGCCTATGAAAATGATAATAGCGGCAATGCCACTATTATGAGTCATTACGGCTTAATCCAGTCTGGGTATATCTACGATAGTAATAATCCAGGCTCAATTGTCGCCAGACCGTTAACGAGTGAAAACTTAATCTACCAACCGTGGGCTTCAGAAAATAACCTCAGCATTAGCCGAGATAGCGCCATCTATATGGTTAGCAACCAAGAGACTTATCTATGGCAGTCAATTTTTGAAGATAACCAACAGTTTGCTATCGTCGATGGCAGTAGCACCATGCAGCAATGGTCAGCCTACTTTGCTGGGACTGAAACAAACTACCTCTGGGATTATCACTCTTACATGCCACTTGATGGCAGTAATAGTGCCATTGTAAATGTGCTGCCGGAATTGTATGACTTTAATGACATGGGGATTGTTAGCAGTTGTAGTGCAGAGACATCTGCAGACTTGTGCATCGATACGTCAAGTTTCAGCACTAATGACTTTGATCTACAGCGCACGCAAGTCCGTTCGACAGCAACCATTGGCGGCCGTAATTTCTACCAATCTATCTATGCTGTTCCGAGTGCTCAACAAGTGTTGATGAACAGCAGTGTAGCAATCATGAACCCTAGTGAAAACAATCGTGTAGAAGTAGGTCTAACAAAATCAGATAACCTACCACAAGCACTTAGCTATATGATGGCAGAATCAGTGAACATACAAACGGCAGCTAAAGACTCACCAATAGTGCCAAATTTCACTGACACAAACGGATCTATTTTGACCTTAGCTGAAAAGACCGCTGCCCAGCAGATTATCCTTGGAACAAACAGCACTATGGTGTCAAACAGCAAAAACTAACCTATCGCTTTAGTTAGCTCACTGCACTCAATAAAAAGGACGCTATGTAGCGTCCTTTTTTTGTCCGTTATCTACACCGATGTAAAACATTTAGGCGCTCGAATCACATAAAACAATTAATCAGTTAAAGGCTAACAACCCAGCATTTACATCTATAATCCAACCAGCATAAAGCTATAAAAACTAATCGTTCAGGCAGTATCTTCGCAACGGACTATAATTAACTACATTGATAGCAGGTTGAAACTAAGTCGTCTTTCACCTTACCAGCAAAGGATATGCAAATGATTAAGCCCCAAATGCCCTCAAGAGTGATTGAAACAATCAATGTCAATGGTCAGTTTTTAGCTGATAGACGCAGACCTGAACCCGAAGATATCACTGAAAAACCGCAACTTGCAGCATATGAGCGCCGCCAAGAAAATCTCGCTTACCTCGAAACAAGCATCGACGTTTGGGTTTAACTGCGGCTAATTTCAATCAAAGCCCTACGTCTTCCAACGACCAAATGGCTGCATAACACTTCACTCCACTCGCTAGCTCATGTATTGTCTTGAGGCTACTTGCCAACTATGGACACTCTGTGAAAAAAATCGCTCTGTTTGTTGATGTTCAAAACATTTACTACACCTGCCGCCAAGCCTATGGTCGCCAATTTAACTACCGAAAACTATGGCAACATCTAGGTTATGAAGGCGAAATAACAAACGCAACTGCGTATGCGATTCATCGAGGCGATGACGGTCAACTAAAGTTTCAAGATGCGCTAAAGCACATAGGTTTTGACGTCAAACTAAAACCCTTTATCCAACGCAGCGACGGTTCAGCAAAAGGTGATTGGGATGTCGGAATTACTATCGACATCATGGAAGCCGCCGGCGAAGTCGATTGCGTTATTTTGCTCTCAGGTGACGGTGACTTTGATCTATTGATGCTAAAAATCTATCAGAAGTACGGTGTCGAAACCCAAGTCTATGGCGTACCAGGCTTAACGGCTAAATCCTTGATCGATTCAGCCAGTCAGTACCATGAAATTGACGACAGCTTACTGCTCTAATCACTAGAGCTTAAAGCCGATTGCACACAGCCCCTAGTAATACCAATCAGTATAAGTAGTTGATCTACTCAGAGTGTTTTTGGCGAACTAATTCAAGGCGGGCTAATTCAAAGTGAGTAATGACACAATGGTTATTCCCTTATGAGTTTATTCAACGCAGAAGTAGGAAGCTAAACACACTCCTTACAGGCGAGTTTTAGAGGCTTTGATGCTGTGTTAATGAACTTGAATGTAGAATAACTATGTTCTTCATTCATTGCCTTACCTCAAAGCCGCTAAACTCTCGCTGAGCGATCAAATCTTTATACTGATTGGTATAAACTAGAAGCGGTGTGCCATATACATTAAAGACAGTAAAGCTGGTCTACATATTGCTTTGCTTGGCTATGCCAATCAAAGCGTTGCTGCTTTGCTAACAGCTCCATTGCACGCCATTTGTCACTAGCGTGAAGCGCTAGCGCCGCTTCAAAGCTTGTGATTAGCGCAGCTCCCTGCTCATACATGTCGCTTCCCTCAAAGACAAAGCCTGTTTCCATATGTTGCACCGTATCTTTAAGCCCACCAACATGATTGACCAAGCACAGCTGGCCTTCTCGCATAGCTAACATTTGACTAATACCGCACGGCTCAAACGAGCTTGGCATCAGAAATAGCGAGCCTGATTGATACAGCGAGGAGGAGAGCTGCTCATCATAGCCATCAAGAAACACAAAGTTGTTATGCTGAGCGGCTAGATCAGAGAACTCTCGCGCTATTTGTTTATCACCACTGCCGAGTAAAATAAATTGCCCATTTGGCTTTAACAAAGTTAACCGTTCAAGCATCACTTGCAGTACCGTCTTAGCACGAAAGCTTTCGTTGGCCGCTGCGCCTGGAAAGCGATAACGTAAAATCATCACTTTTTGATCGGTTAGCCTGCCAACAGAGGTCATTAAAAATGGCGCTTCATCTGCTAGAGCTGATTGCTGCTTCGCCAACTGTGCACTGTTTTGCCACTGCTGTAATCGAGACTGCGCCACAAAGTGTTGACTGCTCACCTGCTCTTTACCCACTTGCCAGCGTAACAACGCTGACTCAGCCTGCAGAAGCAATGCTTGCCAACCGCTTACTGAGCACTTCGCTCGCGCTGAAGGCTGGCAAGCTTGGCGGTCATCAATATCAGTGTCATACATACAACCATTTAAGATCCCGATAACCCTGCCCTGCTCAAGCTTTGCCTGCAGATCAACCTCTAACCCTTCACCACCAAAGAAACCTTGTTCGGGTATTGAAGGTTTTAACACTTCAGTCGCATAACTTGGTGAGACGAGATGTACTCGATCTGATAGCACGATGGCCGCTCTTAGAGGATTAACGCAATGGCGATAGCGTGGATCAACTATCGCGGCTAATTGCTGCTCATCGAGCTTGGCGGTCAATTGAGGAAACCATGCCGCCAACGATGACGCCTCATCTGCTAGCGGTCTTATCCCTTGCAGTGCTAAGTTGTGAATGCTGAACACGCAAGGCGTTGCAGCGAGTGCCTCAAAGCTAGGATCGAACGCCCGCAATATGGCGAAGAAACCACAATGCCAATCATGTAGATGGATGATATCTGGCGGTGGCATTATCACGCTGCCTGTTTCATTAGCGTCGATTGCCTGTGAATCAGCAGTTAATGCTGTCGCTACAGCTAAACTGAACAAAGCAAACTTGCTCGCATCGGTAGCAAAAGGGCGAGATGCATCGCCTTGAGAGTAGATCTCACCGCCAGCATTAAACAGAGGGTGTGAGAATAGGTAACAATAGCAATCATCAAGACTTGGATGAGCCGCCTTATAAACGCTGATTTGCTCCTCTCGCCCCGCAAAGTTAACTCTAAGCTTACTGATCAGCTTTGCAGCGATAGTATCTTGCAAAAATCCATAGCTGGGCATGGCCACATCCACCGCCACATTATGCTGCGCCAATGCTAAAGGTAGATCGCGCACAACATCAGCCATACCGCCAACTTTTGCGCCAGCAATAGCACCATTTTCTGCCGCTAGCATTAATACTCGTGGCCTATTTTGCTTGACGCTCGTCTGTATTTGCACTTGGTATTTGCCCGCCATTTTCTACTCATACCCCACAGGTAATCCCAACATGTCACGAGTCACCAGTACCACTCCTTTCTCGGACACCCTATAACCCTTAGCGCGGTCGTGGTCATGGTTATAGCCAATAACACTTCCTTCGGGAATGATGCAGCCGCGGTCGATAATGGCATTTTTAATCTTACAATTTCGTAGCACGACTACGTCAGGCAAAATCACCGAATCTTCAACCGATGAGTAAGAGCACACTCTCACCTCGTTAAATAGCACGCTACGGCGCACTGTCGCGCCAGAGATGATGCAGCCTCCAGAGATAATAGAGTCGAGAGCCATACCGCGCCTATCGTCATCATCGAACACGAACTTTGCTGGCGGAAGTTGCTCTTGGTAAGTCCATATGGGCCATTTGGCATCATAGAGATTTAGCGCCGGGGTTGGCGACAACAACTCCATATTGGATTGCCAAAAAGAGTCTAAAGTCCCCACATCACGCCAGTAAGCTTCCTCGTTAGGAAAGACACTTCTAAAGCGGTGTGCGTAGACTTGATGATCTTCAATTATCGACGGAATAATATCTTTACCAAAATCTCTGTCTGAGTCTTCATTTTGCGCATCACGCTTAAGTTGCTCGAACAAAAACTCGGTGTTAAACACATAGTTTCCCATCGAGGCGAGGCACTTTTCAGGGTCTTCTGGCAGGTGTTTAGGTAATTCAGGTTTCTCTTCAAATCCCAATATTTTGCCAGTATCATCGACCTCAACCACCCCAAATGCTCCCGCAGCTTCAGGCGTTGGCACCTCTAAGCAAGAAACGGTCATATCAGCACCAGATTCCGCATGGGTTGCCAGTAAGCCCGCATAATCCATACGGTAAACATGATCACCCGATAAGATCATCACGTACTTAGGCAGCTCATGGCGAATGATATCGATATTTTGAAATACCGCATCGGCGGTGCCTTGATACCAATTTTCAGAATAACGCTGAGAGGCTGGCAAAATCTCAACCGATTCACCCAGTTCTTTTTTAAAATGTCCCCAGCCGCGCATAACGTGGCGTATAAGCGAGTGAGATTTATACTGAGTCACCACGCCAATACGACGGATCCCCGAGTTAATACAGTTCGACAATGGGAAGTCTATAATCCTAAATTTGCCACCAAAATAGAGTGAAGGCTTAGCACGCCAGTCCGTGAGTTCATGCAACCTAGAACCGCGTCCACCGGCTAAAATAATCGCATAGGTATCGCGGGTTAAATTACTGATGTAGCGAGGGTTATTACTCATGTAAGTTCTCTCCTTGAACGTGCGTTAACAACATGCTTTTTCAACAGAATGCGCATCATGCTCTCCAAATTTCGTCACGGTAACCAGCAATCGTCATATCACTCGAAAAACGACCGCTCGCGGCGGTGTTTCTAATACTCATTTGTGTCCAACTCATTTGATCTTTATAGGCGTTTGCAGCATCAACTTGGGCTTGACGATAGGATTCAAAATCGGCGGCAGTCATCCAGGGATCATTAGGGCTTTTAATGCTGGCGATAATTGAGTCGAAAATCTCAGGTTCTTGCAGATTAAAATGTCCGCTCTCTAATAGCTCCATCACCTCAGACAGTGCGCTCAACGGCGGCATAAATGAGTCAGGTTGATAGTTCAATCTAAGGGACGCCACCTCATTAGCATTAAGGCCAAACAGGAAAAAGTTCTCATGGCCGACCTCTTCTAACATCTCAACGTTGGCGCCATCTAAGGTGCCAATTGTCAGCGCGCCATTCATCATGAACTTCATATTACCTGTGCCTGATGCCTCTTTGCCTGCGGTTGAAATCTGCTCAGACAAGTCCGTTGCGGGGCAGATTTTTTCCATCGCGCTGACGTTATAATTAGGCAAAAAAGCAAATCGGAGGTATTGACTCACCACCGCATCAGAATTGACCATGTGAGCAACATTATTAGCCAGTTTTATCAATAGCTTTGCCATGGCATAACCGGGGGCTGCTTTGCCGCCTATTAACACACAACGCGGCACTAAATCATCGGTATTGCCTAGGCGGATCTGCTGATATAGATGGATAACATGTAAGATATTGAGCAGCTGCCGCTTATACTCATGAATGCGCTTAACCTGAACGTCAAACATCATTTCAGCATCGAACTCGACGCCACACTCGCGACTTATCAACAGTTGTAACTCAGCTTTGTTAGCCTGCTTGACTGCGGCCCATTCTTTGATGAATCCGACATCATCAGTAAAGGCATTTAGCGCATTTAGGTGGCTAAGATCCGTTATCCACTCATCACCTAAGCGCTTACTCAGCAATGCACTTAACTTAGGGTTACACTGAGCAAGCCAACGCCTAGGCGTCACACCATTGGTGCGGTTATTGAACTTATGTGGCCACAGTTGATAAAAATGACGAAACAGTCCTGAAGTCAAAAGTTGGGTATGTAACCCTGCGACGCCGTTAATTGAGAAACTGGCAACAATGGCCAGATAGGCCATACGTACATGAGGCTCGCAGCCCTCTTCAATAATCGACATATCGGCAAGTTTGCTGGCATCTCCCGGCCACTGATGGGCAACATGTTCAAGGTAACGGGCATTGATCTCAAAGATTATCTCCATGATGCGCGGCAGCATATGTTGCATCATTCTTACAGGCCAGCGCTCTAATGCCTCAGGCAGCAAGGTATGGTTGGTGTAAGCCATAGTTTGATTCACTACCTGCCAAGCCTCATCCCACTCAAGAAAGTACTGATCCACCAGCAAGCGCATCAACTCGGGGATGGCGATAGCGGGGTGGGTATCATTTAGCTGCATCACATTAAACTTGGCGAAATCACTAAAGTCGTTGCCATGTTGATTAACCCAAGTATTGAGCAAATCTTGTAAGCTGGCAGATGAGAGGAAGTACTGCTGCCGTAGTCGCAGCTCCTTGCCATTCTCGCTAGCATCATTGGGGTAGAGCACCATAGTGATCTGCTCAGCCATATTTTTACGTGCAACCGCTTCGCTGTAATCCCCTTGATTAAACTCTGTTAAATCAAAATCATCGGTGGCTTCCGCTTTCCACAGCCTTAAGGTGTTGATACGACCATTTTTATAGCCCGGAACTGGCATGTCGTAAGCTACGGCCAGTACATCTTGGGTATCTGACCAAGTGACATTATTACGTCCGTCGCGGTCGATATAACTGCTAGTACGGCCAAAGAATGGCACTTTAACGTTGTGATTGGCGGCTCTCACTTCCCATGGATTGCCCTCTCTGAGCCAACGGTCAGGGCGCTCTACTTGAAAACCATCCACCAGCTTTTGAGCAAACATACCGTACTCATAACGAATACCGTAACCAGTCACCGCCAGATCCATAGTGGCGCAACTATCTAAGAAACAAGCAGCTAAACGCCCTAAACCACCATTGCCCAGCCCAGCATCGTGCTCTTGCTGTTCAATATCCTCTATGGTGACCGCATATTCTTGTAATGCATCACGGGTGGTTTGCTCTATATCAAGATTGAGCAACGCATTGCCGAGAGAGCGTCCCATTAAGAACTCAAGTGATAAGTAAGCAACCTGCTTACGCCCTTGCGAGAGATCATCAATACGAGTTTGACGCCAATCCGTGAGCATCTGCTCCTTGACTGTTGTGGCCAACGCTTGAAACAGATCTTGTTTATCTCGTTCATCTCGAGTCAGGCCATTGCTAACATGCCGCCCCATCACCAGATGGAACGCATCACAGGGCTCACACTGGTGCTTAGCTGCAGATCCGCTATTGTTCACAGCATCCTTCTTCGGCACTTTCTTGGCCGATGTCGCTTGCTTAGATTTCGCTTTAGGCTGAGTCGGTTTTACCGGTGTCGTCATGGGGTTGATCCTTTTAGCTGGGCGGAAAACAACATTAAACTGCGATCTTTTAGCGGGTAAGTTGGGCTGGCGTTATGGGCAGCAGATGAAGCTGAAACCACAGCAGATAGTGGCAACTCACTTTGTACTATTGGCTCAACTTGCCAGCTTTCAACGTCTATTGATTGAGCGCTTTCAGCGTCGATTGATTGGGTATGCAGCAGACATTGCCAAGATTCAAATCCTTCAATATCAGGTGCAGTAAAAACAAGCGCTTGTTCATCCGCATTAAGCATCAACAGCAACGCTTGTTGCTGCGAAGGCTCTGATGGATTGCCGCCAGTAAGCACCAAACTTAAACTACGGGTATGAGCGTCACTCCAAAGCACTTTAGTCATAGGCTCGCCATTTCGGCAAAACCAACTGAGGCCAGCGCCGTAGCTTGATGCTGGCTGATGAATAAATTGCTGAGTGTACAGCGCGGAGAATCGTTTACGGATGGCAATAAGCCGCTGTACAAAACCAAGCAAGCTTTGCTGCTCAGCGGTATCGTTCCAGTCACGCCAGTTGATTGAATTATCTTGGCAATAGGCGTTGTTATTTCCCTTTAAACTATGCCCGACTTCATCGCCAGCAAGTAGCATAGGAACGCCTTGGGACAGCAGTAAAGTGGTGAGCATGTTACGCACCTGGCGTTGCCGCAATGCGTTCAGCGCAGCATTGCCACTTTCGCCCTCCTCACCATAATTGTGACTGTAGTTTTCTTGATGGCCATCGCGGCTTTGCTCGCCATTTAGATCATTGTGCCTTTGGCTATATCTGACGATGTCATGCAAGCTAAACCCATCATGGCTGGTGATAAAGTTAATTGTAGAGTCAGCATCCCTATCAGCATGTTCAAACAAGTCACTGGAGCCATGAAGCCTGCGGGCAAGTTCAGGTAGCATGCCAAAGTCACCGCGCCAAAAGCGCCGTACTGTATCTCGAAAACGGTCGTTCCACTCGCTCCAACCCTGAGGATAACCTCCAAGCTGATAGCCACCAGGACCGATATCCCAAGGTTCTGCAATCAGCTTGACCCGACTAAGCACAGGATCTTGCAACAAAGCATCAAAGAAACCTGCACCCTTATCAAAACCGTGTGCTTCACGCCCTAAGCAGCTAGCTAAATCGAATCTAAAGCCATCCACGCCCATCACTTCAACCCAGTAGCGTAATGAGTCCATCACCAGCTGTAACACTCTGGGCTGATTGATATTAAGGGTATTGCCACAACCAGTATCATTGATATAAAAACGCTTATCGCTTGGGTGTAAGCGGTAATAACTGAGGTTATCGATGCCCTTAAAGCAAAGCGTTGGCCCAAGGCGGTTCCCCTCAGCAGTATGGTTATAGACCACATCTAAAAGCACTTCGATGCCAGCTTGGTGCAGTGAATTCACCATGGTTCTGAACTGAGTAATATCATCGGGCGCAGATACCGCATGACTTGTATATTGCCCGTGAGGTACAAAAAAGCTCAGGCTGTTATAGCCCCAATAATTGCTCAGCGCTTTATCTTGTAAAAATGCTTCACTGATAAAACCATGAACCGGCAAGAGTTCGACACAAGTCACCCCAAGAGCGACTAAATAATCCAATACCTTTGGCTCAGCCAAGCCCAAATATGTCCCACGCTTGGCGCTATCAATATCAGCACATTGCTGAGTAAACCCCTTTACGTGCATTTCATAGATGACATGACCATTAAGATCATTCGTTGCAATAGGTTGAGAGTCTGCCGCCTTAACAACTGGCGCTATAGGCGCTAAAACAGAGGTATCAACCACCTGACATTTAGGCATATAGGCTGCGTTATCAGTGTCATCAAAGGAGAGATCTTCTAGGGCGTGATCGACGCTATAACCATAATGGCTTTGATGCTCAATAAACTGACCGACCCAGCGCTTAGCATAAGGATCAAGTAGCAACTTATTGGCATTAAAGCGATGGCCAGAATGAGGCGCAAATGGACCATCAACCCGATAACCATAAACCAGCGCTTTATCAGCTGTTGCCAAATGCAGATGCCAAATCTGCTGACTCTTTTGCAGCATGGGATAGCGAGCAATCTCATGAGTGCCGCTGGCATCAAATATACACAAAGTGACTGAAGTGGCATGGGCGGAAAACAGCGCAAAATTAACACCAAGTTCATCGACACTCGCACCAAGTGGATAAGGTTTGCCAGCAGTATTAAGCATCAATTAGCCCTTACCAATAACAAGGCAAGCTAGCGGCGGCACAGTGATCAACGCACTATAGGGCGAGCCTTGATATGCGTAACTCTCTGCATTGATAACCCCTTGGTTACCCACATCGCTACCACCATAAAATGCGCTATCACTGTTAAGTTTTTCGCGATATTCACCAGCCTGAGGCAGACCAACTCTAAAGCCGTGATGCACCTCAGGGGTCATGTTGACGATGAAAATCAATTCATCACAAACGTCCGCCAATGGTGCATCACCGTAGCGGATAAAACTGAAAATACTCGAGTCAGCATTGTCACAATCTAACCAGCTAAAACCGCTCGGTTCATTGTCCTTTAACCACAGTGCTGAGGACGCTTTATATAGCTTATTTAAATCTTTTACCCACGCTTGCATGCCTAAATGCGGCGGGTATTGCAGTAGATGCCAGTCTAAGCTTGCATCGTGATCCCATTCGTCACGCTGGGCAAACTCGCCGCCCATGAACAATAACTTCTTGCCCGGATGCCCCCACATAAAGCCGTAATATGCCCGTAAATTCGCAAACTTTTGCCAGTCGTCGCCGGGCACTTTGTGTAGCAGAGAACCTTTACCGTGCACCACTTCGTCATGACTTAATGCCAAGATAAACTGCTCGGTATATTGATAAACAAGGCTAAAGCTAAATTCATGGTGATGATGGCGACGATGAATAGGGTCGCGGCTTAAATAGCCTAAACTGTCATTCATCCAACCCATGTTCCATTTAAAACCAAAACCAAGGTTTTGCTGTGTTTGCCCGCTTTCTGGTGCCTGCAAAGGCTTATCAATGATATGAGTCACCCCCGGCCAAGCCGTTGATTCCTCGGCAATCATGCAGATCCCAGGAAAGCTTTGATACAAGCGTTGATTAAGGTTTTGTAAAAAGCTAATCGCGGCTAGGTTCTCGCGGCCACCGTACGCATTGGGTAACCACTGCCCCGCTTCGCGGCTGTAATCTAAGTAAAGCATCGACGACACAGCATCAAGCCTTAAGCCATCAAAATGGAACTCCTTTAACCAGTAACAAGCGTTGCTCAACAGGTAACTTTGCACCTCACCGCGCTCATAGTTATAAATGAGAGTGTCCCAATCAGGGTGTTCGCCTTGGCGAGGATCATCATGTTCATAAAGACTCGTACCGTCGAACTGCTTTAAACCATGTGGGTCTTTAGGGAAGTGAGCCGGCACCCAATCAAGTAATACCGCAATTCCAGCTTGATGGCAGGCATCAATAAAGGCTTTCAATCCGTTAGCATCACCAAAACGGTAGGTAGGAGCATAAAGCCCTACAGGCTGATAACCCCAAGAACCATCAAATGGATATTCGCTTAACGGCATAAGCTGTATATGGGTAAAGCCCATTTCTAACACATAGGGAACAAGCTGCTTGATTAGCTCTGAATAATCTAAGTAATCAGCGCCACTTTCACCTTGTCGGCGCCAAGAACCTAAGTGCACTTCGTAGGTCGACATCGCCGCCTGATGCCACACTTTGTCACACCGCTGTTTCAACCATTGCTTATCTTGCCAAACATATTGAGCTTGTTCGGGCACTACCGAGGCATTTCCAGGAGCACTCTGCATCGCTTTAGCATAGGGGTCAGCTCGCTCGATGCATTGTCCATTCACATCAATTATCTCAAACTTGTAATAAGCCCCCGCACTCACTTGGGGAATAAAAATCTCCCACAGTCCATTAGCAAGGTGTTGGCGCATCACATTCACAGCGCCATCCCAGTGATTAAAGTCACCGATCAGTGATACTCGCTGAGCATTCGGCGCCCAGACACAAAACTGCACCCCAGTAACACCTTGATTGACCTGCCAGTTAGCCCCTAGAAACTGATAACTTTGCTGTTGCTGACCTTCACCAAAAAGATAAAGGTCATCGGCATCAAGCAGGCTCGAAAATTGATACGGATCGATGATCTCTTGTATATCTAACGGATACCTAATCCGCAATTTGTAGAGAAATGGTTTTACCCTGCGGCCCATTTTTCCACTAAAAAGTCCTTGGTCATTACACTTGTCTAAACTGGCAACTTTGCGCGATGTTTTCATACAGATAACATCTACGCCCAAGGCTCCACGCAAAAAGCAACGCACAACCAGCGACTTGCCGTCATCACTGCCATGCATTCCTAAAAGTGCAAACACATCGACATATTCACCGTTAAGCAGGGCGACATCGATACCATGTTGAAATTCGGGCGCGTTGTTAGTCATAGCGGTTTAATCCATTTGGTTGTAGTGACGAAGTTGCATGAGACGGTGTTGAATTCGTGCGATTGGGATGAGCATTGGTACTAGTATTGGTTTTTGTGCAGGCTTGTGTCCTTGCATGAGTGCCAATTGCCCGATCACTCACCACACCTTGCTGACGAGAGTTTTGTAACTGTTGTAGCAATCCTTGCACTTGTTTATCAACTGCTAATTCGGTTAAAGACACTGCTAATCGGCGCTGCCAATTAGGATATTGCAACCAGGTACCAGGGATATTAATAGGTTGATTATCAGAGACTAAATCACAAAGTTGCACGCTAAAAAGATGCGCATTACCCGCAGCGGTGACCGCTAACCATGCCTTAAGTAATTCAGGGTAATGAATGCTAGTTACATCACGACCGTCAAACTGACCCTGCGTTTGCAGTAATTTCAATAACTGTTGTTTATCGAACTCACGCTGTGACATCAGCGATTGCAGCAATTCATCATTATCGATAAGGCCAATACTGCGCCTAAGCTGCAGATCATCAGCTTGCCACCAGGCTAATAACGGTGGAACATCGTGATTAGCCAACATCATTAAGCTGTGTGCTGGATAGTTTGCAGGCACGGTGAAACCGTCACCATCTTTGCTAAAGTAGAATAAGTCGTTAGATAACACGCCCGCTGCCGAGAGTTTGCTAACAATTTCAGGAGGAATTAAACCTAAGTCTTCACCAATAATTAAGCACTGAGCACGTTGGCTTTCAATACACAAAATAGCCAATAACGCATCAAGTGGATAATAAACATAGGCGCCGTGACCTAAGTCTTCCGACCTTGGCCACCACCACAAACGCAGTAGCGACATAACGTGGTCGATTCGTAGGGCACCGCAAGATTGCATATTACTGCGCAGTAACTGGATAAAATGCTGATAGCCGTCGTGTTTTAGCGCAATAGGGTCATAGGGTGTTAAGCCCCAATTTTGCCCTTGTGGAGCAAAGGGGTCCGGCGGCGCACCAATACTGGCATGTTGGCAAAAAGGGCTGTTATCTGCTCGAACCTCAACACTATTGGAAGCCACCCCAACCGCCATATCGCGTACCAGTCCAATTGCCATCCCCAATTGCTTTGCTTGGCTCTGGCATTGGCTTAATTGCTGCTCAGCGACAAACTGCAGGTAAGCAAAAAAGCGACAATCTAACCCAGAAAACTCGCTCAGCTCGGCGGTATCATTAAGCTGCTGCTCACAAAACTGCCGCAAGCTATCGCCATTATCAGTAATAAACTGACTAAATCGCTGTCCTCTTGCGCTATTGGGCTCAACATGAGCCACTATAAACTGCCGATAAAGCAGTTTAAAAACCCGATATTTATGGAGACTTACCAGCTGATAATCGAGCCAATCTGCACTATTAACCTGCTGTTTGATTGCTTTAAATTCAATCGCCACCTCAGATGCTGTTCCATCGGCAGCGTAAAGCTCCGCTTCACAAAATAACTGGGAATACTCCGGCACCATTTCGAAGTTAATATATAGCGGGTTAAGCCTGCGCCTATCAGAGGGACTATAGGGACTACACGCTTGAGGGTTAGCAATATCCAGAGCATGTAACGGGTTGAGTTGAATAAAGCTGCCGCCCTCTTTAGCCACCAGCTCAATAAGCGCTGCTAGATCGGCAAAATCACCAATGCCCCATTGCGTATCGCTGCGAAGGCTAAACAGTTGAATACTGAGGCCCCATAATCGGTTATTGCTGAGTGAGCGAGTATTGCCGCTGTGGTAACTCGTCACGGGAGCAACCAGCCATTGCCCTTCAACAAACTTGCTGCAGACTGAACCAAACTCAACTTCATCACTGATCCGCACCCGATGATAGCCAAGGCCTATATAAGGTAAAACTGACATTTGTAATGCACTGCAACAGATATCAGACGCGAACAATGCTTGAGTGATTAACAGTCGATAGTGCAAATAGTCGCAATCATCGACATGGTAATGGCCTGTAATTTTGGCGATATGAGGATTCGCTGCAAACTTGGCAGTATCGATAAACAATTGAAACTGCTCACCGCCCTCTAACTGCACCTCAATCGTCAACCGGCAGTCACTGTTACTAGGGATGAACATACTCAACTCGGGATTATCTATCGTTGTATGTTGAAACAAAGGCAACCGTTGAGTCCACGGCATCGCATCAAGTTGATATATTTTTTCAGCTATCTGCTCCGCTGACATCACAGGCTCACATCCCTCTTGAGCTGCGCTAGCTAGCATACAGCGCAAAATGCCAATACGATCTTGCTCTGGGGTAACGATGTTATCGCCATTACAACTGACAAACTCAGCACCAACGCCTTGCAAATACAGTAACTTTTTTAACCCCATGCTTCTCATCCTTGAATTTAGCAATGCACTCTCTAGATGGAGCAGTAACCATGCCAATAACAAGTAACAGCTTGAAGACAGTTTTATTTCATTGGGGTGACAATTCGCATTCGATGAAAATCAGCAGCTTAAATAAAAATATAGATTTCCTCCTTATCAGTAAAAAGCAGACAAATAGCGTTAAGCTACTTTGTGATTGCACGATAAACGCGCAGAAATTGCATCAATAAGGCACATTCACTTAGCGGAAATAGTGCTTGTACCAGCGAGCCACACTCGCAGGTGTCGTAAAATTACAGAATTAGCTACCTAGATCTAGTTTTGAAGTCATTTACACTACATTTGAGGCTAATTTAGAGCCAGATCACACCTTTACCCCACAAGTGTTGGTACTTTAATTACCAGAAAAGATAACAAACTTTAACATTAAGCTTATAGGTGGATTTTATGGCTGCTAAATTTTTCATCCCTTCTGTCAATGTCTTAGGTAAAGATGCGGTTACTGAAGCGATTGGTGATATCAAAACTCTGGGCTTTAAAAATGCCTTAATTGTTACAGACAAGCCGTTAGTTGAAATTGGGTTAGTAGCTCAAGTGACTGACAAGCTTGCAAGCAATGATATTGCTTCAGTTGTGTTCGACGGTGTTCAACCAAACCCAACCACTGGTAACGTTGTTGCAGGTCTTGAATTGCTTAAAGCAAACAACTGTGACTTTGTTATCTCTCTTGGCGGTGGCTCTCCTCATGACTGTGCTAAAGGTATTGCATTAGTTGCAACCAACGGCGGCAGCATTAAAGATTACGAAGGGCTAGATGTGTCTACTAAGCCACAACTGCCACTTGTTGCTATCAACACCACAGCGGGTACCGCGAGTGAAATGACTCGTTTCTGTATTATCACCGATGAAGCACGCCACATAAAAATGGCCATCGTTGACAAAAACACCACACCGCTGCTTTCTGTGAATGACCCAGAGTTAATGCTACTTAAGCCTGCAGGCCTAACAGCAGCAACCGGTATGGATGCACTGACTCACGCAATTGAAGCTTATGTTTCAATCGCTGCAAACCCAATTACAGATGCCTGTGCAATCAAAGCGATTGAGCTCATCAAGGGTAACCTAGTTGAAGCAGTAGAAAACGGTCAGAGCATCGAAGCACGTGACCAAATGGCTTATGCACAGTTCCTAGCAGGTATGGCATTTAACAATGCCAGCTTAGGATATGTACACGCGATGGCGCATCAGTTAGGTGGATTCTACGACCTACCACACGGTGTATGTAATGCTTTGCTACTACCACATGTACAAGCTTACAACGCACAAGTGGTACCAGAGCGCTTAAAAGATGTTGCTAAGGCAATGGGTGTTGAAGTGAGCGCCATGAGCGACGCCGAAGGCGCAAGCGCTGCACTAGAAGCAATTAAAGCACTTTCAGTTGCAGTGAAGATCCCAGAGAACCTCACTAAACTAGGTGTTAAAGCTGAAGATATCCCAACACTTGCAGATAATGCACTTAAAGATGCTTGTGGATTCACGAACCCTAAGCAAGCGACTCATGAAGAGATCTGCCAGATCTTTACTAACGCTTTGTAATTAGACACTGACAAAGCCTGTTTAGTAAAAGGTGAACGGATAGCAAGCGTATCATCGCTCCCTTGATGTTGCTTGCTATCTTTCATTGCTAAAGGCTACTTTAGCGCAATTAAAAGACAAGAATACCGTCAGTTTTACCGAGGTATTTGATCCGAAGCGTTTTAGAGCTTGAACAAATTGATACATTTGTGTGACAAACCTTCAAAAATATCAGTCAAAAGCCCATAAACAGGCTGTTTCTGGTAGTAATACTGGATACAAATTACTGCAATTGCGATATAATTAAAGTGTTCGCTTTTTCCCTGCAAAAGTTAAAGCAAGCTTTAAAGCCCACTCTTCGGAGTGGGTTTTTCCTTTCTGATAGCCCTCTCTTATCGCATCGAGCCCTAACATTTACCATTCAACTTATGTAGTCCCCCTCAGCAAAGTATCAGCTTATTTATCCATGATTTTAGCTATTGCTTTAATACAGTCAGTCTACTGCTGGCAGTGAATAACATCACTCTGATTGATACCGCGCCGCGTGTAAGAAGAACATGCTAACAGCAAGATAGTTAGGATAGGTTTGGACAAAAGTTTGTTTGTGCTTGAGCACTTCGACATCTAAAAGCCAAACCAATCAAACTTCGTTTGATATAAGATCGTGGCGCTTCGCCCACACCCGAGCCAAGGGGCAAAGCGCTTGCGCCCCTTAACAATCCCTCAGCGCCCCAAACGAAGTTGTCTTCCTCATACTTATTCGAAATAGCCTAACGCTTCCGATGGGACATCCTGTCCCGCGAAAGCTATGCCCACGTCCGTGTGGGCATTACGGCTATTTCTTCAACGTACTTCGGCAACTTCGATGGGGAGTGTGTGTATTAGGTGAGTCTGTAATGGCTGTTAGTCACTAGGTATCTGCCCAACGGGGAAGCTAATTATTGGACAAAAGACTGTTAGTGTTAAAGCTCAGGAAGTGATAATTGTCATTAGTGAAAGTATGGCAACTAGGTATTTGCTAACGTCGTATTAAGAGGGGGAACGCCTCCACTAAACCATTGCACGACAAACACGAAACCCAACCTTGGGCTGCAAATGCGAAGTGTTGGGGATCACTCTTATTACCCTTCGCTACAGTACTACTCAAACAGTTTATGAATAAAATCTTTTGTGTTTTCCACAGCCTTTTTCAGCACATCAAGATTGATGTCGATTTCACTGTTTGGATAGATAAACTCTTTGTTGATACCATACTTTGACTCCAAAACATCCAGGATTTCGGACTTAAGAATAGATGGTATTTTGTATACATTACGACCTGGGTGAACAGTCATTTCTGAGATATTAAACATTGAAATATCGTAAGGCAGTAAACCACCATTATAAACAAATACACCTTCTTGATGCTGAATTCGCTTATTGTACTTAACATTATCTACTTCCAGTATCGGTGTAACCAAATTTAAGCCAGTTGGGGAAATGGTAGTTTTTAGATCTATAACCCATTGCTTTAGCTCCTCCGCACTCATTTTTATATAACCCGCTCTTCCTGAAAGATAGATATCGAGTAACGTTTCGATATGCTCATTTATATTAGATTCATACACCACACAGTCTTTATCAGGATTCGCTTCACATGCAAAATACAAAGCAATTTTTGCATTAAGAGTGAAATCAATAACATTTGTAGGTAAGCCATAATGTTGAGCCAAATAGATAAGTGTATTAGTTGGCAAGTCGATAGCACCAAGCTTTTCTAACTCCTCATTAAATTTTTCAATAACTTTAAATGACTTATCTATATAGTCTTCTTGAACAATATCAGGAAAACTTTGACTTCTGGCAGGGTCAATAACCACATCATGCCACTCTAAGCCTTTTTTATTCCAAACATAGTGTCGATAGAAACTAGAAATGCAGATATAGCTACTATCAGACATTCCTCTATAGTAATACCCGGATGAAGTTTCAGGCATCAATCTGCCGATAACGTCTTCAATTGTAGATAGCTCTTTCGTATACCAAGCTCGATAGGGAAAATCAGGTAGCATAATCGTTCATCCTAAAAGTAAGAAATAACAGAGTAAACACATCGCAAATAGTTTAATCCGATGATTTATATAATAATTTCAGCATCTGCAACAGCTTGTTATATATCTGTTTGATTATGTTCTGATTAAAATCAGACTTAATAAAAACACCTAATTAACTGTTTAATAAGGTGTTTAATATCAAACCTGGACACTTGAACAACTTGTTGTTGAGGTATCTACAAGCAATAAGTTTCAAATGCTTACAGAGTTTACTGGGAAGAGCATTAACGATGAACAGCCCCATTCTTCCTGGCATCATCCAGTATTTAGGCTTTCAAAAAGTAATAGTAACCACCTAAATTATTAGAGTGCCCACCAGATGTACTCGTAAATGCCCAATCTCGTTCGTCAGTTGCGAAGAAACTCCAAATCGTCATCCCTATAAGACTGCCTAACTGATCCGGGTGATACAGATTAATAACTTCTGGCCTTTCACTAGACAGTTTCGTCAAGATTTCTTTACCAGCTTGAGATGATTGCAAAGGTTTTCCATCTTCTACCTTTTGATCAACTTCATTGATAAACAGTTTATGAAGAACGCTACTTTCAAATTCAACAAATTCGTTCCAGTAGCTATTCTTTCCAATAGCTGACTGTAATTTTCCTTCAATACTGGATAGACTCATATAATTCACCTTATTCATATTAGTGTTGCAAATTAAACAGAAATAAAAACATTAAATCCACGGTTCTTCAGTTCTTCTAATAATTCCTTATCAGAGAATAATCCAATATCAGTTGTCGTCAAAATAGACTCTGAACTTCTAGGGCTCGCAAGATCTCGATTGTATCTAGAGGTCAGCTTTATCAGAGCTTCTTCGCCTCTTTTAGATATTCCGTTGGCTCCAGCAACGTAGTTTTTCAAAGCGCTGCGACTCACGTTAGCAATATCTTTTATCTGACCAGCAGAGTATTTTTCTAAAATTCTATTAGTACCTGTCATTCCAAATTCAGACAGAACTACAACACCTTCCCCATTTTTTGAAAAAAACAAATCTACTTCTAATTCAGTATTCATAAATCTCCTTTGTAACATTCAGCAACTAACCAGCTTTCAACTCACTCCGATATCTTTTGATATCTTTTGATATCTTTTGATATCTTTTGATATCTTTTGATATCTTTTGATAGGCAAACCTTAGCTTAAAGTTGGCTTTCGCGCAACAACTATTGAAATCTTTCCGCATCTTTCGGTAGATGAGACCTGTATGTGTGATATTAGTCCTGCTTTGGGGCACTCAACTAGATTGTTCCTGCATATTTACCACAGGGATCTGGCCATTCTATTGGAGGTGGCATTACATTTTTGAGGGGAAATGCAACTGGCTTTACCTCAAGAGATATCAATCTTAAACTCATTTTTGGGCATAAGCGATTTACGACCTCGAACCCATTACTGGACATAAACGCTTTATATCATTGAGTCGAATAAGCCTGACATAGACTAGAAAAGTATCTTAGTTAATCTAAAACCCCTAATTCGTTCTGACCTCATTGTTGCACTTTCGGTGAATAACTTATTGATATACGCTATCCATATTCATAAAGCCTATTTAGATTTGGTAGCAGTAAATGACAAAAACTAGGGATAACCATTATGTGCCACAATGGCATCAGAAGGGCTTTATAGATGAGCGAGATAATCAACTCTGTCATTTGACTCGCCGAATCATCGATCTAAAGAATGGTCAAACCAAGGTTGTCAACTCTAAAAAATGGTATACATCTACTCAGCAGTTTTACAAAAAAGACCTTTATTCGACATTCTTTGGTACGAAAATTAATGATGATATTGAACAGAAACTCTTTGGCCCGATTGACGATAATGGTTCTAAAGCGATCCGTGCATTTTTAACTGATGACCAATCTCAATGGCATCACAATTTTCAAGATCTTTTTACTTACCTTGATGCTCAAAAGCTACGAACACCTAAGGGTTTGGACTGGATTCAGACAAAATACCTAGAACTAACCCAATTGCAGCTAATGACGGAAATGCAGTCTCTACGCTCTATCCATTGTACCTTTTGGGCTGAAGGAGTTAGAGAATTGGTGTCTGCTGAAAATTCTGATGTGAAGTTTATTGTATCTGACCATCCAGTAACGATTTACAACCATGCCTGTCCTCCTGACTCTGAGTTATGTCGTTACCCGAATGACCCTGATATAGCGTTAAAGGGGTCACAAACGATATTTCCACTAGATAAAAATCGTTGTCTGATTTTGACGAATCTAGAGTACGCTCAGGACCCTGAAAACTCCAATCCACTTGAGCAACGAGCTAATGCCACTCGCTTACGCCATAGCATGGTTAGCACTATTGAATTTATCAAAACACGCAAGTTGACGGTTGCTGAAGTTACACAGATTAACCACGTTATCAAAAGTAGATCTCAAGTGTCAGTTGCTGCGGGGAAAGAGGATTGGCTATACCCTGAAAATGATGTGACTTGTGAATGGGGTGACTTGCGACATGTGCTGTTACCGCCCAAAAATGAAATAAATAGTTACACTGATATGTATGCAAAATTTGAGGATGGCTCCATTCATTATCAAGATGCATATGGTCGAACTGCGCCGCAAAACCAATATTTGAATAAGTATACTGATGAAGCTAAGTTAGGCGTTAATGACCCTTGTGGTTGTGGTAGTGGTAGTGGCAAAAAATATAAAAAATGTTGCCGTACAGTTTCTTCTGCCTTACGTACTACATGGGATGTGGCCAGTATTCGTGAGCGAAATCTGGCATTTTGCAAATGCATTCGCGACAAGCTTGGCCTGGATCGCGGTAAAACATGGTTGGACGTCAGACGAGAGCTATCTGATGTACAAATATCGGAAATTTACGGCTTCTACTCAGTGCTTTGGCCTCTTGATACTGACATTTACTCGCTTCTGCCCAAGTCAGATGGGAAGTTTCGAGGATTATATACAGGCTCACTAGATGTACGGACTATCAGTAAACTTGCTCTGCCTATGGCATCGGTATTTGATGAGTTCTTGATTGAGACTCCTATTACAAATCCGAATAATGTAAAGCCAGAATTTAGTCCAGTAAAATCACCAAGTAAATATAAGTATCAAGCGTTGAAAGATTTTATGTTCATGTTGGAGCTAGAGCCATTTATTGGTCTCGGTTTAGTAAATCTCATCCCTGATCCCAGTGAGTTTGACCTCGAACTAATGAGAAATATGATGGATATGGCACGAGATCGAAGCTCGTCTGGAAAGTATCTGTGCGAGCAGGACCGTAAATTACATTTTCATATGATGATTGAAGATTTTTTGAACTCAATATCAATGATGCCTAAAGATGCGAAAATCCGAATGCTGATGCATCAATTCGAAATGGATGAAAAAGTCGCTGGTGAAACTATTGACGTATTAGAACTTAATGCTGAAGCTTCGCCATTAATGATGTTGCAAAAAGTGAATTTTGGCGAAGGGGGTCAATTTTACCAGCTTCGTATGGGACCTAACTACGAAATGACAATGCTAATTGCACAAGTCACAGGTTCTGTGGTGGTTACTGATAGCGGTTCTAGATGGCAGGAAATGATATTAGCACAACATAGAAATCAAGGCATTGTCACTTACCCATGGAGTGAAACTGTTTGCCAGCTAAATACACTGCCGATTGATTATCAACTCCTAAAAACGTTACGTAAATCTCATGGTTATTTTGCAACGGCCAGAGATCTACTTAAGAGCTCTGATCGCTTAGTCTTAAATGATAATCGTAATGAAGCCCAATTAGCTAGGCTATCCGCTCAGATATCCAATTTTGTCTGTGAGATTGGAAAGGGTGAAGAGCCATCAGTCATGAGTAACCTGAAGATCTTGAGTCCTGATGGTGGTTTCCACGATGCTATGGTTCAGCGGTTACTGGCTAAATCAAACTGCCCTAAATATGATAATAAAGTGAGGTCTGTTTATGGAGTTGGAATTCCTGATTAACCCATTCTCCACAAAAACTCACTGACGGCGTAGAAACAAAATCGCCAACGTCGTCAACTGAAAAGACGGGACAGCCATAACTTCTAGATTGTGCAAAAACCTTTCAGATTAGTTTTTTTATAGCCAAAGCTATACTAGCCCTATTTAGCTTTTGAACTACGAAACTAACTTTGGGGCAAAATTGAGTTACAAAACTAACAGAAAACACCTATCCCCCATCGGAGTTGCTGAAGTACGTTGAAGAAATAGCCGTAATGCCCACACGGACGTGGGCATAGCTTTCGCGGGACAGGATGTTCCATCGGAAGTGTTAGGCTATTTCGAATAAGTGCGAGGGAGACAACTTCGTCTGGGGCGCTGAGGGATTGTTAAGGGGCGCAAGCGCTTTGCCCCTTGGCTCGGGTGTGGGCGAAGCGCCACGACTTTAATCAGACGTAGTCTTATGCATTAGAGGTTTTGCAGGTCGCTGGCGATTAAATACACCTTCATTCGAAGGCTAACCAACTTTGGGGCAAAACCAAGTTACAGAACTAGCAGAAAACACCAACTCCCCACCGGAGTTGCCGAGGTACGATGGAGATACCTTCGCCGGGGGCACTGCGGGGTTGACTCTTATTAAATCAAGAGCGAGGCGCCACGACTTTAATCAGATGCAATCTGATACATTGGAGAACTGCCCACAGCAGACGATTAGATACACCTTTTATTCAAAGATAACCACGTTTTGAGGCAAAATGAACCAACACTCTAGCGCGGGATAAAGGAGTCTCCTCCTTTAATCACAAAAAAGCCCCGAATAATCGGGGCTTTATCTGTTCAACTAGAACTTAGTTCTGATTAAAACTTAGCTTTAATCCAAACCATACGATGGTCTGAAGATACGTCTTTACCTGTACCCCATTGTCCAATACGAGCATCGTTAAATAGCATACGACCTTCTTGGTAACTGGCTTGCCAGTATACACCTGAGTCGACAATATTTAGCGAAGCTGATGGAATAGCGTGGTCAGCATTAATACCGCCGAACGCAGTGTGGAATTCAGCAGTAATGCGGTTCGGGTATGGATGCTCAGAGCTTCTGTCAGCGGCATATTCTGCTGTGCCGAAGCTTGTTGGGTACAAATCGCCGTTAGTCACATTTTGTGTTTACGACAGGGTCAGCATGTAGTGCTGCCATGACTTCGGTAAAACCATCACCCGCGCCAACTGCAGCATCTAAGTTTTGGTCACCTACGATAACAAAATGAACACCTTCTTTTAGGGCACCAGTGTTACCAGCATCAAAATAAAAGTCTTGTGAGTTTGTGACATAGTTATGCCAAAACTCAACTTCTGCAGCGTTTTGAAGTTTGTTCTTGCCAGTATCAAACACTGGAGGTGTTGGATGAGACATAAGAATGTGGATAGTCTCAGTGCCATCTTTAGTCGGAACTAAAATCGGTACGTCGACGTGGTTTTTAGAGGATAAAGTCATTTGCTGCCACTCTTCATAGGTATACCAATTTTCGCCATCGAGTAATGGGTTTTCAGCACTGTCTAGATCTTTCCATTTGAAGTCTTGGAAAGTACGAGTATTTTTAGCATCAATTTCGTATTTAGACATTAACGCAAAAGCGTACTGTCCGTGATACTTACCAAAACCCCAAGCATCGCCAGCGTACTCGTTAGTACCAACATCTTTAGCCGTCGCGATGTAGCCATCGTTATTTAAGTCGAATCCGCTTAGCAGACCAGTGTTAGTGCCATAGCTTTCAGCGAATGGGTATTCAATAGGCTCTAGATCAGCTTCACCACCTGCTCCCTCAATACTTTGGGCGACAGATAGATAGTTTGCTTGGAAGCCTTCGAGTGCAGATAAACCTTCACCTGTGCCATCATTGTTATATTCACCCATCATTAGTACATCTGGGCGAGTCTTTTGAATGATTGCCGCTACGTTACGAATTTGAATAACTTTCTCTGCAGCTGTTTTGTCTGCTGGGTCCATCGCATCACGATCTGCAAGGTAGGCGTCTACCAGCGTCTTTTGCTCTGCTGAGGTAATAGCCATCTCTGCAACTAAGTCAGCAAAAATCGCACGATAAAAAGAAAGGTTATAAGCAGCAATTTTAACTTCAGTATGATCAACATACTTGACGTCGTCATCATTACAGCCTGTAAGCAGTGCAACACCAACAGCTAAGGCTGCGGCAGTTTTTAGTATTTTCATGTTTTGACCAATCAATTGTAACTATAATAACGAGCTCATTTAGTTGAGCTCGTTATTATTCAATACAGCAGTAGATTGCATGAAAATGTATCTAGGTTAAGGTTACGTTCAAGTGTTGCATTAACCACCACTATTAACCAAGTCGTTCCACAACTGTTGCCAAGGTGTTTATTTACGGGTTGTTGTTACTTAATTGATTAGCGCTAGCTTAAGTTATTTTGCAGTTGAATAGGACTTGATCGTGTTATGAGTTGTCTGAGAATTAGGTGACGTCTCTATACCTACTCCATTAAAGAGTTGCTCATGCAGCGGGAATTAAGATTACTTTAGACGAGTAGTGGGGTTTGAGCTAATCGTTATTCTCGGCTCTGGCATCCTGCTCCGCTCTCGATAATTGCTCCTGCATTATTCTACCTTCGACGATCCTTGGTCTCGCACCTCCTAAATCTGACTGCCAAGGAGGGCCGGAATGTCTTATTTTGTATGGAACAAAATAGACCATTTAGTGGTATCTCGAACGCCACATGCGCTGCATTAAGTGATTTGCCCATGCCTTAAATATCAGCCGCACGTTGTCAGCGTTTAAGGACTTTCATTGCTACGTTGCATTGTCCCAAAAGGGAATAACCCTTTCTTCCACAATGCGCCTTGAATTGTAAGCCCTGAACTGAGTATATCTTTAATGGAATTGGTATTACTTAAAAAGCCGGCATAAAAAGGCCCGCTCAAAGCAGGCCTTAATCTTATTTAACTTGCTAAGCTAGCGCTTAGCTCTCTACTTTAGCCTCGCCTTTAAACTTTTCGCGCAGTGTTTGCATCATCACGTAGAAAACAGGTACTAGCAGTGTTCCTACTATTGTTGCTGCTAACATGCCGCCAAATACCGAGTAACCCAACGCACGGCGACTACCCGCACCAGCACCAGTGGCGATGACCAAAGGTAATACCCCGAGTAAGAACGAGAAAGCGGTCATCAATACCGCACGGAAACGTAATCTTGCTGCCGTTTCTCCTGCATCGAGAATGCTCTTGCCCTCTTCTCTGAGCTGCTTAGCAAACTCTACAATCAAGATAGCATTCTTACAGGCGAGTCCTATCAATAGCACCAAACCAATCTGTGCGTACAGATTAAGCTCTGCGCCCACCAGCCAGATATTGAGGAACGCTCCCAGTATCGCAATCGGCACAGCTAACATCACCGCAAACGGAATGGTCCAGCTCTCGTATTGCGCCACCAAGAATAGGTAGGTAAATACCAATGCTAAAGCGAAGATTAATGGCGCTAAGTTACCCGCTTTAATCTCTTGGTAAGTTTGCCCTGTCCACTCATAGCTGTAACCTGTCGGTAAAGTCTCTGCCGCCGCTCGTTCCATGGCACGAATAGCATCACCAGAGCTAAAGCCTGGCGCAGGGAAACCGTTAATCGTGGTTGAACTAAACATGTTGTATGAGTTCATCACATCAGGCCCGAGGATCGGTGTCACTGTCACTAAGGTACTCAGTGGTACCATCTCACCGGTCGAGGATCTTACGTAGAAACGGGCAATATCCATATCGGAGTTACGGAAATCAGCTTCTGCTTGCAAGATGACTCTGAAGACCTTACCAAAGCGGTTGAAGTCATTGACATACATCGAACCAAGCATGGTCTGCATGGTAGTGAAGATCTCGTTTAGCGGTATCCCCAATGCTTTAGCTTTGTCACGGTCAACATCAACAAACATCTGCGGTACATCGGCGCGGAAATTACTAAACGACATGGCAATTTCTGGCTGCTCATTGGCTTTCATAATGAGCGCACGCATCACCGATGCTAACTCCTGTGGACTACGACCCTGCGTGTCTTGCAACACAAATTCAAAGCCACCCACACTACCGACACCAGGAATAGGCGGCAACGAGAATGCCATCGCTTTCACTGACGGATTGGCAGCGTATTTGGCCTGCAGCTTTGCCACAATAGCATGTTCTGCCATATCTGGCGTATCACGCTCAGACCAAGTCGACAGCGTCACAATCATCAAACCTCCGTTTGATGCAACTGAGCCAGTTAGGATACTAAAGCCACTGGCATGGATGACATTTTCAACGCCCGGTTCAGCTAACGTTAACTCAACTAGATCACGCATCACATCTTCTGTACGGTTTAATGACGCACCATCAGGAAGTTGAATATCTACCATAAAGGCTTTTTTATCTTCCATAGGCACAAAACCTGATGGCAAGATTTTAGCTAAGCCACCCGTTGCGACTAGCAGAGCAATAAAGACCACCAGCACTAGCATTAGCTTACGAGTCAGCACATGGACTAATTTGGTGTATTTTCCTGTAAAGACATTAAAGTGCTTGTTGAATTTGGCATGAAAACCTTGAGTATGCTCTTTAGGTGGACGCAATACCGAGGCGCACAATGCCGGACTTAAGGTTAATGCATTAACCGATGAGATAAGTACCGAGATACAGATGGTCACAGAGAACTGCGCATACATCTGCCCGGTGATCCCTGGCATCACAGCCGTTGGCGCAAACACGGCAAGCAATACCAATGTGGTCGCAATAATTGGGCCGGTAACCTCTTGCATCGCTTTAGAGGTTGCTTCTTTAGGCGATAAGCCCTCATCTTGCATTAGACGTGTGACGTTCTCGACCACCACGATAGCATCATCGACCACAATACCAATGGCTAAGATAAGTGCGAATAACGAGACGGTATTAATGCTCATGCCAGACAGTAGCAAGAAGGCAAAGGTACCAATCAAAGATACCGGAATCGCGATACCTGGGATAAGTGTAGAACGTACATCTTGCAGGAAGATAAACACTACAAAAATCACCAACGCGACAGAGATAAACAGCGTCTGCACCACTTCTTTGATAGAGGTTTCAACAAACTCTGTAGTGTCGTAGAGCACTTCATACTCTAAGTCTTTAGGGAAGTTTGCCGACAAGGCTTCCATCTGCGCACGAATACCTTTAGCCACGTCTAACGCATTGGCATCGGGTGATTGATAGATAGAGATAATCGCAGACGGTTTGTTATTGAGCTTACCTTGAGCGTCATAGGTTTGTGAGCCAAGCTCAACCCGTGCCACGTCGCCAACAATGATTTTAGAGCCATCGTCATTGGCTCGTACAACAACATTTGCAAACTCTTTCGGGTTCTTCAAACGCCCTTTTGTTTGCAAGGTATATTGAAACTGCTGATCGGGATCAACCGGTGCGGCACCAATTCGCCCTGCTGCCACTTGAATGTTTTGCTCTTGCAGCGCGCCGATGACATCGGTTGCCGTAATCGAAAAGCTGGCCATCTTATCGGGATCAAGCCAGATCCGCATGGCGTAATCTAACGCACCAATAATCTGTACTTTTGACACACCATTTTGACGTGCTAACGCATCTTTAACGTTGAGTCCGGCATAGTTGGTAATAAACAGTGAATCGAAGGTTTCATTAGGCGAAACCAGGTTGACCACCATCAATATGTTCGGGCTTTGCTTTTCAACTTTTACGCCCTGCCTTTTTACCTCTTCAGGTAGCCGCGGCATTGCTTGTTGCACCCGGTTCTGCACTTTGACCTGTGCCATGTCAGGGTCAGTGCCTACCTCAAATGTCACGTTGAGCGAGTAGCTGCCGTCATTGGCGCTCTTTGACTCCATATACAGCATGCCTTCAACGCCGTTCACTTCCGCTTCTAAAGGCTGGGCAATAGTGTCTTTTACAATATCGGCACTCGCACCAGAGTAGCTGGTCGATACGCTGACTTGTGGTGGTGCTATTTCTGGAAACTCTGCCACTGACAAGATAGGGATAGAGATAAGCCCAACCAAGGTCAGTACGGTAGAGATCACAAAGGCAAATTTAGGCCTATTGATGAAGAATTGACTAATCATAGCAATCCCCTACTTAGTTTGGTTAGCTTCTTGAAAAGGAACAATCTCTTGCTCCACAGCATTCACTTCAATACCGGGTCGGATCTTTTGCAGGCCGTCGACCACTATACGATCGCCGCCTTCAAGACCACTCAGAACTCGCCATTCAATACCGAAACGCTCGCCCAGTTCAACAATACGTTTTTCAACTAGGTTTTTATCATTCAACACCATCACAAAGCGACCTTGTTGGTCCTCTTGCACCGAGGCTTGTGGGATCAATAACGCTTGCTCTTTGACTGGCGACTCAATGATGAGTGTCACAAACATGCCCGGTAGCATAAAGTTATCGGCATTTTCGAAGGTTGCTCGAAGTGGCAAAGTACCGGTTGAAGGGTCAACTTTGTTACTAATAAAGTCGATATAACCAGTCTCCTTATGCATTGTGGCATTTGGCAGACGTAAATTAATCACGATATCTTGGATTTTAATATCTCGCGATAGCGCTTTAGAGAAGTTTTGCTGTGCAGTAATTAACGACCTTTCAGCCACTTGGAAGTTAACCCACATAGGCTGTAACTGTACTAAATTGGCCATATCTGATTGTGGACTGATGATGTCACCAGTACTGACCTTCGAGTTACTAATTCGTCCTGAGATTGGCGCATAAACCTTGGTATAGCTAAGTTGTAGCTCTGCGGCACTCACCGAGGCTTCAGCTTGAACAACCCCAGCAGCGGTAGTTAGTTTACGTGAAGTCAACTCATCCATGTCTTGGGCGCTAATCATGCCATCAGGTAATAGACGGCGACCACGTTCCCAGTTCATCACGGCCACATCTCGAGAAGCAATCGCTTGCTTTAACACCGCTTTTTGCTGAGCGAGTTCTGCCACGTAAGTAGCGGGGTCGATTTCAAACAGTAAATCCCCTTGCTTTACATCATCACCTTCAACGAATGTACGTTTAAGTAACTGCCCCTGAATTTGTGATTTAATCATCACATCTTCCGACGCCCGTGTTCGGCCAACAATCTCACTTTTTGATTGGATCTCTTGCTGATGAGCAGTGCTCACTATCACACTCGGTAACATGGGAGCTTGCGGTGCTGGAGCTTCACCGCAACCAGTAGCAATCACACTAATACACACCATGGCGAGCAGTTTTAATTTAGAAACTGTTGAACAGGCCATTAAAGCCTCCTGAGGGGATTAATAAGAGATTATTTTTATCTTGAAATTATAAGCACATACTCATCATTATATAAACCTTTTTACATGTTTGTTTCATTATCTTTACAGCCAATCACGACTGGGTTTTATTATTGACTCCTGCTAGGGCCAGAGCCTGTTACAAATCCGTTGAGTTAAATTAACTGATGCTTTATTAGCCAAAGTAGCCCTATGTCGAAGTTGCTGGGGCAAAAGTGAGAGCTAGGGCAAGTTTATTGGCGGCTATGTCATGGTAAAAAATACTCAGAGCAACTAAGTTTTAGCTAGGCTTCCAAGTTAGCAAGCTTGTTAGTTTCAATCATTAGCCAATAGTGTTACAAATGAATTAGCTCTTTTCGTTATTTATCTAACAGCATGACAAAGCAGCTGTTATTAGTTTAGATAACCAAAGTTAAAACTTAATTGTTAACGTTAGACACATACAGTACGCACAGGCCAACATAATGATGTTGACCATTATAAAAAACAGTGCCCGATACGGCATCCGTTACAGCGAACAGGTAGGTAATTTATGACAGCAATTTCTCACGTTTATAACTATACAGTCCGATGCCCTCATATAAAGGATCCTTCTCACCCAACCAGCTGGTTAAACCACATTGAAATTAACCGTTCATGTGAAATCGCTCTAGACAGAATCACTAAATGGCATGGCCATTCAGGCACTCGACTGTTTGAACATGAGGGTTGTGTTGTCAGAGAGGCGGAGCAAGAGCAAGCTTACTTTTCGATGAAGAATGACCGCCTAAAGGATGACATTCACGTACTGGTAACCTTCAAAGTCTTTATGGACAACAAAACCAAAGACACCTCAGTACAAGAGATCATGGAACATATCATTGACGATTATAAATCACGCTTAAGCAAACTTTAGTCATTAGCAGGCATGCTCTACTTTGGGGCATGCCGCTAACCACCTCTGATACAAACTACTATCGAGTTCACACTTCTAAACATTCATTTAGCCCCAAGTTCACAGTTTTCTCCCCCAAAAACCAGCAAATCACGCCTATAAAATCCCATACAGATTAAATAAAAGTGCTATTAATCAATAGAATAAAAACTTTAAAACCACTTTTAGCCAAAATTTTGCTAGAGAAAGAGCAAATTGCTGCTTTCATTACTCACTGCTACAATAACCTTATACAATGTGTTGTTACTTTTTTATTTTAAGGATAATTTAAGGTAAAAGTAAAATAACAAAAACAATAAGTTACAACCACCACCAATTCAACAACCTATTTTTCGATTATCACTATATTTAATTAAGGATTGTACACTTATGCATGAAATGGCAAATATTGTCATCGTCGGTGGTGGCGCTGGTGGAATGGAGATAGCCACCAAACTGGGTCATAAACTCGGTCGCAAAGGCAAGGCGAGAGTCACACTGATAGATTGTGCTGACAGCCATGTTTGGAAACCTTTATTGCACGAAGTAGCAACTGGCGCACTTGATATCGGCATTGACGCGATAAGCTATCGTGGTCATGCCGCTGCCCATGGTTATCACTTCCAACAAGGCGCGATGACAGATATCGATAGAGAGACTAAACAGGTTATTCTGGCCCCTATAACTGATGACAACGGTGAAGAGTTATTGCCTGCACGTCGTATTGATTACGATTATCTTGTTATTGCCATTGGTAGTATTGCCAATGACTTTAATATTGATGGTGTACGTGACAACTGCGTCTTTTTAGACAGCACAGAACAAGCAATGGAGATCCGCACCATTTTGCTAAACAAGTTCATGCGCTATGCAAGCCATCACCAACTGGATGAAAAAATTAAGATTGCAGTCGTGGGCGCTGGCGCAACGGGCGTTGAAATGTCAGCAGAGATGCACCACGCCGTTGACCAACTGCGAGGCTTTGGTTACAAAATTGATAGCACTCTCCTTGAGATCACCTTAATTGAAGCAGACAAACGTATTCTGCCAAAAGTAGAAAAAGCTGAGATATCAGAATCTGTCGCCAAAGAGTTAACCGCAATTGGGGTTAAGGTGATGACTGATACTCGGATTAATCAAGTGACCAGTGAAGGCTTACACACTTCTGAAGATGAATTCATTCCATCAGATATGGTGATTTGGTCTACCGGTGTAAAAGCGCCTGATTTTTTAAAAGAGATTGGTGGACTAGAGAGCAACCATATCAATCAAGTGATGGTGCAGCAGAACATGCAGACTACCCGCGATCCGGCTATTTTTGCTATTGGTGATTGTGCAGCTTGTCCGCAGGAAGATGGCAGCTGGGTGCCGCCAAGAGGCCAATCCGCTAGGCAAATGGCCTTGATGACCGCAGACAACATCATGTTGCTGCTTAATGGCAAAGCTGCATCAAATAACTATGTCTATAAAGACTTAGGCGCATTAGTTAACCTATCTAAATTCCACACTGTAGGTAACTTAATGTCATTTATTGGCGGTGGCGTGATGGTAGAGGGCAAGATTGCTCGCTTCGTTTACACCTCACTTTATAGAAGACACTTAATAGAGCTACATGGCCCAGTGAAAGGTACGCTTTTGATGTTTGCTAAAGGCATTAGCCGTATCATCCACCCACACCTCAAGCTGCACTAATCCGCCGTGGCATACTAGATCAAATTGAAAATTGCTGGCATAGTGCCAGCAATTATTTTTCAAGATGGTATTATACCAATCGTAGTAAATAACTGCTCAACCTAGCTTGTTAAAACACTCGATAACGTTGTTAGACATTTTGTTTGTAGAATAACTATTTATCGAAAATTACCGCCTAGTTCTCAAGCGTTTTTCCTGCGCTATCTCTGAACTCTTACTTACTGTGATTGGTATTAAGCTATGAAACGATCAACGCTTGCAATGACGATTATTGCAATTAGCATGCTCAGCGCCTGTGCAGAACTCAAAGACGCTGGTAATCAAATCGGTGCAACCACCAAAGAAGTCACCACCGAAATTGGTCATGCTAGCCGTGATGCCACTCGTGCAATAGGTCATGCATCCCGCGATGCGGTTAATTCAGTAAAAAATGACCTTAGCGAAGACGATACGCTATAAATAACCCTCAAATTAAGCCGCATTAGCACGCATACCATGCGGTACGGGCAACCCTTGCTCATTAACATGAACGAACACCATTTTGTCGATACTGACAATGGGGGCATGGGTGAGTTTATTACGCACTCTGCAAGATACTGTGATTGAGCTTGAACCATAACTTAATAAAGATAAGCCAAATTCGATCACATCCCCCTGCCTTGCTGGCGTCATAAAGTTCACCTCAGAAATCAACTTAGTCACATGACTTTGGCTCTGCATTTGGCAACCCGCAAAAATAGCGGCCTCTTCATCAATCCAACTCAAAAGCTGACCACCAAATAGGGAATTGGCAGGATTAAGATGTTCTGGCTTTATAAACCGTCGACTGTAAAACTTCATTTCTTTTACCTCAGCAACTGTAACGTTAAATACCTACAAAGTAGTAGCAATTAGTAAGCCAAAAATTAAAACCCTTAATTTCAATAACTAAGCAAAATAAGCTACTCCCCAAGTTATTCGTTTTGCACACTGCTGATGCAGCAGTGCACCAAAGTAGGTGAAAGGTATTAGGCGCGCCTCTAGTTAATCAGCAATAAAACTGACACAAAATCATCGCCATATCGTCATGCTTGTGCCCGACAATCACTGCGCCACAAACAAACCTCCTTTAAATAATACAAATTGACGGTGATGATAGTGATTAATATCAAAAAGATAGCGGCAATGGCCTCTTGCAGTCTGGTAACAATCGCAGCCAATGCTGCTGTACTGCCCAGCAATCAAACTGATAGCCAATGGTATAAAGACAGCGCAAAGTTAGTTAGCGATAAAACCCAACAAACAACAGCTAAAAAAGCTAAAAATGTGATTTTATTTGTCGGTGACGGCATGGGTGTTTCAACCTTAACTGCTGCGCGGATTTTTGAAGGGCAACAGCAAACAGGCAATCAAGGTGGCGAAGAGAACTTTTTAAGTTTTGAGCAGTTTCCAAAAACAGCATTGGTTAAAACCTACAACACTAACCAACAAACCCCAGACTCAGCTGGCACCATGACAGCGATTGTCACTGGCGTTAAATCTAAAGCAGGCGTGTTATCAGTATCAGACAATAGCCTGCGTGCGAACTGTCTATCTTCAAAAGGTAACGAGCTGATTACTTTAGTTGATCTGGCTAATGCCAAAGGTCTATCAACAGGGGTTGTCAGTACCGCCCGCATCACCCATGCAACGCCAGCCGCCGCTTACGCGACATCTCCTGAGCGTAATTGGGAAGCAGACTCTAATCTTCCAGCAGAAGCTATCGCGAATGAATGTAAAGACATCGCCTACCAACTAGTGATGCGCGATGAAGCGGATGCTTTAAGTGTGGCACTGGGCGGTGGTCGTCGTAACTTCATTCCAAACGATGTCACCGATGGCGAGAACAAAAGCGGTCGCCGCACCGATGGGGTGGATTTAACTGCAGCTTGGACTGACAACTTAAGCAACTCCGCCTACGTTTGGGATAAAGCCGGTTTTGATGCCATTGACGTAAGCACTACCGATCACCTATTGGGTTTATTTAACTCCTCTCATATGGAGTATGAGGCTGATAGAGCTGATGACACCGCCGGTGAACCGTCTCTGACTGAGATGACAAGTAAATCGATTGAGCTACTCAATAAGAACGAAGATGGCTATCTGCTTATCGTTGAATCAGGCCGAATCGATCATGCTCACCATTCAGGCAATGCTTATCGCGCCATGATGGACACGGTAGAGCTATCGAATGCAGTAAAAGCAGCTGTTGAAGCAACCGATCCAGAAGAAACACTCATTATGGTTACCGCTGACCATAGCCATGTATTTACTATCGCAGGCTACCCTAAGCGTGGTAATCCAATACTTGGTTTAGTCCACAATGTTGGTGGCGACTTGGCTATCGCACAAGATGGCAAACCCTACACGACTGTAGGTTACACCAACGGGCCTGGCGCAGTAGTTGGTATGCGTGATGATTTAAGTTCAGTAGATACCAAAGATAAAGATTTTATGCAGCAATCACTAGTGCCAATGAGCAGTGAAACCCATGCCGGCGAAGATATTACTTTGCATGCAACCGGTCCAGGCTCAGATCTTATCCAAGGCGTAATCGAGCAGAACGTTATCTTCCACATCATCAATCAAGCACAAACGCTAGGCGGTACTAAGTATTAATACCTAATAGGTCATTAATCAATTTCTGCTGACGCATTAAGTAAGTCAGCGATAGTACCCAACAATTGGAGTTAAAAATGAACAAGAAATTACTCGTACTTTCGATTGCAGCAATGCTTGGTTTAGCGGCTTGTGGCAGCGATGGGGATAACGGCGCAGATGGTAGTAACGGAAATGATGGCAGCAATGGTGGAAATGGTAGCAACGGCCAAGACTGGACCGCGGTTAATCAGTGGTTTATCGACGGCCAAGCTAGAGTCGCAAAAGCCGATGGCTTAACCGTTGAAAATCAAGCCGGGGCAGCTAAAAATATTATCCTATTTGTCGGCGATGGTATGGGCGTATCAACCGTCACGGCAGCGCGTATTTTAGAAGGACAATTGCAAGGACAAACCGGTGAAGAAAACTCACTATCGTTTGAGACCTTGCCTTACTTAGGCCTAGCTAAGACCTATAACGTCGATGGTCAAACCCCCGATTCAGCGGGCACCATGACGGCAATGGTTACTGGTGTAAAAACTGATGTTGGCGTGCTTTCGCAAGCAGAAGGTGTCAGCCGTGGCAACTGCGCTTCAACCGCAGGCCAAAATCTTGTCACCTCGCTTGAACTTGCGGCAATGGCTGGGTTATCTACGGGGGTGGTCTCTACAGCGCGCATCACTCATGCAACCCCTGCAGCAACTTATGCCCACGCCCCAGAGCGCAACTGGGAGAGCGATGCAGATCTACCCGCCGAGGCAGTAACAAATGGCTGTAAGGATATCGCTTCACAACTGCTCGATTTTGACTTTGGTAACGGACTTAATGTGGTCATGGGTGGAGGTCGACGCGCGTTTATTCCAAACACAATGACAGATCCCGAAGGAAAGTCTGGTAAACGCCTCGATAACCGAAACCTAACTGATGAGTGGTTAGCAAAGTACAACAACGCGGCTTACGTGACTGACAGAGACAGCTTCCTAACACTTGACCCAAGCAGCACAGATCATGCATTAGGTTTGTTTAACTCATCACATATGGAGTATGACTTTGATCGCACCACAAACGGCGTTACAGGCGAACCATCACTTGCTGAAATGACCGCCAAATCAATTGATATTTTGCAAAAGAATGACAAAGGATTTGTGCTTATCATTGAAGCGGGTCGTATCGACCACGCCCACCATGCGGGTAATGCAGCCCGTGCGTTACATGACACTATCGCACTGTCTGAAGCAGTGCGTATTGCGATGGAGAAAACCTCGAATAAAGATACATTGCTGATGGTCACGGCAGATCACAGCCACGTATTTACCATTGCGGGTTATCCAACTCGCGGCAACCCAATTCTAGGACTGGTAAAAGGCAACGGTGCAGACGGTCAACCTGCCATCACTAATGCTACAGACTCTAATGGCTTACCATACACGACTGTTGGCTACGCTAACGGCTTAGGCTATGCCAGCTTAGCAACGGGTGGCGATGAGCGATACGGCTACGCCGCGGCACCTGGTCGCTTCGATTTGAACTACGTTGACACCCAACATGCAGGTTTCCATCAAGAGGCACTTGTGCCACTAGGCAGCGAAACTCATGCAGGTGAAGATGTTGGCATATTCGCCAGCGGTCCTGGCTCACACCTTGTTCAAGGCACGGTAGAGCAAAACCACATCTTTCATGTAATGAACCACGCAGCAAGCTTAGTCGAAAAAGCTGAAGCGATGCAGCCGTAACTAAGCGTTCTTTAACAGAGATGATGTTACAAGCCACTGAACTCAGTCAGTAGTCAGTGGCTTTTTCACATAACTAAAATCATCTAAGCACGAGTACTAGATGCTCTAGGCTCGAGTATTAGCGGCCTTAGGCACAAGTAATACACAACAGTGTAAATCAGGATTCAGCCCCTTTAAGGAGTGAGCATGCAGTACCCATTAGGCTCTATACCATTATCGACACGCACTGCACTACTATTAGCTGGTGGCTTAATTAGTCAACTTTTCAGCTCAGCAGCTTATGCGACGCAATGCCAATCAGTAGAAACCACAATCGATGCGTCACATCTCAGTGCGCGCTATGCTGTTAGCAACAGTCATGGCGACAGTCGTGAAGTAACCTTGATACGTAATAAGCAACAGGTTATCTATCAACACAATCCACAAAGCTTCGAGTTGTGGGATAGCCGCGGAGAATATGTTCGCTATTTTCCTAATGAGCGTCGCTCTGTGAGTTACCGAAAAGGCGATCTGCTCTCGCTTAATATGCACTTCAATTTCGAGCAGTTAAACCACCTTATCTCTCCGGCGACGATTGAAGGCTTGCAGCAAACAGCGTTCAGTAACACAGACATGTCAGATACCTGTATCACCCAGCAATACACTGGAGAGCAATCAGGTCAAAAGCTCGTTGTAAGCTGGATTGATAAACTAGACCTACCGCGCTCTTTTGTGGTTAGTAATGCTAACGGCAGCATGCAGTATCAGCTGCTTGAGTTAACAGCTTTTCCAAGCAATGAGTTTAGCGCGCTGATCTCAGGCTACCAAGATATAGATTTTGCCGATGTCGGCGACAATGAGTCAGATCCGTTCATCGCTAAAATGATCCATCAGGGCTTTATCCAACATGGTAGTAGCGGTTTTTACGACAGCGAAGGCAACAAGCTTTCAGGCGGAGAAAGTGGCCATAAGCATTAATCTTTCGGGAAACTGCGAGGTAATCGACAAATAAAAAGCCCCTAGCTGTTAGGGGCTTTGTAATTATTCGAGCAGCACGTTAAGCAACGGGCATTAACTAACGCTGTAATATCACTTTAAGTTCGCGAATAAAGCTATCGATATCTGTACGAGATATATCAGCATGAGTGACTAAACGTAACGTTTGCCCGGCACTAATGAGTATGCCTTTCTGCTTAAGCTCGTTAGCAACAGCATTAATATCCATCTCGCCAACAACGGCAGCAAATACCATATTGGTCTGCACTAACGACAAATCAACATCAAAACAGCTAATTGCAGACAACTGCGACGCTAAGTAGCTAGCGTTATCATGATCTTCTGCTAATCGCTCAACTTGATCGGTCAATGCTAACTGTGCTGCAGCGGCCAAAATCCCTGCTTGGCGCATACCGCCACCTAATACTTTTCGCCAGCGACGGGCTTTTTTGATCAAGCGCTCATCGGCTAACAGTATTGAGCCAACAGGTGCACATAGCCCCTTTGATAAACAAATAGAAACAGAGTCGAAATATTGGGTAATATCAGTAATGGGCAAATTCTGTGCAACCGCAGCATTAGCCACTCGAGCGCCATCAAGGTGGATTTTTAGCCCCTTTTCAAACGCCAAACTCTGCGCTTGAGCTAAATAGCTTTGTGGCACAACTTTGCCACCAATTGTGTTTTCCAAACTCAATAATCGAGTACGAGCAAAATGGATGTCATCAGGTTTAATAGCAGCTTCAATATCAGTGAGCAAAATACTGCCATCAGCTTGGTTAGTTAATGGTTGCGGCTGAATGCTACCTAATACAGCTGCGCCACCACCTTCAAATTTATAGTTGTGCGCTTGTTGACCACACAGGTATTCGTCGCCGCGCTCACAATGACCCATTAAGGCTAATAAGTTGGCTTGAGTCCCTGATGAAGTAAATAATGCACCATCAAAACCGAACATTTCTGCAGCCATATCTTCAAGGTAATTTACGCTTGGATCATCACCATATACATCGTCTCCGACCTCAGCAACGCCAATAGCCGCGCGCATTGCCGCGGTAGGTTTAGTGACGGTATCACTGCGAAAATCTATCATTACTTACCTCATTCTCGATATTGTTTTTCGAACTCAATGGCCAATACTACTGTGCCTATGGCGCTAGCACCAGCACCAAATCAATAGATAGTTCAACAAATAAACAGCCCTTACAGCATGACAACTAAACTGTCTTTAACTTACACCAAGCAGAAAACACCTTACAGATAGCCATAATTGAGCATCATTAATATCATTCAACAAGTAAAGCCAAGGCAAAAAATTGCCACACACCCTATACGAGCCATTATTAATGACAAGTGACAAAATTCGAGCATTAGTTTTTGTAATGACAAAAAATAAATTTAATCACTATCTTTATTGGCCAAACAGGAGCAAAATCCGCTTCCTTTTAGTTAGCTAGTGCATCTTATGTTAGAAGTAAAAGTAATTAGTGCTTTGTGGCTCATCGGTATCTTAGCGGAAGCAATGACTGGTGCCCTAGCCGCCGGTAAAAAGCAGATGGATCTTTTTGGGGTAGTCATTATAGGCTGCGTCACCGCAATTGGTGGTGGTACGTTGCGCGATATGCTCCTGGGTAATTATCCGATTATATGGATTGAGAATGCCCACTATCTACTCGCGATTGCAGCTGCGTCGCTACTAACCGTGATGATCGCGCCTTTAATGCGTTATCTATCGCGATTATTTCTGGCGATCGATGCCGTTGGTCTAGCTGTATTTTCAATCGTAGGCGCACAAAAAACCTTAATGCTAGGTTACAGCGCAGAAATCGCGATCGTGATGGGCGTTGTTACAGGTGTATTTGGTGGCGTAATTCGAGATATTTTGTGTAATCAGGTACCACTTATTTTTAAGAAAGAGCTGTATGCATTGGTCGCATTACTGACAGCGGCACTCTATGTGGGAATGAAGCTCAATGGGATCACTGAATGGTTAAGCTTGACGATTGCGGTGCTGTTTGGCTTTAGCTTTAGAATGCTAGCGATTCGTTACCACTGGTCAATGCCCAAATTTGACTATCAATATCAGTCTGACAGCTCTCACTAGTATTCCCCCACAAAAAAGGCCAGCAATTGCTGGCCTTTCTTAACACAAACTACGATTAACTGGCAGGCGTCTCTTTCACATACAGATCCATCTGTGGGTATGGAATGCCAATTCCCGCTTCATCAAGTGCCACTTTAATTTGCTCAAGGATTTCGAAATGAGCAGGCCAGTAGTCACTGCCTTTAACCCATGGGCGAACGACAAAGTTTACCGATGAATCAGCAAGCTCAGCAACCGCTACGGTATAAGCAGGATCTTTAAGCACATACTGACTGTTATCTAATATTGAAGTCAGCACCTTCTTGGTTTCGGCAAGATTAGCGTCATACGACACACCAATCACTAAATCTAAACGGCGAGTTTCCATTGCCGAATAATTAACAATAGTGCCGTCCATCATTGCCGAGTTTGGTGCAATAATAACTTTATTATCTGGGGTAAGCAGTTTAGTTGAGAAGATAGTTATCTCGCTTACTGTGCCTGCAATTCCTGCTGCCTCTACATAGTCACCGACTCTGCAAGGACGGAACAACACCATCAATACGCCTGCTGCAAAGTTAGATAGCGAACCTTGTAGCGCTAAACCGACCGCTAAGCCCGCGGCACCAATGACTGCGACAAGAGACGCAGTTTGCACACCAATCTGTCCTAGCGTGGCAACAATGGTAAATACCAACACCAACGACCAAGCGATATTGCTAACAAATGAAGTCACAGTTTCATCAACTTTGCGTTTCTTAAGCAGTTTGGTGGTAAGCTTTTTTGCTACTCCAGCTAAAAATTTACCAATCACAAAAATAATTACTGCAAATAATATTTTCATGCCATAGGTGACTATCAGCTCTGGTGCTTGATCCATCAGACCTTGCAAGTTATCCATGTATATACTCCCTTAACTTTTAGTTTATATTTTAAAAAACAACGAAAAATTCAACTCTTCTATTTAGTGCACGACCACTCATGCTCTTGTTATCAGCAATAGGCTCGACACTGCCAACCCCTTTTACGTCAAATCGTGATGGCGCAAAATTAAATTCATCCACTAAAACTTGTTTAACATTGCTCGCTCGCATTAACGACAATGGCCGATTAAATGCCTCGTCTCCAACAGAGTCTGTATGACCCACTAACATTAAGCGCGCAGGAACACTCTCTAGCCATTCAGATATACGCTCAATAACAACTCTTTGACTAAATAAAATATCTGCTCTCGCAAAATCAAACTTAACCTGGTTGGACGATATTTGCGTACAGCTTTCAGGAAAGAAGCCACCGTTCAATGTCCGCAAGCACAAGTTAGTCATTGCAGCTTTTCGGGCGCAACCACTAGCATCGACTCTCAGCCCCGCTCTAGAATACTGGCAAGCATCTTTTTTATCGGGAACACCGTCGGCATCGCTATCGGGCCAGTTTTGGCAAACTGCATCATTAGCAGTCAATATATAAAACCCAACCAGCAAAACTAACCATCGCATATTGATAACCTTTGGCGGTAACCTAATAGCCGAGTTAACTAAGGTATATGTTAACTAACAAAAAACAAAAATACAGTTAAAAAACCAACATAATCACTACAATAATAGTCATTTTTTGTTATTTCACCCAACATAACACCTTTTAAACGCTGCGATGGTTTCCAGCGATTAGCCTAGCAATGCAAAATCCTACTTATGTGAGAAAATCGATGGGCTTATTGGATTAAGCATATTCATTGAAAGAGATGAATGGTTGCGGTCTATTTTCGTTGTTTAAATTTAGTGATAAGGCGATCTAGCTGATTTGCAAAGGCTTGACGCTCGCTTTGACTCATCGCAGCAGGGCCGCCGGTCTGCACACCACTGGCGCGCATGGTATCCATAAAATCACGCATATTTAAAATCGATTTGATATTTTGCTCGGTGTACAGTTCACCACGTGGATTTAGCGCTAAGCCACCTTTTTCTATTACTTCAGCTGCTAATGGTATATCCGCTGTAATTACCAAATCTCCAGCACTAAGTCGCTTAACAATCTCATCATCAGCAACATCAAAGCCTGATGAAACAGTCACCATCTTTATAAATCGTGAAGGTGGGATCCTAACGCTATGATTGGCGATCAGTATGGTTTCAATTTCGGCTCTATCAGCGGCGCGAAAAAGCGTTTCTTTAGTTACACCGGGACAAGCATCAGCATCAACCCAAACTTTCATAATATTCCTCAATTTAACACGCCGCAGCGGGCGAAAAACACCGCATCTATCAGTGAGGCCTCTAGTCCCCATCGCGAGTGCAGCACAAAATACTGCGTATTATAGCGCTAAACGACTCACTCCCCATAGCGGCTTATCGACCAAACAAGCTAATAGTGCATGCCATCATGTCGCTATTTTGGTATGTTAATCAGCAATTAAATCACCTTGAGAACTGAGTAATGTTTTCACCTGCAAGTTTTGATTTCCTAAATGAACTGTCAGTTAACAATGATCGTGAATGGTTTAAAGCAAACCAAACACGCTATGAGCTGCAAGTACGAACGCCAGCATTACAATTTATTGAAGCGATGCAGCCATCGATATTAGCGCTTTCACCTAGGTTGACCGCAGTGCCTAAAAAGGTCGGCGGCAGTATGATGCGCCCCCAACGAGACAGTCGTTTTAGCAAAGATAAAACACCTTATAAAACCAATGTCGGTATTCAGTTTCGTCATTTTCAGGGCAAAGATGTGCATGCCCCAGGTCTTTATTTGCATATAGCCAACGACGGCTGCTTTCTTGGCGCAGGTATTTGGCATCCAGAATCTAAAGCACTAAACGCGATACGCAGCTGTATTGATGAAAACCCTAATGGCTATAAAAAGGCTTTGAAAGCTTTAACTCAAGCTGGATTTAATATGGAGGGCAGTCAACTGATAAGGCCGCCAAAGGGCTACGATAAAAGCCATCCTATGTTAGAGGAGCTCAAGCGCAAGGATTTTATTGCTATTAAACCTATCTCAATAGAGCAAGTCTGCGCCGCAGACTTTGGCGAAATGTGCATAACTGAATTTGAACATTGTCAGCAGCTAATGCGTTACTTGTGCTTCTCGCTAGATTTAGATTATTGAGCTGTTACCTATTTGATCTCTCGACCACCGTTTTTTGCATTAAGCTGGTAGTTATTTTTATCAAAAAGCTAAGGTTATAACTCAGGCAAGAAGAGCAAAGCAGGCAAAATCGCTAACTCCCATCATACCATTGGCTAGCGATGCTAGATGGAGGCGTTTAACTTAATACTCTGCTACAATTGCGCCACTTTTTCTATGAGCCCTTTCAGGCTTCTGCGTCAGGCACATCTACATGGTCGAATCATCCACATCTTCAGCTAATGCATTTCAAGCACAGAGCAGTGCTCAGAAACGCGCATTGAGCTACAGCAATACAATTCATCAGCTATTTAATAGTGTCTTTGAGCAAGAAATGCCTGCTGACCGTATTGTTGGCGAATACTTTCGAGCTAATAAAAAGCATGGTTCTAAAGACCGACGTGTAATTAGAGAGAGCTTATTTGCCCTATTTCGCTGGTGGGGTTGGCTTAGAAAAGTGCATACCAGCACCGAGCAAGATGAAAGTTGGTTTGCCGCACTGGCCATGGTTGCCGAGTTAGAACAGCACAGCTGGAGTCAATTTAGTGAAGCTTGGCGAGAGTTCGCTAACCAATCTAACCAGTTCAGTATTGTTAGCAGTACAACAGCTATGCCGACGGTGGTAGATAAATGCCAATATGTACAGCAATCATTTACTGACATGGCATTTAACCCGCGGGATCTACTGCCATTATGGTTTTGGGACATTACCGATATTAATGCTATCGATGAACTGGCACTGATTGAAGCGATGAGCTCTCGCCCTCCAATATGGGGACGCGCACAGAACTGCACCGCTCAGCAACTGTGTACGCAACTGCAAAGCGAGAGTATCGAGGCTTCAACCAGCGAGTTTTTTAGTGATACGGTCAATCTCGGGCATAAAAGCATTAACCTCAATGGAATAAAAGCTTATCTTAATGGGCAGCTTGAGATCCAAGACTTGGGCTCGCAAGTGATTGGACAGATCTGTGCACCACAGTCTGATGATAATTGGTGGGACACCTGCAGTGGTGCTGGCGGTAAATCGCTACAACTACGTTCACTCATGCTTACTCAAGACGATAAAGGCTTAGGCTCTATAACGGCTTCTGATATCCGAAGAAAACCATTAGAAGAGCTTGGGAAGCGAGCAAAACGTGCAGGATTTAATGGTATATCAACCTCACCTTGGAAAGATGAATCTCTGCCTGTTGCAGCAGAAAGCTTTGATGGTGTGCTGGTTGATGCGCCTTGCAGTTGCACTGGAACTTGGCGACGCAACCCTGATATGCGTTGGCTCGATGATGTATCCGTGGTTAACGATAAACAAGCATTGCAGCTAGATATTCTCAGCCGTAGCGCAAAAGCTGTAAAACTCGATGGTCAATTGGTGTATGCCACCTGCTCGCTCTCCCCAGTCGAAAACGAACAGGTTGTTAAGCAGTTTCTTTCCCTGCACCCTCAATTTACTATCCAGCAGCTGAGCCATCCCTTTACCGGACGCGCTGCAACAATGCTAACCGTTTGGCCTCAAGATGCAGATACAGACGGTATGTTTGTCGCCAAAATGCGCCGAGTAAGCTAACGCATATCACAATAAGTCACACTAAAAAAACCGTGCAATGCACGGTTTTTTTATATCCCGCCCCAAAAGCGCTAGCTGTTGTCATTGCAGTGTCATATTCACTTTCTAATATCTATTTATCAGCAAAGCTCATGTGCAGCATGCACATGCAACCGTAAACGTTAGGGTTAAGTCGATGAGAAACACCTATGAGTTTGACCAGCAAGCCGAGTGGCACAATGACTTCGATGATAGTTTTATTGATGACAGTAAAAGCAAACGCTTAAAGCAGCGTAAAAAAGAGCAACGTAGCAATAATAAACGTTCGCCAATAGAAGCATTTTCTGAAGAGCATTTCATTAGCGAAAGTAGGCGCCGGTAAAAATGGCATTTTGAGGCTGAACTTGCTCAGCCTCAAGCTTACCTTACATATCCATATCAAGGGTGCTGCTTATGCGCTTGGCATATAGCTGACGCCGTTTGATGCTCTTATTGGCATACAAGTTCTGATCGGCATTACGCAACCATTCATGATTATTAACCACTTCAGTATTCAAGCAACGTCCAACATGTAAGCTGGCATCATTAAACCCTTCAGCACTAAAGTGCGATTCAATCCTGCTTGTGGCCTGCTCAACCTCAACAAAATCATCTTTATCAATGAACAACACAAAGTCATTCACACCCACCCTATAAATATACTCTTGGTTGCGGCTTTCAATACGACTTTCCAATTGGTTAGCAACAAAGCAAATCAACTTATCGCCCTCGCCCAGCCCTAATCTTTTATTGACCAGCGAAAGGCCTTCGATAGTGATTAACACTAAATAACATTCGACATTAGCTGAAGGACCTATTGATTGTTCCTGCCGCATAAATTCATCGAAGGCAAATCGATTCGCTGTTTTTGTTAGTTCATCAATACGAGCATTTTTCCATGCGACGTCTAGCGTTTCGATATAGCGCTCTTTTTCATCAGACAACATCCTGATTTTGTGAGCCAATGCTAGTGATAACAGCAGCGCGTCAGCCGTGCCACCGATAAGAGTCGCTAACTCAGCATTGTCGAAGAAGTCTGGGGTAATCCCCATATTCCCAGGCAAAATAAGTACTGCAGGCAGCAATAAACAAGTAAATGCGAATATGAAATATCGAGCAGGATAAAAGCCTTTTAATAAACAAACATTGCCACAGGTTATCGCCAAAGCTATCCATAACATGATCAATATTGATGCAATAATCGCCGTGTATGAGATTAAATAAATACTAGTCGGTAAGGCAATGATACAGGCCCACATCAGATACTTACTGAGCTGCCATAACTTTGGAGAAAGCTCTGGCAATTGCAAAAAATGTTTATAAAAAAGAATGTTAAAAATTGGCAATCCAATAAAAAACAGATGGTGTAACTGCAAAGCATGCAGATCAAAAAGGTGTGCAGGAATATGGAAGGTTAACGCCCAACCAGTGAAATAAGTTAACACATAAAAACCGTAATATAAAAATGCCTTATCTCTAATTGATGCATAGATAAGTAAGTTATAAAAAGCGATTGAAGCTAGCGCCCCTAAACAGAGCACAATAAACATTGCACTTAAATCAGACTTGAGTCGATGCTGCTGGTAAGGCTCAAGCTGCAATTTAGGTTGTGATGAATAGTAGCGGCTACTAATTCGAGTCACCAACCAATAGTTAGTCTCCCTTTTTAATTCGACCTTACGTGCATAATCAAATAGAAACTCATAAGGAGCATAATAACCGCTGTGAAAATATTGCTTGGAGCCATCTTCACCAATAATCCAGTAGTCCACAGACTCAATGATGGCATTTTTGACATTGACGCTCCACTCCCCTTCGTTGCCTACAATAACAAAGGCGCTTGCCATCCAGTAATCTCCCCCAGCCAATGAGACCTTACTCTGCAACGAATGTGACTTAATCCAAGGCATTATCGCCATAAAATCTTGTGGGTTAGTATCCCCTTCTACCGCTTCAAAGAGGTATTTTTGATCGAAAACGGCACTAGCATGCGCACTTTCATTGCCGCCCATAATGGACAGCATAAGCAAAATGAATGTTATTATTTTTATGTGCATGGAAGATAAATCCGTTTTTAAAAGCCACACTAAATTGAAGCTAGCGTGATAAAGGTCACGTATATGACAATAATTTGACTTAAGTTTACATGAAACAGACATTTATCAAAATGTAAAACGTACTCAGGCTTTTAACGATGACAAGAGTAATTAAGATTTTAAGCTGGCAGTTGAAGGCAGAGGTTAGCAGTATAAAGTGTAGATAAAACGAAATTAGACAGGAGATCTAGCAGCTAATAGCCTTTATTGGACTATTTAGCTGCACTATTTAGCTGCACTATTTAAGCAATATTAGAAAGTTGCTCTACCACCTAGATAGAAGCCTGAGTCAAATGTAGTATTGGCTGCATCATCATATTGAAAACGAATATTTCTATAACCAACAAAAAGCGCTAATGAAGGGTTTAGCTGGTATTGAACCTTGCCATCAACCTGCCAAGAACCATCAACATCACCAAACGACAGTACTGAAGGTGAGTAATAACCTGAGCCATGCACAGAAACGTTTGAACCTAAGTGCATTGCGTATCGCCCGCCGATGCCTACCGCATTACCATTTTGACTGTTCTTAGACCAAAGCTGAGAAAACTTCGCCCCAATCTCAATATGGTGCACTCCAGCATCATGAGCTATGTGCATAGCACCTGATAGCATCTGACCGCCTTTATCAGAGTAGATATACTCTACAGACGCATTGACATCCTTATTCAAGTCTACCTGTATATCAGTAAGCAAGGTGTCATCATTAAGCCCTAAGGTAAAATCTGTTGCCTGAGCTGAAACACTAGCCAAACTCAATACTGCAGCACCCACTAAAAGTTTTATTTTCATTGTTAATCCGACACATATTTTAATTTGTCAGGAGCATACACAAAACTTATCTAATGTTTTATCTAAACCACTGTACCAAGTTCGCATTTTAATAAAGCTCAACCTAAATCTCCTTAACTGACAACACACTCAACAATAAAGACACACTAATCTCAACCAAGATTCAAACATGAAATCTCACCTCAAAGAATTAAAGCGTTGATTTAGATTAAGAACAATCGACAACTTCTTAGCCTGTTGAATGCGCCATAATTGAGTAGCGGACATTCATCTTAAACTCCCTTATAGTGCCGCAGGGGTATTGGTCGACAAAGTCAGTATTCATCAATGATTACGGCTTTGGTTTACCCCTATTTAGCATAAGCAAAAGTACTTATAACAACTATAATGAATATCCTGAGTGATATGATTTGGAGCAATGATGAAAAATATAAAACTCACATCTTTGAGTATCGCGATAGCAACCAGCATCATGTTATCTGGCTGTGGTTCTGATTCAGATTCCACCCCAGAACAAGAGTTCGGCACATTCACCCTTGGAGTGTCAGATAATCCCGCTGATGCGAATATTGTTAATATCGCCTTTAAGCAAGTGGTATTAAAAAACAGTGAAGGCTCTGTCTCATTCGACGTTTCAGTTGGAGAGGACGGACTACAACACGTCGACCTATTAAGTGTGCAAGGGCAAAATGTCGAAACACTTGTCAGTGGCCAATCTGTTGCTGTCGGCGAATATCAAATGTGTATCTATATGCAAAATAACGAAATATCAGATACTGATAGCTCTTATGTACTTTCTGACGCCACTAAAGATGATAACGGAGAATATGTGGGCGGCGTTGTTGAAGGGTTGATCACAAACAGTAATGGCTCTTGTGGTGGCGAAGGCGCTGATGAAGAAAATACTGGTCGTTTATTTTTCAATAAAGCGTTTACTATAGCCGCTGGCAATAACGCTTTCGTTGCTGAATTTAACTTATCTAAAGGCCTTCAAGCTCCTCATGGCAATAAAGAGTACTGGACGTTAAAACCAACGTCAGTGCAATTGGTTAATAACGCCGAGGTTGGCGCAATTGCAGGGCAAATAAGTCCTGAAACCATGGCAACTTGTGAAGCCAATGCCGGTGGTTCAGAGTTTTCTTCAGCAGTTTACCTCTATCCAAGCGATACGGCACTTGATGATATGGCAGATTTTAGAAGTGGCGCGAATGTACTCACTCAGGTTGCTCCTATTACTTCTGCTAGAGTTAACCCTATTGAAGACGCTGAAGGCACTAACTTAGGTTATGGCTATGAATTTGGTTTTGTGGTTGCTGACACATATAGCCTAGGTTATACCTGCCTAGCGCAAAATGACGACCCTGAACTATCTAATGTTCGTGAGCCAGAAGATGACACGCTTCCTTTCTTTATCGACTCTGCAGAGCAAGATGTCACGGTCGTTATTGATGAAACAACTACCCGTCATTTCCCTGAGTCATTTGTACCTAGCGACTCATAGGAAAAGCAAGGCTTTGTAGCCCTGTTACTTAGGTTACTTAGGTTACTTAGCGAAAAGGTACTCACTCATTTGTGAGTACCTTTTTAATTTTCCCAAAGAAGCTATTTATTTGCTGCAATTCATACCAATATAAGTTGCGCGCAATAATATTGCCCACAAAACCATTTGATAGTATGCTTCTCAAAAAGGAGCGCACTATGCCATCATCAATTTATGATTTTTCAGTTGCAAACATTCAAGGTCAATCTACCGCTTTAAAAGACTACCAAGGAAAAGTGGTTCTTATTGTAAATACAGCGAGTGAGTGTGGCTTTACTCCGCAATATAAAGAGCTCGAAGCACTCTATAAAAAATACCAATCCCAAGGCTTAGTCATACTAGGCTTTCCTTGCAACCAATTTGGTGCTCAAGAAAAAGGCGATAGTGCAGCCATCAGTTCATTTTGCGAACTCAACTTTGGGGTTACTTTTCCACTTTTTGAAAAAATAGAGGTAAACGGCGCTGCAACGACACCGCTTTACCAATATTTAAAAACAGAAGCAAAAGGCTTACTTGGCTCTGAACGGATCAAGTGGAACTTCACCAAGTTTCTAATTAACAAGCAGGGGAAAGTAGAGAAACGCTTTGCGCCGGCAACGAAACCAATGGCGATAGAGAAAAACATCTTAGAATTATTGTAATTTTTATAGTTTAAAAACAATGAATTAAAAATATAATTAAAAAAACCACAATTAATCTGTCTATTTTTTGAACTTTAACTGATTTTACCTCTCTAACTTTTTGAGCATTGAATATTTACTTCATGTTCATCATTCTCCCTGGGACTTCTAGCGCGGTCCCCTTGATCTCTAAGTAGGTCAGTCAGGCAACCCATTGGGTTGCCCTTTTTTTCCTCAATGACTCTCCAAATGACATAAACCTGAAGTGAATAGAAAAATCTCTCTTTCAGGGAACTAAAACGAATTACAGCACTCTGACTATATGAACCGATTCTCGTTAAGTGAATTTCATCAGTTGGCTTAACTCTTATTCTCTTTGCTCATCACTCAGAGTGTATATAGTTTCATTGTTCATCATCATTCCCTTGGGCACTCCTGTTGAGGTTTGCCATTGGAGTTAACCGTTACGCTAGCGCACTAACTGTGTTAACTCTTGAAAACTTATGTTTATGGCAACCTATTTAGGTTGCCATTTTTTTTGGCTAACAATCACCGCAAAACATCCTCAAACAAATCTTGGTTTAATCGCAAAATTCAATGCATTAATAAACGGATAATCACCAGTAAGTGAGCTAAAAATCAAACCAAATGAAATAAAAACGAAAAAAGTGAGGAGTAATTGGAACTAAAGCGAAATTAGGCACTCTGACTATATGAACCGATTCTCGTTAAGTGAATTTCATCAATTGGCTTAACTCTTATTCTCTTTGCTCATCACTCAGAGTGTATATAGTTTCATTGTTCATCATCATTCCCTTGGGCACTCCTGTTGAGGTTTGCCATTGGAGTTAACCGTTACGCTAGCGCACTAACTGTGTTAACTCTTGAAAACTTATGTTTATGGCAACCTATTTAGGTTGCCATTTTTTTTGGCTAACAATCACCGCAAAATATCCTCAAACAAATCTTGGTTTAATCGCAAAATTCAATGCATTAATAAACGGATAATCACCAGTAAGTGAGCTAAAAATCAAACCAAATGAAATAAAAACTAAAAAAGTGAGCAATAATTGGAACTAAAACGAAATTAGGCACTCTGACTATATGAACCGATTCTCGTTAAGTGAATTTCATCAATTGGCTTAACTCTTACTCTCTTTGCTCATCACTCAGAGTGTATATAGTTTCATTGTTCATCATCATTCCCTTGGGCACTCCTGTTGAGGTTTGCCATTGGAGTTAACCGTTACGCTAGCGCACTAACCGTGTTAACTCTTGAAAACTTATGTTTATGGCAACCTATTTAGGTTGCCATTTTTTTTGGCTATTAAACAACAGCCTTAAGTTGAGCGTCTAACATCACCACTATCGATGGGTGGTAACCCTCTCGCGCCAAGGCATAGATGTTTTTGATCTGGCCATCAAAACCAGCTTTTAGTAGTTCAGCATAAAGTGGCTTAACAAATTTACCTCGGCCAATTTTTACTAAATAATCACTCACAGCAGGTAATACATCGCTGTAACCATTACGAATTGCCACTTTATACCAATCACAGGCTATTTCGGCATTGGTTGATACTGTGAGTGAAAATGCAGCGTCAAGTGCTTTAAGCTGATCATGGCTTACTACCTCTGGTAGGTTGGTCAGGAAGTACTGCCAGTGATGCACTAACCAGCCTGTAGTATTCAGGTCGGCAGCAGCAGCATGACCCGCTTCAAATGCTGACAGAGCTTCAGTGACCTTATCTAAACTATTTGATGTTGGCGCGATAAACCACTCAGGCATACCTTCACCATAGATCCAGCCCAATAGCTCAACCTCAGTAATCAATTCACTATGTTCGACAAGCAATGTCTTTTTAGCGTACTCAACAAAAGTCTCTGTTGTTATCGCTTCAAAAGCGAATGCTTGTACATATTGGTAGAGGAATTTATCAAAAGCAACTCGCCCTAAGCGCTTTTCAAGGTCATGAACAAACATCGAAGCCTTGTCATAGGTGAAGCGGTTAAAGGCTTCATTTGGGTCTTGAGTTTGCATATTGGCAGGCAAAGTTTGCGCGTGTAATTCAGTTGACTCGATCGCTTCCTTTAAACGGCCATATTCCAGCACCACTTCAAGCTCGGCTAACTCTTTACCGAACACCTTTTCAACAATGCGGTTAGTAAAGTAAGTCGTGAAGCCTTCGTTTAACCATAAATCGCGCCAAGTCGCGTTACTGACAAGATTGCCAGTCCAGGAATGCGCTAGTTCATGGGCAACAGTCGAGACTAAGCTCTTATCTCCAGCGATTAGCGTGGGAGTCATAAAGGCTAATCTTGGGTTTTCCATGCCACCAAATGGGAAGCTCGGTGGCAATACGATCATGTCATAGCGTCCCCAAGGGTATGGACCCAATAAAGATTCAGCCACTTCAACCATACTTTCAGTATCTTCAAACTCGGCAACGGCAGACTCAACAACCTCAGGTTCCGCATAGACACCTGTACGCGCACCCAATCGCCCAAAGGCTAAATCGCCAACGGCTATAGCGAGTAAGTGTGTCGGCATGGCTTTTTCCATGGTGAAGCTAAAGCGGCCATCGAGTGCTGCAGTGGCATCATTCATGGCGCTCATCACTGCTCGCATCCCTTTAGGTGCATTAATCACGGCATCGAAAGTTATTCTCGCTTTTGGGGTATCTTGCAGCGGGATCCAGCTACGTGCATTGATGGGTTGCGATTGACTGAACAAAAAGGGGAGTTTCTTGCCACTGGTTTGAGCGGGGGTTAACCACTGTAACCCTTGCGCTTCAGGCGTAGTGGCATAGTGTATTTTCACGCTGCTAACTGAAGAATCTAATTTGATACATAAGCGTTGGCCTAAGATTTCATCTTCTTTATCAATCGCGTACTCTAAGGCTTGATCGGCTGTTGTCGTCACATTAAAAATCGTGATATCACGTAGATCCAACATCAACTCACTGGTATTGTCATCTAAGTAATTAAGATTTAGCTCCACCTGCCCGGTTAACTGTTTTGCAGCAAAGTCCACATCTAACATCAATGATAAATGTTTAACACACACTTGCTCTGTATTGGCGAATGAATGGTAGTCACGGCTGTTATCCCATTGCTCTAACACGGCATATCCTTTTTTAGTCACTGAACTTTTTAGGGGTATTTTAGCCAACATCTTAATCTAGAGTGAAATTGACTTGAATAGTTTTAAGTGGAACACTTGCGAATATTGTATGCAAATATAAAATATAGAGAAACCCTCCATGAAAAATAAACACTATATCCTGACGCTAATCATGAGCCCTCTGCTGATTATGTCAGCATATACTGCAGCGCAAACAGCGCAGCCGTTAGAAAGGGTTCTAAGCCAGAACCATACCTGCAGTGATACCATCATAATCCGCTCTCAAGCATTGACGTCGCAGCAGATTGAATCAGCGTGTCAGTTACTGCAAAAACAGGAAGCTAAATTCCACAAACTATTTGGCACATTAAATAAACCTGTAGCCCATGACAACAACCACAGTATGCGGGCAAACGTCTACCACTCGCGTGAAGATTATGAAGTGAATGTCACTGCTCACTTTAATGTGCCCAGTGACAATGGCGGCATGTATTTAGAGGGGTTTCCCTGGGAAGAAGACAACCAAGCCGAGTTTGTTGCTTACGAGAAAAAAGGCCAAGTGTGGAATCTAGCCCATGAATATGTGCATTACCTTGATGGTCGCTTTAATCTTTATGGTGATTTTTGTGCCTCATTACATGACTCACATGGCGCGCCAGAGTACTGTCCTCAACCAACACCTTTGTATCCTCACCTCGTGTGGTGGAGCGAAGGCATTGCCGAATACATCTCTCTTGCTGACAATAATCCAAAAGCACTAAAGGTTATAGCTGATAATAACCTGCAATTGAGCGAGTTGTTTAATACCAGTTATGAGCAGAACGGTGGCGGCGATAGAGTCTACCGCTGGGGCTATTTAGCCGTGCGATTCATGCTTGAACAACATAAAGATAAAATCGATGAGATGCTAATCTTCACTCGAAAAGGGGATTTCCCAAGGTACCAGGCATTAGTGAGCCAATGGGGAACCTCAATGGATGCAGAGTTTCAAACTTGGTTAGCTGAATTGGTTAAAGCAGACTAATAGTCAAACAGAATCAAAAAAGGCCTCAATTGAGGCCTTTTTCTAAATAGATTTTAACTTAAAGACGGATACCGGCTTTAGCTAAATCTTTCGCAATCACACTGCGAGGAAGCGCAACATAACCGTCTTTCTCTACAATTTGCTGTCCTTGCATTGACAGTACGTAACGGATGAACTCACGGTCCATTGGTGCAAGGTCTTTGTTCGGATGCTTGTTCACATACACATATAGGTAACGTGAAAGTGGGTATTTACCACTTGCAGCATTTTCAGCAGATGCAGCGATGTAGTTAGTGCCTTTCTTAGATACTGCTACCGCTTTAACGCCCGCCGTTTTGTAACCAATACCTGAGTAACCAATCGCGTTAAGTGACTGAGATACTGACTGTACCACTGAGGCAGAACCAGGCTGTTCATTGACGTTAGCTTTGAAATCACCTTTACAAAGTGCTTTCTTTTTAAAGTAACCGTAAGTACCAGATACTGAGTTACGTCCATATAACTGCACATCACGGCCAGTCCAGCTACCCGTTAGGCCAACATCGCCCCAACGTTTAATATCATCACCGCCACACTTGTTTGTAGAAGAGAAGATACCGTCGATCTGCTCCATGCTCATGCCTTTGATAGGGTTATCTTTATGCACGAATACCGCTAACGCATCAATAGCAACACGGATAGCCGTTGGCTGGTAGCCATAATGTTTTTCAAAAGCTTCAACTTCATTTGGCTTCATCTTGCGGCTCATTGGGCCGAACTGTGAAGTGCCTTCAGTCAACGCTGGTGGCGCTGTAGACGAACCAGCGGCTTGAATTTGAATATTTACGTTAGGGTATAGTTGTTTAAAATCTTCAGCCCAAAGCGTCATCATGTTAGCCAAAGTATCTGAACCAACAGAAGATAAGTTACCAGACACACCACTTGTTTTTTCATAAGTAGGTAAAGACTGATCGATTGCCGCCATTGATGCTGCAGAAAATACAGTTGCTGCAGTTAAGCTTACTGCGCCAACAAGTTGTTTCAATTTCATTCTTTGCTCCAGTGTTTAAATATCTTGGTTTCTTAAAACGCTGTCAGTATTAACTTCTATGATGACAAGTCTATTACTGCAAAGTGACACTTCGATGACAGAACGGCTCTATTTGAAAAATTTATGTCGCTTAAATGAAAAAACAGGCTAAGCGCCTGTTTTTATGTCATCTATGTTTTTAGTCAAAATATCACTCAGCAAGCTTTTCCGTCTCAGGCTGCGAATATTCAACTAAATTAGGCGGAATAACAAAGCTAAATGTACTGCCCTTACCTAGCTGACTCGATACCATCAACTCGCTTTGGTGATGATTGAGTGCATGTTTTGTGATCGCAAGTCCAAGCCCTGTGCCACCGCTTTGTCTTGAACGTGCACTATCGACACGATAGAAACGCTCTGTTAAACGGCTAATATGTTGCGGCGCTATACCTTCACCACTATCACTGACACTAAACTCGCCACCTGAGGCAATTTTACGCCAGCTAATATCGATGCTGCCACCCGGTTCAGTATATCGAATCGCGTTAGAGATAAGGTTTGTGCAAGCGCTTCTAAGCTGAACTTCATTACCGTACATATCAAGCCCTGGCTCGCAATACAACGACACATCATACTGCTTTTGAGCGAGCGCCAGTGCTTCATCACGTAATATATCCATCATCTGCGACATATTCACTTTGACTTCAAGATCGACATCACCCGAGTCCTCAATTCTTGATAACGCCAACAACTGCTCAACCATAGAGCGCATGCGCGAGGTTTGCTGCTGCATTTGATCGAGCGCTCTCACGTTAGGCGAACCGGGCTCCTCCATCGACTGCATCATCTCCAAGTATCCTTGAAGTACAGTTAACGGGGTCTTTAGTTCATGAGATACATTGGCAACAAACTCTTTGCGCATCCCTTCTAACTGACGCACACGGGTAATATCCCGTGCAATCAGCAACAACTGACCTGAGCCGTAGCCCATAATGCGGATCTCAAGCAAACGGCCTTCAGATAAGGGTGCGGCAAGTTCCAACGGCTCTTGATACTCGGCTAGCTTTAAGTAATTTGAAAAATCAGGATGACGAATAAGGTTATCGATCCGCTGGCCATTATCTTGCGGCCAAACGAAACCTAATAGCAGCTGCGCTAGCTTGTTACACCAGAGAATATTATGCTCTGAATCAAGAACCACTGCAGCGTCGGGTAATGCTTCAGCACCTTGTCTGAAACGCCCTAATAGAAATGCTAATTGGGACACACGCTTACGATTCTTACCTTGCAAGCGATAGATACCGTTGAACACCCCTTCCCAACTGCCGCTGCCATTTGGCGGCGTTAAGCGACGGTCATGCCACAACCAATAATTAAGCCGAGATAATTGACGGTAATGCCACAGCAATAAACCGATACAACCGAGTAAAAGTATCCAAAAGACTTCACCAATCAGTAAACCTACCACCAAACAAAGTAGTAGATAGATCACCAATCGAGAAATTAGACGATACCCAGAATATGAATCAAACATAGACCGACCATATGGAAGAACTGAGCACAAGATAGCCTAAAAGCCATCTTGTGCCTATGAGATGTTTAACTAAAGTCTCGTCGAGAAACGATAGCCTGCGCCACGAACGGTTTGGATCAGGCGATCATGCCCTGAAAAAGTAACCGCTTTGCGTAAGCGTCTGATATGTACGTCAACAGTTCTATCTTCAACATAAACATTCGTCCCCCACACATTGTCGAGAAGTTGCTCTCGACTATACACGCGCTCGGGGTGTGTCATAAAGAAATGTAATAAACGAAACTCGGTAGGCCCCATATCCAACACCTGCTCACCGACCGTTACACGATGACTAACAGGGTCTAATTGCAACCCTTGCACATCGATGGGATCTTCAAGGCAGGTCGGCGCAGCTCGGCGCATAACCGCCTTAATACGTGCGACCAATTCTTTAGGGGAAAACGGTTTAGTAATAAAATCATCGGCACCAACTTCAAGCCCTCTGACTTTATCTTCCTCTTCGCCGCGAGCGGTTAGCATAATAATTGGGATGTGACGTGTGAACTCATCTTGGCGTAATCGCTTAGCTAATTGAATGCCACTGCCGCCTGGAAACATCCAATCGAGTAGTACTAGATCAGGATAAGGCTCGGTTAACATATCAAGTGCTGAGTCGTAGTCTTCAGCCGCGGTGGTGGTAAAACCATGTTGCTCTAGCACGAAAGTTAGCATCTCGCGGATCGCTAACTCATCTTCAACTATCAATATCCTTGCTGTCATAATCGATCTTCTGTCAGTGAATTTCTACGAGTCTATTATTGGTCAGTTTTATTACATTAATATTAAACGAAGTACCATTTTGACATAATAAACAGAATTATTGTCATAAAGCAGCATTAGTTGCTCTCACTTTACACGTAAAAAGGAGGCCTTAGCCTCCTTTTTTATAACCTTACTGTGATTTAGAACTTGTGCTCTAGACCCACACCAAAGTATTTGTCGTCGTTTTCAATTTTTTCATATGAACGATTGGTGTAAAATGCGAATAACTTGGTTGGTTTACCCAGCTTGTAATCACCACCTACTGACCAAGTATCACCTTTGTCTTCCATATCTTGGTACTGAGCTTTTAGCACAACTGCATCTATAGTGTAAGCAGCGCTTAATAGGTAACCGGTTTTGCTTTCTTGATCAACAAGTGGATTACCATCTGAGTCATAAGTAGCTTCTTGCTGCTGGTACATACCGCCTAACTTAAGACCTGCAATTTTACCTTGCACGGTCGCACGTACAACTTCGTAGCCTTTAACATCTGCGTCATAGGCTACAGCTGCATAAAACGGAGACTTCTTAAGTTTCGCATCACCATACATAGCCGCAACACTGAAACCGTCTTGTGCGTACTGAGAACTTGCGCCCTCTGCAGCATAAGTGACACCCATTTTAAAACCACTAAATGATGGAGTGACATACGTTGCAGTTTGCTCAATACGGTTTTCGCCTTTAAACAGGTTTTTCAAATCACCTGAAAGGTCATTAAACTGGTCAACTTTACCCTGAGAAATCTTAAGCATGGTGTCGTTACGACCGACTGAGAATGCACCAAAGTTACCTTTTAGACCTACAAACTGATTACGCGCTTTGAAGTTTTCCTTGTCTTCATCGCCAGTGTCAACTTCATACTCAACGGTGTAAAAAGCTTCAAGTGAGCTGCTTAATTCAAAAGCGCCCTTAACACCAAAACGAGAAGCATTAGATTGAATAGTCGTTGTTGCTTCATCATTCACATCATTAGACTGCGCAGTAACATTTAGCTTACCGTAAACTGTTAATGGGTCTGCCGCGTGAGCAGAGGCAAGAGTTGCAGTAGCTAGAGCAGAGGCCAGTAGAGTTTTACAAAAAACGTTCATCATTTAATCCTTTCGACGTTTATTCGTCTTGGTTATTGGTTTGGACGAGCGCCATAATGAAGATCGTTTGTTGCATTTTTATTTCAGCAAATACTAAATCGAGCTCCAATTGTTCATAAATTGCAACTTAGGATCTAGAAAGCCTTTGAAAACGGGGCTTTCAAGCATCCCTGTTGAAATATGACAGTTTGGTTAAATGTGACAATCACATCCAGTATCTACACACCTAAGCGGTTTACCCGAACCTGACAATGACTTACACTGCGGCTTTAATTTTGACTGAGCACTTAATCTATGTGGTTTAAAAATCTAACTGTCTACCGCTTTAACAAGCCCTTCTCTGTTGACACTGAATCAATGGAAAAATCACTGGAAGACTTCACCTTCTCTCCATGCTCAAGCCAAGATATCAGCAAGTTTGGCTTCTCTAACGCATTTGGTAAGCATGGCGACACTTTGGTCCATACCGCAGCAGACAGGCATCTTATCTGCGCAACCAAAGAGGAAAAAATTCTCCCAGCTCAAGTCATTAAAGAAGCATTAGAGGAGAAAGTTGCACTTCTTGAATCTGAAGATGGTCGTAAACTTGCGAAAAAAGAGAAAGACGCATTAAAAGATGAGATTACCACCACATTATTGCCAAGAGCCTTTTCTCGTCGCAGTCAAATTCGCGCACTGATTTTACCTGAGATCCAGATGATCTTGGTCGATAGCTCGAGTGCTGCTAAGTCTGAAGAGCTAATGGCGCTACTGCGTAAAGCCATTGGTACTTTACCTATTATTCCGATGAGCTTTAAAACGCCGATTGAAAGCCAATTAACGGAATGGTTAAAAGAGAGCAAAACACCTGCACCTTTTGAGATGCAAGATGAAGCTGAATTAAAAAGTGATTCAGATGAAGGTGGAATTGTTCGCTTTAAGCAGCAAGATTTGAGTGAAAACGAAGTATTGGCGCACATTGAAGTCGGTAAGCAAGTTCATAAACTAGCATTACACTTTGGTCAATCAGTAGCCTTCTTACTTCAGTCTGATGCAGCGATTAAACGCCTTAAGTTCTCTGAAGAGTTCAGAGCGGGTAATGACGATTTAGGCAATGAAGATCCAATGGCGCGTTTAGATGCAGACTTTGCCTTAATGGGCAGCGAGCTAATTGCCTTGGTGAATGCCGTCGTAGAAGCACTTGGTGGACTAGAAGACAGTATTTAATACCAACTTCTTATTTGCTAAAAGAAAAGGCGCCAACGGCGCCTTTTTTGTTATGTTGATTAAATTCAAGCTACTTGTGGCTCTGCGCTTCTCTGTAATGATTGCAACGCTTCCGCCAGCTTAGTGACGGCAGTGCTTACCGCTTTAGGCATTGAATCGAACTCCACACCAAGTAATAAGTTTTTCACTTCAAGCCCAAGCTCTGTATCACCTTCAATACTGAGTTTACGTTGAAAAAATAGCGTATCGGGATCTTCTTTCGCCGCAGCAACTAAAAGTAACGCTTTTGAGTCACTCTTAAACGTCACTTCTGCATTTTGTAATGGTCGGACTAACCAACTACCGTTGTAACTCACCTCAAAGGTTAAAGCTAAATCTTCAACTTCGATAGCAACCCAACGATCCAATAAAAATTCAAGCTCATCATCCCTTGCTTGCTCAGCAAGCATCAAGCCTAGTATCCGCTTTAAAAGATCAGCCTTTAAAGAGAACGGGATAAATGCTAACGGTTGTGATAGCGCCTTAGGGCCAATATTCAGAATTTTTTTAGCCAAACTATTGGGAAGTAAACCTTGCATTTAAAAATGCTCCAGCATTGATACAAAGAAAGTGATCTTACCTAGCTTTTATGATCACAAACCTGTTTTACATCAAAAATTTGATCTTCATTCCCTTTTAAACTCCTGATTCCTTATCATTGGAGCCAAATATATGGAACTGCTGTGCCCCGCGGGTAATCTCGCATCATTAAAAATTGCGCTAAATGCTGGCGCCGATGCGGTCTATCTAGGACTAAAAGATGATACCAATGCCCGTTCTTTTGCAGGTTTAAACTTTACTCCCAAAAAACTACAACAGGCTGTTGAGTACACTAAAAAATGCGGCAAGAAAGTATTTCTGACCATTAATACCTTTCCAAAACCAGGTGAAGAAACTCGCTGGTATCAAGCCATAGATTTGGCCGCGGCAACCGGTGTTGATGCGCTCATTATGGCGGATATATCATTACTCGATTACGCCCATAGCCGCTACCCACACTTGCCGTTGCACTTATCAGTGCAAGCCAGCGCGACTAATCTTGGTGCGCTAACGCTTTATAAAGAAGCATTTAATATCGAACGCGCAGTTTTGCCACGGGTATTGTCGATGAAGCAGGTCAGAGACCTGTCTAAAGTCACCCCTGTTGACTTAGAAGTTTTCGCATTCGGCAGTTTATGCATTATGGCTGAAGGCCGCTGCCATCTATCTTCATACGTCACCGGCCAATCTCCTAATACTGGCGGCTCCTGCTCACCGGCAAAACATGTACGTTGGCAAGAGGATGGCAGTGATAGGTTAACTTGGTTAAACGATGTACTTATTGATAAGTCTGGTGTTGATGAACAGATGGGTTACCCAGTCGTCTGTAAAGGTCGTTACACCACAGATGAAAACAGTACCGCTAGCCACATTCTTGAGGCGCCGACCAGTTTAAACACCTTAAGTTTATTGCCTGAACTTGCCAAAGCAAACGTAGTGTCTCTAAAAATAGAAGGCCGTCAACGCAGCCCAGCTTATGTTGAGCAAGTGACACGAGTATGGCGCGCTGCAATCGATAGTTACTTATCAGCACCTGAGAAATACCAAACCCAGCAAGAGTGGAATGCAGCTTTAAACAAAGTCTCTGAAGGGCAAACAACCACACTCGGCGCCTATGAGCGAACTTGGCAGTAACAGCACTGCTTATTTTTAAAGGAAAGATAATGAAAACATCTCTCGGGCCAATACAGTATTGCTGGTCAAAAGAAAAAGTCAGCCAGTTCTATCAGCAGGTAGCTGACAGCAATATTCCCGTCGTCTATCTTGGTGAAACCGTTTGCAGTAGACGCAGACAAGTAAAATTTAGCGACTATTTAAAACTAGCGCAGATGCTACGAGAGTCAGGTAAGGAAGTGATTCTATCTACGCTAGCGTTATTAGAAGCGCCATCAGAATACACTGAGCTAAAAAAGCAGGTTAACAATGGTGAATTCATTATCGAGGCTAATGATATCGGTGCAGTGCAAGCAGCAAAAGAGATTGGTTTACCCTTTGTCTGTGGTCCCACTATCAATAACTACAATTTGGCGACGCTAAAAAAACTGCATCAATGGGGCATGCAACGTTTTGTGATGCCTATAGAGTTGTCTAAAACTTGGCTAACCAATGTTATCGAAGCTGAATTAGCCACGAGTGGAGCCCCTCTCCCCTTTGAAATAGAGGTGTTTGCTCATGGGTATTTGCCACTGGCGCATTCTGCTCGCTGTTTTACGGCCAAACAACAGGGGCTGCCTAAAGATAACTGTCAAACGGTATGCTTGTCGCACTCAAAAGGGTTACTCGCTCAAACCCAAGACCAACAACCGTTACTAAGGATTAACGGTATTCAGACTCAGTCTGCCAGTCAAATTGATCTTTCAGCGGATATTGCCCAGATGCAACAGATGGGAATCAACTACTTTAGAGTCTCTCCAAGTAGCTTAAAGAGCATCGAAGTCGCTGAGAGTATTCTGTCTAAGCCGCAACTGCCAGAGCCTCTCACATGCAACGGATATTGGCATCAAACCTCAGGGTTAGCACAGGTTAACTAGGACTTAAATGTAGGCTTTAAATTTAACATGACGTTGGTGGTCCAAGCCACGAAACAGCTGATCCCTACCCATTCAAACACCGCAGGCCACCAAATATCAGGACGATGCATCTCAACCAGCATCTCCTGATAAAATGCCCTATCACCTTCAGTCAACTCTAACCCTAGCAAAGGTACAATTAGAAATGCCGCCATGCTGATGAACGAGCAAGATGCCAAAATGCTGGTAGTCCGTGAGAATAATCGTCCTTTGCCCACTAATAAATACAGTCCATATAACACCGAGCTGGTACTGCCGAAAATAAAGAAGTATTGAATTGCCGCAGTATGTAAATGATAAACATTGATTGGGAACAGCCCTATTGCAGCAAGACTAAAAAATGTCAGCGCTAAACAGGCGAAAAATGGGTAAGACCAAGGCGAGTCTGCAATTTGTAAAGAAAACAAACAAAACAGCACCACACTCAAACTACCAAAGAATAGTCCGCCATTAATGATTACTGCAAAATAGGAGTGGCCATAATTACCCAACTCACTGAGCGTATGGTTCAAAAAGCTAAAACCTCTACCGTCATACTGCTCAAATGTCAGCACAGACATCAGCAAGCCTAGCAATAATCCGAAGACTCCTAGCATACCAAAGCGAAATGCGAGCGTAGAAACCTTATTCTGTATCCGAGCTACCATATATTCCTATTTTTATAATTTCTAATGGCATCATCAAATATATATCGATTTAGCCCTAGTTAAAGAGGTCTAGCTCAGGTTTTTAACAAGCTTTACAACGCCACCAATTGTAGCGCACATGTTACTTTTATCGTTTACCGCCCATATTTTCAAGTTTAATATCCAAAACAATGAAGATGGATAAGACTAAAAAGAGAATAAACCCAGAAAGTTACACCAAAAAAGCGCAATGCACTTTTAGCTAATATTTCATTAAAAAAATTAGAAAAACCTGATTAAAAGTGGGTGTATTAATGTTATATTTCAGCCAAGTGGTTATACCCATTAGTACATTTACGACATAAACCTCGTAATGCCATTTGCAGTCACATGGAATAATAATGACAACAAACAATGCAAACACAGCCAACCGGGAAGTTAGGCTCAACAATTCAGACCAATTAATATCAAGCACTGACAAGCGAGGTGTTATTACCTATGCCAACCCACGATTTATTGAAGTTTCTGGCTATTCTGAGCAGGAACTGATTGGCCAGAACCACAAGCTAGTCCGCCACTCAGATATGCCCAAAGCAGCCTTTAAAGAGATGTGGCAAAAACTAGAGGCTGGACAGTCTTGGCGCGGTATCGTTAAAAACCGCTGTAAAAATGGCAACTTTTATTGGGTTGACGCCTTTGTTTCACCGCTGTTTGAGCAAGGGGATCTCGTCGGATATCAATCAGTGCGCGTAGCCCCTAAAGCCGAGTACGTCAGCCAAGCACAGAAAATTTATCAACGACTCAACAATGGCAAGGCCGTTAACGACCCCATTAGCCTAACCAACAAGCGCGTACTCTCAGCGGTGTGTGCCAGCCTAGGCTTAGCCGTCGCGGGTTATATTTGGGGCTGGGGGGTGATTTTAGCCGGTATTTTACTAATGGGTATCAATCTCGCCATTTTCTACGATGAAGCTTTTCGTATACCTGCCCGTTTAATGCAAATGAAGCAGCAACACGATTCAGTTAGCCGCTTTATCTACTGTGGGCGTGACACCTCCTCACTGCTCGATTTCCAATTGATGATGAAAGATGCCAAGTTACAAGGTGTGCTAGGCCGCTCGCAAGATAACGCCGAACACATTGATGACATATCAAATCAACTAGTCACCGCAGCAACTCAAGCACATGTCGGGCTTGATGTTGAAAGCCAACAGATAGAGCAAATCGCTAGTGCTACCGAAGAGATGGCAGCCACTATTACCGAAGTCGCCAGTAATATTAAGTCAACCTCTGACAGCATTCAGGACACTTATGTCCTTTGCGATGACAGTCGAGAGAAGATGCAAAAGAGTGCCAACAGTATTAATGAACTCACAGAGTCAGTATCAGAAGCCGCAGCGAATGCATTATTACTCAACAAAGAAGCTGAACGTGTCGCCAGCGCCATGTCTGAAATTGATGCCATAGCAGAACAAACTAACCTACTCGCCCTTAATGCTGCGATTGAAGCTGCTAGAGCCGGTGAACAAGGTCGTGGCTTTGCCGTGGTTGCTGATGAGGTTCGTGCGCTGTCGAGCCGCACCCAACAATCTACCGAAAGTATCTCAAAAAGCGTCGATAAGATGTTTTCGATGCTAACGCAATGGTCGAAGCAGATGGATGAAAGCAAATCTCAAGCATTGCTATGCACCGATGATGCACAGCAATCGGCTCAAAAAGTCGACACCATTTACGAAGCCGTCAGAAATATTCATGATTTAGCGCAACAAAATGCAGTTGCCGCAGAGCAACAAACGCTGGTTGTTGATGAAATCAACCAAAATATCAGCCACATTAGCCGAGCCTCAGCAGAAAATTTGGGCGCGATTGATGTGGTGGAATTAGCAGTTAAAGAACTAAAGATTAACGCCGAAAAAGCAAAATCTTTGAGGAAAACATTTAGTTAGTTTGCAGTACTTTGTAATAGTTGTCGTTACAAACTTTAGTAGCGACAACTAAAAAACCACAACAAACACACCAAAAGCCAACAATCAAAAAACAAACTTAAAACATTGTTTTGAATAGAATTAAACAAAAAATAATTTTGTTTTTTCACTGCATCTTCCTATACAATATATTTAGTCATTTAGAGTTAATAACTATTCGCACAGCTTGATATATTTTCTATATCGGTAGAATCGTTTTACATAGATGTTTTAAGGCGGTAACCTCGCCTGTTAGCAGTTGAATGAATATTCAATACATTTTTTGCTTAAGTACAAAACTCAGTTTTTAGGCTGCAAAGCAGAACTCGATATTTAGGGTAGAAAAAAGTGTCAGAAAAACAAACCCACAACATTAAAACAATACTTACGTTTATTGTGCCATCACTGATCGGTCTGCTGTTATTCATGACCCCTATCAGCTATCAAGATGCGATCACGATTCCTATTGCTATTATCTCGAAATCTTTACAGAGTTTCCTCGGTGATGCGCTTATCGGTATCGTGACAGGTATTGTTATCTTCACAGCGATAGCCTCCGCACTGGTAAAAGCAATTAAACCCAAATTGGTCACAGAAAATAGTTTCTTAAACTCATTGTTTAATGTCACACCAATATGGTTAGTCATTCGCATTCTAGGTGCTATCTTTATCAGCCTGACTTTCTTTGGTGTTGGTCCTGAAGCTATTCGTTCTGACGATACTGGAGCACTGGTATTGAACGACCTCTTACCTGTATTGTTCTCGGTGTTTTTATTTGCAGGCATGTTACTGCCGCTTTTGCTTAACTTTGGTTTACTAGAACTACTGGGCACCCTGCTTACTAAGATTATGCGCCCTATCTTTAACTTACCAGGACGCAGCGCCATTGACTGTATGGCATCTTGGTTAGGTGATGGTAGCGTAGGGATCTTAATGACCAGTAAGCAGTATGAAGCACGTTTTTATACCCAACGTGAAGCTGCAGTTATTGGAACGACCTTCTCAGCAGTATCAATCACTTTCTCGCTGGTGGTTATTTCACAGGTACAACTCGAGCATCTATTTGTTCCCTTCTATTTAACAGTCTGTTTTGCTGGCTTTGTCGCCGCGATAATCGTGCCTAAGCTACCACCACTGTCTTGGAAGAAAGATCTCTATATTGATGAAACACCACGCCATAAAGATGACGAGGTTATTCCAGCGGGTCACGGTGTTTTCTCTTGGGGACTCGATCAAGCATTAACAAAAGCCTCACGTGCAGGCGGTATCAAACATACTTTAACTGACGGCGTTAAAAACGTTGTTGATATGATTTTTGGCGTGATACCAGTCGTCATGGGGATCGGTACCATCGCCCTAATGATTGCCGAATTTACGCCTGTATTTAATTATCTAGGCATGCCATTTATTCCGCTACTAGAGTTGCTACAAGTGCCTGAAGCTGCTGAAGCCTCTAAAACAATTGTGGTCGGTTTTGCGGATATGTTTATTCCCGCTATTCTTGCCAGCTCAATTGAATCAGACATGACTCGCTTTATTATTGCTGCGCTATCGGTCACTCAGCTTATCTACATGAGCGAAGTTGGTGCACTATTGATGGGCAGTAAAATCCCAGTCAACTTCCTTGAGCTTGCAGTGGTGTTTATCTTAAGAACATTGGTTACTTTGCCTGTTATCGCTGGTATTGCACACCTGATTTTCTAATCGAATAATCACTAGCAATATAAAAAAGAGCGCTGAGGCGCTCTTTTTTATGCGCGTCATTAATTTGCCATAAAATATTCATCTTGCAGTCAACTATCGCTTTTACTCTATCGGCATCCCCCAGCGTTAACTGGCAGGACAATGAAAGAGAAGCAGCAAGGATTAGCACACAGCAAAACAGCACTTTTGAGCAGTGCACTCGTGAGTCATATTGATAGCATATCGCCAATCAATAACACCGAGAAAAATAGCACTGAGCGACACTTCAATGCCATTTGGTTGTCGGATGTTCACCTCGGCAGCAAAGACTGCAAGGCTGAGTATCTGCTACAACTGCTAAATTCACTGCACACCGATAAACTATTTCTCGTTGGCGACATCATCGACATTTGGGCGCTAAAGCGTAAGTTTCTCTGGCCACAGAGCCACAACCTTATCCTACAGAAACTACTAAAAATGGCCCGCGAAGGAACACATATTGTGTATATTCCCGGTAATCATGATGATGTATTCAAACCTTATGATGGATTCCACCTTTGGGATCTGACCATTAGTACAGAGCACATTCACATCACCGCCTCTAACCGCAAAGTATTAATGGTGCACGGCGATCAGTTTGATTCCGAAGTGTGTATTGGCCGCGCCTACGCCAAGTTAGGCGACCACCTTTATGATCTACTGTTATTTCTAAATCGACAACTGCATAGAGTTCGTAACCACTTAGGTTACCCTTATTGGTCGCTGGCAAGTTACGTGAAACTTAGAGTCGGCAAAGCTCAACAAGCCATCAATAACTACCGTAGTGCCGTCATACGCTATGCAAAATCTAAAGGGGCTGATGTGGTCGTCTGTGGCCATATCCACCAGCCCGAACTTAGCCTCACAAACAATATTATTTATGCCAATGACGGAGACTGGGTAGAAAACTGTACTTTTGTCGCTGAATCTCAATCTGGTGATATACAACTTTTGAAGTGGCAAGAATCGACAAGCAGCGCCCGACTGATTAGCGCTTTTCAATTTAGTCCGCAGCGCGATTCGCCAAAAACTAGACGTGTAGCCTAACCTCTTAACAGCCATAGAAGGGCCTGATTATGATTTTTACCGTCGATAATGTCGTTGAAAAGAACTTACCATTGCTCGATAAGAGTCCATGGTTAGCAACTCCCACCAAAGCAATGCTTCGTTATCTACTTAAAGAAAAAGAGTGCAATGACATTGCCAACAAATTTTCATTTTTACAGGGCGTCGACTTTGTCGAACAAGTACTCAACAGCTTCAATTTCAGTTACAGCGTTCCTAACAATGAAGTTGAGAATATTCCGATAGAGGGGCGGGTGGTTATTTATGCTAACCACCCAATTGGTTCGCTCGATGCTTTAGCCATGATAAAGCTTATCAGTAAAGTAAGACCCGATATCAAAGTGGTCGCCAATGAGCTACTGATGGCGCTGGAGCCATTGCACTCGATATTATTACCAGTGCGCAACATGACCGGCGGTACCCCAAAACAGCATCTAGATAATATTCACAAGCACCTGCGCAATGAAGGGGCGGTGCTGATTTTCCCCAGTGGAGAAGTTTCACGCTTGCGCCCTACAGGTGTTGTCGATCTTCACTGGCACAGTGGCTTTCTAAAAATAGCTAAAGCCTGTAATGCGCCCTTGTTACCTATGCATGCAGATGCCAAAAACTCAGCTGCTTTTTATGGCGCTTCAATGCTTTATAAACCATTAGCCAGCTTGATGCTGGTAAAAGAGATGTTTAAACAAGCAAAGAAAACCATGCCTGTGCGTATTGGAGAGTTGATCCCAAAGGAGGTGGTAAATAGCTCTGATTTCCCCCTAAAAACAAAAGTTAAGCTACTCAAAAATCATCTTTATCGCATTGGTAAAAATCGCAGTCCACTATTTACCACCCAAAGTGCAATCGCGCACCCTGAGTCTCGCAGTGAATTACAAACGGCACTGTTACAATGTGAGCTCCTTGGAGAGACCAGCGACGCTAAGAAGATTTTTCTATATCAGCATCAATCAAGTAATCCGATCATGCGCGAGATTGGTCGCCTCAGAGAGATAGCCTTTCGCGCGGTAGGTGAAGGTACCGGTATGCGCCGAGATACAGATAAATACGATCGCTACTATCAACATTTGGTTTTATGGGATCCCGTCGACTTAGAGATCGTCGGTTCATACCGTTTCGCAGGCGCCAAAGAGGTACATCAAAAACAGGGAAGTAATGCACTGTATAGCCAGTCACTCTTTAAATATCAACCCGCCTTTGCGCCCTACTTTGAACAAGGCCTAGAGCTCGGTCGGAGTTTTGTACAACCAAAGTACTGGGGGAAGCGAAGTTTAGATTACCTCTGGGTTGGGATTGGTGCATTCCTCGTTAAAAACCCACAATATCGTTATTTATTTGGTCCGGTTTCTTTAAGCGATCATTTACCAGACCCGGCAAAAGAGCGATTAATCCACTTCTATAAAACCCAATTTTCTAATGAGCAACCTCTAGCGCATTCATTTAGTCCCTATATTTTCAATGAAGACAAGCTACAGCAACTCAACAAACAATACTCCCAGTTAGACTATTCTCAGGGCTTTAAACAACTCAAACAAACCATGGCCAGTATGGGCGCAGCAGTCCCTGCGCTCTATAAGCAATATGGCGAATTGTGTCATGATGATGGGGTTAGCTTTCTCGATTTCGGCATAGATGCTGAGTTTGGCGATTGCATTGATGGACTAGTGCTTGTTGATACCCTGAAACTGAAAGATAAGAAGCGCAGCCGTTATTTTGACTGTCACCAAGCAGAAGTAGGTGCCATAAAGTAGTGCTTAAGATAAAAAAGAGCCAGCTTTATAGGCTGGCTCAGTTGAGTTAATCTTGCTAAGAGAACAGTTTAAATCGCCCAGCCACCCATATAGAAGACGACCAAACCGATAGTAATCGCTAACACACCTAGCTTTAATTTGCGCCACTCACCACTACAAATTCTGCCTATAACTAACGTCACAAAACCAAGCATAATACCAGTAACGATGTTACAGCTTAAGATAATGAATACCGCACAAGTTAGGCCTGCCATTGCATCGACTTTATCGTCAAAATCAAGCTTGGTGACGTTACTTAGCATGAGCAGTCCAACATACATCAATGCTGGCGCAGTCGCGTAAGCCGGAACTAAATAGCTCAGAGGTGCTAAGAACATCATTAGCAAAAACAGAACACCTACAATCGTCGCCGTAAGACCCGTCTTTCCACCCGCCGCAGTGCCCGCCGCCGATTCGATATAGACAGCCGCTGGAGCTCCGCCGACAACACCAGCAAAAATACTACTGACAGAATCTGATGTCAGCGCTTTACCACCACCGACAATATTGTCTTTTTCATCAAGCAATTCTGCTTGGCCAGCCACTGCTCGAATGGTACCTGTGGCATCAAAAATTGCGGTCATCACTAATGCCAGAACAATAGGCAATACCACTGGGTTGAGTGCTCCCATCACATCAAGCTGACCGATAAGTGAGGTTTCAGACATTAAGTCAGGCAGTGCAAATAATCCCTGATAAGTTACGCTCGGGTCGAACACTAAACCAAACACAGACAACGCGATAATAACTAACAAGATACCGCCCGGCATACCGCGGCGCTCAAGCCCGATAGTGGCCGCAAGACCAACAATCGTTGCTATAACAGGTAGACTATTAATATCGCCAAGCTTTACTGGTAAGCCAGCGTCATTCGACACAATCAAATTCACGCTATTGGTCGCAATAAGTAACAGGAATAAGCCAATGCCGATGCCTGTTCCGTGAGCAATACCCTTGGGTAAATTGGTCAGTACCCACTGGCGTATGCCGGTCACACTGACAAGAGTAAATACAATACCCATTAGAAAGATAGCGCCAAGTGTGACTGGAATCGAAATCCCCTGCCCTAACACCATACTAAAAGCGGTAAATGCAGTCAGCGAGATTGCGCAACCAATCGCCATTGGCAGATTAGCCCATAGCCCCATAAGTAAAGAGCCAAAAGCGGCAATTAAACAGGTCGCAATAAACACAGCCGCAGGATCAAAACCGGCAGTGCCTAGCATGTTTGGTACCACAATAACGGAGTAAACCATGGCTAAAAACGTGGTAAAGCCAGCGATAACTTCACGTTTTAAGGTACTGCCACGGGCTGAAATATTGAAATATCGATCCAAGAGTGAATCGGAGGGAGCACTAGAGCTTGCCAGCGTCTGTTCAGACTTCATAATTATTTTACCTTGATCTCTTAAATATCAGTTAACTAACGACAATTCATTAGCGACACGGCTATGGCAGGTAGAGCCCCAAAGTAATTAAACTTGGGTGAGAGATCCACTTAACGCGGCTTGCGTCAGTGACCTGCGAGTCTTGCTGTCAGCAATTTTACCAGTCAATTGCTGACAAACATTATCTGGTAAAATTTACTCTTACCAACATAACCTTTGTTGGCGCGGAGTGTACCGTAATATAGTGCGTTGAGATACGAAACAGCTAACAGTTTTGAGTTACATATGTAAAAACACCGCTATTTTAAGTAGCGGTGTTTTCTAAGGCGAACAGTGTGCAATTCAATTTTGCTCTGTTGCATTAATAGCAGGTCTAATCTGCCTAGCGACTATCTTCAATACAAGTCTTTTAAAAATAGTAGTTTGCTTGTAACCAAGTCACAGTGTCAGCTTTCATGGTGCCAAACTGGTTTTTGTGCTCAGCAGTGTACTCAACCTTGGCGCCGACAGAGATATTACTGGTCACCATAAAGCCGCCACCCACTTCTATTTGGTTAATGAACTCTTTGTTCTTCAGGTGGTAAGTTGTCTTCGGGTTAGCATATATCCAGTGACCGGCATCAAATCCGTACATTGCATATATGCCGGCCTGAGCAAGACCTGAACGGTCATATTTGTTGTCTTCACCAGGGCGTTTCACCTGTGTGGCACCACCGCTAAGCATTGGGAAGATAGAAATGTTGTCAGTTACCTGGAACTTATAGATTAGGCCACCGAGAACAGTTTGAGAGTTTGCATCAGCAAGTACGTCAACAGAGTAACCAAGGCCATCAGTCACATGAAAGTAGCGACCACGGCCGTTTAAATCGCCAGTTTTATTGTCGGCAGCAATATCAAGCTGGAAAATATTGGCACCAAAACCGACCATACCATTTAGTTGAGTAGTATCTTTATTGGCAGAGATACCGACGGTTGAGAAACTGGCAGTTGGATCACCGTAGTTAACATCTTGCTCAACTTCTGGCTCTGCAGCAAAAGCATTGAAAGAGAATAAAGTTGCGATTGATAGTGCAGTTAATGTTGAAGTAAGTGTTTTCATAATAGTGCCTCTTGGGTTTGATTCGAATAATTAACTGGCGCCAGTATCCCAAAAGATGTTTAATAGGTTAAATCAGATAACATTAACAAAACGAATAGGTGACCAATGCTAAATCTTGAACAACTTAACGCATTTGTAGCTGCAGCAGAAAAAGGCTCTTTTTCGGCCGCTGCTAGACACATAGGTAAAAGCCAAAGCTCTGTCAGTATTGGGGTCAACAACCTTGAACTTGACTTAGGGGTTAATCTATTTGATCGAAGCACTAAATACCCTACGCTGACCCAGCAGGGTGAGCGGCTATATCAACAAGCAAAAGTTATCATTCGCCAAGCCAATAGAATGGAAAACTATGCTCAAGGTACAATCGAAGAAGTTGAAGATGAATTGGTCATTGCCGCTGACCCTCTTGTGCCTATGTCAGTATTTGATTCAGCGCTTGAAAAAATGGCGCAAGCATTCCCATTTACCCGTATCAAGTTGGTTAAGTTATTTGGTGATGAACTCAACCGTGCACTAGTAGAGAAAAAAGCTAACCTTGGTTTCAATATTGCGTCGGATGCTATTCCTGAAAACTTAGATTTCGTCACCATCACTCAAGTGGAGTGGGTCTGTGTTTGTAGCCCTGACTCCAAGTTTGCAGATATGGAAGTGATAGATAATGAAATCCTAATCACAGAAAGGCAGATCACCTGTACCAGTATGCTGCAGCATAAGTTGCTTAAAAACTCGACGATACTATCACAGGAAACTTGGGAGGCATCAGATCAAGACGATATGATCCGTTTAGTTGAACAAGATTTGGGCTGGGCTTTTTTACCGAAAACTATGTTAGATGAGAAGCTGGCAATTGGCACTATTAGTCAATTCACACCAGAGTTTAATAAAACTAAAATGTACTCAGCAATTGATCTGATCTGGAAATCTAACAGCCCTAAAGGGCCTGCGATGAGTTTTATTGTTGAACAAATGCAGCGATAGTGCTTATGCCTTGGCTATCTATTAACAACTAGATAGTCAAGGTCAGCTTAGGTAATATCATTTAATTCAACCTAGCAGATTTTCGAGTAACACTTGAATATGCAACTGCTCATCTAACAAAGTTTCATAAGTAACAAATAGAGCGATTAGTGCGACAGTAGAAACCAGAGTCACTCCTTTATCAACAAAAGAAACATCTGCTTGAGCTTTGGTATTATTTAGGCCATCGGCTTTATGAGTGAATAATTTATTTAGAAATTTAATTGGCATGCTAGCCTCCAAAATTGATTTGCGGCTATTTTCCAACTAAATTAACTATAGTGTTAATTACTTTGTATGACACAATCGAATAGGTAGCTTCAAACTAAGCATTAAAAAACATCTCGTCTTCCTACGCAGCTTCCCATCGTCACAACCTATTCGCTATACCTATAATAGCTAACAAATGCTATTCACTAAACTTCTATAAGATAACGGCAAATCTTATCCGAGATCAGTTAAATCAATAATGAAGTTGATGATATTAAACCAACTATCACAGCATTCTGAACTGCTATTAACAAATATCAAGGACAGAGATAAAACCTCTCTTTAAAGCAAATTATATAAGGGAATCAATTCACTTTAGTTTAGTTTAGTTTAGTTTAGTTTAGGAAGCCTATGACCTATCTAATCCGTTATACGTTTTATCACCAATTAGGGGCAACAACTAAGCGCTTTACAGACAAAGTCATCATTAAGGACACCACGCTACAAGGTGCCAAAAAACAAGTGACTGCGCGGGCTATAAAGGAAGATCTGCAAAGCTTTAAAATCACTTCAGCTGAGCTCATGTTGTAACAACCTAATTAGCAATTCTCTTTACCCACCGTAAACCACAGAGTAGGTCTAGCTTGGGCTAGATCCACTCTCTACCATTTCCGCCCTCTTGTTAGAAAGCCACTGTGACCAGACCGAAAAATGCCTATGCCGAACAGTGAGATCTTCGCTGTTATTCTACCTCAAACAACCCATTCGATTTGTCGATACAAACTAACTCTTAGTATTGAATATATTCAAATAAAATGTGCTTCAAGTTAATCACACTATTACGACGAGGTACCACTATGAAACTTAAACATCTATTGATCACGGCAACCCTGAGCCTCAGCTGTGTAGCCACAAGCTCACTTGCTGATTACTGCGACGATACCTTAGGCAATGTTGTCGGCGGTGCACTAGAGGGCGGCTTGATTGGCACAGGGTTAGGCGCTATTGCCGACGGCAGAGAGGGCGCTAAACGTGGAGCGCAAATTGGCGCTGCAGTCGGTGCTATTGATGGCCTAATTGAAGGCGAAATCAGGCGAGATCGCTGTAACCGTGACATGCAAGATCTTGAAGACGGTTTAATCATGGATGAACTCGATGATATGGCAGTAGAAGACGCCATCGCCGACGACATCATCTTTAGCGATTATTAGTTTTGTCGCGCGCTGTTTTAACGCAGCGCGCAATCCTTGGGGGAGTGAACATGAAAACTAGCAACAATAAACCGGCCGTAAAAACGGCCTTAGTAGGCGCATTATCTCTGTTAATGCTGCCTAACATTGCATCAGCAAGCTTTATGGATGGCTTTAAAGATCCGATAGATGGGCGTATAGACGCTAGTCAATGGATTTTGGATAACTCAGCTGGCTTTATGCCTATTCCACTGATTATTACAGAGCCAGCTGTGGGTACTGGTGGCGGCGCAGCCTTGCTGTTTTTTCATGAAACGGAGGAGCAGAAAGCTATCCGTGAACAGAACCCCGAACAAGTCTCTGAGATCCCACCAAGCGTTACTGGTGTAGTCGGTGCAGCCACTAGCAATGGAAGCTCGCTCGCAGGAGTGTTTCATTCAGGAAATTGGAAGAACGACAATATCCGTTACTTAGGCGGTATATTCGGCGCTGACTTCAACCTACAGTACTACCAAGAGGGCTCAGATCAAGCCAATAAGTTCAACATTAAAGGCTTATATTTCTTCCAAGATATCGATTTTAGGATCGGTAGCAGTAACTTCTTTATCGGGGCTGATTACGTCAATATGAGTTCAGAGGCATCTTTTGACCTCTCTTCTATGCTGCCAGGTGTTGACCCCCTGGCATTAGATAGTACAGACGCTCATTTAGGACTCAAATTCACCTATGACAGTCGAGACAATCAGTTTGCCCCCAGAAAAGGCACCAAAGCTGGTGTGAAGGCCAATATGCATGGCAAAGGTGTCGGCGGAGATTTTGATTATCAAGATTATCACGCCTTTGTGCAGAGCTATCACCGGGTAGCCCCTAAGTGGGGAGTCGCCATGCGCCTTGATGCTAAATCAACAACAGACGGTGCACCTTTTTATGCTAAACCTTTTATTGATATGCGCGGCATGGCAGCAATGCGTTACCAAGCTGATAATACCGCACTCGCTGAAGTAGAGGTCAGCTACGACATAGACGACCGCTGGACTGTTTTAGGTTTTGCAGGCACAGGCAAAGCAGTCAATAACGACCAAAGCTTTAATCAAGCTAAGTGGCAAAATGCACAAGGTGCAGGTTTTAGATACCTAATCGCTCGTCAGCTCGGGTTAAGAACTGGAATTGATATCGCTAAAGGCCCTGAAGAGTGGACTGTGTATCTACAATTCGGTGGCGCATGGTAACTCGTACTTACTTTCGATAACAAAGGAGACTAATGGCTCCTTTTTTTAATTGTTAAAACCAACTACCCACCCGATAAACGAATATTTACTAACTGTTACCTATAAGAAAGTCAGTACATAATAGCCCCATACACAACAATGATGATGAGCAAACACAATGAAAAAGATACTAACGGCACTACTTTTTACACTGGCATTTACTGGCTGTGCTAGCAACGATGTCGCTCGAGAAACCCAAGGGGAAATCTTAGCCAATCAAATGGCTAAGGCAGATAACGAAGGTGGCGGAAAAGCAGTAGGTCAACTAGCCAGCCTTGCCGCATCTGACAGTGACACTAGGCTAACAAGCTGGATCATCGGTGGACTGGTTGGTGACGCAATAGAAGAGGCGACTTTAGGTCAAGTTTCTGAACTTGTCATCCGTCTTGATAATGGTCAAGTCGTCAGCGTTAAACTCGACATCTATACCGAAGAGTTTAAGCAGGGTGACAAGGTAGATGTAAGCATCAACAAGTATGGAGAGGCAATTGATATTAAGCCGCTAACGGTTAGCAATCATGCAGCTAAAACATCAGAGAAAGGATTGCATCTACACGATACAGCTCTGCTAGCAAAATAGTCAGCACTCGGCTTTACGGTGCAAGTTTTAACAATACAAAATTTAGAGACTGATAATAGTTTCGCAGCGTAGTGACTACACTCCCAGGTCGCTACGCTTTTTTATTTTTATATAACTTCTAGTCGCTATATAACTAGCTGCTTTTGACAATAAGTTCATCATCTCAAGCTACCTACTACAAAAACGAATACTAACTAACTGTAACCCACTCTATATTATATAGATAATGATAGGCTCCTAACCCTCAATAAAATACAGCATGAAAATAACAGTCACTAGCCTACTACTCACTCTGTTCATCAGTGGTTGCTCTAACAAAGACGCCTGCCAAGAAGTTCAGGGAGAGGTACTAACAAACACAATGACTCAGATAAGAGATGCTAAAGCTGCTGCTAATAATGAATTAGCAAGACTAATGGTTGCCGATCGACATGTTAGTTCACCGGGCTGGATCCTCGGCACTGCCACTAAAGACCCAATTGATGAAGTAACACTCCAAAAGGTGTCTGAAGTGACTGTTCGGCTGGATGACGGTAAAATTGTCAGTATGGAACTAGACCATTATGCAGATGACCTTAAACAAGGCGACAAGGTCTCCGTCAGTATCAACCAGAACGATGAGGCAATGAATATTAAAACGCTAATAGCAAAAAATCGTTCAGTAAATAGAACGGATAAGCTGTTACATCAACGCAATACCCAGTTGCTAATAAAGTAGTTAAGCTTTAATCAGTAAAAGCGGTGAAACACATTAAACATATAAACTAAAAGCAGTCATCGCAACGCAGTGCCTATTTAAACAAAGCAGCGTTTATAATAGGTTAACGCTTCCCCTTTGAGCCCAAAGCCCGTTTTTTAGCACGTTGTCTTTGCGCTGCTTTACCATTTTTGCGCGGCTGCACGTCCATTTTGGTTAAATCTGGCTCAAAACCCGGTAACCATTGCTGCGGTAAACGTTTATCCAGCAAAGACTCAAGCTCTTCGAGCAAGCGAGCATCATCTTCACTGTAAAGTGTAATGGCTTTACCTGTGCAACCCGCTCTACCTGTGCGGCCTATACGATGGATATAGTCTTCAGCAACAAATGGGATCTCAAAATTAACCACATAATTAAGCTCAACAATATCAAGCCCACGCGCCGCCACATCCGTTGCCACTAACGCCTTAATATTGCCCGCCTTAAAATCATTAAGCACTTGTTCGCGCGCACCTTGACTTAAATCACCATGAAAAGCTTTAGCAGCAACACCTGCTGCAGCTAACTTACTGGTAATAGTATCGGCGGTTTGTTTCTTACGGCTAAAAATAAGTACTTGTTGCCAGTCATGCTTAATAATTAAATGGCTAATTAGGGCAGCCTTTCGCTCGCTATCAACCGCATAGACTATTTGTTCAATACTGTCTGCGGCGCTATTAGCCTTATCAACTTCAATGCGTTCAGGTTTGTTAAGTAGCTGCTTACTTAGGCGATAGATAGCATCTGAAAAGGTCGCCGAAAACAGTAGAGTTTGTCGCTCCGCTGGCAGCTGCTTTAGAATGGCCTTTATCTCATCCATAAAGCCCATATCCAGCATTCTGTCGGCTTCATCAAAAACCAAGGTTTCTATCGCCATTAAGGATAAAGAACCACGGCGCAGATGATCCAGTAACCTACCAGGGGTAGCAACCACAATATCGGCGCCTGCAGCCAGCGAATTTGCCTGAGCATCAATGCTTACGCCGCCATAAATAACCACACTTTTAAGCGCGGTATTCACCCCGTATTCAGTGACACTTTTATTTACTTGTACAGCAAGTTCACGAGTCGGTACTAAGATTAAAGCACGAATGCTATCAGTCTTTTTATCAACAGACTGTATCGCCAACTTTTGCAGTATTGGTAGGGTAAAAGCCGCGGTTTTACCGGTGCCCGTTTGAGCGCTCGCCATTAAATCTTTACCACTTAAAATAGCCGGAATGGCAGCAGTTTGGATCGGTGTAGGCTCGTTATAGCCTTTTTGCTTTATAAGGCTTAGTAACTCGTCACTTAATAATAAAGATGAAAAAGACACCTGCATGTACCTAAATATTGCTATAGAACTTGCGCGCATAGTAACAGAAAATATCACAGTTGTTTTATTCGCTTTAGCTGGTAACTCAGCCAAGCAATGGCAGCGAGTTATTTGAACATATTAAGCTTGAGAGACTATACTCAAAACTCGTTTAAGAGGGATCGAATAACGTGATAAATAATAACAAGATAGTGCTATCCATAACCATTGCAACTTCCAGCTTGCTCTCAAGTAATGCAACCGCAATTGATTTCTTTGACCCCATTGATGGTTACTTTGATGCAGGGGAATATCTAGCGGAAAATGCCTACGGCTTTCTGCCGGTGCCTAGCATTATCACCGAACCGTCAGTGGGTAACGGTCTAGCGGTAATGGGGTTATTTCTGCATGAGACTGACGCCCAAAGAGACAAACGAAAAGAGGTCGCCACCCACTCCATTGATGGTGGTGCACAACTACTCACTCCTGGCATATCGGTTGTCGGAGTCGGCGCCACAGACAATGGCACAAAAGTGGGCTTTGCTGGACATAGACAAACATGGGGCAAAGACAGTATTCGTTACTTGGTCGGTGGCGGCTATGGCGATATCAATATGAGCTATTACAGCCAAAACGATTTTGCTGATGCCCTCTCCCTCGATCTTAACTTGCAAGGTTATGGATTACTGCAGAAATTCCAGTATCGTATTCCTGGTAGTGCATTCTTTGTCGGTGTATCACAAAAATTCCTTAGTGTTGATATGAGCAATCGACACAAAAATAGTACTATTCCAGCAGAACTGATTGATAGACTCACAGGGTTATTAAACGCTTCACCTACAGTGTCGGCACTTGGCGCTGTTATCGAATATGACAGCCTCAACAACTTTTTTCTGCCTACCAGCGGCTATAACTACACTTTTGAATATGATTGGTTTAGCGAAAGCCTAGGCAGTGATTATGATTACCAAACTTTGAATGTTGAAGGTATCAACTATTGGCCACTATCTAAGAAGCTGACATTTGGATTAAAGGCGCGCTATCAATCTGTTACAAGCGATGATCGCCTACCTGTATTTGCTTATCCTTATATCGACCTCCGCGGTATTCCAAAAAATCGCTACCAGGGCGAAAGCGTTGGCTCAGCGGAGGTGCAACTAATGTGGAAAGTCACTCCGCGTTGGATGTTGCTTTCCTTTTTAGGCAGCGGTGTGGCTGGAGATTCGAGCAGCTCAATGTGGGACAGCGATGAACAAAATGCTTACGGAGTCGGCTTTAGATACACAATAGCCCGTCGTTATGGCCTACATATGGGCATCGATGTTGCTAAAGGCCCTGAAGATGTAGCCTGGTACGTTAATGTTGGCACTGGGTTTTAATGCTCACTAGGGGCTGTTGATCTTTCGAGCTTAGTTGTTGTTCGGTTCTTTACCGTAAGGAATAATGCTTCTAGTACAAGGCTTGAGCGATAAAGCTTAGCTGGCTAAGTGAAAAGCTCATAACACATTCTAGTCATAAAAGAATAGAAGCATTGAATCGAACCCAAAGGGCCGCGTTTCTTGGCTATTTTTACTGTGTTGTAGACTATTTGTGGAGAATAACTAAACGGCATAGCCTCCGCCTTGTCAAAATAGCCAATAAACTGCGGCAAAAACAACCGTGAAAGATCAACAGCCCCTAGTAATATAAGCAGCAAAACATGAGCCAAGTCACAAACTACAGCAAAGCATGATAAAGCAAATGCTAAAGTGACGACTGGATCACAACGCTAACGGCTAAAAAAACGACAATAGCAGCCGGTTTAATTATGTCGTTATTGTTGGTCGTTCTGTGTTCGAGTTATCTCATCAAGCGTTATTTTGGGTTCAAGCGATAGGTTTTGTGTCTATGGCTATCGGTTGGTGGGCAAATGCTCAGTCATGCGATGCTAAACTCGTCTCAGGCAACCTGTTAGCATCTGGCTTAACAGCAATCCACTTGGGGCTGCTTGGCAGTACCTTAGGCATGATGAACCAACTGCTTAATATTGGTCGATTTGGCAGCTGTAGAAGCGAAAAAGCACGCTGTGGTTGGCGGATAACATTGTTGCCGCTGCTGTTTTCAGCGTTAGCTGTAATACAAGGCTTTATTTGGGCTGAACATTGGTCTGAATGGTGCGCTGTTGCTGCCGCTGTTTTAATGAGCTACGCCCTGTTTTATTGCAGCTCGTTGAAATTACGTTACGCCATGCTATTGAGTAACATACTTAACCTAATGCTATCGGTTCACCTGCTTTCATGGTCGGGTATCGCTTATCAGCTAATCACAATTGCGATTATCCTTAAGGGATTGCCCGCTGTAAAGCAGCAGTCTTACGCACTAGAGAGCACAGCTTAAGTAGAACTTTACAGCTAAATTAGCTTAAATGTCAGCAGAATGTTTTACTCAAGTTCTTCATTAAATTACTATAGCGACGAAAATGTAATGCACTGAAGTTGATAAAGGGATCGCAAGACAAGGAAAGCAATATGAATGAACGTCGACAGTTTTCAAGGGTTTTATTTTCCAATCAAGCACAACTTCGCTGCCAAGAAGCCGTCTGGCAAACAACATTGCTCGACATTAGTCTCAATGGTGCGCTCGTAGAAACTCCCGCGCAATTTGCCCCCGAAACAGGGCAGCTGCAGTTAAGCTTTACCATTCCAGACTCTGATATTTTGCTGCAGATGGAAACTCAGCTCGTTCACCAAAAAGATAATCAACTGGGCTTAGCTTGTCGGCATATAGATGTTGAAAGTATTAGCCATTTAAGACGACTGGTTGAACTTAATGTTGGCGACCCAACACTACTTAACCGAGAGCTGGCGCTATTTATTGATATGCGCAGCCCTGAAAAATAACTCATGCCCAGGGCCGGCTAGCGGCTCAATAGTTATCGCTAACTTTTGTCATTAGTTAATCAGCTCAATAAGTTCATGGACTGTTTTAATCGCATGGACTTTCGCGCCTAACCCTTCCATCGATTTATGATAATTCCTAAACGGAATATAGATCTCAGTAAAGCCGTGCTGTACCGCTTCTTTCACTCTAGCTACGCCGCTATCGATTGGTCTGACATCGCCATTAAGACTTAACTCACCCATGATGCAGGTTGTTCTTGGTACCACAAAATCATTAAGACTACTGAGCAGTGCCGTAACCAAAGCTAAATCGATACAGGTTTCAGACTCATCAATCTTCAAGCCTCCGACCAAATTAAAGTAGGTATCGTGGAAGATTTTCGTCTTGGTATGTTTGCGTAAAATACCGGTTAACATCTTAATACGATTCATATTAAGACCAACACATACCCGCTGTGGAAATTCGCCCTCGGTTTCAGTGGTCAAACATTGGATCTCAAGTAGCAGATTGCGATTACCTTTACGAATACAGGTGATCGCGGCTCCTGGAGATTCAGTGCTCGAACCAGAGAGGAATATTTCACTGGGGTTATCAACACTCAACATACCGCGCTCTGTCATGCGAAATATACCAACGGTATCCACATCACCAAAACGGTTTTTATTCGCTCTAAGTGTGCGCACTTGACCGTCATTGCACTCGATATGGGTTAAACAGTCAACGATATGAATAAGAGTCTGTGGGCCTGCCGTTTCATTGTTTTTATTCACATGTGCCACTAAGAACATGGTGACATTGTTTTGCTTACAGTATTGTGTCAGCGCTTGGGCACTGCCTTTTACTTGTGAAGGCGAACCGGGACTGCCATTCGCCATCTCAGTGACGACCGCTTGAATAGAATCAATCACTGCAAATTTAACCTGTTTGGCTTCAAGCTCGGCAATAATAGCCTCTACGCTAGTCTCAGCCATAAGGTAAAGATTGTCTTCGTTGCAATTCAGCTTTAATCGATTTACGCGATTTTTAAACTGCGATAGAGATTCCTCTGCAGTACAATAAAGAGACGGCATTAACTGCGACATACGCGAAACAAGATCAGACAACAAAGTCGTTTTACCCGCACCAGGGTCGCCAGATATGATGTTTACCGAGCCAGTCGTTAGGCCCCCGCACAATACTCTATCTAACTCTCCTATGCCGGTCAGTCTCTTTTGTGCCTCGACCTCTTCAATCTCAGTGAGCTTTTTCGAACCACCACCAACAGCGCCAGCGTAACCAGCACTGGTTGCTGTTGTTGGTTTAATGGTAGAGATCTTAAGTTCACTAATGGTGTTCCACTCTTGGCAAGCACTACACTGGCCCTGCCAGCGAGGAAAGTCTTGACCACATTCATTACATACGTAAGCTGTTTTATTCTTTGCCATGATTCTTTCTAGGTAGTATAAAGTCGATAAAGTATCGGCACTTTAAGCCGATAACTATGAGTACAAGGAAGATAGTACTGGAAATAATTATAAAAACTTGCCTGTGAGCCTATCAGCCATTGGTCCAATAAGCATCCTAAAAGAAGTAATAGATGAGTTTAGATCTGCATAATGCGCTAATAGAACAACTAATCCCCTTACTCATGGAACCCGATTTCCATGAGTTGTTTGAACAGCTCACTGCAGAAGAGTCAAATTCCACCCGTTTTCTGCTTAAGATGGAACTCAACCGATTAGCCGCTAGCTGCACTCGAATTATCGACCTACGTAATAAAACCGATCTCCGCTGTGAAAGCTTTGAGTTTGGCGCACAAACTCACTTTATCGATCCACCAGCGAAAGCCAGTTTTCAAGAAGCGTTAGCGCTATATAGAGAGCAATATACTCTTGGCGTTTACGAGCAAGTCATCGCGGCCCATAAAGCACGAATACTAAAAGCCCGCAGCAGTGCAAACAGTGGTGACAATACACCAACGCCATACGTCGCAGAAGGTGTCGTACTGGGTAACTACTTTGCGCGCAGTGAAGAGCGCATGAACTACAGCATGAAAATTGAAGTATCCCAAGCGATGCAACAATACATGGGGATTACGGTAGACTTGTCGGTCGGTGGTGCACGAATTCGCCTGCCCGCGAAACAAAACCTCAATGCCAAGCAGCCAATTAGAGTCAAATTACTAGAGTTAAGTGATGACTATTATCACCGAGATCTTCAACAAGGGGTTGAATACGAAATTGTCGATATTGAGGGCAATAATGAATACAACTGGTTGAGGCTAAAACGAATTTCAGGCAGTGAGGCTTTGGCTGAAATGTTGGGTAAACTTATAAGAGGGTTTAAGTTCCGATATAAAGTTGATGTCAATGATGTGCTGGTCACCGCCAAAGGGTTAGGTTTCGAACGTCATTATCTGCCACATCTACCGCACCTTGCACTCTTTATTGAGCACAAGGAGCAAGGTAATGCGGGGCTTCAATATTTGCCAACCCATCTTTTTTTAGGCCGAGACAATCAGGCTATTTCACAGTACTTTAAAGATGAGTCGGGTGTCACTCAGATTAAAGCACTGCTCACTCCCTCCCGTTTAAATGCCATCATTAACTCTGATGATAACAGCGCCCACTGCCAGCTTTTTTGCTTCACCTTTCAAGCAAAAGGCAGCAAATATTATTACTCTGCAACCTTGGCTGAATTACAAGAAAAACAGTTACAGGCGCTGTTTTTAAGCTTTGGCGCGACCAAACCAAGTTGGCGTGTTTTCCATGTTGCTCGGCAAACCATCGATCACCAACAATCGTATCGTGCGAGTTTATTGCCTGGGGATGACGCTAGCTATAGCGCATTAACCGAGACACAACTAGCGGCATTTACTCATGTGATCCAATTGATCGATGTCACTAATGATGCTGCAAACGAGCAGTATCAAACTTGGAAGAATTTTAACAACAGCAGTGCCAATGAACTTAAAGTTTTTGGTCAGAAAAAGCTTAAAACACATAATTTGAAGCAGGTCTCGATGCAGTTCAGCGAGCGTCGTAATGAGGCTCGCTTTGCATTTAAAACCCCGGTCTTATTAACTCAAGGGAAACTCAGCGCCACGGCATTGACTCAAGATATCTCCAGTAAAGGGATGCAACTGACCACTGAAACCGCGGTTGAATTTAACCCAACGGCTCCCATTGCTGTTAGCTTTCCCAAATTACAAACCATCGCTGGAAAAACCTCTTTACAACATCTGCCCTACCGTCTTATACGCACAAGAAAGAACGGTGTGACTTTGCACCTTGCCGCGCAGATAGGACATACCCCTCATATTGGCGTTGAGTTCCTCAATCGCTTAATCGAGCACAATAAAGATAAGTTCGATAAGCTCACTGAGAACAATCATGAGGTAAAAGAGCTTGCCGATGGAATGAAAAACATACTGCTCAGAAAGCTGGTGTCTGTGCCTTTTTATCTAGAAAAAACATTGAAGTCAGCTTACGTCTCGACTATCGGGATAGGTAAAGAACAAAACCATATCGCCAATATCTTCGCCTCTAATACCAATAACTTATTGGAATATGATTTAGCGCCACTGTTTCAAGATGGCAAGCTCAAACGCGATATTGTGACCCCGATTCGCACCATGAAACCACAAAACGGTCTGTCTTTTTACGAAGTTTATCTGCAAATATCGCAGCACTCTCAAGGTAAGATTAACGTTCGCTGTATCGCAGATTCCGATATTAAGGATAGCGGCCACTTACAACAGTTCATCGAGCAAAGTAGCCGCCTCGGTGAATTTTTAGCATTACGCGTTTATCGAGGCGCAGTAGGAAAGCCGGATCTAGACTATATCCGTAGAGAACGAGAATACATAAAGATCCATGCTCAGCACAAAGGCAAAAAGCTAGAGGAACAACTGTGGCGAATTATCGGTGTTGGCGAGCTGCTCGATGTGACTCGCGAGGTCTTATTACGTTTTCCTGCGCTTGATACTCAGGATTAAATCTGGCTAAGCGATATTCTTAATCAGCAATAAAAGGCAGCGCTAGTATTCACTAGTGCTGCCTTTTTTATTACCTTTTTAGCAATTAGCTAATATAACTTTGTCCGGCATATACCACAAAGTGGCGTAGTGCTAGCACTCCTAAAATGGTGCTACACGAGACCGTGATTAAAAAGCCTTTAGTATGACGCCATGCCTTTGGCGCTAAGGTACTTGCCAGTACAGGCACCACTAGACCTAAGCCAACCACACCAATCCAAAACACACTTGCCCATGCGCCAGTGGTTATCGCGGCCGTTGCCGCTTGTGCTGCTGGGCCTGAAAAGTTAAGCCCGACAAACAACAACACTAGACAAAGCGCTTCGTTAAACGCCACTGGATACTCGATACGGTGCACTTGCTCAATGCAATCAGACTCTTTCTTACTAAAGAACAGTGTCGCAACGAGTATATTACCCGCTGAGCCGACCGACATTGCCGAAGCTAAAAACAGCGCCGGTAGTACCGCGGTATTTAGGATAGGGTAACTAATCATCGCCGATAATAGGAAACCAGTGTAAACCCCAACGCCTAAAGCGAGCGCAAAAATAAGTTTGTTAAGGCTACCTTCAAGTTGACGACATACCTTTAATACTCCAGCAAGCCAAGGCGCATAGTGCAGTACTTGCTTTTCGAACACTAACGCAGCAAATACAAATACTAACGGAATATACACCAGTAACGCGATCACCCCCCATGCCATAACCGAACTCAAGTTGTAATTGAGTAAGATATGATAAAACTCAAAAGGCTTAGTTAAATCAAGTACTAGCAATGCCATACCTAAACAGATTGCCACAGGGCCAATCACTGCTGCCGCCTTGATAACCGGTAAACCTTCAGTGGGTAAACCACGGTTCTTTTTGTACCATTTAAGCCCTATTGCCACCAGCATTGAGCCTGCGGACAATCCCGCCATGAATAGGTAAACCGCGATGATCCAGTTCCAAACAACGGGATCGTATTGCTCCATTGAGCCCCATATATTGTTCATGCTTTGATCCCCCCTCGACGGCTTGGAATTCGGTACACTCTTGGTTCAGTACCAAGGTTCACCTTCTGTTGGTAGTTCTGTTTGGTGTCTAACACCTTACGTACTTCTGAGTTCAAATCGTTGGCATCGCCGAAAGTGAGTGCATCCGTTGGGCAAACACTGACACAAGCAGGCTCTTCTCCTCGTGCTAAGCGGCTCTCTTTACAGAAATCGCATTTGTCTGGCACCCGCGTTTCAGGATTAATAAAGCGCACTTTGTAAGGACACGCTGCAACACAGTAGAGACAGCCCACACATTTGCCTTCATTGATTGAAACGATGCCATCGTCATTGACGTACGCTGCACCAGTAGGACAAACCTTTACACAAGGCGCGTTTTCGCACTGCTCGCAAGAGACACGATTGTACTTAAAATGTAAGTGGGGGAAGTTGCCATATGGCCCTTCAATTCGAACTTGTAGCCGAGTCACGGACTCAGGTACATTATTTTCGCTGCGGCAAGCCACGTTGCAGGCTTGGCAACCAATGCACTTGTTTTCATCGTGCACCAGAACATAACGTTTAGTCATAATGATCTCCGATTAAATCTTGGCAATTTTGACGCCGGTGGTATGCAGGTTCATACCTGTCACCGGAGACGTAACGTGAGGAAGTAAGTTACCGCAATGCACGCCTTTACCCGTTGCTCGCGCTAGCTCTTTGTTTTTAGAACCGCAGCCCATGTAGGCAAACACAGTATCTGGACGTATACCTGGCGTAACCAAGGCATGCCCCTCTTCACTGCCAGTATCGTTGTAGATACGAATAGCATCACCGCTGGAGATACTCAGAAGTCCTGCTGTAATAGGGTGGATCCACACAGCATTGTCAGACATCAAGTTGGCAAGCATCGGCACATTTTGTGTAGCAGCATTGGTATGAACTGCCACCTTGCCTTGAATGAAAAACAGCTCATCGGCTTTTTTCATATTCACTTCTCGGTAGCGGATTACGCCGCGTCCTGGCGCCATCTTTTCGACTTTGTTAGAACTCAGTTCAATTTTACCCGACGGTGTCTTGAAGCTTAACTGGCTTGCATAGGTGCCATCTTCATCCAATGGCTTAGCATTGGGATAGCTCGCGCTGAACGCTTTGACCATTGCAGGTTCACGCAGCAATAACGGCTTACCATAGCTAACCCAACCATCACTTTTTATCTTGTTTAGTAGCGGCGTATTCTTATCAACTTGAAATAGTTGCAGTGTTTCCATGTTCTGCCACGGGAAGAATTGACCTTGGCCTAACTTATCGGCTAGCTCTTTCCAAATCATCCAGCTTGGTTTGGTATTACCAATGGTTTCCACCACTTTCTGGCGCACATAGTAAGCTGGGTTCTTACCCGACTTATCGACAATCTCTTCATCACGCTCAAGGTAAGTCGATTCAGGGAGGAAGATATCGGCGTAAGCTGCACTTTCGCTAATGTAGATATCGCAAGCGACCACAAAGTCGAGCTTTTGCATCGTTTTAACGATCCTTGCTCTGTCTGTCATGGTTTGCATTGGGTTGGTGCGGCTCATTACCCAGCCGTGCAGTTGATAAGGCTTGGCGTCGAGTGTGGAGTCTAGAATAGTCTGGTAGATCCCGCCTGATGACCACAATAGTGAGTATTGCTCGTCAACCATGTCGATGCGTTTTGCATCAATTTTTGGCATATCTTTTACGCCGGGTTTCGCCAACGTAGGCGCGACATTTTCTCCTGCAAATTTATTGTATTTGGAGGCTTTCTTGCCGAAGTACAAACCGCCTTTTCGCTCAATATTACCCACTAACACGTTGGCAGCATAAAGCGCTCGGCGCATTTCAAACTCTTCGGTAGTAAATGAGGAGCGGTGACCAAAATCAACCAATACATGAGGGGCTGCAGCGGCATACTCGTGGGTGATGCGACGAATATCTTCTGCAGGCACATCACTGATAGATTCAGCCCATTCAGGTGTATAAGCTTTAACTTCTTTGGCAAACTCAGCGAACCCTGTAACAAACTCAGCGACAAAGGCTTTGTCGTACAGATCATCTTCGATAAGTGTATGACAAATGGCCAGTGCCACCGCAACATCGGTGCCGGGCTTGATGGCATACCACTCATCGGCTTTATCTGCCACAATCGAAAAGCGCGGCTCAAATACCACCAGCTTAGCGCCCTTTTCCATTTGTGCATTCATCATGCCTCTGGTTTCAGACATATTGATGCCTTCATAGAGGTTATGCCCAAAGTTGATGATGTACTTAGAGTTGCTCAAATCACGCTTAATTTTACCGCCAAACATGGCCTTGGCTGCAACAACATAACCCGCTGGACAAGTAGATGCATGGGTAAAGGTATTAGGGCTGCCAAAGGCTTTAGCAAGGTGAAAAAGGTGACCAGAAAGAGAACCCGATTTTGACGAGAAAGCGACGGATTCGGCGCCGTGATCTGCTTTAATTCTATTAAGATTTTCAGCAATGGTTGCATAGGCTTCGTCCCATTCAATCTCTTGCCACTTCCCCTCTCCACGCTCACCAACACGCTTTAATGGCTTAACGATGCGTTGCTTATCGTAAAGTTGACTGTGACCTGCTCCGCCTCGAGCACAAACCGCACCACCATAAGACTTAGCATTTGCGTTACCCAATATCGACACGTTCTTGCCATTAACAATTCGTGCCGAGATAGGACAACGTGTGGAACACATTTCACAAATACTGGCAACGGACTCAGCGCTGCCCTTCAATGTTGATTCTCCAAAAGCGGCTAACGAGCCAGGTAAGCTTGCCAGTGCGCAGCCTGCTGTCGTTGCGCCAGCCCCTTTAATAAAGGTTCGCCGATCTAGTTTCATGATGATTCTCCCAGTAGACATTGGAACTCAGTGCTTTGCTGGGAACTTGCGGCCTTTCGTTAGCGTTTATGCTAGAAAATGGCTGCCGCCCCAAACTTTTCACCATTGTCTGCTAGGAATTATCAGCTGAATATTGTGGTAAACCACATATCGACATTTACATATTACGCTTTGTGAGTCGTTTCACAGTTCAGTTTTCGTCCAACATAAACCGATAGAATATGTCTATTGTGGTAAACCACATTTCGATAAGCTTGCGATAAATTTAAGAAAAACCTTCCCAAAAAACGCTGTCAAACTGATTACACTGTTGCGGAAATACAGAAAGTTCAGAGGAAAAGAAGCCGGCATATTTAACAGGCTTCTAAAAGTGTGAAATTTGAAGATACTGGTTTGGCGATAGGCAATAGAAACGTTAATTACACTTCTACACTGCGCTCACTACCACGTTTTTTTAAGCTAATTTTGGCAACACAACCGACTTGCCCATCAATACGGTCATGAAGAGAGAATGCGCCATCGTGTTCATTGACTACTTCATTACAGATAGCTAAGCCTAAGCCCAAACCATCTTCCTTGGTGGTAAAGAAGGTAGCCATGACTGAATCTGAACTTTGTTCCAAACCACTACCGTTATCGATAACCAGTACGTCAACTTGAAACTCTTTAAAAACAAGTTCGATAACAATTTTTCCCTCAACTTCTGTTTGCGCTTCAGCAATGGCATCAATACTGTTTTTAGTCAGATTGATAAGTACCTGCAGCAATCCAACCCGATCAGCACTAATGAAGAAAGGCTCGCCTTTAATACGCTTGGTTATTTGAATCTCTCGGCGCTGAGACTCCAACTTTAACAAGGATATGCACTCATCAACTAAGCTGAGAATATTAACGTCACTCATTACCGATTCACGTCGTTTCAGCAGGCTGCGGATCCGATGCACCACCTCTCCGGCTCGAGTCGACTGGCTGTGGATCTTTTGCAATAGCTCAATCATTGATGCGCTGTCACCTGCTTGCCCTCCCTCTAAGCGCATAATACCGCCTTCGCTGTAACTGGTAATCGCCGCAATCGGCTGATTAATTTCATGGGCTAAGCCAGCACCAATCTCGCCAATAATTGAGGCGCTTTGTAGTCGTTCAAGAGCAATAGCTTGCTGTTTTAGCTGCCTTTCAGTAGCGATTAACGATTCACTTTTCTGGTGAAAGCGATACTCTATCCACAAGTGGTAAACCGTGGCGACCAGAAATACAAAAATGGCAAATATGCCCCAATGCCGATTATCTTTGAGCCAGTTTTCAACGCTCTCCCAACGACTACCATCGCTAGCATGCACATGAAGTTCGCCAAAAAGTTGAATAACCGCTAATTGACTTATGGGGGATGTCCAGCCCATGAGTTGTGCTTTGATTGCAGCTGGATGCTCCGTTGGCAACTCCATTAACGCTTGAGTGATCTGTTTACTCAAACCAATATCAACACTTTCACTCGCAGCAAATGACCAATTGGGATAAAGGCTGGTGCTACATTGACAATCAAAGCCATCTGGCCGACTTGGATTAAGAATACGATAGTCTGCCGCGTTGATAAGTCCGCGAGCTATCATATCTTCAAAGGTACACAACGGCGTGATCGCCGCATCAACATTGCCATCTCGGACTTGATACAGAAGCGGATCGAGTGGGAAACCAAGAAACTTAACTTCTTTAAAGTAATCTTCCGACTCCATCCCCAGTTTATGCATCAAGCCCACTGTTGCTTGATACCCGCCAAGAGCGTGGGGATCACTTGCCGCAATCACCTTGCCTTTTAGATCATAGAGAGTTCGATAGTCACTTTCCGCCTTAACGATAATGGCTGAACCGATGGCCGACGTGGCGCCGTTATGGCGCGCTGAACGCATTGTTGCTAGCCAAGATAGCGGATACTGGTTTGATAGGTAGAGGTACTGCCCTGGGTTAGTAATAATAAACTGGATCTGTCCTAGCTCCATGGCCAAATTAAGCGCTTCAAAGTTACCCGGATAAACATGAAAGTCAGTGCCCGGTACTTGCTCATTTAGATATTCCATCATAGGTTGCCAACGCTCAATAGCTTGTTGGTTGCCCCAGTTAGACAATACGCCAACATAGAGTGATTGAGTTTGTCCCCAAACACTGGATGTACAACACAGTAGTAATAAACAGAATAAGGTCCGATACACTCGATTAGCCTCGAATTAAACGCTGGCTCAAGTTTACGATAGGCTAATGTAGAGCCAACGTGATGGGTCTCATGCTTTGTAAAAAATATGTTCGCATTAAGTAAGGAACTGAGATATCTATCTACTAGATCCTAATAAAAGTGAAAGAGGAATACCCATGCAAGCGTTGATTGGCGGCCCTGTCTACCTTGTCGATGATGATGAAGCTATCGTTGATTCCATCACTTTTCTTATGGACGGATTTGGCTACAAGATTAAAAGTTTCAACTCTGGTAATGATTTTCTAGCCGGCATTGATCTTAGCCAGCCGGGCTGCGTGATCCTTGATGCCCGTATGCCAGGCCTTAGTGGACCACAAGTCCAGCAGCTACTTAGTGAAGCGAATAGCCCACTGTCGGTCATTTTTCTTACCGGCCACGGTGATGTGCCTATGGCTGTGGATGCCTTTAAAAATGGTGCTTTCGATTTCTTTCAAAAACCCGTTCAAGGCCAAGTGTTATCGCAATCTATCTCAAAAGGTCTGCAAAACAGCGTTAATAAATATAATCGATTTACCGAACAACAGCTGATAACTCGTTTATCCGAGCGAGAATTGCAGATCTTTAAGCTCATTGTTGCAGGCAATACCAATAAACAGATGTCTAGCTCACTTTGTGTGGCAATTAGAACCATTGAAGTGCACAGGTCAAAGTTGATGGACAAGCTTGGTGCAGCAAATGTAGCTGAACTATTAAAGCTTGCCCCCTTAATTGAGCTTGAGGATTAGCGATTGAACTGACGGTACCAATCGCGAACTGTCGGAAAATGATCTTGTACAGCATCTTTATGGGTCAACATGCCAGCATGGTCATAGTCGTGCTTAAAACCATGTTTACGGCTGAGTAAAGTATAATCGACCTGTTGAATTTGGCACTCGCTAATCATCCGCTGTACATCACTAGGATTGCCTAAAACAGTATCGCCCTGCCCTGCAATAAACCAAGACTTAGGCCATTTTGCATTTCTTGCTGCCTGACTGTAGCTAAAGCCATCGTCATGATCGATCCAATGCCCGCGAACCCAGTCGATACTTTGCAGCAATGAAGCCTGAGACTCATTATCCATCCCCACCTTTAACTTATCAGCAGGAAGATATCCACGCTGCCAAGCTATAAAAGGTGCAAGTCGATTCCAGAACAGATCGACCTTCAACCACTTGCTCAGCGACTTAACTTCAATACGACGTTTGCTGCCAAAGGTCACCAGTGAAGCCACCGTTTGCTGTAAATTGTCATATCGAGCGATAGCACTGGCCATCAACACCCCCCCCCATGAGTGACCGCACCAATGCACACTATCGGATTTTGGATGCAGAGAAAGAATGTACTGTTGGATCAGTGGCAATTGCTCTCTGATGACTTCACCTTGCCCGGCACTAAATCCTCGGCCAAGTTTCGGTGTACTGTGTCCTCGCCCAAGCGTGTCCAATACATAGACAACCACTCCTGCGTCAGCTAAATAGCAGCCTAGCCCTTTACCTGATTCACTGTAAAAAACGCGCCCATTGGACATTGCGCCATGCAGCATCAATAACGGAGGTTTACTCATATCTGGGTTAGCTGGCAATAATTGCCTTAAATGCAGGTGGCCGTGGTTATAGGGCACAAAGAGAGATTTCTGTTGGGTTTTCACGCTGTAATGCTCAATTTTTTAACCTAAGTTACTGAGTTAACCACACAAAAACAAGAGTAATAACTCTAAAGAAAAGGCTGATACAAACAAATTCAGTAAGTTTCAAACAGCGAGGAAAAGGAACTACTAAATGGAACAGCAGCATAAGACACTTTTGAAACAAAAATAAAAAGACCCATAAAAGTGAATTTATAGGTCAGTAGATGACTAGCTTAATCGATGTTTACTATAGAGCACGCTTACCTAGCGTGACTACTTCAGACTATTTGAGCTGAAATAGATAGGGCAACACTTTAAGGTTTAGCTTATCAATATTAACGTCTGCAACCACAGCAAGCTTTGGTTTAGCATGGTAAGCAATACCAAAGTCTGCAATATTGATCATTGGGATATCATTGGCGCCATCACCAATAGCAACACGTTGCCCCATTGCTATTGACCACTGCTTAGCGCTACTTTCGACAGTATCAGCTTTAAACTGCGCATCAACCACCTGACCAGAAACCGTGCCGAGTAGCTTTCCTTCAGCAATATCTAACTCATTAGCAAAAGCGGCATCTAAATCGAGTAACTGTTTAAGGTGATTAACAAAAGGAGTAAAGCCACCAGAAGCCACTACTGTGCGCCATTGATATTGCTTTAGCTCAGCTACCATTGCTGTCAATCCCGGCATTAACGGCAGTTTGGCACATAAACGTTGAATAATGTCAGCATCGGCGTTATTGAGTTTTGCCACTCTGGCACGCAGGCTCTCTTCAAAATCAAGCTCTCCCTGCATCGCTTGCTCTGTCACGGCAGCAACTGCTGCACCAACCCCAGCCATCTCAGCAAGTTCATCGATACATTCAATCTCTATCGCGGTAGAGTCCATATCCATCACTAACAGTCCCGGCTGATTTAACACTGGGGCATCAGCTTTAACCTGAAATACTTCAACACACGACAAGGTCTTCAAAGCAGCAAAATTTAACGCTTCAGCCGCGCAGACTTCTATACAAGTCAGTTCGTTGTTACGGGTAATGAGCGCAAGGCTTAACTCTGTCGTATTACAAAGTAGCCAATCTTCTATAGCAGCAAGACCGCTATTATCAGAAAACAGGATCCGATAACGCAGTGACGTCGATGGAAACTGAGTCTCGACATGCCGAGAAAATCTTTGTTCCCCAGTGCGGTAAGACATGCTACTTTCACTGTTTAACCATTCAAAAACAGTAGATTGACTCAAATTTTCCATTAGTTATGCTTCTCCAACTACCGAGTACCGAGATAATCAATTATGATTAAGTAAGTACACTACAAATTAAGGATTTCAGTGTTTTATTTAAAAGGCCTAAAAAAGAGCCATCGAATAAGCAGGATATTACAGATCCTTATCGCTATCGCATTATTCATTGGTCTGGATCAGTTGTGGGAAACTAGCCTACTACAAGGGCAACAGCTTCTAAAGTCCCAAACCGAAAAGATGGCAAGATTATTAGTAGAGCAAACTGCCTATGGCGCCGCTCCAGCCCTGCAATTGGAAAATGATGAGCAGTTGCAATGGCTTGCCACCGCATTAGTACTTGACCCTAAAGTGATGTCAGCCAGTATTTTCAGTGAAGATGGCGTTAGGCTGTCCTTCGCACAAAGTGTCACCCAAGAGGATTATGAAGCTGATTCCGAGGAGATGGTACAACTGCTTGCGCAATACCCTCCTTATGTTGAAGCTGTTTCGCAAGATGGACAGAACTTGGGTTATGTAGAGGTCAGATTAGAGCCAAAGTACTTTTTTAATGAAATTAAAGAAGCGCACCAGATCAATATGGAACAGCAGCAGATGATGCTGATCATTGCTGGGCTCATCGGTATGCTATTGTCACGCGCGTTATCGTTTAAACGTGCCGACTTTGACAGGCGCAAAGCTAAGATAAAGTTCAGACAACTGCTCAGCAAAAGAAATGCTAAACATCGACGTGAAGAACAAGAAAATCAAGCGGATGAAACACTCTCTGTAGAAGAGAAAGTGGATAAACCATAAATTGTAATCGTAATACATTTCAGCACAAAACAAACAGCCACAAAAAAGCGGACAAACAATGTCCGCTTTTTTATGACCTGTAAACCAGTGTTACTGGCTTACTGCAACAATGCTCATTAAAGAGTGATAGCTGCTTCTAGTGTCATTTCGATCATTTCGTTAAAGGTAGTTTGACGCTCGTCAGAAGAGGTCTTTTCACCAGTACGGATGTGATCAGATACAGTACAAACACATAATGCTTTAGCACCGAACTCAGCAGCAACGCCGTAAAGGCCTGCAGCTTCCATTTCGACACCTAAAATGTTCATTTTTTCCATAACGTCAAACATTTCTGGATCTGGAGTGTAGAAAAGATCAGCAGAGAAAACGTTACCAACGCGGAACTTAGTGCCTTTCTCTTCTGCAGCTTTAACCACAGCGCTAAGTAGGCTGTAGTCAGCGATTGCTGCGAAATCTTGGCCTTTAAAACGTAGACGGTTAACTTGTGAATCAGTACATGCGCCCATACCAATCAATACGTCGCGTACTTTAACGTCAGTGCTAACTGCACCACAAGTACCAACACGGATTAGGTTTTTAACGCCGTAATCTTTGATCAATTCAGTTGCGTAGATTGAGCAAGAAGGAATACCCATGCCTGAACCCATAACTGAGATGCGAACACCTTTGTATGTGCCAGTAAAACCTAGCATGTTACGAACGTCAGTAACTTGCTCAACGTTTTCTAGAAATGTTTCAGCAATGTATTTTGCACGTAGTGGATCGCCAGGAAATAGAACTGTATCGCCAAATGCACCGTCTACGGCATTAATGTGTGGTGTAGCCATCAGAAAACCCCTATTTATATTTTTAGACCGTCGTTAATACTTGAGTCTTTGTATGCTAGCGGTCCAAAGTGAACCGCCAAATTTAAAAATTGTTTCGGTTTAACTAGCGAACAAACGATTCGCCATATTCCATAGGCTCAAGCTTAAAGTAGCTCGCTATAGATTGGCCCATATCAGCAAAGCTGTTACGTAGGCCTAATGATCCAGGTTCGAGCCCTGCACCATATGCTAAAACCGGTACTCGTTCGCGAGTATGATCACTACCAGGCCAAGTTGGGTCACAACCATGGTCAGCAGTAAGCAGTAAGAAGTCATCTTCGTCTAGCAGAGCCAAAATCTCTGGTAAGCGAGCATCGAAATACTCTAGGCTGCGAGCATAACCAGCAACATCACGGCGATGACCATAATGAGAGTCAAAATCAACAAAGTTAGTGAATACAATCGTATTATCACCCGCTTGTTTAACCTGCTCTAGCGTGGCATCAAACAATGCTTCAAGCCCTGTCGCTTTTACTTTTTGAGTAATACCGCAATGCGCATAGATGTCAGCAATCTTGCCCACACTAACCACTTCACCGCCGGCAGCTTTAAGCTTATCGAGTACAGTTGGCGCTGGAGGCTCAACCGCATAGTCACGACGATTGCCTGTACGCTCAAAGTTACTTGCATCAGTACCTACGAATGGGCGGGCAATAACACGACCAATGTTGTAATCAGCTAGCTCTTCACGGGCGATAATGCAAAGCTCATATAATTTTTCAAGTCCAAAGCTCTCTTCATGACAAGCAATCTGGAACACTGAATCGGCAGAGGTATAGAAAATAGGCTTACCAGTCCGCATATGCTCTTCACCAAGTTCTTCTAGGATCACAGTTCCTGAAGAGTGGCAGTTACCGAGAAACTCAGTTAAACCTGCACGAGCAAGTATCTTATCTGTAAGTTCCTGCGGGAAAGAGTTAGTCAGATCGCTAAAGTAGCCCCATTCATATAAAACAGGTACACCCGCCATTTCCCAATGTCCACTCGGCGTGTCTTTACCTGAGCTTAATTCATCGGCATGACCGTAAGCGCCGATAATCTCGACATCATCACCAAAACCAGCAGGGAATTCACCTGTGCTCTCTTTAGATGCGTGACCTAAACCCAAGCGTGCTAGGTTTGGTAATTTTAATGGCCCTTCACGGCCGTCATTTGCTTTACCTTCAGCACATGCTTTTGCGATGTGTCCAAAAGTGTCTGATCCTACGTCGCCAAAGGCTTCTGCATCATGTGCAGCCCCTACGCCGAATGAATCTAGCATCATGATTATAGTACGTTTCATAAACTGTGCTCCGTTACAGATCTGACTCACGGATATAACGATATATCTCAGGAGTTTTCTCTGGTTTGGTATCGCCAATGTGAATCGCTTTTTTCACTGCAGCTTCAGCTTCAGCAAAGGCACCTTCAGATTGAGCGTGTATAAATGCAATAGGCTTGTCGGCACTGATTTCATCGCCAAGGGCGCAAACTTTAGTCAGTCCAACACTGTAATCAAGTGTGTCACCAGGCTTGCGACGTCCGCCACCTAAGGTAACAACGGCAAGGCCCAACTCACGGGTATCCATTGCAGTTGCAAAACCAGTTTGGTCAGCGTAAACAGGACGAATGATTTGTGAATCAGGTAGGTATTTACTGTAGTTCTCTACGAAATCAGTCGGTCCACCAAGACCGGATACCATGCGGCCAAATATCTCAGCAGCTTTACCGTTGTCGAGCACTTCATTCAGCTTGGCACGTGCCTCCGCTTCATTGCTTGCAATACCACCAAGGGTAAGCATTTCTGCGCAAAGTCCCATAGTCACTTCGTAAAGACGAGGATTACGGTAAGCACCGGTCATGAAGTCGACAGCTTCTTTAACCTCAACCGCATTACCTGCACATGAAGCCAAAACTTGGTTCATATCAGTTAATAATGCGGTTGTTTTAGTACCAGCACCATTAGCAACAGCAGTGATACTGCGGGCAAGCTCTTCAGATGCTTCGTAGGTAGGCATAAAGGCGCCAGTACCAACTTTGACATCCATCGCTAGGGCATCGAGGCCTGCGGCAAGCTTTTTAGAAAGAATAGATGCAGTAATAAGTGAGATAGACTCTACTGTCGCGGTATTGTCGCGGATAGAGTAAAAGCGTTTATCTGCAGGGACAAGATCACCTGTCTGACCAATAATTGCTACGCCAGCCTCTTTTACCACTTTGCGAAACAGTGCACTGTCAGGCTCAGTATTGTAACCAGGAATAGCATCAAACTTATCAAGTGTACCGCCAGTATGACCAAGGCCGCGACCTGAAATCATCGGTACATAACCACCACAAGCTGCAGCCATAGGGCCTAACATCAAACTAATGACATCCCCCACACCGCCGGTTGAGTGCTTATCGATAATTGGACCATTAAGGTCAAGAGATTTCCAGTCGAGAACCGTACCGGAGTCACGCATGGATGTGGTAAGCGCGATACGCTCATCCATATTCATGTCGTTGAAATAAACAGCCATACCGAGTGCAGCGATCTGCCCTTCAGATACAGTGTTATTGGTGATGCCATTCACGAAGAATTGGATCTCTTCAGTTGAAAGGACTTCAGCATTACGTTTTTTACGAATAATTTCTTGAGCTAAAAACATGTACTACCTCCAAGAATGTAACTGAGTTCCCAACTAAGGTAACTTTCAGCTAGCAATCTGCTAAAGGGGAATCAAAAGCCGTAATATAGTTACATCATAACGGACTTTTGATACACCTAATTAGATTTAGATCACACTTAACAACAAGCTAAATCAGTAAAGATTAGTAACCTTGTGGTCCTTTAGGTGCGTCACCTAACTCCAATGTATGAAGTAAGTTAGTTAGTAGGCTAGAAGCGCCAAAACGGAACGTAGCAGGAGTTGCCCAGTCGTCACCTAGAAGACGTGCAGCAACACCTAAAAACTCTGCAGCTGCTGCAGCATCTTTTACGCCACCAGCAGGCTTAAAGCCAACCTTTGTGTTCTTTTCGCTGATCACTGTCATCATAATTTCAGCAGCTTCAAGAGTTGCGTTGACAGCAACTTTACCTGTTGAAGTCTTAATGAAGTCAGCACCCGCATCGATTGATAGCTCAGATGCTTTACGGATAAGCGCAGGATCTGCAAGAACACCTGATTCAATGATAACTTTCAAGATTGCTTCATCGCCACAAGCTTCTTTACAGGCTTTAACGAGCTCAAAACCGACAGTTTCGTTACCCGCCATTAATGCGCGGTATGGAAAAACAACATCAACTTCATCTGCGCCGTAAGCAACTGCTGCACGCGTCTCTAATACTGCAATGGCAATATCGTCGTTACCGTGTGGGAAGTTAGTCACTGTTGCGATTTTGATATCATCGCCGCCAATCTCATTTAGCGTTTTACGTGCAATAGGAATAAAGCGAGGGTAGATACAAATAGCAGCAGTGTCGCCAGCTGGCGTCTTAGCTTTATGACATAAATCGATAACCTTCTGATCGGTATCGTCGTCATTTAGCGTAGTAAGATCCATTAAACTAATGGCTTGTTGTGCTGCTTTTTTTAAGTCGCTCATAATAGCTCTCCGAGACATATTCAAATAGTAAAATTTTGATAGAAATTTGTCGTATAGCTGCGCTTAGAGGTGGCTGTTTTGATTATAGTTATGGGCCGGGCCTTCGAGCATTGCCAAACCTTAATGATGGGCATCGATTGATGATGCTCAACTTAAGGTCAATATTCAGGTATCCAACATTGCAACGTCTTTGCATTGCAATAATCTTGACACTAGTGTCACGACTTGAATCCATGAAGACCGGGAAGGGAGATAGATACTGCTTATGTCTGCCTTTCCGCGAAAAGTCCTTTTTAGCGCGTAATAAATCTTATATCACTTTCAATTAATACTTACCTAAACAAGCTAATTAAATATAGTTCATGCTTAAGTAAAAATTAATCTGTTTGCGTTACCAAAATGACTAAAAATCGAAATAAAAATTAAAGGTTCAACATCAATATGTTTAGAAGATAGTTAGAGCCGCGATATTTCGCGGCTCTGACAGATACTTAACTGTTCTTTAAGCGATGCTTAGAACTTGTAAGTAGCTGTTAGGTAATGTGCAAAACCAGTTGACTCTAGGCCAAATGTTCCGTCATCTTTAAGAAGGTATACATCTTTGTATGCTTTAAGACCATAACCTAGTGCATAGTTCTCTGAATGCCAATGCAGACCAAAGTAAGCTGCACCACCGCTTGAAGTAAATGTAGTATTTACGAAGTCGCCGTTGTCGTCATAAGCTTTAACTTCGTCAGCACCGAACTGGTAATCAACATAACCTTGGAAAGAAACAAAGCTACCATTGTCAAAGTTCATTACGGGCTTGAACCAGTTCATAGAGAACTGGTAACCGTTCCAATCTTTAGTGTTAAAATCGTATGCGCCATATAGGTTCATGCCAGTTTTACCTAACCATGGAACCATAACATCAGCACCGATCCCCCAGAATGACATATTTACGTCACCAGGATTATTGATAACTGAAGGACCTTCAGCTCCTTCAACATCAAACGAAATGCTCTGGCCACTAATTGCACCACCACCCCAGTTGAATAGAGTTGAGAAGTAAACTTCTTGGATAGGACCAAGAGAAAGATCCCAACCAGTTATTGCATCGATAGAGAAACGAGGCGCAAACTTCATGAACATCTTGCTCTTACCAGCAGTTTTGTCACCAGAACTGCTGTTAGTTAGGTTGAATACATCAACATAACCGTATAAGTCAACAACACCAGCGCGGCCGCCGAATTCCATCTCTAGGTAATCATGTCCGCCGTCATCAGCGTCAGAACGTGGAAGTTCATTGAACGCGTACATTGCGTTGAACTGCATCCAGCTGTAATCGCCAGAGCGGATATCTTCGCCGCGATCTGCTGCAAAAGTAGGTGCTGCCATTGTAGCTGTAGCTGCTAGTGCTGTAGCTAGTGCGATAGTTTTAACGTTTTTCATCATCAACCCCATTTATTTATGGTTTGCTGCTCGACTTTATGAAGAGTCAGCGTTTCTTTTTTATGGCGCGCATTCTACTTAATTTATGTCAAACTTCAACACTATTTATGTAAAAATGCGAACACTAAGTTTTAACATTCGAACAAAGTCATGATTTGTCGACAGATTATTTTGTCTGATCATTGTTATTGTCGTATTTAAGTCGAAATAATCCCTAATCTTAGTTATTGATCATTCCGTAAAACTTTGTAATTGGAAAACGATTGACTTAATTGTGGCTCTGCTCTGAGTGAGCAGAACCAAGACTGAGCAACACATGCCACTCAGTCAATTTGAGGCTTACAATGCTAGGAATAGACCAGCAAGTGTTGCACTCATAAGGTTTGCTAGTGATGCTGCGATAACCGCACGAACACCAAGCTTAGCAAGGTCGTGACGACGGCTTGGAGCCATAGCGCCTAGACCACCAAGTAGAATTGCGATTGAAGATAAGTTAGCAAATCCACATAGTGCGAATGAGATGATAGCTTTAGTTCTATCAGTCATAGCAACACCAGTTTCAGCAACAACTATACCGCCATCAGCAATATCTTTTAGGTATGGAGCAAAGTTTAGGTAAGCAACGAATTCGTTAACAATGATCTTCTGACCAATGAAAGAACCAGCAACCATTGCTTCATTCCAAGGCACACCGATTAGGAATGCTAAAGGCATGAACAAGTAACCTAAGATAAGCTCTAGAGAAAGATTCTCGAAACCAACTAGTCCACCAAGGCCGCCTAACATACCGTTAAGCATTGCAATAAGACCAACGAATGCTAGAAGCATTGCACCAACGTTTAGTGCTAAATGCATACCAGAAGCAGCACCGGCAGCAGCAGCGTCAATAACGTTAGCTGGCTTGTCAGTGTCTTCAGGCAGATCGCCCATTTCGTTTTTAGTGTCTTCAGTCTCAGGATGGATAAGCTTAGCCATCATTAGACCACCAGGAGCGGCCATGAAAGATGCAGCAACTAAGTACTCAATCTTAACGCCCATACCAGCGTAACCAGCAAGTACCGCACCAGCGATAGATGCAAGACCACCAACCATGATAGCGAATAGCTCTGAGTTAGTCATAGTCGCAATAAATGGACGTACAACTAATGGCGCTTCAGTTTGACCTACGAAGATATTTGCAGTAGCAGACATAGACTCAGTACGGCTTGTGCCCAATGCTTTCTGAAGACCACCACCGATGAACTTAATTACCATCTGCATGATGCCAAGGTAGTAAAGAACAGCAATCAAAGAAGAGAAGAAGATAATTACAGGTAGTACGCGAATAGCGAAGACGAAGCCAACACCGTTTGCGAACATAGCGTCAGTACCTAGACCACCAAATAGGAAGTCGATACCAGCTTGAGAGTAACCAATAACACTGGCAACACCCATTGAAACGCCACCAAGTACTTCTTGTCCAACTGGTACATACAATACGAAACCACCGAAAGCGGCTTGAATTGCTAGTGCACCTAGAACAGTACGTTTGTTAATTGCTTTTTTATTATTTGAAAGCCCGAAAGCGATCGCTAGTAAGGTGACCACCCCTACTAAACTCATTAAAATATCCATTAACCATCACCCTATTGTTAATACTTTTTAATTATGTTGTTAACCAACCTTTTTCCGCGGTCGATTATACCCGACCAGACGCTCAAAAGCGTCGTCTTGATCAAATTTTTGAAGTTTTATTTCAATGATTTCGTTAGTTATTATGATGCGAGTTACATCTGTTCAATCAAAATAAAACTAAAGGTCAAAGAGTTGCGAAACATTCAAATACAGCTGTTCTGATACAAGAACATTAGTTTTTTTCTGCAAACTTGCCATTTTTTTAAGTAATAAAGGCAAAATAAGTGGTGAATTACGATCATTATCACTATTTTGAGGCCTCATAGCAGGTGAATCGGTTTCTAACACGAATGCATTGAGGGGTAATTCAGCCACTGTTCGTTGCAACTTATGAGCATTATCATTCAAAAGTAATCCGCCAATACCTAACTTATAACCTAAATGAACATAACGTGATGCCAACTCGGGTCCGCCATAAAAGCCATGGATCACCCCTTTTCTGGCGTTGTTACTGACTTTGAGCTGGTTAAGCATCTCTTCATGGCTTTTAACACAATGAATAATGAGAGGTAGGTCAAACTCTTCAGCGAGCGAAATTTGAGCTCTAAATACCGATAATTGTGTTGCGAAATTACTTTTATGTAACTTATCTAAACCGCACTCGCCAATTGCTACAAGTTTTCCACCTTGCTGCGATCCTAATAACAACTCCCTGAGATTAGGTAACGTTTGCGCTGTCATCAAATCACAAAACCAAGGGTGTACACCTAATGCAAAGGGACAATCAAACTGCTTGGCAATGCGAATTTGGTTTGCCCATTTGTCTTCTGAAACGCCAGGGATCACAACTTGCTCAATCCCCTGCGCCCTTATCTGTTGAAACAGTTCGCCTCTATCGTGATCAAACTCGCTAAAATCCAAATGAGCGTGACTATCTATCATTGGAAATACTTTTAACTGTTCATCATTCACTAATAATGTCATGGCTTATCTCTCTGTTCGCTCACTATCAAAGGTCAATATAACAAGTCTCCCTATTATTGTAATACTAGGGTCGGTTGTTCTTTCGAGCTTAGTTTTTGTTCGATTCTTTACCGTAAGGAATAATGCTCCTAGTGCAAGGCTTGAGCAATGACGCTTAGCCGTCTAAGTGAAGAACTCGTAACGCATTCGAGTCATAAAAGAATAGAAGCAATGAATCAAATCTTTGACTGCTTCAACTTAACAATAAACAGCCAATAAAAAACCCAAGCCATGGCTTGGGTTTCAGTATCGAGTATCAAATATCAGTGACTAAGATTAGTTCTCACGCGTCTTAGCAAACTCAATATCAGGGTAGCGTTCCATCGAAAGGTTCAAATTCACCATTGTCGGTGCGATATAAGTGAGGTTATCACCGCCATCAAGTGCTAAGTTCATGCTGCACTTACGCTTGAATTCGTCCAGCTTTTTATGATCATCACAATAAACCCAGCGTGCAGTTGCAACACTGATAGCTTCATAGATAGCTTCGACCTTATATTCAGTCTTTAGGCGACCTACAACCACTTCAAATTGCAGCACACCAACGGCACCTACAATCAAGTCATTACTGTCTAATGGTCTAAATACCTGTACGGCGCCCTCTTCAGAAAGCTGTACTAAGCCCTTTAGCAGCTGTTTTTGCTTTAATGGATCTTTGAGGCGAATACGACGGAACATCTCTGGAGCAAAGTTTGGTACACCGGTAAAGCGTAACTTCTCGCCTTGAGTAAAGGTGTCACCAATGCGAATCGTACCGTGGTTATGCAAACCAATAATATCACCAGGGTAGGCAGCCTCTGCACGGTTTCGATCGCCCGCCATAAAGGTCAACGCATCGCTAACGTTTACATCTTTACCTAAACGTACATGATGCATCTTCATGCCCTGCTCATAACGCCCAGAACAGATCCGCATAAACGCGACACGATCACGATGCTTAGGATCCATATTGGCTTGGATCTTAAACACGAAACCAGTGAATTTAGATTCTATTGGCTCAATATTACGCGCTTCCGTTTCACGCGCTTGTGGGATAGGCGCCCATTCAACGATACCGTCAAGAATATGGTCAACACCAAAGTTACCTAATGCGGTACCAAAATAAACCGGGGTTAGCTCGCCTTTAAGAAACTGTTCACGATCAAATTCGTGAGCCGCGCCAGCCACTAACTCCATTTCATCACGGATCTCTTCAGCATAGCTGCCGATTGCTTCGTCAAGTTCTGGATTATCTAGTCCTTTAATGACTTTTGAGTCTTGAATGGTGTGACCCATACCATTTTGGTACAAAATCACCTCATCGCGTAAAAGGTGGTACACACCTTTAAACTCTTTACCGGCACCAATTGGCCAAGTGATGGGTGCACACTTAATGTTTAGCACCTCTTCAACTTCATCCATCAACTCAATTGGATCTCGAATATCTCGGTCGAGTTTGTTCATAAAGGTGACAATTGGCGTATCGCGCAAACGAGTCACTTCCATCAACTTAATGGTACGCTGCTCTACACCTTTAGCTGAATCGATCACCATCAGACATGAGTCTACAGCGGTTAGCGTACGGTAAGTATCTTCAGAGAAGTCTTCGTGACCAGGTGTGTCAAGAAGGTTTACTAACGCATCATTGTATGGAAACTGCATCACAGAAGTAGTAATCGAGATACCACGGTCTTTTTCCATCTCCATCCAGTCAGACTTAGCGTGCTGACCTGATTTTTTGCCTTTTACTGTGCCCGCTTTTTGCAAAGCGTTGCCGAATAAAAGAACCTTTTCAGTAATGGTGGTTTTACCCGCATCTGGGTGAGAGATGATGGCGAAAGTGCGACGCTTGTCGACCTCAACTTTATAGCCTGACATGTATACCTGTAATTCTGGGAGTTCACAAAGGCGGCAATTATAGCTGTTCACCTATATTTTGGCTACCAGTGCAGCAGCTTAAAACGAATTCAAAATCTCATTCAGCCAATAAAAAAGCCCCCATATAGGAGGCTTATAGAGGATCATTCAGGCTTAGTTAACGGCAGGACTCATTGCGGCACCAACTCTTGCAAGTTCGAGACGCGCATATCTATGCTCAACAAAGTCATAGATGTTTGTCGCTAATGCTAAGCGGAAGTAATTAGCTGCCTCGGCATTATCACCGCGATATTGGGCAATTTTTGCCATATAAAAATAGGCTTCACATAAACGCTCAGCATATTCATTCGGATGCTTTAACCCCTCTTTAGCTAACGCGAACACAGCTTCTTTATCTTTTTTACCTAGGTAGTAGTCAACTAAGGCACTTGACCAAGCGTCGGGGTTCAACTTAGCGCGGTTCTCAATCATTCTGGCGGTAGCGGCTTGCTCATCGATTTCTCGTTCAGCAAGGAAAAGCCATAACACACGATAACCATCAGATGGGTCGCGGCTATAAAACATATCCATATCCGATACGGCTAATTCAGAGCGCTCTCCATAATAAAGCGAGATGCCGCGATTAAGATAGGCATAATCGTACTCTGGAGACAACTCAAGTACCGCATCAAATGCCTCATAGGCGCTTTCGAACTCATTTTCTTGGGTATAGTAAATACCAAGGAAGTTATACGCGTCGGCAAGGTTAGGTTGTAACTTCAATGCCTGGTGGAAATCAATTCGGCTTAGAATACGCAAACCAACTCGGTCATAAATCACACCGCGGTCATAATGGAAGCGTGCACGCTGCTCTTGGGTTAACTCCATGCTTGAAAGTATTTCATTTAGCTTAGCTAACGTTATCTCAAGCTTATAGTCAGGGGAAACAGGAGCAACTTTAATAGCGTCAGGTTGGTTACTACCTGCTTGAGTTGATACACATCCGGTCAGCAATATACTGATCCCAGCCATCACTGCAATTGCAGTGGTACGCATCTTTTGATTCATCCATTTAACCTTTTGAGTTCAGCAATAGCTCCAATCATAGCAATCCCCTGTTACTACTGCTATCAAGGAATTGAAAAATAATCTCATTTACAGCAAATAATCCCAACTACGGCGAGAAACCTTGCTATATAAAGCGGTAAATAACACCAACAAAAAAGGAGGCCACTAGGGCCTCCTTTTGAATAAACGATTAACGTTTACTCTGCAGCAGGAGCTTCAGCTTTTGGCGCAGCTTCTTTCATAGAAAGACGCACACGACCTTGGCGGTCAACTTCCATTACTTTAACTTTAACTTCTTGGCCAACTTCTAGGTAGTCAGACACATTCGCAACACGCTCTTCAGCGATTTGAGAAATATGAACTAGACCATCTTTACCTGGAAGAATTGTCACGAATGCACCGAAATCGACGATACGAACAACTTTACCGTTGTAAACAGTACCAACTTCAACTTCAGCAGTGATCTCTTCGATACGACGGATAGCTTCTTTAGTTGCTTCGCCATTTGAAGAAGCAATCTTAACTGTGCCGTCATCTTCAAGTTCAATCGTAGTACCAGTCTCTTCAGTAAGTGCACGAATTGTTGCACCACCTTTACCAATAACGTCACGGATCTTCTCAGGATTAATCTTAAGAGTAGTGATACGTGGTGCGTGATCAGAGATATCATCACGATGTGAACCAATCGCTTGGTCCATCACGTTTAGGATATGAACACGCGCGCCATAGGCTTGCTGTAGAGCAATCTGCATGATGTCTTTAGTGATACCTTCAATCTTGATATCCATCTGCAGTGCAGTGATACCGTCACGAGTACCCGCTACTTTAAAGTCCATGTCACCAAGATGATCTTCATCACCTAGAATGTCTGAAAGAACAACGAAATCGTCACCTTCTTTAACTAGACCCATTGCGATACCAGCAACTGATGTCTTAATTGGTACACCTGCATCCATAAGCGCAAGTGAAGTACCACATACAGAAGCCATTGAGCTTGAACCATTTGATTCAGTGATCTCAGATACAACACGAACGCTGTACGGAAATTCTTCTGCAGAAGGCATAACAGCGTTAATACCACGCCATGCTAGCTTACCGTGACCGATTTCGCGGCGCTTAGGTGAACCAACAAAACCAGTTTCACCCACAGAGTATGGAGGGAAGTTGTAGTGAAGCATAAAGCGGTTGGTGTATTCGCCCATGATGCTGTCAACTTTCTGTGCATCACGTTCTGTACCAAGAGTACAAGTAACAAGAGCTTGAGTTTCACCACGAGTAAACAGTGAGCTACCGTGTGTACGTGGAAGTACACCAGCCATCACGTTTAGTGCACGAACCATGTCTGGCTCACGGCCATCGATACGTGGGTTACCCGCAATGATGCGGCTACGAACAACTTTCTTCTCTAAACTACCAAGAAGGCCGTCGATTTCGCGCAAATCAGCGTCTGGGTTTTCAGCCAATAATGCTTCTTTAGCAGCAGATTTAACAACGCCAACTTGAGCGTAACGATCTTGCTTAACTTCGATTTGGTAAGCAGCGGCCATGTCGGCCTCAGCCAAATCTTTAATTTTAGCAACAAGGTCTGCGTCTTGAACTGGAGCTGTCCAGTCCCATGCAGGCTTGCCAGCTTCAGCTTTAAGCTCGCTAATAGCATTGATCACTACTTGCTGCTGGTCATGGCCATAAACCACACCACCAAGCATGACTTCTTCTGGTAGAGAAGCGGCTTCTGATTCAACCATCAGAACTGCGCCTTCAGTACCAGCAACAACTAAGTCAAGCTCGCTATCAACAAGCTGAGTCACATCTGGGTTAAGAACGTATTCGCCGTTTGTATAACCAACACGAGCAACACCTAGAGGGCCATTGAAAGGTAGGCCTGAGATGGCTAATGCTGCTGAAGTACCAATCATTGAAATAATGTCTGGATTGATTTCAGGATCAACAGAAACAACTGTGATAATTACCTGAACTTCATTCTTGAAGCCATTTGGGAATAGTGGACGAATTGGACGGTCAATTAGGCGTGCAATCAGTGTTTCGCTTTCAGATGGACGACCTTCACGTTTGAAAAATCCACCTGGGATTTTACCAGCAGCATATGTCTTTTCCTGGTAATTAACCGTTAGTGGGAAAAAGTCACGACCAGGCTCTTCAGCTTTCTTTCCGACAACAGTAACAAGGACTGTTGTATCACCCATACTTGCTAAAACAGCGGCGTCTGCTTGACGTGCAATAACACCAGTTTCTAATGTAACTGTGTGCTGACCATATTCAAAACTCTTTACGATTGGATTCACGTGAACCATTCCTTAAATTTAATTACCTTAATTACGCGCGTAAGTATACTGCAAGTTTATTCAATAGATAAAGAGAATAGATTAATGACAAAGCGGAATCTTTTCTCTAAAGTGTGCATATTACGCTATCAATGTTTCCCTAAACACAACTAAACACCTACCTAAGCATGCATAAGCTATTAAAATAAAGGAAAAAAGTTGATAAAGGAAAATTTCAAATCACTCACGTGGAAGCAAACAATACTTGTTGTTTCTTCAACGTTATTTTTTGCTTTTGCCATTTTTCTAGTTGAAATTTCGCTAGTTTTTGTCAATGAGCGCCAACAGTTGATTTCAACGCAGCAAGAACTACTTGATTCTGTCGAACAACCAGCAACAAATGCAGTCTGGGCGATGGACGAAACATTGGCAACTCAAACCATTCAAGGCCTATTAAAGGTCGATAATATTGGTTCTGCAACTATTGAACTTGATGATAATAGTCGTTTTGTTGCCGTCAAAAATTCGAACAATATGCAAGTATCTGGATTGTTCACAAAAATAAGCAAAGAACTCTTTGGCGATCTTAATCAAGTATCCCGTTTATTATACCGCCCAAATTTTACTAATAATGACTATAAACAAGAACTAATAGGTCAGTTAACAGTTCATTATGATGTGCAGGAACTAACCCTATCGTTATTTTCAACCTTACGATACAGTTTGTGGGCAACCTTAACTCGCGCCTTTCTGCTGACACTGGTGTTATCAATTGTTTTCCATCGATTCTTAACTCAACCTATTGCTAGGATAAGCGAAGCGATTGATAAAATAGATCCCGAATCGCCGGCTGAAAACCTGCTTCCAACATCTCGAGCTCACAGAGACGACGAACTAGGCCTTGTAATCAGTAAACTCAATCAAATATTGGTGCAGTTCTCAAGAACGCAAAACAAGCTTAGAAAAATGGCGACAAGAGATGCGCTAACAGGCTTACCCAATAGAGCACTGCTGCTTGAAACCATTGCGGTCACAATACAAAGAGCTAAAGTTCAGAAAGTACAGTTTGTATTGCTATTTATTGATTTGGACAGGTTTAAAAATATCAATGACTCCCTAGGGCACGCCTTAGGCGACCAATTTCTGGTGCGGATCGCTCGAATTTTAGAAGATTCTGTTGCTGAAAAAGGTACGGTGGCACGCTTAGGTGGGGATGAGTTTGTTATTCTAGCAGACGGCCTTAGTACCCCCTGCCAAGCTGCCGATTTTGTCAGCAAACTTTTACTCAAACTCAATACTCAAATGCAGTTAAATGAGCATGCGATTCATCCTGCAGCGTCTATAGGTATCTCTATATTTCCTGATGATGGTCTAGCTGCAGAAGATCTTATCCGCCACGCCGATATCGCCATGTACAGCGCCAAAGCGGCGGGAACTAACCAGTGGGCCTTTTTCAAGCAGCAGATGACTGAGCGTGCCGCGGTGCGATTAAGAACCGAAGCATCACTGCATGATGCACTTATAAATAAAGAGTTCGTTCTACACTTTCAACCTAAGCTAGATATTCAAACAGGGCAACTTATTGGCTGTGAAGCCTTAATTAGATGGCAGAAAGATGGCAGATTAATTAGTCCTATGTCATTTATACCTGTCGCAGAAGAAACCGGTATCATTATCCCACTTGGGCAATGGGTAATAGAAGAGAGTTGTCGCACCATTAAGAAATGGCAAAATGAATACAACTTTTCTTTACCTATTGCTGTCAATGTTGCCTCACAACAGTTCGAACATTCAAGCCTCGTACCCGATATCAAAAAGGCGGCGCTACGCTATCAAATAGCCCCTGAGTTATTAGAGATTGAGATCACTGAAACCTCATTAATGGATGATGTTCAATTAGCGATAAAAAAGCTAGAAGAGCTGCGTTCAGCTGGTTTTGGCATTGCTGTTGATGACTTTGGCACTGGCTACTCTTCATTGTCGTATCTACGTCACTTACCCATCACGACTATAAAAATAGACCGTTGTTTTGTATCTGACCTTCCACAAGAAAGTGCAATAGCCTCAACTATATTAATGTTAGGAAAACAATTGGGTTTAAAGATAGTCGCGGAAGGCATTGAAAACGAAGCCCAGTTAGAGTGGTTACAGGAACGTGATTGCTTAATAGGACAAGGCTATTACTTTAGTAAACCCTTACCGCTAAACATATTTGAAGATAAATATATTAAGCAATATAGCGCTGAGGCTAAAACGGTAAGCTAATTATACCAATCAGTATAAGAAGTTGATCTACTCAGAGTGTTTTTTAGCGAGCTAATTCAAGATCGGTAAAAGACACGATGGTTATTCCCTTATGAGTCTATTCAACGCAGAAGTTGCAAGCCAAAAGCACTCTTTACAGGCGAGTTTTAGCGGCTCTGATGCCACGTTAATGAGCTTGAACCTCGTTTAATAGCAATTCCATTAAGCATATACTCAGTTCAGAGCTTTCTCAGGGCTTTCAATTCAAGGCGCATTGTGGAAGAAATGGTTATTCCATTTGAGATAATGCAACGTAGCAGTCAAAGCCCTGAGGCGATCACAACGTGCGGCTGATATTTAAGGCATGGGGAAATCACTTAATACAGCGCATGTGGCCTTCAATATACAACTAAATGGTCTATTTTTTCCCATACAAAATAAGACGTTCTGGCCCTCCTTGGCAGTCCGATTTAGGAGGTACTAGACCAAGGACCGTCGAAGGTAGAATGATGCAGGAGCAATTATCGAGAGCGAAGCAGCATGCCAGAGCCGAGAATAACGATTAGCGATAAGCGACTTACTTGTCTAAAGTGATTTTAACTGCCGCTGAATGAGCAACTCTTTAGCGGAGTTGGCATAACTATGCTCTCCACTCACAGCACACCACATGACCAAGCTTGTTCCTGAGATGATTAAGGCATTCCCTCCATTCCTGCAGGTCAGATAGGGTGAAGGTCATTAATACACGACGATATGGATATCGAAGATAGGGTAACCCTGGAGCAGTTACCGAGGAGCATTTAATGAACTTACCCCAAAGCCGCTAAACTCTCGCTGAGCGAACGAACCTTTATATTGATTGGTATTTGTTAGCAATTGAGACTTCAACCTAGACAATAACATAGCTTGCAGAGGCATGGTAACGAGGCGCTTTGGACTCAGCTTTGTTAAGGACTCTCTAACAATCCGGACTTAGCAGCCACAGAAACCTTCAGTCTGCAGAAATTAGCGCTATTAGCATCGTTTCATACCAATTACATTTAGTATTTGACCCGTTCAGAGCCCCTCAATCTTTTCAATTCAAAGCGCATTGGTAAAGAAATGGTTATTCCCTTTTAAGCCAATGCAAAGCAGAAGTGGAAAGACTGATGGGTTCACGTAGTGCGGCTAGAAAAACGCTGAATGGTCAAACTTTTAATGCTATTGGTATCAGTTTAAAAAACCAAGTTTTCCTAAATTACAGGCACAAAAAAAGGAGGCTATGCCTCCTTTTAATAGGTCGAACGTTATCTAATTAAAGATTAACGACGTAGACCTAACTTCTTGATAAGCTCTTGGTAACGAATATTTTCAGTACGCTTAAGGTATGCAAGAAGTTTACGACGTGTGCTAACCATACGTAGTAGACCACGACGTGAATGGTGATCATGGATGTGCTCTTTGAAGTGACCTTGTAGGTGGTTGATCTGCGCAGTTAGCAGAGCAACTTGAACTTCAGAAGAACCAGTATCATTTTCACAACGACCAAATTCAGCTAGGATTTTAGCTTTAGCTTCAACACTTAGTGACATTTCTATCTCCAAAATAATAATTAAAAATCTTTAGCCGATCACTAACTCAGCCAAAGTGAGCGCGCTATTCTACCCATTAAGCTAAGTAGTAGCAACTAGATTTCTTACCCGCATCGCAAATAATTGCTATTCGGCTGACTCATCTCTTAAAACAATAAGTCGCTTCGGCGCAAGCAGTCCATCATCATTCATCTGACCAATACCAACAAACTTACGCTCAACACCTAAAGTGATACGCACAAGCTCATCAACGGGCAAATTTGCAACCTGGACAGGGTTACCATTCATTAAGAACGGAGCGATATCATCAGAGACGTTGATCTCTTTGAAATCACTTACCGCGGTGTCCATAGGTAGAAGAAGCGGATCTAATACCTCTGCTAAAGTTAATGACTCAGCCTCAACCTTAGCGACTAGCGCCTCTAGCTGAGCCAGAGAGACCATATTGTCGTATGGATAACCCGCGACTTGAGTACGTCGCAGCATTATCACATGAGCGCCACAGCCGAGCATCTCACCCAAATCATCAGTAATGGTTCGGATATAAGTCCCTTTAGAGCAATGAATATCTAAGGTTAACTCATCGCCTTCTAGGCTAATAAAGTTAAGCTCGAATACATTGATAGGGCGCGCTTCACGCGGTACTTCAATGCCTTCACGCGCATATTTATACAAGGGCTGGCCTTGATATTTAAGCGCGGAATACATCGACGGCACTTGCATCGTTTTACCGCGAAAATACTCAAGTGCGGTATCAAGCTGCTCTTGAGTAAAGTCAATTTCACGAGTCTGAACAACTTCGCCGTCGGAATCGCTAGTATCAGTGCGCTGACCAAGCTTAGCAGTGACTATGTAACGCTTATCAGCATCGAGAAGGTGCTGTGAAAACTTAGTGGCTTCACCTAAGCATATAGGCAACATGCCTGTCGCTAAGGGATCAAGCGCACCAGTATGACCCGCTTTGTTTGCATTAAAAAAGCGTTTAACTCTTTGCAATGCAAAGTTCGAGCTCATGCCAGTGTCTTTATCTAGCAACAACACACCATCTATATGACGACCACGAGAACGACGAGCCATTACTTGTCGTCCTCAGCCTTGTCACTGTCTTGCTTAACGTTTTCTGCTGTGCCGTGCTCTTGTTGCTTAGCTTCATCATCACTGATCACTCGGCTAACAAGGTTAGACATGCGCATACCCTCAACCAGTGAACTGTCATAGATAAAGCGCAGTTCTGGCATCACGCGTAATTTCATACGACCTGCTACCAGTGAACGGATATAGCCTGCTGCGGCATCTAATGCTTCAACTTTCTCTTGAACAAGCTTTTCGTCTTCTTCAAAGAAAGTCACGTATACCTTGGCATAGCTCAAGTCACGTGAAACATCGACATCATTAACCGTCACAAACCCAATACGAGGGTCTTTCATATCACGTTGTAGCACTTGTGCCAGCTCTTGTTGGAGCTGCTGTGCGATACGGCGTGTACGACTAAATTCTTTTGCCATAATATATTTGCCATCTTATCAAAAAGTAAGGGCGGCTGACGCCGCCCCTATATGTTATGAGATAGGTTACAGTGTACGTGCTATCTCAACGGTTTCGAAGACTTCAATCTGATCGCCAACTCTGACGTCATTATAGTTCTTCACACCGATACCACATTCCATGCCGTTACGGACGTCGCTAACGTCATCTTTGAAGCGGCGTAGAGATTCTAGCTCACCTTCGTAAATAACAACGTTTTCACGTAGAACACGGATTGGAGCGCTACGCTTAATAGTACCTTCAGTCACCATACAACCAGCGATTGCGCCAATCTTAGGAGACTTAAATACGTCACGAACTTCAGCAAGACCAATAATTTCTTGTCTGAATTCTGGCGCTAGCATGCCACCCATCGCGTCTCTAACTTCATCAATCAATTGATAGATGATGCTGTAGTAACGTAGGTCAACACTTTCGCTATCGACTACTTTACGCGCTTGTGCATCAGCACGAACGTTAAAGCCAACCATAATAGCGTTAGATGCTGCAGCTAATGTTGCGTCTGTCTCAGTCAGTCCACCTACACCGCGAGCGATGATGTTAACTTTAACTTCGTCAGTTGACAGCTTATTAAGCGAATCAGCGATTGCTTCAAGCGAACCTTGTACGTCAGCTTTAAGTACCAAGTTAAGCTCTTGAACTTCACCTTCAACCATATTGGCGAACATGTTTTCAAGCTTAGACTTCTGCTGGCGAGCCAGCTTAACGTCACGGAACTTGCCTTGACGGTAAAGTGCGACTTCACGCGCTTTACGCTCATCACGTACAACAGTGGCTTCATCACCGGCTGATGGCACGCCAGAAAGACCTAAGATCTCTACTGGAATTGATGGGCCAGCTTCAGTAATTGCTTTACCGTTTTCATCTTTCATGGCACGGACTTTACCGTACTCAAGTCCACAAAGAACGATATCGCCCTGCTTCAGTGTACCTTCCTGTACAAGCACGGTTGCAACTGGACCACGGCCTTTATCAAGCTTAGATTCAACAACAACACCAGCAGCCATACCTTCACGAACCGCTTTAAGCTCTAATACTTCAGATTCTAGAAGGATACCTTCTAGTAATTCATCAATACCTTCGCCGCTCTTAGCTGAAACGTGAACAAACATGTTCTCTCCGCCCCAGTCTTCTGACATTACGCCATGTTGAGACAGCTCAGACTTAACACGCTCAGGATCCGCTTCCGGCTTATCAATCTTGTTCACTGCAACAATCAGTGGCACACCGCCTGCTTTAGCATGCTGGATAGCTTCGATTGTTTGTGGCATAACGCCATCATCTGCTGCAACAACAAGAATAACAATATCCGTTGCCTTGGCACCACGAGCACGCATTGCGGTAAACGCAGCGTGACCAGGAGTATCAAGGAAGGTGATCATGCCGTTACCCGTTTCAACGTGGTAAGCACCAATATGCTGAGTAATGCCACCGGCTTCGCCAGAAGCAACTTTTGCACGACGAATGTAATCAAGTAGCGATGTTTTACCATGGTCAACGTGGCCCATGATAGTCACTACTGGAGCACGTGGCTCAACTTTCACGTCACCGTTACGGTCAGCAAGAACTTGATGCTCAAGCTCGTTTTCACGAGTTAGAATCACTTTGTGACCCATTTCTTCAGCAACTAGCTGTGCAGTCTCTTGATCTAGGACTTGGTTAATAGTAACCATAGAGCCCATCTTCATCATCTGCTTGATAATTTCAGTTGCTTTAATTGACATCTTTGAAGCAAGTTCAGAAACTGAAACCGTTTCACCAATGCTAACTTCTGCTTTAACAACAACGGCAGACTTATTAAATGCTTGGTCCATAGACTCAGGTGCAACACTGCGTGCATTACGCGAGTTACGAGAGTTACGGTTGTCACGACGGTTATCTTTACCGCGCTTACCTTTACCACCTGGACGACCTGAACCCGCATTTGCATTTGGGTTAGCATTGTTGCCAGCATTTGCAGAAGGTTTACGAGGACGACGTCCACGTTTTTCAGCGTTAGCATCGGCAGTATCTTCAGCAGCACGAGCTTCTGTAGAGGTAGTCACATGGTGATCACCCGTCTTTTCAGCTTCTTTACGTGCTTTTTCTTCATCAGCCCAACGCTTAGCATTTTCTTCAGCTAGGCGGCGTGCTTCTTCAGTTGCTGCTGCAGCTTCAGTATCAGCTTTGGCTTTAGCAACTTCATCTTTAGCAGCTTGAAGCTGATCAGCTTCATCTTTAGCAGCTTTTTCATCAGCAGTTTGTGCTGGAGCCGCTTCTTGCTTCTCAGATTTAGCTTTCGCTGCTTTTTCAGCTTTCGCTTTAGCATCTGCATCGGCTTTCTGTTTTGCTTCAGCATCGGCTTTAGCTTTTGCCGCTGCTGCTTTAGCTTCTTCTTCAGCTTTCGCCGTTGCCGCTAATTCAGCTTCTTGTGCTTCGTCGCGTTTAACAAAAGTACGCTTCTTACGAACTTCAACTTTAACGTCTTTTGATTGACCGCCACTGCCTGCAACGCTCAATGTAGAAACTGACTTACGTTGTAATGTCATTTTCTGTGGTGCAGCATCGCCACCGTGTTGCTTCTTAAGAAAATCAAGCAACTGCTGTTTTTCAGATTCTGAAACCGTATCGTTTGCCGATTTCTTGATACCAGCCTGAGAAAATTGCTCGACGAGTCGATCAGCACTTTTCCCAACTTCTTTGGCTAGTTTGTCTACTGTAGTATCTGCCATTATTAAATTCCCCTCTGTTGATCGACTTATGCTTCTTCGCCAAACCAACAGATATTACGGGCAGCCATAATGAGCTCACCTGCTTTTTCTTCTGTTAATTCTTCAATTTCGATCAAATCATCAATGCCTTGTTCGGCTAAATCTTCTAGCGTGATTACGCCTATGCTTGCCATTACGAACGCCAAGTGTCTATCCAAACCTTCTAAAGCTAGTAGGTCTTCACTTGGTTCAGCACCATCAAGTGCTTCTTCAGTCGCAAGTGCGCGAGTTGAGATCGCCGCTTTTGCACGTTCTCTTAAAGACTCAACGATATCTTCGTCAAATCCTTCTATTTCTAGTAGCTCTGATGTTGGTACGTAAGCAATCTCTTCTAAAGAGGTAAAGCCTTCGTCAGCCAGAACTTGGGCAAACTCGCCATCAACATCTAATGAGTCGATAAACAAGTTCACCACTTTAGCGCTTTCTGCTTGATGCTTAGCTTTCATATCATCAACAGTCATTACGTTAAGTTCCCAACCAGATAGTTGAGTTGCTAAACGAATGTTTTGACCATTACGACCAATTGCTTGCGCTAAGCTATCAGCTTCAACAGCGATATCCATTGAGTGGTTGTCTTCATCTACAATAATTGAAGCAACATCAGCTGGCGCCATACAGTTGATAACATATTGTGCTGGATTATCATCCCAAAGCACGATATCAACACGCTCACCGCCAAGCTCGTTTGAAACGGCTTGAACACGTGCACCACGCATACCAACACACGCACCGATAGGATCGATACGACGGTCGTTAGACTTAACTGCAATCTTTGCGCGAGAGCCAGGATCACGAGCTGCGCCCATGATTTCGATCATCTCATCAGCAATTTCTGGTACTTCAACACGGAAAAGCTCAATGAGCATCTCTGATTTAGTACGAGTTAAGAACAACTGAGCGCCACGCGCTTCTGGACGTACTGAGTAAAGCAATGCTCTAACACGGTCACCAGGGCGGAAAGACTCACGCGAGATAAGGTCTTCTTTGAACAGTACGCCATCAGCATTACTACCCAAATCAACAACCACGCTCTCACGGTTACTTTTCTTAACAACACCAACAATTAGCTCACCTTCGCGATCGCGAAATTGGTCAACAATCTGTGCACGTTCAGCTTCACGTACTTTCTGTACGATTACTTGCTTTGCAGTTTGCGTCGTAATACGGTCAAATGCCACTGAATCGATTTCATCTTCGATAAAGCCACCAAGCTCAATCTCAGGATCATCGTATACAGCTGCTTCGAGCGTAATTTCGCGGAAAGGGTTCTCTAACGGCTCGCCAGTGTCTTCAACAACCATCCAACGACGGAATGTTTCGTAACCACCAGTTTTGCGATCAATGGCAACACGTACTTCAATGTCACCTTCATATTTTTTCTTGGTTGCTGTGGCTAGTGCAATTTCCAACGCTTCAAAAATCTTTTCGCGAGGTACACCTTTCTCATTTGAAACCGCCTCAGCGACTAGCAGGATCTCTTTATTCATTCTCTTGCCTCGTTCACCTTGAATTCATCAAAACTTAGCGATTAAATTGCCTTTACGGATATTATCCAAGGCAACTATCAGTTCGTTGCCGTCTACCGACAGAGTAAGCATTTGCCCCTCTACGCCAATAACGGTTCCTTTTAAATTACGACTACCTGCAACAGGCATCGTTACTTGTACTTTTACAGTCTCACCGACGTAGAGTTGATACTGCTCAGCTGTGAACAGTGGTCTATCTACACCAGGTGAAGAAACTTCGAGTGTGTATTCAGTTGAGATTGGGTCTTCAACATCCATAACAGCACTAACTTGACGACTGGTCTCTGCACAGTCCTCAATAAAAATGCCTTTTTCGTTGTCTATATATAGACGCAAGATAGAGTGCTTACCTGCTTGAATATATTCCAAACCCCAAAGCTCGTGGCCTAATGCTTCAACTGGTGCTTTGAGCATCTCTACCAGTTTGCGTTCTAATGTAGCCAAGGTTACCCCCAGAAAAACAAAAAAGGGCCTAATAGCCCCAGTAAAAAGTCATTTTCATGACAGTTTTGTAAGTCCCAGATAACAAAAAACCCCGTAATGACGAGGTTGATATATCCAGAACCTGTAACAGTATAGGATCGAAATCCTTTACTGGGAAGCTGGTTGCGGGGACCGGATTTGAACCGATGACCTTCGGGTTATGAGCCCGACGAGCTACCAAACTGCTCCACCCCGCGACAACTTGTGCAAGTATATTGAGAATCACCTCTACTTGCAATAATAAAGGGCTTAACTAGCCACTTTATTACCTTTGACTTGGTCATTAAACAAAATCAAAGATTTGGTGCGGATGGGGGGACTTGAACCCCCACGAGCTTTCGCTCACCAGCCCCTCAAGCTGGCGTGTCTACCAATTCCACCACATCCGCATAATTTCTACGTTGATTGCTTTTAATAATGACCACGTTTAGAGGTTAATAGTCATTTTAACAATCTCTATTAATCTATCTGATTAATAGTCTCCATAAGTTACTATGGATTAGTCAGGGATTTTATCTTCTGACTTTTCAGCGCCCTGCTGAACTTGCTCAACAGCTTGTGCTGCATCGCTACCTAAATCGTTCCATGCATCTTCAGATTGAGTGTGGTTTGCACTTAAGTTACCAATAGTAAGACTTAAAGCAAAAAACGCTATTGCCAAAATTGCAGTTGAACGAGTCAAGAAGTTACCAGAACCTGATGAACCGAACAGAGTACCAGATGCGCCGGCGCCAAAAGAGGCCCCCATATCTGCACCTTTACCTTGCTGGATAAGGATCATGCCTACTAGGCCAATCGCTACCAACAAGTATATAACCATTAGAACTTCATACATATTTATGCGCTCATCGCTATCGTACATAGACTGAGAAATTCAGTAGCATTCAGGCTAACACCGCCAATCAAGCCACCGTCTACATCAGGCTGCGCAAATAAATCTGCTGCGTTACTCGGTGTTACGCTACCACCGTACAAAATCCTGATATTTTCTCCGATAAATGGAGATACTTCAGAGAGGCGTTTGCGAATAAACGCATGAACTTCCTGTGCCTGCTCTGGCGTAGCGCTCTTACCGGTTCCTACTGCCCATAATGGCTCGTAGGCGATAATTGCGTTGTCAAAAGCCATGGTGCCATTTTTTTCAATGACCACGTCTAACTCTTCGGCAATAACTTCAAAAGTACGTCTTGCTTCACGAGCTGGACCTGACTCACCAACACATAATATTGGCGTCAAACCATGTTTTTGAGCTGCAGCAAATTTCTCTGCTACGATGTCACTCGTCTCTCCGTACATACGGCGACGTTCTGAATGGCCGATAATAACATATCGACATCCTGAATCTTTTAACATCTGTCCAGATATTTCACCAGTATAAGCACCGAAGTCATGTTGACTGACGTTCTGCGTACCCATTCTGACAAGACAACCGTTTAAGGCTTCTTTATTTTCATCTAGCAGCTGTCGAACACTTTCTAAATAAATAGAAGGCGGACACAAAACTACTTCCGCTGAATCATTTTGGAGCTTGGTAGCGAATTTTTTGAATAACTCTTGCGCGAGTTGCGCACTGCCATTCATTTTCCAATTACCAGCGACCATGGGACGTCTTAGTGCCATCACTGTCTCCTCTGAAAGCGGCGTGAATAATAGCGAACCACTTGTTAACTTACAATACCTAAAGGCGTAATTTTTAATAAACTCGGTTAGAACGCATACTTTTTACTCGACCAAGGCGTTATATGCTCGAAACGCGCATTTTTACAGCATCATAAACAGCAAACAATTCTAACCAAGCAGCAAGTCTACACTAGATTACGGACAGCATCTGCTATGTCGTTTGCAAATTGCGTCACGTCAGCTCGATCGTCGCCTTCAACCATCACCCTAAGTAACGGCTCTGTACCAGATTTACGCAGCAATACACGCCCTCTAGCACCAAGTTTCTGTTCAACCTCAGCTTTTGCTGCAAGTACCACCTCTGACGACAACGGGTCATCAGCGCCTTCAAAACGAACATTAACCAGGACTTGAGGCAACATGGTTATGCCTGCAGTGAGTTCCTCGAGGCTAGCACTTTGACGACGCATGGCTGCTAGTACCAATATACCCGCCACAATACCATCACCGGTTGTACCATGATCAAGGTTTAGAATGTGGCCGGAGTTTTCGCCGCCAATCTTCCAATCATGCTCTTTTAATAATTCCATCACATAACGGTCGCCCACTTTGGAGCGTACAAACGGAATATCAAGTGTCTGCAGTGCTAAGTCTAAACCTAGGTTAGACATCAATGTACCAACCACTCCGCCTTGCAATACGCCACGTTTTTGCGCATCACAGGCAAGAATGTAGAGGATCTCATCGCCATCAATCACTCGACCATAACGGTTCACCATCATGATCCGATCGCCATCACCGTCAAGTGCGATCCCTAAGTCAGCATTTTCTTCCAACACGGTTTCACAAATTTTAGCCATTGAAGTTGCACCAACTTTATCGTTGATGTTCAGGCCATTGGGTTTATCACCAATAGCGATAACTTCAGCGCCAAGCTCTTTAAATACACTTGGTGCGATGTGGTATGTTGCGCCATGAGCACAATCAACCACAATCTTTAAGCCACTTAAAGTCTGCTCTGCAGGGAAGTGACTTTTACAATATTCAATATAGCGGCCAGCTGCATCATCGATACGACCAACTTTGCCTAATAAGTGAGATTCCACGCAAGTTAACGGCTTTTCTAATTCAGCCTCGATTTCAAGCTCTACTGCATCTTCTAACTTACTACCATCGGTATAAAAGAATTTAATACCGTTGTCGTAATAAGGGTTATGGGAAGCACTGATCACAATCCCGGCTTCTGCACGGAATGTACGGGTCAAGTATGCGACCGCTGGCGTTGGCATTGGGCCAATTAACATGACATCTAGACCCGCAGCAGATAAGCCCGCCTCTAGCGCTGATTCAAATAGATAACCTGAAATACGGGTATCTTTACCAATAATAACTTTATGGGTACCCGCTCGAGATAATACACGTCCCGCCGCCCAACCCAGTTTGAGGGCAAGCTCAGGTGTCATCTTACCTGCACCGACCTTGCCACGAATACCGTCGGTACCAAAAAATTGTCTTTGCTTCACGAAAACTCCAAACTAATAGCTGTGGGTAGAAACGAATGCACATATTCTACCAAATAATACTTCATTTAAGCTGAACAAGAGTCTAACTTAAATCCTTGTAATTTTTAGTTGCGTTGAGCACAGCCATCATATCGGCTGTTTCCTGTACATCATGTACACGCACTATATCGGCTCCCGCCTGCAGGGCTAACATATTAGCAGCAAGAGACGCACTTAATCTTTGTGATACATCACGATTAAGTAACTGACCGAACATGCTTTTTCGAGACATTCCAGCTAACAATGGTAGCTTAAAAGCTTCAAATTCAGCAAAGCGCTGTAATATTTCATAATTATGCGCTAATGATTTACCAAATCCAAATCCTGGATCAAGCACTATGTTGTCACGCTTAATACCTGCTTGAACACATTGCTCAATACGCTGCTTAAAAAATGCCGCTATATCTTCAACAACGTCAGCATAGATTGGCGCTTGCTGCATAGTACGAGGTTGTCCTTGCATATGCATAAGGCATACGGGAACATTAAGCTCACTAGCCGCTGTTAACGCACCAGGTTCTTGTAAAGCTCTAACATCATTGATGAGGTGCGCTCCTGCCGCCACAGCCGCACTCATGACTCCAGGCTTACTGGTATCGATTGATATCCAAACAGCATGCTTGTTTGCAACATACTCAATCAACGGGATCACGCGGGCAAGCTCATCCTTCTCGCTGACTTCCTTAGCTCCAGGTCTTGTTGACTCACCACCAATATCAATAAACGTCGCTCCATGCTCGACCATGCTATCTGCTTGACGGCAGGCTCTTTCAAATGAAGAGTATGCTCCACCATCAGAAAAAGAGTCAGGGGTAACGTTAAGGATCCCCATAATAACCGCTGTAGTTAAATCTAATGATTTATCACCACTAGTTAATATCGACAAAATAAAGCTCCATAAACAAGAAAGCCCCATAAAGGGGCTTTCTCAAATTAACTAAAGATTACTTAGCAGGTGATTCGTCCGCATCACTTACATCCGTTTTTTTCTCTTCAGTGTCGTCAGTCTGTTCTTTCTTCTCAGAAGAAGCACCGTTACTGTCGTTGTCGTCAGACTGCTTGTCTTTCTCCCACTCAGCAGGCATACGCACTTCGCGACGTTCCATTAGGTCATCAATCTGATTTGAATCAATGGTTTCATACTTCATCAAAGCATCTTTCATTGCATGAAGAATATCCATATTTTCAGTCAGGTACTTTTGAGCCCTGTCGTAGTTAGAGTCAATCAGCATCTTAACTTCAGCATCAATAATTCGAGCAGTGTCATCTGACATATGCTGCGACTTACCCATGCTACGACCTAAGAAGACTTCATTTTCATCTTCAGCGTAAAGTACTGGGCCTAACTTTTCAGAGAAGCCCCACTGAGTCACCATGTTACGCGCAATAGATGTCGCGTACTTAATATCTTGCGACGCACCGGTCGATACTTTTTCTGTTCCGTAAATAATCTCTTCAGCTAGACGACCACCATAAGCAACTGAGATCTGGCTTTCAAGTTTACGTCGGCTTTGACTAATCGCATCGGCTTCAGGAAGGAAGAATGTTACCCCCAGTGCTCGACCGCGTGGAATGATAGTCACCTTATGCACAGGATCGTGCTCAGGCACCAAACAACCAACGATAGCATGACCCGCTTCGTGGTATGCCGTCATCTCTTTCTCTTCTTCAGACATCACCATAGTGCGGCGCTCAGCACCCATCATGATCTTATCTTTTGCACTTTCGAACTCTTCCATGCCAACGACACGGCGACTGTTACGAGCAGCAAACAGCGCGGCTTCATTAACAAGGTTAGCCAAATCTGCACCTGAGAAACCTGGAGTACCACGGGCAATAACACTTGCCTTAACACCGTCGGCCAAAGGTACTTTGCGCATATGTACTTTAAGAATTTGCTCACGGCCACGAACATCAGGCAAACCAACAACAACTTGACGGTCAAAACGACCAGGACGCAATAATGCAGCATCAAGTACGTCAGGACGGTTAGTCGCGGCGATGACAATTACACCTTCGTTACCTTCAAAGCCATCCATTTCAACCAACATTTGGTTCAATGTTTGCTCACGCTCATCATGACCACCACCCACGCCGGCGCCACGCTGGCGACCTACCGCATCGATTTCATCAATGAAGATAATACAAGGAGCTGACTTTTTAGCTTGCTCGAACATGTCACGTACACGAGATGCACCAACACCAACAAACATTTCAACAAAGTCAGAACCTGAAATAGTAAAGAAAGGCACTTTCGCTTCACCGGCAATGGCTTTAGCAATTAGCGTCTTACCAGTACCTGGAGGACCTACTAACAAAACACCTGTAGGAATTCGGCCACCCAACTTTTGGAAACGTGTTGGCTCTTTCAGGTAATCAACCAACTCTTTAACGTCTTCTTTCGCTTCGTCACAACCAGCGACATCAGCAAAAGTCGTTTTAATTTGGTCTTCACTCATCAGTTTGGCTTTACTCTTACCAAATGACATAGCGCCTTTGCCACCACCGCCTTGCATTTGACGCATGAAGAATATCCACACACCAATAAGGAGTAGCATTGGGAACCAAGAGATAAAGATTTGGGTCAAGAAACCCGATTCTTCCGCTTCTTGGCCTTTCATCATGATGCCTTTACGGTCAAGATCATTGATTAGATCTAGATCCGGCATCGGCATAATGGTGACAAACTTCTCACCGGTACGCTTAGTCCCTTCAATGGTACGTTGATCGCTTTTCACTTCAACAGTACTAACCTGTCCAGCTTTTACGTCATCCAAAAAGGTAGAATAATCCATCTTCTGCTTATTTGAAGAAGAGGGGGAATAGCCCTGAAAAACTGACATCAATACAACAGCGATGACAACCCAGAGAATTAAATTTTTAGCCATGTCACTCAAATTACTCGACCTCTTTTTAAAGTCTTTCGAAAACTAATGTTAGAGTACTTACGATAGATTACTATAACTTGTACCCAGTCGCCACAAGATAGACTTCACGCGATCGTGGTCGCGAAGAATCTGGCTTACGTGTTTTAACCGTTTTAAATGCTTCTTTTACTGCTTTCATGTATTCGTCAAAGCCCTCCCCCTGAAAGACCTTAACAGCAAAACAGCCATTAGGTGCCAAAACTTGATGACACATGTCTAATGCAAGTTCTACCAAATACATAGCGCGAGGTTGGTCTACCCCACCTGTACCACTCATGTTTGGTGCCATATCAGATAACACAACATCCACTTTCGCATCACCGACTCGGGTCAGCAGCGCATCAAGTACTTTTTCCTCGCGAAAATCCCCTTGCAAAAAATCTACGCCGACAATGGGATCCATAGGTAAAATGTCACATGCGATAACTTTACCTTTGTCTCCAGCAAGTTTAACGGCCACTTGTGACCAACCGCCGGGTGCGGCGCCTAAATCAACAACCGTCATCCCCGGACGAATAAGTTTATCTTTCTCTTGGATCTCTTCTATCTTAAAGGCCGCTCTAGACCTAAAACCGCGCTTTTGCGCAAGTTTGACATAGTGATCATCGAAATGTTCTTGCATCCAGCGAGATGAACTAGCTGTTCGTTTTTTACCTGACATTTAAAATCCGCAACAATTGAGAGTTACACAAAGCATATATAAGGGTAGAATAGCGGCTTTTCAACAGTAACTCAGCATAAAGTTGGTATAAATGAACTTAACAACCAAACAAAAACAGCACTTAAAGGGTTTAGCGCACAGTTTAAAGCCTGTAGTGATGCTTGGTGGCAACGGCCTGACTGAAGGTGTACTGGCTGAAATTGATAGTGCACTCTCTCATCATGAATTGATTAAAGTGAAAATAGCCTCTGGTGACAGAGAGCTTAAAAATGCAATCGTCGACGCCATCGTACGTGAAACTCAAGCTGTTCAAGTACAGCTTATTGGTCACGTCTTAGTACTGTTCCGTCAGTCTGAAGAAATGAAAATTGCTGTGCCTAAGGCAAAGTAGTTAGCAAAAGCCTCTTTTATCCACGAAAGAAGTTTTAGCAAGATAGATAAAAAGAGCCGCTGATTATTCAGCGGCTCTTTTTTATTGTCTATACCCGTACTACCTGAAGATGCTCGTTTCAGAGGCATTGTGCCAGTTCAATTCTAGGCGCATTGACGTAGAAATGGTTATTCCCTTTTAAGTAAGTGCAACAACGAAGTGGGCTGGCACAAAGCCTTCTGCGATGGGCGCTTCTTATATAAAAAGCATGGACTTTACTCTGTGTTATTGACTTTACTAAGGGAACGACCATTAATCGCAATCAATGCCTCGCCTACATGGATGTAGGTGCTTAGGTTCAGCATGGAGCAAAGAACCTGTGATTAAAGCCCATTAAATTCCCACTGAATCCTGCATCTTCAAGTAGAACGGGTATAAAACTATGGCGTATCGCTTATTGGTTTCACCTCATAGTGCTCAGCTTTTACGTTCAAAAATTCAGGCAAGCAGGTTCCTATTGAAATCGAAGATAGAGTACCAATCAAAATGCCTAAGAACATCGCAATAGAGAACCCCTCCAGTGGCGTGCCTCCCATAAACCACAACGCAGCGACAGTAATCAGAGTTGTACCACTCGTCACCATGGTTCGAGAAAAGGTTGCTTTTACCGCACTGCTACAGATTTCATCAATTGCCATCTTAGGTTTGGCGATTAACACCTCTCTAATTCTATCGGCAATCACTATCGAGTCATTGAGCGAATAACCTAAAATGGCCAGCACTGCCGCCAAAATCGTTAAGTTAAACTCCATTTGCGTCAAAGAGAAAACAGCCAATACAAATACAACATCATGAAACAAGGCTAATAGTGCACCACTGGCCAGTCGCCATTCAAAGCGAAAACTCAAATATACCAATATACACAGCATAGCCACTAGCAAAGCTAAACCGCCCTGCTCTGCTAGCTCTTGGCCGATTTGTGGCCCCACAATACTTGAGTTAAGAACTTCAACTTTTTCTGTTAGTGGTGCAAAAACACTGGCAATATTGGTGCTAGATTCAGCATCGACTTGGCTGTACCTCAGCACCCAACGTCCAGCTTCTCCTGCAGAAATGACACTCACCTCTTGTTCTGAGTGCGCAGCCAATAGTTGGCTTATCTGCGCTGCTTGAATATTTGCATCAACTTTAACTTCGGTAACCACTCCGCCAGTGAAATCTAAGCCCCAGTTAAAATCGTGGCTGAAGATAATACCGATAGATGAAATCATAATGATCAATGACAGTACACTCGAAAGGTAACGGGCTTTGCTTAGTTTGCTTAGTTTGCTTAAGTTAGATAATTTCATATTACACCTTCACATCACGTCTAAAGTCACGTCCATATACCCAGTTAACCAATGCTCTAGAAGCAAAAATACCGGTAAACATACTGGTTAGCAGACCAAGTCCTAAGGTCAAGGCAAAGCCTTGGATCGGACCGTTACCAATCGAATACAACACAACTGCGGTTATCATAGTGGTAATATTGGCGTCGATAATGGTCGAGAATGCGCTATCAAAACCTCGGTCAATCGCGTGTGCAAAGCTCCTTCCCTCACGTAGTTTGTCCTTAATCCTTTCAAAGATGAGTACATTTGTATCAACTGCCATGCCCACTGTTAGTACCAGGCCAGCAATTCCAGGTAAGGTTAAAACCGCTCCAGGGATTAATGCCAGTAGGCCAAATAACAGCACCATATTTGATAGAAGCGCCACATTAGCTATCCAGCCTAAACGGCGATACCAAAGCCCCATAAACAGCAATGTGAACGCCATACCTAAAGCTAAAGCAGCAAAGCCATTGGTTATGTTTTCTTCACCTAAACTTGGCCCGATGGTGCGCTCCTCTACAATTGTCACAGGTGCAGTCATTGAACCTGCCCTTAATAAAAGTGCTAACTGCTGTGCGCTCGCATAATCTCCGGCGCCAGTGATACTAAAACGATCCCCTAACTGTGAGCGAATCGTTGCCACGCTTATCACTTCAGTCGTCTGGTTAATCTTACCTTGCTCATCTCGGCTATATTCGCTGTACGATGTCGCCATTGGCTTGCCGATATTGGTGCGAGAGAAGTCTGACATCTTTCTGCCGCCATCACGATCAAGGTGAATCACCACTTCTGGCAAGCCCATTTCACCTAATTGAGCCCTAGCATCAACAATATGCTCACCGCCAAGTACTGCACGCCGTGCAACAGAGACTGGTTGTCCTTGCTCATCGTTGAGTGTTTTTGAGTTAACTGAGTTTGACTGCATCACCTGATAAAAAGCTAAACTGGCTGTAGCACCAATCACCGATTTGGCCTCGGCAGGATCTTGTACGCCCGGCAGTTCAATTCTGATCCGATGCTCTCCTTGACGCTGAACCACAGCTTCGGTGATCCCCAACTGCTCAATACGGCTGCGCATAATCTGCAGGTTCTGTTTCACGGTGAGATCTTGAATATTATTTTTTTCAGCAGCGGAGAGCACAACACTCAGTGAATTCGCACCATTACTACTCAATTGCCAATTCGGATATTTTTGGCTGATGAACGTCCTCAGTGCTTGTCGATGGTTTGAGTTCGATGTAGTGATTTGCACCCTATCACCGACCTGCTGTTGCACAGTGACGCCAGTTAGAGACTCATCTCTGACGAATTGGCGAACAGACTCCACAAAGGTGTTGTAGTGCAATTTGTAAACCGGCTCGATTTCAACATCCAATAAGAACTGTACGCCGCCACGGAGATCTAGCCCTAACTTTATCGGTGAAAATCCTAAGGACAGCATCCAATTTGGGGCTGAAGGGGCTAATATAAGCGTCAGCTCAGATGGATCTTGTACCTGCTTTGCAAGTAACGACTTCAACTGTGCTTGCTGGGAATTATCTCCAAGCACAACTAGAGTTTCTCCGTGTGACTGGTCAATCCTTTTTACGTCAATACCTGAAGATATTAAGCGTTGCTGCAGCGCCAACGGTTCTACCTCAAGACCGGCATTCTTGCCCACATGGATAGCGGAATCTTCGCCATAAAAGGTTGGTAGTGCGCTGAAAAACATAATGGTGATAGTGACCACTAACAGCACGTATTTCCATGCACTGTAATGGTTTAAAATTGTTGCTTTATTTTGTTTACTCATACTGTTTTGCTCTTTGTATTCACTAAAAACGCGAAAACGAACTGCAGCATCCACTCAGAATGTTATTAATACATTGAGTTCAATGAAGGGATGTTGCAGTAACAACTATCAAGAGCAACTCTTCGCCATTAATGACTCAATCGAGTCATGTATAAAAGCAGTAAAGCGTCACAACAGATTCAAAGGCACTTGATTCAATGCATAAGCTTGAAAGTACAAGTACGAGCTAATATTTGAAACTACGGTTTCTGACATTAACGATGAACTGTTCTTGATAGAGAAGCCTGAAACGGCTTATTGGTTGTTAGCTAGGCGGAACGAGTATGGGATAAACGGTACAAAAGATTAGATTCTTTCCATGCGGAAAGCCTGAAAGAGGAACCACCGACATGCAATTGCCACTCGACAGCTGGAGTGGAGTCCATGCGGTATCCAACAGTTAAAGACGGCACTGGTGGAGAAATAAACTCAAATGCGAGTTGATAGTCTGGTCGACTGTGCAAGCGCTCATGTTGCGCAAAACTCATAAAACGTTGAGATACAAGCGGTGCATATTCCGAGTGTGGCGGGAATGAGTGCCCTAGTTCACGATCGTGTAAACCAGCTTGTATATGTTCTTTTATTGTCGTTTTTTCAGAAGGGTCCAACAAAGTCAGACTCGATGAGTCTTTGATAACCCAAGCCAGAACAGAAGGTAGCGATGGTTCCACTGCGGCGGCATCGGCAGCAGCGTAAACTTGGGTTGAAGATTGCAATTTATGCTGGGTTTGCTTTTCTACAGGCGCACTTGCTGATATAGGTGACATTAAAAGTCCCCCAATAAGCAACAACATGACCCCAACCATCCCAAACAATCGCACTAAACCACCCTACAACTAAATTAACTCAAGCTTATATAAACACACTATGGTGACGACTCAAAGTATTGATTAGTAATTTGTGAGTCTGATTACAAACAAAAAGAAAAGGTCGCGACAAGCGACCTTAAACGATTCATCAAATCTTTAGCTTAGATGTATTCTACTTTAGTGATTTCAAAATCACTGGTGCCACCAGGGGTGCTAATAGAAATTTCATCATCCACGCTTTTGCCCACTAAACCACGGGCAATCGGTGAACTTACAGAAAGTAAGTTCTCTTTCACGTTGGCTTCATCTTCGCCCACGATGCGGTAAGTCACTTCTTCATCGGTATCGATGTTCAAAATAGTTACCGTGGTGCCGAAAATAACGCGGCCAGTATTTGGCATTTCCGTTACATCAATAATCTGTGCATGAGATAGCTTACCTTCGATATCACGAACGCGTGCTTCACATAGCCCCTGCTCTTCACGAGCAGCATGATATTCAGCATTTTCTTTTAAATCGCCAAGCTCACGTGCTTCGCCAATTGCTTGTGCAATTTTAGGACGACGATCAAACTTCAAAATTTCTAACTCTTGGCGCAGTCTATCTGCGCCGACAACAGTCATTGGAACCTTACTCATAAGCTTCTTTCGTCTCCTTTAAAACAAAAGCAGCCCTCGCTGACCGGTTAATTTGTCAACGTGGCTATAATCTGTGGAATTGCGCTATTGTAAACGCTGAGGGCAAATGTTGCACCCTAGGAATATATAGAGCTTACTCAACCTTGAGAGGAGTTACTAGCAAAGTCAGATAAATTTTTATTAACCGAGATTTCCTTCACTAAATTTACTTGATGGCCTCAACCTGCAGCGCTTAAGATTACGCTTCTCGCTTGCACTAACTCAGCGTTATTTTTTGACACTTTATTGTTGGCTTAAACCGATGAATACTCAATAAAAAAGGCCGCAACAATGCGGCCTTTTTAATATCAGTATAATTTACTTAACGATACGTTTGTGTAGCTCTTGTACCGAAGACACGTTTGAACGGTCATCGGCAGCATGCGCCATACACGTTGCAAATGCAGCATTCAACGTCGTGGTGTAGTTCACTTTATAACGCAATGCGCCGCGGCGAAGCTGACGTGAATCTTCAATCGCCTTACGACCTTCAGTGGTGTTCACAATGTAGGTGTACTCACCATTCTTAATACGGTCAAGAATATGAGGACGACCTTCGTGTACCTTGTTAACCAGACGTGGGTTGATACCCGCTTCGCCTAAGATAACGGCAGTGCCGTGCGTCGCATCGATTTCGTAACCAAGTTCAATCAACTTAGCAGCTAAATCAGCCACACGCGCTTTATCGCTGTTACGTACAGATAAAAGTGCACGTCCAGACTTAGGCACTTCTGATGTTGCACCTAGCTGCGCTTTAGCATAAGCCTCAGCAAACGTGTCACCCACACCCATCACTTCACCAGTTGAGCGCATTTCAGGGCCAAGCAATGGATCAACACCTGGGAACTTGTTAAACGGCAATACCACTTCTTTTACAGAGTAGAATGGCGGAATAACTTCCTCAGTGAAGTTCTGTGATTTCAAACTTTGACCAGCCATCACTCGTGCAGCAATCTTAGCTAACGGTATACCTGTCGCTTTCGATACAAATGGTACAGTACGCGCTGCACGTGGGTTAACTTCAATCATGTAGATCTCGTTATCCTTCACGGCAAACTGTACGTTCATCAAACCGATAACGCCAAGCTCCATTGCCAGCTTACCCACTTGCACACGCATGCGGTCTTGAATATCTTGGCTTAAGCTATATGGCGGTAATGAACAACCTGAGTCACCTGAGTGAACACCCGCTTGTTCGATATGCTCCATGATAGAGCCAATCACTACTGTTTCACCGTCACATACTGCATCGATATCAATTTCAATAGCATTATCAAGGAAACGATCAAGCAGTACTGGAGATGCATTCGATACGCTTACTGCTTCATTAAAGTAGCGACGTAAATCTTGCTCATCATAAACAATCTCCATGGCGCGGCCACCTAGTACGTATGATGGACGAACCACCAACGGATAACCAATACGCTCTGCAGATATCACCGCACCTTCAACCGTTGTCACTGTATCGTTTTCAGGCTGCTTCATGCCTAAACGTTCAATAGCTTGCTGAAAACGCTCACGATCTTCAGCACGGTCAATCGCATCAGGGCTGGTACCAATAATCGGCACGCCAGCAGCTTCTAAATCACGAGCCAATTTAAGCGGTGTTTGACCACCGTACTGCACGATAACGCCTTTTGGCTTTTCAATGCGTACGATTTCAAGCACATCTTCAAAGGTGATCGATTCAAAGTACAGACGATCTGATGTGTCGTAATCGGTTGAAACCGTTTCAGGGTTACAGTTAACCATGATGGTTTCGTACCCGTCTTCTCGTAGCGCTAACGCTGCGTGTACACAACAGTAATCAAACTCAATACCCTGACCAATTCTGTTTGGACCACCGCCGAGCACCATGATCTTGTCACGGTTTGAAGGATTAGCTTCACACTCTTCTTCATAAGTCGAGTACATGTATGCAGTATCAGTTGAGAACTCTGCAGCACAGGTATCAACGCGTTTATACACAGGATGAATTTCGAAACGAGTACGTAATTTACGTACTTCAGACTCACTTACACCCGCTAGCGCTGCTAATCGAGAATCGGCAAAACCTTTACGCTTAAGCTTACGCAATACTTCTGCATTTAAACCAGCAAGACCGGCTTCAGCAACTTGTGCTTCGCTCTTAAGTAAATCTTCAAGCTGCACAAGGAACCAAGGATCAACATTGGTTAAAGCAAAAATATCATCTACCGATAAACCAGATCGGAATGCATCGGCAATATACCAAATACGCTCAGCACCCGGTTCTTTTAGCTCATGGCGAATACGCGACATAGCGTCGGCTTCGGTGATATCGATTTCAGGACAAAGACCATTTTTGCCAACTTCAAGACCACGTAGTGCTTTTTGAAGTGACTCTTGGAAAGTACGGCCAATTGCCATCACTTCACCAACAGACTTCATTTGAGTGGTTAGACGGTCATTAGCACCGGCAAACTTTTCAAAGTTAAAACGAGGTATTTTGGTCACAACGTAATCGATTGCAGGCTCAAACGATGCAGGTGTTGCGCCACCAGTAATATCGTTACTTAGCTCATCAAGAGTGAAACCAACAGCTAGCTTGGCTGCAATTTTAGCAATCGGGAAACCCGTTGCTTTTGAGGCTAATGCAGATGAACGCGATACACGCGGGTTCATCTCGATGATAACCATACGGCCATCTTTCGGGTTGATACCAAATTGTACGTTTGAACCACCGGTTTCAACACCGATTTCGCGCAGTACTGCAAGTGATGCGTTACGCATCAGTTGGTACTCTTTATCCGTCAATGTTTGTGCTGGAGCCACGGTGATAGAGTCACCAGTGTGCACGCCCATTGGATCGAAGTTTTCGATTGCACAAACGATAATACAGTTATCGTTGCGATCACGAACCACTTCCATCTCGTACTCTTTCCAACCAATCAAAGATTCGTCGATAAGCAGTTCGCTGGTAGGCGACAGTTCAAGACCTTGAGAACAGATATCCTCAAACTCTTCTTTGTTGTATGCAATACCGCCACCGCTACCGCCCATGGTAAATGATGGGCGAATAATACATGGGTAGCCGACTTCTGCTAATACAGCGCGAGCTTCATCCATGTTATGAGCGATACCTGCGCGAGGACACTCAAGGCCAATTGACTTCATTGCTTTGTCAAAACGGCTACGGTCTTCGGCTTTATCGATGGCATCGGCAGTTGCGCCAATCATATCGACGTTAAACTCTTTTAGTACGCCGCGGCTTTCTAGCTCTAACGCACAGTTAAGTGCAGTTTGGCCACCCATTGTTGGTAAGATCGCATCAGGGCGTTCTTTAGCAATAATGTTACGGACAACTTCCCAGTGAATTGGCTCGATATAAGTCGCATCGGCCATCTCTGGATCAGTCATAATGGTTGCAGGGTTAGAGTTAACAAGAATAACTCGATAACCCTCTTCGCGTAGGGCTTTACAGGCTTGAGCGCCTGAGTAGTCAAACTCACAGGCTTGACCAATAACAATTGGTCCAGCACCTAGGATAAGAATACTCTTTATATCGGTACGTTTTGGCATTGCTTAAATCTTCTCCCGGATGAATTTACTACTTGGCATTCTGGCGATACAGTTCAATCAAATCGATGAAGTGATTAAATAGTGGCGCAGCATCATGTGGCCCAGGGCTCGCTTCAGGGTGACCCTGGAAGCTAAACGCAGGCTTGTCTGTCAAGTGAATACCTTGCAAAGAACCATCAAACAGTGACTTGTGAGTCACTTTAATATTGGCTGGTAAGGTTGCTTCATCAGCGGCAAAACCATGGTTTTGGCTGGTGATCATAACGTTACCTTGTTCGATATTGCTCACTGGATGGTTTGCACCATGATGACCAAATTTCATTTTTAAGGTTTTAGCGCCAGAGGCTAATGCTAATAACTGATGGCCTAAGCAGATCCCAAATACCGGAATATCGGTCTTCAAAATCTCTTGAATCGCAGTAATTGCATAGTCACAAGGCTCAGGGTCGCCTGGACCGTTTGATAGGAAAACCCCATCTGGGTTCATCGCTAATACTTCAGATGCAGGCGTTTGCGCTGGTACCACTGTGACGTCACAGCCACGGTCAACGAGCATGCGTAAAATATTACGCTTAACACCATAATCGTAAGCAACGACTTTATATTTAAGCTCTGCTTCAGCCTTATCTGACGGTAAACCGCCAATAAGACGCCAGCTACCACTGCGCCATGGGTAGGCTTCAGTAGTTGTTACTTCTTTGGCTAAATCCATGCCTTTTAAACCAGGGAACGCTTTAGCAGCTGCTAGCGCCTTGGCTTCATCAAGATCACCCACCAGAATACATCCTGCTTGGGCGCCTTTTTCTCGTAAAATACGAGTCAATTTACGGGTATCAATATCCGCAATACCAACAACATTGTTGGCCTCTAAGTATTCACTTAAAGATTGCTGATTTCGGAAGTTACTTGCAATAAGCGGCAAGTCCCTAATAATAAGGCCACAAGCATGAACAGACGACGATTCAGTGTCTTCATCATTAGTGCCAGTATTACCAATATGTGGGTAAGTGAGGGTTACCATTTGACGAGCATATGATGGATCAGTCAAAATTTCTTGATAACCAGTCATTGAAGTGTTAAATACCACTTCACCAACAGACATCCCTTCAGCACCAATTGCAGTGCCAGAAAAAACGGTTCCATCTTCAAGTACGAGTAAGGCAGACTTTGTCAACGCGACCTCCGGAAAGAGCCAAGCCATTGAAATACAATGTTTTTTGTGTTTTTTTAAAATACCAACTTTCGATAAAATACGAAATTTTGACAAATTCCGCCGATTTTATACGTAAAACTGGTACTCGTCTATAGTGGAACTGTACTTTAAAAAAAAATAACTGTTCTCATATAAAAAAACCGCTAATAGCGGTTTTGAATATTTATTGTTTTAAGCCAAGGACTTGTTGCATATCATACAGCCCAGAACCTTGAGCACTGAGCCAGGAAGCTGCACGCATAGCACCATTAGCAAAAGTCATTCGACTCGACGCTTTATGAGTGATTTCAAGTCGCTCACCAATATCAGCAAATAGTGCAGTATGTTCGCCAACAATGTCACCAGCACGAACAGTAGCAAAACCTATGGTTTCTCTATCACGCTCACCGGTAATACCTTCACGACCATAAACAGCACATTTTTCAAGATCACGACCTAAGGTTTCTGCAATCACTTCACCCATTTTAAGTGCTGTGCCAGACGGTGCATCTTTCTTATATCTATGATGCCCTTCGATGATCTCGATATCGCTGTAATGCCCCATCACTTCAGCTGCAACCTCTAACAGTTTCCACATTAGATTGACGCCAACAGCCATATTAGGTGCCATTACAATGGGTACTTGTTCTGAGTATGCTGAAATCTGCTCTTTTTGAGCATGATTGAAACCCGTTGTACCAATAACAATGGCTTTGCCATGTTTAGCACACCAGTCGGTATGGATCACACTAGCCTCAGGCGAGGTAAAGTCGATGAGTACATCAAAATCATCAACGGCCTTATCTAGTGAATCGGTAATCGCAACATTCATTGCGCCCACACCCGCAAGCTCGCCAGCGTCAACTCCCATTAACGTTGAACCTGCACGCTCAATCGCAGCGCCTAACAAAATAAGGTCATTTTGTTTAGCCGCTTCAATAAGAGTTCGTCCCATACGGCCACTGCCGCCGGTAATCGCCACTCTTACTCTTTCAGTCATCTCAGTACTCCTTACTTAATGTCAAAAAAAAGCCTAAGTATTAACTTAGGCTTATTGGCTAACTTAGATAATCTCTAACAATTCAACTTCGAATACCAAGGTTGAATATGGTGGGATTGCAGCGCCAGCGCCACGCTCACCGTATGCTAAGTGCTGTGGTACGCAAAGCTTCCACTTAGAACCAACAGGCATAAGTTGTAGTGCTTCAGTCCAACCAGCGATAACGCCGTTTACTGGGAATTCAGCTGGCTCGCCACGAGCAACAGAGCTATCAAATACATCACCAGAGATGAATGTACCGTGGTAGTGAGTACGTACAGTTGAGTCAGCGTTTGGCTTGTCACCATTACCTTCGGTAATGATTTCGTATTGAAGACCAGACTCTAAAGTCACAACGCCTTCACGTGCGCCGTTGTCAGCAAGGAACTTATCGCCGACTTCTGATGCAGCAGCTGCAGCAGCTTCTTGAACTTTCTGGATACGTTGGCTGATTTCAGTGAATGCGATTTGCATATCTTGCATAGCCACTACACTTTCTTTACCTTCGAAAGCGTCAGATAGACCCAATTGAACGGCAGAAATATCGATACCTTCAAACGAGTTAGCAGCTAGTTGCTCACCTAGTTGACGACCAACACCGTAACTTGCTTGCTCTTCAATTGTACTGAACTTATCAGACATAATGATTTTACTCTCAATGATTCATGAATTTTCGCGCGCCAGTTTAGCACGTTTTCTGTGATATTCCCCTAAAAAGCGCGGCTAATTTGGCCTTTGACAAGTATTTTTCACACTAACACGATTAGCTTCATAAAGTGGCTGGGCTTTGGCCTGCATTTGTTGTAATTGAGCAATACGTTGTCCGTGTGATGGGTGGGTCGATAACAGCTCAGGTCCCTGTTCACCGCCAGCTTTTGACATATTCTTCCATAACTCAACGCTTTGTGCTGGGTTAAAGCCCGCCTTGGCCATTAGCTCTACTCCAATTACATCAGCCTCTGATTCTTGGTCGCGACCATAAGGTAAGATGTAGCCGACTTGTACTCCGAGCCCGAGCGCGGCCATATAAATGCTCTTATCTTCAATGCCACCAGCGCCTAATGCAACATCAGCCAGCTGCATCCCTGCCCCAGTGAGCTGTGCGCGAGACACTTGCTCATTACTGTGATTAGCTAAAACATGCGCCACTTCATGGCCGATGACTGTCGCGAGCTGATCGGAATTCACTGCAACATTTAACAGGCCAGTGTAAACACCTATATGGCCACCAGGCAACGCAAAGGCATTGACCTGTTCAGATTCAAATACCACCACTTCCCACGGTAAGCTTTGATCTGGCAATGCGGCGGTTATCCTATCGGCGACACAACTGACATAGTTGTTTGTTGCTTTGTTTTGACTGACCTTCTCTTGCTGCTTTAATTGTGCAAATGAAGAGTCTCCCAGTTGTGACATCTCTTGTGATGAAAACAGTAAGGTTTGACCACGTCCTGTAGGTGATTGGTGGGTCGCACAGCCCGATAACAGTAGTACCGAACTGATAAGTATCATTAATCCTTTAGTCATATACTTGATTCCATATTGCTAATAACAAAAAGCCCCGCAATTGCGAGGCTTAAATTATATAACGATTTGAACAGTTATTAGCTATTCAAATCTTGAAAAAACTTTTTAACACCATCGAAGAAACCTTCAGCTTTAGGGCTGTGTTTCTTTGACTGGCCAGTTAATGTCCCTTCAAATTCGCGCAATAGCTCTTTTTGACGTTCGTTAAGGTTAACTGGAGTTTCCATGACAACCTTACACAATAAGTCGCCAACAGCATGGCTGCGAACAGACTTAACGCCCTTACCGCGCATACGGAACATACGTCCTGTTTGCGTTTCAGTTGGGATCTTAAGATTAACTTTACCATCTAATGTTGGCACTTCAATCTCACCGCCCAATGCAGCTTTGCTAAATGAGATAGGCACTTCACAATAAAGGTTATTGCCATCACGCTGGAAGATTGCATGCTCGCGAACACTAACCTGAACATACAAGTCACCAGGAGGTGCACCATACTCGCCCGCTTCACCTTCGCCAGATAGACGAATACGGTCGCCAGTATCAACACCTGCAGGGATCTTAACGGATAATGTCTTGCTCTTCTCTACGCGACCTTCACCATGACACTTGTTACAAGGATCTTTAATGATCTTGCCACGACCGTGACAGGTAGGACAGGCTTGCTGAACAGCAAAGAAGCCTTGACGCATCTGAACTTGGCCTTGGCCATGACAGGTGCCACAAGTGGTTGGTTTAGAGCCTTTCTTAGCACCGCTACCATCACATGGTTCACACGCAACCAATGTTGGAATACGTAACTCTTTGCTTAACCCTTTAACCGCTTCCTCTAAAGAAAGCTCTAGGTTGTAACGCAAATCGCTGCCACGTGCCGCTTGACGTTGTCCGCCACCGCGACGACCGCCACCGAAGATATCGCCAAATACATCGCCAAATACGTCGCCAAAATCTGCACCGCCATGACCGCCACCGCCACGATTTGGATCAACGCCAGCATGACCGAACTGGTCATACGCCGCTTTCTTATCGCTATCGGTTAGGATTTCATAAGCTTCTTTAACTTCTTTAAAGCTAGCTTCTGCTTCTTTATCACCTGGGTTGCGATCTGGGTGAAACTTCATTGCTAAACGCTTATAAGCTTTTTTCACTTCGCGTTCGCTGGCGTCACGTCCGACACCTAATACTTCGTAAAAATCTCGCTTTGACATAATCTCATGCTTTCTTTGCTGGAGTTGCACGAACGGGCGTTAGAGTTGCCTCAAACGCCCGCTGGAATAAATTAGGGGTTAGCCGTCATTATTTTTTGTCGTCTTTCACTTCTTCAAACTCAGCGTCAACAACATCATCACCTGCGTGAGCATCTTGTTGAGCTTCGCCAGCGCCTTCTGGTTGACCTTGCTGTGCTTGCGCTTTAGCTTGGGCAATTTCCATTAGCTTAGAAGAAGCTTCCATTAGCTCTTGAGTCGCTTTTTCAATCGCTTCTTTGTCGCTACCTTTAGTGGCAGTGTCAACGTTAGCCATTGCAGCTTCAATTTTCTCTTTTTCATCAGCTGGTAACTCTTCACCGGCTTCTTCGATTTGCTTCTTCGTTGCGTGAACCATGCCATCAGCTTGGTTACGAGCTGTTACTAGCTCTTCGAATTTAGCATCTTCATCAGCATGTGCTTCAGCATCACGAACCATTGCTTCAACTTCTTCATCACTTAGACCTGAAGAGGCTTTAATAGTGATGTTCTGTGCTTTACCAGTCTTCTTGTCTGTAGCAGATACATGCAAGATACCGTCGGCATCGATGTCGAATGCAACTTCAACTTGTGGCATACCACGTGGAGCTGGCTCAATGCCTTCTAGGTTGAATTGACCTAGAGACTTGTTACCGCTTGATTGCTTACGCTCACCTTGCAGTACGTGAATGGTCACAGCTGCTTGGTTGTCGTCTGCAGTCGAGAACGTTTGCGACGCTTTAGTCGGGATAGTAGTGTTCTTCTCGATAAGCTTAGTCATCACGCTGCCCATAGTCTCAATACCTAGAGACAGTGGAGTAACGTCTAGTAGCAATACGTCTTTAACGTCGCCAGATAGTACGCCCGCTTGAACTGCTGCACCGATAGCAACGGCTTCATCAGGGTTAACATCTTGACGTAGCTCTTTGCCAAAGAATGAAGAGACTTCTTCACGTACTTTAGGCATACGAGTCTGGCCACCAACAAGAATCACTTCGTTGATATCAGAAACTGAAAGGTCAGCATCTGCTAGGGCAACTTTTAGTGGCTCAAGTGAACGAGTAATTAGATCTTCAACCAGTGACTCAAGTTTTGCACGAGTGATCTTAACCACTAAATGCTTAGGACCTGTTGCATCAGCAGTGATGTATGGCAGGTTAACTTCAGTTTGTGTTGTGCTTGAAAGCTCAATCTTCGCTTTTTCAGCAGCTTCTTTTAGACGCTGCATGGCTAGCGGATCGTTACGTAGGTCAAGACCTTGCTCTTTTTTGAACTCTTCAGCAAGATACTTAATCATACGGTTATCAAAATCTTCACCACCTAAGTGAGTGTCACCGTTAGTCGCAAGTACTTCAAAAGTTTGCTCGCCATCAACACTGTCGATTTCAATGATAGAGATATCGAATGTACCACCACCTAAATCGTATACCGCAACGATATTATCGCCTTGCTTCTTATCAATACCGTATGCAAGTGCTGCAGCAGTTGGCTCGTTGATAATACGCTTAACTTCAAGACCTGCGATACGGCCAGCATCTTTAGTCGCTTGACGCTGTGAATCGTTAAAGTATGCAGGAACAGTAATAACCGCTTCTGTCACTTCTTCACCTAAGTAATCTTCTGCAGTTTTCTTCATCTTCTTCAAGATTTCAGCAGAGATTTGTGGTGGAGCCATTTTCTTACCTTGAGCTTCTACCCAAGCATCGCCATTATCTGCGCCGATGATTTTGAATGGCATGATGTCAACGTCACGTTGAACTTCATCATCTTTAAAACGACGACCGATAAGACGCTTAATAGCAAATACGGTGTTAGTTGGGTTTGTTACAGCCTGACGCTTTGCAGGTTGGCCAACTAAAGTTTCATCAGCAGTGTATGCGATGATTGAGGGTGTAGTACGATCGCCTTCAGCATTTTCTAATACGCGAGCTTTGTCGCCGTCCAATACTGCAACACAAGAGTTTGTTGTGCCTAAATCGATACCAATAATTCTACCCATGGAGTCCTCCGAAATCTTATCTAAACTAAATTTGTTATCTGGTAATAGAAATGGGGTCAGACTGAATCGTTTTCAAGTCTTAATTTTTTGCCCATTTCGTCTCTTGGTTACCTATATTGGGACGTTTGAAACGAATACAAGGGAAAAATGTAAATTTTGTCATTTGATTGCTATTTTTTGATCTTCTGCTCAGTTCTAACTCACAGCAAATGTATAATGCATGCAATCGAAGAAGGTATCGTTCAGTTAACCCCCAGTGGCAACCGAACGCATGAATGTAGTCTCGACGTAGTAGAGTAATAAAAATTGAAACAATCCCATCAGGCTTATGCTTTCGGCATAGGTGCAATACTGCTGTGGTCGACTGTCGCCACCGCGTTTAAACTAGCATTGTCGCATTACACCCCGTTACAGTTGGTGTTTATTGCGGTTATCACCTCTATAGTGGCACTTGGAATGATCCTTGCCATGCAAAATAAACTGTCACTCGTTAGCAAACAATTTGCTACTCGACCACTCTTTTATTTGCAAACGGGTTTACTCAGCCCTTTCCTGTACTATTTAGTATTGTTTAAGGCTTATGACTTACTGCCCGCGCAGCAAGCATTGTCACTAAACTACACATGGGCGATTCTGCTGCCTTTACTTTCAGTACCTTTATTAGGCCAAACGCTAAGAAAAAGTGACGTAGTTGCGGCAGCGGTTGCTTACCTTGGGGTATTTACCATTGCCACTAAAGGCAATTTAACGGGTTTTCAGTTTGAAAGTACCGCTGGTGTGGTACTGGCCTTAACCAGCACATTACTGTGGTCACTGTATTGGATAGTCAACACTAAGGACAAAGGCGACCCAGTAATCAGTTTACTGCTGAGCTTCTTAGTAGGACTGCCTTTTATAGCCATTGCATTACTAACGACGCAAACATTACCGGCGTGGAACCTCGAGGGCATGTTAGCCGGGATTTATGTCGGCTTGTTTGAGATGGGAGTGACCTTTGTGCTGTGGCTTATCGCGCTAAAAAAGGCAGAACGCACCGCCAGTATTACAACATTGGTGTTTATCACCCCAGTGCTGTCAATCGGCTTTATTGCTTGGATCTTGCAAGAAAACATCGAAGATTCGACCTATATCGGCCTAGCTTTGATCTTGTCTGCATTAGCCTTGCAGCGGCTATTACCAAAACTGGGCAAGTGGCGCGACAGTAAACGCGCAACGGTGCAATAGCAGTACTCGTGCTATAAGACTAAATAAAAAACCGGCAAATGCCGGTTTTTTATTTATTAACGACAAGCTGAAATCACTACAGTTTTGTAACGATAACCTCGCCCACACCAACATCAACGGTGAGAGATGCCTCGCCAGTTTCGCTATTGTTCGAGTATGACTGCGCGACTAAGCTTCTCTCAACAGTGAGCTTTTTACCCTGCTCACTGATTGATACATCACCCACTCCAGAATCAAGATCAATACTGCTATAGGTAACTTGATGTTCAACAATAGCACTGCCGACTCCCAATGAAATTTCAATATCATTGGTCATGCCGCTAACTTCAATTGCACCAACACCAACCTCTAATGACAATGCCGCTTGCTTGGGTAAATACACCGTCCACTGCTGCTCGATATTATCTTGCTCATTTAAACTAAGCTTGAGTTTTTTGGTTGTTATCTTTGAGTCGATGGCAATGTCACTAAGATTGGTATCGCCCCAAAAGAACAGCCAATTGGTGTCTGAATCTTCAACGACTACTTCAATTTTTATCTCATTACTGTCAGTGGCAACAAACTTAGCTGAACCGATCCCCATATCAAGGCTTACCTGTTGGCCATCATATTGATAACTCTCGCTCAGGGTTCTGGTTGATGCAGCCATCGCTGCCGTTGATGTCATTGCCAATATAAGGAACAGTGCAGTGAATAAGCGGGAAGTCGTCATGGTTAAGTCCTTTTGATTATCTTTCATTTATTAACAATTGAAATGCAATCGACAGGCCAACTTTTATATACTATAAATTCAAAGGCTTAAATGTTTTCATTAATGTTAAATAAATAAGGTTATGTTATTCCACGCTAGTTAATAGTAATTCTAACCATCTCAGATTTGAATCTGCTACCCACAACGAATATGAAATAGAGAGCGACTAGGGCAATAAAAAGGCCGCTAATAGCGACCTGTTATGGCGAGTAGCTTTAAAGCAAAGCTTCAATGCATTATTGAGCGAGTTGAATAGCTAATGATTAGCCTCTTACGGTGTAATCTCCCCAAGCCAACCACTTATAAGTTGTTAACGCTTCGAGTCCCATCGGGCCGCGAGCATGTAGCTTTTGAGTGCTGACCGCCACTTCTGCGCCTAAACCAAACTCGCCACCATCGGTAAAGCGGGTACTGGCATTCACGTAAACCGCAGCAGAATCGACCGCATTCATAAACTCGCTAGCAGTATGGATATTGTCAGTCAAAATAGACTCAGAGTGGCCACTTGAATATTGACGGATATGCGCGACTGCATCTTCTAGGCTATCCACCACCTTAATTCCGAGGGTTAACGACAACCACTCCGTAGAGTAACTCTCGTCGGTTGCTAACAAAACCTGCTGCTCTTTGTTATCCATAGCCGCTTGAGTTTGCTCACAGCCATAAAAGCTAACGCCTTTAGTTGCAAGGTGCTTACACAATGCTGGAATAAAGTGCTTAGCATTAGCTTGATGTACCAATACCGTATCTAATGCATTACACACTGTAGGCCGCTGCACCTTGGCATTTTCAATAACGGCTATCGCCTTTTCGAGATCGGCCTGTACATCAACAAACAGATGACAAATTCCGATGCCGCCCAAAATAACGGGAATAGTCGCTTGTTCAGCACATAAGCGCTGCAGATTCTGACCGCCTCGCGGTACGATCATATCTACATACCTATCAAGTTTAAGTAGCCCAGACACCAAGCTACGGTCTGGATTATCGATTAGCTGTACGCAATCTTCCGGTAAGCCTTGCTCCGTCATTGCACTGCGGATCACTTTGCATAACGCTTTGTTTGAGGCCAAGGTCTCTTTACCACCACGCAGAATAACCGCGTTGCCCGTCTTTAACGCGAGTACTGCAATATCAACAGTCACGTTCGGACGCGCTTCGTAAATAACACCAATAACACCGAGTGGTACACGGCGGCGAGATAAACGCAGGCCGTTATCAAGTACGCGGCTATCAATCTCACTGCCAACGGGATCGGTTAGGCCAATTACATTATCAATATCAGCGATCACACTCAGTAAACGCGGTTCATCGAGCAACAGACGATCGATCATCGCCTCAGATAAGCCATTGGCTTTTGCTTGCTCAACATCTTGTTGGTTGGCCGCAATAATGTCTGTTTTGGCATAGGTCAGTTTGCTAGCGATGCATCGCAGCAATGCCGTCTTTTGCTGGCCCGTTAGACTCGCTAGCGCGTAGCTTGCTTTCTTTGCTTGTTCACCTAACTTATTTAGAAATTCGCTATTACTCATAACACCACCATATCGTTGCGATGAACCACTGCGTCACCGTAATCATAACCGAGCACCAACTCGATGCTATCTGAATGTTTGCCCGCTATTAGGCCTAAATCTTTCGAGCTATAACGGCTCATGCCTTTGGCGCAGACTCTACCAGCACTATCTATTAACTCAACGGTATCACCGCGTTGGAACAAACCGTTTATCTCGGTAATGCCTTTCGATAGCAGGCTTTTGCCTTTATCCGTCACCGCGGCAACTGCGCCAGGATCGAGCTTAATTTGGCCTCGAGTTGCAGGGCCTGCCAAAATCCATTGCTTGCGGCTTTCTAACGGATTTTCTAACGCAGTGAAATGAGTACCCACCGGTGTTGAACAGACCACTTTTTGAATCACATCTTTATGATGTCCAGAAGCAATCACCACCTCAACACCTGCACGGCGAGCGATATCAGCCGCCTCAAGCTTGGTTGCCATGCCGCCTGTACCTAAGCCTGAAACCGCGCCGCCCGCCAACATACGTAGGCTATCGTCAATATTAACCACTTCAGTGATCAGCTTTGCATTAGGATCACTTCGAGGATCGGCATCAAACAAACCTTTTTGATCCGTCAGTAGGATAAGCATATCCGCATCACAAAGTAGCGCCGCACGTGCAGATAAGTTGTCGTTGTCACCCACTTTAATTTCCGTGGTCGCGACAGCGTCATTTTCATTAATAATTGGGATAATGCCATTCGCCAGCAGCGCGTTTAAAGAGTCTCTGGCATTGAGATAGCGCTCTCTGTCGTGCAGGTCGGCGCGAGTTAGCAATAGCTGACCAACATGTAAACCGTAGATACTAAAGAGTTGCGACCAAGCTAAGATAAGCTGACTTTGACCAACCGCTGCTAATAATTGCTTACTTGCCATGGTATCGGGGAGTTCGGGGTAGCCTAAATGCTCTTTACCAGCAGCGATAGCACCTGAAGTGCAAAGCACGACTTCAACACCCGCTTTCATCAAACTTGCCATTTGGCGAGCAAGTTCAACTAAATGTGCTTTATCCAATTTACGGCTGCCAGAAGTCAGCACGCTCGTTCCCAGTTTTACCACCACGCGGCGGTAAGCAATCTCACTTAAGTTCATTATTATCTAGCTAAAATACATTGAATAAACCTTATACCCAATCTAGGTTTGAATTGGTAGTGAGTACCCACAAAGAGCAGAAATAAATTAGATGAATTGGATATATCTCATATTATTGCCGCTTTATAGTAAGATCTGCAGCCCATTAACTTCGCTAGCTTACAAAAGGCAAAATAAAAGCCACCCGAGGTGGCTTCTGTAACTATCAACAATATTCAGCTGCTAACAAGCATTTAGCCATAGATGAATTTTGCCACAAACAGAGCGGCTAAAATTACCACACCAAGGCTTAAATCTTTATAACGACCGCTCATCAGTTTTATCACCGCGTAAGAGATAAAGCCCATCGCAATACCTGTCGCGATAGAGAAAGTCAGTGGCATTAAAATACAAACCACCACCACTGGCGCGGCTTCAGTGATATCTTCCCACTCAACATGCACAAGGCCTGACATCATCAAAATGGCCACATAAAACAGTGTGCCGGCGGTTGCATACGCTGGCACCATACCAGCAAGTGGCGAGATAAACAGTGAACCTAAAAACAGCAGCCCCACCACAACCGCGGTTAGACCTGTTCGACCACCAGCACTCACACCAGCAGTACTTTCAATATAACTGGTGGTGGTTGAAGTTCCGAGCATAGCACCAGCAATCGTGGCGGTACTATCAGCAGTCAGCGCACGGTTTAAACGTGGCAACTTACCTTTATCATCTAAAAAACCACCGCGCTGTGCAACAGCAACTAAAGTGCCAGAAGTATCAAACAGATCCACAAACAGGAATGCAAAAACAACCGACAGCATACTCACTTCAAGTACACTCGACAGATCCATCTTCATAAAGGTCGGCATAATTGAAGGCGGCGTTGCCACAATGCCTTGGTACTGTACATCACCAAACAGTAGCCCGAGGCCAGTAACTGCCAATATGCTGATAATCACCGCCGACTTCATGCCTCTGTGTACCATGGCAATAATCAAGAAGAAGCCAAGAACCGCCATCACAGCAGGAAACGCAGTCACATCGCCCATAGTCACTAGAGTAGCAGGGCTTGCGACGACTATGCCGGCACTCTTAAGGCCAATCAGCGCCAAAAATAGACCAATACCAGCGGCAATGCCTAAGCGCAGCGACATAGGAATACTATTAACAATCCACTCGCGAATACGCACTAACGACAACACTAAGAAACAGATCCCCGAAAGGAACACCGCACCTAATGCTGTTTCCCATGTGTAGCCCATTTCACCCACAACCGTGTAAGTGAAAAACGCGTTCAAACCCATACCGGGAGCTAGCGCGATAGGATAGTTAGCGACAATCCCCATTATCAAGCAACCAATTGCCGCCGCTAAACAGGTAGCCACAAACACAGCGCCATGATCCATGCCCGCATCCGCGAGCATCATAGGGTTAACAAAAATAATATAAGCCATGGTTAAAAAAGTGGTTAAGCCCGCAACAACCTCTTGTTTTAACGATGTTTGGTTCTCTTTTAATTTGAATAGTTTTTCTAGCATGGAACAAGGTTCCTTGATTTTTATTATGTAGGGTTAATACAGTTTCTACTGTCATATAAATGTTTACGAACTGTTAAGGACGCACATTTTTAGGCGATTATACGGGCAGATATCAGTTGATGCTAGCGATTTACTTTAGCTTAGAACAGACTAATTTAAATAGTTTTTTTGATGGAAGGACAAACAAAGCCAAGCAGGCTAAAAGCAAATATGTAGATAGCTCTGCTATCAATTGAAAGCAGAGCTTGCTCTAGAACGGAGTGTAAAATTTACTCAGCGAAGCTCATTTTTTGGATTGAAACGAGTTAACGCTAAGAGTTTAAAAGTTACGAAAGTATATGGCAATGGGATGCGACGCAACTGCATTGAGCTTCGCAAGTCGCCGTAATTATCCCTATAGGCTCTACTCAATCATCCATGATTTAGAAGCTTGCACAGTCCAATTCAGATGAATACCTAGCCAGCCCATTTTAGTCGTTAACTCGTCTTTGGACAGAAGTTTGTTTGTGCTTGAAGCACTTCGACATCCACAACCAAACCAATTAAACTTCGTTTGATCTAAGGTCGTGGCGCTTCGCCCAGTCTTGCAACAAAGAGTCGAGCCAAGGAGCAAAGCGCTTGCGCCCCTTAACCATACCTCAGCGCCCCAGACGAAGTTGTCTCCCTCTCACTTATTCGAAATAGCCTAACGCTTCCGATGGGACATCTGCTGCAAACGGATTTACGAATGCCGCGGTGGCATGGTCAATGATATTCCCGACATCATATAGACATTTCCCATATCCATATAGGGCAGATGCCAATACGCGGCCTGTCCCCCGAAAGCTATGCCCACATCTGATAGGCTGGATGCCTTGAAATGCATGGATGCACGAGAAAGACCATGTGGGCATTACGACTACTTCTTCAACGTACTTCGGCAACTTCGATGGGGAGTAGGTGTATTTGGTGAGTCTGTAATGGCTGTTAGTCACTAGATATCTGCCCAGCGGGCAAGCCCATTATTGGACAGAAATCAATTAACGCTAAAGCTCTTGGAGTGATGAATTCTATAGGTTAAAACTGTTTCTTTCTTGGTTTGATATATCTAGGCATCTTAGCCTCCTCATTGCAATAGGAGGTCCCCCTAAACAGGGGAAGAGTTGTGTCCCGCTGACTTGGTTTGTTATATGGTTTTAATTCAGCTCTATTTCGGGATGATCTTTGATACCATACATCTCTTCCATAAGTTTTTTATAAAACTCCAGTGGCGGCATGTTCATTTCAGCTCTTCTTTTATCAACAGTTTCAATATCTGAAATGGGTTCGAAAGTTATCTCACCATTGTTAATATTTGCTTGTGTACCATACCGTTGCTTTTGACCCTTATGGATAAGTACACGATCAGTTAATAGCGCAACTTCCTGACCTGATATACCTTCGTTTTTTAGATAGGAATTTTTTAAAACGGGTAGCATCCTTTCTTGGAAGGATTGATCTGGGGAATGTTGAATTATCAAAAATGCGGCTCCGATACCTTCCTTACCCACCTCTGATTCCTTAAACCAATGTCGTTTGCTTAAAATTACTTTAAGCTTTTCAGTATTTTCGTGATCTATAGCTGATATTTTCGCATGAAGTTCTTTCGAAGTTTTATCCCAACCAGCTTTTCCCAACTGTTTTCGAACTGATTGATCCTGTTTTTCCATATCTATAAGTTGAGTCTGTAGTGCTTGATTTATCTCCGCAGAGGAGAAAAAAGGGAGAAAAAAGAGTAAAAAAAGTAAACGCATTTTCAAATTCCTTTTGAGTATATAACGCCCCAATTTACGGACTGAGAGGGATGACGGCTTGTTTGCGTGTCTTTGCAAACAAGGTGACAGCCCACGGAGTTCCACAAGATTGCCTTGTTAACAGGCAAAATATAGTTGGCTATAATAAGCGACTAAGCAGCAAAACCCTACTGTATATTGTCCTTTTTTAACAGCTTGTTAGGCTATAATACACTCATAATCTTTAGAAGCCATTACAGGAATAAATTCCGTAATTGAGTAGGTTACCGCTCCACTCTTAACGAATGGGTCTGAGTTTAAAACTTGTTTAAGCTCATACTCACTCGCATGTTGTGAAATTAGTATTCCCCCTGTTCGAGGTACTTTTCTTCCTCCAAACATCAACTTGTTTGATTTATATTCTTGTTCAAGATAACTCTTATGCTTATCAGTTAGTTCTGGTGTGATTTTTGTCATGTCAATAAAACTCATATCTACTAGATACATATAACTCTCGCTTTTTAAATGGATTAATATAAAATCGCTACTTATTTCGTAGCGAACTATACCGCTACTCTTTTAGAAGCGCAATATTTATGACAACGCCATTACCTAGAAAATTAGTCAGAGGATCAAGCTCGGGTGTAGCTATCATGGCTGTTTTTGATCTGTTAGGTCGAAAATGGAATATGAGAATTATGTGGGAACTTAACTCCGCACCTCTAAGCTTTAGAGGGTTACAAGAGCGATGTGACGGTATGTCACCATCTGTTTTAAATACTAGAATTAAGCAATTGACTGAAGCTGAATTGATTTTTACGACATCAGAAGGCTATAAACTAACAGAATTAGGAGCGTCCTTAATGGATACTCTTAACCCGTTAAGATATTGGGCTGCGGAGTGGGAAGAGAAGATTGCAAAGTAGTCTAACAGCTTATTCATTAGTCGCTCGATAACGTTCTTAGCAATCATTTGATTTTTCAACAAATTATTACTGCTAAGGCATTGCTATAAATAGATAAATTTTAATTTTAATTTTAATTTTAATTTTAATTTTAATTTTAATTTTAAACTATAGAAATCACCTTGTAGCCAGCGGAGAAAGAGAGTCTAGGGTGTTCAATGGGTTCGTGTATCACTTTTTTACATTTATCATAAGATTGATTTTAATAAGCTTTGTTAAGTATTGAATGTTAAAGAATTATCGATACCTAGCAACAGGTATTTTGGCATCTTTGTTCGCGCTATCCTTGGCCGTTCTGAAGGTTTTACTTGAGCTCCTGGATGGAATAAATGCCTAACTCTGTATGCTACAGGGATGGATATGCATCCAAAGGCCTCACAGCATCTTCATTGGATTATTAAAGCGTAAATACTTAGCGCTTGTGTTTTAGCTTTAGCGGTTTTCCCGTAAATGTCTGAGCCTAAAAACATTTCAATGAACTCGCAGCATCAAACCTTCCACGTTAGAAATTTTTCAGTTTAAATTTCGCCGGGGCGCTGAGGGATTGTCTAGGGACGCAAGCGCTTTGCCCCTTGGCTCTAGTGTGGGCGAAGTGCCACGACGTTATCGGCCGCAAGGCCGCGACACCTTGGAACCATATTGAAATACCAATAATTTGATGTAGATGTAGATGTAGATGTAGATGTAGATGTAGATGTAGAAAATTTACCTTTTGCCAAATTTCAGGCAAAGAAATGCCTGCTTAAAGAGCAGGCAAACATGTTCAAGTGTTCCATAAGGAAATCGGCATAACACTGCTAGCATTAATTAATAGCAAGCTGTTGCCATTAGTCTCCAGACAAGACCTTGAATTTCAGACAAAAAAATGCCTGCTCAAAGAGCAGGCAGACATGTTCAAGTGTTCCATAAGGAATCGGCATAACACTGCTAGCATTAATTAATAGCAAGCTGTTGCCATTAATCTCCAGACAAAACCTTGAATTACAGGCAAAAAAAATGCCTGTTCAAAAAGCAGGCAGACATGTTCAAGTGTTCCATAAGGAAATCGGCATAACACTGCTAGCATTAATTAATAGCAAGGTGTTGCCATTAATCTCCAGGCAAAACCTCAAATTTAAAGCAAAGAAAAGCCAGCTCTAAGAACAGGAAGACATGTTCAAGTGTTCCATAAGGAATCGGCATAACACTGCTAGCATTAATTAATAGCAAGCTGTTGCCATTAACCTCCAGACAAAACCTTGAATTTCAGACAAAAAAATGCCTGCTCAAAGAGCAGGCAGACATGTTCAAGTGTTCCATAAGGAAATCGGCATAACACTGCTAGCATTAATTAATAGCAAGCTGTTGCCATTAATCTCCAGGCAAAACCTCAAATTTAAGGCAAAGAAAAGCCAGCTCTAAGAACAGGAAGACATGTTCAAGTGTTCCATAAGGAATCGGCATAACACTGCTAGCATTAATTAATAGCAAGCTGTTGCCATTAATCACCAGACAAAACCTTGAATTACAGGCAAAAAAAATGCCTGCTCAAAGAGCAGGCAGACATGTTCAAGTGTTCCATAAGGAAATCGGTTAGCGCGCTAGCGTTAATCAATGGCATGTTGACTAGCATCAACATACAACTTGCGTCTAAACACACCCAAAGGGTGTTATAAGGTTGATGGATATTGAAACTACTCTTAAGGAGGGTTAGCCCTTAAAAGTCATAGCGTATAGACCGCCACGCATCACATCGGTGTTTAACCAAAAGCTCTGCGAATAAATAGTACTACTAGCTGTAAATGACATAATCATTACTCCTAACAAAGTTGAAAAAATACTCTAATCAATTTAATTACGGGGTTGAGACCAATTAAACTGACGAGTCAACTTGTCGCTCGATTCCTTGGAGAATTATCCATCCTGGATAGACTTATCTGTGGTAGGCATTCACCCTAACCAACGAGAGCCATTATAGATAACTGTAATTTTATTACAGCTATTAATTCAATATAATGCCAAAAAGCGGTTTCAAACGTAATTTAACCACACTTATAGTGTGTGTAGATCACATAAAATCGATATTTATTGAGGCTTATGCCAGTTGTTAACAGATTCAGATCAGAATAATTACCTTCGCCCAACCAGAATCGACAAAAAATGACTAAAGTAGATCAATATATACAACGCAAAAAAAAGCCCGCTCAATGAGCGGGCAAGACATATTCAAGTTTTCTGATGGAAATTGGTTAGCGCGCTAGCGATAATCAATTGTAAATTTGGTCAATCTACAACTTGGTCTAAAAACATCTAATAGATGTCATAAGGGTGATGGAAACGTGCGACTTACTAGGTGGTTAGCCCTTGTAAGCCATGGCGTATATACCGCCACGCAAAACATCAGTGTTTAACCAAAAGCTTTGCGAATAAATAGTCGTGCTCTTTGTAAAAGACATAATCAATACTCCTAACTAAGTTGAATTCTAAATACTCTGCATGCTAATTGCGCCCCATCGTGGGTTAAGCAAAGCCAACTCGTCGCTCGATTCCTTGGAGAATTATCCATCCTGGATAGACTAGCTCGATTAGGCACCTGCCTAATCAACGGAAATCATTATATCTAAATGTAGTTTTATTACAACTATTTTTATTAAAAATAGCCAAAATAACCCTTGAACTGTAATTTTATTACTTAAAATCACATTAAAAAGCCGACTTTAGTGTCGGCTTTAACGGTTTAGCGTGTAAAACTTACTGACTATTCACCATGTAGTTAAATAACCCAACTAATGGCGTTGCTGTTGGGCTACCATATTGCGGATGACCTTCGGTCGCACTACCCGCGATATCTAAATGCGTATAAGCAATAGGTGTATCGCTATTTAAACCATGCTGGCTTAACCCTGATGCTTGGATTAAAAATGCGGCAGGGTATTGATGACCTCGGGCTGTCACCGATGAAGGTGCATTATTTGATGACAACATGTCTGCTGCTGCTGATGGATCAATAATCTTACTAAAGTCATCTCGGCGCAATTGGCTAACCTCTATTGGCTCTCCCCAAATAGCCGCTTGTTGCTGAATACTATCGGCAACGTTCGCCTGCTTAGCGACACTGTTTTCTACCGCGGCGGTATAACCACCAAAACAGCGCACCACGTGACCAGTTAACGTTGCCACAGAGTACATCTCAGGTTTTACTGCTGATTCCGCTTTAAGACGCAGATGCGACAGTAGATCCGCTAATACCAGTCGTCCTTCTGCGTCAGTATTACCAATACGCACACGTTTGCCTGCATGACTGGTAATGATTTCATCGGTCACAAATGCCTCACTACCAATACTGTTACGCACTAAGCCTAACTCAGCAACAATACGGATCCCTTTCGGTTTAAGCATACTAACGGTTTTTAGCAACCCAGCCACGGCTGCAGCGCCGCCCTTATCTCGACTCATGCCGGCCATACCACCAGCAATTTTTATATCTGCGCCGCCAGTGTCATAAACCACACCTTTACCAGCAAACATAAAGGTGCGTTCGATTTCGCCCTCACCGACATACTCTAGCTTAACCACTCGGGGTTGATGTCTCAGTACAGCAAAAGATGAACGGCCAACCGCGCTCAGTAGCGGATAATCACGCTCTAAAATATCTCGGTCCTCTACCACTGACATTGTTAAACCGCTATCTGCTAGTGCAGCCAAGCAGTAATCGGCAAATGCCGGTGCTGACATGCGCTCAGGCTCGGTACCACAAAGGTCACGTGCTAACACGCGTCCAGCCTCAATTGCCGTTAGTGTTGCAGCGTGGTGAGTATCGCTCAGTAAACCTATGCACTCTAATGCTTCATCTGCCCCACCCGCTTCGCGTAGTTCAAGCGCCTGCCATAACTCTTGTCCACACGCTAAAGCCGATACCTCGGCCGCTTTTTGATAACGAGACTCTCCGATACCATTCACTAGTAACAATGGTCGTTTAGCTCCCGCTTCTTTAGCGACTCGAATACCTTGGCGCGCCGCGTCAGCAAACACTCTTACATCTTCATACTCATCAGCAGCTTTGGTTACCGGCGCAATGACTAATCGGCCGCCCGCAATGCCTGGCGCAAACAATAGCGTTACCGATTTTCCGACTCGTTGGTCAACTTTCTGACCATGATTGGCCAGTAATGCCACTTCTTCAACCTTAATCGCATTGAGATCGGCAGCAACAACCACTAGTGCATCCCATCCATTACCTTCAAATATCGCCTCTTGAGAGGCTACATCAACATATTTAACTACAGCCATGACCCTTCCTTTTTATTTTTAATTGCTGGCATTATTATCCTATTGCGTGCAGATTACCAACGACTTCATCAAGCTTGAAATCTTCTATGGCAACTTCTGCTGACACTGATTATGTAAAGCGGAGTAACAGATTCTAAGACTATGGTAGAATGTTGCCATTTTCAGCCTCAAGCGCACCAGCGCAGTAGTGATAATCTCAAAATAGAGGAACTTTCTGTGACCGCACTAAACCAGCTACAACCACAAGCACTTTGGCAATGGTTCGAACAAATCTGTGCCATTCCACACCCTTCAAAACATGAGCAAGCCTTGAGTGAACACATTCAAGCTTGGGCTAAAGATAAGCAGCTGTCTGTTGTCGAAGATAAAGTCGGCAACCTTATTATCAAGAAAGCCGCAACAGCGGGCATGGAAGATCGTAAAACCGTCGTTCTGCAAGCGCATATCGATATGGTTCCACAAAAGAATGCTGATAAAGTGCATGACTTTGAAAAAGATCCCATCGATGCCTACGTTGAAGATGACTGGGTTAAGGCTCGTGGCACGACTCTTGGTGCCGATAACGGTATTGGCATGGCTTCAGCATTAGCGGTTCTTGGTGCTGATGATATTGTTCATGGCCCACTTGAAGTACTTCTGACTATTGATGAAGAAGCGGGTATGACCGGAGCATTCGGCTTAGAAGCTGGCATGCTTGAAGCAGAGATATTGATCAACACTGACTCTGAGCAAGAGGGTGAAATCTACATGGGCTGCGCAGGTGGCGTAGATGGCCAAATTAGCGTGCCTATGGTTTGGCAATCTCCAGAGCCGAGCAACTCGAGTTATACGCTATCGCTTGCTGGTCTAAAAGGTGGCCATTCAGGGGTGAACATCCATTTAGGTCGTGGTAATGCCAACAAGTTGCTGGCTAGATTCCTATTTGATCATAGCGATGAACTTGCGCTTGAGCTGACAAACTTCACTGGTGGTTCACTGCGTAACGCAATCCCACGTGAAGCACAAATTAGCTTTATGCTTCCTGCTGAAAATGTCACTCTACTGCAGAGTCGCATTAGCGAATTTCAAGCATTAGTACGCCAAGAATTAGCCATTGCAGACCCAGGCACAGAGCTAACGCTAACTGAAATACCTGCCGAAGCTAAAGTGATGAGTGAAGACTCACAGCAAATTTTGATCGATATTCTCAACGCTTGCCCTAACGGCGTAGTGCGCATGAGTGATGAAGTAGAAGGCGTAACTGAAACCTCGTTAAACGTTGGCGTTATCAGCACTGAAACTGATTCAGTGCAGGTACTTTGTCTTATTCGCTCACTGATTGATTCAGGTCGTGAAGAGATAGAAGGCGTACTAACCTCGTTAAGCAGCCTTGCAGGTGCTAACGTTGAGTTTAGCGGTGCATACCCAGGTTGGAAGCCTGACAATAGCTCACCTGTGATGGCAAGTGTGCGTGAGACTTATGAAGATATCTACAACAAAGAGCCGACAATCATGGTGATCCATGCAGGCCTTGAGTGTGGTTTATTTAAGAAGCCTTACCCAGAAATGGACATGGTTTCTATTGGCCCAACCATTCGCTACCCACATAGCCCTGATGAAAAAGTCAATATCACTACCGTTGGTCAGTACTGGAAACTATTACTGGCAGTACTTGAACGTACACCAGTGAAAGGTAGCTAATCGCTTATATTCAGTCCATTAAAAAGCCGCTTATGAGCGGTTTTTTTTTCCCTAAAAACCTAGATCCATTTGCGGCGGCGCTATCCCATCATGGCTGTCAACTTGGCTGTTTGAAGCGAGTCCCACTGATACCCCTAACAAACGAATACCGCGATCATGTTGCCGCTCCATCGCTTGCTCTAGCAGTTGATAAAACAGATTAACGGATATCTCATCACTACGATGTTCAATCGTTGTCTGCTTAAAATCTTCAAACTTGAGCTTAACCACCTGTTTATGGATAACGCGATCTTTTGCGCTACGGTTAACTCTTGCACCTAACTCTTGTATAAGCTGCGGCATCACCGCACGGCATTGCTCCAGTGTATGAATGTCTTTTGCCAATGTGGTTTCAACGCCCACAGACTTGCGTTCCCTGTTTGGGGATATTGCTCGGTTATCGATCCCTTTTGCCCTTTCTATCAATATTGCGCCAAATTTTCCAAATCGTTCTAACAGCTTGTTTTGTGGATAAGCCTGAATGTCTGCGCAGGTGTTCAAACCAAGATCGGTTAACTTTTTAGCGGTAACCTTACCGACACCGGGAATTTTGATTAACGGTAAGGTTTTTACAAACTCTGCAATTTGATCAGGCCTTATAAGGTACTGACCGTTGGGCTTATTTAAGTCTGAGGCTATCTTGGCAAGAAATTTAACCGGAGCAATGCCTGCTGATGCAGTCAGCCCTGTCTCAGTAAATATCTCTTCACGAATAGCTTTCGCCATCAACGTTGCAGAGCCTTGGCAGTGGTCGCTTTCAGTGACATCAAGGTAAGCTTCATCGAGCGACAATGGTTCTATCAAGTCGGTATAGCGCTCAAACACAGCTCTTATCTGACGAGAGACATCTTTATAGACCTGCATTCTGCCCGGTACCAATATAAGATCAGGACAAAGCTTAAGGGCATAACCCGATGCCATCGCCGAACGTACGCCAAATTTACGCGCTTCATAGTTACAAGTACTGATCACGCCGCGGCGATCACTCCTGCCACCCACCGCGATGGGTTTACCCTGTAACTCTGGAAAATCACGCATCTCTACAGCAGCGTAAAAGCAGTCCATATCGACATGAATTATTTTTTGCAATCTTAAGCCCTCCGTAGAGGATGATACTGTATATAAAAACAGTACTCAAGAGAAGTTAACTATGAGGCCACAACGAGCGTAATTTATCAGCTGTATTTATGCAGCAACAGATTACAAAAACGGAGCCAATTGGCTCCGTTTTAATGTGATCATTGATAACTAATCACTAGATTTTAAACTGCTTAATGTTACCAGACAGTGACTCTGTAACTTGAGCAAAGTCACCAAAGTTACGTGATAACTCCTCACTCGCTGCAAGGGAGTCATCGGACAGCGCTCTAACATTTTCAACATTGCACGCCACCTCTTCTGCGACCACTGCTTGCTGACCCACTGCAGCGGAGATCTCAATGGTTTGCTGTTGAATCGCTTCAATGGCGCCAGTAATGCTATCAAGTGCCACTTCAACTTTGCCGGTAAGTTCCTGACCGATATTGGCTTGCTCAACGCTTGCCTCCATCACTTGCTCAGCTTCATTGGCATTTTGTTGTAATGTTTGGATGATCTCTTGAATGTTAGCTGTAGAGTCTTGAGTACGTGATGCTAGCGTTCTTACCTCGTCGGCAACTACAGCAAAACCTCTGCCCTGCTCACCGGCTCTTGCAGCTTCAATCGCCGCATTAAGCGCTAATAGGTTAGTTTGCTCAGCAATACCTCGAATAACATTAAGTACTTCACCAATCTGTTCTGAACGAGTTCTTAACTGCTTTACAACCTTTGCCGCTTCAATCACTTGAGATGATAAAGACCGCATCCCTTGGCTCGCTTGCGCCACAATAGCGCCGCCTTCTACCGATTCAGTTTGCGCCTTATCGGCAAAGTCACTAGCACGTTGTGCACTCGCCGCCATCTCTTGACTCGTATGCGCCATCTCTGTTGCCGCCGTTGCTACAGAAGCGATCTCCTCTTTTTGCTGTGCTACAGAGTGAAGTGCACGTTCGCTGACTTCAGACGCAGCTGAAACACCATTTTCAACCTCTAGGGTTAAGTCGCGAGTTTCTTGCAGCATTCCCTGAACTTTTGCGGCAAAACGGTTAAATGCATCGCCGAGTTTACCAAGCTCGTCTTCTCTATCCATTTGGATCCGTTTAGCTAAATCACTGTCGCCTTCGGCAATATCTTCCATCGCGACGAGTAAACTATTGAGCTGCTTTCTAAACGGTAGCAGCATGCCCCAAACAGTAACGCCAACAAATAGCATGATCAAACATGAGAGAAGAATTGAATTAATAATAGCGTCAGTTACCGGCGCTTCAATGACCTCAGTGGGTAACATAAAGGCCAAATGCCACTTCTGCTCAGGGAAATCGCCACCAACCTCGACGAAGCTAACCCGTTGAGGCTGACCTTTGAAGGTAACCTCTGCAAAACCCAATGACTGTGACTGCATCTGCCTACTTAACGCGTTAAAGCCACGAGTATCTTTAAACTGACTATCGACTTTTGAAGCATCTGATCCTGGTGGAAATTTTTCAGTGAAACCAGGGAAATAAACCAACTTACCTGCATTGGTTACAAGAAAGGCTTGGCCCGCACCTTGATATTTAATTGGCGCTAACAGCTCGCTGCCGATGGTATCGATTAAAATATCCATCCCACCGATACCAATAAAGCGACCAGACTGATCTTTGACAACGGTTTTAACTGTTGCAGAAATTGAACCATCGTTGGCATCAACTGCTGGATCACCAACAAACATGCCATCTTGGTCTATGGCTTCTTGCCACCAAGGGCGTTTATTGGTGTAGTACTCGCTATCATTGTAGCGGCCGTTTAGGTCAAAATATTCAAAGGTATTGGCCGAGCCAAAAAAGACGGATTTGATATCACTGTCTTGATCGGAAAAAAACTTAAAGTATTCAACAATGGAATTGTATTGCTTATCGGACGATAGATCGCTTAAACGGTTATTATATTTAGCAAACCAAGCTAATACGGTTGGATCTGCAAACACCGCATGGATCAACTGTCCTTTTGCGACAAAGTAACTGCGAACCTCATTAGACTTGAGCTGAACAAGCCCCGTGAGATCACTATCAATTTGTTGACGTGTACTCGTGCTTTCATTCTTAACTAAGAACAATGCAACGATGGTAAACAGTACCGCCAAAGCGCCTACAATTGTCACGACCAGCTGCATACTTAGCGAGCGTTTAAACCCAAACATCCAATATTCCTTTGTTATTATATTTTTATAGGAATAATGAATTTAACAGAATTAGCACAAGATTAAAGTACAAAATTCAACATTTAACCGTCGGATTGTAAACAGAAAGTTACATCCATAGAGAGGCGTAGGTATCAACAGGGGATAGTTTCGATTGGCCGCAGCAACGCTAGATTATTTCGCTACCACTTCCATACAAGCATAGTGAAAGGCTCTAGAAGTAAGCTTCAATTATTGAAAAGAGTGACCAATACTAGAAAAGGGTAGTCAACATTGATAGTTCATCAGCAGAGAGAGCTGGCTGGCTACTATAACTCGTTTGTGGTGAAGAGTTACCTCTATTACCTGACTCGGCTAATTCAAGTTGCTGTTCAAGCTTTCTTATCTTAGAAAGAAGACGCTCAATTATCAGCTGGTTATCACTTTCATGAACGCTATTTTTTGCTGAAATAATCATAATCTCTCCTTGCTATTAATTAACCTTCAAAAAATCACACTTGCGCACTTTAAGGTTAGTACAAAAAACCAGCGCCGCAATCAATTTTGTGAATTATTTATACCTTTATTATAGTAATCCTCTTTAGCTGAATATTAGCTGTATAAACTCAGTCAAAATATAAGCAATTTCACTTTATAAGCATTGCAAAACGCCTTAAAAGCAAAGAGCACCGCCACGTTCAAAGTGAGGTGCTCAAGCAAATATGGCTACGCCGTGTTGACGCTGCAGAGTTAGCCAAACTGACTACATCTTACTCTGTAGGTAGTTCTGCAGGCCGACTTTATCAATCAGACCTAATTGCTTTTCTAGCCAGTACATATGATCAGCCTCAGTCTCCTCTAGCAATACCTCTAAGATCTCGCGGCTTTCGTAATCTCTTTTCTCTTCACACAGTGCAATGGCACTACGAAGGTTATCAGCCACTTGATACTCATAGGCTAAATCGTTCTTAAGCATCTGCTCAGTATCTTTACCAATATTGAGTGGTTCACGACTAGCGACGTCGGGAGTGCCCTCTAAAAAAAGAATACGCTGTACCAGCTTTTTAGCATGCTCACGCTCATCATCTGATTCGTGAGAAATCCTCTCATGCAGCTCGTTCAATCCCCAATCTTCATACATTAGGCCGTGAACAAAATACTGATCCATTGCTGACAACTCACCGGTAAGCAACTTATTAAGTGTGTCGATGACTTCTTTGTTACCTTTCATAATTGTCTCCGGTTAGTCCATTTTAGATTGTAAGTAGTTTTGAATACCTGTTAGTGAAATAAGCTCTAGCTGGGCTTCAAGCCAGTCTAAATGCTCCTCTTCATCTTCCAGCAGATCTTCCAAAATATCACGGCTAACGTAGTCAGCAGATTGTTCACACAGAGCAATAGCATCCCGCAGTAATACCAGTTCCTCTTCCAGCATCACTTTGTCGCATTCGAGCATCTCTTGGCTATGCTCTCCAATACGAATTTTGTCCAACTGTTGTAGATTCGGCAACCCTTCAAGAAACAAGATCCGTTCAATGATCTTGTCAGCATGCTTCATATCTTGAATAGATTTCTTGTACGCTTTTTCATCAAGCTCTCCAAGCCCCCAGTTTTTAAACATTCGAGCATGGAGGAAGTATTGGTTAATGGCTGTGAGCTCACTAGTCAGTACTTTGTTAAGTAGACTAATGACTTTGGGCTGTCCTTTCATTCTGTATTCCTTATCTGAAAATTGATCTATATCAATAAACACAGACTAGAACAAAAAACACACAAACACAAATTAACCTTTAGTTTCAGCTACTTAGTAAAGATAACCATTATCATTACTATTATAGTTATTAATTAGGCTCTGTTAGATTAAGGAGGTTTTTTTGAATGAAAATAACCTATTGCAAGGGCTGCAATTTGGATGAAAGCTATAAGTATTTAACAAGCTAGCAAAAATAGAACTAAAGAGTATTAGTCTTAACCATTATAGTGGTAAAAGATATAAAAAAGCCCCTTGGAAAGGGGCCTTAATAACAGGAAAACTGTAAAGCTAGATGATTCGGTTCTGCTCTAACTTTTCACGACGTTCCTGTTCAGCCATTCTGGCTTTACGCTTATCACATGGATCATCGCAATCACATGCTTTTTCAATTCCCAGTGCGCCTAGACCACCGCAGCTTCCTGCCACCTCTTTTTTCTTAATCAAATAACCGATCGACATTAAGAAGAAAAATGCTAGTAACACGACAAATGCCGCTATAAATGTGCTCATATTCGACTCCAACTACTGAGTAACGAAAGGTTTAAACGCTTCGCTATAGAAAACTTTAAAGCCATCATCCTGCTTTTCTATTAGCATTATCGCAAGATGCTCACGATTAGCAAGTTCTAGTGATGCCTGCGTCCCTAAAACCATCATTGCCGTAGCATAACCATCAGCCACCATCGACTCTTCATGTAACACTGTCACCGAGGCTAATCTATGATCAATCGGGTAACCGGTTCTCGGGTCAATAAGATGAGAAAAGCGCTGACCATCCTCTTCATAATAGTTACGATAATCGCCCGATGTCGCCATTGCCATGTTTTTAGGTGATATAACTTGCTGTACACCTGTGGCTGAATCTCCAGGTTGCTCTATCGCAATCACCCACAGTGATCCATCGGGTTTAGTGCCTCTTAGGCTTATCTCACCACCTATCTCGACTAAATAACCTTGAGGTTGATATTTGTCTAATAGCGCAGCAATTTTATCAACACCAAATCCTTTAGCAATCGAAGACAGATCAACATATAAGTCCGGGTTTTGCTTGCTTATTTTATTGCCTGACAACGATAAATACTCGATGCCAGTGCGACTTTCAGCCTCTGCAATAGCCTCTTTGCTAGGGATAGTCGTCGGACGCTTATCAGGCCCAAATCCCCATAAGTTAACCAAAGGACCTAAAGTAATATCAAGAGCACCATCAGTGATCTTGTATAACTCAATGCCTTCAGCAACGACTTTAGCGGTATCTGCCGATACTTCCATCTGCGCATTGCGAGTCATCTGGTTGAACAAAGACAGCTCAGAATTAGGACGGTAAGTTGACATTTGATCATTGACTTTCTCAAGTGCTAGATCAATTTCTGCTTGTAAGAGTTGAACATCTGGCAGTGACTCACTGCGCACAACTTTAATATGGTAAGTTGTGCCCATAGTGTTACCAGACAGTGAAATTATTTCAGCAGGTTTACCACATCCTGAAATAAAAAAGGCTAACCCAACAAGGGCCAGCCAGTTTACTAAGGTCTTAAACATATCGACCTAGATCTCCAATTAGAGAGAGGTTAGCCACCGAAGTCATCAAGTAAGATGTTTTCATCTTCGACACCAAGATCTTTAAGCATGCTAATAACAGCTGCGTTCATCATTGGTGGGCCACACATGTAGTATTCACAATCTTCTGGCGCTTCATGATCGCGTAAGTAGTTTTCGTACAATACGTTATGAATAAAGCCAGTGTATCCGTCCCAGTTATCTTCAGGCTGCGGATCAGACAATGCAACATGCCACTTAAAGTTCTCGTTATCAGCCGCTAAGCCATCAAAATCTTCTACATAGAACATTTCACGACTAGAACGTGCACCATACCAGAAGCTCATCTTACGCTTAGAGTTAAGACGCTTAAGTTGGTCGAAGATATGAGAGCGCATTGGCGCCATACCTGCACCACCGCCAACAAAGACCATTTCTGCATCGGTATCTTTTGCAAAGAACTCACCGAATGGGCCAGAAATTGTGACCTTATCGCCCGCTTTAAGGCTAAAGATGTACGAAGACATCTTACCACAAGGCAGAGATAGGTTACGTGGAGGTGGCGACGCAATACGTACGTTCAACATGATGATACCTTCCTCTAGAGGATAGTTCGCCATTGAATAAGCACGGATTGTTTCGTCGTCAACTTGAGACTCTAAGTTGAAGAAGCCAAAATGCTCCCAGTCACCACGGTACTCTGCAGGGATATCGTAATCTGCATATTTAACATGGTGCGCAGGTGCTTCAATCTGAATATAACCACCAGCACGGAAAGGTACTGAATCGCCATCAGGGATTTGAAGCTTAAGCTCTTTAATGAAGGTTGCTTTGCTATCGTTAGAGATAACTTCACATTCCCACTTCTTAACACCGAAGATCTCTTCTTCTAGTTCGATCTCCATATCAGCTTTAACATTTACCTGGCAAGATAAACGACAGCCCTCACGAGCCTCACCTTTGCTAATATGATCCATCTCAGTAGGGAGAATATCTCCACCACCAGACTTAACGTGTACTTTACACTGACCACAAGTACCACCACCGCCACATGCAGACGATACGAAAATACCGCTCTCTGCTAGTGCACCCAGTAGCTTGCCGCCTGCTGCAGTTTTAATTGCTTTACCAGCATCATCATTGATGCCGATGGTGACATCACCGCTTGGTACTAACTTTGATTTGGCGAATAAAATAACCAAAACCAAAACTAATACAATTGCAGTAAACATACTCACACCGAGATAGACATCGATTGGAGTAGATTCAAGAATACCCATTAACTTATCCTTAAAGGTTCAAATTAAGACGTCGCTATGGTGCCTCTTTACAGAGACACACCAGAGAACGACATGAAACCTAGAGCCATCAAACCAGCGGTAACAAAGGTAATACCTAAGCCGCGAAGCCCATCAGGAACATCAGCATATTTCAACTTCTCACGGATACCAGCCAGTAGCACAAGTGCTAACGCCCAACCGATACCAGAACCGACACCAAACACTAAGCTCTCAGTAAGGTTGTAATCACGCTCAACCATGAAAGAGACTGCACCGAAAATTGCACAGTTTACAGTGATAAGCGGTAGGAAGATCCCCAATGCGTTATATAGCGGTGGGAAATACTTATCCAATGCCATTTCAAGGATTTGAACCAACGCTGCAATAACACCAATAAAGGTGATGAACTTCAAGAAGCTCAAGTCAGCATCTGGCACACCAGCCCAAGCGAGTGCGCCTGGAGCAAGGATACCTTGATAGATAATTTGGTTAACAGGAACTGAAATTGCCAGTACCACGATAACAGCAACACCTAGACCCATAGCCGTTTTTACTTTCTTCGATACCGCTAAGAAAGTACACATACCAAGGAAAAAGGACAGCGCCATGTTTTCAATGAAAACAGAACGAATTAGCAGACTAATATAATGTTCCATTATGCTTATCCTTTTGCTTCTACTTGCTCTGGCTTCATCACACGAATAATCCAGATCAATGCACCGATCAGGAAGAACGCACTTGGAGGCAGTAGCAATAGGCCGTTAGGCTGATACCAGCCACCGTCTGAAATCTTGCTTAAGATTTCAATGCCGAACAATGAACCGTTACCAAACAATTCACGAACGAAGCCAACTGACAATAGGATTGCACCGTAGCCTAGACCATTACCAAGACCATCCATGAAACTCATCATCGGTGGAGTCTTCATCGCGAAAGCCTCAGCACGGCCCATCACGATACAGTTGGTAATAATCAAACCAACGAATACCGACAGCTGCTTAGCAACATCGTAAGCGTAAGCTTGTAGTACTTGGTCAACCACGATTACCAATGAAGCAATAATCGTCATCTGCACAATAATACGCACACTACTTGGAATGTGATTACGGATCATTGAGATAAACAGGTTAGACAGCGCAGTAACTGCTGTTAGTGCAATGGTCATTACCAATGCTGTTTCCATTTTACTGGTTACAGCAAGTGCACTACATACACCCAGAATTTGCAAAGCAATTGGGTTGTTACTAACGATAGGTCCAACTAGAACCTGTTTGAGTTCTTTAGCATCAGCCATTAGCTAAGCCCTCCATTGCGAGCTTTTTCGATAAAGCGAGCAAAGCCCTCTTCACCTAACCAGAATGTCAGAGAGTGCTGTACACCATTACTTGTTAGCGTGGCACCAGACAGTGCATCAACACCGTATGGAGACGCAGCAACAGTTGGGTTTTTAGTGACGCTAATAGCTAAGTCGCCATTGTCATCATACAACTTCTTGCCTGTCCACTTTGCAATCCACTGCGGGTTTTGCACTTCGCCACCTAGGCCTGGTGTTTCACCAGAACCAGTGAAGCTGTAGTAAACCAAGCTACGAATTGTATTTAGATCAGGTTCTACAGCAAGGAAAGCAAACATCGTTGACCACAATCCGTAACCTTTAACAGGAATAATCACTGTTTGTAGTTGCTGATTGTCATCACGAACAAGGTAAACCACAGCTTCATTTGCTACACGCTTAACCGACGCGATGTCGTTTTGCGGAACAAAAGAAGTTGCTGGAGTACGCGCAGCTTTTTCTGCATCAAAAGTATCTGCATCACCAGCAACAAAATCACCAGTTTTCAGATCAACAAGTTTAGCTTCAACATACTTATTGTATGTTTCAAGGATCTGCGCTTTCTCTACTTTGCCTTCTCTGGGATTAATCAGACCAGCAGCTTCAAGAATATACTTTTGCTTATCAAGTAATCTGTTTTCTTGCTGAGTTGGTTTCAATAATACTGCTGCCGTCGAAACGAACATTGAGCAGATGAAACACAAGCCAACAACAACAAATAGTGTTCTTCCGAACGAATCTTTATTACTAGCCACGAGCAATCCTCCGCTTGATATTCGACTGAACCACGAAATGGTCAAATAATGGAGCAAATAGGTTAGCGAACAAGATGGCCAACATCATACCTTCAGGGAAAGCAGGGTTGATAACACGAATAAAGACTGCCATAGCACCGATTAAGATACCGTAAGCCCATTTCGCATTATTAGTGAAAGACGCTGAAACAGGGTCTGTCGCCATAAACATCATACCGAACGCAAAGCCACCTAACACCAGATGCCAATACCAAGGCATTGCAAACATTGGGTTAGTGTCACTACCAATAAAGTTCAGAAGGTAAGAAACGGCAATCATACCCGCCATCACACCTGCCACGATGCGCCATGAAGCGATACGGGTATAGATGATAACAGCGCCACCAATCAAGATAGCTAAAGTAGATACTTCACCAACAGAACCAGGAATGAAGCCAAAGAAAGCATCCCACCAGTTCTGAGTTAAGCCGTACTCTAATGTGCCTTGTGCCGCTTGGCTCAGCGCCGTAGCACCAGAGAAACCATCTGCAACTACCCAAGTAGTATCACCAGACATATTTAGCGGATAAGCGAAGAATAGGAACGCACGACCAGCAAGAGCCGGGTTCAAGAAGTTACGACCTGTGCCACCAAATATCTCTTTCGCGACAACCACACCAAAGGTGATACCCAATGCAACCATCCATAAAGGAATTGTTGCCGGTAGTGTCAATGCGAAAAGAATCGAGGTAACAAAGAAACCTTCGTTAACTTCATGTCCACGTACTGATGCAAATAGTACTTCCCAAATACCACCGACAGCAAATGTCACGGCATATATGGGTAAGAACCAACAGGCGCCATACCACATTAATGCGGCGATACCTGAGTCTGCAGTCAATTCAGTACCAAACATACCGAACAAAGCAACCTGCCACGTATCAGGAGATGCAAGGCCTTGCAAAACTAGCGCGTCTTGTGCTTGCAAACCTACGTTATACATACCTACAAACATTGCAGGGAATACACAAGCCCAAACCGTAATCATCATACGCTTTAGGTCCAAGTTATCACGAACGTGGGTACGACCTTTGTTCACGTGACCTGGAGTATAGAAGACAGTATATGCGGCTTCAAAAATCGCATAAAACTTCTCATATTTACCGCCTTTTTCAAACTGCGGTTCAATATTTTCGAAAAATTGTTTTAAGCCCATTAGCCTTCCCTCACGATCGTATCTAAACAGTCACGTAGATATGACGCATAGTCATACTTACCAGGACATACGAAAGTACACAGTGCCAAATCTTCTTCATCCAACTCCAATGCACCTAATGTTGCAGCGCCATCGTAGTCACCTGAAACAAGGTCACGTAACAGCATAGTTGGGAGAATATCCAGCGGCATCACACGCTCATAGTTACCAATAGGTACCATTGCGCGATCTGAACCACCTGTGCTCGTTGTCATATTAAACAGACGAGAAGATGAAAGGTGTCCTAGGAATGCACGAGTGATAGAGAACTTATCGCTGCCAGGCATAGCCCAACCGAATAGCTCTTTCTCAGTGCCTTCTTCTAACAAGCTAACTTGATTATGGTAACGACCAAGGTAAGCATGAGGACCAATAGCATTACGTCCATTCAAAACTGAGCCAGAGATAACACGAACATTACCTTCACTTGCTTCATTTTGAGTCAACTCAGCCATTGCAGCACCGACAACAGTTCTAACTAATCGAGGCTTAACAGCTTTAGGACCCGCTACAGATACAACACGCTGAGTATGAAGCTCACCCGTTGTAAATAGCTGACCTATCGCGATAACGTCTTGATAGTTGATCTGCCACACAGTTCTATTAGCAGAAGCTGGTAGTAGGAAGTGAATATGCGTACCAGCCAAGCCTGCAGGGTGTGCCCCAGCAAACTCTTCAACTTGAGCATTTGCACTTGGAATATCAGCGCCAGGAGCCTTACAAAGGTAAACTTTACCTTCAGTTAACTTTGAAAGTAGCGTTAAACCATTCTCAAAATCAGCTTTATGCTCTGCAATCACCACAACAGGATCTGCTGCAAGTGGTTGAGTATCTATAGCGGTGACAAAAATACCGGCGGCGGTAGAATCTACTGCGGGTACTTTACTGAAAGGACGCGTTCGCAGAGCCGTCCACAATCCTGATTCGATCAGGTTGTCACGGACTTGCTGCGTTTCAACTGATTCTATTGCAGTGGCGTCATATTTAGCAAAAGAGATGTAGTCATCCCCTTCGACATTTATGACAACAGACTGCAGAACACGTTGAGCGCCCCGGTTAACTTCGGAAATTGTGCCACTGGCTAAAGCAGTATATTTCACGCCCAAATTCTTTTTATCTTCAAAAAGAACCTGACCTTTTTTAACTTTATCCCCTACCTTTATTTTCATGGTAGGACGTAAGCCAATATACTCTTCACCCAAAGTAGCTACGTGGTTGATGGCCGGGCCATCATGGATAACTTGCTCTGGCCCACCGACTAGGGGTAGGTCCAATCCTTTCTTTATTGTAATCATATCCACAAGCACTACGTTATGAAGGAAAGACAATGCGCCGCGTTCCTGCTAAACACACAAGTTTTAAACAAACCTTTTTTTCGTGTTGAGCTAGCGCAGATTTATCGCCGAAATGCGATCGCAATCACGCTGGTCGCGCGCATTTTACCCCAAATATCACAAGGTCGCCATGAAAAATGTGGGTGTTTTAAAAGGTTGCCGACGTTTTAATAACAAACCGCCCGAATTGATTAAATTTTTAAGTTTCAATTAACCTAGTACAATCACACAATAGCTATACTTATAAGTTACTTAGGGATAGGTCAGCTATTATTACCAATGTGACATTAGAATTAAATTAATAAGAATCAGCTTGAATGCGAGTGTTGAATATTTGAACAGAGCATTTTATCGGTCTTTGTCAATATGACCAAAGAATCAGGTAATTGCAGCGTGAAATATAGCCTTACATCAGAGTTTTTTTGATTTCAAGACTCGCTAAGTCGCTTAAATTTATCGAAAATATTTTACTAAAACACTGGTAATTAAGCTTTTACACAATTTACGATGCTAGTGACTTAAAACATAATGTCAGTTAAAAAAGGCTGCTGCTAATAGCAAATAAAAAAACGGCCTAAGCCGCTTCTTTTTTTACTATTAGCACAAAAGCCTCATTACAAACCGTTTAAGATCTCATCGCTCAAAGTAAGCTCATCGTTACGGTTCACATTTATACCTGCAGAGATGATACTGCGCGCAATCTCTTTTGCTTGTTCGAGAGAGTGCATCTCATAAGTACCGCACTGGTACTCATTCAACTCTGGGATTTCAGATTGTTCGACCACGGCGAGCACATCTTGCATCGCGGCCAGCCACGCATCAGCCACTTTAGACTCTGAAGGTGTGCCAATTAAGCTCATGTAAAAGCCTGTACGGCAGCCCATCGGTGAAATATCGATGATCTCAACATTGTCACCATTTAGGTGGTCACGCATAAAGCCAGCAAAAAGATGCTCAAGAGTATGAATGCCTCTTTCACTTAATATCTGTTTGTTGGGGACGCAAAAACGCAGATCAAACACTGTTATTGTATCGCCCTTAGGGGTAGACATAGACTTAGCAACACGAACTGCTGGTGCATTCATTCGAGTGTGGTCAACGGTAAAGCTATCTAATAACGGCATAATTAGTCTCCAATTGCGCTTTCTAATTGAGCATAGGTAGGTTACGGACAGAAGCGACTGTAACAATTTTTATTATAATCAGTGATACTTACCCAGCCCCACCTTGTAGTCAACATCAGCGTCATAAACTTTTTTCACTGACTTATCATCTATTTTTATAAGCACAAACTCACACAAGAATATGTTTCACGAGAACGTCACGAATTATCAGCTTAAAAGTAGAGTTTACAGCAGTAAATGAATGGCAGCTTGCGTTTAAAACAGCATCAAAATAACCCATTAACTCCTTATAGGTGAGCTATGACTTATTTGGGGGTAAAACGAAAAATCACAGCAATGCTGTGATTTTTAGTGCACGTGAAGCAAATACCTCTAGCCTTTACATTTAGGCGAAGCTGGTACAGCAGACTCTAGAGCCCACTCTTCAGGGGTAAAGGTATGCATAGACAATGCATGTAGTCCTTGAGCAAACTCTTCAGCAAGCGCCTCATTAACAGCACGATGACGACCTATAAGGCGTTTACCATCGAATTGGCTACTGCTAATAATCACTTTAAAGTGAGTTTCTGAGTTTGGCGGTACATGATGGTTATGACTTTCATTGATCACTTCTAAATGTGACGGTGAAAGTGCGGCGGTGAGTTTTTCGGTAATGATCTTTTCAACTGACATAACGAGGTTCTCAAATGGCATAAATCCGATTGCGGCAGGTTACTGCCATGAGCCGAAAAGATCAACTGTCAGCAAAATTACTGAGACTGCCCACCACTAAAATATAAGTTATCAGCAGGCCTACAATTGCCAATGGCCCAAACTTAAATAACACTCGCTCTTAAGCCTTCAGACACGCCTTCCAATAACTCTAATACACTGGCATTGCTGACCTCTATAGGCAGTAAAACGGTCAACTTAGAGGTAAACATTGTTTCGCCAATCACTGATACATGGACACGATTAAACTCCATATGTTCGATTGCCAAATCTAAATTGACTAACACATCAACTATATCTCGAGTCAGTCCTGGACGATCCTTGCAATCAACATTAAAATTTACCGCCCTTAAATTATGTAGATCAGCGCTATTAGAGGGTTCAAACATCAAGTTAAGTTTAGGAAACTGGCTTTTAAGCATTAGCTTTAACGGTTCAGCCTTTTCCTCTTCAATTGCTATCTTTAACAATGCCGCAAAATGATGATCAACTTTAATCACTTTACTGGTTATCCATTCGCCGCCGGATTCACGGGTCAGCTGGGCAAGCGCTTTAATCACGCCAGGAGTCACTTCGCCCAGTACGGTTGCTATATACATCTTTTTCATTGAAAACTCCTAACTGCAGCTAAAGCTTGAATGGAAAATTGTTGGCAAGTCAGCTATCTAGCACAGCAGAAAACACCCACTATGACAATCAGCCCCCTCGCGGCTATATCAAGCATAGAGTAAATATTTACCGTAAAGTGCGAACTGGATAGCAAAATCGAGCAAATTAGCATCACAAATCAAGATGCATGAAAGCCGACTATCAACTTTCTAAAAGTATAGTTAATTCTCGTTTGTTTCACTCGCATTCGCTTAGGCAGTGCATGCTCCCAGTGCTGCTGCATTGGCCAGTGCATAATCAATAGATCGCCACTATTTAAAGTTAGGACTGTTTTTTCTTTAGTCAGTTTATGCCGAATAAAAAACTCTCGACTGGCACCTATGGTTACCGAAGCAATATCACTACCGAACTCAATCTCTTTTTCATCATCACTGTGCCAGCCCATCGATTCAGTACCATCACGATAGCAGTTAACGAGTACACCGTTACTCACTAATGAATAATCTCGCATAAGCTTGAGCCTTAGCTTCTCGGCATATTTCGGCCAAGGCAGTGACTCAATAAAAAGTCCTGAGTAGTAATAATCGCAACCTTTATCGGCAAACCAAACTTGGCTACGTGGTATCGGATGGCTTTTACCATAAACGGTTAGTTCTGGGCGTGTCATTGGGTAGCTCTTAGCTTCAATTAACAAAGCCTGCTGCTGTGCTTTATTGAGATAGCCCCTTATTAATGTGTAGTGCATAGCAGCTTTATTGGCGGCTAACTCCTCCGGCATTTGATTTTTACTCGCGGTTGGCTGCAGAGGCGTCTGCTCATCAAAACCAAAGCCTTTTTGCTTCATGCCCCTCTCCTCTTCTACTCACTAAATCATTAACTGTATTGCTATCGAACTAACATATACCTAAGATCATAAATCTGCGATAATACGCGCCCTCTTTTATTAGGTACTTATTGGCATATGACGACACAATTTTCAGTATCGGGTATTGAACTCGAACTCTTCCGTTACCCTAGCAGACAAGAGTCGAATCTGCAGGCATGGGACGCTGCTGATGAGCACCTGATAAAACACTTAGTCGATAATGAGCAGAAAGCCGTTAATAGCGCCATTATAAACGATAGCTTCGGTGCGTTAACCGCGGGCTTGTTATCAATCGCTGCAGACTGGCCGCTTACGCTTGAAACTGATGCTAAAACCAGTTTGTTAGGCACAACTCAAAACTTAACCCGTAACCAGTTAAATGACGCTAGCCTTAGCTGGGTTAATAGCCGTGATGAATTGCCACAAGGTATCGAGCTGGTATTGATGAAACTGCCTAAGAACCTTAATTACTTTAGCCACCAGCTAAAGAGGTTATCGCAAGTTTTACCGGCTGGAACACCAGTGTTGATTGGCGCTAAAGCTAAATCAATCAATAAATCACTGCTTGAAACCATCGCTCGTCATCTGGGAGAAGCTAGTGCAAGCTTAACTTGGAAGAAAACCCGAGTGATTACCTGTATCGCAGATGGTAAGCCGCGCCCATTACCGACAACCACCAATTGGTTAGTCCCTGAGTGTAATTTGCAAATCACCAACCTAAGTAATGTATTTGCCGCGAATAAACTTGATATTGGCGCCCGCATCATGCTCGATAACATGCCAAAAGGTGAGTTTAAATCAATCGTCGATTTGGGCTGTGGTAACGGAATTTTAGGTCTGCATGCCAAACAATGCTTTCCAGAAGCTTATATCCACTTTATTGATGATTCTGAAATGGCAGTTGCTTCAGCAAAAGACAACTGGACGCTTAACAAGCTAGATAACCCTGAACTTGTCGGTGAACAAGCCACTTTTGCGTGGGATGATTGTTTAACCCATATGAATGAAGGCTTCCGTCCAGATCTGATACTGTGCAACCCGCCCTTTCACCAAGGTGAAGCGATTACCGATCATATTGCCTGGCAGATGTTCCTTGATGCATTTAGGCGCTTAAAGAATGGTGGGATTTTGCATGTTGTGGGCAATCGTCATTTGGCTTATCACATTAAGCTACAGCGTATTTTCAAAAACTGTACTACGGTAGCCTCAAATGGAAAATTTGTTATTTTGCAGGCACAGAAAATCAGTAAGAAAGCCCAAGATCCTGAAGTTGACGCCGACACAGCAATAGAACAGACATCAGAAATCCCGCATCCTCAAAGCGGGTTATACGGTAAGCCAAACAGTTAGATATACAGCAAGTTATAGAATAAAACGGTGAGCCATTAGCTCACCGTTTTCATTAGCGCTTAACAATCGGTATCAACTCGCTAGCCAGCTACTTCACTTCAGCCACGTCTTTGGAGTTATCACTCTCAGAGCCATCACCAGCATTCGGTTGCTGATTCGATTGAACCTCTGCAGTGGCTGGCGGTGCAAATAATACATTAAAGCGCTGTAATGGGCTTAAATTGGCACTAAATGCTTCTTTAAACATATCGCGCCACTCAGTAAAGGTCACCACTAAAGGGTTGAAGCTATTAATGGGTTTAGTAATACCGTACTCAACCGTTTCAACTTCTTTTTCAAATGTGCCAAACATACGGTCCCAAATGATAAGAATGCCGGCATAGTTTTTATCGATATATTGCGGATTACGACCATGATGTACTCGATGGTGAGACGGCGTATTAATCACCCACTCTAAGATCCCTAGGGATTTGACCGCTTGAGTATGGACAAAGAACTGCAGGCCAAGATTGAGCAGTACCACAAACACCACCCAGTTAGGATCGAAACCAACAACCACCAGTGGTACCCAAAAAATCCACATTCCCGCCAATGGATACATTAAGCTTTGTCTAAATGCGGTGCTGAAATTCATGTTCTCTGAGCTGTGATGCGCCACATGCGCCGCCCACATCCAACGAATACTATGACTCGCTCGATGGAACCAGTAGTAACAAAAATCCTGTGCAACCATCAGCGCCACAAACGTGGCTGCATTCATCTCAATATCAAATAGCCGCCAACCAAAAAATATCAGATACAACTTAGCAATAAGCAAGCCGGTAACAATATCGGTTAATTGATGCATCGCCGCTAAGCCAAAGTTGCACATCACTTCAGGCAAGTGATAACGGGCATTAAGTGGCAGCCTATTTTGCCTATCTCCAATATACCATTCCAACAAAATACAGACGAAAAAGATTGGCGCGAGCACCAAAAGTAGTACTTCCGGGTGTGAGATCAGTGAATTAAAATCCATCTTGTTATCCATTTCCTATAAATCCTTTTTCATTACCAACGAGCAAAGTGATCTTCAGTTAAGCCCAATACATTATCTAACTGATGTCTATTACCTAGATTATCAATGACATAGCCACTGTAATGGCCTAAATACTGCCTAAAGTTACTCTTTATCAACCAAAGGTTCAGTTTTTTCTGGCGGCAGTTAAGCGGGGTAAAATTGAGTTCAACTTGGCCATTGTCGGAATAGATCCGCCAACAACTTGCTTGCTGATTTTTTGTTATTTGGCGAGTGAAATCAAAATGAACCGCTCCCAGTAAATGCCGCTCACCATCAATCCAAAAGGCATTTTCATTACAGCCTGTCTCATTCACTCCCGCCGCAAGATTTAACCCAATACTGCCTGTGTCTGTTAGCGCATTAATACTTGCCCAGCGCCAACTGGTTTCCCGGCGCATAAAACCTGCGCTGAAATCATAGCCAGCAGTAACTCTTTGCAAGGGTTGTGGCTCGTGATTAATCACCAGCTTACCTTTTACCGTTAACGCATTATGTTTTTGAGTGTAAGTCCAGCCGCTGTACCCCGTTGGATTACACATCGCCATGGGCAAACTCAATGGCTCTGGTTGTAAAATCAGATCAGCGTCTATACCAAGGGTATTGAGCTTTACTCGCCACAGCCCCTGCTCAATATCAAACTGGATCTCGCCTTTTGCGCCTTTGATGCCGGCATTTCCTTGCATCGGAGATTCGGACATTTGATATCCCATGCCCAACGGTTTAAGCCAGCTAGCTTCAATTAAGCTATTTTTCTTAATGTCATACAGATAACAAAACGCACTTCCAACGTAACGGATGTCTGCAAGCGCAACCCCAATAATGTAATGGGGAGTCACAATACTGACAAACTGGAACTGCTTATAATCGAATCGATTTGCCCAGCTTGAAGCAGGTTTATCCATTTCATCAAAGTAGCGAAATTTATCCACGCCAAGTTCAGTAACTGGACCATCAAAGTGTCCATATACTGGCTGACCAGTATCATCAATAAGAGACTGCGGTGCCGCCAAACTTGTCAATATTTTAGGCGCCCATGGCACGCTAATAGAAGACATTAATAGACCATCCCTCTGAATACATTTGACCTTTTACTCTAACTGGAACTGACCTAGGTTAAAAGCAATTAGCGCATTTTTTGTTATCAAACTGTAAAGGAATACTGTTTAACGATAAAGCAGGATGCTGGGAAGTACGTGTAAGATGGAAGGCGTTCTAGAAAAGGTATTCATGTGACGCCTTTAGTAAAGGCGTCACATCCTCCTCAACTGAGCTTGCTAAAATTGATAGCTTATACCGAAGTTTAGGTTCTGCGCGGTTAACTGCTGCACTGGGATATATTGGTACTCAATATTCATACCAAAGCCTGAGTGAAATCGAACCTCCCAACCGACTGCAGTGTACAGGTCTTGATCGCTTTCACTCTCATGAGTGAATTCACCACTAGAAAATGGACGACCTTTGTCATAGCTAAGTTCGTTCGCACTCACACCTAACTTGGCATATAAGCGGTTTCTTTCAGACAACATATATTGACCATAAAGCGCGGCTCTAAAACCGGAATATTCGACATTCTTAATACCAGTAAAAATGCTTGTAAACGCTGAGGCTATTCCAGCATCTCCAGCAAAGTAGCCCGCTTCAATACCAAAGTTATCGTGCCACATATAGCGATAGTAGATATCATAAACAAAGTTATCACCATCACCTGAGTCATCATCCGCTAACCCATCAAAATCATTAAAACCATAGCCTACACTACCGCCAACAACATGTTCACCTTGAGCGGCCATAGCACCGCAACTCAATAACCCGGCTACAACGAGTGTTAAAATACGCATATTGATTCCCTTAATACACTTTTATAAAATTAGTGGGATCCACTAATCCATTAATAAATAAACAGTTCAGTTACACTGCGTTTGCATCATATATCGATATTTACAACAGAATCTACCAAAAATTCAGTCTAAAGTGCTAACGCATCAAAAGTCATCTCAACTGTGGAATTCAGATCCTGTTCTGGTATGCTGATGCCATCTAATTTTTGACAAAAACAGTGACAATGAAACCTCTTATTTTAGTGATAGCCGCGGCATTTACCGTTATAGGTTGCGCCAGTCAGGCACCAACTCATATAGCATTAAACCCAGAAGTTCCAAATATTACCCAGCAATCAGATATTGAACTGCCTATCGCGATAGACACTATCGACACACGTTCAGCCAATTTTATTGTCAGGTTTAATGATGGCGACAATGCAGCTCGCCTAGTGAGTCCTAGCGAAGCACCGCGAGTGCAGATGGATCAAGTATTTAGGGATGGGTTTTCACAAGCGGGATACCGTGTCGATCCGAGTTCAGTCAAGCACCTACAGATCCAATTGGAACAATTATTAACCGACGTTGATGAAGGCACCTTTGGCTTTGAAGCAAATAGCCAGATTGTTATCAATGTAATAGCACAAAATACCAATCAGTCGTTGACCAAGCGCTACCGCGCAAAAGGCCTACTAAAAGGGCCATTCAGTGCAGACTTTGCCACGCTAGAGCTTGAAATGAACAAGTTACTTGGCGAACTGACACACGATATTATTAACGATCCCGAGCTAAATCAGTTCATTCAACAATAAACGCAGCCAACACCCACAAATACAGCAAAGGAAGATTATGAAATCTTGGACGATAAAATGTATTAGCCTCGTCGCAATACTACTCACACCGTTTGCCAATGCGGTTGATATTCAGCCCAATACTCTTTATCCACAAGTTGAATTTGATACTAGCATGGGAAAAATTGTGGTTGAGCTAGATAGAACTAGAGCACCGCTTACTGTTGATAACTTTCTTACTTATGTCGTGAAGGGTCACTACGACAACACTCTGTTCCACCGCGTTATTGCAGATTTCGTGGTGCAAGGTGGTGGTTTAGATTTAGAGAAAGAGGAACGACCAACGGGCGAGCCCATCGTCAATGAATCTGGAAATGGTCTATCTAATCTTACTGGTACTATTGCTATGGCACGGGAAAATGAGCCCCATAGCGCCACCAGCCAGTTTTACTTCAACGTGGTCGATAATGAAAAGTTAGACCCTTCATCTCGCCGCTGGGGCTACGCTGTATTTGGCGAAGTGACTTCAGGAATGGAAGTATTAGCCGCAATGGCTTTAGTACCCACAGAGTTTAATAACAAGCTCGAATGGCCTGACTTTCCCGTTGAAGATATCATCCTTAAGCGGGCAACACTATTACCTAGAGACTAGCTAATTAGTGTTTTTTGGATATTTTATAAAACATTCAAAAAATATTGAGCAAAAAATCTAAAAGACCTTCTATACTGATATTGCTAAAGCAAAAGGAGGCGGTTCAATGACACCAAATCAGTTCATTGATGATAAAGCGCCCCAGCTGGCTTTCTACGGAAAAGCGTTTTTAAGTAATCAACTCGATTTCAATGAAATCCAGCTATATCTATGGGACACCCTAGAAGAGTGGCAGATGTATGACCATCAGGGTGATGCGCAAACGGATATGGAACGTGTGTTTTGGCACCTACTGCATTCCTTCGATAGATGGCCCAGTTGGGCAATCAGAGGTAATCAGTTCTTGAGGCAACAGGTAGACGACTGTTGCGACTACCTAAGTATTGGTGGTCAAATTCCTCAAGGATGTGTAGGGATCAGGCCTTAGTTCTTATCTAAAGCTAAAACTAAAAGCTACACCCCAAGCCCAAACCTTTTCGGTTTGGGCTTTTTAGTGGCTGAATCTTTTCAGCGTCGCACAATTTCTCAGTGACACCAGTATCAATGCACAGTTAGCGAGTTAGAACTGTATTATTCCCTTGAACCCAAACTCACTGCACCGTAAGCTAGTTCTATCTTTACTTGTTAAGCAAGCATATGCCTTCAGTGACCAAGCTTTCCTATTTCCAACGCATTAAAGATTCACTCTCCATCTACTGCCATAAACGGGTTCTAAGCCTATTGTTGCTTGGGTTTTCTGCAGGCTTACCCTTGATGCTGGTTTTTTCGACATTATCTTTTTGGCTCAGAGAAGCGGGAGTTGATAGAACTGCTATCGGCTACTTCAGCTGGATTGCTTTAGTTTATGGTTTTAAATGGGCATGGTCACCACTGGTTGATCGTATGTCATTCCCCTTATTAACCCGCTTTTTAGGTCGCCGCCGCGGTTGGATGATCTTCGCGCAACTGACTTTGGTGCTTGCCATCATGGGAATGAGTCAAAGTGATCCCTTGGTCGACATTGATAAGCTCGCACTATTTGCTCTGATGGTTGCTTTTGCGTCAGCAACACAAGATATTGTTATCGATGCATTTAGAATTGAATCCGCCTCAGAAAAGATGCAAGCAGCATTAGCAGCCGCCTACCAAGTGGGTTATCGCAGTGCAATGATTATCGCCACCGCGGGTGCATTAACGATAGCAGCTTGGGTTGAGCCCAGCAGCGAGGCTTATAGTCTCGAGTCTTGGCAAACAGCTTATTTAGCAATGGCTGGACTAATGTCGATAGGTATAATCACCACCCTATTTAGCGCCGAACCGCAAGTAGAAGCCAAAGAGGCTGATGCAAAAGAAGCAGAGCTTAAACAAAAGTTTTCACAGCGTTATCCGCGCGCTGTAGCAGGTGCTCTATCTTGGTTATACACCGCAAGTGTATTGCCTTTTCTTGATTTCTTTAAACGCTACGGCAAAAGCGCACTGCTGATCTTATTGTTAATCTCTACCTACCGCATCTCAGATATCGTGATGGGCGTGATGGCTAACGTATTTTACGTCGACATGGGATTCTCTAAAGCGGAAATTGCCACCTTAAGTAAAGTCTATGGCCTGATTATGACCTTAGTGGGCGCTGGTGCTGGCGGGTTATTAGTTGCTAAATATGGCACCATGAAAACGCTGTTTTTGGGTGCGTTTCTTGTGGCTACCACCAACTTACTGTTTGCTTATCAAGCGGTACTTGGTTATAACGTGCCGTTTTTAACGCTGGCGATTTCAGTCGATAACTTTAGTGGTGGCGTCGCGACTGCGGCCTTTATCGCTTATTTGTCGAGTCTGACGAGTACCGGATATAGCGCAACACAATATGCATTACTATCCTCAATTATGTTGCTGTTTCCTAAGTTTGTTGCAGGGTTCTCCGGCGCTTATATTGATGCCTATGATTACGTCAGCTTCTTTATCGGCGCCAGCTTAATTGGCTTCCCGGTACTTGGGCTAATTATATTGGTACAGAAATATGTCCCCGATACAAAAACAGACTCAACAGAAAGCTTAGCGCAACAAAAAGAGCTCAACAGTTAACGGTGAGCTCTTTAGATTATCAACGACCGCGAACCTATTTGGTGCGTTAGTCTTGATCAAATAGGTTAATCGCGGAAGTTATTAAATTGAAATGGCTGGCCAAGATCAGCTTCGCGAGCTAAAGCCATTACCGCTTGTAGATCGTCACGCTTCTTACCCGTTACCCGCACAGAGTCTCCTTGAATCGAAGACTGTACCTTAAGTTTGCTATCTTTTATCTGCTTAACCAACTTCTTAGCAATTAACGTCTCAATGCCTTCTTTAAACTTCACGCGTAAAGAAAAGGTTTTACCGCTATGCACTGCTTTGTCATCGACATCCATCGACTTAGGATCAACATTACGCTTACTCATCTGCATGCGCAGGATATCGACCAACTGCTGGCATTGAAAATCATCTTCAGCCGACAGTGTTACCACGTGATCTTTATATTCGATGCTCGCTTCCTTGCCACGAAAATCGAAACGACTCTTTAATTCACGTACCGAGTTGTCTACAGCGTTACGTAATTCGACTTCATTCACTTCTGAAACAATATCCATTGAAGGCATGCGTTTGGCTCTTATAGATTAATTTGAGCGTATTTTACCCACGAACAGCGGCGACTTGAAGAGCCGAACGAGATTTAATTGATAGTAAGCATAGTTATTGGTGACTTTAATCGGCTATTTTTCTATGATGAGAACAAATATCTTTAGTGTGTATGATGTGATCAATCGACAGAATATATTCAAGCTAGCCCTAGCGGTAACCTTAGTGGTTGTCAGTTACTTGGTTTTTTCAAAGCCAAGCTACAACATCAACACCATCCCTCACTTTGATAAAATTGGCCATATAGGTAGCTTTTTTGTTCTCTCATACCTAACTTACTTCGCCTTTAAGCCCAGATGGTACATATTGGCAGTTGTGTTAGCTTTCTACGCTATTTTTATCGAAATGGTCCAATCGCAACTCTCCTATCGTAGCGCCTCTTTTGCTGATGTTGTTGCTGATATGGTTGGTATCTTACTGTTCTACCTCACTCAATGGCTCTACAAAAGATACTTTAAAGCCAGTAAGCTTGTCGACAATAGCGTAAGCTAATCACGAGTGTTGTTTTAATCAACGAGTCAAACTTATCAATGAGTTTAATCAGTCAGTCAGCAGCCGATGAGGCTCACACGCAACCCCAGATATCTATTGTTGGTGCAGGTGCGATTGGGCAGCTAATTTACCAGCAATTATCCAGTGCCAATCATAGCAATGCCGTGTCGATTAACTTTATTAGCCGCACTGAAACCTCACAACAGCAAAGCCTTACTTTTACTAATTTGGCCCAACAGCAAACAACTCAAATGGCAGAGTTTGTTGGCCGTAATGATTGGTCGCACAAACTGCTAAAGACACAGTTACTCATCGTTTGTGTAAAGGCCTATCAAGTGATTGCAGCACTTAAACCAATCATTAAGTTACTCAGTCCCAATTGCCATATTTTACTGCTGCACAATGGCATGGGCCCTCACCTCGACGTTTCTCAAATGCTCAACGGCCAAGGGTTAAGCTTAGGCACAACCTCCCAAGGGGCACTAAAGCAGTCTCCTTGGCATACAGCACAAACAGGCCAAGGTGTCACTCAACTGGGCGCTTTTTCTGGTGCATTAATGAATGAAACAGTTAAAAGAACATTGCTATCATGCATTCCACAGAGCCAATGGTATGAAGATATAATGCCAATGCTATGGCAAAAATTAGCCATAAACGTTGCTATCAACCCACTGACTGCAATACATAATTGTCGCAATGGCGAACTGGCTGCTGAGCAGTATCGAAACATTATCACTGCAGCCGTCACTGAATTAGTACAAGTTGCCGCAGCGGAATCAATTGTGCTTGATTTAGAGGGGCTACTAACTCGTGTATATCAAGTAATTGAACTGACAGCGTCAAACTATTCTTCAATGCATCAGGATGTTCAGCACCAGCGAAAAACCGAAATAGAAGCTATCAATGGTTTTATAGTGCTGATGGCAAGCAGACATACTATCCGTGCAGAGATAAATCAACAGCTATTTGCCAGCATTACCGCTCTAGAACAAGGGTATTCAAGCAACGCTTAATGCCCACCCATCGTTAGATTATTGTTACCGTCACAGCCAACGCCTCTGGTTTCAGCTTCCAAGCAATATTCTGAATTCAGACTAAAATTAAGCGATTACTCCCTACCGACAGACTTAGCCGGGAAGACAAAAGGCGCGTTTGATGCAAAGAGAACAATGGAACTCAAGAACTGGTTTTATCCTTGCTGCCGTGGGCTCAGCAATTGGTTTGGGTAATATCTGGCGTTTTCCCTACATGGCTTATGAAAATGGCGGTGGCGCGTTTTTCATCCCTTACCTATTTGCCATGCTGTCTGCCGGGATCCCTTTTATGATAATGGAGTTTAGCCTCGGCCATAAATACCGCGGCGCCGCCCCTAAAGTATTTGCAAAATTAGGACAAAGCATTGGTCTTAGGCTGGAGTGGTTAGGTTGGTTTCAAGTGTTTATTGCCGCAGTCATTGCCGTTTACTATGTGGCTATTATCGGCTGGGCCATGTCTTATCTGGTTTTCTCCTTTACGCAAAGCTGGGGAGTCGATACTAATGACTTTTTCTTTAAAAATTACCTGCAATTAGGTGACAACTCGCCGACTAAACTTGGTGACTTTCAGTTTCATATCGCACTGCCAATGACCGTAGCCTGGGCGATTACCAGCTTGGCGGTTTATTCTGGTGTTAAAGCTGGTATCGAACGCGCCAGTAAAATCATGATGCCACTACTGTTTATTATGGTGCTTTTGCTAATAGGTCGCATCATTATGCTGCCCGGTGCATTAGAAGGATTAGACTACCTGTTTCGACCTGATTTCAGTAAAATCCTCGATGCCAAGGTATGGTCAGCAGCTTATGGACAGATATTCTTCACCTTAAGTGTCGGCTTCGCGATCATGATTGCCTACTCAAGTTACTTGCCTGATAAGTCAGATATAAATAACAATGCCTTTATGACCGTACTAATAAACTGCGGTTTCTCCATTCTTGGCGGTATCATGATTTTCGCGGTGCTTGGTTATATGGCAGCCGAGCAATCTAAACCGATCACTGAGGTTGTAACCTCTGGCGTTGGGCTGGCCTTTGTCACCATACCTGCCGCCATTAATTTACTGCCTATTCCTTATATTCTCGGACCACTGTTCTTTTTAGCATTGGTGGTAGCGGGGCTCAGTTCACACATATCAATTATTGAGGCCGTGGTATCCGCCGTCATCGATAAAGTGAATATCTCAAGAAAAAAAGCCGCACTTCTAGTCTGTGGTCTTGGCTATGTCACCTCTCTCGCATTTTCTACCAATGGTGGCTTGCTGCTGCTCGATCTAGTCGATTACTTTATTAATAATGTCGCGCTACTAACAAGTTGCTTGATAGAGCTACTGATTATGGGTTGGCTGTTTAAACTTGCTAATGTACGCGAATACGTCAACCGCTGTAGTGAGTTTAACGTGGGCCAATGGCTCGTCATCTGCTTACGCTTTATTAGCCCGATCATGCTGGCGGGGATCCTTTTCAAAAACCTTATCAACACCATTCAAAATGGCTACGGCGACTACCCAATAGCCGATCAACTGTTTTTGGGTTGGGGTCTCATCGCAATGATGCTGTTCTGTGCAATTTTCATCGGACTTGTTTCTAACCCAAATCAACCAGAGGAGCGTAACCTATGAGCACAGGAGCAATGACGATGATGATACTGGCATTGATAATCACCTGGGGCGGCGCTGCAATTTGTATCTCTATTGCGATGAAAGCTTCAAAAAATAAATAGCCACTACATGCACGCTATGATGGTTAAGGTGGCATTAAGGCTTTGCAGGTAACGATTGTGACTTGTGCTTAGCGCTATCAGTCCCTAAACTCAACGCACCTAAAACCTTTAACGCTAAGCCTTTGATGAGTAAGATTAGATTAGCTGTTTCAAACATGTCACTGCCTGTAAACCCAGCCTCAAATATGAGCAGTAGAACTCATATTTGGTTGTACCTTGCCGCATTATCGCTCACCGTATTTAGCGTCATGTTCCTCGATAGGAACATCGCCACTTGGATGCATCAACACAGCCATGCCAGCTACATTTTTAAGCCTTTAAGCCAAATGCCGCTGCTATTTGAAATACTTTCGGCTATGGTCATTATAAGTTGTGTAACCGCAAAAGGTCGCAAGCAGTTCTTACCCCTAGCGCTCAGCTTAGGCATAACGTTAATCCTCGCGACAATCTTTCGTGTTGGAGCCAAATTCATTTTTGGCCGCACTTGGCCTGAGACCTGGATCCATACTGAATTAGGCAGCAATCCTTCTTGGATAAACGATGCTGTTGAAGGTTTCCACCCGTTCGCCGAAGGCCTAGCTTACAACTCATTTCCCTCGGGGCATGCCCTATTTACCTATGCACTGGTGAGCGTTTTTTGGTGGCGTTTCCCACAGCTTAAAGTCGTGTGGATAATGGCGATGTTAGGCGCCGTCGCAGGGCAGATTGGGCAGAATTATCACTATTTAGGCGACCTAATCGCTGGCGCGACCTTAGGGGTATTTAGCGCCCATATCTCAATCCGAATCGTCTACTACCTCGTACGACGAGCCAAGCGCTGAGCGATTAAAACTAAACGGCTGTCAGTCTCACAGAGCCTAAGCTATAAGGACAGCCTGGTTAAGCGGAGTACAAAAATGGCTTAACCGTTAGCCCCACATCACTAAGGTTGCTGCAATCGCTATCATTACTAATGCTGCTACATCTCTGATTTTAACTTTATCTTTCAGCCAAAACGCAGCAATCAGTAACGTAAAGAACACCTCAATCTGGCCAAGGGTTTTCACGTAAGGCACACTTTGTAGTGACATAGCGCTAAACCAACCGATAGAGCCTAAGCAGCTAGTAACACTGGTCAGTAGAGTGAGTTTAGGGCGCTTAAGCAAGTTATCTATTGTACTTCTATCTACAGCGTAGGCGTATATCACTAGCACCAAGGTCTGAATCGCGATAACAAATAACAGTACCCATGCTGCGCGATGAGGAAAGGGTAAATCAAGACTCAAGCTTGCTTCTCTTACCCACAACGAAGTTAAAGCAAATGCACCGCCACAAGCAAGGCCAAGCATGACTGTAGTAAATGAGATCTGCTTTAGTTTCTGACCACTACTCATAATAAAAACCGCAACGCCGCCAAGTAATACTCCCAGCCAACCAAGCCAAGAAAGGTAGGTACCAAAGAAGATCACCCCTAGAATGGCTGCCATTAAGGCTTCACTCTTCGCAAGCCCTGCCCCAACGGCAAAATTACGCATTTTAAACAGCTTAACCATCATCATCGTCGCGACAATTTGCATTGCGGCAGCAGCAAGCACATAAAGACTGAAAGTTGGCGTAATAAAGGGCAAACCCACAGGCTGCCATGTATATAATCCCACTAAATAGATAAGTGCGATTGGCGTCGCCCACAGAAAACGTGCCAGAGTCACGCCTGCAGTATTAACCTCTTTACTGAGCTGACTTTGAAAGGCATTACGCCAAGCCTGCATCCCAGCCGCAAGAAAAGTAAATAAAATCCAACCCATTATCTATTGCTTACCAAGTATGAATGTTCGACGGGGGACATTATGCAATGGAATCACATCGTACGCCTTACATTCGTATCAATAGTGAATATTTGTAGCTGTGATAAATGTACTCAGTTTAAGGAGTAATCGTTTTGAGCAACTCACCGCATAGCCAAGCCATATAAGTCGCGATACCGTAGCCAAATACAGAGAAAAGAACGGCTACGGGCGCAAAACTCTTGTGAAATGCCATGGCCACCACTGGTGATGAAGCCGCTCCGCCTAAATTACACTGACTAGCGATCGCCATATAAGCAACGGGAGCCCGCATGATATAGCCTGCGATGACAACAAAAAACACATGTATTGACAGCCATACCGCGCCAATCAAGAAGTAGATAGGAAAATCTGCAATGGAGGTAATATCCATCTGCAATCCCATAATAGCGATCAAAAAGTAAAGCATCATAGACGATACTTTAGAGGCTCCAACCAACTCTAATTGACGCACTCGGGTGTAAGAAAGGCCTAGACTGACAACAGACACTACAATCACAATCCAAAAGAACTCGGACGTAAAGCTATACCTTGCCAGTTGTGGGTAATTGTTTTCAAAAAAGGGAGCCAATATGTCAGCTAAGCCATGCCCTAGTCCCATAACAGTAAAACCCACCGCAAAGATCATCATATAATCATTTAGGTTTGGGATCTGTTTCGATTCAGTATTTAGCTTATTCGCAGATTGTTGTAGTTTTACAATTTGTCGAGTATCTGCTTTTAACCTACGATCAATAACCTTGGCATGACTGGCACAGAAGAGTAAGAAAGACATCCACAACGCGGAAAAGACTACGTTAACAGTGATCATTATTGAAAAGATTTGATCGCCAACTTGATACACTTCTTTCATCGCCAACTGATTTGCAGTACCGCCAACCCAATTACCGGCCAACGTAGCCATGCCTTTCCATACAGCATTGGCACCATCCCAAGGCAAACTATCGGGAGTAAAATAGGCGAATACCAACAAAGTTATAGGTCCACCGACAACCACACCAAATGCACCGATAAGGTATAGGATGATAAGTTTTGGCCCTTGTTGTAGCAACGCTCGCACATCAACACTAATAATTAATAAGCAAAGACAAACAGGCATGATATAGCGCGATGCAATGGTAGCTAATTGGCTATTGCTCGTATCGATTAAATCAAACGCATTAAATAATGACGGTAAGAAATAACACATCACCATCACTGGGATATACCGATAAAGCTTTTGCCAGAAAATATGCTGCAGTTGACTAGTATAAAAGATAATGCCTAATGTTGTGGCAACAAAACCGAGTATGATGGGATCTGAATTGATCATTGGTTCATCTACTTAGCGTAACAAAAATTTAAAAACTTTGCCGCTAGCTCAGATAAGGCTTCATCCTCGCCATAAATTGACCAATAGTGTCGGCAGTGCTCCCAACCTTCGAGCTCAATTTTAACAAGATCACCGCGTTTAACCTCTTCAACGACAGCTAACCAAGGCAGCACACTAATGCCGATACCTGTTCCTATCGCTCTTTTTATCGCCCCCATGGTTGTCATCGTCAACTCTTGCTCAATATTGATTTTGGCACTTTTGAGTAACTGAATCGCTCTTGTCCTGCTAATCGAACTTGATTGTTCTAACACCCACAACTCTTTTGACAGACTCGAGGGGCAAACCGACATTGAACTGATTGGGTTCGCAGCACCCGCAACAATGCAGATATCATCTTTAATCCATTGTTGAGTACTAAGGTTTTTACAGGCAGGTTTTGCATCAATGAAGCCGAGGTCGAGTTCTTTTTCACTGACCATTTTTTCAATAGTAATACTGTCCTCAACAACCAATTTGATATCAACAAAAGGGTTATTTTTCTTGAATAGCGGAATTTTACGAGACAAGACATAGTTACCAGCAGTTTTACTACTGCCGACTTTAAGTGTTCCTCTTACGCCATTAGTCTTTTCTACGAATATCTTTTCCAGTTGCATTCCTTTAGAGAGCATTTCATTCGCATAGGGCAAGATCACCGTACCACTATCGTTAATAGCCAAACCATTGCTATTACGATCAAACAATCTGCTTCCTAGGGAGCTTTCAAGCTCTTTAAGCGCCATGCTAACGGCTGGAACTGACATGTGCAGTGCTTTTGCTGCTTTAGAGATTTGGCCGCTGTTATGAATAGCTTTAAAAATGCTCAGTTGTTTTAGCGTAATTCTCATCATCAGTATCCAGGTAAAAATCCGATTAATTATATCTGAAGCAACTCTGAAAGCAGGTTTAATCAAAGCCCAATGAGTGGAAGTGTTAGGCAGGTAATACTTATATGATTAATTAGACTTAGCGCAAGGCGTATAAACTTATTAAGCAGTGTTTATACGCCATAAATCAGCGCAACCAACTAGAAATCATAACGGATACTTACACTGGTAATGTTGTCATCTTCGAGTTCAATCATTGGACCAGCATTAGCAATACGGTACTCCCCTGAATAAGCAGCAAAATGGGCATATACTGTCGTTGACTTTGACAGTTTATAGTCCGCACCAATAACCAATGAATCTATATCGACATCAGTCGCTTCACTATAATCAGCTGAACTTAGCGCACTGTTTTTAAAATATTTACCGAAACCGGCTTTATCCTTGCCATATTCAGCTTTCAGATTGACCCCATTAAAGTTATAAATAGCGGCGACAAAGTATGAATTGCCATTTTTATCTTCATAAGATTGACTCTGTGTATTCTGAAACAGTCCTGCTAACTTAAGGTTGTTAATCTTTACTTGAGCAACACCTCTATAAGCATCAATTCCTCCCACGGTATTATATGCAGCCGAAACATAATAATTAGATTTATTTAGTTTCTTATCGCCGAATACAACGTTTAGTGCATACTGTTCATCATCATTACCTTGGTAATTATCATCCATCAAATAAGTTGCATTAAAATTAAATAAACCTGCAATTTTTGGCGAATAATAAGTAAACCCATCTCCCTTACGCACTTGACCACCAATCATCCGATTATAAGCCGCGTTAGTCAGTGCAAATGTTTCGGCATTACCTTTTGAGGTTTTAAAAACGGTATCATTACGGCCAACCAAAAAAGTTCCCAAATTGGACTTTAAACCTAGATAAGTATTTCTCGGTGTAAATACATCATCACTTTGAGTCGCACTATGAACCTGCACTTCCATTTTATAAAGTAATTCAATACCTTTGGCTATCTTCTCACTACCTTTTAGACCAATTTTAGAGAAGTTATTCTCAATGACGGTACCAGACTTTCCATTTTGGGTAGTCGTGCCATTATCTGAATGTGTGACAGAGAAATCAAGTCGACCATAGATTTGTGGATCATTGGCTAAAGCAGAGAATGAGCTAAATGAAACAACAGATATAATAACAGCAGACAATAGAGATTTTTTCATAGAACACCCTTGGAATAATTAAAAATATAAACGTGATAAGTTATTATTGTTATATTTCGCGTTCCAAATATTATTAAATCAGGTTTATAAATAAAGACACTTAGCTCACACTCACCACATATAAACAGCATTTTAAGAAAAACTTAAACATGTTTAACATTTACTTATTCAGCTCTTTAACATGACTTAGTTCTAAGTTTTAAATCCCATCCGACACTAATCTACTAGCAAATAAATAGTGCTCATCAGCAAGTACTACAAATAGACCGCTATGGAGTAAACAATGAAACTAACTAAACTCGCCTCATTAATGACAGTAATACTATTGTCTTCAGGCGCTGCTGTAGCAAAGAGCAATGATCTAGCATCATTCCACACCGATATGGGTAGTTGTGAATCTTGCCACTTAGCAGAAAAAATAAAAGACATTAAAAAAGACATAACCGATAGCCAAACATACGAGAACCAACAATGCCGCTCTTGTCATGGTTCTTACGAAGAGTTGGCTAGCGACAAACTTGAATTTGATCCACATGCTTCACATTTAGGCGAGATCAACTGTACCTCATGTCACTCCGGTCATGCTAAAGCAACATTAACCTGTAATAACTGCCATAACTTTGAAATGGAAATGCCATTTGCAAAAGCCAAGGATAAAAAACGCTGGGATGCAGGTTGGAACCAAGAAAAAATTCAGAAAGCCATCGATAACGGTCCAGTAGAAACGGTAGATGTCATTGTAGTAGGGGGCGGTTCTGCCGGATTCAATGCGGCAATCTCAGCTAAGGCAGCGGGTGCTAACGTGGTTCTCTTTGAAAAAGCGGCTTACACGGGTGGTAATTCAATGCTTGCGGCAGGTGGAATCAACGCCGTCGGGACACCACAGCAAAAAGCGAAAGGTATAGAAGATAAGGTTGAATGGTACGCCGAAGATGCAATGAAAGGCGGCCGCTATAAAAATGACGAAAAACTGGTGCAGATCCTAGCAGAAGAATCCGCTGACGCGGTGAAATGGCTTGAGTCATTGGGCGCCAATATGGATGATTTAAAACGCTCAGGTGGCGCACGAGTTGAGCGTACTCATCGACCATCTGGTGGCGCTTCTGTTGGGCCGCACATTATAGATACCCTGCGCACAGCTGCAGTAACCCGCGATATTCCTGTACGAGTAAACTCTCGAGTTGAAAAAATCGTCCTAAATGAAGACAAGTCTATAGCAGGCGTTGTTGTCCACGGTCGTCATAGTGGTTATAACATGATAGCGGCTGACTCAGTGGTGCTTGCCACAGGGGGTTACGGTATGAATAAGCAGATGATTGCTTACTACCGCCCGACCATGAAAGACATGACCAGTTCGAACAACGTCACAGCCACTGGCGACGGTATTTTACTGGCAAAAGAAATTGGCGCCTCAATGACCGATATCGACTGGGTTCAAGCACACCCAACCATTGGTAAAGACAGTCGTATTCTTATTTCTGAAACTGTGCGTGGTGTCGGCGCTATCATGGTCAACATCGATGGTGAACGTTTCATTAGTGAGCTAACGACTCGTGACCGTGCTTCAGATGCAATTCTAAAGCAAAAAGATCAATATGCTTGGTTAGTCTTTGATGAACAGTTGGTTGAGAAAAAGAAAATGGTACGCGGCTATGAACACTTAGGCATGCTAAGTAAAGCTAATACCATTGAAGAATTGGCAAAAATCACAGGAATGAAAGCGTTATCTAAGACGGCTGATGATTACAATAGGTATCAAGCAGTCGGTAAAGATGATGCATTTGGTCGTGAAGACATGCCTTTAAACCTGAGTAAAGCTCCTTTCTATGCAGTTAAAGTTGCTCCCGGTATCCATCACACTATGGGCGGTGTAGCCGTTGATACAGATGCTAACGTTCTGAACCTTCAAAGCTGGAAAATGGAAGGTCTATTTGCTGCAGGTGAAGTAACTGGAGGCTTACATGGCCACAACCGTTTAGGCGGAAATGCCATTGCAGAAACGGTAGTCTTTGGCCGTAAAGCTGGAGAAAATGCCGCCAAGCACGCACTAGATAAAAAATAAAAGTCGTTTAGCTCATCACTCTCCACAAAAGGCCAAGTCCCACCACTTGGCCTTTTATCTATTAGTCCTCAGAAGCCGCTATTAGTATCACCTCTTACAAGCCATAGCTGTAACTTGAGCCTAACCCCAATGGCAAGCCTATTGACCAGTAAAGCAGTAGCCAAGCACTCCATATCGTCATTAGCGCCAGACTAAACGGCAACATCATTGAGATGAGTGTACCGATACCTATGTTCTTCACATAACGCTGGCAATACACCACCACTAGCGGGAAGTAAGGCATCAAAGGCGTGATGATATTCGAACTTGAATCTCCAACCCTGTATGCTGCTTGAGATAAGTCAGGGCTGATATTAAGCTGCATCAACATCGGCACCAGCACAGGGCCTATTAACGCCCATTTAGCCGATGATGAACCTACAAACAAGTTAACAAAACCAACCAAGATTATCATACCAACCACAGTGACTTCGGCTGGTAAGTTTAATGCCTTAAGACCACTTGCGCCCTCAACAGCGATTAATGCCCCTAGATTAGATGCCGAGAATGCTGCAACAAACTGGGCACAGAAAAATGCCATCACTATGTAGTGCGACATACCGCTCATCGACTTAGACATCGCCTGAACCACATCACTTGAGTTCTTAAAACTGCCTGTGATATAACCGTATACTAGACCCGGTAACATGAAGAAGATAAAGATTAACGGCACAATCGATTGCATTAGCGGTGCACTAAAGCTGGTAAGTGAACCATTACTATCTCTAAGTGTGGAGTTCTCAGGGAAGGTCAAAGAGAAGAAGCCTACAATGGCAATTAACATCACCAGCGATGCACTTCTAAATGCTTTCATCTCCGTTGGAGTAACCTCATCCATCGCTGGCAGATCAACTTCATCACGATTAACTTTGTGAGTACGATTAAGTCTAGGCTCAAGAACTTTATCGGTTAACCACCAAATAAGCAGCGTAATAGGAATACAAGATGAAGCAGCAAAAAACCAGTTATTCAGCGGGTTAACCGTAATGCTTGGATCAACAATCTGCGCCGCCGACTGAGTAAAGCTTTGTAACAGCGGATCGATACCCGACGGAATAAAGTTAGCGCAGAAACCACCAGACACACCAGCAAAGGCTGCGGCAATACCCGCTAAAGGGTGGCGCCCGACGGTAAAGAAGATAACGCCAGCAAGCGGAATAACCACCACATAACCCGCATCAGTTGCGGTATGAGAGATTATGCCGACCAACACAACAGCGGGAGTCAGTAACTTTGCAGGGGTCACTTTCAGCATCTGCTTGAGCGCTGTATTGATGAATCCTGAATGCTCCGCGACTCCAACACCTAGCATCGCAACAAGTACCACACCTAAAGGCGCAAACGCGGTAAAGGTGGTAACCATCGAGGTTAGAAAGTGAGTAAGCGCTTCTGCACTAAGCAAGTTATTAACCACTATCGGGCTATCGGTACGCGGATCTATCGCATCAAAACTAACACCCGACAATAAGGCTGATAAGCCCCATACTGCAAACATCAATATTAAAAATAACATCGCAGGGTCAGGTAACTTATTACCGACACGCTCAATGCCATCAAGTGCTTTTCCCAACATCCCGGGGGCGCCATTATCGGCCTGGGTTTGTGTACTAGCCATAATCATTCAACCTATTTTGTGTTATCCGTCTAGCCTAATAGCCAATAGAATTGACTCAGTATTTGCGACGCGGATTTCTTAGTAAACGATAGGATATAATTTGAGGCTTTACCCAAACTTAAATTGAGCAGCTGATTTGGTGTTAACTTTAAGATTCAATTAGCTGCTCATACAAAAAAGCCTCGTTATAAAACGAGGCTTTAGTCAGTCAACTTATTTTAACACTAGAAACTGATAGATTATTTACTGGTATCAATTGGCGCAAACGACTTAACAAGGTCATCTACGGCCTTCATTTGGGTTAAGTAGTTCTCTAGCTGATGCAAAGGCAGTGCACAAGGGCCATCACACTTAGCATTATCAGGATCAGGATGAGCTTCAATGAACAAGCCAGCCAAGCCCAATGCCATACCACTGCGAGCAAGCTCTGTTGCTTGAGCGCGACGACCACCAGCACTATCGCTACGTCCACCAGGTTTTTGCAGCGCGTGAGTAGCATCAAAAATCACTGGGTAACCCGATTGCTTCATCTCATCCATACCCAGCATATCAACAACTAGGTTGTTATAACCAAAGCTTGAACCACGCTCACATAAAATGATCTCGTCATTACCCGCTTCATTAAACTTGCTAATAATATGACGCATTTCGTGCGGCGCTAAAAACTGTGGCTTTTTCACGTTAATGATTGCGCCAGTTTTAGCCATTGCAACTACTAAGTCAGTTTGACGTGCTAAGAACGCCGGCAGCTGAATAATATCAACAACTTCAGCCACAGGTGCACACTGATGTACTTCATGAACATCAGTGATTAGCGGCAGGTTGAAGGTTGACTTAATCTCTTCAAAAATCTTCAACCCCTCTTCCATACCTGGACCGCGGTAAGAGTTAACAGAAGAGCGGTTTGCCTTATCGAACGATGCTTTAAATACGTAAGGGATCCCCAGTTTCTGAGTCACTTCAGCGTAAGTCTCGGCAATCTGCATTGCAAGATCCCGTGACTCAAGCACATTCATACCACCAAACAACACAAAAGGTTTGTCATTTGCGATTTTAATCGAACCTAAATCAATGGTTTTATTGCTCATCAATCTCTTCTCTCTATCTGAGCCAAAACCGCTGTCTTGGCGTTATTCAAAATAAGTTTTACTTTGTGAGTCTAGCTTGCAACTAGCTGCAATATTTGGCCACACATCCACGCCATATAAGTGCCTAAAGCATAGCCCAACACAGCCAGAAGCACACCCACAGGTGCCAATGCAGGATGGAAAGCTGCTGCTACAACAGGTGCTGATGCCGCACCACCAACATTTGCTTGGCTGCCCACCGCCATATAAAACAGCGGCGCTTTTATCAGTTTAGCCACAATCAACATAAAGCTTGCATGGATCAGCATCCAAATCATACCAATAGCAAAGTACCAAAGGTTATCGGCATCGAACAGTTTTGAGACATCCATGTGCAAACCAATGGTCGCAACCAAGATATACAGGAAAACTGTTGCCACTTTTGATGCACCAGCCGCTTCCAAATGACGAACAGGGCTGAACGACATAGCTAAACCAATTGTGGTTACCGTGACGATTAACCAGAAGAATTTAGACGTTAAGCTGTAATCGCGAGTCCAAGGGTAGTTCGCTTCAAAGAATGGGCCTAAGAAATCGGCGACCACATGTGCAAGACCAGTAATACCAAATCCAATCGCTGCAATCATCATCAAGTCATTCAAACTTGGGATACGAGCATTCTCGGCGTGGTATTTCTCCACCTTCTCTTTTAATGCTTCTAAAGCCGATGTATCGGCGCCGGTCTTAGCATCAATCTCTTTCGCTTTTGAAGCCATAAACAGCAGCACTGCCATCCAGATATTTGCCACGATAACGTCAACCGTCACCATGATAGAAAAGATATCCCCACCGGCTTCATAGATCTCTTTCATCGCGGCTTGGTTGGCGCCGCCACCAATCCAACTTCCGGCAAGGGTTGTCATGCCGCGCCATACAGCTTCAGGGCCAGTGACGCCAAGCACTTCAGGGTTGATACTCGAGATGATCAATAATGCAATTGGACCGCCAATCACAATACCGACAGTACCGGTCAAAAACATAATTATCGCTTTCGGGCCGAGCGAGAGAATGGCTTTTAGATCGACACTTAAAATAAGTAACACTAAACAAGCGGGAAGTAGATAACGTGAAGCGACAAAATACAGCTTAGAACTATCACCATCGATGATATTAAAGGTATTGAGCAGTGATGGTAAGAAATAACACATCAACAATGCTGGAATGAAAGTGTAAAACTTCTTCCAGAAATGATGGCTGCTGTTACTGGTGTAAAATACAAACCCCAGCACAACCGCTAAAATGCCAAGCGCTGTGGCATCATTGGTGACCAATGCACTACTGATCGAATCGGAACTACTCATTTTACCCTATCCCCCTGATAGTGGCTGTATTGTAAATAACAATACCTTGCCTAGTTATTATTCTTGTTGTTCAATTTGTTGTTTTAGTAATGGTGTATTTGTACACTCTAATACTGATAGTGGTGTAACGAAAAAAGAGCCATTCGGCTCTCTTTTTTTGCGCTTAATGGAACGTTTCAACGTCCTCTTTAAGCTCTTTCAATTGCATCTTTACCAGCTCAATGACAGGGTCATGTGGACTGTTATCGACAAAATGCTTTAAATCCGCCGTCGCGACGCTAATACAACCCAACTGCTGGGCAATAAAAGCTCGCTCGCGGTTGAGGTTGAGATCTTCCGAGTGCCATTGCAGCAGCAAATTACAACATTCCATCGCAGGTTCAAATTTGTGCGCGACAATACTGCCCGCTTTCATCTCATGGATCATGCGTGACACGATGCGCTTTACTGACGCTGGCTTTAGGTAGCTAGGTTTAAATGCGGCAGCATTGCCTAGCTCACCACGTACTAATATATGCAGTTGATGTTTGCTTAACTCATTACCAGTTAGCGGATCTATATAGCGAATATCATCGTCAATTTGGCTCAGAAGTACCGTTTGCCCAGGTAAAAGCAACGGCTCTAATTTAAGATCCAATTGCTTTGCCAACAACATCAGCACAGTGGCTAGCGTGGTACTATTACCCTGTTTTGATGTCATGCACTTACCTAGATCGGCTGCTTCCGCGCTGTAATAAGCTTCCCGTGCACAGAAACCCAAGTCGTTATAAAACCAGTTCAGAAGTGCTTTTAAACGGTCATGTCTGTCAACCACATAAAAGCTTAACACCGAGCCTGCAAGCTCAAGCCAAGCCCAATTAGCATTTTTCACTTTAGAAAAGCCCAGATGTTCAGCAACATCAAAGGCTGTTTCAGGTAATTGGATAGAATCGTTGAGTTTCAAGTGAGTCTTCAACCTAATAAAACTGCTTGCTTAAACACAGCCAGTTTCGCGGCGTAAACCACCCAACCAATTGCGCCTAATGCGGCAAATACTTTAAATAATTTATTACGATTAGCCTTAAGAGCGATAGTCGCTAGAAGGATGTAGGCAACTACAGCGCTTAGTTTTTCTGTCATCCAAGGATCAACAAATGGATACTGTTTAATAGAAAAACACAAAACCAAACCAGATAGCAGCAGGAAAGTATCGATAACGTGCGGCGCAATTTTAACGAACTTTTTGTCCATTATCGGCGACTGACGTAAATGAAGCGAAAAACGCACAACAAAAAACAGCACACTTAACGCAACAAACGTCATATGAGTATGCTTAAACACAGGGTATAAACTATAAAAAGTTTCCATGATTTTAGGTCTTTTAGCCGACAAAGGCGCTAGTGTACCCGATCCCCTTAACCATAACCAATATCAGCGAATAGTATTGAGCAGGAGTGCGCAAAATTTAACCTTTGCATAGATATAGCTAAGCGTTAGCTGCAAACGGTCTGGCGGAGCGTTGTCTTTCTTTGACTCATGCAGCTGACTCTTTAACTGTTTTAGTGCTTTAGTATGTCTAACGAACTGCGGCTTCCACTGACTCTATTTCAACAGGTTCTGCCTTGTAAAATACACAAGGCCACACCTAAAGCTTCAAAGCGAACAAGTATTGCACGGCATAGATTAAGTAACGGGGGCTTCTGTGATCGTTTATCAAGCTCTCATCAGCGACTGCTGCCAGATAGATAAACACCCGGGCTAGCCGAGTCATTTTCCTTGATAAGCCAACGCTCACCGACCTCATAAAAATTTGTCTATAACTGATGCAAAACAACTTTTTTAACTCACCCAAGAACAATATAGCGAGAATTGGCATTAAAAACCGGGTCATTTTTACAGCTAATTATGCTTACCTTTAGATATTCGACCACAGACTATTTTATGAAAAGTATCGAGAGCGGCACCATTAGGTTCACGATGCGATTCGGAAATTACGTCCAAAGTCGCACCCAATTTAGCTATTTGCTCATAATATGCAAAATCTTTTTCGTGGAATAATCAGCCCCTAGAATCAACTTAACAATACCGGCACCACAAACAAAATATTAAATAATATCAAAAAGTTAAAACGGTAAACGTTCACCAAGTTAATGCCTATCTATAACGACCTTAAATTTAGCCTGATATCCTATTTAGAAAAAATCAAAACCATTTTATTGCATATTGTATACCCTTTAGTGTTAAGATGAATAAAATTCAGATACATGCCGCTCTGGATTATATTGTTTCAAATTACACACCTAGACGTCTGGACGTCCAAGTGTCCATTATGGTAATCTATTTCATCGCAATCGAATTGAATTCAAGAGCAACATGAGACAACTTCATGTGAGGATAAAATGATAGAGCTTAGACATTTACGTACATTAGTTGCCCTAAAAGAAAGCGGAAGTCTCGCAGGTGCTGCGAAGAAGCGCTTTGTCACACAATCGGCACTGTCTCATCAGATCAAGGAACTTGAAACTAGGATTAACTCAGCCATTTTTGTGCGAAAGAGTAAGCCGTTATCTTTCACCCAAGAAGGCTCAAGATTACTAAACCTTGCAGAAGACATTTTGCCTAAGGTCATAGAGACCGAGTTTGATCTAAAAAAAGGTCTTGAAGAGGGCGATAATAAGCTGGGTGTGGGAATTGAGTGCCACAGCTGTTTCCGCTGGTTAATGCCAGTTATGGAGCTATTTAGGCAGGAATATCCTCAGGCAGATCTTGACCTTTCAAGCCGTCACCTATTTGATTCACTGAATGCACTTGAGGTGGGTGAACTAGATGTGGTGCTAACCTCAGATCCTGTGCCAGGGCAAGCAATTGCTTATCAGCACCTTTTTGACTTTGAAGTACGACTTGTTGTGGCCAGTAACCACCCGCTTGCCAATGAAGAGTTTGTCACACCAAAGCAGCTTGAAAACCTGCCAATTTTAAGCTATCCGGTAGCGCTAGAACGATTGGATATTTACCGCCACTTCATGGAGCCTGCAGGCATTCAGGCGGGTGCAATCATCAAATGTGACCTCACCATGATGTTGCTACAACGCATTGCCTGTAAAGATGGTATTGCTGCATTACCAAACTGGTCAATCAGTGAAAGCCACGGCCTAAACCTAGTTAGTATCAAGTTGGGTCCTGACGGGCTTAAAAGACCATTATTTGGGGCGTACCGTAGAAATGGTTCAAATGCCCGTTTAGCACAGCATTGGTTAGAAATGGTTGCTAAGGAAGGAATTGAAAAGCAAAAGCTCAAATAGAACGACTTGCTCACCAATCAATCGATATAAAAAAGCCTGCTAAATGCAGGCTTTTTATTAACTCTATAGTGGTCTTAATAGGAGGTTTCGTTTAGCTAGCGTTCGTCTAAGTACTAAACCTGGTGACGAAGCGTTATGAGTTTGTCGCAAATTGTGGGCAATCAAAAATTCATCACGTAGCTCATCATCTAGCCCTAGAGACTCAAATGCCTCCATAGTCAGTGTTTGCTGCTGATTTTCAAGAATACCTTTAAGCACGCTAAGTGAATAAGGCTTATCTACTTCACTATTTAGGTAAGCAAAAGCAGTCAGCGCGATGATATCTCCAAACACACTAAACAGCGCTAGAGTTTGCACTTCATCAGGGCTGATATCAAAACTATTCATTTGATACAGAGTATCGACTGCATCGGTTGCAACGGCCTCTGTTAATGCCCAGTAGCCGTGAACCAGTTTTTTGTAAGGCTCTTTTAACTCATCGAGTCTTTCTTTCAAATAAAAAGTAAACGCGTAACGGTAAATATTCACCTGTCCAAGCCTAACTAATGCATCCTTCAATGAACGATTCTTAGCGGATTGAGCAGAGATTTGATTTGCCGTACTGCTACGCCACAATAAGTGTGCAGATAGCGCCGGATCTGACGAGACAATGTCAATGACATTTCGAATATCACCATCAGCTATGATGGCTTTTTTTAATGGGATAAGTATCCCTCTACGGCCAATTACCTGCTCTTCATTGCCGATAATCGCGCGTACTTGAGTAAATACCTGCTGCTCAAGATCTGTCATTTGAAACGTTAAACCTTTTATTATATTTATATATATGCTCAATCTGCTAATAACTCTTAACAATTGGCAATTGGAGCCAAGCTCTCTGCCCCTAGCTTAGCAAGTTTCAGCCATTTTTTGCGCATTAAATTTAGTTTAGTGAATAAATCTGTGATTCCAATAACAATCCAAATAAAGACTGTGTCAAAGGTAAAAACCCCCGTAAATTGGCTGTATAAGCCTTAATAATTAGTGAGTACATAGACTTAAGAGCCCCGCTAACTCAACGACCAAGGATCAAGTTCACTATTTTAGCTTTTTTCTGCTATTAACACTCGATACTGGTAAATCGAGTTCGAGTTAAGCCCGGCCTATATAATGATTAATGGCTTCAGCTAACGCTCGGTAACCGCTGTCATTAAGATGAATGGTATCTGATTTTTGACTTGGGCTGCCTAACAGTTCGCTAAGCGTCTCTTCCAACAAGACTAATTGGTACTCCTGCGCTAACTCAGCATAAATAGGTGAAGGAGTAAGAAATAGGCTTTTCTGTGGTACCGCGATTAACAACACTGTGATCCCTTGCGATTGTGCCAACTCAATCATGCTCGCCAAATTATTTCTGGTCTCAGCGATAGGACGATTTCTTAAAAAATCATTGCCGCCTTCTAGTAAGATGAGCAGCTCTGGAGAATGTTTTGCTAATACTGAAGGCAACCTCTGTCGCCCTTTAGCCGTAGTTTCACCAGATATACCAGCATTGATAACCGTTAATTGACTAATGTCAGCGAGTTGAGCCGGATAATCAGCCCCTTTGCTAGCACCAACACCTGCAGTTAAGCTATCCCCAAAAGCGACAATAGTAGCGCCTGATGACAAAAGAGGCAGTCGCGCATCTTGGCACGATTGCAGTAGCAATATACAGGGCAATAAAAGCAGTAAACCAAATTTCATATCTCAAACTCAACCAATAAAAAGGTGCTAATGACTAGCATAATGATTAACCCAGCAAAAATGAATGCTTAAGCAGGTCTTTGTACCAGCGAGTCTAAAAGGTTATTCACCAGTTGGCATTCTAGGTTTCATCACAGTTCTGCACTGTTAAGCACAAAAAATCGCTGACGCATCACGGCAGCGATTTTAATTGCATTGAGTAAGCCAGATTCTATTCGCTCGTGTTAGCTTTACGCATATAAGGGATGACGAGCAGCGCTATGCCCACTAGCAAGAATGGAATACTCAACAATTGGCCAGCACTGAATGTCCATGAATCAGCATAAACAGCTTGTTTAACCTTCACCATTTCAATAGCGAAACGAGCACTAAATACTAGAACTAAGAACAGTCCAAAAATGGCACCATGTTTCTGCTTCATCTCAGTCATTCTATAGATGCACCATAACAAGGCAAAAATTGACAAGTAGGCAATAGCTTCGTACAGCTGCGCTGGATGGCGAGGTAACATATCAATTCTTTCAAAGATAATCCCCCATGGCTTATCAGTCGGTAAGCCAAGAATCTCTGAGTTAACGAAATTTGCCATTCGCACAAAGAAACCAAAGATCGCTGTAGCAATAGCCAAACGGTCAAGCAGGAATAAGAATGGTAACTTCACCTGACGTTGATAGTAATAAAGCGCTAGGATGGCACCTAGTCCGCCGCCATGGCTCGCTAAGCCGCCTTCCCATATCGCAAATATTTTAAGTGGGTGGCTTAGGTAATACGCTGGATCGTAGAATAGACAATGGGCTAAGCGCGCGCCGACGATAATGCCCACCACACAATACATCAGTAGATTGTCTAACGACTCAACTGGCAAATTTTCCCTAACATAAATACGCTTCATCACCTGAAAGCCAGAGGCAATCGCCAATGCGAACAATATGCCGTACCAATGTACTTTAAGCCCCATAAAACTAATTGCTACAGGGTCTACATTCCAAATCATGTGGTCCAATTTAAACCTTCCAAAGCTATGCTTTTAAATCAAAATACTCGAATCTATTGCGCTGTTTTACTCTGCAACAATCGATTTAGCAAGCGCATCAGCCAATAAAGTCAAATTAGACCGCTCAGTGACTCGACGACGGACTCACCAATAGAAGGATTCGCTCATTAACAGCATCTGTTGTTCATTTATGTATTGTCAAAGCTGAAGTTGAGGTCACAACCCATTACCACCCAATTAGGCACCACTGACAATAATAAGGGAGAATAGCTATTTCTAAATCAAATACTATTAGTTCACATTTATATAGAAATAACAAAATGGTGCACACTAATTTAATTTACTCAGAATCAATCACACAACCACATATTATTTGAGCAGGCTCATGACATATAATAATTATAGATATGACCACAACAATAATTAACCATGAAATACAAACACTTCTAAATTAGGCTTAACTAAAAGCATTCACTTACCCACACAGCTGCACATCTATAAAAAGACCTAAACATCAGATAGATAACCATCAAAAAACAACAAAACCAAAAAGAGAACACACTAATAGAGTTGTATCAAGATGCATCAAGCTAAATAATATTGATAACAGTCACATTTACAAAATAGATATATATGTACCTTAAAATAAGATTAACCATACATTAAGCCACATGAATATTTTTTTTATAATTGTAATTTCAATCATAGCAACCGCTTCATTCAACTGCTCAGCAAATGAAATAAAAACTCTAAAAGGCTTCACCATGGGGAATAATTTCAAAGTCACTTGGTCAGAAGAAAATATCACAGCAGATAGAATGAACGAACTATCAAATAGAATAAACAATAAGCTTAAACATATAAGTCAATCCATGTCTACATGGAACAGTAACTCAGAGTTAAGCAAAATTAATAGCGGTAGCCAGCTAAATAATATCGAGCTTTCTCCTGAGTTAGCTAAGGTTATTGATAGTTCGCTAAAGCTTAATCAACTTACTGAAGGTGCTTTAGACATCACCGTTGCACCTCTTATACAACTTTGGGGGTTTGGCGTTAGCGGAATAATTGAAAATGCACCATCAGACTCAGAGATAGAAACAGTAAAAAAACTAACCGGCGCCGAAAAAATAACCATTAAAGACAGGAAATTACAGAGATACCATAAAGATGTCAGTATCGACCTTTCTGCTATTGCTAAAGGCTATGCCGTCGATGTGATTGCGGCAATTCTAGAAGAAAATAATATCGAAAATTACATCGTTGATATTGGTGGGGAGTTAAAGCTAAAAGGCAATAAAAGTAATAAGCCTTGGACAGTGGGTATTGATAAACCTTTTGCATATTCGAGTGGTCAAATTGAAGTGATCGAACCAGGTAATAAAGGTATAGCAACTTCAGGGAATTACAGAAAATACTTTGAAAGTAATGGAAAACACTACTCTCACATTATTAATCCCATCACGGGGAAACCAGTACAGCATACAGTGGTATCAGCAACTGTTATTAGCGACAGCTGTATGAAATCTGATGGATTGGCAACTGCATTCATGGTGTTACCTGTTAATAAATCATTAGAAATAGCAAATAACAATAATCTTTCAATTATGATAATAGAGGACAAATTTGGAAAACTAACCACACACTACTCAAATAGTTTTAAGCAATACATAAATTAGAAATAACTATACAAAATTGCATAACAAGCAATAAATAAAAACATAAGTAGAATTAATCTACGCAGGGGAATACAAAATGAAAAACAAATTTAAACTAAGCCTACTTTGTGTCTCAATATTGGCACTAACGGGTTGTAATGATGATGACAATACTGATACCTCAGGACTAGAAGCACAAATTGCGACACTTGAAACTCAAAATTCTGAATTAACATCTTCAAACAAGACACTTACTGAAAACAACGATGCGCTTACGGCTGACAATACCGGCTTACAAGCAAAAGCCGTCAGCTACATCAGTAATTTCAGTCAGCAATGTGCAGAAGCAGGTGTAAAATTTGACTATGTTGATCCTAATGCGCCAATTGTAGCAGCAAGTGCAACCCCAAGTTATATGGTGAAAGCGGCAGAAGAAGCTGATTGCTTATCATGCCATACCTATGAAGCACCAGTTGAAGTGCCCCACGCAGATTATGGCGCGACATGTTCGCAATGTCATGATAATCCACATCTAGAAGAAGCACCTATTGAAGGTAAACCAACAGATCCAACCTTTACTCAGCCAAACCCATCACCGACTCTTGTAGATGGTAAAACAGGGGCGTCGGGCTCGTTCTATTACACACCTGCATCATATTTAAATGCCGATTATCTAGCTTCACGCCTAAGCGGTTCTGTACATAACTTCGAATGGGCCGAAGCTACAGATGAAGCGCCAGGTGTCGATAACTTAGCAGCAGCTTGTCAGTTGGAAGACAGAGAACATATCAAAGCGATGTTCCCAACTGACGGCAAGAGTTATAGCTTAAATGGTTTTAGTAACCAGATGGGCGCAAAGCTTATCTCTACGGTAAATAAGTTTACCGATGAAGAAACCAATGAAATTGTTGAAACGGCAAATATTGCCATCTTCGGCTACGGCATGAAGAAAGAGGGTGATGACTACACTGTTTCAATGAGCATTGGTAAAAACAACACCTGTTACAACGCGGTTATGAATGGTGAGGCGCGTATGTCTTACTATGAGTATGATCCAATGCTTTCAGTTAAACATGAGCGTAACCAAGGAGCCCGTATCCTTGCAACTCTTGACTACACTAAGACTGCGCTAAAGCAAGGTTGGTCAACAGTTCTTCCTGGCTTCGGCGCTGGCGAAAACTTCACACCAGCCCAAGTCAACTGGGAAGATGTTGGTTCTTGTTCTTTAGTATTCAAAGTAGACAGCATTATCCCACTAGGTTAACCCCTAACCGATTCAACAAACGGCTGCGAATATAGCAGCCGTTTTTTTCTATCCCCCACCTTTCTTACATGCTTTCCAATGCATATTCAATCCCACACATATTCCACTACATTGGACTTTCTGCTATAGTGCCGCCTCAGCCACCCTACATAAATTTAGGGCAAATTAGCTGCGTGATAACGCGTGCTAAAAAGCCCCCCAGAAATTGGAAATAAAGGCTGATGACTCAGTTTCAAGGTTCACATATCCTTTCGGTAAACCAGCTTAATCTGGATGCCGTACAGAACATCTTCGATGTCGCTACTCGTATGACCCCCTACGCTTTAAGACAGAAACGCACTACTGTTTTAGATGGCGCGGTATTGGGCAACCTTTTCTTTGAGCCGAGCACACGTACTCGTATCAGCTTTGGCTGTGCATTTAACCTGCTAGGCGGCAAAGTTAATGAAACCGTCGGTATGGCTTCATCATCATTATCAAAAGGTGAGTCTCTTTACGATACTGCTCGAGTACTCTCCAGCTACTCTGATGTGATTGCGATGCGTCACCCTGAAGCGTTTTCAGTTAAAGAGTTTGCAGAAGGTAGCCGCGTGCCAGTGATCAATGGCGGCGATGGCTCAAACGAGCACCCGACCCAAGCACTACTGGATCTCTTTACCATTCAGAAAGAGCTCGCCTCTGGTGGCCGTGATATTAGCGGCATGCACATTGCGATGGTCGGCGATTTGAAATTTGGCCGCACCGTGCACTCTTTATCTCGTCTGTTATGTATGTATAAAGATGTCAGCTTCACGTTAGTGTCACCTAAAGAGTTAGCAATGCCTGACTATGTGATCGATGACATTGAAAATGCTGGGCATAAGATCACAATAACAGACCAACTTGAAGGCAATTTAGATCGCGCTGATATACTCTATCTAACTCGAATTCAAGAAGAACGCTTCCCGTCACAGGATGAAGCAAATAAATATCGTGGTAAGTTTCGACTTAACCAAAGTATTTATACCAAGAATTGTAAATCTAACACAGTGATCATGCATCCTTTGCCGCGAGACTCTCGTGAACAAGCAAATGAACTGGATAACGATCTTAATAACCACCCTAACCTGGCTATATTTAGGCAGGCAGATAACGGTTTATTAATTCGTATGGCACTGTTTGCACTGACGCTAGGTGTTGACTCTCAATTGGAGCAATATGAGCGCCCAGTCAATTGGTATTCACGAAAAGCTGAATTTTAATCAGGCTACTGACTTTTAAGGATCTAAAATGACCCGTTCCGACGAACTATTTGAACAGGCTAAAAAAACCATTCCAGGCGGCGTTAACTCTCCAGTCCGCGCATTTAATGGTGTTGGTGGTTCTCCACGTTTTATTGAAAAAGCTGATGGCGCCTATATCTTTGACGCTGATGGCAAGAAGTACATCGACTATGTTGGTTCTTGGGGACCGATGATTTTAGGCCATAACCATCCGAAAATCCGTGAAGCTGTATTAAAAGCAGTAGAGAACGGTTTATCATTTGGTGCACCAACTGAACTTGAAGTGACTATGGCTGAAAAAGTCATCGAAATGGTACCTTCAATGGAACAAGTTCGTATGGTGAGTTCAGGTACTGAAGCGACCATGAGTGCGATCCGTTTAGCACGTGGCTTCACTAACCGTGACAAAATCCTAAAGTTTGAAGGCTGTTACCACGGCCACGCTGATTGCCTATTAGTTAAAGCAGGTTCTGGTGCACTGACTCTAGGTCAGCCTAGCTCTCCAGGTATTCCAGAAGATTTTGCTAAGCACACACTTACAGCTACTTATAATGACCTAGATTCTGTTAAGGCACTATTTGAGCAGTACCCTGAAGCGATTTCGTGCATTATTTTAGAGCCTGTTGCCGGTAACATGAACTGTATCCCACCTGTAGAAGGTTTCTTACAAGGGCTACGTGCTATCTGTGACCAATATGGCGCATTGATGATTATCGATGAAGTCATGACCGGTTTCCGCGTATCTAAGAGCGGTGCACAGGGTCACTACGGTGTCACGCCCGATCTAACCACATTAGGTAAAGTGATTGGCGGCGGCATGCCAGTAGGCGCTTTTGGTGGCCGTAAAGATGTGATGCAGTTTATCGCTCCAACAGGTCCAGTTTACCAAGCCGGTACACTGTCAGGTAACCCTATTGCAATGTCTGCTGGTCTTGCACAGATGGAAGCACTTTGTGAAGATGGCGTTTACGAGCAGCTAGCAGCTAAGACACAGTACATTGCAGAAGGCTTTAAAGCGGCGGCTAATAAACACGGCATTCCAATGGCAATCAACTACGTGGGTGGCATGTTTGGCTTCTTCTTTACTGAAGAGGAAAAGGTTACTTCATTTGAGCAAGTCACTAAATGTGATGCAGAGAAATTCCCTGTATTTTACCATGGCATGCTAGATGAAGGTGTTTACTTAGCACCAAGTGCTTATGAAGCTGGTTTCCTATCGCTTGCGCATGGTGAAGCAGAGCTTGAAGCAACACTTGCGGCTGCAGAACGTGTATTTGCAAAAATGGCTAAAGGCTAACGCTTAAAAGTCACTTATTGTAGACATAAAAAAGGAACACCTAGGTGTTCCTTTTTTATTTTCATCAATTAAACAAGGTTAATTTTTTGCCCGTACAGATGTTTTTATCACAACGACAGCCACTAACGCCTGTGCCAATAAAGTTAGGTTATCTCGAACTAAACCTGGATTTTCAAAAATGCCTAATCCAACAAGTTGTTTCAAACTAACAAGTAGCCAAACAACTGCGCCTAACAGTAAAAAACTTCGAACAAAAAAAGCCATTGTTTCGCCCTCAATCACTAAATGTTGTAGTAAGCATTTACTTTGAGCACAATATACTGTTCATTTACTAAGCAGTCAACAAATTGACAATGCCAATTTACCGTCTCTTATACCTTAGCGTTCTATTAGCATTAATTAACGAAAATTAATGATTCAAACGGCTCAGGTAACCCTGCTGCGATCGGGAACAAACCCAAAATCACGACAACAGATACTACTGGCAATCCCCACGCTACCAGTTTAAAAGTCTACAAAAAAGCAATAACGCACCACCTAAATCACGATTTCTGGAAAAGTTTGAACTAGATAACAGTTGCGTTCTGTTTTTTGCTGTGGTCTGATCGCCGCGCTCTATCAAGGAAAGCTTAAATATTTAGCCAAACAATTTGGAAATGTGAATGTCTGAGGCATTGCATGAGTTAGGTTCAAAGCGCGTCAAGATTAGAAGCGGATAACACTTTTGAATTGATACGTTCTGGAGCTGGACTGCGTAAAGCCTTGGTCAATGGATTTTAATACGCTGCATCTTAGGTTAAAGATTTTGGGAAGGTCATCTCCATTACCTTAATCGATAGCTTGCTATAGCTAATTAACGTCCCACAAGACTTTGCTATCCAAAACTGTTCGCTATCTTTTTTAGTAGCAGAACAATACTGATTTCAGTATCCAATATAAAAATCGCCTGTGAGTCGCCCTATGTTGTACGCATTTCTAATATCGCTAGCAGTACTTGCGTTGTTAAGTATTGTGTTTGAAGAAGTTACCCATCTCAATAAAGCTAAAACCACCCTATTTTTCGGATGTATCTCTTGGATTGCACTTTTTATGGCCGCTGGAGATCCTGGCCATGAGAAATTAATCGAAGAGCAGCTAAACGAAAACTTGCTTGAAATTGCCACTTTATGGCTATTCCTAATGTCGACGATGACATTTGTCGCCTATCTCAATGCAAAAGGTATGATCCAAATACTGGTACAAAAGCTGTTCCCACAGCGAGTCTCTGTACGGATGTTAATGCTGCAAGTCGCTTTCTTCTCTCTAGTGCTTTCAGCCATCTGTGACAACGTTACAGCAACCTTGGTATCGCTAGGGTTACTAACAACCTTTAAGCTCGATAAGCAAATGCGCCGACGCATGGCAGTGTTGATAATCTTCGCTGTTAACTCTGGCGGAGTAGCACTCATTACAGGTGATGTGACCACATTGATGATTTTCCTTGGCGGCCATGTACACATGTCGGAACTACTGCTGCTATTTGTACCTGCAGCGGTTAGCGTCATGCTACTTGCGATGCTTTTCTCGCTAAAGGCTGAAGGAGAAGTGAGCACCACACCGATTAAAAGAGAGGTGCGCTCAGTTGATATTATTATCGCGGTGATCTTTTTCAGCACCATTGTGATGACCATGGCATTGAATATCCTGTTTGGCATCCCGCCAGTGTTAACCTTCTTAACGGGCTTGTCGGTAATGTTCCTCGTTGGCCATACAACTCGCAGTAACAAAGAGGAGTTACAGATTTTGGAATATATTCGCCAAGTAGAATACGACACCCTGTTATTCTTCTTAGGCATTTTACTGCTAGTGGGGATGCTGAAAGAGATAGGTACTCTTGATCTGCTCACCCAGGTCTATTCTCAGTTCGATCCGAATATATCTAACTTTGTAGCAGGCATAGGCTCAGCACTGCTTGATAACGTGCCACTAACAGCCGCATTGTTAAAGGCTGAACCCGTACTTAATACCCCGGAATGGCTTGGGTTAACATACTCAGTAGGTGTGGGTGGTTCATTGCTGGTCATTGGTTCTGCCGCTGGTATTATCGCCATGAGCAAAGTGAAGGAGCTAACCTTTGTTAGCTACCTAAAGTTCGTACCCGCGCTAGCTTTATGTTACAGCGTAGGCTATGGCCTTACTTTACTACTGGCTTACCATTTCTACGGCTAGTGACTGCGCTAACCAACGATTGTCATCATTAAAAAAGGCCTAACTTCTGTTAGGCCTTTTTTATCACTGTAACGATTGTTTATTGATAGCTCAGCACTAAATAGCCGGGACTTTAAACTCCGTCCCTTCAATAGACAGAACGACATCACGCGGGCGGATCTCGACGACGGTTAACTTCCCCTGGATCATGTCGCCCTGTTGCAATTCTTTACCATCGACATTCAACCAACGATTATCAGCCACACTTGAATAGACATGTGCATTAATATTGAATTCTGGCACTTGTAGTTGAAGCCCTGCAGGCAATTGCCCATACTTAGGAATTGCATCTGATTTGGGTGTGGTCGGAATAGGATCTAAATCAGGTTGAGTGACCGGTGTGGCCACCGCGTTTTCACGTTCAACTTCTTTGAGCGCAGCTTCAAATGCAGCCACTAGATTATTATCATTTTGAGGCTTAGGCAGTCTATCTAAACCAACATCAGCCGCAGCAAGATCAACTTCATACTGCAACGATGCCAGCATATCTTGGCCACGTTGGTTCGCATTAGCACCTAAAATAATCGGCTCTGCATCACCGCTGTTTGATTGCACGCTATCAACCGTATTAGCCGTATCAGCTTCAACACTTTTCTGCGCTTTCAGCACCGCTGCTAGCAAGTCTTGCTGCTCATTATTATCCGAAGCTTTAGCGCCGTCAGAATTATCAACAACCTCGTTTACACTCACAGGTTGTCGTTGATAGCTGGATACATCCGCTTTTGGCATAACTTGCGCGACAGGTAACGCTACCTTTCCGGCAAGCTTAACCCCAGCAGCATTAAATGGCTGTTCACTCAATGTCGGTTGCGCTGTCACTTGCTCGACTTCATTTTGCTGTGTATTTGTTCTAACTAGTTGTTCGCCGTAAGTGTTAGCAACAGGCTTGAATAGCACCTGACTCAACACCCAAGCTAAAGCAATAACCGATAAAAATAGCCCAACAAAAAACGCGATACGCTTTGCGGTTTGATATTCATTATTATGCGTTTGGTACGCCGCGCGCGGCGTCATAACAACATCATGCTGGATAGCTTGTGATTGCTGCTTATCGCGCGTGACGGCATCAAGTAAAATAGACATTAATACAGCCTCTTAGATTGACCTAAACGCGGGCCAATATCACTTAAGTAGAGGTTTAGCTGAACTAATGTTTGCGCTCCTGCAATTCCGTCAGCCCGCAGTCCATGCTGACGTTGAAATTCTTTTACTTTTTGCTCAAGATAACTATCAAATTCGCTAACTAATCGCGGTGAAGACTCATTGACTATCGCCAAGCTATTTTCTAGCCATTGCAGTTGCGCCTGATTAGCTGACTTGCCGATTTCATTAACCTGACTCTTTGGCGCTTGCCAGAGGATCTCAAATGTTCCACTAAAGTGACGAGTAAACCAATCGCGTTTAACCCACAATTGCTGCTCGTTAAGTTGCAGTAATATTTGCTCCCCCTGTCTCGCAACCACTGTGCCGTAAAATGCTTGTTGTTGCTCATCAACTAAATAAACAACGGCTGGAAAATTCAATCTCACAATTGAATTCCAATTGCCCTGCTGTTGATAACAAGAGAGTCCCTGTTGCTGAGCAGACTGACAAGCCGTTAAACCTATATAAGGTGTTTTGCCCCACAAGCCCAATATACTGGCATAGGCATTATCGATATCACGGCTTTGTGCTATTGCGCTTTTAAGTACTCGCTGGCTACTGTCTAACTTTGCAGTTGTCACAGCGGTTGGCTTGTTGCTAGATGGCGATATATTAGCCGCGCTAACATGCTCGCTCGCACCTTGGCTAAAGAGATAAAAAGCACCACTGAAAGTTAGCACTAGCGCTGCAGCTAATCCGGCGGGGAGCCAAATATTACGCTTTTCAGGCTCCTCCCCTAAAACTTCAACAGATGCCATATTGATCATCTTGTTATCAATGGGCACTTTAGACTGGCCGTAGCTCGCCATTAAAGCACGCTCACACAGCAAGTTAATCAGTCTTGGGATCCCACCACTATGTTTATGCAGCGCTTTTACAGCACTTTTATGAAATAGTGGCTCATGACGTCCAGCAACCTGTAGGCGATGCTGCACATAAAGTGCTACCTCTTCAATAGTTAGCGGCAATAAGTGGTAACGTGCTGTTATACGCTGGGCCAGCTGTCGTAGCTCCTGACGTTTAAGCAGTTGTTGCAGTTCTGGCTGCCCAATTAAAATGACTTGCAGTAATTTCTTAGTATCGGTTTCTAGGTTGGTCAGAAGTCTCAATTGCTCAAGCACTTCAGCTTTGAGATGCTGTGCTTCGTCAATAATAAGAACCGTATTACGCCCTTTACTGTGGTTATCCAGTAAAAAGGTACTTATCCTGTCGGTCAGTTGCTTAAGAGTTGGTGATTCGCCATAGCTTATCTTTAATTCATCGCACAAAGTGGCAAGCAGTTCTAACTCGGTCAGAGCAGGGTTAAGAATAAAAGCGGTATCGGTGTTCTCAGGCAGTTGATTGAGTAAGCAGCGTGATACTGTAGTCTTACCAGTGCCCACTTCCCCCGTCAGTAAAACAAATCCACCGGTTTCACCTAAGCCGTAAGTGAGATGGGCTAATGCTTCTCTATGACGATCACTAAGAAAGAGATAATGAGGGTTAGGTGCAATCGAAAATGGATTATCTTTTAATCCAAAAAAAGCCTTATACATGCCGCTTTCAATCCTTTTGAGAGCAGTTCGACAGCAGTTACAGCTGTGAATAACTCCGCAGTTAATCAAACGCTTTGGTTATCGAGAAACTACGCCCCGATGGGCAATTAGCTTGTCAGCAGACGCTTAGCGTTATGACAGAAATATAGAAATTGCACTCACGTTAAAGCCAAGCTGAAGCGTTGTCAAAACTTGCTACAGGTTAAACTGCTAAACTAAGAGGTCTATCGTGACTGATTTTGGCGTCGAACATCAATTTATCCATGCTAAACTAGCACTTATGTCCATAGATGAGTTTTATTGTGAAAATTTACCTTGTTGGCGGCGCTGTCCGCGATAGTTTGCTAAATCTACCAATTAAAGATCGTGATTATATGGTGGTTGGTGCAACACCAGAGCAAATGCTAGCTCTTGGCTATAAGCAAGTTGGCAGAGACTTTCCGGTATTTTTGCATCCAAAAACTCAGCAAGAGTACGCGCTCGCTAGAACAGAGCGAAAAACCGCAGCGGGTTATGGTGGGTTCAGTGTGGATGCAGCGCCGAATGTCACCCTAGAACAAGATTTGCTTCGAAGAGACTTAACGGTTAATGCTATTGCTGAAGATGATGCTGGAAATAGATATGATCCTTTCAATGGTATTGCCGATCTTAATGCCCGAATCCTAAGGCACGTTTCAGATGCCTTTATAGAAGACCCTCTGCGTGTACTGCGGGTAGCCCGTTTTGCAGCTCGGTTCCACTCTCTTGGTTTCAGCATAGCAGCAGAAACAATGACACTGATGGCGGAGATAAGCCAAAGCGGCGAACTCGAAGCGTTAACCGCAGAGCGAGTTTATATCGAACTCGATAAAGCATTATCGTCCGATGCGCCACAAGTTTTCTTTAACGTACTGAAAGAGTGCGGCGCATTAGCTGTGCTATTTCCTGAGATTGATGCGCTTTTTGGTGTACCACAACCCGAACAATGGCATCCAGAAATTGATTCAGGAGTACACACCTTGATGGTGCTTGAGCAAGCTGCAAAATTATCTACCGATAATGCCGTTCGCTTTGCATCATTAGTGCATGATCTTGGTAAAGCGTTAAGTCCAAAAGAATCACTACCTAAACATCATGGTCATGGCCAAAAGGGCTTGCCTCTTATTAAGGCACTTTGCGAGCGCTTTAGAGTCCCCAATGAATATCGTGACCTTGCGTTATTAGTTAGCGACCAACATCAAAATATCCATAATGCCCATGAACTTCGAGCTGACACGATAGTGAAGCTTTTTGATAAGGCCGACTTTTGGCGCAAGCCACATCGTCTTCAGCAGTTACTACTAAGCTGCGAAGCCGATGCCAAAGGGAGAACCGGGTTTGAACTTTCCCCTTACCCTCAAGCTGGCTATATTCAGCAATGTTTTGCAGCGGCCTCAAATGTCGTAGTGAAGGACATTATTGATGCAGGGTATAAAGGCGCAGAAATAAGGCAACAACTTACCTCTTCTCGTGTTGAGGCAGTACAAGAAATTAAGCAGAATTTCGAAAAATGAGCAAAATGGAAAAAATTCAGCGTATTTCTATATTTATGGTCTAGTATTATATCTGTGTTATTTAGCATTAAAATCGCACTTAGCTTGCATTTGAGCATATATTCGCTAAGGTATTCAGACCTTAGCACTAAAATGCATAGCAAAAAAATTTTTCTATGACATAATTAGCCTGTTCAGTTGTTATGTACGGCTGTGCTTATGAAATCCAACCTAAATAAAGGGAATTCCCGATGAATAAAAAAGTACTTATGATTGCTGGTGTAGCAATGACTGCCCTTCTAGGTGGCTGTGCAAACACTACTGCTCTTGAAGAAAGCGTTGCAAACCTAGGTAACAAAGTTGACCAGCTTTCAGCTGAAGTTAGCTCACTAAAATCAGATCACGGTAAAATGTCTGCTGACATCAATGATGCAAAAGCAGCAGCTATGGACGCACAAGCAGAAGCTAAGCGTGCTAACGACCGTATCGACAACGTAGCGTCTTCTTACAAGAAGTAATTACGTTTAGGAATTAGCTTATTTAAGCTACTCCGAAAGGCTTGGTTCAAGGTAACTTGACCAAGCCTTAAATTTATCTGCAGTAACAACACACGCCTCATATCAACCAAAATCCAGATATAAAAAAGCGCCCAAATATGGACGCATAATTCAACCAAGCTTAATGCGACTAGCTTTGAATATTGACTGGGATGCCATTTTGAGTCAGTAAGGCATCATTAGCTTTAGTATAATCAACATCTTCTTGCCCAATAAACTCTACGACATCACGATTCATCTCAATCACACGATTACTTTGTCCTTCAGATTCAGACAATGGCGAATGTACTTCGATGATTTGCTGTCCGTCTGGCTCAGTAGAAGTTTTAACGGTCTGGTTAATAACAGTGACTGAATCACCATATTTAACCTCATTAAACAGCCATTCAATATCATCAGGGTTCAGACGGATACAACCTGCACTGACTCGCATACCAATACCAAAATCCTTATTGGTTCCATGGATCAAGTAGCTACCGTCGCCGTAAGAAAGCTGAATGGCATATTTTCCTAATGGGTTTTCAGGGCCTGCCAATACCACTCTTGGCAACTCCTCACCGCGTTCTTCTAAATGCTCCTTGCGGATGCTAGCCGGTGGTGTCCAGCTTGGGTTAGGGATCCGAGATTTAATCCGAGTCACCATCTCTGGCGTCTCTCTGCCTATTCGACCGATACCAACAGGGAATACGTGCACCTCTTGGCCACCTTTAGGGAAGTAATACAACCTCAGTTCAGCTAAGTTAATCACCACCCCTTTATGCGGTACATCAGGCAACAACATCTGGGTTGGAATTAATAAACGCGTACCCGGCCTTGGCAGAAACGGATCAACACCTGGGTTGGATTCCATTAATTCCAAAATACCTATGTTGTATTGTTTAGAGATGGTTTGAAAATAGTCGCCCTTTTCCACTACATGCTCTTGTAACTCTCCCACTAGACGGCTACCGTCTTGCGGGATCTGATACACGTTAGCAAATGAAACTAGCGGTAAAACAGCTAAGATGAACAACAGCAATGTACGCATCATCAGTATTTAAAATTCCGTTAGGTTGAATAAACAAAGATTACCTTGAGCGACAACTATTTTCTAGTCATCAGGTTAATCACAAAATCTATCTCTAGTGAATCGAACTTAGCCTGTTGAATATGATGGCGCGTATTGTCGTTGGCGCGCCAAGCATAAGGCGTCATTTCAAGTAACGCTATTGCTTGCTCACCGGAAACACTCACCTTAATCGACAGTCTCTCACTCTGGACTAACTCAAGCTCTTTTGGCAAATTATGGCTGACAGGTTTTTCAGTCAGATCTGGGTAGATAAACTCTCTTATCTGCCACAAATGTCTAGGGCCTGCGGCTACCTGTAATAAAATCCCATCTTGCTTGAGTACTCGCGTCAGCTCTTTTCCCTTAAGTTGTTTATCGATTAAGGTCACTAAATCAAAGCTTTCATCTTTAATCGGCAGGTGCTTTAAGTTTGAAACGATATAAGTCGGACCACTTTGCGACTTAGCAGCTGCAAAAATAGCGTTCTCCGCTTCAGAGATCCCTGTTTGCTCAACAGCAGTATCAGGTTGCTGCTCAGCTAGAATGTCCTTAACCGTTCTTAAAAAATAACCCTCTCCGCAGTCATAATCTAACTGTGATAATGACTTACCCGCTGAAAACTGTGGCAAATTACCAATAATCTCAGCCAGTTTCTGTGCAAGCGGTACATAAATCCCAGATTCAAGTACATAGCGCTTAGCACGCATCACAGCTCTAGAGTCAATTTTTGGCTTTTTAACCTGGCCAAAGAGCCAATATCCATGCTCATTTTTGTCAAAGTGATGCTTATTTTCACAATGCAGCCCTTTCGACTCTTCATGCACCATTAAGTCTGACTGGCAAATGGGACAAAGATAAATACTGTTCATAACACGCTCACTGTTCAAATAAATAGGTCTAGCTTTACAGGAAGATAAAGCCACACAAGACGGCGCCTAGCGCTAATCGATAGATCACAAATGGCGTCATGCCCATCTTACTAATAATCTTCAAGAAGTAATGGATACACACATAAGCAGCGATAAATGACACCACGATACCTAATCCCAAGGCTTGATAATCAATGGCTTGACCGCTCGAAATCAGATCTTTAGTCACTAAGATCGCCGCACCAAGGCTCACTGGCACCGACATCAAAAATGAAAATCTCGCTGCTGCTTCACGGTTTAAGCCAAGCATTAATGCAGCTGTAATTGTAGCGCCTGAACGCGACGTCCCAGGAATGAGCGCCATAGCCTGAGCGATACCAATCACTAATGCTTTTTTCCAACCCACTTGGAACTCATTAAAACCTTGGCGCTGCATTCTGTCTGCCCACCAAAGCAATAAACCAAAAATGATAGTCGTTGCAGCAATGACTTCGATATTACGCAGGTGCGTCTCAATAAAGCCTTTAGCAGTAAAACCAACAATGACTGCTGGAATGGTGGCTAATATGATCCACCAAGACAACTTACTCTCTTGGGTCTGTTTGCCACTGGCTATACTGCCAGTCCAAGCCATAAACATAGAATACAATTCTTTACGGAAATACATTACCACTGCGAGTAATGAGCCCGTATTCACTGCCACATCAAAAGATAACCCTTGATCCTGCCAATCTAATAATTGCGCCGGTAAGATCAGATGTGCAGAGCTTGAAATGGGTAAAAACTCGGTGAGGCCTTGAATTAGCGCCAATATAATCACCTGAAACGTGTCCATAACTTTCCTATTTTAAAAAGCGACTTAAGCAGACCAATTGAACTCAATAGGCCATAATTTTTGTTGTGATTTATCGTATTCGTTCCAGAGATACTTATATGATTCCATAACGACAGGATGGTTAAGCTCGGGGGCAATTTCAGCTAAAGGCCAAAGTACAAATGCGTTATATAAGATTTCGGCGCGTGGCAGCACGATTGGCGCTTCACAAACGACATCATCATAAAGCAGTAAATCCAAATCTAAAGTTCTGGCTGCAAACTTTTTAGCCCCCACAACGCGACCATGATCTTGTTCGATTTTTTTGAACCTAGCGACAACGTCTTCAATGGATAATTCGGTTTCGGCTGCAACGACCATATTCAGAAAGTTAGTCCCATCAAAACCGACCGCTTCACTCTCAAAAACCGATGACAGCACTAACTCGTCAAAATGATAGTCCAAATCAATTAATGCAGCCTTTAGGTAGCGAACGGGCTCAATATTACTACCTAAACTGATGTAGATCTTGGCCATTTATGCATGACCTCTCTCGATCTCAACGCCAACGGCTTGAGCGGTTGGCACTGCTCCAGGTTTCATCACTTTAACCTTAACCCAAGGCACATTAAACTCACTCATCAGACAAGTCGCTACCATCTCAGCAACGGTTTCAATCAACTCTATAGGCTTTTCGGTAATAAGCGCGGTGAGTCGATTCGATACTGTTTCATAGCACAGTGCATTCTCGTATGAATCACTCGCCGCAGCCAAACGATTATCCCACGCCATATCTAAATCCAGTAACAAGGTTTGATGGATCTGCTTTTCCCATTCATAGATCCCAATAACGGTTTCTATTTTAAGTTCTCTAATCAGTACTTTATCCATGTTTTCTCCAAAACCTTAATCATTGCCACTGAGGTCTGATAAGCTAAAACGAACAAAAAGGATATAATCCGTCGCAAAGCTGAGATATTACCCTATGGCTCTTTCGAACAAGAACAAATCCAAGTAGGATAAGTTCTCGTAAATAAAGAATTAATAAAAACAGCCGCTTTAATAGCAAGGTAGCTAACAGAGATATTCAAAGCTGTTTTTTGTGCTCCAATTCACTGCCAAATCCATAAGGCTGTCAGTTGAATCTAAAGAGCATTTTTTTGTGTGGCGCGATAATACCCTAAGACGGATAAGGAAACCAATTTGACCACAATAGCACTAACAATATTAATGATAATGGGCGCCTATTTGGCAGGCTCAATATCGAGTGCTGTTCTGGTTTGCAAAATGCGTGGCCTGCCCGACCCAAGAACTGAGGGTTCAGGTAATCCTGGAGCCACCAATGTGCTGCGTATAGGCGGCGCTAGTTCTGCAGCACTCGTGTTATTTTTTGATATGCTAAAAGGTGCCGCCCCCACTTACCTAGCCTTTAGATTAGGCGTCGATCCAATCTCACTAGGCCTCATTGCTATAGCCGCCTGCCTAGGTCATATCTTTCCAATATTTTTTGGTTTTAAAGGTGGTAAAGGTGTAGCAACGGCTTTTGGTGCCATGGCGCCAATTGGTCATTTTTTGGCGATATATCTAATGTTGACTTGGGCAGTCATTGTGTTGATCACACGCTACTCATCATTTGCCGCCATTTGCACCGCACTATTAGCCCCCGTTTATACTTGGTGGCTCGATGACAGATTTACCATTCCGGTGGCAATGCTTTCAACACTTATCGTGATCCGCCACCGTGACAATATTAAACGTTTGTTAAAAGGTGAAGAGTCTAAAGTGTCTCGTAAAAGGCGTAATAAAAGCCTATAACGATATTCGCTTCACGTGGCTAGGATCATAAAAAAACGGCGCTTAAGCGCCGTTTTTCATATAAAGATAATGTTCAATCAACTGGTTCTAAAGTATCCAGTGGCCATCTTGGCTGACCTTTAACGCCAAGGTCATCGGTTTGTCCTGCTTTCAAGCGCTGTAGACCCGCATAAGCGATCATTGCACCGTTATCGGTACAGAACTCACCACGAGGGTAAAAAACCTTACCACCAAGGTTAGTCATCATTTCAGCTAATTGAGCTCGTAAACGCGTATTGGCACTCACTCCCCCCGCAATAACTAAACGCTGGTAACCCGTTTGCTTTAACGCTCGCTTACATTTTATCGCTAAGGTATCAACCACCGCCTCTTCAAATGCACAAGCGATGTTAGCTCTTGTTTGCTCGTCGTTTGGTTCTGCCGCGATTGTATTAGCAGCAAATGTTTTAAGCCCCGAGAAGCTAAAATTAAGCCCAGGCTTATCTGTCATTGGTCTTGGAAAACGATAACTCTTAGCCACGCCTTTGGCAGCCAATTTCGACAATCTCGGTCCGCCTGGGTAATCAAGCCCCATTAACTTAGCAGTCTTATCAAACGCTTCGCCTGCTGCATCATCTACAGACTCACCTAGAACCTCATAACGACCAATTCCTTCAACGCCCACAAGCATTGAATGACCACCCGATACTAATAACGCAAGAAATGGAAATTCAGGAACATCATCTTCGAGCATAGGGGCGAGTAGATGTCCTTCCATATGATGCACACCAATTGCAGGCTTATCCCACGAAAATGCTAACGCTCGGCCAACACATGCACCTACAAGTAAAGCACCAATAAGCCCTGGCCCCTTGGTGTATGCAATACCGTCAATATCTTCTATGGTCATATCGGCATCAGCTAATGCTTGGCGGATCAACGGCACGATTTTACGAACATGATCACGCGATGCTAACTCAGGAACAACCCCACCGTAATCGGCGTGCAATTTAACCTGACTATATAAGGTATGTGATAAAAGCCCTTTGCCGTCATCATAAACAGCTATTCCTGTCTCATCACAAGATGTCTCTATTCCTAAAACCCGCATTGTTTCTCATCTTTACTTCATATATATTGCCGACAATTCTACCTGCTGTGCTTTAATTACTCCATAGCACAACGGCCATCTGAGTAGATTATTAGTAAGAAGACGCAATTCTGATCGCTAATAAGGGTTTACAACAGGGGGCGAGTCGGTATAGAATTCCGCACCATTTTTAAATTATCTGAGTCAAGTAATTGTCTCAATGCAACCTACACCTAAGGGGTGATGGCGTATGCCAATTATTAAAGTACGTGAAAACGAACCATTCGACGTAGCTCTTCGTCGTTTCAAGCGCTCTTGTGAAAAAGCTGGTATCTTAGCTGACGTTCGCGCTCGTGAATTCTACGAGAAGCCAACTACTGCACGTAAACGTGCTAAAGCCGCTGCTATCAAGCGTCTTGCTAAGAAGCTTTCTCGCGAAAACGCACGTCGCGTACGTTTATACTAATCTCATTATGAGCCTAATTGATCAGCTAAAAGAGCAGATGAAAGACGCCATGCGTGCCAAACAAAAGGTGCGCTTGGGGACTATTCGTATGGCACTAGCGGCCATCAAACAAATTGAAGTGGATACCCGCGAATCTTTGAATGATGACCAAACTATAGCGGTCTTAACCAAAATGGTTAAACAGCGTCGTGATTCTATTGCTCAATATACAGCAGCAGGACGCGACGAATTAGCACAAATTGAAGCAGATGAAATTCAAGTACTTGAAGAGTTTCTGCCTCAACCTCTTACTGAAGAGGAAATTGTTGTGCTAGTTGATGCAAGCATCTCTGAGATGGGCGCATCCTCCATGGCGGACATGGGTAAAGTAATGGGATCATTAAAACCTAAAGTAATGGGCAGAGCAGATATGGCGGCAATTGGCGCTATGATCCGTGCAAAACTCAAGTAGTTTTAGTTTTAATGATGAATAAGCCGTGCTTTTGCGCGGCTTGTTTGTTTTCGATTTTCTCTATTTTAACTTCACGAAATTAAAGGCGGCATTTAACAACACTAATGGCGATACCTCGTGATTTTATCAATGAGCTAGTAGCTCGCACTGACATTGTCGACTTAATCGACCCTAAAGTGCCCCTAAAGAAGGCGGGTAAAAACCACTCTGCCTGTTGTCCTTTTCATAGCGAAAAATCTCCCTCTTTCACCGTTAGCAGAGACAAACAGTTTTACCATTGTTTTGGCTGCGGCGCACACGGAAATGTTATTGATTTTGTCATGGAATATGACCGACTCGACTTCGTGGATGCAATTGAAGAACTCGCTGGACAGTTAGGACTAGAAGTTCCCCAGGAACAAGGCACTGGTAAGCCTCGCGACCAAGAGCTTAGTCGTGATTTATACCAACTGATGGAAGAGTCGAGCTTATTCTTTCAAAGTCAGTTAAGACAACATCCAGATAAACAAAAAGTGCTTGATTACTTAGCCCATCGTGGGCTTTCAAAAGAGGTAGTCGAACATTTTAATATTGGTTTTGCTCCCGATGGATGGGACGGTTTATTAAGCCGATATCGTCAGAACCAAGATTCACAGAACAAACTACTCACAGCCGGCATGGTCATCGAAAATGACAGCGGTAAGCGCTATGACAGGTTTCGCGACCGATTAATGTTCCCGATTAGGGACCGACGCGGCCGAGTGATTGGCTTTGGTGGCAGAGTTTTAGGAGAAGGTACGCCAAAGTACTTGAATTCTCCAGAAACGCCCATATTTCATAAGGGCAATGAGCTTTATGGATTATATGAGCTAAAACAGCGTCATCGTGATCCACAACAAGTGCTCATTGTTGAAGGCTACATGGACGTGGTTGCTCTAGGGCAATTCGGCGTCGACTATGCTGTTGCGTCGTTAGGAACTTCAACTACCGCTGATCAATTTCAGCTGTTACTGCGTAGTGCAAAAGAAGTTATCTGTTGTTATGACGGCGACAAAGCTGGTAAAGAAGCTGCTTGGCGTGCACTTGAAACCGCACTGCCCTTGTTAAAACCTGGCAATCAAGTTCGCTTCATGTTTCTACCTGAAGGCGAAGATCCTGACACGCTAGTGAGACAAATCGGTAAAGAACAGTTCGAACAGAATATTGGCCAAGCCATGGCACTTCCTGAGTTTCTATTTGAAAACTTAGCGAAGAAATTTGGTAAAGAAGACAAAAGTGTTTTGGCAAAAAATGCCATTAAACTGATAGAAAAAGTGCAAGACACTGTATTACAGAGTCTGCTGCTTGAAGATTTAGCACACAAGCTAAGAATGAACGGTGCTGATGAGCTTAAACGAAAATTTAACTTTTCGACTAAGACGGCCGATAAACCTAAACAGCACAAAGCGTTAAAAGGACGTGGTACCCCATTGCGACTAGCCATTGCATTGTTAGTACAACATCCGCGCCTAGGTGAAAAATTACCTGAGCAACTCGCGCTAAAACACGTACAAATGCCAGGCATTGACTTGCTAGCCCTTGTATTAGATTTAACTCGCGGCAAAGTAATGAGCAGCGCACAACTACTTGAACAGTTCAGGGGCGATAACCAATTCAGCACCCTAAAAAAACTGACCCAATGGGATCATCAAGTGGCGGATGAAAACTTACTTAAAGAGTTAAAAGGCACCTTAGTGTGGTTAAACAACCAGTATCTGGAGCAACGCTACCAAGAGCTGAGTTTGAAAACTAACCTCACAAAAGATGAAAGATTACAGCTTAGCAAGCTAATCTCAGTGATCAAAAGTAAGGCATAGATTTGAAATCTGCCCCAAAAGTAAACACTTGGACTAGCACAGTGAAGCACCGAAGGCTATAATTAACGACTTGCGCGGCTGTTTTTTGCCCGTCGTTTTAACTGTTTCCCAACTTGGATGATATCTATGGATCATACTCCGCAGTCGCAACTTAAATTGTTGCTTGCCAAAGGTAAAGAGCAAGGTTACTTAACCTACGCAGAAGTGAACGATCACCTACCTGCAGACATGGTCGACTCTGACCAGATCGAAGATATTATCCAGATGATCAATGACATGGGTATTCGAGTCTATGAACAGGCTCCGGATGCTGATGAAATCATGATGTCTGAAGACAGCACCGATGACGATGCTGCAGAAGAAGCTGCTGCCGCATTAGCGACAGTGGAAGCTGAATTAGGTCGTACTACTGACCCAGTGCGCATGTACATGCGTGAAATGGGTACGGTTGAGCTACTGACCCGTGAAGGTGAGATTGTTATCGCCAAGCGTATTGAAGAAGGGATCAACACGGTTCAAGCTTCAGTTGCTGAATACCCGCAAGCAATTGCAATGATCCTAGAGCAGTTTGATCGCTTCGAAGCCGAGGAAGTTAGACTATCTGACATCATCTCTGGTTTCATCGATCCAAATGCAGAAGATGTTGCGCCTACTGCTACTCACGTGGGTTCTGAACTGTCTGATGAAGAATTAGATGATGAAGACGATGACGATGATGAAGACGAAGAAGAGGAAGGTCCAAAAGGTCCAGATCCTGAAGAAGCTAAAGAGAAATTTACTACGCTTCGTCTAGCTCATGAAAGAGCACTTGAAATCATCTCAGTCAAAGGTCGTGGTCATCCAGAGTCTACCGTAGCCCTTTTTGAAATCGGCGAGATCTTCAAAGAGTTCCGCTTGATGCCTAAGCAGTTTGACCGCTTAGTAAAAAGCATGCGCGCAATGATGGACAAAGTTCGCGTTCAAGAGCGTTTGATCATGAAGCTTTGTGTTGAACAAGCGAAAATGCCTAAGAAAAACTTCGTTAAGGTATATACCAGTAACGAAAGTAGCATCGAATGGTTCAATGAAGAGCTAGCATCGGGCAAGCCATACGCAGAAGGCCTTAAAATGGTCGATTTCGATGTTCAGCGTTGCCGTGCAAAGCTTGACGCGATTGAAACTGAAACAGGTCTCGCCATTGGCGCGATTAAAGATATCAACCGTCGTATGTCTATCGGTGAAGCGAAAGCGCGCCGAGCAAAGAAAGAGATGGTCGAAGCGAACTTACGTCTAGTAATTTCGATTGCTAAAAAGTACACCAACCGTGGCCTACAGTTCTTGGATCTCATTCAAGAAGGTAACATTGGTCTAATGAAAGCGGTAGATAAGTTCGAATACCGTCGTGGTTATAAGTTCTCAACTTATGCGACATGGTGGATCCGTCAGGCAATTACTCGTTCTATTGCTGACCAAGCAAGAACAATTCGTATCCCAGTACATATGATAGAGACGATCAACAAGCTAAACCGTATCTCTCGTCAAATGCTACAAGAGATGGGTCGTGAGCCATCACCTGAAGAGCTTGCTGAGCGCATGTTAATGCCTGAAGACAAGATCCGTAAGGTATTGAAGATTGCTAAAGAGCCAATCTCAATGGAAACACCAATTGGTGACGATGAAGATTCGCACTTAGGTGACTTTATCGAAGATACGACGCTTGAGTTACCACTAGACTCTGCGACTGGCGAAAGCTTACGTAATGCAACACACGAAGTTCTTGCAGGCCTAACCGCCCGTGAAGCGAAAGTATTGCGTATGCGTTTTGGTATCGACATGAACACCGACCACACGTTAGAAGAAGTGGGTAAGCAGTTTGATGTAACGCGTGAGCGTATTCGTCAAATTGAAGCTAAAGCGCTACGTAAGTTGCGTCACCCTTCTCGCTCAGAGATTTTGAAGTCGTTCTTAGACGAGTAGTCTTAGCAAAGAGACGAGTAGTCTTAAATAAAGAGACGAGTAGTCTTTAGCTAGATTCAAAACTCATTGAAAAAGCTGCCTAATGGCAGCTTTTTTGTTTCTGCGCTTACGAATCGACTTAATATTGATTAACAGATAAGCAGTTGAACCATTAGAGTTAAAAACAGCGAAAAACTCAGGTGACAAGCGCATTTAAACCTCGTATACTTCTTTTCGCTTTCGGTAGTGACGACTATCCTAAGTCGGCCCCTTAGCTCAGTTGGTTAGAGCATACGACTCATAATCGTCAGGTCCCCAGTTCGAGTCTGGGAGGGGCCACCAATTTATGATGAGCCGCTTGAATTTATTCAAGCGGCTTTTTCATGTCAAAAATTTAAATGACTCTCCCCCTTACGTTCATAGATAACATCATCGTCATCAACTCATGCAGTTCGAGTCTGGGAAGGGCCATCAATTAAAAACGAAGAAGCCTACCTTGTGTAGGCTTTTTTATGTCTTAAATTTAATCCAAGCATCATGCTAATTCTCGCAGTTCAAACGAAAAATAGGCTATTAGTCTCAGCAGTTTTTTATCGGCTAGTGATTACAATCAAAGCGACACTTTTATCCCATTCATATGTGGGTGTTCTGCGAGAGCTAACATAGCCAAATCCTCATGGGTGTCGCCGTAGGCAAAGACTTCGCTATAGTCGGTTAGACAAAACTGTTGCTGTACTTTGATTGCTTTCATCTCACAACTGCAATCCCCAGCCTGATAACGACCGCTGTAGTGACCCTGCTCTACGGCCATTTGGCTGCAGATTAACCTTATTCCCATAGATTCACACCAAGGCTGTAAGTAAAGGTCGAGAGATGCCGACACCAATACCACCTCAGTACCGTCTGCTTGATGCTTTTCGAGCACAGACAGCATTTCAGCTCGCAGAGAATTTGGAATTGTCTCCTTTGCGTATTGCTTACCAAGTGCGGTAACCGTTTTTATGTCTCGCCCTACAAAAGCACAATAGCTCACCAGTGGCCGGAGCTTACGTGCAGGAATAATGCCCAATCGGTAGAGTATGTATAACGGAGAAAGGAAAATAGAGCCAAGAAACAAACGTATAGGAGTGGCCGAATAAAGGATGAATCGAGTGTACATATCATGATGGGTTAGTGTGCCATCAAAATCAAATAGGGCTAGCTTCAAACAATACTCCTTTTAACTCGCGAGAGTTACTCAGTAACTTTATCTCGTTTAACCATTGATATCCACCCACTAAAAAGGGCTGCAAAGCAGCCCTTTTTTCAGGTAAAAGTTAGCCTATGACTCAGCAACAACTTTACGTTTCTGATGGGCAAGTATCAGCCCAATTAAACAGATAACACCAACTGCAATACCCACTGGCTGGCTCATCTCTTGTGGTAAACCAAGACCTATACCTGCGGTCATAATGTAAGACACTGTCACACAGGTACCAATGATGGCAGGTAAGCTGACTATCCAATGGAAAGTTCCGCGATCAAACAGATACTTAGTTGCCAACCACAATACACTGGTCGATAACAACATATTAGAGAATGCGAAGTAACGCCAGATCAATGAGAAATCAATTTTAGTCATGAAGTACGCAATGATTAGAATTGGAATGGCTAACAATAGACGGTTACGCATACTTTGCGGGATCTTAAACGCATCAGTAATAGTCAGTCGCAAAGAACGGAATGCTGTATCACCTGAGGTAATCGGGAAAATCGCCACTGCGATAATCGCCATGATACCACCAGCAACCCCAAGGTAAGTTGTGGCAACTTGGTTTACAACAAGGCCTGGGCCGCCCGCATCGAGAATGCTCTTAAGCTCTACATAGCCACCTGGGAATGCTGCAATACCAGCCAATGCCCATACACACGCTACGATGCCTTCAGACATCATCGCACCATAATAAACAGGGCGAACGTATTTCTCATTGGTTAAACAACGAGCCATGATTGGCGCTTGAGTAGAGTGAAAACCACTGATAGCACCACAAGTAATAGTCACAAACAGTAGCGGCCATACAGGTAAACCATCAGGATTTGGCGCCAATAGGTCATTGTTATAATGGCTATGATCGAAATAGGCAAAAATATCGCCGACTTCAGGCAGTTGCGGCGCACTCACTAACAAGCCTATTGCGATAGAGACTGTCATAACTATCATCAATAAGCCGAACAGCGGATAAAGCTTAGTGATGATTTTATCGATAGGAAGCATGGTTGCAAAAAAGTAGTAACCAAGGATCACCAACACCCAAAAGGTGTTATTGGCAAAAATGGTTCCCTCGAAGTAATCTAAGCTACTTAGCAACCCTGCAGGGCTCATGATAAAGACCACTCCGACGAAGAACAGCAACATCGCGGTGAATATTAACATTACGCCTTTAAAATAAATATTGAAGTAGTGCCCTGCAATTTCAGGCAGACTTTTACCATCCTCTTTGATACTCAGCACGCCTGAGAAGTAGTCGTGTACTGCACCACCAATAATGTTACCCAATACAATCCAAACCAAAGCGATTGGGCCATATAATGCACCTAAGATAGGACCAAAGATTGGTCCGACACCGGCGACATTAAGAAACTGAATAAGGTAAGCTTTAACCGGATGAACTTTTACGTAGTCCACACCGTCATCAAAACGCGTTTGAGGGGTTTTTGCTTTAGGATCAATGCCAGCTTGTTTCTCTACAAAAGGGCTGTAGAACTTATAAGCTAGCAATAGTAATCCAATGCAAATAAAGAAAATAAGCATGTTTTGTTAATCCGTATTTTGTAGGGTAATTATTGTTATCCAAGTGTCAATCACATCGATTCTACGGTCAAGTAACAATGTGTTATACCAAAGTAGGGTTCGCATGTTTGCTTTTTTAAAGTAGGAGATTTTACAGCTTGGCTGCAAGCGGAGAACATTACCGACGTCTAATTAACAAATCCTGCAAAAACGCAGAGTTAGTATGTGTTCAACTCCTCTCCATTCTCTTCGGTAATAATTGACTTATGCCCATGGTATGGACCGAATCAATGATGTTGTCATTAGAAAAATAATCGAACAAAAAAACAGCTGAGAGTACCTTTTAACAATCAAGTTCACTTTCTAACGCCAACCAGCAGCATTTCTATAGCAATAGCTTTTGGAAATTCAACATAACTTAAGCTCGTTGGATATACCTGTTAAGTCGAGCGCCCTCGCCTTAACGGACACAGCTATCGGAGTTAGCTCCGCAAATAAGCGCAGACTTTATCGCTTCGATCATCTCTCGTCTCAATAAGGCATTTCTCTATCCATAAAAATAGGATAGATTGAGTTGTATCAATCGTAATAGAGAATGTATAAACAGATGAAACAAAAGAGCATATTAGTAAAAAGCTACTTTGCTAAAATTGAAACCGATAAGCGGCAGCAGATGTGGGAAGCAAAACCCAAGACCACTGATTGGGAATATTCTAGCTGTAAAGTGGATTCACAAAGGCTTAATGACGATCTGCAGCAAGCTATTGAGTCTCTTAACGCACAAGGTTATAAAGTGGTGCAAATCACCCCCATCACCTCTGGCGACTTCCACTTTAGCGATCACTTAAGCGATCCGCACCTATTGGGCAATGGAGTGACCACCGAGGGCGGCTACGGTTACGGGTTTTCCTACACAGATAGCTTAGTCATTTTGGCTGAACAGGTAGTGTCTGAAATTGAAACACTCCCTACAGAAGAACCTACGATTATGTCAGAGGATGTGATTGTCGTTGATTAATCCGAATTGAGATTAGGTGTTAAACGTTCTGAAATAAGAACTCTAGTGTAAATGTGATAATGACTTGATGAATACGCTCAGAGACAGCATCTTCTTTGCTCCAGTTATATTCAGGGGTCACTGAGTAAAATAACCAATCACGGGCAAAGTTCTGTCGATAAGTAAAACCGACACTTGCATTTTGAATATAGTAGTAAGGCTCATCGACACTGTGTATTGCCCCTTGGTAACTAATCGCCTGAGTGTTACTAATATATTGATAAAGCTGCACACTTGATCCCAACTCCCAACCATTTCCGCGGTTCTCATATTGCGCAGCACCACTCCAGCGCAGCAGGAAGGTCTCATTAAATGAGTGCTCGACATCCAAACCACTAGACTGCCCGGTAACCTTTTTTTCTTGATAGAGTTTTTGGGTAAAGCGGGCAACGGTATTATCTGAAAACGGATAGGCATAACGCCACCTTGCTTCAACTTTTGGCTTTAAATTGGCTTGAATATTAAAACTGCTTCGCCCTTTGGCATACCAGTCATAACGCAGACCAACTTCGCGCTCTCGCTCTGTGTTTGGCGCTTTCGATGCCGCAAAGAGATCATCTTCCTCCGTCGAACCTAAAATGAGTTTAAGACGTTTATTAACACCAGGAAGATTTAGGCGAGCCTTGAAGTTAGCTCTGTATTTGAAACTTTCTTTCTCATAAAACGAAAAGTCGTTGTACCAACGAATGACTGTGCCTGCTCGCGCATCCTCTTCTATACGATCGTCAACAAAGAAGCTATCGAACCAGATAGCCGGCTGGCAAAATTTGGTATTGAGGTAATCAAATGCTCGATCTATTGCTTGGTGTTGCTGCGAGACACTATGGCAAGGAGCATCGTCCTCTATTTGAGTACTAGCAGGTGGCAGTTTAGAGGCCGCGACTTCAGTCTGCTCATCAGAGGGCAGTGTTGATGCCTTTTGTCGCTCAGACGACTGTTCTGCGGCGAATACGGGGACCAATGCCAATAAGCTAACAATAAGAACTGCGACAACGATTTGGGATGGAGACGACAAGCAATTCGCTCACTGATAAAGGGTGTTGCCCAATAGTAACACTAGCCACATTTGGGCTACAGTGATTTAACTAAAAACAAAGTTTGTAGCGACACAGCTTCGACCCGTGTTTTTAAAACGAAAAAAAGCAGGAATAAAAGAATTTTCCTGCTTGGAAGGGAGCGTTTGCAGCCAACGAGTATGGTGTAATGACACCGCTTACACTCGTTGCCGCATTAACTAGAAGTGCTTAATATTTTGCTTGGAAGGTTAACCAAAGCTTATCGGTATCATTTGAGAAGCTATACCCCTCATCAGCACCGCTAAAGCTTGCGTATTTAACGCCTAGGCTGTAGTGCTTCGCAAATGGATAAGTTGCAGCAACGCCCCATTCTTTACCCATATCGATATCGCCAAAATCAGAATCGAACTTGTGGTATTTAGCGAGTAACTTTAAGCCCGCTACCTTAGCTGTCAAAACAACATGGGCGTCAACAAGACCATTTTCCCAGTTACCTTTACCACCGAATAGGAACTTATCTGTCCAACCGTTAAAAGCGTGTAGCGTTGCTAATGGAGTGATAAAGCCAGCTTTACCATCATCAGAGCCTAGTACTTCGTAACCGGCTTTGAAGCCAAAGGCATCTAGGTTAATACCTGCGCCCAACTTGTAGTAACTTGCACTGTAGCTAACTGGGTTATCACCCGCTTCAGATTGCTGTGCAAACTCAGCTTCGTAGCTCAACTTAAGTGCATCTAGCTTAATGTCGCCCGTTGCACGAACACCATAAGTGTCTGTAGAAAAAGCGGCGACATCTTGGTTATCAATTAGGTAACCGTAACCAGTAATTTTGGCGAAATCTAGACCTGAATAGTTAATGTTAACTAGGTTCGTTTCGTTTTCATGCTCTTCTTTACCTGAGCCTTCAGGGAAGATACGGTTAACTGTAGCCACGTAAGCGTAATATGCAGTCAAGCCTTCGATGGCGGTATTTTTTACCGAAAATGCATCATAAGTTTGCTCATTCTGACGGAAACCTACACCACCAACAAAACGTTGGTTATCAAGCAAAATACGTTGGCGACCAAATTTAGCCAATGTTTCAGCTGGTCCTTTATAACCAATAAAACCTTGGTTAATTTGGGTGTACGCATAGTCAGCAATTAGCGGCTCGTTATCTGTTGAGCGAACGTCATCAATTTCCGCTACAGCGAACAAATTATAGATATCACCAGTTTGGTAATTTAAACGGGTACGTAAAGTTGTTTGGTTTTCTTGATCAACATTGGCAACATCAACATCTTCATAACGAAGACGGAATTGAACTTTAACTTTTGAGTCATCAATGAATGCTTTCTTAAGAGGGTCAACGGTGTCGGCGGCGACAGCGCTAGAAGCTAAACTTGCAAGTACGGCTAACGTTAGGGCATGGACTTTCATTTATTGTAATCCTTTTGTTTCATCATTCTCACAAAAGGTTATAAAGCTGAAAACAGTTTGAAAACTTGATCTAGAACAATGTTACTAAATGATTACAACCTTGTATCCATAACTGTGAGCAAGATCATTAACACCTACTAATTTAGAGGTACCTATAAATAGGTATTTATTTCATTTTTCTTAAATTTATATTTCTAATTCAGATAAATGCAAAGCAGATAAAATACAGGCTGGAGCTGAAATATGTGGATAAAAATACCTTAAAGAGACGATAAACTCGACACTATTTCTACTCATTTATTACATTATAGGCAACTATAAATGGCCAAATAACCATTGCTAAATAGGTAAGATGCTTACTATCACACCTCAGTGTTATCCAGTTAAATGGTAAAACAGAGCTTACCTACTATCACCAAGCATGATTAACCTGTTCTGCTGAAGCCATTAATACTTTGCAGATAAGCACCATGATCTTCACCTTGAAATTCATCTTAGTATTAGCTTTAATTAACCCGTTAAATCGAGTTTATTAATATCTAATTAAAGGGGTTTTTATGTTAGGCGAAGATCATTCTCTGCTCCATGAGTTTCCTGAGTACCAAGCTGTCATTACCAAGCTTTGTCAAAGTGATAGCGCATTTACAAAAGATGCTAAACATTACGATGCACTAGATAAAGAGATCCGCGAGTTAGAGCTCAACGGCGCCCCGATAGATGATGAAGCGATGCATCAACTCAAGCATGATCGTGCTGAGCTTAAAGATGCACTATTCCAGCGGCTGTCGAGCCAGTAATCGAAATCAATAACAAAGCATAATGATTAAGGCTAAAGCTAAATTATTAGGAGCTGTTGATCTTTAGAGCTTAGTTTTCGTTCGATTCTTTACCGTAAGGAATCATTATTTTAGTACAAGGCTTGAGCGATGCTGCTTAGCTGGCTAAGCGAAAGCTCGTAACGCATTCTTGTCATAAAAGAATAAAAGCATTGAAACGAACCCGAAGGGCCGCACTTCTTGGCTATTTTGACTGTGTTGTAGGTTATTTGTGGAAAATGACTAAACGACATGGGCTCCGCTTTGTCAAAATAGCCAATAAACTGCGGCAAAAACAACCGTAAAAGGTCAACAGCCGCTAGATTCTTTAATCAAAAAACACCTAAACCAACACTTTTACAACTAAATAAACACAACTGTTTCACCCTGTTAAATAACCTGTTATCTTTGCCGCGCATATTTAGAAAGGATACCAAACATGTCGCTGCAAAAATCATCACCACTTTCATTTTTAAAATCAATTTCAATAGCAAAATTTTTGCCAATACTGCTAATTATCATAGCCTTATTTAACTCCTATTTTATTGTTATCGAGGGCCATGTCGGCGTGGTAAAACGCTTTGGTGAAGCCAAAGGCCAACAAAATCCAGGCTTACACTTTAAAATTCCATTTATCGAAACGGTCGAGTTAATCGAAGTACGTACCCGTAAGAATGCTGAGAAAATGGCATCAAGCACCAAAGAACAGATGCCGGTCACTATTGAAGTGTCTGTCAACTGGACCGTCAACAAAGAAGCCGCGTTAGATCTGTTTAAACGATATGGTGGCCTCACTCAGTTTGAACAACGTATTCTTGACCCACGTTTTCGTTCTGCGACAAAAGACACTATCCCGCAGTTTGAAGCGGAGCAGCTTATCCAAGACCGAGCCAGTGCAATTCAAGGCATCGAGCGTCGCTTAGCTGAAGAGATGGAAGGCTTCCCTGTCGTGGTTGATAATATCCAGATTGAAAATATTGTCTTACCGCAGAAGTACATCAACTCGATTGAGATAAAACAAACAGAGAAGAACTTAGCCGCCGCAGAAGAGCACAAACTTGAGCGTCAACGCCTAGAAGCACTTCGCGCAGTAAACACTGCCGACGCTCAAGCTAAAGGGATACTTAAAATTGCAGAGGCTGAAGCACAGTCAATACTGCTAAAAGGTAAAGCTGAGGCACAAGCAATTGAAGCCAAAGCTAAGGCGCTTAAGAATAACCCGTTAATTGTAAAACTTACCGAAGCACAAGCGTGGGATGGCAAACTGCCAAGCACCATGATGGGTGACGGTGTTATGCCAATTATGGATATAAGAGACGATAGTAAATAAAACTAATCAGTATCAACTCTACTTAACGTACAACGGGGCCTAATGGCCCCGTTTTTGTTTCGAATATGCAATCAAATGCAAACCAGTCAACTAGCCCCGCTAACAGCCAACTTCGTTTAACAGCTATTTCAAGAAAACTGACACAGCACCGATAATCCTCAACTAACACTCCTCAGTGGGCTAATGATGTTCATTGCAGATATACCCGTGCTAGCTGAAGATGCAGGATTCACTAGGAGTTTAATGGAGGATAGCGACAATATTAACAAGCTAAAAAGAAACCCTTGCGCCCATTATCCTGTGCAAGAAAACCATAGCACTGGACGCTACAGAGTGTGCTTATAAGCTATAGAGCAAATTTCAATAGATCGGGCTAAGCTTATTGACCTAGTGAATGGACTCCTAAAGCTCGAGCATAACGCAATCATATTGGTCATGCCGTGATTGGTGCGAATAATAACTGCAATATCATTGCGATTAAGCTTTTTACAGTAGTCACTAACATCACCGCCACTCACTATTATCAATTTTTAATTGATAATAATTCAAAAGTTAAGCTGTTTTTGTTTTGAATACTTAGCGCTAATATGCACCCCATAGTCGAACACGTAACAAATTCGATGCCGAGATTAGATTTGAATCACAGGAGTTCAGCATGACCAAGCTCACCGTTGTAGCTAATATAATAGCCAATAAGGACAGTATTGATTTCGTCAAAGCAGAGTTAATCAAGCTTATTGAGGTGACTCGTGCAGAAGCGGGTTGCATTAATTATGACCTGCACCAAGATAATGAAAATCCAGCTCACTTCGTATTTTATGAAAACTGGCAAAGCCGTGAACATCTTCAGACTCATCTGGCTAATAGCCATATAGCAGATTACGTTGCAGCCACCGAAGGTCGAGTGGAACTGTTTACGATCAATGAAATGACACACATTGCCTAATACACTTTAGCCTAATTCCCCCAATTTTTAGTGGTGCTAAATCACTAGCATCATAAGGAAACAAACATGACACACCCAATTATTACTGATTTAGAGAACCGTTACACAGCAAAGAGATATGACGCATCAAAACGCGTTCCTCAGGCCGAACTTGATGTAATTTATGAGGCTATGCGTTTATCCGCTTCATCAATTAACTCTCAGCCTTGGAAGTTTATTGTGATTGAGAGCGATGCAGCTAAGCAACGTATGCACGACACATTTGCTAATAAATTTCAGTTTAATCAGCCGCACATGAAATCAGCATCACACATTATTTTGTTTGCTCACAACCCACATTACACCCGCGACGATTACGCTAAAGTGGTTGATAAAGGTATTGAAGACGGTCGTACGAAACCTGAAGAAAGAGAGCAAGCTTTTGGTGGCTTTGCTTTTGCTGAGATCAATACTGACGAGACTGGTAACACTGCAACTTGGACTAAATCTCAAACTTACTTAGCGCTGGGTAACACTTTGCATGTATTAGCTCGTCTTGGCATCGACTCTACCACAATGGAAGGCGTAGACAGTGAGCTTATCGGTGAGAATTTTAAAGATGAGTTAGATGGTTATGTCTGTGAGGTTGCACTGGCTATTGGTTATCACCATGCTGATGAAGACTACAATGCAGCACTGCCAAAATCACGCTTGAGCGCTGAAGCAGTGATGACGGTTATCTAATTAAACCGTTATTCAATGGACAAGTGACCATTGCTAAATAACCCCATAATGCCGTACATACTTGGTCGTATGTACGGCATTTTTTATAACACTACGACTGATTCGATACCATAATTGTTCACTGCTCATCCAATTCTTAGCCTAAAGCCTTCACAGCGCAAAATTTGACAATTTATCGCCTAACTCATGATTGATTAAAGTTAGCTTTGTGTTACTTTCCCTTTGTTTTTTAATGATTAAACTCAAAACTGGTTAGATGAAGGTTGCCTAGCAACCACTAAGGGAAATAGACGTTATGATATCATCGAAGTTAACCACCTACATTTTAAGCGTTACGCTAGTAGCATTAAGTGGCTGCGCCCTCTCACCCAAAAATGTTAGTGACATTCAATTTAAAGATCCAAACTTTGCACACTGTATTGCACAAACAAAAATGGCAGTGTTGTCAGACATTACCGAGCTCAACTGCTCGGATAGACAGATCACCCATGTCGACGAAATTCGTTACATGCCGGCACTTACTGACCTCGATTTAATGAATAATGAATTGGCAGAGTTTGATACAACACTCCGCCCCAACCTTCAGCGTTTAAATCTACAAGGCAATAAGCTTTCCAATATCAATTTGAGCAACAGCCCTGAGCTCACTTTCCTCAATATCTCTAACAATAAAATAAGCAACATCGATGTAGGCCAAAATTCAAAGCTGATTAGCCTTTATGCCTACAAACTGCCACTTACCCAAATTGATGTTTCTGCTCAATCAAAATTAAGAGATCTAGGCTTAAGCAAACATAAGCTAACTAATATCGATCTATCTAATAATCCGCAACTACAAAGCCTCAATTTATCTGTTGGCACACTGGATAATATCGACTTAACTCATAATGCCAAATTGAGCCACGTCTACCTTGCGAGTAATCAGCTGACACAAATAGACGTTAGCCAAAACCCGAAATTGATACAGCTATCTGTTAGAAATAATCAATTGAATGAGCTCGATTTAAGCCGTAATGCACAACTGGTGACACTCAAAGCAGACTACAACAAAATTGAAGATGTTTTGTTTAGCGCTGAGCCGCTGATTACTGAGCTTGAGATCAACAATAATCGACTCACCGTATTAGATACTTCTGCATTCGCGCACTTAGATAAACTGACCGCTTTCAATAACCCATTACAGCTACTGAAGGTCAATCACGCGCAACCGCCAAAGGTGCTCTCTATTGAGGGCACACCCTACGCATTATCGAATCAAGCACAAACTAACGAGCGCACGATTTCTAATCTACTATCGCCACGAGTGAGTATTTTAGAGGCTGGGTTAATCAGCCAAGATGGCAATCAATACAATATTTTTTCGAGCCAGTTAGTGCTGCCGTCTTTAGGCCAATATATAGGGTATCGTTATTCGGTAACCCTACCGAAAAATGCCAAAGGACAGATAGCTCCCGAGCTCGTCAATCAGGCGCAATTCCCTATAACGGTGCGTATGACACACCCAGAAATTGTTGACCCTAAAAGTGGTAAAGGCTTCACCACATCAAGCTGGACAGACACTATGCTCAAGCATAATCGTAATTTGGCAATGTGGTATTTTGGCGACAAACATGAGCTGGTCAGCGGCCGCTGGACACTCGATATTCTTTACCGTAACTCAGTCATAGCAACCAAGTCGTTTATGTTGGTGAATATGGATGAAGAACCAAAACAAAAGCCGCAGAAAAATGTCACCTTCGCTGATTTAATTAGCAATGGTCAACATTATCTATGCACGGATAAAAAGTACCGGAGCTGTTTAGGCTTCAGCGATAGCAGCCACTGCGAAACAAGCCTTCAGCCTTTTAAAGCCCAATGTCAGCAAAGTGCGATAAAAGCAGTTCAAAAGCTAAGGCGTAGGCCTATGAATACTCAGCTTAAAGCTTTCTTTAGCCACCTTACCGCCTGTATGGGTGACAAATATATTCAAACAAGCAAACTTGTACCACAACAAGTTGGTAGCTGCTTAAGTAATTAAACGACTATTTAGCGCAAACAACTTGCCACAATATCAATAGCCCGCTCTGTGCGGGCTTTATTATAACTACAGATAAAAACTGCTAGCTGCATCACGCTCCTTTACACTTCTTTAATTGAACTTGTAACTGAGTTTAATTACCATTCTCAACTTCAAAGTTTACTTATTTATCTGCAACAACTTCCAGATAGAAATAAAGCCTTTTAACAAAAAAGTAAGCTATTAGCCGTAGTTGTCTTGCGCTTATATTTTGCCAAGACCGATTTGAGATCTTAACAATGAATGTCGTTCCCGCTTTAAAATGGTTCCACAATTGGGTTGGTTTTTTTATTAGCATTACTATGCTAACTGTATTAACAACAGGCGTTTACCTTGGCAGTATCGACATGTTCAAACGCCTTGATGACAAAGGACAACAATACGCGCCACTGTCTATTGAGCGAAAAGCAGAGGTGACAAATACACTGTTTGAACGCTATCCAGAAATAAGCTCAGTTCGCTTTCCCACTGAGCACACCCCATATATTCAAGCTGGTGCAAGGGGCACAACAATAGCGTTAGATAGTGAGCTCAATGAGCTGTCTATTCGCAAGTTTTCTGAAATGCCAATGTATAGCACCGTTTTCTGGTTACACAGAAACTTCTTAATGGGTGACTTTGGTAAGTACCTCAATGCTTGGGCATCAATGATTGGTGCGGTTATCACCTTAGTGGGGATCTATCTATGGTGGCGAGTGCGTAAAGGTTTTCGCCTAAAACAAAGTCTCCCTAAAGATACTCGTTCAAGTAGCTTGTTAAAAAGCCACATTCAACTCGGATTGTTTATCTCTGTGCCTCTATTCGTTTTGTGTTTAAGTGGCTTTTTAATCACTTATAAAGGTTTGTGGTTCGGCGCATTAAAACCAAGCTCGAACATAGAAATTAGCTACCCTAAAAGCCAAGCTAAAGATTGGCCAAGCCAATTACAAACCGCGCAAAACATTTGGCCTGACTCTCTACTCGTTGCAGTCAGTAAAGATCGCGCTAAAAAGCCAAAAGAGGGAGAACCAGCAGCGGAACCTAGCTATAGCATCCAGTTCGATAGCCATAGCGACGTGTGGTTACGTAATGCAGACAGGATCAGTATCAATCACGCCGAAGGCACCATTAAATCGGCTTTAAAGCACAGCGACAGGCCACTTTCAGCCCGAGTAGCCAGTTTTGTAAGACCGTTGCACGACGCGCTTAATATGCCTTTTGGTTACGTTGTATTTATTACGAGTGTGTCATTGGTTGGCTGCATGATGCTAATGTTTAGTGCACTCACTTTCTATCGACGTATATTTAAGAAAAAACGTAGCTAGTTCTCTAATAACGACTGGGTAATTGTTAGCAAAACTTTGCTAACAATTACCCAGTTGACATTTTATGCCATTTATAGAAGATTGATGCGTTAGAAAACTATAATAACTTCAGCAAGGAAGAGCATAAAATAATGAAAAAATCACTAATTGCTATTGCCTTAGCCACTACCTTTTTAGGTGGCTGCGGCGCTTCGGATGTTAATGAAACAGCAGCGACAGAAGTCACTAAGACTACTGCAACTAAAGCGGAACTAGGCAGCTTCGGGGTTGACCTTTCTGCACGAAATGAAGCCGTCAAACCTGGCGATGACTTCTTTATGTACGCCAGCGGTACATGGTACGACCATTACATCATGCCGGCAGACAAGACTCGATATGGCGCATTTACAGGTCTTGCTGAGCGCAGTGAAGAGCAAGTTAAAGAGATCATCGATGATATTGCTAGCCGCAGTGATTTAAATGCTGAAGAGCAGCTCATTGCTGACTTCTACAAATCATACATGGACACAGATACCATCAACAAACTGGGTATCACGCCGATTCAAGGCACCCTTGATCAGATTTCAGCAATCAAGAATACCGATGATTTAACCAAGGTATTTGGTCAAGCATGGTTAACTGGCGCAACCTCTCCTATTTCTGGTGGTATGTGGTTTAACCGCCTAGATCCTAACCAATATGAAATGTCGATTGGTGCTGGCGGCTTAGGTTTACCAGATCGTTCATACTACCTTGAAGATAGCGAACGTTTCGTTAAAATCCGCAGCGCTTATGTTAGCCACATTGCGCAAATGCTTGCATTTGCAGGTGTTAAAGATGGCGAAGCACGCGCACAAGCTATACTCGCGTTAGAAACTAAGATGGCAGAAGGCCAATGGCCACGAGAGAAGCGTCGTAACCGTGACTTAACCTTAAACCAAGTTAAGCGTGCTGATCTTGCTAAGCAATATCCAGGCTTTGATTGGGATCTGTACTTCGCAGAAACCGGCTATAAAGTCCCACAGCTGAACATCTCGCAGCCTGATCCAGTTAAAACCATGATTGGCCTAGTCAATAGCGAGTCGCTTAAGGTTTGGCAAGATTACCTGACTTTCCATACCATCAGTAACAACTCAGATGTGCTTTCTGAAGATATCTACGCCGCTAACTTTGCATTTTACGGCAAAGAGCTAAGTGGCCAACAAGAGCCTCGCCCTCGTTGGAAACGTGCAATTTCAGAGATGTCAGGCACGCAATCATTAGGTTTCGCTATTGGTAAAGTGTATGTAGCCCGCTACTTCCCAGAATCTTCGAAGCAGCAGATGTCTGAGCTAGTTGAGAACTTACGTACCGCTATGGGTCAACGTATTGATGATCTTGACTGGATGGGTGACGAAACTAAAGTTAATGCTCATGCAAAACTTGCCGCTTTCAATCCTAAAATTGGTTACCCAGATGTATGGCAAGAGTTTGATGGTTTAGTACTGACCAACAAAGATTTAGTCGGTAACATTCACAATCTGCGTGAGTACTTTAAAGCTGATAGCGTAGCTAAAGAGCTAAAGAAAACGGATCGCAACCGTTGGGGCATGACACCGCAACGTGTTAACGCCTACTACAATAGTTCGTTTAACGAGATTGTATTCCCAGCAGCCATTTTACAACCACCATTCTTCGACCCAAATGCTGATGCTGCAGTGAACTATGGCGGTATTGGCGCTGTTATCGGCCATGAAATGGGCCACGGTTTTGATGACCAAGGTTCTAAGTCTGATGCAAACGGAATTCAACGCAACTGGTGGACAGATGCCGATCGTGCAGCATTTGACGCCAAAGCTGATCAGCTAGCGGCTCAATACAGCAAGTATGAACCCATCCCTGAAAACTTCGTTAACGGTCGAAATAGCCTTGGCGAAAATATTGGTGATGTTGGTGGTCTATCAATGGCTTATCACGCATACAAACTTAGCCTGAATGGCAAAGAAGCGCCGGTAATCGATGGCGTGACGGGCGATCAACGCTTCTTCCTTGCTTGGGCTCAAGTTTGGAAAGAGAAACGCACCGAGCAAAGTATGCTGAACCAACTGCGAGCAGGTACTCATGCACCAGGTCGCTACCGTGCTCAAGCACCACGTAACCACGATGCATGGTACAAAGCCTTTGATGTTAAACCAGGTGATGCACTTTACTTAACTGAAGAAGAACGTGTACGTATTTGGTAAATAATATGAGCATGTTGGTATAAGAAAATAAAAAGCCCCGCTTATGCAAGCGGGGCTTTTTTATTCTGGACGGGACAAGCCGTGAAAAGCTTAATGCTTGCCTTTTACGCCATGACGTACCATCTCTTTACCGGTAACGAAGATTTCGTCGGTGATCCAACGGGCATGTAGTAACTTATGATTATTATCAAAAACAGCAACAAAGTGACGCCCATCGGCATTGTTAGTTGCCATACCTACGCCTTCTACACCTACCAGGCCTAGACCACCATTCTCAACTGATATCAGGAATGCTTCTAGTTTATCTAAGCTATCAATCACACTTTGTTCATCACTCATATTACTCTCTCTTCATCTTGCCAAAACTGTGTATGCAACAGCCTAGTATTGGCGCCATTTTAACGCGTCTATAACTAAATTTGCACTGGGTTAATGGTAAGTCAGAAAAAGTTTGACTTTTATACGACAAAGCAACTTGATTTAATTACCATTTCCAGCTTTAGTTACTGTCAACAAACTAGCAATTTTCCCTGTTCTTTTGGGCAGTTATATCTGTTTAACTGGAATAACACTAAACTTAAAGGATCTTTTATGAAGCTCAAACCTCTGTCTTTGCTCCTTATGCTGACACTATCGTCAACCTCTGCTTTGGCCGTCACTTGCCAATCTAATACCAGTGATCTCCCTTCATGGGCCAACAGTGAACGTAGAAGTGCAATCTTAGAGTTCGTAGAAGAGGTCAGTAACCCGAATAGCCCAAGGTTTGTCGCTGCTAAAGACCGTATCGCAGTGTTTGATAATGATGGCACCCTTTGGTCGGAACAGCCTATGTACTACCAACTGGTATTTACCTTAGAACAGATTAAAGGGCTTGCCAGCAAGCATCCACAGTGGAAAAACCAAACACCTTTTAAATGGGTGCTTGAAGATGATATTGAATCACTGATGAAAGCCGATCACCATGCACTGCTAGAGCTACTGCAAGCAACCCATTCAGGCTTAACAGTGGAGGCGTTTCAGCAGATAGTGCACAGCTGGGTGACTAAGAGTAAAAATCAACGCTTCGAGCGCAGTTATATCGACATGACCTATCAACCAATGAAAGAGATGCTGACTTATCTTAAAGCCAACGGATTTACTAACTACATCGTCTCAGGTGGCGGCAGTGACTTTATGCGCGCCTGGACAGAGCAAGCATATGGCATACCTGCTGAGAATGTGATTGGCAGTAGCTTTGGATACGACGTAGTAAAAGTGGGCGCTGATACGGTGATAGTGAAAAATGGTGAGTTAGTGTCAAACAATGACAAACAGGTAAAAGTTGAAAATATTCAGCGCATTATTGGCAAAAAACCAATACTCGCGGTAGGTAATTCCGACGGCGATCACGCCATGATGCAATGGAGTACCAGCCAGAACATCCCTAGTATGGCAATGATAGTGCATCACACCGACAGTGAACGTGAATGGCAATATGATCGCAACTCATCCATTGGCCGGTTAGACAAGGCACTCGATGAGGCCAAACAAAAAGACAACTGGCACTTAATCGATATGAAAAATGACTGGTGTACAGTATTTGGTGCCACCAGCGCGAGTAAATAGCCCTATTGACAGTAACAGCTAACAAAGCAAAGAAGGCTTGAAAGCCTTCTTTGCTAAAATACTGATCCGTCATTTTCACGTGACATATACGCTCAATCCACAGTTAGACCAAGTAGCACTTTCTCATGACGAATCTTTATATCCACAACACTTTTAAAAGAATGAAATAGCCCCATATTAATAAGACAGCTAAACACATAGGAATTGATATGAGCAAGCAATACACTCCAGCAAAAGTTTGGACAATGGACAGTGAAAATGGTGGCGAATGGGCAAGTATCAATCGCCCTGATTCTGGCGCCAGATATGAGAGAGCACTTCCTGTCGGTAAACACCCGATACAGTTGCACTCGTTAGCAACACCTAACGGCCAGAAAGTGACAATCATGCTTGAAGAGCTACTTGCACAAGGCGTATCTGGCGCCGAATACGATGCATACCTCATTAATATTGGCGACAGCGATCAATTCTCATCAGGCTTTGTTGAAATAAACCCCAACTCTAAAATTCCAGCGCTGATTGATAACTCAGACAATAGCGCAATCAATGTATTCGAATCGGGTAGCATTTTACTTTACCTTGCAGATAAGTTTGGCCACTTCTTGCCCACAGAGATTGCCGCTCGCACCGAGACAATGAACTGGCTATTCTGGCTACAAGGCTCCGCACCTTATCTTGGCGGTGGATTTGGTCATTTTTATGCTTATGCGCCTGAAAAGTTCGAGTATCCAATTGACCGTTTTACTATGGAAGCTAAGCGCCAACTCGATGTACTCGACAAGCAATTAGCAAAAAATGAGTATATTGCAGGTGAAGACTACACTATCGCAGATATGGCGATCTGGCCTTGGTATGGAAATTTAGTACTCGGTAAACTTTATAATGCAGCCGAGTTCCTTGATGTCGAAAGCTACACCCACGTGCAACGCTGGGCTAAGTTAGTTGGCGAACGAGCTGCGGTTAAACGTGGGAAAATAGTCAACTGCACCTGGGGTGAAGAGTGGCAGCAATTAGCCGAGCGCCATAGTGCGAAAGATATTGATGCTGTATTGAAGAAGCAACCTTAAAGCTTGTAGTGGTAAAGCCTGCGCGCCTGGGTCGAGAAAGTATCACTCGCTCCGGGCGCGTTGTCATTCAGATTGATTACGTTCTGCTTCGCGCCGCACAAGGATAAAAGTTAGGTACATTTTGGTTGGCAATGATAGAACCATGCCAAAGGCAATACACATTGCGCTAATGATGATCCCTTTAACCCCCATCGCCTCCACAGTTTCACTAAAGTTGTGGAAATAGATCCCAAGTAAAATGAGGCAAAGACCAAGGGTAATCACTGTTTTTAACAGTAATATCAGTTTAGTATCTGTCACGCTTTACCTCCCTTAATCATCATAGTACTCGGTGCTCGACGCTATCTTTCAATATTGAATCTATTTAGCCCATCACGCCATGATTCAGATCAAGCTTGAAAAGTTAATGTAGCGAAAGCTGATTAACGCTCTAATGTTTCGACTCGCAAATTAAAGTTCAAACCACCTCTGCATACCTACAAAGCAGTATTTTTAGCTTTAACCGTGGTATTCAGTCCTCTCTAGTAGTCATAAATAGCGGTTATTACTGTCACAATCACAGTTAAATACAACAGCGTTGATGTAGATCAATAAGCACCTACGCCTTTTCGGGTCATATAATAGTGAACCAGATCACAAACAGGCGCATCGGTAATGATGCGGTACTCACAAAAGTTGTGATTTAAAGCCTTACTAGAAATGAAATGTAGAATTTAGAGGTGCACGATGGAGCTACTACCCAATTGCTATACAGATCTTTGCGTCAATGGAAAATGGTTCCACTATGATCACGGGGAAAGCTCGGTGTTTATGCTCAATGGCAGCAAACCTTTATCATTTGAGCTTGATTCATTGCCAACAACAGAAGATGAACTCGAATCACATTTATGCCATATAGCAGCAAATCTAATCTAAACGAGTCCCTGCAGGTTCTATAAAAAATGGGCCTCTAAGGCCCATTTCAATATAATACCAATCGGTATAAAGATTTGGTCGCTCAGCGAGAGTTTAGCGGTTTTGAGGCCAGGCAATGAGTGAAGTACATAGTTATTCTACGTTCAAGCTCATTAACGCAGCATCAGAGCCGCTAAAACTCGCCTGTAAGGAGTGTTTTTGGCTTCCTACTTCGGTGTTGGATAAAGGCAAAAGGGAACAACCATTATGGCAATTATCCGCCTTGAATTAGTTCGCCAAAAAACACTCTGAGTAGACCAACTACTTATGCCGATTGATATACCCGTACTACCTGAAGATGCTCGTTTCAGAGGCATTGTGCCAGTTCAATTCTAGGCGCATTGACGTAGAAATGGTTACTCCCTTTTAAGTAAGTGCAACAACGAAGTGGGCTGGCACAAAGCCTTCTGCGATGGGTTTTAATTGACTTTACTCTGTGTAATTGATTTTACTAAGGGAACGACCATTAATCGCAATCAATGCCTTGATTAAAGCCCATTAAATTCCCACTGAATCCTGCATCTTCAAGTAGAACGGGTATATAAGTACTCTGCGAGTTAACTTACTTAACTCACCTTTGACAGTGCTTGTTTCATCGTATCCATCAATAACATCACTTTAGTGTCATCTAGCGCATCATTATGAGGGCTGCTAAAACGTCCAATATCATTATCAAAATACAACCCCGCAGCAGCTGAAAACTCATCAGATAACGCTGCTCGACAAAGAATATCAACACCTATACTCAAGTCACCGCCCGTTACACCAAAGGCATCTTTAACCATCTTACTACCAAGCATAGAGGCTGGATTAACTGAAACAATTATCGGCCCAGTTGCTTGTAACTCAAGCCCTAATGCCCGCGACCACATGGTGATGGCCAACTTACTCTGCGCATAAGCCTGTCCATCAGGTAATACCTTCTCACCAGCAAGCGCTTTTAAGTCGATACTCGCTTGAGCCGCAGATGACAGATTAACCACGCGACTGTGCTTACCAAGCAATGGCAACAGCTTTTGGGTTAACAAATACGGCGCAAATGTGTTTACAGCAAATCGTAGATCAAAGCCGTCTTTAGTCAGCGTGCCTGAGCCGCCATATACACCAGCATTATTAATAATCACATCAATATGCTGATGCCGTTGCTTGATGTTATCAGCAAGTGCAGTCACGTCGCTCATAACAGATAGATCGGCAATATAAGACTCAGTGCTTCCACTCGCCAATTGCTCGGTAACGGCTGCTAACTTGGTCTCGCTACGCCCATGGAGCAATACGTGATGCCCTTGAGATACCAAGACTTTTGCGGTTTCAAGGCCAATACCGTCGGTAGCGCCAGTGATTAAAATTGTCTTTGTCATCATTCGCCCTTTTCTATTTCACTACCAATAAGTCTACATCTAATTGCAGATATTGATAATCGGTCTACAAGAGTAAATAGTTTCAACTTAGCATTGATAATCAACTCTAAACCAGATTCATCAATCGCAGGTCATTACATAACATTATTAAATACATAAGAAATGATAATTTCAAATCCCCACCGACTCCCTGTAAATTTCCCCCATCGAATACAGATCATCAAACGCACAACTTACTCTGTTTATATTCAAGTTCAGTGATGCGTTTCTAAGGGCCATATATGAAGTTTTTACACACCATGTTAAGGGTTAGAGACCTTGAGAAATCAATCGCTTTTTATACCAATGTACTTGGTATGAAAGAGCTTGAGAGAACTGAAAATCAGCAATACCGCTACACCTTAGTGTTCGTTGGTTTTGCTACCCAAGCAGACAGTACAACCATCGAACTAACCCATAACTGGGATACTAATGAATATGATATGGGCAATGCTTTTGGCCATATCGCCCTTGGTGTTGAAGATATTTACGCTGCTTGCGACAAAATTAGAAAACTTGGCGGCAACATCACCCGCGAGGCAGGTCCAGTAAAAGGCGGTAGCACTCATATTGCCTTTATCACTGACCCTGACGGCTACCAAATCGAACTGATTCAACTAGGAGAGTAATACGATGACTGACTCGCTATTTCAACCAATACAGCTTGGTAAACTACCCCTAAAAAATCGTATTGTTATGCCACCCATGACCCGTTCACGAGCGAGCCAACCGGGTAATACTGCCAATCAGATGATGGCCAAATACTATGCTCAAAGAGCATCAGCTGGACTTATCGTTGCAGAAGGCACTCAAATATCGGCAATGGGCCAAGGCTATGCGTGGACACCAGGGATCTATACCTCTGAGCAAATTCATGGCTGGAAACTCGTCACTGATGCTGTTCACAACAATGGCGGCACCATCTTTGCTCAATTGTGGCATGTAGGCCGCGTCACCCATCCAGATAACATTGGTGGCCAACAACCGATCTCATCTTCTGCCTTAAAAGCAGAAAACGTTAAGGTATTTATCGACAATGGTACCCAAGAGCCAGGCTTTGTTGACGTAGTCGAACCGAGAGAGATGACTAAAGCTGATATTGAACTGGTTATTGGTCAATATCGCCAAGCTGCACTCAATGCGATTGAGGCTGGTTTTGATGGTATTGAACTCCATGCTGCAAACGGTTACCTAATCAACCAGTTTATCGACTCAGAAGCGAACAACCGCACCGATGAGTATGGTGGATCTATAGAAAATAGACTCCGTTTTATGGGCGAAGTGGTTGCGGCTATGACCGATGCAATTGGCGCTGATCGCGTTGGTGTGCGTCTAGCGCCATTTACCTCACTTAATGGCACTGTTGATGCGACTCCTGAGGAAACTTACACCGCTGCAGCAGCGCTGCTAAACTCACTGAACGTGGTTTACATCCATATAGCTGAAGTTGACTGGGATGATGCGCCAGAAACACCTAAAGCGTTTAAAGCTGATGTCCGCCAAGCTTACCAAGGTACGCTGATCTATGCCGGCCGCTATGATAGCGACAAAGGTGCCAAAGCGATTGATGATGGAGTAGCAGACATGATTGGTTTTGGCCGTCCATTCGTTGCCAACCCGGATCTGCCGTCACGTATTCAGCATGGCTTTCCATTAGCGCCGCACAATCCCAACACTCTGTTTGGTGGTGCTGAAGTAGGACTTACCGATTACCCCGAGTACAGCCCAAGCTAAACACATTGCGTATCCCATCCTACTAGGCAAGCATCTTCGAGTGAGATGGGGATAAACTCGTTGCCAAGTCACATACTTGGCAACGACCGCTAGCGGCTCAAGCCCTTCTACCTGAAGATACTGGACTCTGTGGGAGGTTTATCACAGGTTAAAGACTCTAAGCTGAACCTAGGCATCAATATCCATTTAGTCGAGGCATTGATTGTCACTAATGGTCACCCCCTTGAACAATCAATGAGCCTGCCTGTTTTAGTAAAATCATTCCGCCAAAGCGTTAACAAAGAAATTCGATAAATGAAAAAACTAGCACTACGTGGCGAACTTCTATTATTGCTGGCGACTCTTCTTGCCGCTTTCGGCTGGGTTGCATCAAAGCAAATCATCTCCGAAGTACCGGGCAGTGTATTTATTAGCGCACGCTTTTTACTGGCAAGCCTCATCCTATTGCCTTTTTGTTTTAGTCATCTAGTTAACTTAACCGCTAAGCAGCTCATTTCAATATGCGCAGTCGGGGTAATATTGGCAGCTTGTACTCAAATATGGGTGTATGCGATTTCAATATCTAGCACGCTATCTGAAGGAGCTTTTATCATGAGCTTGGCAATGATCATTGCGCCATTTACCTCGTGGTTATTGTTTCGAGTAAGACCGAATCGCGCTTTCTGGTTAGCCCTGCCCATAGCCGTATTAGGCATGACACTGCTAACACTGACCAATGGTTGGCAAGTAGAACAAAGCCAATGGTATTTCTTGCTAGCATCAGCACTTTTGTCATTGCACTTTGTATTAAATAAGCGGCTAACGGCAAGCATCAAACCACTCACTTCTATAAGCCTACAACTCTTTGTGGTCGGTCTTGGCGGAGTACTCTCACTCGCGCTAAGCCAACCTGAAGCATTTGAATTAAGCAGTCAGACATTGGTGTGGTTTGCAGCTTCAACGGTCATAGCGACATCTTTACGCTACCTAATGCAAACAACGGGGCAGTTTTCTGTGAAAATTGAAACCGCCTCTCTCATTATGATCTTAGAACCTATCTGGACGCTAATCCTCAGTGTTGGGTTACTTGGAGAGGTACTCGAGCCACAAAAGCTGCTGGGGGGAGGCGTTATTTTGTTATCGTTATTTGTCTACATTAGGGGCTCTAATAATTGACAACAATATGCAGAGCGAGCCATAAAAAAAGGCCGCCAGTGCGACCTTTGCGAATACAGCTGATTCAGTTATGCCGCCGAGACTTTTCTTAACAGCGAAAATGCCTGCTTAGCATTTTCATCCGTGACCACAAAACCTGTCATATTGTTTAGCTCATCATAAGCTTCTGCAATAACTCCTAGCTTATCAAACCCGACTTTCCATGAAGAGTCCGCGCTAAAGTGGCCACCCACTTGAATAGGGTATGTAGGCGTTTTAACTTTCACCATCATTGGTGGCAATGTCAGTTGCGACATTTGACCTAGCAGCTGCTTAGCCAACGCATTAGCACTGAGAATAATCGGTTGTAAGTAAGCCATCACCTTGCCATTAATCTCGGCGCAGTCACCCAAGGCATAGACATTTTCAGTTGAAGTATTAAGTCGCTCATCGACCACAATACCGTGTCTCACCTCTAAACCAGCTTGCTGCGCTAATTGAGTATTTGGCCGTAAACCAGCAGCTGATATCACACAATCAACTTCAAAGCGTCTAGCTGCACTTGTCGTTACAGTCAGCCCTTGATTCTTCAACTCCGCATCATTTTCGATTAGTGAGTTAGCTGTAGATAAATCAATTGTGCTCACAGTATCATTTAGCGCAAGCGTCATGCCTGCATCAAGCAAGGTACGTTCAAGTTTCAGCGCGACAAAATCGGGGGCAACGTTCGCAAGCAATCGACTGTTTGGCTCAACCACTACCACCTCTTTCCCGCTGGCTTGCAGATCCATCGCGAGCTCTGTACCAATCAAGCCTCCACCCATTAGCAATATTCGAGCTGCACGACTTAAGACCGCTTGCGAACCACGATACTCAGACAAACTATTGAGGGTAATAACACAGCCTTTGCCTTCACCTTTAATAGGCGGTACAAAGGCGCTAGCGCCCGTGGCAAATACTAACTTAGCGTAATGATAAGTTTGACCACCAGCATCTAAACTCTGCATTTTAGTGTCAATACTATCGACTCTAGTATTAGTCACTATTTCGACTTGTTGCTGTGCTGCAAAGTCAGTAGCTGATTGCAATATCAATGCATCTGCATCTTGCTCTTTTGAGAAAACATGACTTAAATCAGGCTTGTTATATTCATCACCGTTATCGGCTGTTATCACTAGAATCGGCAGTTCAGTGTCTTGTCTGCGAATATTTTTTATCAATTGATAAGCGGCAAAGCCGCTACCAATGATCACAACAGGTGCTGTCATGATGGAATCCTCTTAATACCAATCGGTATAATACGTCTCTAGCCGTTATGCTCAACAAACACATCTTTACCCAAGTTGCACTCAGGGCAGAGAAAGTATTCAGGTACGTCAGCCCAAGTAGTTCCAGCTTCAATCTCTTGGTTTGGTTCACCTTTAGCGGGATCATAAACCCAATTACATACAGTGCAGATCATGCATTGGCAATCAGCACTGTGCTCAGCTAACACCACCTCTTCAGCATTTACAGATACAGGCTTAGCTGTTTGAGCAGCAGATTTAGGCTCAGCGTTTAGCCTTGTATTAGCAAGACTAGCAACGGTAGTAAGAGGTTGTAGTGCCCACTGTTTTGCAATTTGACGGCCATGTTCACGACATTCACGCATCGCTTTGCCATCAGGTCGCCACTTGGTTTTTAGGCCCAATGCAGTTTCAAAGCCAGCATCCATTAAACGAGTGTTAATCCGGTCGACCGCGCCGCCATTCCAGCCATAACTGCCAAATGCCGCTGCTTTTTTACCTCTAAACCTAAGACCTGTGATCTCTTCTAACATGCCAGCTATTTTTGGCATCATGACATTGTTCATGGTTGATGAACCGACAAGCACACCTTTAGAGCGGAAAGTGTGCGATAGGATTTCATTCTTATCGTGTTTAGAAACATTAAACACTTTAACGGCTACACCGGGATCAACATCATGAATACCTTGGGCAATAGCATCTGCCATCATACGGGTGTTATTCGACATTGAATCATAGAAGATAGTGATTTTGTCTTCTTGGTAACTGTCTGCCCATTCAAGATACTGATGAATAATCTGAGTCGGGTTGTCGCGCCAAACAATACCGTGAGCAGTTGCAATCATGTCCACAGGTACGTTAAAGCTCAACACTTCATGAATTTTGGCGGTAACGAGACTGCTAAAAGGGGTAAGAATGTTGGCGTAATAACGCAGACACTGCTCTTTAAGCTCATTTTGATCAACTTCATCATTAAACAGATGCTCATCGCAGTAGTGCTGACCAAAGGCATCATTACTAAACAGCACTGCATCTTCAGTCATGTAGGTCATCATGCTATCAGGCCAGTGCAGCATTGGCGCTTCAATAAAGATAAGTTGTTTACCATTACCAATATCGACACTGTCGCCGGTTTTAACGATTTTGAAGTTCCACTCTGGGTGATGGTGATGACCGACAATAGAGTCCACTGCCGCTTCAGTACAATAGATTGGCGTGCCTGGTATTTTCTGCATCAAGGCTGTTAACGCACCGGAGTGATCTTCTTCGGCATGGTTTATCACAATGAAATCGATACTATTAAGATCAATTTCCATCTCTAGGTTTTGAATAAACTGATGGCTAAATCTATGATCAACGGTATCAATGAGTACAGTTTTCTGCTCTCGGATGAGGTAACTGTTATAACTGGTACCGCGTGTCATTTTGTATTCTGTGCCATGGAAGTCCTGTACTTCCCAATCGCGTTGACCGACCCAGTGGATATTGTTTTTTACATGAATTGTCATTAGCTACTACCTAAAAGATTAAATAAATTTTTAATTTCTAAGTTGAGTAATTGCACTAACCGTGCCAGATATCTAATCGATTGAAAGTGCAAGGTATGTATAAAAAACAGGCATGACAACAGTGTCTTTATAACAGCAATTAGAGCTGTCAATTAGACAGTCTCAATGTCTTAATAACAATTCACTTTAGAGTGTATTTATGACAAGGAAGAAAAAAGAGAAGAGAAGAATGCTATTACGCAGCGCTAAAACGCAAAAAGCGAACCTTTCGGCTCGCTTTTCAAATAATCAAACAAGGTTAACCTAGCTTAATTATCTCAAGTGACTCAATTAGTCTTTAGACTGTTTGAGTCAACTTTCAACTTAGATAGCAACTACGTTAGCTGCTTGTGGGCCTTTTTGGCCTTGCTCTAGGTCGAAAGAAACTTTTTGGCCTTCAGCAAGAGTTTTGAAACCGTCTGAAGCGATTGCACGGAAATGTACGAATACGTCAGCGCCGCCATTGTCTTGAGTGATGAAGCCAAAACCTTTGTCTTCGTTAAACCATTTTACGATACCAGTAGTTGAATTAGACATTTTGTGTCCCTTATATAATTAAAAATTAATAAATCTATCGCGAAATTGCGATGTGCTGAGAGCTTGAATTATTAAATGTGACGATGAAGCTAAGGGAAACACTATGGATAACAACGATAACGCAGTAATCAGAGGCTTACTTTTACTTGATGGTTCACTAATAACTCTGAATGCCAGAGCAAGGCGTACTTTACAGCAGTCAGAGATATTGTAAAGGTTTAATTTATGTAAAAAGTGATTACAACCACGCTTTTTCGCCAATGGTTCCAACATCAAGTAAAGAATCTACCCTACAATTAATCGTTTAAAAAACGAACAGACGCATCAACCTCTAGTTGATATTTTTTAACCTAATACAACATTCAAGCATATTTCAGATAGACTCATGCTGATAAGTTGAACAGCTAACCGCTTTTCAGGGCACGATTTTGAAGGGCATTAATAGCAGTAGCATTTGATACTGGGTCATGCTGCCATCACCTACAGTCAGTGATTTGGATCGGAAAACTATCAAAGAAAAAATTTTACTGCTGCCGATAACGCTAATATTTTCAAATAATACCGTGCGTGTTATAACTCAATTAACAACGGAATAAAGACGACTAGGGATCAGTATGTATAGAAGAAAACACGAAAATCAGCTGTTTTGTAAGTGCAAACACTGTAATTCAGAGGATGTAGGTATAACGTTTTCATTTATCCCCAATCTACTGTCATACCCATTAGGCCTATGTGTACTGACTTTAATGGGTATTCAACCATTCCCGGTAAAACTACATTGTAAAGCCTGTGCTAAAACGTTTTATGGCAGCGGGATACATCACTAATCAAACTTATAAACTCATTGTTAATCGGCTCTAAATACGAGAACTTGCTTATATGGATAACCCTGCAACGCTACTCATCGTGGAAAACCTGCAACAATCTAAAACCTTTTACTTAGACATACTAGGACTTGAGCTGATATCTGAAACGGACTCCTGCCTTAAGCTGCTAGCAGGAAACCACAGCGTATTGATGTTTCAAGGAACGTTACCTGCCAGTCAATATGAACACGGTTACAATGCCAGTTCGACACTGGTTTTTAGCGTAAAAAATCTTGATGAAAAAATCACAGAGCTAAAGTGTCACGATGTGGAATTTATTCATCAAACACCCAATGCAAATGACTGGGGCCGATATGCAGCCTTTAAAGACCCATCAGGTATAGTGCATGAGATTTTTGAGCCTAACGATTAGTCGGCAGTGTATTGCATTGTTGTAAAACGCAGTTAATGACTGGCATAAAAACGCTATGGAGTTATGCTTTAGCCGACTACGTCTGCTCTACATTTTTCTGACCATCAAGCCATTTAGATAATTCATCTAATGAGCGCTGCCACAGCTCAAACAGTGCTGGGTGTTGATCTAATTGATAAGCAGCAGCACTAATTTTGAGCTGTTCGATGTCACGACATTTTGCCGCAAGCGACGTCAATCCCATGCTGGCACTACTGCCCTTTAAGGCATGCAGTACTCGTTCAAAATCTTCAGGCGCTTTGGCAAGTGTCGCCATATGAGCTTGGCTAGAATCTTGATAAAGGCTAAATAACTCCAGCACGGCCTCTTTACCCAAATAGCCCATATCTTGGGTCAACTGCCCATCATCAAGCAAAGGCTCTAGTTTAGCCTTACTCTTAGCGACACTATCTTGTTCCATCTTTGTACTCGCTCCTATCTCAATCTGACGCTCTATATCACTTTCTGTATTTACTACGCCTATTTGCCAATCTGTGACACAGCAATCACTATCGGTGGTATCGGGCTCTTTCGCGCAGCCAAGCCAAACTGACAACGCCTGCATATCCAATGGCTTCATCAACACTTGGTCAAAACCTTTAGCTTGATAGTTTTCCATATCTTCAGCTTGCAGTTGAGCAGTAAAAGCTGCGATTGGCAGTGTGTGACTTGCTTGTGCATTAATCTGTTGCAGCTCCTCCAATAAACTGACTCCCGAACCATCTCCCAGTTGAATATCAAGCATGATGGCATCATATTCGGTGGCTGTTTGCTGGGTGTAGAGCATCCGCGCAGCTTCGCAGCTAGTGGCTAACTTAGAGTCGTGGCCTAAGTGTGCTAGAAACCCTTGGGCCACCATCGCATTAATCTTGTTATCTTCTACGACCAAAACGTGCTTCGAACTTACCCGTTTAGCCTGTTGTTGCAGTGTTATATCGGGACCTGAGCAGACCTTTAATGGAAGTGAAAAACCAAAGCAGCTGCCCTCGCCCACTTCACTTTTGACCCATAAAACCCCGGTTTTATCAGTGTTTAAACTCATTAACTCGACAAGCTGCTTACTGATCGCAAGACCAAGTCCAGTGCCACGGTCGCGACCTTCACTCACTTCACTGCTATAGGCTTTAAATAAATGTTTCATTGCGCTCACATCTATTCCGACACCACTGTCTTGAACTTTAAACGTCAGCTCCTGTTGCTCAACCAGCACAGACAGTTCGACCGTACCTTTTGGGGTAAATTTAATCGCGTTACCTAGCAGGTTAAACAACACTTGCCGTAATTTGGGACCATCGACGTAAATCCATTTAGGAAGTTCTTTATAGTTGGCCACTAAAGTGAGCCCCGCCAAACTGGCTCCCGCTAACATAATTGCTGTAACTTCATCCAACAACTGCGCTAAATCAACAGCTCTGGGCTCATTGGCTAACTTACTCTGCTCAAGCCTAGAGAAATCTAGAATATCATTCAGCACCGTTTGTAACAGCGTACCGCTATACTGCGACAAAGCGAGCATCTGCCTTTGTGCAGGTGGTAACTTGGAGTGTCCAAGTAATGTTAATGTACCCAATAGCCCATTTAGTGGTGTTCGAATTTCATGACTCATGGTAGCTAAAAACAGTGATTTAGCTTGGTTAGCTTGCTCTGCCATGTCTCGAGCTAGTACATGACCTTTTGCTTCTCGATCTAACTGCACATTAGCCTCTGCCAACTCTAATGTTCGCGCCTCGACTTTCGCTTCCAAGGCTTGCTTATGCTCGTATAACTCTTCTGCGGTATCACGCAGTTCAGCTTGCAATTTAAGATTGTGTTCAGTCTTTTGCTTAAACGCTTTAATTGCACTCGCCATCGCAGCAAGTTCATCATCGCCTTGGGTATCAATAGTCACTGCAGTGTTGCCTAGACTTAACTGCGCTAATGCGTTGGTGGCAGCATTGAGCTTGAGCGCTATTCCCTGGTAGATCACCTTATAGATAACGAACGCTATCACTAACAGCATGAGTAACCCTGTAAATAACAGGCTTACTTTCGACCAGCTCAGTTGGTTAAGGTAATCGCTTCTGGCATTATCAGCTTCAATACGCTGCGTGCGCATTGCGCTATCTACAGCGCCATTTAGCGCATCGAGTTTATCGGTGAGAGCCTGTAGTTGTAACTCTTGAGCTTGGTTTAATTGAGTATGCTGCTTTTGCAGCAAGAGGCTTTGTGGCAAGGATTGTAAAATAGTGACCTGCTTTGCAAACGCCTTGGCACGCACGGGGTCGCGTATAATGTTAGATAAGCGGGTTAAAGAAGCGAAGTAGCGTACACCGGCGTCAGAATTTGGATCATTTAACCCAGACAGTGACACACCAAGTTGTGCTAACTGACTGTCATTTTTAGCTAATGAATTAAATACTGTGCTATCCAACTCTGGAGACTGAAACACCTGCCCCATCAACGCTATGTTATGCACGATTTTCAGTGCTCGGTTAAGTCGCTCTTGAATATCGATATCTTGCTCTATCAAACTATCGAGTAATATGGAGGTTTGCTCAGCGCCCACAGCTTGCGGGTAAGCTAAACTGAGCTTAGACAGAATACCCGAATCGACAATCGCAAGTTCCGCCAACAATAACTCAGTACTTTGATTCGAGGACTCCACCAGCGCTTTACCTTGTAACTGCAATTGGTAACCAGCCAAAATGCGCTGACCAACTTGCTCCCCAAGCAAGGATAGATCGCCAATAATGTCCGACGCGCTTTGCTCAAGGCTTAGATCAAAGTTCACATCTAGCGCTTTAAGTACTTTAATTGCATTTAACATAGCAGCACTGTTAATTGATAGTTTCCGCCCAATTAATTGCCGCTGCGACTCTTGCTCAGATTGTCCAAGTCGCTTAGCATTTTCGGCCAGAGCATTACTTGATAGCACCAACTGACGAGCGGCTTCAGATGCAGGCAACGCCCTATCGTAAAGATACTTGTCAGCCTGCTGTACCCAGTGCAGACTTAAGCTGCCAAGAGAGACTAATAACAGTAACAACAGCGCCAATAAACTGAAGGCCAGCATTAAGCGACCAATAAGGCTCTTTCTTGATAAAGATAATCTGGGCCGCGGCAATAAGGATAATGACAAAGGACTCACTCTTCTACGCTATGCTGTTACAATATCGAACATTAGTATCTAACATTAGCACGAAACAAAGGGATGTTAACTATGGCGAAAGCTTTACTGCAATGGAAAAGCCTACTGCTTGTACTGTCACTCGCCAGTCCATTAGTCAATGCAGCAGTTACCGTGTCTACATGGTCGCTTGAGCTGCGACAGCCCTTTGATCAAACCATTCAGCAAACAACATCAATACAATATACTCCACTAGCTCAAGCCAAAAAAGACTGGCGTATTTGCGTGTTAATGCCGCACTTAAAAGATAGCTACTGGACTGGTATTAACTATGGTTTAGTCGCGCAAGCTAAAAAGCTGAACCTGCATCTAGCAGTGTTTGAAGCCGGTGGATATTACGCCCTGGACAAACAATTAAGTCAGCTCGACAGCTGCATGAAACACAACTACGATGCGATCTTACTTGGCGCTGTTCGCCCAGACATACTCGATTTTTACAAACCACCTGTCAACAAACCCATTATCGCCTTAGTCAACCGTTTAGATAGCAAACAAGTTAACACCCGGATCGGGGTAAACTGGTATCAAATGGGTTTTCAAGCGGGTCAATATATACGTAAGCAAACCTCGAAACCCACCCAAGTTGCGCTGTTAGCGGGCCCCGATAAGCAAGGCGGCAGTGGTTTAGTTGAACAGGGGTTAACCGCTGCGCTGGTCGACAGCCAAGTGACCATTTCAGCTGTGCGTCATGCTGACAACAATCGTAATTTGTATCGCGATGAAATTGAGAGTCTCCTAAGCAGCCAAACACCACAATATATTTTAGGCAGTGCAGTAGCCATTGAAGCTGCTGTCGCTATTTTAAGGCAGCTGCAACTTGAAGATGATATCAAACTGGTTAGCAGTTACCTCTCACCTGCCATCCTTCGTGGGATCTATCGGGACCGGGTTGAGTTTAGTAATGATGACTTAGTCGTCATACAAGGTATGCTCGCCATTGATGTGGCAGTAAAAGAGCTTCAAGGCGCAGCAGCCTTTGGTGATATTGGCCCAAAAATTCAGAGCCAGAGTATCGGTAATATAAATAAGCAGGTACTAAAAACCAGCTTAGCACCGGCTGACTATTATCCGATTTATCGCGTTAACGGAATCGACTAATTAGCTTTATTATTTTCGCTCAACTAAACGTTAGCCCTAATCTTTAACTTTGGCGGCAAACAGATAGCCTTCACCATGTACAGTAACAAACAGCTCAGCAGATAATTTGTTGCGCAATCGTCTGATGATGACGTCGATGGTTCTGTCATTAACATCTTGGTTACGGTGGCTAGTTTGCTGCATAAGTCGGTCTCGAGACAGCACTTGTTGCGGATGCAGTGCAAAAGCGGTGAGCAGTTCAAATTCAGCCTTGGTGAGCTTAATGAGGTCACCATTACAACTTAATTGGCGACTATTCAGTTCTAATATGTAGTCATTAAAGGCAATGATGTTGTCATTTGGGTCAGCTTGAGCAGCGCTTTCATCTTTCGCTTTTTGCACTAAAGATATGCGCCACAGTAGGTTTTTAACTCTGACTAACAGCTCTCTTAACTCGAACGGTTTGGTGACGTAATCATCTGCGCCCATCTCCAAACCAACGATTTTATCGATGGTCTCATCGCGGCCAGTCACTAAGATGATCCCCACATCACCACGGCTGCGCAATTCGCGAGCAAGGCTTAAGCCATCTGTGCCTGGTAGGTTAATATCGAGCATGACTAAATCGATGTGTTGCCGCTCAAACTCATGCCACATCTGCTCACCATCTTGAGCTTCGACGACTTGATAGCCCTCTTTCTCAAAATAGCCTTTTAATCTAGCCCTAATGACAGCTTCGTCATCAACAACCAGCACCCTATAACCCATATATCACCCCTACCAACCGCTTCCAAAAACTGTTTCGGTACTTTGCTTCACTGTATTAACACCACATTATATACCTGTTCGATCTTAAGATGCCTGCTTTCAGTGACAATGAAAAGTGATTTAGACAAGGCTTCGATCGCCGTGCAATTATACATAACTTAGCCGCTAACACACGTCGTATGCACTCAATCTGACCCACTACAGATTAATACTCCAGCGTTACTTTCAGCTTAGGTTACCCGTGATAACAAAAAGCCGACTCTATTAAGTCGGCTGTTATATGAGGGTATAGATTAAAAACTCTTACTTAAGCCAAAGACCACACGATCATCAAAGATCTCTGTTTGCGTGCCATACACTAAGTGTGATTCATCAACTGAGCTACCGTGGTAACGCAAGTCAAAATTTAAACCAACGTAGCTGGCTTCAACACCTAAGTTCCAATGTGTCCAGCCTTCAGCGCCTTCACCATCAAGATCTTGGTAACCGAACGACCCTGAAACCTTAATACCGTTGTTAAAGTCATAGCTTGGATGAACTGCGTAGTTAACGCCCTGCCAACCCTCTACGCCAAACCAGTCGTCAATAGTTGGAGTCACTTCTAAGGTGACATTCGCCTGACCAAACTGCTTACCAACCTTGACCCATAATTCAGTGTAGTTCGAGTAAGAAGCGCCCGGATAAAGATATGAAAACACCATAACATCATACGTCACACCACTATCACCAAAGCTGCCAGCTTTGCCAATATAAGGAGCTGTGACTATTTCGAGGTTAGGATCTGCAAACTTAATGTTTGATGCAAAAACGCCGGTGTACCAACCATCATCGTTACCCCAACCTAACGTGCCCTGTACAACGGGAACATCGCCATCCATTGTTTCGGACTCGCCGCGAAAAACGTAATCAGTAGCAAACTTAACGTTACCGCTTAGCTGGCCACCAAATAGCTCATTGTTATCGGCTGCAATTGCAGTACCCATTGAAGTCGCCGTTAGGCTTGCAAGCATCAAAGCGTGTGCAGTTTTCATAATCATCATCCCATTGTGTTATTTGAGACAAATGTTACTCCCAAGTTATTAATAACTTTGGGAGTAGATATGAACCAATAAACCAACAATATGAAAAAATATGAATGCTGTTTATAGCATTGCGATCATCCAGCCTTTTGTAGCAACAAACCTTTCAGCTCTTCTATCTGCTGTTTCAGCTCTGCGACATCGGCTGCACTCGCTGGTTTGTCACTTGCAGGGATATCAGCATTGGCTTCATCTTCAGCACGCATTGCTGCGGTTTCTTGAGTCATCACATCAAGCACTGCACCGACCATCATGTTTAAAAATACAAAAGCCGTCAGAAAAATAAAGCTCAAATAATAGAGCCAGCTTAAAGGGTATACCGCCATGGTTTCGTACATTACCGAGGTCCATGACTCAAAGGTCGACACCCTAAATAGCGTTAACATCGCCACAGAGACATCGCCCCATAGAAAATCATTAATATTTGCAAACAGCATGCTACCAATAGCGCCATAGATATAGAAAATCACAAACATTAACAGCGCGATATATCCCATTCTTGGTATCGCTTTTAGCAGAGCGTTTACCAGCATTCTTAGCTCTGGGATCATCGATACCAAACGCAACACTCTGAAAATACGCAATAGCCTTGCCAATAGGATTGCCGAGCCACCAGCAGGGATCAAGCTGCCTATCACAATGATGGTATCGAAAATATTCCAACCATTGCTAAAAAAGCGTTTCGGGCCATCGCTTGCTAGAAATCGAATAACAATCTCAATGGCAAAAAATACAGTGATACCAAGATCAAGCAGCACCAGACTTTTTTCCATCCACCCTGGTAGATGATAGGTATGTGCCCCTATTGAGAGAGCCGAGACTATGATGACAAAAATGACAAAGCCTTGAAAAGCTTTGCTGTTATCGATGAGTTTTAATTTAGACTGAAGAGCTGAGACATTGGCGAGCACTTACGGTTCCTCGAGTTAAGCGGAGATAGGTCTATAAAAGAGAGTCATTTCCCCGAATAATCGAGGATCGCGAAGTTTAATCAGTAATACTTAATTTGGCGTTAATTTTTAGCCAATATTGAGTTTAATCCAGCTTAGTTACGACTCGTTAAGGATAACTTCTATCTGTGCCACATTACTCTTCACCCAATCACTTTTAATTGGGCCCCAATCGGCAATTTTGTAGTAACCCGCATTATTACGCTCGCCATCTTGCACAAACTCACACTCAATGCCGAGATCAATAAACGCAGCAATGGCATCTTGCAGCGTTCTTCTAGGCATATTGGTTAGCTTATGTAGCGACAACAAGTTGTGTTTATCGGTGCTTATTTGATGGGCGATAAAAAGCTTTCGATAAAATGCTTTTTGTTGCTTTGACACGGTTTTATGAGGGTTCATTTAGTTTTATCTTCAAAAAGTTATAGCCGCTAAATTACGTTATCCATAGTAAATAACAAGTCATTAGGTTCCTTTAGTGGACCAAAATGTTGCCAAATATGTCTCACGCTGGCAGTGAATTGCCAGATACTGATATAGTCGCTGAAGTTAAGGCGTGTTACATGAGTATTGAAATGGATGATTCACACTTGGAAAATACCACCACAGCAGCAGAGTCACAAAACAAACCTGAACAACGCGATAATACTGCCGATACTCAGCATGCAGCTGAAGATGCGGCTTATGCGACACATCATTTAGTCGCTCAAGCGCAATGGCAAGGCTTTGAAGAGGTTGAGCTACAAAGGATTGATGAACGCTATTACACCCAAGTGCTCTATGAGAGTTTATTCATTGCATTAATTGGCGTTATTATCGCCTCACTCGCTACCATTTTACCCGGTGTACTGAGCGTTACTTATGTCATCCTCGTCATCACCGCTGTTCTGCTGCTAATGTTTGCCATTGGTTATCTTAGTCATAGGCAAGCACAAAAGCTGGGCTATGGTGTATGTGAACATGAATTTTTAATGGAGAAGGGTCTCTGGTGGCATAAACGCATCTCGCTGCCCTACTCGAGATTGCAGCATGTGAGTCTGTCTCAGGGTCCACTGCAGCGGCACTTTAATCTATTTACCTTAAAATGTTTTAGCGCTGGTAGCGGCAGCGCAGAAATAGAACTTCCCGGTATAGAACAACATACCGCCGAGCACTTACGCCAACACTTACTCGCTCAAGCAGCCAAAGCCCACTTAACCGATCCACAGCAAGCAGATACAGAACTAAGCGATGACCAAACAGAAGTCATCGATAGAACAGATGAACTCGCCGCGGCGCAGTTAACAATAAAAGAAGTCAATCTGCAGCAAGCTGATATAGAGAAAAGCGATACCCAAACTACAGTTTCAGATTGCACAGATGAGCTCGCAACTAAGTCGTCAGCAGTAAAAGAGCCAGAGGCGCGCCATGAGCAATAAATTTGCAGACTGGTCATCGCTATCAGCTTGGTCAGTTATTAGCTTTACTTTATTTGCCGTTAAGCAGTTATTGAGCAACGGTTATGCACTTATCCCTGTGGTATACACCGGTTGGCAACAGGGCTTTAGTAGCCCTTGGGTTATTATAGTAGTGCTATTAAGCGTGGTATTAATCCTTAGCTACAGCGTGCTGCAATGGCTCAAATTCAGATTTAAGATTGATGCTCACAAGCTTAATATTAAGCACGGCATCATTTTCAAAAAAGTCGACGAAATCCCCTTCAATAAAATTCAAAACGTTCGTTTGCAGCAGCCTCTTTATTTTAGGCCAATGGGGCTCTATAGCATTGTGGTAGAAACCGCTGGCTCTAAAGGGAATGAGGCCGAACTTTCAGCCCTTGATTACAAAGAAGCTTTAGCGCTGAAAAAACGCTTGATGACCGAACAAGAACATCAAAGCCAAGACAGCAATGATGCAGGCACGAGTGCAGCCGATACGCAACACAATACCCTGGCCCGAAAAAGCTTTAAGGAGCTGGTTTTATTCGGGTTGTATCAAAACAATGCAATTTGGTTAGCCGTTATCTTGGGGCCACTATTTGGTCAACTCGATTGGGAGTCAATGGAGAATCTACAATCCGTGCAAACTTTTTGGGCTTGGTACGATGTTAATATCGCTATCAGCTTTATTTTGCAGGCAGCCTTTGCACTATTGGCTTTAACTTTATTCTATCTACTGTTTTCGATTCTTTCGATGACCTCATCCGTGCTGAAATACTTTCCCTATCGCTTGAGTCGTAGCGGAAATACCTTACATCGCACTGGCGGGGTTATCGCCAAACAAAACGATGCTTTAGCGATAAGACGCATTCAAGTGGTTAAGTTTTATCAACCGCTCGTGGGTCGGTTCTTTAAACGCTGGACAGTGTATTTCCAGCAAGTAAAAGGTCATGAAGTGGAGCAGCGCGGTAGCAGTAACATGTTGGTACCGACGATGTCTCGAAGTGCTATTGCCGAGCTACTACCAAAGCTAAAAGGCATTGAAGCAACCTCCATCACACTGCCTAAAGCCTACCAACATATCCACCTAGGCTGGTTTTGGCGCCGAGGCCTACTGCCGCTGCTGGTTCCCGCAATTAATACTTACTTTCATGGTTTAGACATATATACCGAGATCCTATGGATTGCAGCCAGCTTATTTTGTCTTGGGATCTACCTAAGATATCACCAATATGGTTATGTGATTGAAGGGAATAATCTGTGGTTTCACTCAGGCTTACTCGGCCACTCTTGGCAGCTTGTCGCCTTGAGTAAAGTACAGCATATCGCAATGAGCCAAAGCCCAAATCAGAAACGCAGTCAGTTAGCCAATCTTGAAATTGGGCTTGCTAGTGGCAGTATTAAGCTACCCTATATATCAGTAATCGATGCCCGTAATATCGCAGAGCGATCACTCTCGCTTATTCATAATGACCACAGGAATTGGATTTAATCATGGATCAAATAGCAGAAAACACCCCTGTAACGCCTGATACTATTTTGCATTTTTGGTTCGACGAGATAGAACCGAAACAGTGGTGGGTAAAAGATACTGAGTTTGATGCACTGATAAAAAAGCGTTTTGAAGCAGTGTTAAAACAAGCCATTGCAGCAGAGCTTTACCATTGGCGCGCAACGCCAGAGGGGCGCTTAGCGGAGATTATCGTACTAGATCAGTTCTCGCGTAATATCTATCGCGATACGCCGCAATCTTTTGCTGCCGATGCTATGGCTTTAGTGCTGGCACAAGAAGCCGTTGCGCTTAACTGTGATAGTGAACTTAAAGCCAAGCAAGTACCATTTTTATTAATGCCCTATATGCACAGTGAATCACTTGCCGTCCACGAAGTCGCTGTGCGATTGTTTAGCCGAGAAGCAGCTCAAGGCAACCTTGAGTTTGAGCACAGGCACAAAGCGATTATTGAACAGTTTGGCCGCTACCCACATCGAAATACGATTTTAGGCCGCACATCTACTGCTGCAGAATTGGCATTTTTGCAGCAACCAGGGTCTAGCTTCTAATGCGAGTTAAATTAGCACTAACCACTTAAATTACGAGTTGTTCAAGCAAGCTTATTTAACGACTAACACCGGGGTTTTAGCTTTATTTGCTAATGCCTCGGCAATATTGGGATTAAGAAGGTGCGCAATGCCTTGTCGACCATGGCTAGCAACCACTATCATGCCTATTTCCCCCTGCTCCGATTCAGCTAAAATCTCAGTTAACACATCGCCACTACGAATAACGGTTTGTACGCTGAGGCCATGATTGAGTTCCGCCTGTATATCGAGCTGAATTTTTTGCAAGCTTTCAGTCGCAAATGACGTTATCTGTTGCTCCAGTTCAGTGACGGCTTCTACTGCTAGCCCATAATGATGTTCACTAAACGGCTCACTCATCACATGCAGCAATCTTAAACTGACACCGTATAAATTTGCCATTTCTACTGCATAACTGAGCGCATGTGACGCCGTTATAGAGAAATCTGTTGGACATAGAATTTGACGAGTACGCATAGCGACTCCTTATTTGACTGATAATGTGAGTAACCAAATTTTGCTTTCGCTACTTCACCACTAACACTGGACACTTAGCTCTATTAGCGACCGCCTCTGCTACATTAGTGGCCAAGAAATGAGATAAGCCGGTACGCCCGTGGCTAGCAATAACAATCATCCCCGCCTCTGAACATTCCGCTTCTTTTAGGATCTGCTCCGAAGCAACGCCATGGCGAATAACGCTCTCTACTGACAACTCACTATTAAGCTCGGCTAACAACGCGTGCATCTGCTCTGCAGCATTATCTTCCATGCTCTTGGCAAGCTCTTCTGGCGTCACGGTGAGTATTTGGTAGTTCTCAAGTCCTACAGGCTGATCAATAACATGCACCAATCGTAAACCTACATGGTAAAGGTTAGCCATCTCTATCGCATATTTCAGTGCATGCGAAGCGGTTTCAGAAAAGTCGGTCGGGCATAATATTTGTCGATTACGCATATCGAATTCCTCCAAACATTGTTTAATTAGGCTTTGCTGTGGCCGCAAATCACTTTAGTCATTCGTTCTCACCCATCTAAAGCTAAAGCAGAGATCAAAGCTGAATCGCTAGCATAAAGGCTTTATATATCGCAGCCTATACAGCCACAAAATAACAGCTTAATAGTTTGAGTAAAAAATTATTAACTCGTTCAACTTTAATCTTTTAACCACTTATATGCTTGCTCTTTATCTTCAAAAAACTTGGCATCATAAGGGGTAAACCAAGCAGCAATCTTTGTCATCCACTCCTGAAAGTTACCGCTACCGACCACCGCGATTTTTTTAAACTCTCTCCCATGAGCTAAGCCAAGTTTAAGATCATCCCATGCAGCTCTTAACTCCCACCCATCAAGCTCAGTGACGTCGGCAATAACATTAATTTCTGGATGCTCGACTCCAGCTAAAGCAGACTCAATCATAGGCACCATATATTGATAATCTTGGTGTGTGAGCTTGCCCTTAGCGGTAAAGTTCAAATGAAACTTATTGTCGAATCGCTCTATACCTACTGATATTCCATGTCTTTTATCACTCATCTTTATCTCCTTTATTGACGTAATGCCTCATTTCATTTTAGTGCAGTTTAGCTAAGTGAAGTTGATCTTGCTCACAAAACAAACTGATATTTGACCTTTACAAAAAAGTGGATTACTATCAGACCGACTAATCAGTCGGTTATTTAAAGAGCACTCTCTGGAGCGATGAAAATGAACATGCCAATTCAACAACAAGCAACACAGCCTTTATCAGATATTCTAGTCGCTCAGCGTACGCAGTATCTCGCACAGCCAGCTCCATCCTACGAGGCTAGAATTGAGCACCTCAAGAGCCTTAAAAAATCGATATTAGCCTATCAAGAGCAACTGGTTCAGGCGTTAAACCGTGATTATGGTAACCGCTCAATTGATGACAGTAATATCTCTGACATCATGCCGTGTATCAACAACATCAATTATAGTCTCAAACATTTGAAAAAGTGGATGAAACCAAGTCGTCGTCACGCAGGGCTATTACTCGCTCCGGCAAGCATTAAAGTGCAATACCAGCCGCTTGGCGTTGTCGGTATTATTGTGCCTTGGAACTTCCCTATTATGCTATCGGTAGGCCCTCTGATCACCGCATTGGCTGCCGGTAACCGAGCAATGATAAAGCTGTCAGAATTTACCCCAGAGACCAACAAAGTCCTGATTGCCATGCTTGCAAGCATCTATGATCAAAACCATGTTGCCTGCGTTGAAGGCGAAGCTGGTGTGGCTGCAGAATTCTCATCACTAGCGTTTGATCATATGTTGTTTACTGGCTCCACTACCGTTGGTCGCCACGTTATGCGCAGCGCTGCGCAAAACCTTACTCCAGTAACTTTAGAGCTTGGTGGCAAGTCACCGGTTATCGTAGCCGATGATATTGATATGGATATTGCTGTAGAGCGCATGATCTACGGTAAATGTCTTAACTCCGGCCAGATATGTGTCGCACCCGATTACGTGCTAGTGCCCAAAGAAAAGCTCAATGATTTTGTGCAGGCTTACAAAAGCAAGTTTACCAAGATGTATGGCCAAGTCAGTGACAACAAAGACTATGGCAGTATCATCAACCAACGTCAGTTTGACCGTGTAATGCAAGTTCTCGATGATGCTAAAGCAAAAGGTGCAACCGTAGTAAGTGCCAATGACGAAGCCATTAATACCGATAAACGTAAAGTCCCGACACAGCTCATTACTGGCGCGACTGACGACATGTTGCTGCTGCAAGATGAGATATTTGGTCCATTACTGCCCGTTATCCCATACGGCCAGTTAGATGAAGCCATCGACTACGTAAATCAACGCCCGCGTCCATTAGCACTCTACTTAATGAGCTTTGATAAGGCGACTCAGCAGAAAGTCATGAACCACACTCACTCTGGCGGCGTTTGTATTAATGAAACCGTATTTCATGTTGCCGCGGATGATGCACCATTTGGTGGTATCGGTCCATCAGGAATGGGACACTACCACGGTAAAGAGGGCTTCTTGACCTTCAGTCATGCTAAAACGATTCTCAAGCGTGGCAAGTTCTTTAATACAGGTAAGCTAGTCCACCCTCCTTATGGCGGAGCATTGCAACAATTGCTGACAAAGTTTTTCCTGCGCTAAAGCATTAGGATAATCTCACTGATGAGTAAAATAGATAAAAAACAAGCCATACTAGACACTGCGCTGACACTCTTTGTCAGCCAGGGCTTTTATGCCACATCAACCGCCTCTATCGCCAAAACTGCAGGAGTGGCAACAGGGACGCTATTTCATCATTTCGCTTCAAAAAATGAATTGATGAATTATCTCTTTCTGAATATAAAGCAAGAGCTTGCAACTGAAATACAATCAAAAGCGAGCAATAAGGGAGATCTGCAGTTAAACGCTGAACACCTGTGGAAAGTTGCTATCGATTGGGCGATTGCCAACCCGTTAAAACAGGAGTTCTTTCAGCAATATTCAATGTCACCTTCAATTGCAGCAGAAGTCAGGCAGCAAGCAATGACAGGAATATTGAGCTTTATGGGCGAACTGATCACCCTTGGTCAAAAAACAGGCGTTCTAGCAAATTATCCGCTATCATTGATGCTAGAAGGTTGCCACGGTCAGTATTTGGCCGCGACAAGGTACTTCTTAGACCACCCAGATAAGTGGCAAAATGAAACACACAAGCAGGCAAGCTTTTCGATGTTTTGGAATGCAATGAAGGCCTAATTGTGACTATAACAGTAACAAGCTCATGGAAGAGAAAAACCTTGTTACCAGCGTTTTAATTTTAGATGTAGAAGTAGAAGTAGCTTAGTTATTCAAGGGAGTGAATTTATGTTAAGAATGAAAACAGAGTGCGAGTGCTGCAAGACCAAGCTGGCGAGAAAAGAGGTCGCTTATATCTGCTCTTTCGAGTGCACCTATTGCAAAAGCTGCAGTGAAAAAATGCATTTCACCTGTAACAACTGCCAAGGTGCGTTAGTACTTAGGCCACCTAGGTTAATTGAGCCATTTAAGATCCCAGCAGCGGAGCTCAAAAATACCCTTTTCAGTTAGCTACGTAATTTTTAACTGTAAAATAATGAAAGGTCAGCAAATGCTGGCCTTTATTGTGTTTAAGAGGATTTAATCAGCATCGGAGTTATTGGCTAAAACATATTTACTTGCGACTTTTACTGAGGTTCTAGAGTCATCTTCTTTAGCCTGCTTACCAATTCAAATATTCCCCAACATCCCAATCCAAGTAGGCTAATCTGTAATGAGTTAATAGCACTGAAACTAAAATCCTCTGAGTACGCAGCCAAACCGATGAGGTAGCCAGCCTGACCCCCCCCCACGGTGGCAAAAGTGATGTAAATTACCAATAAAAAGGGTTTCGAGAATTGAGAACGATAAAACATAAAGACTCCTGTCTAAATCCTGTTTAACTTGAAAGTTACTCGCAAGAGAGGGCTATAGGCACAATAAAGTAAACAAATATTTAGCCTTCAAAAGACTTAGCAAGCTTGACTCGCCACATGCTATATCCAAATAGAATCCCTGCTATAGGAAAAATGATCAATGAGGATATAAGCCCATCAAAAAACGACATGTCTCCCATAATCATCTGAATTAACTGCACGATAATTGCGGTGGAAACTCCCCAACCGAGCACGCCAACCAGCAACACAAATCGAACCATATCGTATTTTCCTGCACTCAAACTCATCATTCCTCCTTGATGATTGCTCACGAAAAAGAGCAACTAACTAAAAATAACACCACTCAACGCTTACATTATAGTGACTCTTTCTCAAGTTCAGTTTGCATCTCTTCACTGGTTAACACCCCACCGCCTAATGCACGGTACAGAGTAATCATAGACAGCAATCGGTCACGTTTTACCAGGCTTAACGTCAACTCTGCACTAAACAAACTACGCTGGGCATCCATCAAATCTAATGAACTAGACACGCCATTGCGGTAGCGCAGCATGGCTAAGCGCGTATATTCTGTTGATGCTTCAACCAACTCTTGCTGCGCTTCAATGGCTAATTCTGAACGCCTAAAACTGTTCATTGCATCATTAACTTCAAAATAGGCTGCAAGCACAGTACTCCTGTATTTGAGCATCGCCTGTTTTGCTTCCTCTTGCGCAATATCATATTGCGCCGAAATCTTACCAGAGTTGAATATTGGCGCAGTTATACCACCGAGTAGTGACCACGTTACCCCCTCACTATCAAAAATATCACTCAGACTTGGAGACTCTGAACCATAGCTACCACTGATGGTGAACTTTGGGAAAAAAGCGGTCTTAGCGACTCCAACATTGGCGTTGGCAGCAATAAGAGCTTGCTCTGCGGTTTTAACATCAGGACGTTGCGATAGCATTTGAGAAGGTATACCCACTGCAAATGAGTCTGGGAACAACGCACCTTCAGCTTTTAACTGCGCTTCGGTTTTAGGTGTTAATGGATACTTAAACTCTCCCAATAAGATCCGTAACTGGTTAGCCTTTTCATTGCGTTCATAATCGAGATCAGGCAATGTGACTTTGGCACTTTGATACTCCACTTCAGCTTGTCTGACTTGCAAACCGGATATCACCCCATTTTGCTTACGCAACCTTGCAAGATCTCGCTCCTTTTTACGCAGTGCAGCGGTATTAAGTGAAATTTGGTAACGCTGCTCAATATCAAGCCATTCATAGTAACGACCAGCCACATCACTAATAAGACTGATAGTCGCTAGATTCAGTGCCTCTTGAGATGAGATAAAGTTAGCAAATTCAGCTTCACTACGGCGACGATTCGCCCCCCAAAGATCCAGTTCCCATGAAACCGTACCAGCAACGGAAAAAGTATCTTCTTCCACGGGATTGGTACTGGTTAATGCGCTATCTAGCGCCCGCTCACCACTGGCCTTGAGTCCAACCACCGGATATAACTCAGCATCAGTAACTGTAACCCCGGCTCTAGCAGCCAATAATCTTGAACGAACTCCTTCCAAATCAAGGTTTTGATCAAGTGCATGTTCAATTAGACGCTGTAACTCTGGATCGAGATAAAACTCACGCCAGTGTTTAAGCCCGACATTCTGCCCATCGGTTTGCTGTAACTCATCAAGGTATTGTTGCGGAATATCCAGCTCAGGCCTTTGATAGTCTGGCCCCATAGCGCAAGCAGAAAGCAATAACATGCTTGATGCCATGCTAACTGCAACGCCTTTGAGCTTGAAGGTTTTTAAGTAAGACCTATGTGAGCCTGAGATTATCGCCTTTTGCTGCTGAGAATTTACTGGTTTAGGCATGAGTAGATACCTCCGCGGTAGCAGATTTACCGCTAATCTTACTGCGAACCCAGCCAGCCGTTGTCACGAAAAATAGCGGCACCAGCACTATGCCAATGGTGGTTGCGAAGATCATCCCGCATAAAATTGGAATAGAGATACTTTGCCGACTTACGGCGCCAGGGCCAACCGACAGCACTAATGGCAATACGCCCAAAATGAATGCCAAAGAGGTCATTAGAATGGGTCTAAAGCGCATATTGGCTGCTTCCACCGCAGAGTCTAAGCGACTCTTACCCTCTTGATGCAACTGGTTGGCAAACTCAACAATCAAAATTGAATTCTTAGCCGCCATACCGATAAGTGCGATAAAGGCAACTTGGAAAAACAGATTACTTTCCATACCACTGATAAGCGTACCCAATGAGGCACCTAACATCGCAATAGGTGCAATCAGCAGTACAGCAATCGGTAAAGTCCAACTCTCATAGAGTGCAGCCAAAAATAGAAACACAAACAACATAGCCAGTGTCACTGCTATCGCGGTTTGGTTAGCAGATTGCACCTCTTGATAGGTGATCCCCGTCCACTCGTAACTAAATTCATCAGGGAGCATAGGCTTAGCAACTCGCTCGATTGCTTTAATCACATCACCTGAAGCATAACCTTTTGCAGGCGATGCATTAATCGACGCGCTAGTGAACATATTATAATGAGTCACTGCAGCGGGCCCGACGGAGTAGTCGTACTTAGCCAACACACCAATAGGTACCATCGCTCCCGATGCAGAGCGAACATGGTAGTCCTCAATCTGATCAGGGTATTGCCGGAACTGCTCCTCAGCTTGTACTTTTACTCGGTAGACTCGACCGAAAAGGTTGAAATCATTCACCGTCGATGAATCAGTAAAGGTTTTTATCGTGCCATAGATATCAGAAATCTTAACCCCTATTGCCATTGCTTTGGCTTCATCTACGCTCAAATGCAGTTGTGGAATTGCGGTCTGTAAAGACAGACCTGCTGTAGCGATCTCAGGTTGTAGTTTTAGTGCCTCCACCAGATCATCAGCCGTTTCCATCAAGCCCTTAAAGTTACTGCCTGATGTATCTTGCAGTTCCATTTCCACCCCAGAGCCATTACCCAATCCCGGCACTGCAGAAGGTAAATAGATTTTGAACTCCGCCTCTAGTACATCATGTAGGTCATGCCTAATATCTTCCATCACATTTTGCACAGTAGCGTCACTATCAGCACGAATAGACCAAGGTTTAAGAATAACCTCAAATTGTCCGTTAGCTTGGTTAGAGCCTGAACGTCTATTTTCGCCAGCGAGTGTAAAGGAGTATTCAATGGCAGGGTGAGCCAACACTATCGCCTCGGCTTTTTTGAGTACATCTTGCGAGCGATTAACCGTTGCGCCATTAGGCAAGGACATATCGATAAAGAATCGGCCTTGATCTTCATCAGGCATAAAGCTCGACGGTAAAGAGCTCATGATCAGATACATGCCGCCCACCATCAGTGCAAACATTAAGTAACTGCGCTTGGCATGCTTATTGGTTAACACCACCAAACCAACATACTTGGCTGTAGCTGTATCTAAATGATCATTCATCCATTTAAAGATACCGGAGGTCGCTTTGTCGCCAGGCTTAAGCAATAAGGCGCACAATGCCGGAGAAAGAGTCAGAGCCACAACGGTAGAAATGAGCACTGCAACGGTAATAGCGACAGCAAATTCTCGGTACATGATGCCGGTGATGCCAGATAAGAAAGAGACAGGTACAAATACCGCAGCAAGCACCAAACTGGTTGCAATGAGGGCGCCAGAAAGCTCTTTCATCGCCACTTTAGTCGCCTCCGCAGGGCTTAAGCCCTTTTCATGCATTAACCTTTCAACATTTTCTACCACCACAATCGCATCATCAACAACGATACCAATGGCTAACACCAATGCTAATAAACTGACGGTGTTAATGGTAAAGCCAAAAGCAAGCATTGCCGCAAGTGTACCGATTAATGAAACGGGTACAGCGATGGCAGGAATTAAGGTGGCACGAAGGTTTTGCAGAAACAAAAATACCACTAAGATAACCAGTATCAACGCTTCAATAAGCGTTTTCACTACCTCTTCAATGGAGTTTTCGATAAACACAGAGGCATCAAAAAAGACCTCCCAATTCATCCCCTGGGGGAATTTTTGCGACAGCTTTGCCATCTCTGCTTTAACTTTTTTAGTCACTTCTAGCGCGTTGGCACCGGGTAATAAGTACACTTGCAAAATAGTGGCATTATTGCCATTAAGCTGAGATTGCAAAGTGTACGCTGATGAACCCAGCTCAATGTTGGCAATATCACGCAGCCGTATGATTGAACCATCGGAGTTGGCTCGCACAATAATTTCATTAAATTGCGGCACACTGCTCATCCGCCCTGCAGCCGTGATAGGCAGTGTCATGCTTAGTGTATCTGCATTAGGCTGCGAGCCAATACTGCCAGCGGGAGACTCCTTATTTTGAGCCTTAATAGCATCAATAACATCTGTCGTTGTTAATCCATAGCCCGTCATCGTGTCGGGGTTAAGCCACACTCGCATGGAATAACTGCGCGAGCCGGTATTACGGACACGGCCAACCCCAGGAATACGCTTTAACGCCGATTCAATATTGATGGTGGCATAGTTACTTAGGTAAATTTCATCATAGCGCTCATCTTCAGAGGTGAGTGCCAGCTTAAGTAACTCAACCGAGGCCTCTTTAGAAACAGATACCCCTTCGGTTTGCACATCAATAGGTAAACTGCCCGTTGCTTGTTGGGTAGAGTTTTGTGCATCTACCGCAGCAAGATCTGGATTGGTCCCGACATCAAAAGTAATGGTGACATTGGAGCTACCAGAGTTAGTGCTCTTGGAGCTCATGTAGATCATATTTGGCAGACCATTAAGCTCTTGCTCTAATGGTGTAGCGACTGATTCAGCTGCAGTTGTTGACGTTGCCCCTGGGTAAGATGCTGATATTTTTACCTGTGGTGGGGTAATGTAAGGATATTGATCAATGGGTAATTGAAACATGGCGATCAGCCCTAACAGCACAATGACTATCGAGATGACACTGGCAAAAACCGGACGATTAACAAAATACTGTGCCATTAGTTGTCCTCCTGTTCCTGCTCAAGCTCTTGCTGTTTCAATGCTTGCTCTTTTTGTTTCAGATCCTCTTTTTGATAGTACTGCTCTGCAGTTAATGGCTCAGCAAGCTGCCCATGGCGCACACGATGCATACCTTCAACAATCACTTGCTCGCCAGCTTTTAATCCGCTTTGAACCACCACGCCCATCTCAATTTGGTGTTTAACCACAATAAAGCGACGCTCAACTTTATTGTTAGGCAGTACCACCATTACATAAACCCCACCCTGCTCGACTTGAGTGGCTTTGTTAGGGATCACTATCGCATCATCAACTTCACTGAGTTTGATCCTTACATTGGTATATTGACCAGGAAGTAGCTCTTTATCTGGGTTAGGCAGTTCCGCCCTTACCTGAAAGGTTCCCGTTTCAGGATTTACCGATGGATCAGTAAAGCCAACATCACCCAAATATCGATACTCGCTGTTATCAGGTAAAGTGATGGTGACGAAGCCTTCAACCGCCTTCCCCTCTGACTCCGCGACCTGTTGTTCTTTATAACTGGTCATACGGCGACGAGCATTAAGGTAATCCAGCGCCGACATGTTGAAAGTGACATAGATAGGGTCAACTTGCTTAACTCGGGTTAATAATGATTGACCGCTGCTTCCAACAAGCGCGCCGATATCAACTTCAGAGCGGCTCACTAAGCCACTAATTGGTGATTTAATCTCGGTATAACTGAGTTCAAGCTTTGCCTCTTCAAGCTCTGCTTTACTGGCTGCGACACTAGATTTGGCTTGGGATAGTACCGAAAGTGCATTATCGAAATCTAACTGACTGGCCGCATCCTGCTCATACAATGGTTTTAAACGCTCGACATCGCGTTGTGCTTTTTCAAGTGCCGATTGCTGCGACTCAACATTAGCGCTTAAGCGATTGACCACCGCTACATAGGGGCGGTTATCGATACGATACAACGGCGCACCCGCTTTAACAGCGCTACCTTCAATAAAACTCTTGTTTTCAACAAAACCGTTTACCCGAGCCCGTACTTCAACATCCAGTGAGGCTTTAGTGACACCGACATAATTGCCATACAAGGGCACGGTTGCAGTAGCGACCTTTTCAACGACAACCAATTTAGGAGTGATTTTAATTGGTTCTTTTTCGCATGCAGTGATCAGTGCCAACGATGAAAATATCAGTGCGAATTTAAATGCAGTGCAATTGAGATAATTTGGCATAGGTTCGTCCCGGAATCAGCTAATCATGCTGTAAAAGCACGCTTTCAAATCAAGTAAATCTAATTGAATTTGAAACAGTTATTGTTTTAAATTTGTAGTCTCAGTTTAGGTTCTTTAAGTGGGCCACGGCAATAGCAAAGGTGATTTAAATCACCTTTAAGGGCAAAAAATCCTATTCGCTATTGGTGTAGTATTAATAAGCGGTACTAACGCTAGCAGCTCGTTAGCTTTAATTGGTCACCCAGAGAGTTTCATTTAGCGCTGAAGTCGCTACTTAGGTAACCACAATCTGACACACAACCCTTTATCATCGCGGTTTTGTAAACTAATGTGCCCATCATGTGCCTCTACAATCTCACGGCATAGCGGCAAACCAAGCCCTGTTCCCGATTGTTTAGTTGAGTAAAAGGGCAACAACGCTTGTCTAAGGACTTCAGCAGGCATGCCTGAACCTTGATCGTTAACTTCAATGTAAACGCCCTCTGTACCATCCGACAAACTGGAATCGACAATCGATAAGCTGATGCTGTCAGCTGCAGCGCCGGATTCATGGGCATTTTTTAACAGGTTCAGTAACACCTGCTCCATCTGTATCAAGTCGAACTCAACCCTAGAGCTTGGCAACTCATTTTCAAGGAAGAATCGATAATGTTGCTGCAGTTGTTCAGTTAATTTATGCCAATCGACCAGACTCTTTTTGGGCACCGGTAGCTTGGCGAAACGCGCGTAATCAAAGATAAACTGGCTAAGGTGACTGGTTCTATCTTCGATAGTATCAAAAATGAGTTTAAGCTTAGGATCATCAAGATCTTTGGTGATCATTCGCCCGGAGTTGACCATAGAAGCAATAGGCGCCACTGAATTGTTCAGCTCGTGGCTAATAATGCGGATCACCTTTTTCCACACTGCCACTTCTTGGCGATTGAGCTCGCGCGTCATCTGTTTGAGTAAAATAAGGTGGTGAAATTGACCGTTTAACAGGAATTGCCCCCGGGAAAGGTGCCATGTTTCAGGCTCTCCATCGCCGTTTGAATCACTGTCCTTGGCACTTAACGAGAACAAACCATCTTTAGGGTTTGCAAGTGCAGCGCTTAACTCATCAGCAACCTGTGCAATAAGTTCGTTAAGCTCAATACCTTCAATTCTAAGCCCTTGGTTAAAAAGGTGCCTTGCAGCATCGTTAGCGTAAATAACCCGCTGCTCATCATCTAGCAGCAACATGACGTTTGGTGAGCTTTGAATCACCTTATCGAGCAGCAGTTCACGTTGATAAATATACTGACGCTCTTTCCTCAATGCTTCGGCTGACTCATTAAACAATACTGCTAATGCTTGTAGCTGTTTATCGCCGCCGACGGGCAAACTCACGCTAAAGTCATTATCTTTAAAATTGAGCAAGCCAACTTCAAGTGCCATTAAACTGGTGGCTAAATGACGAGTTAATAAGTAACTTACTGTAATAGCAATGCAAATAGATAGGCCAAAAATGATAAGCAGCAGCAAACTAAATTGTTTAACAATCGTTTGTGAAACTGCTGGCTCCGCAAACCATAATAATAAACTCAGCGATAACATTAGCCCCACCGCAGTTGCCAGAGCGCTGCCAATAATCAATTTAGTGCGCAGAGAAATACCACTCATGCGGCTACTGGGTTTATTTTTCAATGCCATATTTTTCCATGCGTCGATAGAGTGCTTGTCTGCTCAAACCCAGTGATTTTGCGACTCGTGCGATCACCCCTTTATGGCTATCTAACGCTGCTTGAATATTGGCTTTCTCATCAGTCGATGAGTTAACAGCTTGATAATTTGTCTCCACCTGCGCGGCTTGGGGCTTGGGGCTTGCTTGATTGAAACTAACCTGTTCAACCGTTTGTGAACTAGCTGCAACGTCTAACTCAATCAGGCCAAAATCATCAGCATTTAAATGATGACTGTCGGCTAGAATCACTGCACGTTTACAGGCGTTTTCAAGCTCACGTACATTACCCGGCCAATGATGTGCCTCTAGTGTTTGCTGTGTATGTTTACTCAATGAGAATTCAGCGCCGACAAAGTGATTGACCAGCGGGATAACATCATCTTTTCGCTCACTAAGCGCCGGCAGCGCCAGTTCAATCACATTGAGCCGATAAAACAGATCTTCTCGAAAGCGGCCAACTTGGATTTCATGAATCAGATCAGCATTGGTTGCACTAACAACCCTAACATTTACTTGACGAGTTTGATGACTCCCAAGACGCTCAAACTCACCAGTTTGCAGCACCCGCAGTAACTTAACTTGACCAGATAATGGCAGGTTGCCAATTTCGTCTAAAAATAGCGTACCGCCATCTGCGGCCTCAAAGCGACCAATACGCGTTTTGGTCGCGCCAGTAAAAGCTCCCGCTTCTGCGCCAAATAACTCAGCCTCTAATAACTCCATTGGCAACGCGCCAATATTGACCTTAATAAATGGCTTATGTTTTAGGTTGGAGTTGGCGTGAATGATATCAGCCAGCTTATCTTTACCAGCACCATTAGGGCCGGTCACCAGCACAGACACATCACTGCGGGCAATTTGCAATGCTAAATCCACACAACGCTGCATGGCGCCACTGTTAAATACAATGCCACAGAGGTCAGCACCTTTTATCGCTGCCATTCGCTGGTTATCGACTCGTGCAAGTTTTGCGTTGGCTTTGGTTAAGGTGTGTAGTGAGATCAAATTACCGATACTGGTGAGTAGCTTGGCATCATCCCAAGGCTTGCCCATGTAATCGGCTGCACCCTCTTTAACCAACTCAACAGCCACTTCAAGTTGAGTCCAAGCCGTTAACAATATAATCGGTAGCTGTGGCTGCAACGCTCTTAAAGCATAGAACAGCGATACGCCCTCCTCGCCCGAGGTGGTATCTTGGGTAAAATTCATATCTTGTACAACAAGTGCAATATCATGCAGCTGCACTAACTCTGCTGCCACTTCCGGTGACAAGCAGGTCAGTGTTTGATAGCCATGTAATTCCAGCATCAGCGATAAAGCACTGCATACTGCTTGGTTATCATCAACGATGAGAATCGTTTCCATAGTTTCTTTTTTATAATCTGTGTATAAGGCTTGCCTAAAACTAACGCAAAGCGAAACAGAGATAAAGCGATTAACTTTTCAATCAATAGTTCATCTTAGATCACTTAAACAATCGAAACGGCTTGAAGATGACAATCAAGCCGTTATTCATCGTAAATTAGCGATAGATATTAGACACTTCGTGTGGCTATTGCAGGAGAGATTTTTGCCGCTTTACGAGCCGGAAAAATCACCGCCACGGTTGTGAGTACTAAAAGGCCTGCTACTGTAACAATCGGGTAGATAAGTTCGAGCTTTGGTAAACTATAAAGCGACATCAACTGCTGCCCGAGTTGCACGGCAATCAAGCCACCTAAACCGCCACCAATAAGACATATCAAGTAGTTTTCAACTAAGAAAAAACTCACAATATCGCGCTTTTTAGCCCCTAATGCTCGTCTCGTGCCTATCTGTTTAGTGCGGCGCTCAATATTAAACATCACCATTCCAGCAAGACCTAACGAGGTGATCAGCAGCAATAACACCACCATCAACGACAGTACTGACGCCATCAACTCGTGGTTACGATAAACACTGGTGCGGTGTTCAGTGATGGTAGTAAAGTCAGTAACTACGCGGTTAGGGTGCTCTTTGTGCAGCGCTGCTGGTATCGCCTCTTTTAGCCCTGCGATTGCAGCTTCATCTGCCCTCACCAAGATTCGATTAAAAGCATAATTGAGCTCGACATTTAATATCACACTGCGATTTAAGTTATCATTATCAACCCAAGCACCTTGTAAACGCTCCACCACACCGATGATTTTCATCGGTTGGTCACCAATGTTACCGCGGTACATGACCTGTCCAACCGCAGGTTCATCGCCAAAAGTTTCTTTAGCAAATTCAGCAGATACTATCGCTAGGCTAGCCAGTTCAGGGCCACCTGTATGCACTTCATCGGGATAAAAGTTACGTCCTTCGATAAGGTTTAGACCTAAGGTCGAGATAAACTGCTCATCGCTATAGTAGATAGCCGAATTAGGGCTGTCTTTTCGATCCTCTTCGCTAGTGCCATGTGCAAAGTTTGATGACCAGCCACCACCGCTTAAGGGAGTCATACTGGTTGAAACCGCAGCTTTAACCCCATCGAGCTGACGAATAATGTCGAGGTCGCGTAGGTTTTGAGTCTCAGGCACGATGCTTTCGTCAAAATTGTAGACGCTAAAGTCAAACACCTCTGATTCGACAATCCCCGATTCACGGCTAATTAAGCCAATACGTTCGCTAATAATAAAACTTGCGTTAGCCACTATGGCAACTGACAGAATAATCTGAATTAACAGCAATAACGGGCCGCTTTTATTGCGCATCAGCATGCTGATAATAGGTTTAATCTGAAACATGATAAATTCCTTTTCTCTACTGGCTCTTCAGGTAAATACTTGGGTTAGTACTGCAAATGCGCCAAGCTGGGTAAATCCCTGCAATAATGGCTGCAGAGACCGCAATCACAGGCGCGATTAACCACATGCTTTGGTCTAGCTGAGCCAATGACTCGGTTAAGTCAAACTTCGACGCTAATAACGACAACGCAGCCCACGCCCAAGCTAAGCCCAACACTCCACCACAAAAACCGATTAACCCCACCTCGACTAGATGCTGAGAGAATATCTGCATTCTGCTCGCGCCAATGGCACGCCTAACACCCACTTCCGGTGCTCGTTTCAAAAACTTAGCCAATAACAAGCCGAGCATATTCACCAAACACACCACCAAGAACAACACACTCAAACCCACCAGTACTTTATTGTCTTCAGGAACCACATTGTTAAACACCATCCAGGTCGCAACATCAGAGACTTCACCTCTAGCTTCAGCATGCTTAAATCGGCCTAACTGCTGCTGTTGATCAACATAGTTGCCCAACCACTGTTTATATTCGCGCTGCATCGCCGGCGTACTGAGCTCTGTCCAGAACTGTACCCAGTGCATCTCAGAGTTGAGGCGATCGGTATAATTTCTAATGTTCTCGTGACGCCAGCTATTGTTATTACCCCAGCTATTAAACTCTTCAATTGGTGCTAATGAAAAAGGCACAAAAATCTGCTCAGAGTCATTAAAAGCGCCATTGTTAGCGTCATAATATTTAGGGCTTGGATTCCAATTTTTTATCACCCCGACCACTTGATATGGCTTGCGATTGAGTATGAGTGTTTTACCGACACTATTGCCGCCACCGAAGACTTTGTTGTTTATATCTTCGTTGATAACCACCTTATAACCACCGTCACGATCAACCTGCTCACTCCAAGGGTTACCATATAAAAATGGCACATCAAAGAGGGCGAAAAAATCACTATCCGCTACACGAACCCCTTCAAGAATAGGCGAGAAATTAACATCATCAGTTTGCACTGCAAGACCGGTGCGAAACATCGCAGTTTGTCTAACTGGTACTTCACTTTTTCGCAGGTTCATCGCATCTTGATAAGTGATCTGTTCATTAATATTTTGCCAAGTATCTGGATCTTGACTCATCAATTGCACAGCAAATAGCTGTGATGAACGCTCACCAGCGGGGTTAACAGAGGCCATCTTGTAAATATTCAGCGTGGTAATGGTGATCCCAATTCCAATGGAGATTGCCAGTACCATCAACAGCGACAGAAATGGCGTTTTCTTAATGCTGCGCCATGCAAGATCTAAGTAGTAAAAGAACATAGTTATTTTCTCCTACTGTTATGCAACTGATGAAGCAACAGTAACAACTTCTGCCGCCGCTACGTCTGCTACCGATTGCCCTTGTGCCACGCTACCTTGCTCGCCTTGGTACATGGTGAAATCACAGACTTGACCGTCGACAATTTGAATATTACGCTGCGCTCGACGGGCAAGCTCGGCGTCATGGGTCACCATGATAATGGTGGTACCAGCCTTATTTATGTCTTCTAACAACTCCATTACTTGGCGCGCCATCAAGCTGTCCAAATTACCGGTTGGCTCATCTGCTAATAAGAAACGTGGTTCACCCGCCAGCGCTCTAGCAATCGCCACGCGCTGCTGTTGTCCACCTGAAAGTTGTGTCGGAAGGTGCTTCATTCTTGCCGCTAGCCCGACCTGCTCTAATGCGCGCTCTACACGTATTTTGCGCTCTTTGGCATTAAAACCGCGATAACGCAGTGGCACTTCAACATTTTCAGCTAAATTGAGATCAGGTATTAAATTGAACCCTTGAAAAATAAAGCCAATTTTTTCATTTCGAATTGCAGCGCTCTTGTTATCACTTAAATTGGAAATATTGACGCCATCGAGAAAAAAGTCGCCATGAGTAAAGCCTTCAAGTAAGCCTGCGATGTTCAAAAATGTCGTTTTACCTGAACCAGACGGGCCTGTTACCGCGACGAATTCGCCCTCTTCGACATTCAGATTAAAATCACGTAATGCGTGAGTTTCGACTAAATCCGTTTTAAATACCTTGCTGATATTCTTCATTGATAACATGGTGATTATTCCTTTAATTATATGGAGTTACTTAACCTTCGTGGCGAAACAGAGGTTACTTAAGCAATTGTTCAGCTAAACTATTTATTATTGTCAGCGCTATCTGTTGGATATTGTCACTCGTATCAAGCGCAACATCTGAAATACTAGGCAGGTTCAATGTCGCGTCATTGGTCAGCTCAATCAAATCAAGACCAATAAACATCCACTCTCCTGCGCTATCAGTTGAAACTTGGACTGCTACCACTAACATAAACAATGCTAGAGCTGTCACTAGCTGTGGGCTTTTAAATTTATTCATTTGACTCTCCGTTACTGATGCTTTGACGGTTAGCGTACAAGGACTTGATCAGCTTTCTTGAAAGGATCGATGCTCGAGGTCACCCAGACATCGCCAACCTGACCACCTTGAATCACTTCAATGTGACTCATACTGCGAGCGCCGAGTTGGATAGCGGTTTGAGTGGCAATATCTCCGTCCATGACATACACCTCTTGGCCGCCGCCACTAGTCACAAATGCACCGCGTTTTACCATCAACACATTGGGGCGATGCTCAAGCAATACTCTGGCTGATAAACGTTGATTCTGGCGTAGATGCAAGCTCTCATTTTGCTCAAAACGCACTCTTGCGGTCACTTCACGGTTACGTACTTCAGGCGAGATAGATGAAAGCTCGCCCATCAAGGTGATAGCGCCAAAACTCAACTCAACAGCCATACCCAAACCCAATTCGTCTGCGTAAGATTCAGGCACTGCCAGTTCAGCTTCAAAGGCACTTAAATCAACCACGGTTAAAATGGGCTGGCTCTGGCCAATACGCGCTTTTTGCTCAGTTAACCAATTACCGATAATGCCACCCACTGGAGCAATGATATTCAACGCTGCAACCTGACGTTCAAGCTCCTTAACCACTAGCGCTTGACGGTCAACCTCTAACGCTGTGTTTTTAAGCTCAAAGGTTAAGGTGTCTTTCATCAGCAATGCTTCTTCTCCTGCATGAGCAAACAGTAACTTAGCTTTGTGTAGGTCATCTTTACTCTTTTCAAAATCGATTTTACTAATCAACTTTGACTTAATCAGTTGGTCACCACGACGGCTTTCGCGATCCGCCGCTTCTAAATCGACTTTAGCCATATCCAAGGTTTGCTGGGCTTTTAGCTGTTGTCTGCGGGCATCAAGGCGGGCACGTTCAAGTGAGCTTTTCATTCCCTCAAGCACAGCCTCTTGCTGCTTTAGGCTGTTAGTCAGTTTATGGCTTTCTATAGTGGCAACAACATCACCGAGTTCAACACGGTCGCCAGGCTTAGCAATCAGCGTCACACTGCCCTGTTCAGGGCTATAAAGCACTGGCGCGTTGGCAGCGACAATCTTACCTGTAGTGGGAATATCACGAATGAGCGTACCGCGCTCTAATGTGGCAAAGCGCAGCTCAGAACGTTTAATTGAAGTCGTAACGGAATCGCTACCTATGCTTGACCAAACGAGGCCTGAAACCAATAGCGCCGCAATACCCAATATCAAAGGGCGTTTAACCTTGCTCACTTTGCTTGGTTGCTTAATGGTGTCTTGTGCGCTGGTGTCCTGAATCATCTGCTATCCCTACTGTGTCCGCTGACTATAAAACCTGTTCCAATGGTTTTATTAATGCAATCAGCGTGCCAACAATACAAAAACCTTTAATAACAATAGCTAAGATATATTTTATGATAATCGGCAGTTAAAAGTGTCCGCTGCCACTCGTTAAAAGTGTCCGCTCATCAATTTAATTGTCCGATATGGGGAAAGTGTCCGTGTCCGTACGCTAGCTTTAAAAGCCGCGACAACAATGATTAATAACAACACTTATAGCGCAAATCACCACCAAGCTATTAACAACGATATTTCACTATCAACACGATATTAAACGATCAGCTTTAACGATATTTCGTGGTTAGTCGATCTTGCTCTTGTTTATTCTCGTTTAAACACATGTTTTTCCTCATTGGCACGTTAGCTGCTCGTCAAGGGTATTGGGATTAACCAATGATGATCAGCTTATAAAAATAAAACTAGGGGAAACAAAATGAATAAGAAACTGATGGCGCTTTTAATACCGTCGATTTTAATGGCTAGCTCCGCTCAAGCGGTAGAGCTGTATAATGACCAAACTAACAGCGTCAACATGATTGGTTGGTTAGGTTTTGCAGCCATTAATGATACCCACGACACTGCTGTTGTAGACAACTTCTCACGAATAGGCTTTCGATTTGACCGGAAAGAAAAAAATGGCTGGCGTAGCTTTGCCCATACAGAGTGGGGCATTAATATGGTCACCAGTGATGACTCATTAAGCTACACTGGAGGCCAGCTCGGCGCAGAAAAGAGTTCAGACTTTCTATTCAACCGTTTAGGTTATGTTGGTCTTGCAAACGAAAAATGGGGTAGCCTGACCTTTGGCAAGCAATGGGGTGCTTACTACGATGTAGCCTACACAACTGACGTACTAAATGTGTACACCGGCTACTCGGTTGGCGCGTATACATTTGGCGATGGAGGTTTAACGGGGGCTGGTCGTGCTGACTCTGCATTTATTTACCGCAACTCATTTGGTAATTTGAGCTTTGCTTTACAGTATGCCGCCAAGCAAAATGGTGATGTGGCGCTGTATGATAAAGATGGGATTGCCGTTAACGATGGCTCTCATATCAGCTTTGATACAAGTTATGGGGCAAGTCTAACTTACCACTTTACTGACAAATTTAAAGTATTAGCAGGGATAAATCGCGGCGACTTTAAAGGAGAGCTTGCTGGCGAAAGCGTTGATGACACCAATGAAATCATTGGTGTTGGAGCACAATATGGTTCATTTTATCAGTACGCACCAAACCGTGAAGCTGATGGTTTTTACATGGGTTTGAATGCTCATAAAAGTAAACAGAATGAGTTGGTTGCAGGTGAATTGTATGATTCAACCGGTGGCGAGTTTTTAGTTGCTTATCAGTATGAAAATGGCTTTGTTCCTAGCTTCTTATTGTCATATCAAGACTTAGATACCGATTCATCGACCACTATTCAAGGTGACTGGACTCGCCAATTTGCCGTACTTGGCATGCACTATCGATATAGCAATGACACAATAATGTTTGTTGAAGCTAAGCTAGATTTCAGTGATATGGATGATAAAAGCTTTGAAAAGCTTCAGGACAATAGCTACGCCGTTGGTATTCGCTATTTCTTCTAAATCACTCTAGCCATCACCAAGTTAGTGCGTGCAGGACAACCGTTAACTTGCCGAGTATTGCTTATTTGCTCCCGCTTATAGCAATAATATAAAAGCACCTCCGAGGAGGTGCTTTTATTATTTAGCGCAACAATTTACCTGACTAGCTTTAACACAGACCAAGTTTTTTCATCTTACTCTTAAGCGTATTAGGATTAATATCCAGTAATTCTGCCGCTCCGCCAGGACCATAGAGTTTCCCCCCTGTAATACGCATTGCATGGCTGATGTATTTACTAATCATCACCTCTAGCGGCACTAATTTGTCACTTGCATGACTTGGGTCAACCACAATAGTCAACCCAGGTTGAGTAACGACCTCTTCAGCCGATTGTACTTGTAATAAATCAAAGTTCAATGGTCCTTGTGGCTGTTGAATAATAGCTCGTTCAAGTACGTTAATTAGTTCCCGCACATTGCCGGGCCAACCGTAATTATTCAACAAAGCCAACTGTTCAGGCATAACCCTCGGAAGCTGTTCTAGGTTAAATTTAGCCGCTAACTTTTCTATAAAGTACTGTACTAATGCCGGAATATCACTGCGTCGTTGACGTAATGCAGGGATCTCGATTGGGAATACTGCTAAACGATACCAGAGATCTTCACGGAAGGTCTTTTCATGCACCATAGCCTGAAGGTTTCGATGTGTTGCAGCAATAACTCGAATATTAAGTTGCACACTATCATAACCACCAACACGAGTAATCGAGCTATTTTGTAGCACGCGTAATAAGCGTACTTGCGCAGAAAGCGGTAATTCGCCAATTTCATCCAGAAATATAGTGCCGCCATTTGCCTGTTCAAAGTATCCAGCCTTGCGTCTTTCAGCCCCCGTGAAGGCGCCTTTTTCATAACCAAAAAGCTCTGAGTCTATTAAGCTTTCAGGTATCGCACCACAATTAACTTTAATAAAAGGCTTACCAGCACTATTTGATTTAGCATGAATCGCATTGGCGATAACTTCTTTACCGCAACCAGTCTCACCTTGCATTAACACGCTAGTGTTCAGTGCAGCAATGGCATCAACTTGTACCATAACCTTTTTCAAACCACCTTCAGCCCCAACAACGCCGTCAGGAGCGAAAAGACCACGCTTAAGATTATCATTCTCTTGGCTTAGAGCCTGATTAGCTCGAAGTAAATTACGCCCACGCAAATTGAATGCGGTAATCAACGAAAATGTATCTTTGTGAGGTTCAATCAAGTCCGCATGGAGCGGTTTAAACACTCCAGGTTGTTTAGCGTAAAACCCCACCACTCCGAGATGGGTATCACTGCTTACCATTCGCAGCAAAATGACAGAACCAATATCGGGAATGACTTGAGGAGCAACAAAACCAGTAACTTTATCTAGATTGATATCATTGATAATACGTATCACAGGGCGATCATTTTGTTGCAGAACTAACTCCATCTCTGAAGAAAGTTTTACCTGCTTATCAAGCGCCATAGCCTGGCTTTGATTAACATGTGATAAGAACTGTATATCCCCATGAGCAGGGCGATAAATATTGAGAAATATACCGTCAATTGGCAAATGCTGTTTGACATAATCATAGTAACTTTTTAGGGCACTTTCTAGCGATAAACTACTGCACAAACACTGAGTAGCCTGATAGTAAAATTGTTTCTTCATTGATATATCGAGGTAGCCACGAAGTTTCGTGATAGTAAATCATTATATTTCGTGATTCTGTGTCCCTGCTCATAAATCACCTTATATCCCCCTACTTTGAGGTAATTGGCACAGTCACTGCAACTTTATCAGCATGATATCTAAGGCTAGTCGCCAAGATACATAATTAGAAGAATACATATAGGGAAGCGCAGAATGAATGAAAATAAATTGGCAAGTCCCGGGCGGCGCCAACTACTAAAGGGTAGCGCAGCAATGGCAGTTGCCAGTATAGGCTGTGTAGCATTATCGGCTAATGCTAATAATTGCACGCAGCAGAGCGAAGCTCGGTTTGATGAAATTGTTGACGTCATCGTTGTTGGTAGTGGTTTTGCCGGTATGTCTGCAGCAATTCAAGCTAAAGAAGCTGGAGCTAGTGTAATGATCGTTGAGAAAATGCCTGTTTTTGGTGGCAACTCGACAATTAATGGCGGTGCAATGGCGGTTGCAGGCTCACCGTTACAAAAAAAAGAGGGCATTGAAGACTCTGTAGAAACTATGGTTACAGATATGCTGGAATCAGGCAGAGACATGAATGATGTCGAAATGCTAAAACTGGTATGTAACGGCACCGCAGAATCCTGTGAATGGTTAACCAATTATGGCGTGCAATGGAAACCGTTTGTGCAACACTTTGGTGGCCACTCTCTTCCTCGCGTACTACAAACAGTCCAAAGCTCAGGTGCAGGTATTATCCGACCATTAATCAAAGCAGCTAACAAGCATGGTATTGACATGCGAAATCAAACCAAGCTCGAAGGTTTTGTAAAAGATGAAGGAGGTCGCGTGATCGGCATCGAAGTTCGCCAAGGCTATTATTTCCCGAAAGCTCGAACTGGTAAGATGGCGAAGATTGGCGCACGCAAAGGTGTGATCATGGCGACCGGAGGCTTTGGCCGAGATATCGAATATCGCCAAATGCAACAACCAAAACTAACCAGTGAATTAGATTCAACTAACCATGCTGGAGCTACTTCAGAGGCGCTAAAGCAGATGATGCTCTTAGGCGCGAATCCAATTCATTTGGATCAAATTCAATTAGGCCCATGGGCATCGCCTGATGAAAAAGGCTTTGGTACAGCATCACAGTTCAACACCATAGCAACCTATCCTAAAGGTATTGTGGTCGATGTTCGCACCGGCGAGCGTTTCTTCAATGAGCTTGCTGACCGCAAAGCGCGTGCTGATGCCATTATGACCCGCAGAGATGACCGAGGTAACCCTGTATATCCTATTGGTTTTACCAACGCTTTAGGAGCCAAAGATGCACAAACTCTCGATTGGGGACTTAAGTACAAGGTCATTCAAAAAGCCGACACACTTGAAGAGCTAGCCAACCTCTACAAAATGCCCGCCGAAGCATTAAAAGCCCAAGTAGAGCGCTGGAATGAGTCCGTAGCACAAGGCAAAGATGTCGATTTTGGTCGACCAATGCAAAAAGCAATGCAACTAGAAAATGGTCCTTGGTACGCAGTTAGAATGTGGCCAAAAGTCCATTACTGCATGGGTGGCGTTAAGGTTAACACCGCCTCAGAAGTACTGCACTTAGTGAGCAACAAACCTATAGCAGGCCTTTTTGCTGCAGGAGAAGCGACTGGTGGGATCCATGGTGCAAGCCGTCTCGGAGCATGTGCCGTTGCAGAGGGTGTAGTTACAGGACGAAATGCCGGACAACACTGCGCTCAATCTAAAGCCGTGAACTTACAGCAAGTCTAACTAATTCAATAAAGTTGAGCGCGTTGCGCCAGCTGATAAATATGATGGAAATTATGAAGATGAAAACTATAACTAATATTGCCTTAACTACTTTAGCATTCGCACTTACAGCAAGCCAAGCGCTTGCCGCAAACTCTGTCGTTCTTGACGGAAAACATTTTACCCAGCAACAAGCTTGGGATATTGCCGATGGTGCAGAAGTAAAAATTGCCGCGCAATCAGCGACTGCTCTAGTAAAAGCACATGAGCTGTTAATGGAAGCTGCACGCCTTGGTAAACCTGTGTATGGCTTAACTGTAGGTGTAGGCTTAAATAAAGACCACAAATTATTTGCTGCTAACGGTGAGCTAAGCCCTGAAGTGATGAAAGCATCGAAGTCATTTAACTATAGCACTCTGCGTGCTCATAGTGCTGGTGTTGGGGAGCCTATGCCTGTTCGCTTAACTCGCGTAGCATTGGCGGTTCGCTTAAACACTATTTTATCTGGCCATACAGGGGTTCAACCTTACGTTGCCGAACTATACAAAGCTTACTTAAATAATGGTATTACACCGATAATTCCATCTAAAGGCACCGTTGGTGAAGCAGATATCCTATTATCATCACACGTTGGTCTGGCTATGATTGGTGAGTGGGATGTGATCTACAAAGGCGAGCCCATGAGCAGTACGGAAGCGATGAAAAAAGCAGGAATTGCGCCACTTGATCCAGTCGGTAAAGATGCACTATCTATTTTGTCTAATAACTCTGTTGCTGTCACATACGCAATGCAGGGCTATCGCAATGCCAAGCACCTACTAGAAGTATCACCAACCGTGTTTAGCTTAAGCCTTGAAGGATTGAACGGTAACGTTTCACCTTTCCTACCTCAGACAAACGATATTCGTCCATTCCCATATCTAAAAGAAGCGACAGCTAATGTAAGAGATAGCTTATCAGGTAGCTATTTATGGGATGCCAATAGCGAACGTCCGCTACAAGATCCACTAAGCTATCGTACTACTGCATATACCTTTTCCGGCGCTTATAAAGCATTGGCGGACTTGGGCCAAATGATTGATATCCAGATCAACCACTCAGATGATAACCCTGGTGTAATTGTTGGTGCAGGTAAAGATTATGGTAATAATTCACAAGTGTCTAAGTACTTAGTTGAAGGTAAAGGTGGGGTATTCCCAACGACTAATTTTGAACCATTACCGGTTGCACTTGCGGTTCAACAGTTAAGTATTGCTTTGACCCATGTATCACATAACAGTGCTATGCGAACAATTCACCTATCAGATGATCACTTTACTCATCTACCTCGTTTCTTAAGCGCGCCTGGTAACAACGGCCATGCCTTTGGAGCCATCCAAAAGACTTTCGTTGATATGCAAGTTCGAAATAAGGCACTAGCGAACCCAGTATCGTTCGACGGTATTTCGATTGCTGGTAACATTGAAGACACCTTCACGAACCTAAAGTTAGCTTCTGATAATCTGATTGAAATCGTTAATAACACTAATGTTATGTATGGGCTTGAACTGATGCACTCAACTCAAGCTATTGACCTTCGTAAGCTTGCTAACAGTAAGCTAAAGCAAGGCAATGCAACTAATACCATGTATAAAGCATTCCGTAAGCAAGTACCTTTTGTAGAAATTGACCGCCCGTTCACACCAGATATTAAGGCATCAACTGCATTTATAGCAGCCTACTAAGCCGCTTAATCACAGGCAATCGACAGGTAAACGAGCCTATCGCTTACCTGTCGATTCTCCCAACATTAAGCGCATGCTACCTATCAATCAGAAACACTCGATAACACTAATGAGTAACTAATACTCGAGTAAAAATAGGAATGACGATGTTAAGAATACTGACAGCAATCTGCACGATAATGCTGCTCGCTAGCCCTGCAGCAAATGCAATGAAGATAAAGGACTACCATAAAGAGATAATGATCGGTGAAAACGGGAAAGTTGATTGTAGTTTCTGTCACGGCGAAGTTAAGCGGAAAAAAATTCCAAATACGAGTGCTTGCCAGACTTGTCACGGCACACCAGGGGATATTGCGGAACTAACTAAGCGTCCAGTAGATGCGGGCCATGATGTAGAGCCTAATCCCCATGACAGTCTACATTACGGTACAGATCTACCTTGTACTTACTGTCATCAAGAGCATAAAGAGAGCAAAGTATATTGTAATCAATGCCACGAGTTTGAATACCCAGACATGAAACGATAACTATATCGTCATATTTAGCTTGCCCCCAAGACGGATGAGAACTGCACAAAATGTTGCTGTGATACCTTCAATCAAGAAGTTATGCACTCTCTTCTCCGTCTGTACAACTCCATTACTCAGCAAACATTTATTTCTCTTCTAAAAAGCTTGGCAAAACACAGTAAAGCTAGCGATGATAGCAATGAACCAAGATACACTTCTTAGGGTGCCTTTATCTTTTAAATAAAGGATCTGATATGCCACTCGAGCGGCAACATGCACGACCGCAGCAACCTCTACCACCATGTTGACATTATTCGTTGCCATCACAGTAAGTGCAGCGATACCGAAAATAAGCAGCGATTCAAATGCATTTTGGTGGCCAGCTACCGCTCTTGCACCATAACCTGTCAACTTTGATTGCTGTTCGCGCGGATGACTGTTGTCGTAGCCTCCAAGTTTTGCCATAGCAATAGCAACGGGGCCTTTAGCGAGATAAGGCAACAACATGGCAATCAATAAACAGATAAGTAAAGTGGTCATTCAATTTCCT
>NZ_BPEW01000003.1 GCF_019654975.1 Shewanella sp. c952
GCGTGAAGTCATCTTTCATACTTCGCCGAAGACGCTAGGTCGTTGGCTTGAGGAGGCGTATTCTACACTCTCCAGTGGCGGCGTCAAGCGCTTATTTTAAGAAGTTTTTCAAGCGATGATTTCTTAATCACTCTCGTGAAAAGAAGCATTACCCGAAGCCCTTAAAGCGTTTGTCACCTGAATCAAATTCCCGAAGGTTTTTAACTCTCTAACACCGCTGCAAGTCCCGTACTACCTAAGCTTTCGTTTAGTTAGTTGGCCTGCTGTGCCGTGTCAGTGGATGCGCATTATAGGGAAATCCTGACAGAGCACAAGGGGCTAAATGAGAAAAAATGAAATAATACGTCTAAGCGGACGTTTCTCAAACGATACGCACAAAAAAGGGGCTAAAAGCCCCTTTAAACTGTCATTTTCACAGATTCGCCATCTCAAAATTCTAATCACTACAGCAAAACATCGCCAAAATGCACAGTTTGGTGCTACCCCTTTATATACTGAGCAGGATAACAAATCAGGCTACATACGATTTAGTTTACCTCAGCCGCTAAATAGGCGGGCAGCTCAGCCACCGAGTCAAGTACCACTGTTGCAGCAGCAATCGCTTCATCTGTTACAGATTTACCTGTGCGTACCAGCACGCGAGTCGGAATACCTGCTGCTTTGGCGGCCAACATGTCATCACGTTTATCACCGACCATAACAGAGCGGCTTAAATCAATTTTCAAAAACTCAGCAGCAGTTAACATCATTCCAGGTTTAGGTTTACGGCAATCACAATCAATCTTGTACTCCCCCACTCCTTTTTCTGCATGATGAGGACAGTAATAAATACCGTCTAGCTCTACACCTTTATCAGCAAAATTCCAATCCATCCATTCTGTTAATGTATGAAACTGCTCCTCGGTGTACATACCCCGGGCTATACCTGATTGATTGGTCACAACAGCAAGAAGGTAGCCTGCTTTCTTTAATGAGAGACAAGCCTCGAAGACGCCGTCGACATATTCAAAATCATCGACTTTATGTACATAGCCGTGATCTATATTAATAACGCCATCTCTATCTAAAAAAACTGCTCGTTTCACAATACTATCTCTCTACTCTTTGATGCCGCTATTATTCCATTCATTAGAAACAATTGCACCGTGAACTTGCTATAAAAGCAGTAATACAGTGTAATAAATAAAATATACAATAATAAGGGTGAGGACGTGACTTTAGACATCTATCAACAAAGGCGAGTAGCACTACTTAATCAATTACCTGAAAACAGTTTAGTGTTGCTCGCGGGTTACCAGCAAAAAGTGCGCAGTAAAAATATTAAGTATCACTTCAGGCAAGACAACAATTTCTTTTATTTAACCGGTTTTGATGAACCTGACGCCATTGCGTTGCTAATTAAGAGTGAAACAACTTCTTTTCAGCTATTCCTAAGACCCAAGGATAAAGATCAAGAGGTCAATTTTGGCACTCGCGCTGGTGTTAGCGGAGCTGTCGAACACTACAATGCTGACCATGCCTACCCTGTTAGCGAGTTTACCACTCAGCTTTTATGCCAGATGAAGGGCATTACGAGCTTTTATGTTTGTGACGAAACAGACCGCTTCTCTTCCGAGATCGTTAGCTGGACTAATCATCACAGACATAATGGCTCGTTCGATACCCCTAAGCAGTTTGTAGCAATAAAGCAACTAGCTGAAGTACTACACCAGCATAGATTAATTAAAACGGAAGATGAGATACAAAACATTCGTCTTGCAGTCAAAGCGTCAATATTCGCACACAAGAAAGTCATGCAAGCCTGTAGTCCAGGCATAAATGAACGCGAACTCTCTGCGCTATTTAATTTCAGTATTGCCAATAAAGGCTGTAGCGATGTGGCCTATCCTAATATAGTTGCGTCAGGAAACAATGCTTGCTGTTTACACTATGAAGAAAATTGTTGCGAGTTAGAAGATGGACAGATGCTTTTGATCGATGCTGGCGCTGAATGTCAATATTATGCCTCAGACATTACCCGCAGTTACCCTGTGAACGGAAAATTCAGCAATGAGCAAAGAGCAATTTATCAGATAGTACTAAACGCACTAGACCGAGCTATCGAGATGATAAAACCGGGACTTGCTTGGAATTTAATTAACGAGACCTGTATGAAGGTAATGGCTTGCGGGCTCAAAGAGCTTGGTCTTTTAACTGGATCAATTGAGCACATTATGGCAACCGAGAGTTATAAGCGCTTTACGGTTCATAAAACTGGCCATTGGTTAGGCATGGATGTACATGATGTAGGTTCCTACCATGACACTGCAGGCAATTGGCGCCGACTAGAAAATGGTATGGTGTTTACTATCGAGCCAGGGATATATATTCCTCTAGATGCAACAGATGTCCCTGAGGGTTATCGTGGTATGGGCATTCGCATTGAAGATGACATATTAGTAACCGATTGCAGTTTTGAGAATTTGTCTAAAGATATACCAAGAACCGTTGATGAAATTGAGAATTTTATGGCCGAGGCTGATGGATAAGTAATGATTAAAATTACAAGCCACACTAAGTGTTGGCTTGTTTTCATTATCGTCATATAAATTTCAAACAACAGTTTTCTGTTTTTTGACTACCAACTATTTGGATTAATCAGATCTGCCGCAGTGCCACCACCGAGAGCATAAAAAAGTGAAATAAAGCTCCAGATAATTGTAAGACCTAAAAGGAAGTTTACGATTGTCATCAGATCATCGAGTAAGATCCAGGGGTTTTCCAGTACGCTATGAAAGTAATCAAGTAGTTTATTTATCACTGTTTATCTATAACTTATGTATTGCCTAACCCAAATTTTAATATGCCTATTTAGAGATAGATAGCAGCTGGCTAACTAACCGAATACTTTACGACCCGCTTAGTAACCAATTGCCTATTAATGTATCAACTCTTATACATAAAGAACTTCTAGCTATATAGCTGCTGCCTCTATATTCAGCCCCATGAAGAAAATCTATCTATCCTATAAGGTTGCAAGTCAATATTTGCTTGTTCACCAACCACCTCTTGCGCCAACAACTTAGCAGTCAATGCTGACCATGTTAGTCCTAAGTGCTGATGACCGAACGAAAAGAATACATTCGACTGTGTAACACTGCGCCCCACAATTGGCAAACTATCAGGTAAAGAGGGCCGAAATCCCATCCAGCGCTCACCATCAGTAGCGACTGCACTTTCAAACAACGTTGGCAGTAGTGCTTTCCCATGAGTGAACAAACAATCAGCTCTTGCCGGAACTAGAGGTGCCTTTAACCCGCCAAACTCTACCGTTCCCGCCAGACGAGTTCCGTCAGTCATAGGCGTAATAATAAACTTACGATTATAGGAGGCAACAGGACGTGACAGCGTGCTTATTTGCGGCATCATTAAATGGTAGCCTCGCTCTGATTCTAATGGAACCGAGTAGCCTAACTGTTTAGCAAAAGGTTTTGACCAAGCACCCGCCGCGATAACTAATTTTTTAATTTGTTTGCTTGTTCCATTAGCCATCTCCAGCTGGATAGTTGAACTGGTCTTAGCGGCTGCAACTTTTACAAGCTCTTCAGTAACTAACTTCCCACCTAACGACATGAACTTTAACTCTAACGCCTTACACAAACGATAAGGATCACTGGTATGGCCAACCTGAGTGAAATACAAACCATGAGTAATCGACTGGCTTAAAGAAGGCTCAAGCATTCTAACTTCTGTTCCATCGAGTAACTGCACGTCAACACCAGCATTCGCATATACCGTTAGTTCTTTTTGTACTTCATCTATGGGAGTCTCTTCAAAAACAAGCAAACTGCCGTTTAGGGTTAATAACTGTTCACAACCACAAAAGCGCACTAGCTCCTTCATCGCAGCAATAGAGCTTTGGTTAAGTGCTTTTATCGCTCTCGTATTTTTAGCGCGGCGCCCTGGTAACATATTAACCAAAAAGCGCATAAACCATGGCAAGGCTTTGACAAAGTATTTAGGTTGGATCCTAAAAGGACCTAAAGGATCCATCAGCATACCAGGTAATTTGGCTATAATAGCGGGATCAGCTAATGGAAAGACTTGTTCTGTCGCAAAGTGGCCAGCATTCCCCTGAGAAGCGCCAGAGCCGGCTCCTTCTTTATCTATGATAGTGACATCAAATCCTTTTCGTTGAAGCTCTATTGCTGCAGCAAGTCCAACAATACCGGCCCCAACTATAGTAATCGTTGCACCATGCTCATCGTCGTATTCTTTCATTATTAATTCCTTAACAGCCGCTGTTTAGCGCAACATAAATCCATTTTGAAACACATCATCTGGGTCAATAAAGAACTGATGCTTCCCTGTAATAAATGATCTTCCTGATACTTCAGGAACAACTGCATGCTTGCCAAAATATAGCGACTCTGCGTTAGCGCTGACAATCATTCTTCCGTCGACGATACTTTCAATCATCAATTCATCGTTCAGCTCAACCTCACCTTTTGCGTGCAGTAATGCTATTCGGCCGGCCACTCCCGTTCCTGTTGGTGAACGGTCTACCTCTCCATCTGCAAAAATACACACATGACGCGAGTGCGCTTCATTATTAGTTACCTTTTTCGAAGTGAAAATTGTTCCATACAGAAAACTCAACTCCTCCTCAACCGGATGATTAAGTGGATGAGCCGCAATGACGGCATGCTTTATACGTCTCCCTATATCAATTAACTGCGCCACATTACCTTGTGAACAGCTAATGCCGTGCTCGTCAGCATCAACATAGGCGTAATATGCACCACCAAAGCCAATGTCATAACGTACTTGCCCAAAACCATTGACCATTACTTCGCAGTCTATTGCTTCAGCCCAAGAATCCACATTTTTAAAGCTAGCGCGAACTTTACCTTCAAAATCACGATAAGCGGTTGCTGTGATTAACCCCGCTGGGGCATCAATTTTTATCACTCGAGGAAGATTATGAAGCACAATACAGCCTGTTTCACACATCACTTTTACAAGCGCTAAAATGCCATGACCACACATAGAGCTATAGCCTTCATTATGTAAAAATAGCACACCGAAATCAGCTCCATCTGTCACTGGTTCAGTAACCAATGCACCATACATATCAGCATGTCCTCGTGGCTCATGCATGAGCAATTTGCGATAAACATCCCAGTTTTCAGCAACAAATTTGCGTTTATCTAAAATAGTTTCACCTTTTATTTCAGGGTAGCCAGAGGTAATAATTCGCAGCGGCTCCCCTTCTGTATGTGCATCAATCGTTTTGAACACTCTATAAGAGCTTGCCAGCTCTGGACTGATATCAATTTCGGTCATTTTCAGTTTTTTCCTTTGTTGAATTGCATATTGTATACAATTTACCGAGAGTGAGTTAGTTGCTCTAATTCACTACTTAGGGTCTTTTATTTTTTAATCTCGAGTATACAATATCCCACAAACAACTAGAATTTCAAACGTAAAAATGTAGTGATAGAGGCTTAAATATGAAGGTAAACTGGCAAGGTGTTTCCCCAGCTATCTCAACTCAGTTATATGACCATGGGACTATCAATTTCGAGTCAAATACTCGCACATTGGAAGATCTAATCAGAGATGCGATTGACGGAATTATTGCTCTTGGCACCATAAGAGATAATGCATTTTTAAGCCCTGAAGAGAAGCCCTATTTTATCAAACACACTGTTGAAACAGTTAAAGGTCGTATATTAGTTCTGAGTGGTTGTATTAAAAATACTGCAGAGCAAGTCTTGGCTCGCGGTAGCAAAAATTGCCGTAGGCCACGTTTACCTTTAATCGGTAAGGAAAGAGCATACGATGAGCAAGTGATTGCTCAATCACTTGCCACTCGCATTGATCTAGACAAGTACAATATCGACTAAATATAAGTCATGTCTCCAAGCGCTGGTTCCATTTTTAGCGGGCTCAGCACAATAACTATAATAGTGGAATTAAATACATGCTAAAAGGCACTTTCTTTTGCATTGATGCACATACTTGCGGCAACCCTGTAAGGCTGGTGACCAGTGGTCACCCCAACCTAGTCGGCAAAACTATGAGCGAGAAAAGACAACATTTTCTTCGTGAATATGATTGGATCCGCAAGGGCCTTATGTTTGAGCCTAGAGGGCACGACATGATGTCAGGGGCCTTCCTCTACCCACCCTGTTCAGAGAATGCTGACGCATCTATTCTATTCATTGAAACAAGCGGCTGCTTGCCTATGTGTGGTCATGGGACCATAGGCACAATAACTGCTGCCATAGAATCTGGATTATTGACTGCGAAAATACCAGGAAAACTCATCATTGATGTTCCTGCAGGGCAAATCAAAATTGATTATCAGGCAACGGCTAACAAAATAGATTGGGTTAAAATTTATAACGTTCCAGCCTATCTCGCCCATCAAGACGTAATACTGGATATTCCTGGCTTGGGCACACTAAAAGTAGACGTGTCATATGGTGGTAATTACTACGTGATTGTCGATCCACAACAAAATTTCCCAGGCTTACGTCATTGGACGGCTGCAGATATTTTACGCTGGAGTCCAATAGTTAGGCAGGTCGCTCATGAACAGCTCACTTGTATTCATCCAAATGACCCTACAGTTAGCGGAGTGAGTCATGTTCTTTGGACTGGCGATACTATCTCAGAAGGTTCCGATGGCGCTAACGCTGTATTTTATGGCGATAAAGCGATAGACCGCTCTCCGTGTGGAACAGGAACCAGCGCAAGGCTTGCACAACTTTATGCAAAAGGGCTGCTGCAAGCGGGTGATGAATATACTCACGAAAGCATTATCGGTAGCCAATTTGTAGGACGAATAGAAGCAGCGGCACAAGTCGGTGAGTTCTCGGGGATTATGCCTAGTATTAAAGGCTGGGCCAGAATAACAGGCAACAATGCCATCACAATTGATGATGACGACCCATACGCCTTCGGCTTTCAGGTCGTGTAATTAAACACTAAATTATTGAGCATGCATGCTCAGGAGTAAATATGACAGATTTAACAAGCGTTGCAATAAATGGCCAACACTTTATCAATGGCGAGTGGACTAACGAAGCATTGCAATTTAATAGCATGAACCCTGTGCTGAATGAAAAAACACAGTGGCAATTCGCTTCCGCTAACACCAAAAATATCGAAGCTGCCGTGAGTGCTGCAAAACAAGCATTCCTATCTTATCGACGCACCACTGATGAGCAACGCGCTGATTTTTTGGACGCGATAGCAGAAGAGATCCAAACTGATATAGCCGCCATAACAGAAACTGCGCATATTGAAACTGGCTTACCTATGCCACGTCTACAAGGTGAAACCGGTAGAACATGTGGACAACTCAAGCTATTCGCAAACACACTGCGAGCGCCAATCAATAATGTGCTTGTTGATCTTGCCAACCCAGAAAGACAACCTTTACCAAAGCCTGATACTCGCTTAGGTACTTTACCCATCGGCCCTGTAGCCGTTTTTGGAGCCTCTAATTTTCCGCTAGCGTTTTCAACTGCGGGAGGTGATACAGCTTCTGCACTAGCAGCAGGTTGCACTGTCGTCGTAAAAGGCCACCCAGCACACGCAGCTACCAGTGAACTTGTGACCGCTGCAATTGCTCGCGCGGCTAGTCGTTGTAATATGCCTGCAGGCGTTTTTAACCTTATTCAGGCGACAGAACCTCAAGCTTCTACTGAACTTGTAAACCATAGTGCGATAAAAGCAGTTGGCTTTACAGGCTCTTTAAAAGTCGGTCGTATTTTAGCTGATATTTGCGCAGCTAGAGCTGAACCGATCCCTTTTTATGGTGAGTTAGGCTCTATTAACCCTCAATTTTTACTGGGCGAACTGTTAACAGATCAAGCGGAAAGCTTAGCAACAACTCAAGTGCAGTCGATGATGATGGGACACGGTCAGTTCTGTACCAGTCCAGGTGTTGTTGTTGCTATAAAGGGAGAAGCGCTTAACCGCTATCTTGCTACTATGGCTGAAAAAATCGCGCAAGAATCCGCTGCGAGTATGCTGACAGCGGGTATTGCAACGACCTTCCAATCGCAAGTCGACGCTCTGTTAAACAATCAATCAGTTTCACTGATATCACAAGGCAAGTCCTCTGCTGCTAACCACTTTACACGCCCTGCAGCAGTAAAAATTGAAGCAGAAGATTATCTAGCCTCTCAAGCACTGCAACAGGAAGTATTTGGTCCATTCGCTGTGGTTGTCGCATGTAATGACTTAGCGCAGATGGAACTGATAGCTGAGCAGATGGAAGGCCAATTAACCGCTTCGATTCATGGTCTAAAACCTGAACTAGCTGAAAACACACAATTGATAGAGTCGGTGTCATTCAATGTTGGTCGCTTGATTTTCAACCAAATGCCAACGGGTGTTGAAGTCTGTCACTCAATGAACCATGGTGGTCCCTACCCTGCGAGCACTGATAGTCGCACCACTTCTGTTGGTAGCCAAGCTAAAGCTCGCTTTGAACGCCCTTTGTGTATCCAAAACATGCCTATGTCTCTTTTGCCATGCCGGTTAAAAGAAGACCAAGCTAACATCATCACATTCTAAACATTTCAAATTATGTACAGGGAAACAAGTTGTTTCCCTTTCATTATACTTATTTAAACGGTAATCTAAGAAAATCGTCTTGAACAACTAACATAAAAACAGGATATATGAGCAGAATAACTCCTATCGTTCATAAAACACGCACTCAAGTTGTTGTCGAAGTATTGAGGGAAAAAATCCTATCAGGAGAAATTGCAGCTGGCATGCCATTACGCCAAAGCGCCCTTGCCGACGAAATGAATGTGAGCAGGATCCCCGTACGAGAGGCACTACTGCAATTAGAAGCTGAAGGGTTAGTTAAGTTTGAAGCGCATAAAGGCGCGACGGCAACCACTTTATCAGCAGTTCAAGTTACTGAGCTATTTGATTTACGAGCACTGATTGAAACCGATCTATTAGCTAAATCAATTCCTCATATGACTGAAGATGACTTCACTGAAGCTGAAAATATCTTAGATTCTCTCGATGTCGCTTTTAAAGATAAAGACCAGATTGAAAGCTGGAGTGGCTTGAACTCACAATTCCATATTTGTTTATACCGAGCAGCTGACAAGCCTCATACTATTGATGTCGTCAATGGCCTTAATACCAACTGTGACAGATATGTTCGACTAGAGCTTTATTTGGCTAGCGGGATCCCTAAAGCCCAAAAAGACCACAGAGAATTGCTAGAATTCTGTAAGCAAGGTGATGTTGAAAACGCAGTTAAACTTTTACGCGCCCACATCCTTCATGCAGCAGAAGCAATTAGAGATTTAGTTGCTCAACAAGAGGGATAGCTCACTGTTGAGTATGACAAGACTTGTTAAGCTTTACTAATACTGATTGACAAGGCAGACCTCAGGTTCTGCCTTTTTATTTTGAGAGAATACCGAAATGCAGTACGCAACAATTACGGGATGGGGCAAATGTGTTCCTCCTGCAACTTTGACCAACCATGATCTCGCTACCTTTATCGAGACTTCCGATGAGTGGATTAAACCTCGTACAGGTATAAGCCAGCGTCATATTAGTCATGTCAATACATCAGAACTAGCATCAGTTGCCGCTCAGCGTGCACTTGCAGCTGCAGGTATTGAAGGTAGCGATCTAGATATGATTATTCTAGCAACTGCTACGCCAGATACTTTGATCCCTAATATTGCCTCGACGGTACAAGCAAACATAGGTGCAAGTTGCGCAGCCTTTGATATCAATGCTGCATGCAGTGGTTTTCTTTATGGCGTTGGGCTCGGTAGCTCACAAATCAAGAGTGGCCAGTGTAAAAAAGTCTTAGTCATTGGCGCAGAAAGATTATCATTCTTCTTAGATTGGTCTCGCCGAGAAACCGCTGTTTTATTCGGTGATGGCGCTGGTGCAGTTGTTCTTGAAGCAACTGACGAAGCCATCGGTGTACTCGGTTATGAGCTTAATAATGACCCTGCTGGTCGTGATATTCTCAAAGCTGGCTTTGGTACTGCAATGGACAGGTTTGAAGCATCTTCACTCGACTTTTATATCGAATTTAATGGCCAAGAGATCTTTAAGCGTGCAATTGCAGGCATGGGGAAACTGAGCACTAAAGTCATTGAAAAGTGTGGCATTGACAAAGACGATATCGATTGGGTTATTCCACATCAAGCTAACGAACGCATCATTGATACGTTAATTAGTCGCATGAAAATTCCAAAAGAAAAAGCCGTGGTAAATATCGCTAATTATGGCAATACCTCTGCAGCAACGATACCTATCGCTATTTGCGATGCTTTGGAACAAGGTAAAATCCAACCTAATCAAACGATTCTATCCTGTGCATTTGGTGCCGGTTTAACCTCTGCAGCCGCTTTAATTAAGTGGGGCGATAGAGTCACGCCGATCAAAGTCAGCGATGCAGAGCTACCACCTTGTGATAAAACAGGTATTGAATTAGTCAGCAAAGCTGTAAAGCATTTTTGTAAGTAGCGTTAGCTGCTAGTCAAAGATCAAAAAACACCGACTTTATGAGTCGGTGTTTTTATATCAAATAATCGCTTCATCCCAATAAATCGCTTCTTTAAAGTAGCTGCCAATTTCATTATTAAGTTTGCTAAAACGAGATAAAGATTTTTCTTCACCCGTAAGGCAATAACAAACAAAGCGATGGCAATTATTATCGAGTAAATCGTATTCTCTATAGCTAAATATCGCTTCCTTAGCCCTTTCTAATACATTAATCCCAACTAATGGTTGGTGCAGATGGTTACACGCTTGATAAACTCTGCTACCGCTTCTTCCTGCAAGAAACCGTTCAATTGAAATCGCTCGGACAAGTCCACTACCGTGAAGCTCGACCAAGGTATCATCACCGAGCCAGATACCGGTATGCTCTATCACCCCAAATACAAAACAACAAATAATAGCACCAGGCTCTAACGCGACTTTTTTATCGCCTGTATGCCATAGACTAGGAGCAAGTTCTGCACTGTCACCATGAGTATGAGCTGATTTGGCATTGCCATGCATACGCTTACTGGCAATATCTTTTTGATTCTTCCGCTCGTCAGCAACCAAAGCGGCACCTATTGCAGCTGCGCCTAACCATATCAAGGGCAATGCCATACAGTTTCCTCTCGCTAAAATTCATCTAATACTCTGTAACCTATACAACAATTCTAGTCAGCAGAAGTCAAAAAGTGTAACCAAAACTTGTTTATTACTAATATCGTAATCACTTTGGCTTCAGGCTATAAGGATTACAGCTACTTTCTCGGAAACATAAACAGACGAACATCTAAACTGAAGCACAAATTAAATCAATGGTTCGGTTTACAGAAGCATTGAATATAATCAATTAATACACTACTTTAATAAGAAGAAGTGTAATGAGGAGTTATCTATGAAAGGAATCATTTTTGCGGAGTTTTTAGAGTTAGTTGAAGACTCTTTTGGCCTAGAAGTTTGCCAAAAAATGCTAGATGAAAACCAAAATGACGGTGTTTATACCAGTGTTGGTACTTATGATCACAATGACCTGATTAAGCTCATTGTGAGTTTAAGCAAGCTCACAGGAGTATCGATAGAAGAACTGCAAGAAATCTATGGTAAATCGGTTTTTATCACATTATTCAATAGTATGCCTGGCCTTGAAGGCAAGTCTGATTCGACTTTTGGCTTTATCAAAAGTGTTGAAGAGTACATCCATATTGAAGTTAAAAAACTTTACCAGAACGCTAACCCACCGACATTTAATTTTATTTCAGCGACCGAGAGCCAGTTAGTGATGGATTACGTTTCAGCACGCTGTATGTCACATGTCTGTTTAGGTTTAATTCAAGGCTGTGCTGAGCATTTCAATGAGAAAGTTGAGATAGTCATGGAGCCGCTTGTCAAAGACAGTTCTGAAGTGCGCTTTACCATCACGCATGTTTAACAAGTAGGTCGATAAGTATTCTATGCCGAGTGATGAGATCCGAGCGTTAGCAGCAAAAATTGAGCTATTAAACCGTAAAATAGACCGCGAAAAGGCTGCCAAGAAAGCAGCTGAAGCGCTGTTGGAAGAAAAAAGCAGAGAGCTATATAGCGCCAAACAGCTTGTTGAAGATTCACTTATCAATATTAAAGAAGAGTCAAAGCAAGGTATCGCCCTACTTCACTTTAAGACCTATTTAGAATCAATCTTACTCGATTATAATCAGCTATTTTTACAAAAACCGATCTCAAATATATTACTGCAACGGCTATTAGATGATTTAATAGGCATTGAAAATATTAAAGCTAGCCGTATCCGATTTAAATCACCAACTGAAGAAAACCAATTTAATACTTTCATCGCAGGCGACAAAGCACTAATACAACAAATTTCAACTGCTAACCAAGCATTAAATTGGTCGGAAGACCGTCAACAAATAAAATTGCTTATAAAAACCCAAAACAGTGTTCTAGGTAGTTTAACACTAGCCATTGAATCTCCGACTTCATGGCAAAATACCATTGAGAAACAGTTACTATTATTTTGCGATATGATTAGCGCAGCCCAGCGACGACAAGAATTACTCGAAAACACCATCAAAGAAAAGTTAAGGGCTGAATCCTCAGAGCAATCGACCCGTGACTTTGTTGCGATGATTAACCACGAATTAAGAACCCCGCTTAACGGTTTACTGGGCTCAGCAGAGCTTATGCTTGATACCACACTATCGGGTTATCAACAGCAACTTCTCAATACCATGCACCAATCAGGAGAGCTTTTAAGAGTCATCATCAATGACCTATTAGATCTCAGTAAGATGAGTGCCGGTATGCTGCAGATTGTAGAGGTAGATTTCTCGCCAGCTAAACTGTGCCAGATGATTTTTGATATTTTTAAGCAACGTACTGAAGAGTTTGGCCTTATATTTAGCTTCAATGTTCAGCAAAGTATTCCTCAAATATTGATAGGTGATCCAGATAGAATAAAACAAATCCTGGTTAACCTTATTGGCAACGCTCTTAAGTTTACCCAAGAGGGGGAAATCATCGTCAATATCAGCTGGGAGCAAGAAAAGCTTCATTTTGCGGTGCAAGACACAGGGTGTGGGATCCCAGAAGATAAAGTAGCCACATTATTTGACCCTTTTACTCAAGTCAATAATTCTAGCAACCGCTCCTTTGAAGGTACTGGACTCGGTCTTGCTATTTGTAAGCAATTGGTCGATGAGATGAATGGCACAATCTCTTTGAGCTCAGTCCTTGGTGAAGGCAGCTGCTTCAAAGTTGCCCTGCCACTAAATAGCTCACAGAAGGTAGCCTTAGATATTGAAAGACCTCAAGCAGATTACCCCATTGAAAAGCTAAAAATCCTCGTCGTGGAAGATAGTAAAGTTAACCAAATGCTGATTGAGATGATTTTGGCCAAATTTGGAATTACGCCGACCATCGCTAACGACGGTCAGGAAGCTATCGACTATTTAAGCGTCAATAATGTCGATATTGTATTTATGGATTGCAGAATGCCGGTGGTCGATGGTTTTGAAGCAACGAGTTTACTGCGTGCAAAAGGCTATACAAAACCCATTATTGCATTGACTGCCAGTACCACCTCTGTTGAAACCGAACAATGTTACCAATGCGGTATGGATGAAATAATTAACAAACCCTACCAGCAGGATGATATTAAGGTGGCATTGATGAAGTGGGGGCAAATACTTGATAGCAACCGTTAACCATTACTTACTTGGCCAACGTCTTAGTCATTATGACTAGCTAACGTAATAAATCTGACAAAGTAAGCTCTTCAGCCCCCGCAATACTCGCCATCTGGGCCAATAACAATTCTCCACAAGATAATGCATCAACAGCCGCATTATGGGCGGCATAAATAGGTAAACCATATCGACTCCGACAAGCATCGAGCCTCAAGGAGCCTTCTTTAATCACTTCATGCTGCCGTAGTATTCTACCTCGTTCTAAAGACATAGTATCAATTGACACAAATGTCATTTTTTCACCAAAACAACGAAAGAGTTCTGCTTTTAAAAAGCACAGATCAAGCGGTGCATGATGTGCAATTAACACATGGCCTTGGGTCTTTTGTAAAAACCAATGCATTGCTTCCTTGGCCGAAATAGCTGCGTCCAACTGGCCGTCAACAATGCCATGTATTGCAGCGCTATCACCCACACTGCCTTCTATACTTACTAACCTATAATCGGCATCCTTCAGCTGCAGCATGCCATTTTGTATCGGCACCATACCGATACTCAAAATTTGATCAAACTGAGCATTTAGCCCGGTCATTTCTAAATCGATTGCCATTAACGGAATATCGACGAGAGGCTTAGAGATAGCAACAGTTAAAGCTCGATAGTAGTCAGCAATAACCTCATCAGTAGCTCTAAACGCCTTCCAGCTGAGTTGGTTTTTTAAATAAAAACGCTTCAAAAGAGTTAATAGCTCCGCATCATTTTTAACTTAAGGCCGACTTGCCCGTCATGAACAACTTTAAACGCATCTCTTAACTGATGGCGCACCAATGAAGATACATCTTTTGGCATCAAGTAATTGGTTACAGGTTTACCGTTAGTATATTGATAGCCTTGATTTGAAAGGCGCATATGCGCGATAAACTCATGAGCATCGGCAAGGTTAAGCGCATCTTTACGGTTAATAATATTTTGATCCATTAACGCCCTAATTCTTTTGGCGGTATTGACCTCTTTAATACCAGCAGACAAAGCATAAACACGCGCGATGTCATTAATTAATGCGCTGCCTTTATGTTTGAGATCTATCCCTTTAACCTCTGTTCCGTCACGCTCCAGTACAAATTTTCTGAAAAAACCTAAAGGCGGTGTACTCGTCAATGAGTTACCAGTTAAACCCGCGAGGAAAATATCGTTATTTTTGGTATTGTTAAGCACTTCATCTTGCAGTCCATTAAACAGAGATTGCGGTCCATATACAGAACGCATATCGAAAAAGATGCTGCTATGCATCAACGCTTTAGGATCTGGCGTACTCACCCATTTGTGAAAGACTCCACGCCACTGCTTAAGAGACATCCGCCATTTAGGGTTTTGCGCCATAATATCGCCAGGGCAATAGATATAACCACATTCATCAAGCCCAGCACACACTGCTTTTGACAGTGCTTCAAAGTAACCTTCTGCAGCTTCATCCGGCTCATGGGCCAACAGTAGCCCATTGTCCTGATCTGAACAGGCGACTTGGTCTTGCCTTCCCTGAGAGCCAAATGCTAACCAACAAAAAGCCATCGGCGCCTCGCCCAAGATCTGCTGATTTAATACAATTAAACGCCGGGTCAACGCATCGGTTACCGAAGTTAATACCCGACCTATCTCTTCGGCCCGCGCATCGGCGCTGATTAGGTTTTGCAATAAAAGTGGGATCTGTTTGCTCACCTGGATCAAGCTAGGTAGGTCTTTTTGTCGGTCAATCTCACCGATTAATAATAACGGCTGCGAACTTTGTCCACGCAGTATATCGGTGCTAGTAATAATTCCTTTTGCTTCTCCGCCATCTACCACTGGTAAATGATGAATATTGTGTTCACTCATCAAAAGCATAGCTTCAAACACAAGTGAGTTTGACTCAATCGATATCGGTGTCGTAGTCATTGCTTGATGGATAGCAAGGCTACCATCTAGCCCCTCCGCTAACACACGATTGCGAAGGTCTTTGTCAGTTAAAATCCCCACTAACTTTTCATTATCGATAACGAGTACAGATGAAACCCGGGATTTACGCATCAATCGTGCAGCATCCGATATCGTTGCTTTCATATCGATCGTCAACGGAGATTTGGACATCAATGTCGTGATCCGACTTGTGGTTGTCAGCTCTTTAGCCTTAAATCTCCCCTGATGTCGTAATCGCTTGGCAAAAGCTTTATTGAAAAAACGGTCAAATTCACGACTCTTTGTGCGCAGTAAATTAAACATTTCAGGCGGCAGGTGGTACACCAAACCATCTTCCAAAATAGCAACGCGATTACTCGCCTCCTCTCCTGATAATAAAGAGGGAAATCCAAAGTAATCGCCCTCACCGAGTCGATCAAGTAGCTCGCCATTAATGTCACGAACTTCAAACGCGCCACTTCTCACAATATACAGCTGAGGATGTAGAGGATCTAACGGAACAAAAGCGGAAGCTTTACTGTAGTAGCCAATAGTGAGTGAGCGGCAGCCACTTAACAACGCTTCCTCATCCAGCGATAAAAACGGCACTCGCTGTTGTAAGAACTGCATAATGGGTTGTAATTCGCTTGCATCCATTTCCCGACTCCCTATTCACTGACCATATCTTCAACAACAACTATATCGTTTAGAACAACATTAACACTATTCGACTAAAGGCCAGTCGCGGCTGTAGAAATAAAAAAAGAGCGCTAAAAGCGCTCTTTTTAATCAATCTAAGTTTAGATATTAGTGATCTTGAGCTTCACCAGAACCTTTAGGGAAACGAATCGACTCAACCATATCAACAACATCTTGTGGAACTGCGGATGTAACCTTACTGACTGCGAAAGCCACAGCAAAGTTAATCACCATACCAAGCATACCAATCCCTTCAGGAGACACACCAAACAACCAGTTCTCACTCATATTCGCACTTGGGTTTACAAACTTAAAGTACACAATATAAGAAGCAGTAAATAGCAGACCGGTTATCATACCGGAGATAGCGCCCTCTTTATTCACAGTCTTAGAGAAGATCCCCATAATAATAGCTGGGAATAATGATGATGCAGCAAGTCCAAATGCAATCGCAACAACCGCGGCCACAAACCCTGGCGGATTAATACCGAAGTAACCAGCCATCACGATACCCATTGCAGCTGCAATTCGGGCGTACATCAATTCCTTCTTGTCAGAGATATCTGGCATCAAATTCTTTTTCAATAAATCATGAGATACAGAAGTCGAAATAACCAGTAGCAGACCTGCTGAAGTTGATAGCGCAGCCGCTAGACCACCTGCAGCAACAAGTGCGATAACCCATGCTGGCAGATTGGCAATTTCTGGCGTCGCTAACACCATAATATCGCGGTCAATCTTCATCTCGCTTTCAGCGCCTTTAGCATAGTAAATCTTGCCGTCGTCGTTCTTATCATCCCAAGTAATTAACCCTGTTTTCTCCCAGTTCTTAATCCACTCAGGTGCCGTTTCATAAGCAACACCTGTCGACTCTGGGCCATTAATTGTTTCAATCATGTTTACACGAGAGAAAGCAGCAAGAGCAGGAATCGTTGTGTACATAATCGCAATAAACACCAGTGCCCAGCCCGCTGATACTCGCGCATCCTTAACTTTAGGTACAGTGAAGAAACGTACGATGACATGCGGAAGACCTGCAGTACCAAACATCAATGCACCAGTAATGAAGAACACATCAATCATGCTCTTAGAACCTTCGGTGTATTGGGAGAAACCTAATTCGGCAGACAATCCATCGAGCTTATCTAACAAGTACACTCCAGTACCATTGCCAGCAGCATCAATTAACTCTGCACCAAAACCAATTTGCGGAATGATATGGCCTGTCATCATCACAGAGATGAAGATAGCTGGCACCATGAAAGCGAAAATAAGTACGCAGTACTGTGCGACCTGGGTGTAGGTAATTCCTTTCATTCCACCAAGAACCGCATAGAAGAACACCACTGCCATACCAATATATACGCCGGTTTCAACTTCAACTTCAAGGAACCTTGAGAATACAACACCCACACCACGCATTTGACCTGCGATATAAGTGAAACAGATAAAGATGGCACACACTACCGCGACGGTACGCGCCGCTTGTGAGTAATAACGGTCACCAATAAAATCAGGTACTGTGAACTTACCAAATTTACGCAGGTACGGAGCCATGCAAAGCGCTAGCAGAACATAACCGCCGGTCCAACCCATTAAATACACGGAACCGTCATAACCAGTAAACGATACAATACCCGCCAGTGAGATAAATGATGCCGCAGACATCCAATCGGCTGCTGTAGCCATACCGTTCATTACTGGGTGTACACCGCCACCCGCAACGTAGAATTCTTTAGTCGAACCAGCACGAGACCAGATCGCAATACCGATATATAGGGCAAATGTAATCCCTACTATCAGATAGGTTAATGTTTGTACGTCCATTTCATGACTCCTTTAAATAAGTTCTTAGTTATTAGTCTTCGTGCACATCATATTTTTTGTCTAATGCATTCGCTTTAGCGACATAAACAAAAATAAGTGCGACAAACACGTACATGGCACCCTGTTGTGCAAACCAGAATCCCAACTTGAACCCCATGAAATGGATCTCATTGAGCACATCTACTAATAAAATACCGCAGCCAAATGAAACTGCTGCCCAAATGGCCAATAAGCCCAATACTAGACGTAGATTTTCACGCCAATAACCTTCTGCCTTCTCGTTGCTTTCAAAACTCATAGCGACTCCCCTGTGCTGATTTTTATATTAAGTCAGCAGTTAATCTAGCAAGCATACGCTGAACAACAATCGCGACCTTAGTCTAACGCCAACGGAAGGTATTAGACGGAATCTACAAATAATTATATTATTCAAGAAGATATAAGTTTACGCTCACGTAAAGCAAGTTCATTTAGTAAGCGGTGAGTTAGACCAAGGTATTATCTGTTTTTATTTTTCAGCCACAAAAAAGCCCACTAGAAGTGGGCTCTTTTTGTTGTATTAGCGGTTAATCTTCAAGTTGGCTCAGGTAACGGATCATTTCAGCAAGCGCTTCAGGGGACTGAGGTTGCTTCTTAATTAAGTACTTTCCGTTGACCAGTAGAGATGGCACACCTTTAATCTCAGCCAATTGAGCTTGGGTGTCATAATTCATTAATGCCAATTTAGCATCAGCCGAATTCATCGCGTCTGTAACCGCTTTATCGTCGACTCCTTGACTGACAAAGTAAGCTTGAAGATCTGCTGGTCGGTTGAATGCGCCATTATTTTCATGGATACGAGTAAAAATATTGCCATGCACTTGTTTAGTAACACTGAATTTTTGCGCTAAATAGTAGGCTTCTTGGCTTAATATCCAACTCGTACGGCCAGCTCCAACAGGCGTTCTTTCAAACTCAACATCACTCTCTAGCAGATGAGCTGTTTGTTCAAACAGTGGATCTTGTCGGTAACAATGACCGCAGTTATAAGAGAAAAACTCTCTGATCACCGGCGTTTGAGCTTCTGGGATCCCAGCTATCTTGACGTAATCAATACCTTCTACATACTGCGCGGCATGGGCGCTTTGTAAGGGCAATAGCAAGCTGACAATCGCCAGTAAGCCACTGGTAAACAATACTTGTAACGATTTCATATACATCCTTAATATTTAACAGGCGTCCAGCATATCCATTGGGTCACTGAACTGATACTCAAAATTTAGCTCTTTAACGAGTCGATTGCTACTAATGAGTTTACCGCCACCCGCACTGCCTTGCACAAATTGCGGCTCAACGAGGCCCAAACTTAAACTAGCCCGACGGTAAAAAGCCTCACGTGTAGGATGTTGAGGAGCGCAAACATTATAGACACCTGCAGAGTCTTCATCAAAAATCAGCTTTGTTACGGCACTAATACAATCATGCAGGTGAACAATATTGACCGGAGCTTGTGGTTCTGCAAGCTCAGTTTTGCCAGCCAAAAAGCGTCCTGGGTGTCGTTTAGGACCCACTAAACCAGAGAATCGAGCAATGCAGCTGTTGTCTAATGCTAAAAACATCGCTTCAGCCTGAAGCAGCTTTTCGCTAACCTCTGAATGGGCAACGGCATCTTGCTCAGTCATGATTTTATCCAGCGATGGATACACCCCTGTGGTACTCACAAATACTATTTTCTGGTAACGAATACCGCTAATCAACGCGGTTAACTCTGTTAGTTTTGCGTGATAAGCGTTGGGGTCTTTTCTTAATCCTGGTGGAATATTGACAACTAAACAATCGGTGTTAAGCGCGGCTTTTAACGCTGGAACTGACTGTTGCTCGACTTCTGCCAGATCTAATGCAAAGCCGTTAATGCCATCTTTAGATAATGCGGTTGCATCCTCAGAGCTACGTTTACTACCATTTACCGTAACACCACGTGCTACTAATTCTTGCGCAAGTGGGAAGCCAAACCAACCACAGCCGACAATACAAACTGAATTTATCATTTTCACCCTTTTGATTATTCTTAAATAACGAGGTCAGACCGCATTTGTATTATACCAATTCCATTAAGGATATACTCAGTTCAGGGCTTTCAATACTAGACGCATTGTGCAAGAAATGGTTATTCCCTTTTGAGACAATGCAACGTAGCAGTGAAAGTCCTGAGACGCTCACAACGTGCGGCTGATATTTAAGGCATGGGGAAATCACTTAATACAGCGCATGTGGCATTCGATATAGAATAACGATTAGCGATAAGCCACTTACTTTTCTAAAGTGATTTTTACTCCCACTGAATGAGCAACTCTTTAATGGAGTTGGTATTACATAGAGCTAAAATAGAAGCTTATATCAGCACTAGGATCCAGTGCTTTTAATGCACCAGTGCCTAACTCATCGACTTTAAGCACTTTACTTATCAATATACCCTCTTCGACTAAATAGCGTAACACTGCGTTATCACCGTTTTCATCACAGGCAAGCACATGAGGCTGTTTAACCGTTTCAGTGGTAATCAGAACTTTCGCTATTTGCCCATTGGATAACTGCACTAATGTACCGGGAGGATAGATCCCGAGAACTTTAACTAAGGCAGAAATAAGCGCTGCAGCATGTTTACCTGCTCTATTCTTAAAAAGATAGCCTAAAGCCACTTGTGGTGAACGCCCATTTCCAAATTTAAGTAACTGTTCAAAGTCGTTTGCTAAGGCAACTATTTGCGTTGTTAGTGGGATCTGTGCGCCTTTTAATCTATCAGGATAACCACTGCCATCAGCCCACTCATGGTGATGTAAAACAATATCAAGCACTGCTTTTGGAAACAGATCTTGTTTGCTCATCATGTCAAAACCAAATTTGGGGTGCATTTTCAAAAAATTAACTTCATGATCCGATAAGTTAGTTTTCTTTCGTCTGATAATATCTGGCACTTTTCGCTTACCAATATCATGAAATACAGACCCCATTGCGATATCGCGCAACTCTGAATCAGTGCAGCCCAATGAACACCCGAGCATCATCGACAATACAGCTATTGAAACCCCATGCTCAGTCCCGCTGTCGTCCTCATTGCTATTCACTAAAGCAAGATGCGGTGTTGAGGTTTCTTTAATATGATCCATCATCGATTCAACTAGCGTTGCAGCTGAGCGATAAGCGCCCTCTGGTTCAGCGGCTATTTTTGAAAATGCACTGCGGCATTCTAGGCCATTCTTTTGAAACCGTTGCTGACTCATACGAATAGATTTACGTAATGAAGTGAGTCTTTCCTGAGCAAACTCCTCCGCAGATTTCTCCACGATCACTTCAATCTGTTGCTCTTGTGTAGATGCAAGCAACGCTTTCCCTGCGATCAAATACACATAAGTAATATTTAAGCTCTTAATCAGTTCGATTTGTGATTGGTTTTCAATTTCAAACTGGTTAAAAAGAAAAGGATGCTGGGTCCATGACAGTGGTAATTTGATGGTTAAACCAATGCATAACTTAGACAAGGGAATTCTGACGTCTTTTGACATTAGTAAACGCTCCAGAGGTAGTCACTGCTAATACAAAGTGGCTCGCTCTTGAATGAAGATATAGTGCCAAACTCTTGCAGGTTATCACAGGCACTAATTTTGGCTACGTCGCCATTAGCTATCAGTAGATAATAATAGCTTTCGACTAGGAATAACAGTAAGAATGTCAATTTTATGACAGTTTTCACATAGTTAAGCCAATAAGTAAACAGTCAATCACTTCGTTCATTTTTGATGTTTCAGACAGAACGATAACATTTGAGCACACTAGATAGATAAATCAACTGAAGCTAGAAAGTTAAACTGTTATACCGTCAAATTATTCATCGACCGCTAACACCGTGGTTCATTCTGTAGCGACATCAATAGGTCACTAATAGCCAGTAAACCGTCTAGCACTTAGTTATAACTTATTCCATTTTTATCGACAACTGTATGAAATTATCACCATCAGGATATTGTATGCAATGTGCAATTGATATACTCTAGCTTCGTTCTTTAGAGTTAGTAGCCCCGAACTATTACTCTCAAAGGCAAACTGTCAATTGTCCTTTTATTAAGGCTAGCAATAAACAATTATTGCTTATCTAAAAAAGGTTTTTTGTTAATATCCCTGGATCATAGTATCGAATGCTGTCGATACTGCAGATTCTTTTTGGCGCTGTATTCATACAGCGCTATTTTTTTATCGACTCAGTAAGTTAAGCCGCTAGCTGACGTGCTTGAAGATATCGCTAAGTCAGTCTCAATCTATTCTTCTGCTTTCCAATCTGAAAAGTAATGCTTTAATCGCTTTGAATTAAACAAGTATAAAGTACTCCAAAATAGGAACAATGCATCTAGTCCGACACTCCAGCTATACACATAGTGAGCATGCAGAATACGCTGAATGAGTAAACCACCGTCAACACACAACAACACCAGTAATAGCCACTTTATGTACTTAAAAATAGGTTGGATCCACGAAGGGCTGCGCTTTCGCTCGGCTATAATTAAGCCGTAAACAACAAGTGCGCCAGCACCGGCCATTAACGCCATCAAAAAGTCTGACTTTTGCGGATAAACTAACGCAACCAGCCCTGCTCTATCACTTGCCTGAGTTAGTGATGCTATAAAAATGCACCAACCCCTGGCTAAAAAGATCAGCATTAAATACAGCATCAAAGGAGGCTTAATATGCCCCTTATCATCTAACCAAGTTATGTTACTGAAATTCAAAGCTGTCCCTTTTTTCCGAATCTAGACAGCGCCAACTGCAGCTGTATTAGTGTTTAATCAGATATGGTGCCTTTTGCAGAAATTTCAACGTTTTTAATGCAGAAAATTACTTATTGAAATACTAGAAAGGTGGTGAAAATAGTAAAAGACAAATAAAAAAGCTCCCCTTAGGGAGCTTTACATCAGCAACTGTTTGTCTATGACAAAATTGCTATCAATGCCTCTTCATCAATCACCTTCACACCAAGCTCTTGAGCTTTCGTCAATTTCGAGCCAGCAGCTGCACCAGCCACCAAACAATCGGTATTTTTTGACACACTACCAGCAACTTTTGCACCTAATGCTTGCAGCTGAGCTTTAGCATCATTTCGATTTAACTGTGTTAATGTGCCTGTTAATACCCAGGTTTGCCCTTTAAGTGATAAATCCTCTTCTGCCACCTCTTCTATTGCCGGCCAGCAAACACCCACCTCAATAAGCTTATCAATCACTTCGAGATTATGTGGCTGTGCCAAGAAGTGCGCTAAATGAGCCGCTACAATCGCCCCAACATCATCGACCTTAATAAACTCTTCAGCTGTAGCAGCTTTTAGTGAATCTAATGTTTTAAAATAAGCTGCAAGGTTAGCGGCAGTGGCTTCTCCCACCTCTCTTATGCCTAACGCATAAAGGAACCGAGCAAAGGTTGTTTCTTTGGCAACTTCGATAGCGGCGACTAATTTAGTGGCCGATTTCATGCCCATACGTTCTAGCATTGTCATCGCAGATGCGGTTAACTTAAATAGATCAGCAGGGCTTTCAACCAGCTCTTTATCAATCAGCTGCTCAACAACTTTGTCACCCATACCATCAATATCAAGCGCCTTTCTAGAAGCAAAATGCTTTATTGCTTCTTTACGTTGTGCTTCACAAAATAAACCACCGCTGCAACGTGCTACCGCTTCGCCTTCAATGCGCTCCACTTCACTATCACACACAGGGCAACGCTGCGGAAACACGATATCTTGGGCATCATCAGGGCGTTTATCAGCGACTATGGCAACAATTTGTGGAATAACATCACCAGCACGGCGAATAATGATGGTGTCTCCAACCTTTACACCAAGACGCGCTATTTCATCAGCATTATGCAAAGTGGCATTTGAAACCGTCACACCGCCAACAAATACAGGCTTAAGGCGTGCAACAGGTGTAACGGCTCCGGTACGACCGACTTGAAAATCAACCCCTTCTAATAAGGTCATCTCCTCTTGAGCTGGAAACTTAAATGCAGTCGCCCAGCGCGGCGCTTTAGCCACAAAACCTAAACTCAACTGATGAGCAATCTGGTTAACTTTTACCACTACGCCATCGATTTCGAAATCTAAGCTGCTACGGCGCTGTTGAATATCATTGTAATAGTCCATGACATCCGCGACGGATTTACAGACTTTGACTTCTTGGCTAACTGGAACGCCCCATGAGCGCAGTTGCTCTAGTTGGCCATAATGACTATCGGCAAGTTCCCAGGATTCAGGCTCGACGACACCGAGTGCATAAGCGTAGAACCCTAGTGCTCGGCTGGCAGTAATTTTACTGTCTAACTGACGTAAACTGCCAGCAGCGGCATTGCGAGGATTAACAAACAGTTTTTCCCCTTTGGCACGGGCACGTTCATTAAGCGCATCGAAGGCTTTATGCGGCATAATCACTTCGCCGCGCACCTCGACTAAAGGCGGAAAGTTATCACCGCGTAGCTTTAAAGGGATTGACTTAATTGTGCGGACATTTTCAGTGATATTCTCACCAGTTTGGCCGTCGCCACGTGTCGCAGCTCGCTCAAATACACCATCACGATACACAATACTCACAGCCAAACCATCAAGCTTTGGCTCACAGCAATAGCTCAACGCTGTACCTACTTTGTCGGTGATCCTCGAATGAAAACTATTAAATTCTGTTTCATCAAATACATTATCAAGGCTTAACATCGGCTTGAGATGGGTGATTTGTTCAAACTTAGCTAATGCCTCACCACCGACTCGCTGTGTAGGCGAGTCGGCTTTAGCAAACTCTGGGCTTTGGGTCTCTAACTCTTTAAGCCTTTTAAGTAACCTGTCGTACTCAGCATCTGGAATTGTCGGATTATCATCAACATAGTAGTGATAATTATGTTGATTCAGTTGCTGAGTCAGTTCTAAAATCTCAAGTTCATTCGCGTGCATATGGTTCGTCCAAATAATAACAAAGGCCGCCTAAGCGACCTTTTTAAAACAAGTTTAGTTGATTCACTAACTCAGAATTAAGCCTGTGCTTTAATTCGTTGTATATAACTCTGTTTGGTACTTTCTAGCCACTCATCGCGTCCACCATCCAGTACCAGACCGTTTAGGTCGTCAGCGATTTGGTGGGCAGAATTGAGCATGGTAGAGAAATTTCTCAAGGCATCGCCATAACAGGGTAGTGTCATAAACAGCACCACTCCTTGAGTTGAGAACTGCTCCATGCTATCAGGGTCAAACACACCTGGTTTAACCATATTCGCCATCGAGAATAATACTTTACCGGTACCGGCATTATCTTCATGACGGTGGAAAATATTCATGTCACCGAACTTAAAATTGAGTGTCAGCAAGCAAGGTAACAGCTCCGCGCCATTAAGCTCTTCACCCTCTTTAGCTACAACGTGCAGTACCAATACATCTTGTGGATCACCTAAAGGCTCTTCTACTGCTACCTCTTCAACATCCTGCTCGACAAAACTTTCTTGCGCCGCTTCGGTTGCGAGAACAGGTTCTTCAGCAAACAAAGATGATTGAATTGGCGCAGCTTCTGTTTGTATTGTTACACCTTCATCGGTTAATGAAGGTTCAACGCGAGTCGCTTTAGCACCACGAGCCGCTTTTTGGCTCGGCGCTTCACTTAATGTAAAAGACTCATCTTCAACGGCCGAGAAACCCGCGTCGACATTTTCTGTAACTGCAGCTTCTGTAACTAATGGTACATGCTTTGGCTCATTTTCAATGTCAGATGTGACGCTTTCGTCTGCGCTCGCCTTAACAACCCTGACTTCGCCTATTCCGTCATTATCGAAACCTTCAGCATCTCTGCGGTCTCGATTGATATCTGTCATTGGGCTCTGCTTGAATCCAGTCGGCTGTTGCTTTCGTATGGACCAAAAACCATGCACAAGTACGGCAATAATCGCTATCGCTCCTAAAACAAGCAATACCAGTTGCAAATTTTCCATTGGTTACCCTGTAATCTTTATGTTCATCCAGCGTCAGCTAACGCTACCGCTTCATCGATATCTACCGCCACAATGCGTGAAACGCCGGGCTCATGCATAGTCACACCGATAAGTTGATCGGCCAATTCCATGGTGATCTTGTTATGACTAATATATATAAATTGTACGCTTTGGGACATCTCTTTTACCAAACGACAGAATCGTTCAACATTGGCATCATCCAAAGGTGCATCAACTTCGTCCAACATACAAAAAGGCGCTGGATTCAATCTAAAAATAGCAAAAACTAATGATAATGCGGTTAGTGCTTTTTCTCCACCAGAAAGAAGGTGGATAGTGCTATTTTTCTTACCTGGTGGCCGAGCCATGATAGTGACGCCTGTTTCCAGAAGATCATCATCAGTCAGTGCTAAATAAGCACTGCCACCGCCAAAAACTTTCGGAAACAAAATGCCTAAATCTTTATTTACCCTATCAAAGGTATCTTTAAATCGGCTTTTTGTTTCAGTATCAATTTTACGAATCGCTTCTTCCAAACTTCCCAAGGCTGAATTTAAGTCTTCATCTTGGCTATCTAGATAGCTTTTCCGCTCATTTTGTTGTTCAAACTCTTCTATCGCGGCGAGGTTAATAGCCCCAAGATGAGCGATCCGAGCCCGTAAACGTTCTAGTTCTTTTTGACGCCATAAAGTGTTGCGACTAGCATCAAGCTTAGATAATACTTGTTCAACATCAATGCCCTGTTCAGTAATTAAACTAAACTGGCTGTCAATTTGTCCTTTTAAACCTTCACGACGTAACTTTAACGCGCTCATGGTTTGAGTCAAGTCTTCTATCTTCGCAAGCTGTTGTTTTTTATTCGTTCCTGCACTATCGCACAGTTCTTGTAACCCTGCTTGCTCCTGCCTGAGCAAGTTTAGCGCTTGTTGTTTAACTTGCTGTGCGTCTAAGGCTTGTACCAACTGCGTTTTTATCGACAGTGAGTTTTGCGCAGTGTCAACATCTTCTTTATCATCTAACTGCAGGCGCACTTGCTCTTTACTCAGTTCGAGCTCTTCAAGTCGCTGCTTCTGATGACTCACTTTTTGTTCCATCAACGCCACTTGCGTTTGAATGGCTTGCTCACTTTTAACGCTAGCTTTAAGTCGTAGCTCAGAACCATTAAGCAGGTCTTTGAGTTCACTTAACGATTTAAATGCCGACAATTTGTCTGACTCTGCTGCTTGCCGACTTTGACAAGCAAGCTCAAAGGTTTGTCGCAGGCTTGCTTCACTGTGTGAAAACTGCGCTTGTTGAGCAGTTAATTGTTGTAACTCAGTCTCAGTTTCCGCTAACTCCTGCAACAGCTGCTTATAACGTGCATCCGTATCATTTATAGTGGTTTGCATCGCTTTAACTTGCGATAACATGCCTGCCAATGCCACTTTCTGAGCTTGGATCTGCTGGTACTGTTGTTGCTGTGAGACTAATTGCGGCTTTAGCTCCTCGATATACACCGACAAGGTTTGCTTTAATAAGCTCAACCGCTCTTCAGTACTACAAACGACTTCTGTTAGCGCAGCATGTTCATTTTTAAGTTGTACGACTGATCCTGAGTCTGCATTTTTTTCGATGATAAAATCAGCACCAACAAGAAAACCATCTGCAGTCGCGAACATTTGTTCTGCAGCAAGCTCTTTTCGCTGCAGAACCGCTTCATCTTTTGTCTCTAGCCACTTAACTTGGCCTAACCATGGCTGGAGGTTCACAGGGCTCTGAATAACATCATTAGCCACTTCACTTACCATAGAGTTTGCAATGAACCCTATACTTAATTCAGGAGGTCGTTCTTCAAATACCGGAGAATTAAGAACATTAGCAAGTAACAAGTCAACCGCGCTTTCCCAACCAGGAGTCACCTCGATAACTTGCCATAGCAGCGTGCCTGCTTCATCACCTTCATCACCTTCATCAGGCAGTAATTGAGTAACAACAGACAAACGGCCTTTTTCATCAGCCAGTTTTACTTTTACAGACTCAAGCTCTGTTTTCAGTTCATCACAAGATTGTTGACGCGTTTCAATATTAAAGCTCAGCTCGTCATATACCTCTTGCGCTTGCTCAGTCTCGATAGATAACGTATCACATTGGTTAGCTAAGGAACTGCTCTTGAGTTGATCGAGCTGTTCATTATGCTCCAGTGCTCTTTGGGTCAGCTTTGCTACCGATTTTTGTTTATGGGCTAGCTCTTTTGTACAATGATTTAGCTGAGTACGATTCATCTCTACCGCTAAATGTGCTTTGGCTTCGTCACCACTATGTAGCTGAAACTGTTCGGTTGAGGCAATGTGACGCTGGTTGATTAGGGCTAATTCCGCTGACTGGTTGTGTGCCTGTTTCTGCCACGCCTTTATCTCTGGCGCTAACTCTTGTTGCTGCTTTACCAGCTTTTCTTGGTTTGTATTAGCCGTTTTTAACGCCGTTTGGTGCAGCGTTATTTGAGCACTAATTTCGCCCAGTCGTTGATTCAAACTGTCATCTTGTTGCTCACGGTGTTTCAGTGATTGTTCAAGCTTAGCGATATGGGTTTTGGTGAGGTAAAAAGCTTCGACTTGCTGATGCTCTTGACTATCAAGCTCACTCAACTTTAAATTCAGTTCCGTCAGACTAAGTTCAAGTGTCTGCTTTTCAGCGAGTAAGCTGGCTTGCTGCACCTCTAGCTTACCGATCTGAACGGTTAATGTATCGGTTTGCTGATTAAGCTCGTGATAACGAGACACCACCAGCTCAGACTCACATTGACGTTCAGACTGCTTAAGCTCGCGATACTGTTTTGCCGTTTGCGCCTGCTCAGCAAGTCTTTCCAGTTGCTTATGCAGCTCTGAGCGAATATCTCCAAGTCGAGATAAGTTTTCGCGAGTGTGCCTAATACGATTCTCAGTTTCACGCCTGCGCTCTTTATAGCGAGAGATCCCGGCCGCTTCTTCAATGAATACCCTTAATTCTTGCGGTTTTGACTCGATAAGTCGAGAAATGGTGCCCTGCTCAATAATCGCGTAGCTTCGCGGTCCGAGCCCAGTGCCCATAAATAGATCAGTAATATCTTTACGGCGACACTTTTGATTATTCAGAAAATAGCTTGAGTCGCCATCACGGCTTACTTGTCGCTTAACCGCTATCTCTTGGTAGCTGGCGTACTGACCTGCTAATCGATTATCTTGGTTGTCAAATAGCAGTTCCACCCCCGCTACTGATACGGGTCTTCTGGCTGTAGAGCCATTAAATATAACGTCTGCCATAGAATCGCCACGCAGGTGTTTAGCCGAGCTTTCGCCCAACACCCAACGCACAGCGTCAATGACATTTGATTTACCACAGCCGTTCGGACCAATAATGGCGCTTAAAGGATTAGGTAAGGGAATTTTGGTTGGATCGACGAATGACTTGAATCCGGCAAGTTTTATCTGTTTAAGTCTCATGATGCCGTTTTGGTCACTTCTACACTAAGTTATCTGCTGACTCTTAGCGTCTATGTTTGATGTGCATATAATTATGGTAACTTTACCAAAGCTAACAGCATTTTGTAACGCTTTTTATTGGCGATTAACGCCTTTTCACTTGCGGTTAAATGCCCACTGACTCACAATCGTGACAATGCGTATCTTTAATGATCTAAAATTTCTATGAATAAAACCAATCAAGTAACAAAGAAAAGCGGCGTAAATTACTTCTTAGAAGGGTTTAGCTTGATCAAACGCCCCGGCCTTAGACGTTTTGTATTTATTCCACTGACAATTAATTTATTGCTCTTTGGTGGCTTGATCTATTTTGCCATTGGTCAGTTAGAGCAGGTTTTCGCCTGGCTTTCAGGTCAGCTTCCAGAATACTTAAGTTGGTTGAACTTTCTGCTTTGGCCACTTGCGGTATTAACCTTGTTGGTGGTGTTATCATTCATCTTTAGTTCAGTGATGAATTGGCTCGCTGCGCCCTTTAACGGATTACTGGCTGAAAAAGTCGAACAACTGTTAACGGGCAAACCGCTCAATACTGGTGGCGGTATCGATTTAATCAAAGATTTGCCGCGCATATTAGGCCGTGAGTGGATAAAGCTAAAATACTATCTACCTCGTGCCATTGTTTTCTTATTGCTATTTTTACTACCGTTTGTCGGTCAAACTGCGGCGCCTATTTTATGGTTTCTTTTTAGTGCTTGGATGATGGCAATTCAATACTGTGATTACCCTTTTGATAACCATAAAGTCCCCTTTGCAGACATGAAATTTGCGCTTAACCAAACTCGCGGCAGTAGCTTTAGTTTTGGCGCGGCCGTTACACTGTTTTCAATGATCCCAATCCTCAACTTTGTCGTGATGCCTGTCGCCATATGTGGCGCCACATCTATGTGGGTTGATAAATACCGAGAAGCATACAAAGACAACATCATCGCACCAGATTAATATACCCGTTCTATCTGTAGATGCAGGATTCCGTGGGTGCTTAATGGACTTTAATCACGGTATTGATAGCCACTAATGGTCATTCCCTTGGTAAAATCAATAACACTGAGAAAAGTCTTTGCTTTCATTTCAAAAGCAGCCCATCGCAGAAGGCTTTTTGCCAGCACACTTGGTTATTACGCTGAGCCATTAATAATATGGCCCAGCGACTTCTACACAACTTCCGGCCAGTTGTTATCACACTGAAAATATTTGTAACAAATAGCCTACCTTTTTTATACGTAATTCCATTACAATCCCCTCACCTAAAGATTAGCTTTCAATAATAATAACAAATGAATAAAGCAACTCTATTTGCTAGAACCCTTATCTTATTCGCCTCTTGTCATTCTTTACTCGCTAACGCAGGGCAGGAAAATCAATTCAATATCGAAATACCAACACTTTCAGGCAGCATCACAGTAGATGGTCACTTTGATGAACCACAATGGGAGAATGCCGCCACTACCGAAATAACGATTGAAACGAGTCCCGGTGAAAACATCACTGCGCCAGTAACAACTGAAGTAAAGCTTTACTCTACTGACACGAGTCTCTTCTTGGCATTTACTGCTTATGATCCAACGCCATCGCAGATCAGAGCAAACTTGAGCGATCGAGACAGTGTTTGGGGTGATGATTTAGTCGGTATTAAACTCGATACTTTTAATGATGCCAGACTCGCCTATCAATTCTTTGTCAATGCTTACGGCGTGCAAATGGACTCTATCGAAAATGAACTGACCGGCAGCGAAAGCGATGCTTGGGACGGCATTTGGTACACTGCAGCTCAGCGCACAGAAACGGGTTATCAGGTAGAAATAGAGTTACCTTACAGAGTGCTTAATTTTGATAACAGCACCGAGCAAAAATGGGGCGTTGAACTGGTTAGGTTTTATCCACGAAATGAACAGCACAGACTATCTAGTCACCAGATAGACAGAAATAATAGCTGCCAACTGTGTCAATTTGGGGTGATGAGTGGCATGTCTAGCCTTGAGCAAGGTAATGACCTACAGATCACGCCATCAGTGGTTTTTAATCGTAACAGCCAACGTCCTCTCGAGCTTAATAGTGACTGGGAAAGCGAAAACAACGTCGAGCCAAGTTTGGATATCCGCTGGGGGATCACTCCTAGTACATTATTGAGTGCAACCATAAACCCGGATTTTTCGCAGGTAGAAGCCGACGCAGGCCAACTCGATATTAATAATACCTTCGCACTGTTTTATCCAGAAAAAAGAGCCTTTTTTCTCGATAATAAGGACTATTTTGATACCCAGTTAAACTTATTGCATACCCGTAATATCGTTTCGCCAGACTATGGTATTAAGCTAACCAGTAAAGTGGGTGACCACACATTTGCCACACTGGCGACAAACGACACTCATACTAACTTTTTAGTACCTGGGAATTTAAGCTCTGATATCGCCAGTATCGATGAGAAAAGTCAGAACTTTGCAGGTCGTTATCGTTACGACATAGGTAAAGAGTTGTCTATGGGCGCGCTAGTCACCGCTAAAACCAGCGACGATTATCATAACTATGTTACTAGCGTAGATGTTAAATATCAGCCTACCGAGCAAGATACCTTTATTGGCCAATACGTAGTATCGGATACCCAATACCCTTTAGGTTTCTCGCAAACACTATGCAGCAATGATGATTGCCTTCCGGATATCAACTGTGATTTAAATGATTGCGGCGTCAATGAGCGTGTATTACGCACCAATAGCACTGATGCAATTCGTGGCAACATGTATTTGGCAAAATATGAACATGAAACCAGAAACTGGGATGCTATAGCGCAATATCAGTCTGTAGGCGAGGATTTTAGAGCCGATTTAGGCTTTATTGAAAAAGTCGATTTTAGCAAATTTGTCGCAGGCGGTGGTTACACTTGGTACCCTGAAAACAGTGGTTTTAGCAAGATCAGATTGAGCGGCGACTGGGATATTAGTCATAACCAGGCCGGTGAAAAATTAGAACAGGAAGCTGAAGCTAAGCTTGCTTTTGACGGCCTACTACAAAGTTACACCGCATTTGGCGTTGTGAATCGTCAACGTGTAGGAAGGCGTCACGATAGTGCAAGCTTAGCAATTGAAAATAATACTCAGATGTTTGACGAAACCATGGGCTGGTTTTATGCCAATATGAAGCCAACCCGTACCCTATTTGTCGAACTGGATGTCAACTACGGCGATAGCATCGACTTTGCCAACGATCAATTGGGTACTAAGTTTCTACTCAATCCTGGTGTTCGCTGGAATGTTACCGATTCAGTGAAGCTTAATGTATCGCACGTTTACCGTACTATGGATGTCGATGACGGCCGTCTATTTACCGCAAACTTAAGCGATGTAAGATTGAGTTGGTATATCGACATTCATAACTTTATCCGAGTCTCCAGCGTCTACACCCATATTGAAAGAGATCCAAGCCTTTACCAATATGGTTCACCGAATAAAGAGCAGCAGAATTTAGGCAATGAGATCCTTTACGGGTATAAGCTTAATCCTCAAAGTGTGTTCTATCTAGGTTATTCAGATGGATTGAAGTCTAATGATTCCATCGACTCGCTAATGAAAACCGAAGAAACCTACTTTATGAAAATGAGTTACGCTTGGATTTTATAAACAAAAAGGCTTAACCACTAATGGTTAAGCCTTTTTATTATCAATAAGAAACCGTTTTAAGCAATGCACACTAAGTTGCGCCCACCCTCTTTAGCTTCGTACAGAGCAACATCAGCTCGTTGCAACATCTCATCTACGTTTTCATCGTGATTGAAATTAGCAACACCGATACTAACGGTTATGGTTAACTCGCCTTTCGTTGTCATTACCGGTGTACTTTCCATCTGCATTCTAAACCTATCTAATAGTGCAAATGACTTTTCAACACTTAAACCTTTGAAACCTACAACGAATTCTTCACCACCAAATCGAGCCACTGTAAAATGTTGTGAAAATGAGTGTTCAAGACGTTTGGCAAATTCAACCAACACCTCATCTCCCACATCATGACCATAACCATCATTGACCTTTTTGAAGAAATCGATGTCCATTAAACCGAGTGAAAGCGTACCTTGATTACGGGTAATAGTAGGCAGTTTCTCCTCATAGAGATTAAAAAAGTAACGCCGATTAAATACATTGGTTAAGTAATCGAGGTTGGCTTGCTCCCACAGTTTAGCCATCATATCGAGTGCATCTAGCGTGTTAAGTACTCGACAATGAAACTCTTCGTGCACGAAAGGTTTCTGCAGAAAGTCATTAGCACCATTTTTAATGAATCGTGCAGAGAGGCTTTCGTCGCTATCACTGGACAACCCGATAATTGCCAACTCTTCTCTGCTGAACTGCTCTCTGACTTTTATAATTAAACCAAAGCCATCTAGTCGCGGCATATTATAATCAGTAATAAGCAGCTTAATATCTGGGTTTTCTTTAAGGGTAGCGAGTGCTGCTATACCGTCATCAGCTTCTATCACTTGAAACAAATGCTGCTCTAAAAGGCTACGAATAAACTTTCGGCTCACCATGGAGTCATCGGCAACTAATACCTTCACGCTTTGATTGCGTTGCAAACGCCTAACTAACTTAGCGGTATATTCATAGCTAAAGCGGTTTTCTTTAAGTACATAATCAACAATACCTAATTGCAGCAGACGTGATCGTTCTTGGGGATCCCAACTTCCGGTAAGTACGATACAAGGGATCTGTTTTGCCAGTACTAATTTTACAATTTCGCCCTCTTGCGCATCCGGAAGATTTAAATCGGTAATGGCCACAAAATAATCATTTTCAGCTAACAGGTTCTTGGCACTGGCCAGATCAGGCGCGACATCAACTTCACAATTTAACTCTTGGGTTAATAAATGACGCATTACCCTTGATACAACTTGGCTATCTTCTACAACTAAGATCCGCAACTTAACTCTCCTATAAACCCAAACTCCTTTAGCGCATTAGTTAATCGGCCTTTTTGAAAGACTCTTTAATTATTAATTGCCTACGCTAAGTGAGAACTTCATCTGCTTTATTGCTGCAATTTTACTAAATTCGTCAGCAGCTTAACCCTTACCTACAGAAAACGGTATCAATTATGCTACTTCTCTTCAATTTTTGCATCAATCGATGCATTAAGCGCATTCATGTTTAATTGTAGCTTAGGCGCTTCAATTTCAGGTTTTCTAAGGTCAATAACAACAGTTGCTGATATTTTATCTTGTATTGCTTGCCGATTCGCATCCCAGAATATTTGCATGAAACCGAGTAAACCTGTGGTAAAGCCTGCAGCGTAGCCGCCATAACGACCAAAAGCGGCCCATAAGGTGATCTTGGAACCATCCAGCTGGATAACACTAATTCCAAGTAGTTTTTTACCCAATGTTTGCCCATCAAACCAAGCGGTAAACACCGTAAAATAGAAAGCAGCCCAACCAAAACCTAAGCCCATATCGTTTAAAAAGCCTATCAACCAAGCTAACGGGCTCGATTTTGGGTTTTGCTCTTTTTCAAAATGAGAATCATCTTCCAACGCTTCCCAGTCGACTTTGTTAGTGGTTGAAGCATCACTCTCTTCATTACTAACAACAATGCTCTCTTCTTCGACTGGCTGTTCAATACTTGCATCAATGACAGAGGATTGCGCTTGTATATTCTCAGTGGGTACAAACTTTAACTTTAAGCTCTCTTTTTGTTTAGCGGTAAGCGGTAGCTCATTAATCAGTTGTTCTATAATACGTGCTTGTTCTGCGTTCGAGAGGCTTGAGTGGTTTAGCGCATCTTTTAATGAATTTAAACGCTTTTGAGCACATAAGTAATTTTGGCAACTCGATGTGGATATGACTTCAGGAAGGTAATTTGCTAATTCAGCGACTGTTTGCAATGTTTCAGGCTCAGCACTATCAGCATTTATATGAGTTCCAACTTGGTTAGAGTCTAAAATATCATTTCGATTGTTCCAACCGTCACCAAGTAACGCATACACCATACCTGCCAGCATGAAAGCATATAACGCCCACTTAACAATGCTCCCCAAAGCCTTGCTTCTTTTATGAACAACAACGGTAATTGCGACCATTAATACAAATATCCAACCCGCATTTTCAGCAAGGGCCGCGACCAGCAAACCATCAACGGTTATTGCTAAGGCGCGTTTCAATGGACTCGCTAAAGGTTGATATAAAACATTGGGGGCAATCTCAAATGCATAAGGGGTGACTAACGACTTAGGATCAAGCGTTGATTCAGTCTGCTGTTTTCTCATTGGTTTAATCCAGTCATAGTGAGTGCATTGCATTGGTCAATGCACCATATTACCACCCTATTAACTTAAGCTTAACAACTGAAACTTATAGTAATTCCACTCATTACGTATAATAGCGATTGCTTTAATAACTAAAAGGAATAAAGAAGAACAAACAATCACTTCTAAAGCAGCGAAAGAGGATTATGCTTTACCTGTGCATTTTAAGGAGCAAGCAGCCCATGAGCAAAATTTTTGAAGACAATTCACAAACAATTGGTAATACGCCACTTGTCCGTTTAAATCGTGTTAGCAAAGGTAATGTTCTTGCCAAGATTGAAGCACGTAACCCAAGTTTCAGTATTAAGTGTCGTATTGGCGCGAATATGATCTGGGACGCTGAGAAAAAAGGCGTTCTAACTCAAGATAAAGAGCTTATCGAGCCAACTTCAGGTAACACAGGAATTGCACTTGCTTATGTAGCGGCTGCAAGAGGCTATAAGTTAACGTTAACTATGCCTAATACCATGAGTTTAGAGCGTAGAAAGCTGCTTAAAGCATTAGGTGCAAACTTAGTGTTAACTGAAGGCGCAAAAGGCATGAAAGGTGCCATTGATAAAGCGGAAGAGATCCGTCAATCAGCACCTGAAAAATACGTGTTATTGCAGCAGTTTAATAACCCAGCAAACCCAGAGATCCACGAAAAAACTACTGGACCTGAGATCTGGAATGATACTGACGGCGAAGTTGATGTCATTGTTGCTGGTGTTGGCACAGGCGGAACAATCACTGGTGTGAGCCGTTACATCAAAAATACTCAAGGTAAAGCGATTACTTCTGTAGCTGTTGAGCCAGTTGATTCGCCTGTGATTGCACAAACACTTGCAGGTCAAACAGTTCAACCTGGACCACACAAAATTCAAGGTATTGGCGCTGGATTTATTCCGGGCAACCTAGATCTTGAACTGATAGACCGTGTTGAAGCCGTATCGAATGAAGACTCTATCGAAATGGCGCATCGACTCATGCAAGAAGAAGGTATTCTAGTAGGGATCTCATCAGGTGCAGCTGTAGTAGCAGCAAACCGTATTGCAGCACTACCTGAGTTTGAAGGTAAGAATATTGTTGTTGTATTACCTTCTGCCGCTGAACGTTACTTATCTTCAGTATTGTTCCAGGGTGAGTTTAGCGACGCTGAAAACGTACAATAAACCGTAAGTAGATACAACAAAACCCAAGCTTTAGCTTGGGTTTTTTATTGCCTGAATAATGTGGCTCACAGTGGTGTGCACAATGTTATTGAGCTCAATCTTATTCACCTTACCACGCAGTAAAAACTGGTATTCCAACAGTCGAATAATTGCCAAGATTTGGTGGGCATCTTCACTTGCTGTTTTTGAACCAAATGCACTAAAAAATGATTTAATGCTCTGCAGTAATGTCTCTTCGAGCAAGATAATGGCTTTAGCAAGCTCGGGATTCCGCAGTGCTTCTTCGTGAAAAGCATGCTCTAGGATACGATCATCAGGTTGAGTTAACTGTGCTTCTATATGATCACAGATAAAGTCAGATAACTGCTCAACCACTAACGTTTGCAGCTCAGATTTAGTTAGGCTCTGGCTTACTTCGGCCATACTATTGAGCAAGGTATAGCTTTGTTCCTCTAACGCTTTATTCATCCACAACGTTTTTTCCGCAAAAAAGGTTAATGCATCACTAATAAGATCTTTAATATCATTAAAGTAATAAGTAGTTGAAGCTAATGGTACATCTGCCTCAGCTGCAACAGCCCTATGGCGCACGCCACGGATCCCCTCTTTAACGATTAAGCGCAATGTCGCCTCTAGAATCGCTTTGCGTCTTGCTTGCCCATCACTTCGGCTTGATTGTCGACCAACATAGGTCAGTGGTACGAGCATGGCACTTCCTTTACACGAATATTCAATCTGGCTTGAACTCGCCATGAACAACAACTGGAAACTAATCTTATCTAAAACAACTCGAAGCAAGATCCAGTTCAAACTATATTCAGACTGTAACATGTAAGATACGCCTCCCCTAATTCGGTAACAGCTACATCGGTCTAATTTATGTCTTTCTATCGCTCTCCTCTATCAATCAGCGCATTTGATGCCAAGTTTGAAGCGCAAAAAATTGCCTTCGCGCCAATAAGTTTTCAAGTCGCACGCTGTTTGTTGAAGTTTAATGTTTTACAGTTGATCTCCGATTGCGGCTCAAAAGGTTGCAGCATAAGTGATTTAGCCAAGCAGTCAGTACTGTCAGAGTACGCCCTTGGAGTATTGGTCGATATGGGACTGAGTATGGGCTTGTTATACCTAAATGAAGAAGCATACGTGCTCGATAAGGTCGGGCACTTTTTATTGCATGATGATATGGCTCAAACCAATTTAAATTTTACCCATGATGTCTGTTATCAAGGATTATTTGAATTGGAAGCCTCTTTACTCGAAGGTAAACCAAAAGGGCTCGCCTCACTGGGTGACTGGCAAACAATCTATCCCGGCTTGAGTCAATTGCCCGACGATATTAAAAAGAGCTGGTTTGAGTTTGATCACTATTATTCAGATCATGCATTCGAGACTTTGTTACCGCTCATTTTCAAAGCTCAGCCAAAGCATATTGTCGATGTTGGCGGAAACACGGGTAAATGGGCATTAGCCTGTACCAAATTTGATAGCCAAGTCGCTGTCACCATCATGGATCTTCCTGGGCAGCTAGAAGTCGCGATGCAGAACGCTGCTGACAATGGGGTAGCTGACAGAATAAACGCATTTGCAACAGACTTACTCGATGAAAGCAAACCATTTTGTGAAGCTGGTAACCTTTACTGGATGAGCCAATTTTTAGATTGCTTTTCTGAGACAGAAATTCTCAGCATTCTAAAACGTGCCGTTTCAGTCATGGAGAAAGACAGTGAGCTATGCATCCTAGAAACCTTTTGGGATCGTCAGCCATTTGAAGCAGGCGCTTTTTGTGTCAATGCCACTTCAATCTATTTCACCGCTATTGCCAATGGCAATAGTCGCATGTACCACAGTAAAACCTTACTGAGCCTAATTAGCCAAGCGGGACTCTTTGTTGATGAAGATATCGACAATATTGGACTTGGGCACACGTTACTGCGTTGCAAACTGAAGCCTTGATTTAAATCCACACCAACCAATTAAGTTATACTTAACCCAAGGTTAACTATAACTCAATTTAATTTAATTGCAGGTGATTCTAAAATACATCCATAGAGATAAGATTTTGGAGAACACAATGACTGTAACAAATAACAAACTAACACACAGAGTATCACGCTTACCGAGTCCAATGGCTGGTTTGGCACTAGCAATAGCCAGCCTAGGTTGGGCTTGGGAGAGCATGTCTCCTGAGCTTGGCGGTAATGCACAGTTAGCTGGTGCTCTAATTGCATCAGTACTGCTAACCATGCTGGTTGCTAAATTCGTTTTGCACCCTAAAGTGCTTATTGAAGAACTGTCTCACCCGGTTATTGGCAGTGTTATCCCAACCTTTGCCATGGGGTTAATGGTGGTTTCAGCCGCTATTGGAGAATTTAGCCAAGGCGCTGCTTTAACATTATGGTTAACGGCGATTAGCATCCATATCATCTTTCTATTTATGTTTATCTATAATAGAGCAATCGATTTCAAGCTAAGCCACATGGTACCGAGCTGGTTTGTTCCCCCTATCGGCATGATTGTAGCAGCAGTCTCTTTTCCACATGGAGAGTTATTACAGGTACAAAACCACTGGATTGCCAACGCTATTGTTAACTTCGGTATGTTGAGTTACTTAGTGATGCTTCCTATTATGCTTTACAGATTGATATTCTGCGAACCGATAGCCGATGCAGCAAAACCAACAATTGCAATTTTGGCCGCACCAGCAAGCCTATCATTAGCCGGTTACCTAACAATATCAAGTCAACCTTCTTTAGTTATTGTCGCTGTTTTATTAACCGTCGCGCTATTAATGACCAGTATTATTTATCTAGCCTTTTTTAACTTATTAAAACTGCCGTTTAGTCCAGGTTATGCTGCATTTACTTTTCCAATGGTTATCGGTGCAACCGCATTATTTAAAACTGTCACTTGGATAGTAAGTACATATGGAGAAAGCATCTTATCGGTGAGCTTGTTAATAACCGCAAAATTTGAACTAGTGATTGCAACCATCATCGTGACCTATGTAGCAGTAAGATATTTGCGTCATTACAAAACGGCATTTAATATGCCGCAATAAGGTTAACTTATTATAATGAGTGACTCTCAATCGATAGAATAAAGTATAATACAGCAAGCCAAACTGCTCTCTCCTCGCCTCAAAAACTTACATGCCCGCAACAATAAGCCATTTCCAGCCACACCAGTAACGTGACCGGCGTCACAAATTGAAATATATCTATTCGAGATTAATACTTTTTATCTACATAAACTGTATCGACATTGTTAATAAACAAAACCTCTCAAAAGCAAAGCCACAACAAAAAAGCAACCAACTATCAACACCGAGGTTGAATCGAGATTAATTAACAACCAAAAAACAAACAACAATTCAACAACACCACAACTTGTTGCGATATGGATAATAAATTGTTAATCAAAATCAGTAAAAAAATACTCCACAATTAATCTTATAACCTCATCACAGCTGTAACTAGATTGTTGCCACAGTTATTTAATTATGGTTCTATTCGGATGGGATTCATCTTCTTGTTTACATTTAAGTTACCTTAAGAAGGTGGTTCTAATTAAAATAAAACATATAATTAATATAAGTTTCCAGGGAGTAATACAATGCAAGTTAATTCAAGATTGGCCAAAGCAGTACGCTTTGCGTTAGTGGGTGGTGCAGCAACAGCAGCACTTAGCTCGCCAGTAGTTCTTGCGGCTGATGCAGAAAGTGCAGATAAAGTTGAGCGAATTCAAGTTACCGGTTCTCGTATTAAACGAACTGATATGGAAACGGCAACGCCTGTAACAGTGCTAAGTGCCGATGACATGGCAAAGCAAGGCTTTACCAATATTCAAGATGCACTTCAAAGCCTAACATCTACAACTGGTGCGATGACAACACAATCAGTTCATGGTTTTACTCCTGCTGCTTCATCTATCAGCTTACGTAATGCTGGTGCTAACCGTACATTGACGCTTATTGATGGTAAACGTCTAAACCAGTATCCAAAACCTGCTGGCGGCACAGATAACTTCGTTGATACCGCTAACCTTCCAATGGAAGCAGTTGCTCGAATCGAAGTTCTACAATCAGGTGGCTCAGCCATTTACGGCGCTGATGCAATTGGTGGTGTTATTAACATCATTTTGAAGAAAGACTTCGACGGTGCTGCACTTAAGTATCGCCACGGTGATACCACCAATGGCGGTGGCATGAATGATAGAATCGCTTTCTCTATCGGTTCATCTTCAGATAAAGGTAACGTTTCAACGTTTATCGAATATACAAACAACGAAGTACTTCGCGCGACAGATCGTGAAAACTTTGGCTTAAATACAGATAAAGTTCCTCACAGTGAATTCTCAAGTTACAGCTCTTACGGTGCACGTATTGCAGGTACTAGTGAAGGCGCTAGCGGTGCTAAAGCACTAACAGCTGCAGAATGTACTGCCGGTGGTTTCTTCTGGGATGACACTGTAAGCGTTCCGCGATGTGGTTATGACCGTTCGAAGCAACGCGATCTTGAGCCAGAAAGCTACCGCTTTATCAGCACAACCAACTTCAACTATGAACTAGCTGACGATATCACTTTCTTAGGCCGTTTAGACTTTGCTCAAGCAAAATCTACCACGAACATTGAGCCTATGGCGATCAATGACTACGGCATCAAAGTGGCTGGCAATGACGTAACCGTTTCAGGCGCAGGTGGACTAAGCAAAACATTCAATGACAAATCGACAGCACTAGGCGGTGATTTCGCTAAAGCAACTGATGGTGATTATGTATACATACGTCGTTTACATGAATTTGGTAACCGTACTGGTGAGACCAATACCCGTAACTACTTCTTCACCGCTGGCCTTGAAGGCGTTATTGCTGATGAGTATAACTGGGACGCGTCAGTAAACTACGGCCGTACAAATGTTGATGTTTTCCGTGGTGGTTATGCGACTATCGCCGGTATGTTTGACTACATCACAGCTGGCGAAAATGGTAATTCTTTACTTAAGAATATGTCGACTGCAGATGTAGAAGATGCTTCTTACACACCTTTTGAGCAAGCACAATCTACACAGAAAAACGTTCAGGCTAACATCACAGGTTTAGCATTTGAGTTACCTGCTGGTGACGCAATGTTCGCGTTTGGTGCTGAGTACACAGAGCAAGATTACCAAACAGATTCAGATTCTGAATCTAAGAAAGGTAATATCTTAACGACCGGTGGCTCTTCAGGAAATGGCGAACGCGATTTTTGGGCGACGTATGCTGAACTAAGCATGCCAGTTCTTGATCAACTAACCATTGATGTCGCTTTACGTTACGATGAATATAGTGATGTTGGCGGTAACCTATCACCTCAGTTAACTGTTGAATACCGTCCATTGGATGAGCTTCTCGTTCGTGGTTCTATCAGCAGCGTATTCCGTGCACCAGATATGCACCGTGTATATGGTGATCCGACACAAGGCTTTACACAGGTTATTGATTTTAAACAGTGTGCAGCGATGGGTGGAACACCTGGTGAGACAAACTCAAATCCAACAATCAATGAAGTGTGTAACGAGCTACACATTGATATCACAACGGGTGCTAACAAAGATCTTGAAGCTGAAACCGGTTACACAGCTAACATTGGTGCAGTATGGGGCGGTGATTCACTAAACGCTTCTGTAGACCTCTGGGAGTGGAAGCTTGATGACATGGTTAGTGACATCAGCGCTTCAAAAGCAGCACGTGAATATGATCTGTATGAAGATATGATCACTCGTGATGCAGACGGTACTATCACCCACGTTAACTCTGTAGCTCAAAACCTTGCATACCAGCAAGTTCGTGGTCTAGATGTTACAGCTGGTTACGGTTGGGATCTAGATGCCATTGGTGAGTTTAAACTAAACTTTAATGGTACTTACATCTTAATGTCAGAAGGTCAATTAGACCCAACAGCTGAAATTGATGATGATATCTACAACGGTGGATTACCACAGTACAGAGCTAACCTTGTACTTGGTTACTTCCTAGAAGACTTTGAAGCAACACTTGGTGCATACCACACTGCACGCATGCACGGTACTGCTTACAAGTCATTTGCTGAAGGCGGTGAAGGCGAAGAAAGTGATTACGAAGTAGCATCACTAACTAAGTGGAACCTAACTGCAGGTTACAACTTTACTGACAACATCAAAGTATCTACAGGTCTAATCAACATGTTTGATGCGGGTCCTAACTTTGACCCAACAAACACTTCATGGCCTCATTACCCACGTAGCGTATACAACGCTCGTGGACAAGAGTGGTTCATTGAAGGTGAAGTTAAGTTCTAAACATGGTTGAACTAAGCGCACCAAATTGCGCTTAATCAAGCATAAAAAAATGGCATCCTAGGATGCCATTTTTTATTGCTTCAATTGACACGATGACAGAGTAAATTGTTAGCTAAACCCCATATAGTGGGCAGTAATAACAATGACGCTAGAGACAAAAAAGAGCCCCAACATAAAGCGCCAGATAAACTTAAGCCACTGGCCCCAATCAACTCGGCAAACTCCTAGCGTGGCCATCAATGAAGCTGACGTAGGCACTAATACATTTGTGAAACCATCCCCTAATTGAAACGCCAGCACCGCAACTTGTCTAGTGACTCCAACAATATCAGCAAGCGGTGCCATCAACGGCATTGTCAGTGCAGCTTGACCAGAACCAGAGGTCACAAAGAAGTTAAACACGGCCTGGAATACAAACATAAACCAAGCTGACATCACACTTGGCAGCTGGCCAATAAACTCACCCGAACTACTGAGTATGGTATTGAGTACACTTGGGTTAGCAGCATTACTGCCTCCGAGTAATAATAGTATGCCCGACGCACAGCCGACTAAAACTGCCGGTTCAAGCATTGTAGATGCCCCTTGCTTGAAGCTAGTGGCGACTTTATTAACCGTCAGGTTATTAAGCTTAAAAACAACCCCTATGATGCCAACAACGATGCCCATTGCAAAAAACTGGCTAGCTATTTCAGGGATAAACCACGCATTAACCACCACGCCCCAAATAATCCAGGCCACAGTTGCAACAATAGTTAATAACACTAGAATGTCGCCAATGTTAAAGCGGCTATCGAGTTTCGCATCACTGGCATTATCACGAAAATATTGATCGCTTTGATGGCTGTATGAGAGCTCTGGTTTAGCTTTTATCTTCGCGGCATAGCGCATAGTGAATATAAGGCCCATTAGGGTAAAGCCTAACCACATTGCTACTCGCACGCTTGAACCTGACAACACAGGTACATCCGCTATGCCTTGGGCTATCGCCACACTAAATGGGTTCATCCATGAACTAGCAAAACCTATTTGAGTTGCAACATAGGTCACCATCACAGTGGTAATACCGTCGTAACCAAGTCTTATCATTAGCGGACAGATAATAATCGCAAAGGCTATCGCCTCCTCACCCATCCCAAATACAGCCCCACCTAGTGAAAACAAGGTAAAGATAACCGGAATGAAAAGTGTTTCATTGCCTTGGGTTTTATCGATAAGTTTTAAAATGCCGTTATCAATGGTTCCTGTCGCCATAACAATGCCAAAGGCGCCACCAATAACAAGCATGAACATGATCACCCCAATAGCACTGCCCCACTTTGATCCAGATACAAGCCCTTCAAAAGCAAAGTTAAAGAAACCTGTGCCTCCACCGCCAGCAAATAAACTGACCGGCTGCAGCATTGGCTCACCACTATCATTTAATTGGTAAGCAAAAGAGTTGGGGTCGACCACGCTGCGGCTCTTTTCAACACCGTCAATCACGTAGCTCACTTGTTGTGTCTCAAATGAACCAACAGGAATAAAATAGGTCATCACAGCGGCAAGCAGTGCCACAAAGAAAATGATCACCAAAGTATCTGGCATCTGCCATGCTTTATTAACAATTTGAGAACGGTTGTTATTGGCGACGGTTGGCTCGGTAGTTAAAGGTTGTTGCTGCGTAGGGGAACTGGGGGTCATTTGATGGCCGTATTGTTGTTATTTGGCTGCAAATATAAACCAATGTCAGTGCTTTATCTATGAGTGGTTAGTTGGCTACCGGTAAAAAAATAGACTAACGTCCATATCGTTTTGATTGAAAGGCCTAAAACTATACAATTGAAAAGCTATTTTCAGTTGAAATAGTCAGTTAAAAGATGATTTAGATGATCCATTTCGCCTTACTAACGTGTGTACAAGCTCGCTTTACCGCTAATAAAAACAAATTTGCAACCATTGCCGATCAAAACAGTTACCCTACTCATGCAACAATGAGCGCATTAGGATCACACTATATATAGAATAGTGAACCTAATCTAAGTTATTCATACCTAAAGCCAACATGGCTTGTTTGGTACTTGATCACCACCTAGAATCATACTTAACAACCATCAAATAAATTGATAGTTTCCCTTTAGTTATTTTTCGAGTAGGAAAACAGTAGGTACAATGAAGTATTCTCTCAAACAAATTATGGTTTTCGACGCTGTTGCCAGTCTTGAAAGTGTCAGTGCGGCAGCAAGAAAACTGTCGATGACGCAATCTGCAGTAAGTATGTCGTTGGGACAATTAGAGAATTTACTTGGGCGTCCGCTGTTTATTCGTCAGGGTAATCGTTTAACCCTAAGCCATTGGGGTAACTGGCTGCGACCAAAAGCGAGACGTCTGCTACAAGATGCACAGCAAATTGAATTAGGCCTGCATGAACAACATCTTATAAGCGGTAGATTTAGGATCTGCTCTAGCCAAACAGCAGCTGAACATCTGCTACCTGAACTCATCAGCAAAATTGATACAGACTTCCCCGAATTGCGCATTGACTTGATGGTAGAAAATACTGAAAACGTGATTGAAGGCTTACTTAATTATGAATACGATTTTGGCATAATCGAAGGACGCAACGACGATAGCCGACTGCATCAAGAGCAGTGGCTTGATGATCACCTTGTGGTGGTGTCGTCACCACATCACCCTTATGCTAAATCAAAATCAGCAAGCTTAGCGCAACTAGAACAAGCAAAATGGGTGCTTCGGGAACAAGGAGCAGGCACAAGACGTATTTTTGAAGGTGCCATTCATGGCGTCATTGAAAAACTGCATGTGTGGAAAGAGTATGAATACGTTTCTTTGCTTAAGGCCCTTGTCAAAAATGGCCCTTACTTAAGTAGCTTACCCTATTTAGATGTGGAAAAAGAGATTGCCAATGGAGAGCTAGTGGTTTTATCAACCCCAGAGTTAAACATGCAACGCCATCTTTCATTTGTATGGCGCAATGATGCAGGTGAGAATCCACTCAGAGATTGTGTTATTACTGAGGCCAGACGTTTGAGCCGTAATAGAGTTGCTGTTAAAAAAAACCGCTAAGTTGAAAATAAGGCAAAGAGGAACCATATCCTCTTTGCCCTTTGTTAAGCTTAAAATACCCTTAGAATTTATAAACCTCACAAACTTTTTGTGCAATATCTTCACGCGTAATAACACCACATAATACGCCGCCTTCTACCACTGGGAACACGCTAGGTTTACTAGCATTAGCGCCTCTTAGGCGCTCTTCGTAGCTTTTGAACGTGTTACCAATCAGCATTCCGCTGTCATTGACCGGAAATAATTTTTCTCTATCAACAACCATAAGCTCTATCAGATCGGCAACGGCATCTGACGGCGATACCGTCAATACTTGGGTTTGCATCAGATCAGCGACTTTAAAGCTTACGCCACGGGCAAACTCTTCTGACCATAAGCTGCGTAAGAGATCTTGTTGGGAGATAAAGCCAAGCAACTGTTGCTGCTCATTAATCACAGGCGCACCACGACTGGCACTTTCGGTAAGACGCTTCAATCCTTCGTATACAGTAATGTCAGCTGTCAGTGTAAATGGAGCAGGATTCATTAGGTCACTTACATTAAGTTTTTGTATTGTTTTAGGCATATTTTTTACTCCAGAAGATAGGTAGGCACTTTTAGGACTTTGCGCCAGTGAAGGTTCAGCAAAGGTTTGTTCTACAAAATGTGTTTGATTATTTTTTTCGAGATCTGACAATGAAATGACTTCAGCCAAGACCGAGTGATTATGTTGTGTCATTGAAAGCAGAGATGGACTAGGGTTAGCTTTCTCAATTAACCAGTAGCCTAAGCCAACAAACAGACCGCCACCGACAATATTGCCAAGTGTCACCGGTATTAAGTTATTGAGAATAAAGTTAGTCACTGTTAGGTCGTTAAATTGTTCTTGAGTGACATTAAGCGCAGCAAACCAAGTAGGGTCTGAAATATTCGCCAGCACTATGCCTAATGGCACCATGAATAGGTTGGCGATACTGTGTTCAAAGCCACTGCTAACAAACATCGCCACGGGTAACATAAGTAATATCGCTTTAGTTAATGCGTCTTTACTGGAAAACGTCATCCAGACACCAAGGCATACCAACATATTACAGAGCATTCCCAGCACGAAAGCTTGCCACCAACCGTGATGCAACTTATGTTGGGCGATGTTAAGTGCATTGAGTCCCCAATGACTATCATTTAAATTCTGCATCCCGGCTACAACAATTAATAACAGCATTAGCATTGCGCCAATAAAGTTACCTACATACACACGCCCCCAGCATTTAAGCAGTGACTGAGTTGAAACTTGCTTTTGTGCCCAAGCGACGCTGCTTAACACTGTACTGGTAAATAGCTCACCACCACAGATCACTACCAGCATTAACCCAAGACTAAACGCTAAGCCTCCAGCAAGTCTCATTAACCCCCAGGGCCCAGTACTGCCAGTAGTTACAGTGATATAAAACACAAATGCTAATGCGATAAATGCGCCGGCAAATACTGCTAAACCGAAAGACTGCCAATGGGCCTTTACCACTTTATCCGCGCCATAGCGCTCTGCTTGCTGATACATACTCGGCTTTAACGCACTCTTTTGCGATAGAGGGCTTTCTACTTGCTTAATTATCGGCATCTGTTTTGCTTGGCTATTTGCCGCCATGCTGCCCCCTTACTGTCACGTAACAGTAAGTCACTAGATCTACACTCATCCCATACTCCAGTTATTCAAAACGTACTCTTGTTCTAAGCACAAATTACCTGAAGCGATGACACTATAAAATTTGATATTAATGATGGATACAATCATTTATTTTGATACCTAAAAAAGTCCATTTGAAAATGTTAATGGTGTTACCAGAACAAGAAACCAGTCATAAGCTATTGAATAATAGCTATATTTAATAAATTTATTTAATTACAGCAAAAGAGTATTTGGTGAGGAAGTAGCTATGTACTAACAGAGTGAGCAAAACTCGACAGGCTACTTTGATAAGCCATCAACGTGTCGTAGAAGATTATCGATGCTTGATTTAAAGATAAAGCTAATGCCTGTATCAATATGGTAATTGTTTGATGTAAACGATTGTGAACTCAAAAGGCAACAGAGATCACAACTAGCGCTTCATTTGGTGTGATAAATGCCCAGTTCTTGTGATCTAGGATTGTCGCAAACAAAGTAAGTTTACTAATGGTCAATAATAATACAAAAAATAGGGTTTTATTGATCTAGACACTAAGGCAAATTACATGCCTATTATTAGATTATTTAGCCATCACTGTATAAGTTGTTAAGTCGCTCTCAGTTTAATCAAACACCATATTCAATAACTTTGATACTTGATGTTGTCCCTAGGTTACTATGTTAAGATCTTTGAGGTAAATTGGTCTTACCAATTTGATGTGAGTAACGGATTACCTATGTAACCTGCATTTCAGCATGACCGATGCTGAATATTTGCCGTTACAGAAGCGTTAACAAAGACTTGAAGTCGACTACACTTATACCCATCAGTATAAGAAAGTTGTTAATTCACAGGGAACAACTAAATAACTGTTATAAATCCCGATGAATCACTTAAATTCTTTTCGGAGAATGAGAAATTATGCCTGAAACAGTAAAGAATGAAGCAGAAGAAAGCTCAAATCAGAGCTACAAAGCACTTCACCGTCCCGCATCAGAGTTCAATACCCGTGAAGAGTATTTGGATAATGAACTAAAAATCATGAAGCCTAAACGCTGGGGCCTTAACCTCCCAGGTAGAGACTTTCGTTTTGAATGGGAAGACTTAGTTCCGGCTATCGCCGGTACGATTGGTATTACCGTGATGTATTCAGCGGTGATGGCAGCATGGGCATCAGGCCTGTCTGAACGTTGGGAGCATGTAAACTTAGGTGCAGAGTTTGCAATTCAAGTGGTACGGGTTGAAATGCTGATTCCCGCCCTACTCTTTTGTATTATCAGTTCAGGATTCATTAATCCTCGCGCTAACCTTGGTGGCAACCACGGGCCAATGATCCCTTTAATTGGTGCCATTGCCTTAGCAGGTGCTCATCCTCTAGCGCTCGCCATTCTGCTTGGGGTGTTCGGTCTCATTCTCAGTTACTTCAAAGGGGGATCGCGGCTCGTTAATTTGACCAGTAGTGGGGTTGCCGGCGGACTATTAGTATTCCTCGGTTTTATGGGTGCTAAGAGTCAAATCACTTCGCTGTTTGATTGGGCTGGAGGGCTTGAAGCCAAGCATGCACTGGATTACAGCTTAGGTTACGTGGCTTTCTTCATCCTACTGGCTAACGTCATCTTATATGCTTATCTTGCTAAAGTTGGTAAGCGTTGGCTAGCAATTCCACTGTGTTCCATTGCCGCTATCGTGCTCGCTTTTGCACTAGGCGCAGGGCTTGATCTGAAGTTTGTTACAGAACCTGGGATCCCTAACTTAAACCCTATGTACTGGTGGGGTTCAACAGAATACGGCTGGCAATTAGGCTTACCAAACCTTGAACACTTTATCGCTTCTTTACCTTTCGCAATCTTAGCTGTTGCTATGTGGTCACCCGACTTCCTGGGCCACCGCATCTTCCAAGAGCTTAACTATCCAAAAGGTTCAGAAAAGGTATTGATGGATGTTGACGATACTATGACAACCTGTTCGGTTCGCCAGATTGTCGGTACAGCAGTTGGTGGCGGTAACATTACCTCTTCTTGGGGTACATACATGATCCCTGCTGCCATCGCCAAACGCCCAATCCCTGCAGGTGCTATTTTACTCGGAATAATGTGTATCTTAGTGGCAGTGATTGGCTACCCAATGGACGTTACCGTGTGGCGACCTGTTATGTCGATTGCGCTTTTAGTTGGGGTATTTTTACCGCTGCTTGAAGCCGGAATGCAGATGGTAAAAGACACTAAAAATAGCCAATCTGCAGGTATATGTATCTTTGCCGCATTCGTCGCAAACCCAGTACTAGCATGGGCATTAACCATGTTTCTAGACAATAATGGTCTTATTGGCGACAAAGAACGAGCAAAATCATTATCGTTTACTGATCGTATGGTCATTCCTGGACTTGCATTTGTTATTTGTCTTGCTGCGATGTTAGCGGTAGGCATGATAACCGGTATACCAGCCCTACTTTAAATGAATTGGCGAAGAGAGCCCTGCACTCTCTTCGTCTTTTTCTCATCTATAATACCAATAAGTATAAGAAGTTGATCTACTCAGAGTGTTTTTGGCGAGCTAATTCAAGGCAGGCAATCCAAAGTGAGTAATGACACAATGGTTATTCCCTTATGAGTTTATTCAACGCAGAAGTAGGATAACTATGTCCTTCATTCATTGTTAACCACATGGATGTGGTGAATGTCATTAATGCAGGAGCATTTAATGACCTTACCTCAAAGCCGCTAAACTCTCGCTGAGCGATAAAATATTTACACTGATTGGTATAATAATTCTTATCAATCTGTTTGATAGTCACTATGACTTAAAACATAGCGCTGATTGTAAGGCGAACTTTTTAACGCTTTATCATCTGCAATAAATTGCCTTGCGAAAAATAGACCAGCAAGGCAATTACCTGACATCAAGCATAGATGCAAACATTAAATTGTTTAATAAATGCTATCTTGTTAACAGTTTCAACAAATACGCGGCAATTGGCTACGGATTAAAGTGCAGGCTCAGTAAGCCTATGGTAACATACTTACGGTAAATTGGTCTTACCAATTTAGATAAACCACTTTCTTACAATAAATTTTGATTCGATTGTGGTTATCAACAAACAAATTCTTGCGAAGTGAAATCACTTCGAAAACGTTTCAACAAAGGCTGCGGCCTCGAAACGTTTAAGCATTAGCTATTGGTCGTTAGGGTTAAACGATAAACCTTGTTAACGCCAATAACCTTTATCTCAAACAGAAGGTATTAGTACGATGACCGAAAAAACTGAACAGTTTGCAAACGCGTGGGAAGGTTTCACGCCAGGCGATTGGAAAACTGAAGTCAATGTGCGTGACTTTATCCAAGCTAACTACACTCCTTATGAAGGCGATGAGTCTTTCTTAGCAGATGCAACCGAAGCGACTACAGAGCTTTGGGATAAAGTAATGATAGGCGTCAAGCAAGAAAACCGCACCCACGCCCCTGTCGATTTTGATACAGACAAAGTTTCCACAATCACTTCTCATGAAGCCGGTTACATCACTAAAGACCTAGAAACAATCGTTGGTCTGCAAACAGAAGCACCGCTTAAACGTGCAATGTTGCCTAATGGTGGTATCCGCATGGTTGAAAGTTCTTGCGCCGCATATGGCCGTGAACTTGATCCTAACATCAAGTATGTTTACTCAGAATTGCGTAAAACACATAACCAAGGTGTATTCGATATTTATACGCCTGAAATTATGCGTTGTCGTAAATCTGGTGTATTGACAGGTTTGCCTGATGCATATGGCCGTGGTCGTATCATTGGTGATTACCGTCGTATCGCGCTATATGGTATTGACTACCTAATGCAAGATAAGTTTGCTCAGTTTGGTTCACTTCAAGCTGACTTCGAAACAGGCGAAAACCTATCTTACACAATGCAGCTTCGTGAAGAGATCGCAGAGCAGCATAAAGCACTTGGCCAAATGAAGCAGATGGCAGCAAGCTACGGCTTCGACATCTCTAAGCCAGCTACCAATGCTAAAGAAGCGATTCAGTGGACTTACTTTGGTTACCTTGCCGCAGTTAAGAGCCAAAATGGCGCAGCAATGTCATTGGGCCGTACTTCAAGCTTCCTTGATATCTTTATTGAGCGTGATATCGCTGCTGGCGTATTGACTGAGCAAGAAGCACAAGAGATGGTTGACCATTTCGTGATGAAGTTACGTATGGTTCGTTTCCTACGTACTCCAGAATATGATGAGCTATTCTCTGGCGACCCAATCTGGGCAACAGAGTCAATCGCTGGTATGGGTGTTGATGGCCGTACATTGGTGACTAAGTCTAGCTTCCGTTTCTTGCACACTTTGTACAACATGGGCCCAAGCCCAGAGCCAAACATCACTGTACTTTGGTCTGAGCAGTTACCGCTTAACTTTAAAAAGTATGCAGCTAAAGTTTCTATTGATACTAGCTCTATCCAGTACGAGAACGATGACTTAATGCGTCCAGATTTTGAATCTGACGATTATGCTATCGCATGTTGTGTAAGTCCAATGGTTGTTGGTAAGCACATGCAGTTCTTCGGAGCCCGTGCCAACCTAGCTAAAACTATGCTTTATGCCATCAACGGTGGTGTTGATGAAAAACTTAAGACTCAAATTGGTCCTAAGTTTGCGCCAATCACAGATGAAGTTTTAGATTTCGATGACGTTATGGGTCGCTTAGACACCATGATGGACTGGTTAGCAACGCAATATGTATCAGCTTTAAACGCTATCCACTTCATGCACGACAAGTACTCTTACGAAGCCGCACTTATGGCGCTTCACGACAGAGATGTTCGTCGTACAATGGCATGTGGTATCGCAGGTCTATCAATTGCAGCTGATTCACTTTCTGCAATTAAATACGGCACTGTAAAGCCTATTCGTGACGAAAATGGCATTGCTGTTGATTTCGATATCAGCGGTGATTATCCAAAGTTTGGTAACAACGATGCACGTGTTGATGATTTAGCGACTGAGCTTGTAGAACGCTTTATGGCTAAGATCCGTAGCATGAAGATGTACCGTGATGCGATTCCTACACAGTCTATCTTAACCATCACCTCTAACGTGGTTTACGGTAAGAAAACAGGTAACACACCTGATGGACGCCAAGCAGGCGCGCCTTTCGCACCGGGTGCAAACCCTATGCATGGTCGTGACGAAAAAGGAGCCATTGCTTCTTTAACATCAGTTGCTAAACTACCTTTTGCTCATGCACAAGATGGCATCTCTTACACCTTCTCTATCGTTCCTAATGCATTGGGTAAAGATGAAGATGGCCGTAAAGCTAACCTTGCAGCATTAATGGATGGTTACTTTGCTCATAACGACAGTCGTGAAGGTGGTCAACACCTAAACGTAAACGTAATGAACCGTGAAATGCTTGAAGATGCCGTGGCTAATCCAGATAAGTACCCACAGCTAACCATTCGAGTTTCAGGTTATGCGGTACGCTTTAACTCTCTGACACCTGAGCAGCAACAAGACGTTATCACTCGTACCTTTACTAAAGGTCTATAACGTCAGTTTAATGTGTTGATTCGGCTAGCGTAGCAAAGTGCTGCACTAGCCTCACAAGGAGTAATAATGGCAGTAACAGGTCGGATTCATTCATTAGAGTCCTTTGGCACCGTAGACGGTCCAGGCATAAGGTTTATCACCTTCATGCAAGGTTGCTTGATGCGTTGTCAGTACTGTCATAATCGCGATACTTGGGATCTACACGGCGGTAAAGAGATCAAAGTCGATGAGCTAATGAGCCAAATCATTAGCTATCGACCTTTTCTAGAAGCCAGCGGTGGCGGTGTTACAGCCAGTGGTGGTGAAGCGGTATTACAACCAGAGTTTGTCGAAGAGCTTTTTCGAGCTTGTAAAAAAGAAGGTATTCATACCTGCTTAGACACCAATGGTTTTGTCCGCAAATATACCCCAATTATTGATGAGTTACTTGATAGCACCGACTTGGTATTACTTGACATTAAACAGATAAACGATGAAAAACACATCGATTTAACCAAAGTCAGCAATCAACGTACATTACAATTTGCCGAACATTTGCATAAACGAAACCAAAAGACTTGGATTAGGTATGTTGTAGTAGGTGGATTTACCGATGATATTCCATCGGCACAAGCATTGGCCGAATTTATCAAACCAATGACCAATGTGGAAAAAGTAGAGTTACTGCCCTATCACGAATTAGGTAAACATAAGTGGGAAGCGATGGGTGAAGAGTATGAACTCAATCAAATCTCTCCTCCAACTACCGAAACGATGGAACAGATAAAGCAAGTCTTTATCGATATGGGTATTAATGCGATTTATTAGATATTTGCCGTGCTAAAGCTCTTCCCAATAACTTGCATCTAAGCGTTCGAATGCCGCTTTCAATATAAGCGCCATATCGTAATAGCAAGCTTTAGCGCCTAAAGGTCGACAACTAACACCCATTTGAGACAGCTTTGTTGATAACTGATTACCCCAGTCCAACAAAGTTAACGGTAAAGGATGAGCGGATCGCCAACCTAACCATAGCAAACCTTGAATAGGTAAGCTGATAAAGAATAATGCAATAGTGATTGCTTGTGGTAAGTAATCCCAGCCATGCAGATACAACTGACTGGCACCAGCCAATACCGCAAGCAGCGGCATTAAAGGCAAAGCAATTTGAGTCGCGCGCATAACGCGGTACTCAGGAAAATAAAAACTCAGTTGTCTAACCATAGGCCAAGTCTTCATATAACGACGGCCTTCACCTAAGGTTTTGAGAACTTGAATGCTCAAGAATGGCACCTATTAAAAAACGATAACAAGCCTAACTCTAGCACAAACACTCGGCTTGCCCCAAGGCTCTATGCCCGGTAAGCAACAGATTTTCGCTCTTTTACAGGGCACATTTTACGACTTCGGCCTATAGTTGCCATAGAAGTTATTGTTATAACATTCGGTATAAAGATTTGGTCGCTCAGCGAGAGTTTAGCGATTTTGAGGCAAGGCAGTGAGTGAAGCGCATAGTTATTCTACGCTCAAGCTCATTAACGCAGCATCAGAGTCGCTAAAACTCGCCTGTAAGGAGTGTTTTTGGCTTCCTACTTCGGTGTTGGATAAAGGCAAAAGGGAACAACCTTTATGGCAATTATTCGCCTTGAATTAGTTCGCCAAAAACACTCTGAGTAGACCCACTACTTATACCGATTGGTATTATTCAGTGAATCAAACGATTTCATTACTTATTGCGAAAGGTTTAAACATGTCAAACAAACTGGTATTGGTGCTTAACTGCGGTAGTTCATCTCTTAAGTTTGCGATTATTGATGCGCTAACTGGTGATGACCAAATTTCAGGTCTAGCCGAGTGTTTCGGTCTTGAAGACTCACGGATTAAGTGGAAAGTTAACGGCGCTAAACATGATGCCAGCTTAGGTGCATTTACCGCTCACAGAGAAGCTGTTGAATACATCGTAAACAACATCTTAGGTGCACACCCTCAAATTGCCGAACAGATCCAAGCCATTGGCCACCGTGTTGTGCACGGCGGAGAAAAATTTACTCACTCAGTGATCATTGATGAATCAGTGGTTCAAGGCATCGAAGATTGTGCCACATTAGCGCCATTGCATAATCCTGCTCACCTAATTGGTATTCGTGCAGCACAAGCATCATTCCCAGAATTGCCACAAGTGGCCGTGTTTGATACAGCTTTCCATCAGACGATGCCGGAGAAAGCCTTTATCTATGCCCTGCCGTACAAGCTTTACCGAGAAAATGCGATTCGCCGCTATGGCATGCACGGTACTAGCCATCTTTTCATCAGCCGTGAAACCGCAGCTGCTTTAGGTAAAGATGAAGCAGATACTAACCTTATCTGTGCTCACCTGGGTAACGGTGCATCTGTTACAGCAATAAAAGGCGGAAAGAGTGTTGATACGTCTATGGGCTTAACTCCACTTGAAGGTCTAGTCATGGGTACACGCTGTGGCGATATGGATCCATCAATTATTTACCATTTAGTTAATCGTCTTGGTTACACATTAGATGAAGTCAACAACCTACTTAACAAGCAAAGTGGTCTGTTGGGTATTTCTGAGCTAACCAATGATTGCCGCGGTATTGAAGAAGGCTACGAGAAAGGTCACAAAGGTGCCACGCTTGCACTTGAGATCTTCTGCTACCGTTTAGCGAAGTATATCGCTTCATACACAGTACCTTTAGAGCGCCTTGATGCCGTCGTATTTACCGGTGGTATCGGTGAAAACTCTGATGTTATCCGTGAAAAAGTGCTGAACTCATTAGCGATCTTTAACTTTAAAGTCGACAAAGAACGTAACACTGCGGCGCGTTTTGGTAAGCAAGGTAAAATTACTAAAGACGAAGGTCCAGTAGCAATGGTTATCCCAACCAATGAAGAGTGGGTTATTGCCCAAGATGCTGTCGCACTAATTAAATAGTCAAACCTGTTTATTCTGAGCTGCTAGCTAGAGATCCCAGCAGCTCAAAATAACAATTTTTAAGGCCATACTTTTGTGGCGTTCTTGCGTTTTTAAGAGGTATTTATGTCTCGTAACATTATGCTCATCCCGGTAGGGACTGGTGTAGGGTTAACATCAATTAGTTTAGGTATGGTTCGTGCGCTAGAGCGCCACGGTGTTAAAGTTCGCTTTTTCAAACCAATCGCCCAGCAGCGTCCAAACGATCGTGGACCTGAGCGTTCAACCACTATTTTAAGCAAATCACCGACTGTTAACCCACTCGAACCGTTTGAGATGGACCATGCAGAAAACCTGATCCGTGCAGACAAGACAGATGTATTGATGGAGCAGATTATTGCCCGTGCAACTGAGTGTGCTGACGATACAGAGACGTTAATTGTTGAAGGTTTGGTACAAACGCGTAATCACCCGTTCTCAAGTGATGTAAACCATGCGATTGCTAAGGCGTTAGATGCAGACGTGATTTTTGTCGCCACGCCAGGCAATGAAAGTGCGACAGCATTAATGAACCGTTTAGAGATCTCGCATAACTCATGGGGCGGAAATAAAAACAAACGCCTTATTGGCGCGATTATCAATAAAATTGGTGCTCCAGTTGATGACGAAGGCCGCGCTCGCCCTGACCTATCAGAAGTATTTGATCACGACAGTGTTCAACGCACTGATGCAGCAAACATGTTCCAGCTGCCAGGTAAGAGCAAACTGCGTATTTTAGGCAGCGTGCCTTATAACCTAGATCTAGTGGCACCTCGTGCTTCAGATCTTGCCAAGCACCTCAGCGCTAAGATTATCAACGCAGGCGAAATGAACACTCGCCGTATGCGTAAAGTTACGTTCTGTGCCCGTAGTATTCCAAATATGGTCACTCATATTAAGACAGATTCATTACTCGTGACCTCTGGCGACCGCAGTGATGTAATCGTATCGGCTTGCCTTGCTTCAATGAACGGCATCAAAGTTGGCGCACTATTGCTAACAGGTGGCTACGAGCCAGAGCCACAAATTATGGAACTGTGTGAGCAAGCTTTTGAAACTGGCTTACCTGTGTTCTTAATCGATACTAATACTTGGCAAACCTCGCTTAACATTCAACGCTTTGACCATGAAGTGCCTGTAGACGATGCCGTGCGTATTGAACAGGTTCAAGAGTTTGTCGCCGGGCACATTGATCAGAGCTGGGTTGAGAGCATTACTAAAAACTCACCACGTGAGCATCGCTTGTCGCCACCAGCATTCCGTTACAAGCTAACAGAACTTGCCCGCGCCGCTCGTAAAACGGTTGTTTTACCTGAAGGTGATGAACCAAGAACAATTGAAGCTGCCAGCATCTGTGCTGAACGTGGTATTGCCCGCTGTGTTTTACTGGGTAACCGTGAAGAGATAGAACGTATTGCGACTTTGCAAGGCGTAACATTAGGTGAAGGCGTAGAGATCATCGAGCCAGAATCTGCTCGTAGTCGTTATGTCGAGCCAATGGTTGAACTTCGCCGTAACAAAGGCTTAACCGAAGTCGTTGCTAAAGAGCAGTTAGAAGACAACATGGTTCTAGGGACTATGATGCTTGCTCAAGGCGAAGTCGACGGTATCGTATCTGGCGCGGTTAATACCACAGCCAATACTATTCGTCCGCCACTGCAGTTAATTAAAACTGCGCCGGGCTCAAGCTTAGTTTCCTCTATCTTTTTCATGTTGATGCCAGATCAAGTCTTAGTCTATGGTGATTGTGCCATTAACCCAGACCCAAATGCAGAGCAGTTAGCTGATATTGCTATTCAGTCAGCAGAATCGGCAATCGCATTTGGCATCGATCCGCGCGTAGCAATGATCAGTTACTCTACGGGTAGTTCAGGAACCGGTTCTGATGTAGATAAAGTACGTGAAGCGACTCGCATTGCTAAAGAGAAGCGACCAGATCTAGTGATTGATGGTCCTTTACAATACGACGCCGCGGTTATGCCGAACGTTGCTCGCTCTAAAGCGCCAGATAGCCCTGTTGCGGGTCAAGCAACCGTATTTGTATTCCCAGACCTAAATACCGGTAATACTACATACAAGGCGGTTCAAAGAAGTGCTGACCTAATCTCTATTGGTCCAATGCTGCAAGGCATGCGCAAACCAGTCAACGATTTATCACGCGGCGCGCTTGTCGATGATATTGTTTACACTATTGCGCTTACTGCAATCCAAGCTTCGCAAAACGAAAGCTAAATACGATACAACTAAAAAAGCCTGCTTATGCAGGCTTTTTTTTGGTCGAGTATTTATACCGTAGCAATAACACGAGTAGGGATCGTAGCGATCGCATTAACAGTAACATTGGGGGAATAGAACAGAATTAACAGGCTAAATAGTAAACACGACGTGAATGCGTCAAAAAATGACCAGTCAATTTAATGCTGATATATTAATAACTTAACCACACTAAAAATAGTCGTCAACACACTTGTCCACAGATTCTGTGGATAACCTTTATAAGTTATCTATACAGATATGCCTGAGATCTTTATCTAGGTCAAGCTTTGCGTTAGATCTAACAGTAAAATCTTGCGTTAGCGCAGGATTATCGTGATACTGCTAAAAAACAAATAATAAAAACTTATGTTGAAACTCCTTATTCTTATTGCTTCTCTATTAGCCGTTTCTGGATGTGACAATACCGCGGGTCAATCTGTATTAGCAGATCCATCAATTCCCTCTATGCGTACGCCAGAGCTCTCTTCTCTCGGCTTTTTAAATGCTATTTATGTGGAACGTGATGTAGAGAAGGCCAAACTGTTCGTCGATGACTCGATGAAGGATATTCTGTCACATTATTACATTGCAGCTTCAGTGCAGCGACATGTACTCAATTTGTCATTGACTGACGTCGAGATGGAAGTCGATGAAGTTGACATCGATTTCTTTCGAAAGACAACTGAAGATGTCACCGTCATCGTAAAGATTATGGGGTTACGCGGTGGCCAGTTTTGGGTCGATGATAGAACATTGCGCTTAAATAAACGCAAAGGGAAATGGATTATCACCGAAGTGGTGCCTGAAAAAAGAAATGTAAATGGCTAGGTGCTAGGTGCTAGGTGCTAGGTGCTAGGTGCTAGGTGCTAGGTGCTAGGTGCTAGGTGCTAGCTTATGACATAACTCACAAACAAAAATAGCAACCCTATGGTTGCTATTTCTTCTAGAAAAAACTGTTATAAATAGTTTTATCTACGGTTGTCCTAATCCAAAAATGCTTCTTCATCCATTTCAACTGGCAGAGACTCTAACATCTCATCTTGTAGTTGATAATATGCGCCTTCATATTCCTGAATTTCCATAACGACTCCGGATCTTTGATTTAGGTGTAGGGTACAAAAGCATGTCATCAATAGTGTGACATTTTGCCTTTCTTAAAACATGCCAACTCTGCAGTGTTTCTATCGCAGATTATAACAGCATTACCACGTCACTTACAGAAAACTTTCAGTTTAAAACACAAAAACAGCCTAAAACACTGTTTTAAGGCTAGAACACTCTATTTAACGTACCAAAAACTGAAAGTCTTTCATTTTTTTATTCACTTTTACGCTAAACAGCCATTTTTATACACCCAAAAAATATACAAGCCAGCAACATGTACTGCTATCACTTAATAAACAGCATCGCTGAATGATCCCCATTGAATTAACTGCGCTAATTAGAGGTAAAAGATAATGAATGCATTAATTGACTTTGAAGCAGGCAAACTCGCTGAGTTATTTGAGCAAGGTGACGACCTGTCGATATACATGTTTATGGAGAAGATGAATATTCCAATTGATGTACAAGGTACGCTTATCAGTGAAATATCTTCATTGAGTCATAGAGAGCACAGCAGTATAGCCAAGGTAATAGAGTCACATGGGCAATCGGCCCTCAGCGAACGTCTTAATTACTAAACTGCCTAGCTCAGGAACAAAAAAGGCCAAACATGCTGTTTGGCCTTTTCACTCTGTAAACTTAACTAAGCCACCGAATCGTTCTGTTGTTTATAGCGCAACACTTTTAGTGCTTTGTTAGGATCAACATCATTAAACACCTTTGGGTTCTGCAACTGCTGCTCTAACGTTAAACTAGGGCTGTATTCTGCCACCTGCCCCTTTAGAAAATCGATAGTGAGTTCAGGCGCATTGAGACACAAAAGAATGTCTCCATCAGCTGCAAGTAAACTCGGCAAGCGTTTCAACAGTCGAGCATAGTCTTTAGTTGCCACGAAACTGCCTTTTTGATTACTAGGCGGATCGGCAATAATCAAATCATAAGGCCCTAGTTTAGTAAGCTTGCCCCAAGATTTAAAAATATCGTGACCTAAGAAACGCGCACCGGAGCCAAAGCCGTTTAACAAATGATTTTGCTTACCTATCGATAACGAGCCTTTACTCATATCAATATTAACCACTTCAGCGGCCTTTCCTTGCAGCGCAGCTACAGAAAAGCCACAAGTATAGGCAAACAAGTTCAGTATCTTTTTACCAGCACTGTTGTCACGAACCCACTGCCGACCATTGCTCATATCCAAGAATAAGCCGTGATTTTGCCCTTTCAATAAGTGCACCTGAAATTGAGCACCATTTTCAGTGACTACGTGCTTATCAGGCACTTCGCCTTTCAGGATGTCAGTATGTGTCTCACCACCAGCGCGATACTGAAAAACTAAGTTAATCGGTGTATCACCTTTTAGCTCGCACCAACGTTGCTCTAAAGCTTCAGTGATCACTGAAAGCTCATCATCAGTCAATGGTTTAAAACTGGTTAACAATATAACGGGCGCAAACCAATCTAAACAAAGATGCTCCGCACCTTGATAACAACCACCACGGCCATGGAATAAACGGCCAACATCTTCACCAAAGGTAAGGTCTTTTATTGCTTCAATAAATAACTGCATTTAACTCACTTTTTACTTTGTTCTATCTTTAAACTTTCTTCGGACTCAACTTCACCTTCGGCGACATCATCACCCAGCAGCACTGCTAGCCAGCGACCATCTTGACTCGACTCTAACGCTATTTTAACGATCATGGTTAATGGTACAGACAACAGCATACCGACTGAGCCGAGTAACCATCCCCAAAATATTAATGATAAAAACACCACCAAAGTCGACAAGCCTAAACCACGTCCCATATAGCGGGGCTCTACCACATTGCCCATAATGGTGTTGGTTCCTAGATAAAGCAAAGCAACTGCACCTGCAGCGCCTGGACCTATCTGTATGAAAGCGAGTAACACCGACGGAATTGCAGCAATAATCGAACCGATATTAGGGATATAGTTAAATAGAAAAGCAATCACGCCCCACAGCAAGGCATAATCAACGCCAATAATGTACAAACCGAGTCCAACAATAAAACCCGTTCCCAAGCTGACTAGCGTTTTTATAACCATATACTGATTAACCGAGTGGAGAAAACGGTCTATCTGTTTTAGTCGCATATCAGGGTCATCAAGCGCGAGATGCATTTTTCTTGAAAAGCCATTTGACTCAAACAACATGAACACAACGGTCAAAATAATCAAAAACAGATTCGCCATCACACTGCCGACGCCAGTCAACATATTGGTGGTCATTGACAGCGCAATACCTGGGTCAAAATAGGCTAAAATCTGCTCTTTCGAGATCTGAATATTAAGCGCCGCTAGTTTATCGACAATCCAAGAAAACTGCTCAATCAACTGATCGCGATAAAACGGTAGTTGTTTTGAAAACTCGTTAATCGAGGTGCCTACTAATGAAGCCAACCACAATCCCATTAATACGATAAATGCCATTAGCATTAATACCGCAAGCCCTCTTGGTGCTTTATGGCGAGTGAGCCAGTTAATGACCGGATTACAGATCACCGCAATGAACACCGACAGCACAAAAGGAACCACTATCGGGCTTGCTGTTTTTATCCCTGCCAAAATCACCACTATGAATGCAGAGATGGCAAAGCCTCTAAATGCCACGCCTTGGTTCTCAAATCGGCCCATTAATAAATCCTTGTAGATTAACAATCAAATTACAGTTTACTGCAATGAATAAAGATCAGAACCCTATCCTAAGGTTCCATCGCTAAAATGCCAAGTCTAACCAGTAAACTCACCATTTATAGACAGTTCACAAATTATTCTGTTGATTAAAAATAAATAATAGCTTGAATTATCGCATGATTTTGTAGAAAGCACTGCTTTAGTTTTAACGAATACGTTAGAAGTCAATTCAGCTCAATAAATAGCTGCTGAAAAGCTACATTAAAATACAACTTTCTAGCAAAAGTGGTGTTAGATCTAAAACAATTTTAACAGTGAAGAGATCTTTATTTGCGTCAATGGCGTAAACTCTAGTAAGACCCTCCTAAAAACAAAAGCCTATGAATATATTAATTACCGGCGCGAGTGGATTTGTTGGCAGTCAATTAGTTAACTTGCTAAGTCCTGATCATCAACTGACTCTGCTCACTAGATCTCCTGAAAATGCTGCCGCTAAATTAGGTGCAGCTCACCGTTATCTCGCGGATCTCGACAACCTAGCAAACTTGGACAGTTTTGATGCTGTCATCAATTTAGCGGGCGAACCCATTGCGGGTAAACGTTGGTCTAGTGACCAAAAAGAGGCCATTTGTCAGAGCCGTTGGCAGATCACTAACAAAATCTCTGCACTTATTAAAGCCAGTGATAACCCCCCTAGCACTTTCATTAGCGCGTCTGCGGTAGGTTTTTATGGTCGCCAAGGCGAGCAGCATATCAATGAAGACTTTAATTTAAGCCAAGAAAGCAAAAGTGAGTTTACCCATAGAGTATGTTCTCAATGGGAACAAGAAGCACTAAATGCTGTAAGCGATTCAACCCGCGTTTGTATCGTGCGTATTGGACTGGTACTTGGCGCTCACGGCGGCGCATTAGCTAAGATGCTACCAGCATTTAAACTCGGCTTAGGGGGGCCGATTGCAAACGGCAAACAGGGAATGAGCTGGATCCACCAAACCGATCTCATCCGTTTGATTGAGTTTATGCTTAACAATGAGCAGTGCTGCGGCATTTATAACGGCTGTGCACCTGCTCCGGTAAGCAATAAGGTATTTACTCATGCAATGGGCACAGCCTTAAAACGCCCAACTTGTATTCCAGCACCAGCATTCGGGCTGAAGCTGGCATTAGGCGAGATGTCGACACTACTCATTGATGGGCAATATGTCGTGCCGCAAAAAGCACTCACTGATGGTTTTGAATTTAACTATGCAAATATTGATGAAGCTTTTAGCGAAATTTTCAAATAATAAAAGAAAAAGGGATGCACTAGCCGCATCCCTTTTTTTCATCACATACTAGTGTGATTGTTCTTTCACCGTTGTTTTGCCGCTGTTTATTGGCGACTTTAACAAGCCAGAAGCGATGCAGTTGAGTCATTCGCCACAAATAGTCTACAACGCAGTAAAATAGCCAAAAAGCACGACCCTTCGGGTTGGTTTCAATGCTCTTATCGCTGCCTGACGCGCTTTCACTTAGCGAGCTAAGCATCATCACTCAAGCCTTACCCTAAAATCATTGAACTCGAACATAAACTAAGCGCGAAAGGTCAATCGTCCCTAATGATTAATGCGCTTTTAGCAGCTCACCACAGGATTTATTGAGCAGCTGACGACAACGCCATAACCCCAGAGATGCCACAACTAACCCACCGCACAACGGCGCTATTGCCCACCACGGCCAGTGCATATACACATTAAGCTCAAATACCTGAGTCTTCAGTAGATATAACGTAAACTCAGCCACAATAACCGCCAATACCCCAGCAATCGTGCCGAGTAAGGCAAACTCTAAACCCGTTGCAGCTCGAAGTAGCCAACCTGATGCGCCAAATGTTCTAAGTACTGCCAGCTCTCGTTGACGACTTGCCATTCCAGCTTCAGTTTGCGCGATCATCACTAATGCGCTCGCCAATAGCACTAACACCATTACCAACGTCAGCGACAACGACACCTGTTCGATGATTTGTCGAAGTTGCATCACCATCGCACCAACATCAATAATTGACACGGTTGGGAATTGCTTAATTAAGGACAAAATCACTGACCGTTGAGCATCCTCTAGATGGAAACTCGACATAGAGGTATAAGCAAACGGAGCAAGAGCTTCTTTGGTAAAAATCATAAAGAAATTCGGCTGCAGTGTTTCCCAATGAACGGCACGAATACTAGCCACTTTCACCGTTAATGACTGATTATCGATGGTGTAGGTGAGTCTATCACCCAGGCCAATGTCTAAACGCTCAGCGACACCTGATTCAACTGAAACATCATAGGTGTCTTGGTTAAAGCTACCTGATATCAGTTCATTGTTGTCGGGCATACTGTCGCGATAAGTTAAGTTCAGCTCTCGAGAGATCCCAACGCGTCCCTCTTCACCCGCTTTCTTTTGCTCTGATGAGATGAGTATCTCATCATTAATCGCGGTCAAGCGGCCTCTGATCACCGGATAAATAACCGGCGGCACTTTTACATGAGGCTTTAAAAAGTCCGCAATAGCATTGGTTTCTTCTGGTGCAATATTAACTAAGAAATAATTAGGCGCATTCTCTGGCAACTGCTTTTGCCACTCATTTAAGATATCTTGCCTGAGCGCAAAAATGGTCAACAACAATACTAACGCACTACTAAAGCCCACCAATTGCACAGCATTTTGCCGCGCTCGGCGTCGAAGTCCAGCTAATGCAAGTTGCAATGGATTAGTGGTCTTCATGCCAACGCTATGGCCTAGGCGGATCATAAAGAAGCCTAACACACTCAGCAAAACGCCTAACAACAAGACCGCAGCAACCACTGTTAGTGTTAGCGCCAAGCTTTGAGAGTACAAATACCCTAATATCGCCATCGCAGTTAAGCTCAGTAGCAGATGTAGCCACATGCCTAACTGCAAACCTTCAAGGTGTCCTTGCAATACTCTGAGCGGAGGAATGGCCAGTAAGCGCATTAGAGGATAAGCAGAAAACATAAAGGCACTAATAAAGCCGGTACCAATACCCAGTAAGATAGGACGACTTATGGGCGGGCTATAAGCAGCTATTTCAGCGGGTAAAAAGGAGGTGATCGCGCGGTCTAAGCCAAAGCCACCAACGAGCCCAAGCACCACTCCCACTGCAGTGACTAGCAGCAAATGCGTACCAAATAACACTCTGATCTGTTTTGCTGATGCGCCAAATGTTTTGAGCATGGCCACAACATCATAATGACGTTGGCAGTAACGTTGCGCAGCGATGCCTATCGCGGCGCAGGCCAAAGCAATACCCAGTAAGCTCGCTAGCAACAGAAAACGCTCTGCTCGTTTCACCGCGCTGGCAATTGGCGAATCTCCCGATTGCACATCTACCCAGCGCTGACTGGTGTTGAGTAACGGTTTAGCTTGCTGCTCAAAAGCATCAAGTTTTACGCTGTCACCGGTAAACTGATACAAATAAGTGACTCGGCTACCAGGTTGAATAACTTGAGTTTTGGCTACATCTTCAATGCGCATCAGCACCACTGGTGAAGATGCGAATGGATTAAAACCCGCATCAGGTAAGCGGACTATCTCTTTTGATAAACCAAAATTAGCGTTACCAATTTCAATGTGCTTAGGATAACCAAGCAGACCCCCGAGTCGAGTTTCAAACCAAATATTATCGGCACTAGGCAGCCCTTCAGCCACTCCTGTACTTAGCTCGATGTCTCCCTTCAGTGGGTAACCCTGCTCAACCGCTCTAACTGTGACCAGTTGAAATTCATCCCCGGCGTAAACCATAGAGTTAAACTGCATGCTGGTTACGCGGGACAAACCAATATCATCCGCGATAGCAAGCACAGCAGGATCAATTTTTTTCGGCGAGTTGATAATTCTATCTGCAGCGATAAATTTTGAAGCTTGGCCGTTGATAGCAAGCTGCAAGCGCTCGCTTACAGATGCTAAACCTGTCACCGACAACACCGCTAAGGTGATCGCCAAAATAATCAGCAGTAGCTGACCTTGAGACAATTCCCGCTTAAATAGCCTCCATGCTAGTCTTAGCTCCATGAACTTGCCTCTTGTGCAACGTTGTCATCAACCTCTGCTGCTGGAGCAGATTGCTTCTCGCTCAAATGACCAGAGTCCATAACAAACTGGCGTTGGCAGCGACTCGCTAGCACCATGTCGTGAGTCACTAACACCAACGTAGTATCGCTCTCTCGGTTGAGTTCAAACAACATATCAGCTATTTTATCGCTGTTGGCTGAATCCAAATTACCCGTCGGTTCATCAGCAAACAGTACTTTCGGTTCGCAGATAAAAGCCCGGGCAATCGCCACACGCTGCTGCTCGCCACCTGATAATTGGTTAGGAAAGTGGTTCAGTCTATGACTTAATCCAACGCGCTCTAGCATCGCCTGAGATTTCTCTTTCGCATTGGCGATCCCTGCGAGTTCTGCAGGTAACATGACGTTCTCAAGTGCATTCAAGGTATCGACCAACATGAAAGATTGGAAAATAAAACTCACTTTTTGCTTTCGAAGTGCAGCTTTAGATTCCTCATTGAGAGTCTCCAATGCCACACCATCGAGTAAAATGGAGCCTTGGCTCGGGGAGTCAAGCGCAGCAAGCAAGCCCAGTAGTGTTGATTTCCCTGAACCAGAGGGTCCAAGTATCGCAACACTCTCTCCCTGCTTGACATCCATATTAATGCCGTTGAGGATAGTCAGTTCTCCCTCTTGAGTATTAACCGATTTAACTAGGTGGCTTACTGTTATGGCGCATTTTTCAGACATAAAACCCTTCTTAGACCTTAAAAACCGACGACTCGGTTTTGTCTTATTATTTATTTTCAGCAGTTTCCCGCTAAGTGCTGCCCCTATATTAATCCTAGGTGACAGCCTAAGTGCAAGTTATGGCATGCCAGAAAATGAAGGTTGGGTTCATCTTCTGCGTAATAAAATGCCCGATCATACCATCATTAATGGCTCTGTTAGTGGTGAAACCTCAGCAGGTGGATTGCGCAGACTGCCCGCCCTGCTTGACTCTGCTAGCCCTGAAGTGCTGCTAATTGAACTGGGCGGCAACGATGGTCTTCGTGGTTTTCCGCCTAAGCAGCTGAAAAATAATCTTACAAAAATCATCGAGCTTGCCCAAGATAAACAGATAAAAGTGCTATTGAGCGAAATTATGGTACCGCCTAACTATGGCCCACGCTACGCCTCTCAGATCTCAACCGTTTATAAAGAACTCGCTGCAGAGCATGATATTACCTTGATGCCGTTCTTTATGGAGTTGATTGTCACTGACAGTACGTTGATGCAAAGAGATGGGATCCATCCAAATGCAAAAGCCCAACCACAAATCGCAGAATTTATGCAGCCATGGTTACAACAAGCTACTTCTATTGACACTAAATAGCATTAAAAACAACAAAATAGTTGTAGCTAACAAGGCAAGTTTGTAAATTATAAAACGACCACAGCAATAATCTGTAATCAGTCGTATTTAAGATAAATGAATGGCAAGGGATCTCGATGAACAAAAAAGTCAATTTTGGAACGCTAGCAATCGGTAGTTTTACACTTTTTTGTTTACATACATCTGTTTTAGCAGCAGAGCCTTTAGCTCAAATTACCCCCGAACAGATAACCCTCCCCGCTGATAGCCAGTATGACTGGCTGCAACTGACATCCTTGGAGCTACTTAAGGGCGAGATTGTTAACCTCTATGATGACAAACTTGAATTTGATAGCGACGAGCTTGATAGTGTACTTATTGATTGGGAAGACGTGAAGGTATTGCAGAGTAGTAGCATTGTTAGTATTGGATTTACTGACCTCACCACTAAATCAGGCAGGCTATTAATCAAAGATGGAAAGTCCTACATTAACGGTGAAGAGTTTGATAATTCGAAAATAATGACCATCATTGCTGGTGAACAAACTGAAGCTAACTATTGGTCCAGTAAAATTAGCTTAGGCGCCAATTTTCGCAAAGGTAATACCGACCAAATTGATTATAGTGCGATAGCTAAAACAAAGCGCAGAACAACCCAATCAAGATTTAATCTAGACTATATCGGCAATTATTCAGAAACAGATGGTGAGAACAACATCAACAACCATCGTATCAATAGTAACTTTGACTGGTTTATCTCTAAACAGTTTTACCTTCGCCCAGTATTTGCTGAAGTCTACATTGATCCCTTTTTAAATACCGATTACCGAGTAACCATAGGTTCTGGTCTCGGTTACAATATTATCGACAACCCAAAAACAGAGTGGAGTGTCAGTGGCGGCCCCGCTTATACGTTAACTCGATTCGATACCGTTGAAGTTAATGAAGATCAAAGTGATAGCAGTGCGACATTGGTCATTGAAAGCTTATACGATACCGAAATTTCATCTGACATAGACTTTAATGCACTGTATCGATTGCAATACGGTAATGAGGCCTCAGGCGGCTATACCCATCACGCTATTGCAACGTTAGAGATAGAATTAACAGATATGTTTGACCTTGACCTGTCATTCGTTTGGGACCGAACCAATAACCCCCAGCCAGACGCTAACGGGCTAACTCCAGAGCCCAATGACTATCAGTTTATTATTGGCTTTGGTATCGACCTTTAATGTTTTTACAAAACATGCTGGATAGCTAAACCAACGCACTGTGCGTAACATACAAAGATAACGACATCCAACACCATCATGTCGTCACTGTAAAAATCGGCTTATAAGAGTTATCGTTCAAAAAAATTGCGTCACAATGCCCCCAGCTACTGACTAAACTGTATATTTAGCTTCTCTCTACCGTTAATAACCCCTGCTTAATTGTCATTTGTTAGCTTCGTTTTCATAAGCCTCTGTTTCTCTATTATTTTAACAATACCTTGCACGGTAAAATAATTTAGCGAAAGCTTGAACAGTACAAAAAATAATACAGTCGTTTGAATTGTTTGCGCTTCATAATAATTTTCAATAGCTAACAGCACTCATTACGTTTAATTGCAGCTCAAAAAGCATTTGATAACACAATGTTGCAAACTTGTTGTCCGGATTTCACATTGCTTATCTGGTACGTCAGTGCAATCTAAGAAGCGCATAATAAAAATAATTCTGGAGACGCTATGCTCAACAAGAAACCTTCATGGCTAATGCCATCATTAATCGCCACTGCAGTTGCAATAAGCTTGGGGGCTTGTTCTTCTGACGATGACGACCCGGTACAAATAGAAACCCCACCGGTCGTGACGCCTGAGCCCGAAGGGCCTTCCTTTCCTGACGGCGCAATAATGATTGAAGAGGGTGAAAATCTCACTATTCGGATTCAAGAAGCACTCATAAACGCCCAAAGTAACGATGTTATCGTACTGCCAAAAGGCACATTCGAAATTGAATCTACACTGCTGTTTGATGGTGATGTAGACGGTGATGGCAGCTTTGCCAAAAACATCACCATTATGGGTTACGGCCAAAATGAAACAGTACTCGATTTCTCCAAGGCGAACTCCGGCGATGGCATCTTTGTGCAGAACGCCGTTAATATCATTATTCAAGATCTATCCGTCAATGAAGCCAAAAATAACGGTATCAAACTTAAAAATACCAACGGTATCATCTTGCGTCGTTTGGCGACCATTTGGGAAGGTGAGCTAGACGAAGATAACGGCGCTTACGGCCTCTACCCTGTTGAGTGTGAAAACATTCTCATTGAAGACACCTATGTGCGTGGTAGTGCCGATGCGGGTATTTATGTCGGGCAGTCGCAGTACATTGTGGTTAGACGTAACATAGCCAAAGAGAACGTTGCCGGTATTGAGATAGAAAACTCAAAATATGCAGACGTATACGATAACGAAGCCATGGGTAATACCGGTGGTATTTTGGTGTTCGATCTCCCCATCAACAACCATAGATACGGCTCAAGCGTAAGAATTTTCAATAACAAAGTTTATGATAACAATACCAAAAACTTTGCCAATGCATCCGCCAATCCTGCTGGCGTTCATATCGTACCACCGGGTACAGGTATGATTATTCTTTCCACTGATGATGTTGAAATATTTAATAACGAAGTTACCAACCACGATACCATGGGTATCACTATTTCAAGCTTCTTCATTGCAGAACCTGATATGAACGCCTTTGTCGGAAACTATGGCCAACCAGGCCAACCGATTGAAGATGGCTGGCGCCCTACACCGCGTAATATTTATATCCACGATAACGTCATAACTGGGTACGGCCAAAAGCCAAATGGTTACCTAATTGATGACATCATTAAGGCTTACCTGTTCACTCACGGCGCTTTTCCTGGCGTACTGTACGACGGCTTAGGCGAGATGCTGTCTAATAATGGTACCGCTGCATACCTTGGATTACAGGAAATGCCATTTGCCGCTGACGGCAGCGATAATGTTTGTGCTAGCGACAACGGCGATGTCTCTTTTGGCCGTCTATACGCAAATGAGAATACTGATATATCAATCCCTGAAGTCCTCTATGAGAAGACTCAAGACAAGCTAATGAACTGTGCTCAGGTGAGTTTACCTGTACATACCGTGACCTTTGGTGAACAGATCTTTGGTTGTGGTGTAGACGATGAGACTGAAGGTTGTGATGGCGGCAATCTTGTTGGCGGCGGCGGTAGCATTGGCGAAGGTGAAGTTGGCCTTATTGGTGATGGTGACTTAACCCTTTGTAAAGCTGAAGGTAGCAATGCCTCTTGGGATGCGTTACTGAAAGCTAACTGCCCTAACCTGTCGGACTACAACCTATTTGCAGATGCTAAAAATCCAGCTGATACGCCAAACTCTGGCGGTTTGCCTTATGACCTAAATACGCCGCTGTTTACCGATTACTCTAGCAAGTATCGTTATGTATTTGTGCCTGAGGGTAAAAAAGCGGATTACTCAGCAATGGAGTCACTCGACTTCCCTGTGGGTACTGTATTAGTTAAGACCTTTGCCCTACCTGCTGATACGAGCAAGCGAGGATTGGACAACGAAGATTTAGTAGAAACTCGTTTATTGATCCACCGCGAAACCGGTTGGACTGCACTGCCTTATGTGTGGAACGCCGAAAAAGCAGATGCTGTACTTGCAAAAGCTGGCGCAATTCAAGGCAAGAAAGTCATGCATAACGGCGAGTCGTTGGACTTTGATTATGTGGTACCAAGCATGAATCAGTGTAAACAGTGTCACCAGTTTAAAGCTGACGCTGATAGTCCGGCTAAGTTTGTCCCTATTGGGCCAAAAGCGCGCTTACTCAACAAAGATTATGCCTATGCCGATGGCAGCATGAACCAGTTAATGAAGTGGCAAGCAGCAGGTATTTTACAAGGTGTACCTGATGTGGCCACCATCGATACTATTCCAGCATACAATGATGGTGATGAAGCGAGTGTGACTAGCCTTAGTGATGAAGCGCTAATGAAAACAGCTAAAGGTTACTTAGATATTAACTGTGCTCATTGTCATCGCCCTGAAGGCAATGCCTCTAATACTGGCTTAAAGCTAGAGTACTGGAGAGCATATGCAGAAGATGCAGGGTTATCACACGGAACTTGTAAGTCACCAGTCGCTTATGGTGGTGGTTCTCTAGGCTTTGATGTTGTTCCAGGAAGCCCGGAAGAGTCTATCTTACATTTCCGTATGGAAACCAACAATCCAGGTGACAGAATGCCAGAGATTGGTCGTAGCCTCTCACATGCTGAAGGTGTTGCACTAATCAATGAGTGGATTAAACGTCTACCAAGTGCATCTTGCTCAAACTAAATAGAGATACATAAAAAGGCCGGTTAATCCCGGCCTTTTTTATTCAATAAATTCAGCAATTTTTTCAGTATCAGTGTTATTAAGTAAATTGATTAGGTAGCTTATGGATAAAATAGCGATATTCATTTTAATCTTGTCGTTAAGCGCGTGTGGTGGCTCAGATGATTCTACTGAGCAAGTTATTGATCAAATACCCACAACGCCAGATGTGCCAGTAACAGAACCTCCAGTATCAGTATGTGACAATACGACGAGCGAAGTTAACTGGCTTGCCTTAATGACTGAGGACTGCCAAAGCCTCTCCCAATATGGACTATTTGTTGACCCGAGTGTGCCAACATCAGATCCAGTCCCACCCGGAATGGCTTACCAGCTATCGACACAGCTATTTTCAAATTACGCCAACAAACACCGCTTTATTTTCCTGCCTCAAGGCAAACAAATCAACTACCACCCTACCACTACCTTTGAGATGCCTGTAGGCACCGTACTAATAAAAACGTTCTCCTTACCTTTCGATACTCAAGTCAGCGGCGCCAACAATGAGGTACAAATAGAAACTCGGCTACTCATTCATCGACAAGCGGGCTGGACCACCCTGCCTTATGTTTGGAATGGCGCAGAAGCCACACTGCAACAAGCAGGTTTAGACGTGCCCCACAGCTTGAACCATCAAGGTGTGAAAGAGGTATTCGATTATCATGTCCCTAGTCGAGCCGAGTGCAAAATATGCCATCAATCTACGCTTGGCAGTGACAATCAAACAGCACTTATCAGGCCCATAGGCATAAAAGCCCACCTACTGAATCGTGATATCAATTATCAAGGTCAAAGCATCAATCAGCTGCTGCTATGGCAACACCTCAGTTTGTTAAATGACTTACCAGATCTCAGTGAAGTGGGAAAAACGGCAGAGATAAACGATCACAGTGCTTCATTAACATCTCGAGCCAAAGGCTATCTGGATATAAACTGTGCTCATTGCCATAACGCAGATGGGTTTGCCAGCATCTCGGGATTGCGTCTTGGCTTTTATATTGATCATAGCAGCTATCAGTATGGGATCTGTAAACAGCCTCCTGGTTGGGATGGCGGCGCCAAAGGCTTATCTTATGACATCATTCCAGGTGACGGTGAACATTCCATCGCGGTCTATCGTCAAGAGCTCAATCAAGCAAAAGACAGAATGCCGCCACTTGGTCGAGCAATAGTGCACACTGAAGCCGTAGAAATGATTAAGCAGTGGATAGATGCCATGCCAGCTGACTGGGGAAATTGCCAACACTTATAATAAGCAACAGATCCTAGTAAAGCGGTTCAATTGAATCAACTCAGTGAGCCGCTTGCTTTATCTTTACCTCGATTAAGACGGTGAAAATGCCCGGGTGGATGGCCAATCCAATGTTTAAAGCTTTGCCTGAAATGGCTAACATCACCAAACCCCATATAATCTGATATTGATTCAATCGAGTGGTCATTCGACAAAATAAGCTCTATGGCCATTTGGCAACGAACTTGGTCGACCAGCTTTTGATAACTCGTACCGGCGTTCGACAACCGACGTCTTAATGTGCGACTACTGATATTTTGCGTTAATGCTACCGCATCCATACTCGGTAATTCTGGTGCACTTTCTCTTAGCTCAGCGAGAAGTTCTGAAATGTAAGAATGACTAGGGTCTACAGTAATACCAGGCTCTGCGGCAGCAAAAGAGAAAGTAATGGGTAAGCTCAACAACTGATGCTCGATAGACCATTCAAAAAATTCGGCATCAAAACGGACTGACGCGCCGGTGCACGAGGCTAAAAAGTTGGCACTGCGTTTAGGTTCAGCCAAGGCGATCTCTTTGACGTTCACCTCGCCACCCGTTAACTGTCGCGCAAAGGTCATCAAAGAGGCAATGCTGTGCTGAAACTGACAACTATATTTATTAATATCGAGCTTGTTAGTATTGAGCCATCTAACCTTAAGTAAACCCTCTTCATTACGTATTAGCGTATCCGAAAAGCTACCAACGAGTTCCGGATGCGCAATAACAAACTCAAGACATTCACCTAAGGTTTTATACTTTGTTAGATAACCCAGTAAAAAACCTAAGTCAGTGATTTGATACTCGCTAGCAGCCTTGGCCCCCACTTCAGGGTCTTGGCTTAAATGCTGCAAGAAGGTCATAGCGTAATCGACTTGCCACACATAGACGAATTGGCAAAGCGCTAATTCATTTTCACCGACCCCTATCTCTTGGCACAGCTGTTCTACAGCCTCTACGCCGAATTGTTTTTTTAAGTAGCTGATCAGGTTTGTTAATTCATAAGCGGGGTAAGACTGGTCGCCAACCATCAAGTGTGGTTTGTAACTGCAAACTTTATGCATTTTACTCCGCTAAATTAGTACATTTCTAACTACATTTTTAACGGATTTAGATGTTAATTAATAGCCTATATTTAAATTTAGATACAAAAAAACCTGCAACTGCAGGCTTTTACTGATATCGCACCAACTATTTTAGCGGTTGGTTCTTTTCTGCAAATTTATTAAAAATTGCGTTGAAAGACAAAGATGCACCATGAGCAATCTTATCAGACAGTTTCTTCTTAAGCTGGTAACTTACTTTAACGACTGTGCGTTCGTTAGCAAGCTTTAGAATCACGTCATCACTGGTAGCCACTTCATCAATCAAGCCAAGCTCAATGGCTTGCTGACCATACCAATGCTCACCGGTAGCCACTTTAGCAATATCAAGTTCTGGTCTGTACTTAGAAATGAACTCTTTAAACAGCACATGTGTCTCTTCAAGCTCTTTCTGGAACTTTTCGCGACCTTCATCCGTATTCTCACCAAAGATAGTCAGAGTGCGTTTGAAGTCGCCTGCAGTATGTTGCTCATAATCAATATCATGCTTTTTAAGCAAACGATTAAAGTTAGGCACTTGGGCAACAACCCCAATAGAACCGACAATAGCAAACGGCGCTGCGTACACCTTGTTAGCCACACAAGCCATCATGTAACCACCACTTGCAGCCACTTTATCGACACAGATTGATAATGGGATTTCGGCTTTTCTTAAGCGATCGAGCTGGCTTGATGCCAAACCGTAACCATGGACCATACCGCCGCCACTTTCAACATTAACGATGACTTCATCGCCTTTGTCAGCAATAGTCAAAATCGCGCTTATCTCTTCGCGTAAAGACGCCACTTCACCGGCATCAATACTGCCCTTAAAATCGACCACAAATACTTTAGGATCGGTTTCAGGTTCTTTACTGTCTTTTTGCGCTTTGTCTTTTTCTTTCTCGTCTGCCTTTATCTTTTTCTCATAAGCCTTGAATGCTTTCTTAGATAACAGCTCTTCTTTCAAATCATGCTTCAACGACTTTAAATCTTCACTAATATTAGTGATTTTCAGCTCACCTTTTTCAGCTTTGTGCTTCATAGATGATGCCAGCACCACAATCACAATAGCCAAAATAGACACAACTATCGTCACTGCTTTAGCCAAAAATAGGCCGTACTCGTACAGAAATTCCAAAATATTCTCCAACTACATCGATTGTTATTCTCATTTATACCAATTGCATTAAGTATTTGGCCAGTTCAGAGCCCCTCAGTCTTTTCAATTCAAAGCGCATTGGTAAAGAAATGGTTATTCCCTTTTAAGCCAATGCAAAGCAGAAGTGGAAAGACTGAGGGCCTCACGTAGTGCGAGTTTAAAAACGCTGTATGCTTCGCTATGGGAATTGGATAAAGAATAACTATTAGCTCAAATCCCACTACTTGCCTACAGCGTTTTGAATTCCCGCTGAATGGTCAAACTTTTAATGCAATTGGTATTATTGCCCGCTATTCTAGCAGCCTATGTCGTAATTAAAAGTGCAATTAAAAATGCCAATAAAAAACCCAGCAAAAGCTGGGTTTTTAAACTGTTAAACAGTCAATATTACATACAAGGTTGTACTACCATTTTCGCTGCATCGGTGCCTATGACGGAACCAACAGCTATGAATGGGCCTCCCTCAGGTAAACCAGCACTGTATGAGAAGGCGGCTGCTTGAGTTTGCATCTCAACCGTAACTGCACCTTCCAACCCATCAGTGATCCCTTCTTTTGCCGTAGGATCAATGATTGAACTGTGATGGCCTTTAGTAAAGCGCACAACACCTGAACCTACTGTCGTTGAATCAACACAGGCAAGGCCTAAGTTTTCAATCAACGGCTCAGTGCCTGAAATTGGGAAGGCAGGTACACGATTAGGCAGAACTTGGTCTGGTAAGCTGTTTGCACCATCACCAACCACTTCAATTAGGTGAATAGGCAAGCCCGTAGCTTTAAGCATTGCGGCATGGTTAATCGGGTCTGCGCTATCAACTGCGGTTTGCACTGCAAAGGCAAATGTTGGCAAAAAGGCGTCGTAAACCGACTTCACAAGCGCGTCGTATTCAGGCGAACCGACTTCGTAACCTAAATCCTTATTGGCTTCTTCAACTAACTCAAGGAAAGCATCAGTTGTGACGATGTTGTCAAATAACATTGGACCAAATGTCGCTGAACCAATAAAGGTACCTGCAAATCCACCTGATGGTGCAACAAGCGAAGCTGCATTAAGCGCATACACTGAACTTAAGTCTGCCCCACTTGGGTGAGTCAGTCCCGTACTTGCGTAAGTCGCAAAATCGGTACCCACAATTGCACCAAGACTCAAGCCTTGCGCACTGATTTGATTGTTATCGAATACTTGGCCAACACCTGCTGTAGCTCGTTGTTGAGCATAACCAGTAAGAGCAGCGCGCACAGCTAAGTGATCCAAGGTCGCTTGGCGGAAGTTATCACGTACCGTTAATGTACTCGCGATGTTAATAAATACTAATGGGTTACCATTTGCAAAGGCTTTAGGAGTGCCCACTACATTACCGAAACTTGGATCCGTTGCAGATACTTCATAAATACCGTCACCATTAGCATCAAATGAACGTGCACCATGCAAAGGCATATCAATAGCAATCGTTGCTACACCAAGTTCACCATAAGTACCCGCATAAGCAAAGGCCATCTCCTTACCGCCACCTAAGCCATGCATAGCCATTGTTGTAGGCCAACCCGTTGCAGGAGCAGGAACCGTGTTTGGAACCGTCATCAACACCGGAACCGTTTCATAACTCTTTACCTCCGGGATAGGGTTATATTTAGTTAAGTGTCGAGCAGTATCGGTAGACACCAGCTCACCATCATCATCTCGTTCATCTAAGAACCAAGATTTACCCGCCAATTGTGCTGGGTCACTGAGTGCAGCGATAGGATCTTCGATTTCATTAGCTATGGCTTGTGCAAAATAGTTTTCTTGACTAAGAGTTCCCGCTTGTAATGCTGTGAGTACAGAAACAGGGCTGTCATAATCCGCCGTCCACCAGCTGCTAATTAAAGGTTCACCTTTTGCACTCAAGCAGTTTGCTGACGAGCATTCACCATACACAGGTAACTTTAGTGCCGCGGTCCAAATGTTAACTTTGCTAGCGCCATTGTAGGCAGGATGCCCTTCCGGCAAGCCTAACTTGACCGCTAATGAAACACCGCTATCGGTAGGTGGAACTATAAACTCTGGTTTATATTCAAGATCACCGACAATTAATAGTTTTGACACTTCATAAACATCAGCCACTGACTGCGTGGTGAAAATCCCTGAGAAACTAACAGATTCAGCATCTGGGCCGCCCGCTGCTGCCATGCCTTTTTCGTAACTGTTCACAGCAGCCTGCAGTAAAAGTTGTGAAGGGGTTTCTAATGGTTTGGTCTCGATATCAAGCTTTAGTAATGAGTAGGTCGATGACGGCGCGATTGCACGACCTGCTGAATCCTGAACAAGATTGGTTGTCGCGTAAACATAAGACTGTTTTGCTTTAAGCGGCTTGAGCGGCACAATAACAATTTTATTGCCAGAAGCCGTAGATACAAAGTCAACCCCAAACTGCAGTTCGGCACCAATTTTACAAGCTGAAATATCGGGAGCACCAGTACAATCAGGATCAGAAGACAATGAACCGCCGACTGTCGCCTCAAACATTCTTACTGCGCCTGGTTGCTCAACCGATACTTTGCTCAAGGTTAAGACTGTACCATCAGAGTCAGTTGCTGGTGCAACTTCAATCGAAATAGGCGCGGTGGTCGACCAACCATCCAATGCTCCTAAGGCTATACTTGGATCGGTATAATCACCTTTCTTTTCACTCGGTTTGGTAGGATCCTTATCCTCTGGGATATTAATAGTGCCATCGAGCGTGCCACTAAAAAGAATGTCATTTGGCAGTGGTAGTTCGCCTCCAGCAGGATCAAAGACGATAACTGATTGAGGGACCAATGGTTCCGTTTTGTCGACTAATTCGTTATAACTGTCTTCACTACAAGCGGTGAGACCCAATGCAGATGTGATTGCGACACCTAAAAAGAGCTTTTTCATCTTTTTTCCCCAAATCTTGTTGTAATAATTTTGTTTTCTCTTAGAAATTGGTCACAATAGTCAGCAATGTATGACCAATAGGGCTTATTGTTAGCCCTTAACTCAGTTCAAGTTAACGTAAAATTATTGACTTAGCTACATTTTTGTCACATTGCGCCTACGAATAACTGGGTAAAAATTAATCGTTTGTTTTAAACAGCTGTTTACCATATCAGCGACTCTAGAAGTGACGGGCGTTTGAGCTCAGAGGAAGTAATAACTCATGTTGGAATATCAAGCTGCAAAAGATTTACTAAATGGTAAAGTTATATTGGTAACAGGTGCCGGCGATGGCATAGGAAAGACTGCAGCGCTCACATACGCGCAGCACGGTGCAACGGTGATTCTTTTAGGTAAAACAGTTAAAAAGCTTGAAGCCGTTTATGACCAAATTGAGCAAGCAGGTTATCCAAAACCTGCGATTGTCCCACTCGATTTGAAAGGTGCGACAGAACAAAACTACCTAGATATGGCAGAAACCATAGAAGAGCAATTTGGTCATTTAGATGGATTGCTGCATAACGCCAGCATGTTGGGTGTGCTCGGACCGTTTGAACATATCACCATGAGTTCAGTTGAAGAGGTATTCAAAGTTAACGTTATTGCTGAAATAATGTTAACAAAAGCATTGTTACCAGTAATGCGTAAATCGGAAAGTGCCTCGCTTGTTTTTACCTCAAGCAGCGTTGGCCGCCAAGCTAGATCATTTTGGGGCGAATACGCAATGTCTAAGTTTGCAACTGAAGGCATGATGCAAGCAATTGCACACGAGTATGAAGGCAGTAACATTCGAACTAATAGCATTAATCCAGGTGCTACCCGCACGGGTATGCGCGCCAATGCTTATCCTGCAGAAAACCCGCAGTTGCTCAAAAAGCCTGAAGAGATCATGCCAACGTACCTTTACCTAATGGGTAATGATTCAGCAGACATTAATGGCCAACAGCTTAATGCTCAATAATCATTAAGTTCATAAATAAAGCCATAAAAAAGGCCGCTAATTAGCGGCCTTTTTTAATGTAGCAATACGTAAAGCATAACTCGTGCTTATGAACGACTACGGCTCGGCTTATTAGGCGTTGCAGTGGCTTTATGCTTACGCACTGCACGGCGTATTTTAGCGCCACGTACTTTGGCACGGGCAACACTGTGTTTATCTGTGCCTAAAATACTGCGAGTTTCTTCATCCATGCCGGCGGTTTTACGCAAGTAGTTAACGTCTTCCATCGGTAGTTCAATCCAACCACCACGCGGCAAAGATTTAGGTAACTCAATCATGCCATAGCGAATACGGATAAGTCGGCTAACTTGCACCTCTTGAGATTCCCAAAGACGACGCACTTCGCGGTTACGGCCTTCAGCTAAGCTGACATGCCACCACTTGTTCATCCCTTCACCACCCGCGGCTTTGACTTTATCAAAGCTAGCAGGGCCATCTTCTAAGGTAACGCCCATACGTAAACGCTGGATACAAGCATCATTCACTTCACCAAAGGTACGCACCGCGTATTCACGCTCAACTTCATTTGAAGGGTGCATTAAGCGGTTCGCTAGTTCACCATCAGAGGTGAATAACAACAGACCAGAGGTGTTTATATCCAAACGCCCTACCGCAACCCAACGAGAATCTCGGGTTTTAGGTAAGCGATCAAATACTGTAGGTCGACCCTCTGGGTCTTTACGGCTACAGATTTCACCTTCTGGTTTATGGTAAGCAATAACACGGCAGATCACATCTTCTTCAGACTTTATCGAAATGGCGCGTCCATCGATACGCACTTTGACACCTGATTCAACGCGATCGCCAAGACTTGCGATTTCACCGTCAACACTAATTCGACCTGCAGCAATCCATGCCTCCATCTCACGACGGGAGCCATGGCCTGCTCGGGCCAAGACTTTCTGCAATTTTTCACTCATTAGTAGACTCTTCTATTTTTTCTGGTGCACTTTTCACTGTCGAAAAAAGTGCATCCAATGATTCAGGATCTGACAACGACGGAAGTTCCGTGATGCTGTCCAACCCGAAGTATGACAAAAACTCTGTGGTCGTTGCATAAAGTGCGGGTCTCCCCGGTACCTCCTTATGCCCCACGACTTTAATCCAGTTTCTATCGTTTAAACTCTTAATAATTTGACTGCTGATAGCGACGCCTCGAACAAACTCTATGTCACCTCGAGTAACAGGTTGTCGATAGGCTATCACCGCCAGTGTTTCAATGGTTGCGCGCGAGTACTTAGGTGCTTTTTCTTGCCATAACGGCTGTAAATACTGGCTCAGTTCAGAGATAGTCTGAAAACGATAACCGCCAGCCACTTTAATCAGTTGCACCCCGCGCCCTTCATAATCTTGCTGCAACTCTTCAATCGAAGCCTTAATTTTTGCTCTAGACACAGTAAAGTCTGCGAGTACTGTCTCCTTAAGTGCCTTAATCGTCATTGGCTTTGCCAACACGAAAAGGCTCGCTTCAATTAATTGCTTTAGCTGCTCTGGATTAATCTGTGACAACGAAATAGATCCTTAGTACGCTCTAACATGTATAGTCGAAAAAGGTTCAGCTTGTACCAGTTCCACCAACAATTCTTTTACCAGCTCCATTAACGCTAAGAAGCTCACCACCACGCCGCTACGTCCCTCTTCAAAGTCAAATAATGCTTCAAAAGGTAAGTAAGTTTGCGCGTTTAACTTGGCCAAAATTTGTGTCATTCGCTCTCGAGTCGAAAGCACTTCTCGAACAACATGATGACTTTCAGTCGCTTCAATACGTTTAAGGACTGAAGAAAAAGCACGTGCAACTTCGGTGAGTGATACCTCAGGTGGTAATAATTCAGGCTTTATGTTGGCTGCTGGAACCGCTTTTGCTTGAAATATGTCCCGCTCCATTCTCGGCAGAACATCTAACTTTTCCTGCGCATCTTTAATCACTTCATACGCTTTTAACTGACGGATTAATTGCGCACGAGGATCTTCTTCATCCTCGTGCTCAACATCAGGTTTTGGCAGTAATAACCGCGACTTAATCTCAGCTAAGGTTGCTGCCATGACCAAATAATCAGCCGCTAATTCAACTTTGGCACCTTGAAGTAAATTGACGTACTCTAAATATTGTTGCGTTATCGCAAATATAGGTAGATCAACCACATCAAGCTTTTGTTTACGAATGAGATAAAGCAGCAGATCCAGCGGTCCTTCAAAGGACTCAAGAAAAACTTCCAACGCTTCGGGGGGGATAAATAGATCCTTCGGCATCACCTTTACAGGCTCACCTTGCACCATGGCTAAAGGCAATTCTTGTACAATTCCCTCCATCCTTCTACCCACTCTATTTCGCAAACGCGCGATTATACCCGTAAACAACTATTGTTTAAAGTGATTATCGTTAAGCGATATTCCTAAAGAAAAGGGCTCACATCCCCAGCGCCTTCTCGTATCACCTCAATGTCACCTTCTGACATATCGATTACCGTGGTAGGTTTCTCACCTAAGTAACCGCCGTGGATAATCAAATCGACCTGATGCTCCAAAACATCGCGAATATGCTCAGGATCAGACTCGGTGAACTCTTCACCCGGCAAGATCAAACTGGTCGACATAAGTGGTGCATCAAGGGCTTCTAACAGCGCTAGAGCAATCACGTTATCAGGTACACGAATACCAATGGTTTTCTTCTTCGGGTTTTGCAAACGCTTAGGCACCTCTTTAGAGGCTTTAAAGATAAACGTGTACGGCCCAGGCGTGTTGTGCTTTAAGACTCGATAAGCTTGATTATCAACTCGAGCATAAGTCGCAAGTTCAGATTGATCGCGACACATCAACGAAAAGTTATGGTCGTTATCTATCTGCCTGATCCGTGCAATTCTGCTCATTGCATCTTTGTCGCCCAATAAACAGCCTAAGGCATAACCCGAGTCTGTTGGATAAACAATAACGCCACCCTGTTGAATAACATGTACCGCTTGGCTAATTAGGCGTACTTGAGGGTTTTCCTCATGCACATAAAAAAACTGACTCATTGTGCTTCCTTCCATTTATCTGACTGCCAAACCCAGTTAACGCCTTGGGGTTGGAACATATTCTTACCAAGCTCAATCCAGCTTCCTGGAAAATGAAAATCACTTCCTAGTGAGCACATCAAATTATTTACTACGGTTAGTGCTATCAGATTATTTCTATCGTCAATGGTCTGTTGACCTAACACGACTTCGATAGCATCACCATTTGCTGCTTTAAACTCTCGCACTAAACGCTTAAGCCATTTAGCCGATAACTTGTAACCGCTTGGATGAGCCAAAACAGCAACGCCACCCGCTTGATGGATAATATCAATCGCGCTGGCCATATCGCCCCAATTATTAGGCGCATATCCTGTTTTTCCGCGTGCTAAATACTTCTTAAACACATTGGCGGTGGTGGTGGCATAACCCTTTTCTGCCAACCAACGAGCATAATGGCCACGGCTAATCGCGGCATCGCCAGCATAGAATTTAGCGCCTTCGTAGGCCCCCTCTATACCCGCTTTAGCAAGACGTTCACCAATTTCAAATGCTCGGGTCGCTCTTAATTCACGTTGGTGTAAAAGAAAGTCGACCATTCTTTGGTTTTCAATATCGATATTAAGTGCAACGATATGAATGTCGAAGCTGTTCCAGTGGGTTGAAATTTCAACCCCATTAATCAGCTCCAATGGCGTTTTATGGTTATTGTTGTATTGGTGTGCTTCAGCCAAACCATCGGTTGTATCATGGTCGGTAATAGCAAAAACTTGCACACCTTTGCTGATGGCACGTTCGATCAATTCTGAAGGGGTTAGTTGGCCATCTGATGCGGTGGTATGGCTATGCAGATCAACCAGTTTTACTTCATTAATATTTTCATCTTTCATCCCCTTATAATACTTGAGTTTAACCTTGAAAGGGGATTTAAATAGCCATTTTGTAATCAGCTTGGTTAATAATGCCAACAAAGCTGCGTTAGATGTTATCAACAGCAGTGATACTCTCGACTTATAAAGCGCTACAACACAGGAATCTGTATGCTTCTTATATTTCTTTTTTAGCTATCACTTTTGTCGATAGCGACACATTTTGCTGCGTTTTGTGAAAAAAACATGATGAATTCACATAAATTTTACGCTAACCAGCCGTGATATCGGTCAGAACTGCTTTTTTCATTATCTTTTCTCAAAAAGAGCAATATTCAATTGACAGCCTTTGTCTGCAAATGTTTTTATATAGCCACGACAACAAACTAGATTGAATTTTAAATGACACAGTTTACAACTTTCCAAAACATTAATTGGTGGTGGCACTTCCCAAATTAGCGGGTGGTGTGAAATTCTGTGCTCAATCAGTTTGAGACAAGATTAAACAAAAAAGCCCGCACAATTGCGGGCTTTTTTGTATCTAAACAACAGCGGTAACGTTTTATACAAAACCCACAAGCAGCAGGCTCTTGATTTTTAAGTATTAAAAAGAGATATAACAATGAATAACCCATTATTCCCTACGGCAGGAGCTTAGCATGGCAGTAAAAGATATCGCGAAAGTCATGACTAATAAGCAGTCACTCGCTTACCATGACGACCCGCTGCGCTTGTATCAGCATGTGACCAATGACGCGCCACATACTATGTTGCTGGAGTCTGCAGAGATAGAAAGCAAAGACCATCTAAAAAGTATTATTTTGACCCACGCAGCGATGATGATCCGCTGTGATGGTTATCTGTTAACTTTTACTGCTTTTACCGATAACGGCCAAACGCTACTTGCACCTATCCAAACCTTTTTCGCCGAGCACTTTAGCGCAGTAGGATTTGAGCAAGCCTCAACGACTACATTAACGGTTAAGCTTTGCAAAGACAGTACACAGCTAGATGAAGATGCACGCTTAAAAGCCACCTCGCCGCTCGATGGTCTGCGTATGCTGGTGCAGCACATTCGTTGCAACGATACCCCGGCTTTTGAAGACCTGTTTTTAGGTGGGGTATTATCTTACGATCTTATCGATACTGTTGAGCCACTGCCTTCAGTACCTGAAGGTGACAATAGCTGCCCAGATTACCTGTTCTATCTCGCCGAAACGCTAATATTAGTTGATCATCAGCAACAAAGTGCCGACATCATTACCCATCAGTTTGCAGCGGCCAATACTGCAATAGCAAACACGCTTGCTGCGCGCATGGATGAGTTACAACAAAGCTGCACCACCCTCACCGCTATTCCAGAGCTCAAAACTGTTGATGCCGATACTCAAGTTAATATCTCCGATAGCGAGTTTAAGCAAACGGTTAATGATTTAAAGCAGCACATTGTTGCAGGCGATATCTTCCAAGTGGTGCCATCACGTAGCTTCAGTTTGCCCTGCCCCAATACACTCGGTGCATATCGTGCGCTTAGGTTGACCAATCCAAGCCCTTACATGTTTTACTTTAGAGGTGAAGGATTTACCCTTTTTGGCGCTTCACCTGAAAGCGCACTTAAATATGAAGCGAGCACCAATCAAGTTGAGATCTACCCTATTGCAGGCACTCGTAAGCGTGGTAAGACAGCAAACGGTGACATAGACTTTGATTTGGATAGTCGCAACGAGCTCGAGCTTCGTTTAGATAAAAAGGAGCTGTCCGAGCACATCATGTTAGTTGATTTAGCTCGAAATGATGTCGCCCGTATCAGCCAAAGTGGTACTCGCAAAGTCCCTGAACTATTAAAGGTCGATAGATACTCCCACGTCATGCATCTTGTTAGCCGTGTTACCGGTCAGCTTAGAACCGACTTAGATGCACTGCATGCTTATCAAGCTTGCATGAACATGGGCACATTAACCGGTGCGCCTAAAGTGAGTGCTGCGCAGCTTATTCGAGGCGCCGAAAAAACTCGCCGCGGCAGCTACGGCGGCGCAGTTGGCTACCTCAACGGTTTAGGCGATATGGATACCTGTATTGTGATCCGCTCAGCCTTTGTCAGAAACGGCACCGCCTTTATCCAAGCCGGTGCAGGTGTGGTGTTTGACTCCGATCCGCAAGCCGAGGCCGATGAAACCAGACAAAAAGCCCAAGCCGTCATTTCAGCCATTAAGATGGGAGGTGGATTATGAAAATCTATCTATTAGATAACTTTGACTCGTTCACCTATAACCTAGTCGATCAGTTTCGCAGCCTAGGCTATCAAGTTATCATCTATCGTAACGATGTTGATGCAGACTTTATAGCAGATAAGCTACTTAGTGAAACAGTGCCTGCGGCATTAGTGTTATCACCAGGTCCTGGCGCGCCCCATGAAGCGGGATCGCTAATGGACTTAATCAGCAAAGTGGCAGGTAAAGTTCCCATGCTAGGGATCTGTTTAGGCCATCAAGCATTAGTTGAACATTATGGTGGTAAAGTGGAGCGTGCCCAACAAGTTGTGCATGGCAAAGCCAGCCCGACAGTGCATAACGGACAAGATATTTTCGCGGATCTGCCCTCGCCTTTGCCAGTTGCGCGCTATCACAGCTTAGTGGCAACCCACGTTCCAGCATGTTTAGAGGTGATAGCGACGACTGAAGATATGCCAATGGCGATCATACATCGCCAAGATAAAGCGGTCGGGTTTCAGTTTCACCCAGAATCAATTCTCACCACCCTAGGCAGCCAGTTATTAGTGCAGTCATTGCAATACTTGGCACAATCACTCGCGCAGCAAGACGTAAAAGGACAAACATCATGAGCCAACTAATCGACAATGCCCAATTGCTAGAGTCACTTTACCGTGGTGAGAGTTTAAGTCGTCAAGATGCTAAAACGCTTTTTAGTACTATCATTCAAGGCGAAATGAATGAAGTCACCATGGCAGGAATGTTGGTTGCGATGAAAATGCGCGGTGAGACTATCGATGAAATATCAGGTGCTGCAGATGCACTTAGAGCCGCAGCAAAACCGTTTCCAGCTCCAAGTGAAACAACGGTTGCCCAAGGGATAGTTGATATTGTAGGCACCGGCGGCGACGGCCATAACACCATTAACATATCAACCACTGCCGCCTTTGTAGCCGCCGCGGCAGGCGCTAAAGTGGCTAAACATGGTAACCGCAGTGTGTCGAGTAAGTCAGGCTCATCGGATCTACTCGCGCAGTTTGGTATCGATTTAACCATGGCGCCAGAAACCGCCCGTGATTGTCTTGATGACTTAGGCTTATGCTTTTTATTTGCACCGCACTACCATGGCGGCGTGGCTCACGCAGTACCAGTGCGCCAAGCACTTAAAACGCGCACTTTATTTAATGTGCTTGGGCCGTTGATTAACCCATCTCACCCAGACTTTATGCTATTGGGTGTATACAGCCCAGAGCTTGTTGCGCCTATCGCACAAGTCGTTAAAGCACTCGGCATAAAACGCGCCATGGTGGTTCATGGCAGCGGTCTTGATGAAGTTGCTCTGCATGGTGATACCTTAGTACACGAGCTAAAAGATGGCGAAATTAGTGAGTACCGCATCACCCCAGCAGATTTAGGCGTAGCAGAAGCGAAGTTGAGTGATTTAGAGGGCGGCGCGCCAGAGGACAATGCCGAATTTACACGCGCTATACTGCAAGGTAAAGGCTGCCCAGCGCACATGAATGCCGTTGCGATTAACGCCGGTTGCGCCCTTTATGTTGCTGGTGTTTGTGATTCAGTAAAAGCCGGCACAACATTAGCGCTGGCAACCATTGAAAGTGGTAAAGCCTACCGATTGCTAACAGCGCTCGCCGATGCTAGCCAAGCAGCAAAAGGAGTTTAGCGTGAGCCAACTAACGAACATAAACAACGATAGCGATGTAAGAGACACCCCCATGGCCAGTGACACCCAAGCAAAAGAGAGCAATGTGCTCACTAAAATTATTGATACTAAAGCTGCCCATATGGCTGCATTAAAGCTGCGTTTTCCAGAAGCAAGTTTATCACCGAAGCAGTCAGACAGAAGTTTGTATGATGCACTAAAAGCACCCAATGCGGGCTTTATCTTAGAGTGTAAAAAAGCCAGTCCATCAAAAGGGTTAATCAGAGGCGTATTTGATGTTGATGCCATTGCCGATGTATACAACCATTACGCTGCAGGGATCTCAGTGCTCACCGATGAGCAGTTTTTCCAAGGTGATATGGACTATATTCCAAGAGTACGTGCCCGAGTTAAGCAGCCTATTTTGTGTAAAGACTTCTTTGTCGACACATACCAAATAAAACTCGCTGCGCACCAAGGTGCCGACGCCATTTTGCTCATGCTTTCAGTACTTGACGATAACCAGTACCAAACACTCGCGGCAGAAGCGGCAAAATATCAGTTAGATATTTTAACCGAGGTCAGCAACGACGCTGAACTGACCCGCGCCATTGCGCTAAATGCTGCCATCATCGGCATTAATAACCGTAACCTGCGCGACTTGTCGACCGATCTCTCCACCACCGAAGCGCTAGCGCCGCATATTCCTGCAGACCGCGTGGTGATCAGTGAATCGGGGATCTATAACCAAGCACAAGTGCGTCGGTTAGCATCATTAGTTGACGGCTTTTTAGTGGGCAGTTCATTAATGGCTGAAGATGACTTAGATTTAGCCTGCAGAACATTAACCTTAGGCCACAATAAAGTGTGCGGATTAACTCGTATCGAAGACTTAATCGAAGTGGCACAGAAAGGCGCGGTATACGGCGGACTCATTTTTGCACAAAAGTCGCCACGAGCAGTGACTAAGGCACGAGCACTTGAATTGGTTACAGCATTAAATGCCACGACTTATAAACTCAATTTAGTGGGTGTTTTTGTTAACGAAAATAGTGATGAAATTGCCGCTATTGCAAAACAATTAGGTCTATATGCGGTGCAACTGCACGGCACAGAAACCTCGCTTGAAATTGACGCGCTAAAACAGGCACTGGTAAAACAAAACAGCCAATGCCAAGTTTGGAAAGCTGTGGCTATTGATAGTTGCAATAACAATGTCGAGCTGAACGTACCTAGTAACGCCGACCGTATCTTGTTCGACAGTAAAAGCGATGGTCAATTTGGCGGTACAGGCCAAGCCTTTGATTGGCAACAGTCACTCCCTAATCGCAGCGACGCGCTGCTCGCTGGCGGCTTAAGTGCAGATAATGCAGAACAAGCAGCTAGCCAAGGGTTCTACGGGCTCGACTTTAACAGCGGCCTCGAGCAAAGCCCTGGTATTAAAGATCATCAACTGATCAGCCAAACTTTTGCCAAGTTACGTCAATACTAGATATCGCACTATTTGCAGTGCGAGTGACTGTACCAATAAATCGAATCCCACGCGATGCTAACGTTATTAGCATCGCGTTAGAAATGAAAGATAAAGGACCATATTATGAGTAAGTTAAACCCCTACTTTGGGGAATACGGCGGCATGTACGTACCACAAATTTTAATGCCTGCACTAAAACAGCTAGAAACAGCCTTTATCGAAGCGCAAGAAGATGAAGCGTTTCAAAAAGAGTTTACCGATCTGCTTAAAAACTACGCAGGTCGTCCAACAGCGCTCACGCTTACCCGTAATCTGAGCCCTAACCCACTGGCTAAGATCTACCTAAAACGTGAAGACTTGCTCCACGGTGGCGCCCACAAAACTAACCAAGTTTTGGGGCAAGCCTTGCTCGCAAAACGCATGGGTAAGAAAGAGATCATCGCCGAAACAGGCGCAGGCCAACATGGTGTTGCCACCGCGCTTGCTTGTGCACTACTCGACTTAAAATGCAAAGTGTATATGGGCGCAAAAGATGTTGAGCGCCAGTCACCTAACGTATTTAGAATGAAGCTAATGGGCGCAGAAGTTATTCCAGTTACTTCAGGTTCTGCCACCCTAAAAGATGCCTGTAACGAAGCAATGCGTGACTGGTCTGCCAGTTACGACAAAGCACACTACCTGTTAGGCACAGCAGCGGGGCCACACCCATTCCCAACTATTGTGCGTGAATTTCAGCGCATGATTGGCGCAGAAACTAAAAAACAGATCCTCGAACGTGAAGGTCGACTGCCCGACGCCGTTATCGCCTGTGTCGGCGGAGGCTCAAATGCTATCGGTATGTTCGCCGACTTCATCGATGACGAGGAAGTGGCATTAATTGGGGTTGAACCTGCAGGTAAAGGTATTGATACCCCGATGCATGGCGCGCCGTTAAAGCATGGTAAAACCGGCATATTCTTTGGTATGAAAGCGCCATTGATGCAAGACAGCGAAGGCCAGATTGAAGAGTCTTACTCTGTATCTGCAGGTCTAGACTTCCCATCTGTTGGACCGCAGCATGCGCACCTTGCCGCAACTGGCCGTGCAACTTACGAGTCAGCAACTGATGACGAAGCGTTAGAGACATTCCAATTGTTAGCTCGCTGCGAAGGGATTATCCCCGCGCTAGAATCAGCGCACGCACTTGCCTATGCCGTCAAGCTTGCCAAAGCGGCCACCAAAGAGACCTTATTAGTGGTCAACTTATCAGGTCGTGGCGACAAAGATATTTTCACCGTGGCTGATATTTTAGAAAAGCAACAAGCAGACAGCTCAACAACTGAGGAGAGTGGCAATGAGTAATCGTTACCAGGCAGCCTTTGCCGCACTAGATAAGAAAAACCAAGGTGCATTTGTCCCTTTTGTCACTTTAGGCGATCCCTCTCCTGAGTTGTCTTTAAAGATAATTGACACGCTCGTCGAAAATGGCGCTGATGCGCTAGAGCTTGGCTTCCCATTTTCCGATCCGCTCGCTGATGGTCCGGTGATCCAAGGTGCCAACCTGCGCTCACTTGCCGCAGGGACTACGCCGTCACAATGCTTTGAAATGCTAAGCGCTGTGCGCGCTAAATACCCAGATTTACCAATAGGTTTGCTGCTATACGCCAACCTGGTTTACGCCAATGGAGTTGACGTCTTTTATGCCAAAGCACAAGCCGCGGGCGTTGATTCCGTGCTTATCGCCGATGTGCCAGTTGAAGAAGCAGCGCCTTTTATCAAATCAGCAAAAGCGCATAACGTCGCGCCGATATTTATCGCACCACCCAATGCTGACAGCGAAACACTACAACTTGTGAGCGACAAAGGTGAAGGTTATACCTATCTGTTATCGCGCGCAGGTGTGACCGGTACAGAATCAAAAGCCGGCATGCCAATCACTGATATTCTAAACCGCCTAAAAGAGTTTAGCGGCGCACCGCCGCTACTGGGCTTTGGTATTGCAGAGCCTGCACAAGTGAAAGCCGCCATTGATGCAGGAGCAGCTGGCGCGATTTCAGGCTCAGCGGTCGTTAAAATCATTGATGCCAACAAAGACAATGAAGCGCAGCTACTAGCCGCACTTGCAGAGTTCACCCGCAATATGAAGGCCGCGACGGCAAGGTAAAGGCAAACGCCTAGCTCCTCACGACACCAAAAGCACGGCAGAACGATAACTGCCGTGCTTTTTAATGTTTAATTTCCAAAATTTTTCAAGAGTCGAACGGACTCACTACACCACTGGTATGAGTACCAATAACATGAGTATAAATTTGTGTTGTTTTAATATCTGTATGCCCCATTAGCTCTTGTATCGTCCGAAGATCATAGCCCTTTCTCAATAATGCTGTTGCAAAAGAATGCCTAAACGTATGCGCCGTTACGCGCTTATCAATGGCTGCTTTCTTCGTCGCGAGACGTAACGCTTTTGAAAATGCCGTAGGGTGAATATGATGCCGACAAATATATCCATCGCTAGGGTGAATACACCGTCTTGTTGCAGGGGAAAAAAATTGCCAATGGAATTTTCTAGCACTTGCTCCATACTTTTTAATTAGAGAAATTGGCAACGAGGCCATACCAAACCCAGCTTTATAATCCTTATTGTGTATTTTCCTTACCTTCTCAATTTGCAATTCTAGTGGCGATATAATTTCATTTGGCAGAATACAAACCCTATCTTTTTTGCCCTTACCTTGATGTATAAAAATAGACTTATTGTTTATTACTCGTATCCGCAGTGCTTCCTTTAGCCTTAGTCCTGCTCCAAACAAGATCGCAGCAACGAGAAAATGATCCCCCGACATCTGACCAATAATTTGTTTAGCTTCCTCTGTAGAAAGGACTTGAGGTATCCGTTTTGGGGCTTTTGCATAGGGGAAATCTAACCCGGACGTATCCATCTTCAGTACATAACGACACTCAAAAACAATGGCACATAATGCTTGTTCTTGTGTGCTTGCCGAAACATTGCATTGCTCAGCGATATAACATAAGAACTGACCAATTTTTGAGGCTGAAATCTCTGAACCATGGCTGATCTGACAGTAATTAATAAAATATCGATTCCAATACAGATATGACTTCTCAGTTTGATAGCTGTAATGACGAACTCTTATTTCAGTTCTAATAGCACTAATGTAACCGGATTCTTTCATAGTCACCTCAAAAGAACACTGTATATATATACAGCTATAATTGAAAGTGACCCAAAACACCAATTATCACGCAAATAAAGATGCCAAAAACAGTGCTGCTAGGCATAGATAATTATTTAACATTTAAAAATATCTATAAAAATCATACGCATGGAATATGTAAAAAAGTGATACACGGACCCATTGAACAACCTAGGCTCTCTTTCTCCGCTGCTAGCCAAGCAGTTATAGTGGTCTAAATGTAGAAAATATCTATTTACAGCAATACCTTAGCAGTGATAACTTGTTCAAAAATTAACTAGTTGCCGAGAACGTTATCGAGCGACTAATGAATAAACTGTTATGTGCAAATTATAATTCAGTTTATTACACTGCCAGCAATTAGTTGTAGTTAGTCTGATTAATTCACTTCCAAGAGAGAACTATGGATAAATATAGAAAATTCATTTTTTGTAGCACCTTAGATTTAAAAACGCCTTTTTATTTATCTAGGGTATTTTTTTTATTAACGCTAATAGTTGCTACATTTGCATACTATTGTAATGACTGTATACCAGGGCTTAATTTAATTGAGTTTGTCGGTTCTATTATGACTGAACATGAAGCTGGTATATCGATGGCTATTTTATCGGTTGTTGCATTATTTTGTGGGGTAATTAAATTATATTGTTTCAAGGCAGACAATAAATCAATTGATCTTAAGGTAATTAACCCTGTAACAAATTTTTTATTGTCGTTGGTATTCGTTGAGATCGGAATAACGTTAGGTACTACTATTGCTACGTTTATAGCTCTTCCAACTGAAACAATAACATTAAATATCTTTTGGGGAATGCTCTTTTATTTGTCGATTAAAAATGTTTTATTAGCTTCAACTCTCGTTGCTGGACTTATTTTATTAAATTGTAAGGCTAAAGAAAAATACAAAAAACGACATTCCATTTTTATACTTGTACTTCTCTCCTCTATTCATTTATGTGTATTCAATTATTGGCACTTAATAGAAGTTTTATAGCAAGTTTGCACATAACAAGTCGTTTAAAAGGACAAAAAACAGTTGGCTTTTGCTCCTTCGTCGCTTATTTTAGCCAACAATTATTTGCCTCTTAACGAGGCGTTAAATGCAAAGGTGAATCATGGATGCATTTACAATCTATCTGATTTTAGGCGCAGTTCACGCAATCTTTGCTTTCTATGTTGCGGCGTTAGTAATTGAATGCCCATTTAGGCAAGCAGGTGCTAAGTTTCTATTATTTTGTATTACGGTTTTTATTCCTTTTTTCGGACCAGCATTCGCCAAATATAAAATTAGCTTCATCTCTGTTAAAAATGGTTCAGGAACCGTCAACGTAGGTTATGCCACTTATCCACCAGATTCAAACAGTGGTAGTTCAAATGATAGTTCAGGTGATTCTGGTGGTGGCAGTGAGTGATTTGCATATAACAAGTCATTCAAAAAGACAAAAACAGTTGGCTTTTGCTCCTTCGTCGCTAATTTTAGCCAACAATTTTTTGCCTCTTAATGAGGCGTTAGGTGCACAGGAGGTGTATTTGAAATATCTAGCTTTGGTGTTTTTCTTAGCTCTTTCTGGTTGTAGTGTTGTTGTTCACGATAAAACGAATGATCCGATGGCCAGTAACTTTGTAGGTTCCTTTTTCAAAACAGCCAAAGATGGTTTTTTGTACGAAGCAAGATGTGCTGACATTTCTGCAACTGTTCAATCAACTGAGTGGTGCATAGGGATCCAAGCGTTTAATTCTGGTAATCAATACGCTTCAACACCAGAAAATTATGAGGCGTACCAATCATCGCAAAAACTCTGGAATGAAAAGCTATTTACAAAGTTAGCTTTCGAAAAGCAACGCTCAATAATTTCGCCTTTACCTAAAGGAACAATTTTAAAAATTACCAAATTAGTTCAATATCCTTGGGGAACAAATGGCTATTATTGGGCTATTAGGGCTACAATAACAAAACCTGAAGGTAATCAAATAGAAGTAGAGTTACCAACTAATCGGGTTTTGAGTTTTCCTACTTGGTTGCAAGGTTTTGGTGTTCGAGAACTTCCAATATTTAAAACAGAATATTTAATAAATTGCACAGATAAAAAGTGCACCTAACAAGTCATTTCAGCAGGACAAAAAACAGCTGGTTTTTGCTCGTGCCTCGCTAATTTTAACCAGCTATTTTATTGCCTCTGAATGAGGCGTTATGTGTAAATATGAATCGAACTAGTCTGCCTGAATCTTTAGGCATCGAAAAATATGAAGTTGTACGAGATGAAGATGCAATCAGGATCGCTCATACTTGGCTTGCTGCGTTTTGCCCAAGCAGAACTTCTTTTAAAGGAATTTTGCGTTTTAAAACTTATATGTGGGACATAATGGAGTGTGATCTTCAAAGTGAAGAAGCAAATCTAGAGTATTGTAAACATGAAGCCCCTAAATATGTAATCATGGAAGACTGTTTCGGGCAAGATGAAAAGATCGTCTATGTAGTTACTCAGAAGCCAATAGGTAACGAACATCTACAGGACTTCCATATCTTTCCAAAGAACTTAGCTTGGACTATGGCTTTTACTCACGAAGATGGTTGGATTGGACCAAAGTTTTCCAAGCATAAAAGTTATGAGAAACTAAATAAAAAGAACCAAAAGGCTATAGAGACTATGCGGAGAAATTACGTATAACAAGTCACTCAAAAAGACAAATAATAGTTGGCTTTTTGCTCCTGCCCCGCCTATTTTGGCCGACTGATACTTGTCCATTGTTTGGGCGTTATGTTTACTTTTCATCATTGGAGTTCAATTGATAAACTTGGTTAAAAAATCATTACTAATATCTTGTAGTATCTTGCTTTGTGGCTGCATCACAACGAACCAATCTATTGAAAGAAAAAATTATTTTCCTTGGGAGAATGAAACTGGTTATACCCAGGTTGTGAAAAATAATAACACTTTGTATATCTCTGGTATTACGAGCGAAAAAGTCAGCTTTGAAAACCAAGTAGATGATATATACACTAACATCAAGAAGATATTGTCTGATTATAATGTTGGAACTGATGCTATCGTAAAAGAAGTTATCTTCACTACTGACATTGAAAAGTTAAAATCGTCAATCCCAATACGTAAGGCTCATTTTGACGGTAAATATCCGTCTGCCAGTTGGGTTGAAGTAAAAAGGTTATGGAGTGAGTCACACTTTTTAGAAGTCGAGATTGTTGTCGTGTTACCGTAAACATAACAAGCTAATAAATAACCACAAAAAAAGCCCCGTTAAAACGGAGCTTTCTCTTTTTGAATATTGGAAAGAATTAGCCAATTAAATCCAGAGCTTCAAGTCTTTCTTTCGCTAGAATATATCTTGCGCGAACATCATCAATTTGCTGTTGAGTTAATGTCTTACCAAAGGTACGAAGACCTCCAGTAGCATCATTATGGTGAATGCCAAAAGCAAACTTAAGGTATTCCATAAGCAACGGCTGTGCATCAAGATATGATATGGAATTCATAGCCTGAGAAATTTTGTTTGCCTCAGCCCATTCGCCATTATTAACATACTCCTGCATAGTGACACTCGCTTTTGGGAATATACAGCCTACGCCTGTAATTCCACCGCATGCTCCAGCAAGTCCGGCATGTACAGTTACAGTGTCAACACCTGCTAAGATTTTTAACTCTTTGTTCTCTAACATCAGTGTTTCAATAGTTGAAACATCTGTAGTCGAAATTTTGAGAGCTGTTACTTCAGCTAGAGCAGAAAGTCTTCTAAGAATATCTGTTGAAAGTGCGTGATATCCGGCGGCGTCAGGGTTGTTATAAGGCATAATGGTTACGCCTGCCTCTTTTGCTGCTATGGCAGAAAGCTCATAGTACGCATACATCTCTTCGTCAGAAGGAACGTTCTTGGTTTTTGGTGGCATCACCATTACGGTATCCACTCCAACCGTCGCTAGTTCTCTAACGATTTCAGCAAGCTCTTCTTTAGTTTCTGCCGCTGCTCCACTGATCAACGGGACATTGTATTCTTTAGCAACTTCAGAAAGAGCTTTAAGTGCAGAAAGACGCTGCTCTGAGCTTAGGTAGCTATTCTCACCTAGAGTACCAGAACCGACAAGTCCACCCATTCGGCTTCCGCCTTTTCCTTGAACTTTTAAAATATCTGCAGCGTATTTTTTTGTTGCATCAAAGTCAATTTCAAGGGCACCGGATTCTGACTCTTTAAGCCACGTAAACACGGCCGGCATAACCGTGTATCGCCAATCTGAACTATTCGTTTCCATCATATTACCTTTTACTTAAAAAATATTTTGCATACATTATACGTGGCGTATTGTACCAGTTAAATAACTTTGGGAAAAGCGGGAGATTTATTGGGTTGCGCCGCCAAAGACTAAAGTTACCGCTCTAAGCGTATAACACGGCAAACTTCAGTTGTTCTCTGAACTCAGAGACCTACACATTAGCCTCCGATTATTAATCAACAAAGTGATTTCAGCTGTAAATTCACATTTAACTGCTATGCTTTATTTCGATGGAACAGAGCGCGACTTTAAGCTGTAAGCTAAACATACAGGAGTTAATTTTATGCTAAACATTGAGATTGATGTAGCAAACGCCATTGCCACGCTTTCCCCTGACTCAAGCCTCTCTGAAGCTGACTTTAAAAGGGCAACTGAAGTCATTGACCCCTTCATTGAGCAACATGGCAAACTGAACGGGCTGATCATCTCTGTAGAGAGTTTTCCAGGATGGGACTCGTTTGGCGGCCTTTTATCCCACTTAACTTTTGTAAAAAATCACCATAAAGAGATCAAAAATATCGCCTTAGTGACAGACTCTTCACTTAGCTCGATTGCTGAAGATATCGCGAGTCATTTTATATCCGCGAAGGTAAAAGCTTTTAAGTACAGTGAGCTTGATTTAGCCAAAACCTGGATCGTTTCAAATAACGATGAGTAGCGCAGTGCTGTAGTGTTTTATGCCGAACTAAAATTAGACGAGCCTGTTTTCATTGAGTGCCTAAAAAAGCAATCGATGACGACAAATCAGTGAATCACAAATGGGGCGACCTCTGCCCCGGTTTTCAGTCAACTCAACGACATTTCATAACAAATAATGACCGAGACATGCGCAGCTTAGCGGTAATCTTGTAACCCTAATGTTGCCTAACTGAACAGCAGTTTACCGAAGCACTCAAGTTAGGCTGTTGCGCTTTTTCCTAGTTAGCTTGCATGCTACACTCAGCCTCACTTTTATGAATTTATAATTGATATTACCCTATGAAACAGTTGCTCGACTTTTTGCCTTTGGTTATCTTTTTTGCCGTCTACAAATTTTTCGACATTTACATCGCTAGCGGTGCCTTAATTGCCGCCACCGCGTTACAACTTATTATTAGCTACATGCTGTATAAAAAGTTAGAAAAGATGCACCTCATTACCTTTGCCATGGTCACTGTATTTGGTTCATTGACCCTTATTTTGCATGATGATTCCTTTATCAAGTGGAAAGTCACTATCGTTTACGCCTTGTTTGCTATTGCATTAGCTGTCAGTCAATTTATGAACAAGCCAATTTTAAAAAGCATGCTTGGCAAAGAACTGGTTGTAGAGGACAGAATTTGGGCGCATGTCACTTGGTATTGGGTACTGTTTTTTGTCGTCTGTGGCCTAGTTAATATCTATGTAGCCTTTAGCCTGTCGCAAGAGACTTGGGTTAACTTTAAAGTATTTGGCCTAACCGCCCTAACCCTCATCAATACCGTGCTTACTGTATTTTATCTATTTAAAAACATGTCTGAAGAAGATAAGAAGGAACTCAAATAATGTGGTACATGATTTCGTCACAAGATATTGAAAATAGCTTAGAAAAACGTCTATCTGTTCGTGCAGATCACCTTGCTCGTCTACAGTTATTAGCCGATGAAGGCAAGTTGTTGATTGCAGGCCCACACCCAGCGATTGATAGCGAGAACCCAGGCGAAGCAGGCTTTACTGGCTCTTTGGTAGTTGCTGATTTCCCATCTCTTGAAGATGCGCAGCGCTGGGCTGATGCCGACCCTTATATTGCCGCAGGCGTGTACCAAAGTGTTATCGTTAAACCATACAAGTTAGTGTTGCCGTAACTAAAAGGACTCAACAGTGAAGATTGTTTCATTTAATATCAATGGATTGCGTGCAAGATTGCATCAACTGCAAGCCTTAATCGATAGCCATCAGCCAGATGTGATTGGTTTACAGGAAACCAAAGTACACGATGAGGCTTTTCCTCTCGCTGATGTTGAAGCGATGGGCTATAAAGTGCATTACCACGGTGGTAAAGCGCATTATGGTGTGGCTATGCTGTCTAAGGCTGAACCGTTAAAGGTTCAAAAGGGCTTTCCGACCGATGAAGAAGATGCTCAACGTCGGATGATTATGGGCACCTTTATGCAGGAAAATGGCCGTCCACTCACCGTGCTAAATGGTTACTTCCCTCAAGGCGACAACATTAGCCATGAAACAAAGTACCCGGCAAAGCGCAAGTTCTATAAAGATTTAATGGTTTATTTAAATGAACATCATAGCGCTGATGAAGATATTGCCATTATTGGTGATATCAATATCTCCCCAGTCGATTTAGACATTGGCATTGGTGAACCTAACGCTAAACGCTGGTTGAAAACGGGTAAGTGTAGCTTTCAACCTGAAGAGCGTGAATGGCTTAAAACGTTGATGGATTGGGGCTTAGTTGACACCTTCCGTCAACTACATCCAACTCGCAGTGAGCGCTACTCGTGGTTTGATTACCGCAGTAAGGGTTTTGTTGATAACCGTGGTCTGCGTATTGATGTGGTTCTAGCGACAAAATCACTGGCAGAACGCCTGGTAGAATCAGATGTTGATTACGATCTACGTGGCATTGAAAAGCCATCAGATCATGCACCGATTTGGAGCAGCTTTAGCTAGCTTAAACATGGTTTAAACTAAAAATGCCAGCTTTACTGCTGGCATTTTTGTATCTGCCGTTAACCCAACTAAAAATAGTAGCGGCTAGCCAGTTGCCACTGCTGCTCTAGCAACTCAGCACTCGCACCCTGCACTGCCCGTGCTGGACGCTCTGAATCGATAAGGTTATATTCGCCCTGTAAAAACCAGCCTTTACGCAGCTGATAAGCATATGAAACGCTATAGGCTTGACCGTTTTCACTGTTGTCGTCATCAAGGGTATTATCGTTATCTTTTACTGCGAAATCTTCCAACCTCACCGTTAATCGATGGGCTTGCCAGCGCTTGCTAAACAGTAAATAAGCACTGTGGTAGTCGTTATCAACCACGACCATGCCGTATGGAGATCGCATCATGGTATCGCCCTGCAGATATTGGCCGATAAAATCAATACCGTTCGGTAAGCGCCACTTGGAGCCTACATAGGCAAAACGAGTTAACCATGCATATTGCCCCTGTTTTACCACGCGGGTATCGGCATTATTGTTGTAGTAACCCGCGTTAACTTTTCCCTTGCCTCGCCACTGCCAATTGCCACTGAAGTGATATCCTAGTCGGTTATCAAGTTCTATAAACGGATCAGACTCTGCAGCTTGTCCTGCTAACATGCCGCCGTCGTTGCGCGCAGGTATAGCACTTAATGGGATATGTTCTTGCCAAAGTGTCTGTCTGGAACCGAGTGTCCAGCCATGCCACGCCAACATGGCTCCAGTGGTGTCGTTATTGATAAACGTCTCAACATTAAAACCAAAGTCATGCTCCGATTGGGAGAACTTGCCAAGGTGTTGCAAGCCGACATTTGCGCCAATATGCCGTACCTCTTCGGCAAACCAACTATTGATTGATGAGTAACTCAAGGTATAAGGAGATGACCAAGCCGTGGCGATGTTTTCCAGCGAAATGTGCGGGTAAATAATGCCCGTTTTTGCGGTCACTCTAAAGCCACTGTCCCAAGGTAAACTTTTATAACTGAGATAAGCCTCTGAGATACCAACATTGTCTTTCACCCCATCCCAATAGGCATTAGCGACAACATGCGCCCCTATGCCATTGTCCCAAGTGGCTTGATAACTTAATCCACCTTGAGCTAATGACACTTGTGTTTGTGGATTGAACCTAAACTTTCCTAGGCCGCCGTCAACAAAAGAACGAATCCCATCGGTAGCGGTTGTACGTACATCAACTATCCCCGATATCTTCTGCTCAACGGCGTAGACGTTTTGGGTTAAACATAGGCTTAATACTACGAGTATCCATACTGTTGTATTCATCTGTTCTTCTTATTCGTGAGTTGGAAATTCAACGAGCCATTGGCTGAGTGCATCAGCATCTATTGGCCGCGATAGATAATAACCTTGTGCCATTTCACAACCTCGTTGTTTCAACCAAGATAAAGTCGCCTTATCCTCTATCCCCTCTGCAACAACCGATAAACCTAAGCTATGAGCTAATTGCAGGGTCGAATTGACGATGGTTCTATCATCACCATTGATCATCAACTGCTGAATGAAAGAACGGTCTATTTTGAGTTCGTCAACGGGTAACTGTTTAAGCTGCGTAAGCGATGAATAGCCAGTGCCATAATCATCAATTGATAACTTAAGGCCGTATTGGCGCAATACACTTAACTGTTTGATGGCTGTGGCTGGATCGGCTACCACTGCGTCTTCAGTGATCTCTAACGTCAATGCTTCAATAGGCATATTCTGGTCGGCAATAATGTCTAGCACCCATTGGCAGAAAGACTCATCTTTTAGGTTTTCTGCTGAAATATTTATCGCAATGGCCAGCTCAATGCCCTGCAGTTTCCAGCGATGATATTGCGCTATCGCCTCGACCATAACCCAGCGAGTTAAGGCATTCATTTGGCCTGTTTTTTCTGCTATGGGAATAAATGTATCGGGCGGGATTAAGCCTCTAACGGGATGCAACCAGCGCACAAGGGCTTCAACATGGGTCACTTTACCTAAAGCGAGATCGAGCTTAGGTTGGTAGAAAAGAACCAACTCATCATGCTGAATGGCCGATTTTAACTCATTGATCAGTTGTAGGCGCTCCAAGGTATTAATATCAATTCGTGAGTCATACACTTGGTCGTCAAGTTTGTGCTTTTTAGCATGATGTAATGCAGTATCGGCTTGTCTGAGCAAGGTGACTAAATCCGTTGGCGGGTAATAAAATGCGGTGCCAACGGTAACTTGCAGATGCAAGTTGATATCTTGATAAAGGTACTCTCGCTCAATATTGCGTTGTAATTGCTGCAGTACCTCTTTAAGCGATTTGGCATCGAGATTTTTAAAAGCTAACACATATTCATCAGCCGATAAGCGACACACTAAATCGATACCCGTCATGGCAGTTAGTCGGCGCCCTACCTCTTTAATCACTTCATCACCAACGACGTGGCCTAAAGTGACATTGACTTCGGTAATACGGCGAATATTTATCAAGCAGATAGCCACATTCTGCTGCGACTCAAACCAGCCCGCGGTGATCCGCTCTAGCTCATTACGATTGGCAAGATTTGTCAAAGGATCATGGTAGGCTTGAAAAGCAATCTTGCTTTCTCGACTAAGGATCGCTTGCTGCATCACGGTAAACTCTTCGGCGAGTTGCATCATCTCGACACTGCTACCAACTGATACTTTGCTGTGATAATTACCTTTAGCAATATACCTCGCCTGCTCTACCAACTTTTTAATCGGTTTAGTGACGCTGCCGGAGATCATAAAGGCCAGTAACATCGATAAAGGCAGCATCAATAAAATGAGTCCTAGCTGCCATAACCACTGTTTTTGAAAGGATTGTAATAGATCCGCTCGAGGTTGGTACATGTAAGCATGCAAATGCTGTTCAGCCATACTACCAAGGTATTGCTGCCACAGCAGATAGTCAGTGTTGTCTAAGTCGCTTTCGACAAACCGTAACACTGCAGCGCTATCTTTCGCTGCCATAGTCGATTGACCACTCACTAGAAATCGGCTTGGTGCGCCTTTCTCTGTTAACAAAAAACCCGTATTAAGCCCAGTCAATTGTTGCAAGGTACCCGCGAGAGCTTCATCAATGACAAAACCAAAGCCGACCCAACCAATTACTGTGTTGCCACCACTGGTTAGCGGCGCAAACTTAATTTGGTAAACGCTGCTATCTAACGCGTACAGCGAGTCTATTTGCTGAAAAGCACTGTCTAGCGCATAACGAAAGGTTTGGTTTTGCTCTGGACCTAAGCGCACCTTTTTCACACCCGCTTTGTTGTACTGGTTTATCAACTGTCCGATAACCTTGCCATCGGCTGCAACCGCTATGGCCAAGTCAGCGTTAATACGTTTGCGGTGGTTATTAAGTGCGACTAAAAAACTACGGCTATCACCATCAATAAAAATATCTTTTAAGCCAAAGTCTTTGGCCGCGGTTTCAGCGAAAGCTGATAAATAGTAGTTACGATTGTCGTATTCTGACTTAAAGACTAACTGCGCCACTTCCAACTGATTTGTAAGCTGCTGTGCTGCTAGGCGTTGATTATTGTTGTAAGTGATCACAAACGAAATCATCTGCACCGCGAATAACAGCAACATAAAAAAAGCAAAAATACGGATCTGCAATCGATTCATTTGCCTAAAGAATCCGTTTTTCATTCGTAGCCTTCCAAAAACTCAAAGTCATCAAGGCTTTTTTGCTCGGGGATTTGCCCCATTTCAGCATTGAGCGTTGCAGTAAAAACTAACGGATTATCATTTTTGTGGATCGCAAAGACTTGACGATGACTTGGACTATTGAGCTGCGGGTGCCACACAATCAGTTCGTACTCTCCAGCAGGAATACCATTAAGCTCTGCAGTGCCGTTTACGCCTGTTGCGGAGAAATATGGCGTATCGACCACCAAGATATGACCGCTCATCCAATCGTGGATATTACATCCCATCGAGATCTGGCCTATTTTGTCAAAAACCATGGTTTTAGTGGCATCATCTTGGCGTAATTTAAACGAAAAGCGCTTGGGGCCAATTGCAGAATAAATATGGTGGGTTATATCATCATCGTTAACAAACTGCAGCTCGTGGCCTTTTTGAACCACGGTAATGTATGGGGTGAACTGTTTATCTTTTTGATGGACTTCAACTGGAATTGCCAACCCTTGTGCGGCTTTCGGTGTCTTATAAGCGCTACTGGCATCACTTATGCTTTTTGCTTGCAGATAAACAACCATGTTATCCATAGCGTGCGCGTTGGCATCGACTACCTTGATATGCACTTTTGTGCTTAGCGCCACATCGGCTGGTTCTGCAGCAAATACCCGTGTTGAAGTCTGCATTAACAGCACACCTAAAGAGCACAATGCAAATAACGCTACTGCGAAAATTCTAGTGATGACATCCATATTGTTTCTATTCCATTTCAAGCGATAGTGATAAATAAGCTGATCTGGAAAAGAGAAAGGCAAAACAACAAAAATATTACAAATTATTTTAGAAAAAGAATAGCTTGAACGAAATACAGCCACAAAAAAGCAGAGCCTTAGCTCTGCTTTTAAATATCCTTCAACCCAAGCGAGTATAAATTAATTAGTCTTTGCTAAGGTATATTGCCCTAAAAGCTGATCTAAACCATTTGAAGCATCATTCAAGTCAGTGGCTAAGCTAATAGAATGACCAGTGGTTTCTTTGATTGTTTCAGCTTGTCCACGAATGTCATTAAGCTGCGATGCGATCTCTCTTGAGGCTACGCTTTGCTCCTCTGATGACGCCGCAATTTGTGCACTCATGTCAAATACCGTGCTGATCGATAACGCCATGCTATCAACATCATTGCTCACAGATACAATCGCTTCGCGGCCTTTATTTGCTTGCGATACGATGTCGCCAGTAATATTACTGAGTTTGTGAGTGCCAGTTTGTAGGCCTTCAATCATAGATTGAATTTCCACTGTCGCTTGCTGCGTGCGACTAGCAAGGGTTCTGACTTCATCGGCGACGACAGCAAAACCTCTTCCCTGCTCACCGGCTCTCGCCGCTTCAATTGCCGCGTTAAGCGCCAATAGGTTTGTTTGCTCAGAAATGCCATTAATGGTGGTCACGACCTCACCAATCTGAGTCGCTGCATGAGAGAGGTCTTCAACTGAAATAGAGGCTTCAGAGATCCTCTCAGTCAATATACCTATGCTAGCAACTGCTTCAGTAAGCTGTACTTTACTATTAGCCGCCTGAGAAGAGTTAATTTCGGTTTGTTCTGAAGTGCTTGATGCATTTGCTGATACTTCTTCAACAGCAGCGGTCATTTGCGACATCGCCACGGCAACAGTATCAAGAAATTGATGCTGAGCATGAGTAAGTTGCTCATTTTGACCTGCCTGTTGGTGGAACTCGCTCGCAGCATGAGAAAGTGTTTCGGCATTTTTAGCAATGGCAGACACCATTTCACTCATGTTGTCCGCACTGCGGTCAATTTCACGGGCGATTAAACTAAAATCGTCTTTACCAAAAAAGTTGAGCCTAAAGCTTAAGTCGCCATCCGCCAACCTTTTAATCGCTTGGTACATATCCCACAAACCGCCGCCTAGCGAGGTAGATACCCAGTAACTCACCAGGTACAAAGGCAACAGGCCAAGCAGTGACAATAACAACATCATATTAGCTTGTGACAGTGCATCTTGCTCCCACTTAGCGACATTGGCGCTGTAAACAAGCTGCTCGGATACAAGATTAGCGCTCACGGTAACCTTGTTGTTAACTCGATTTGATTTTTGAGCATAACCCACACTTAAGCCATTTTTTGCGGCAAATTCAGCAAGTGCAGCGTCGTTTAGCTGAAGGTCGTTAGCAACAGATGCATAAGCATCGACAGTCGCTTGAGCCCGCTCTACTGAGGCGGCCTCAATCTGCTGTGTGCTATTAAAATAGTTGGTGACTGCAACCCCAAGCGTGATAAGCGTGACCATGGTACAAATCGACCAGAATTTACCATTAAGGCTAAGCTTGATTAATACAGCATCGACAGTTCGAAAATTAATTTGCTTCATCGTGAAGTTCCCTTGGCCTTTATCTTCGACCATTTATAAGCAATATTCAGCTAATAAACCTAATATCGGCATTGTTTAGCTAATCTTTAAAGCTAATCACACCAATCTGTATAAGACGTTGATCTATCCAGAGTATTTTTTTGACGAACTAATTCAAGGCAGATAAATGGCATAATGGTTATTCCCTTATGAGTCTATTCGTTGCCGAAGTAGCAAGCCAAAAATACTCCTTACAGGCGAGTTTTCGCGGCTCTGATGCTGCGTTAATGAGCTTAAACCTAGTTTCACTATGCTCTTCACTCATTGCAAACCACATGGCCAAGCATGTTCCTGACATGCTTAAGGCAGGAGCATTTTATGACCTTACCGCAAAAACAGCTAAACACTCTCATAGCGATCACATCTTTATATTGATTGGTATTAGGATTCTTTTGCAGTGTTTTCTGCAAGCATGGTTTGTAATTTTTGTGTCAGAGATATTAGCTGAGCAGTGAACAAGCTCATGCTGTAACCAAGCACAGCACCAAGCAGCAGCGGTGGTAATATGGCAGCGATATCACCACCCATAGCAAATGTGATGCAACAACCGATAAAAGCACCAGGTATAAAGGCCAGTTTTTGATAACTGGCTTGTAAACACATTGCCGCTGTCGCAATGCCAGTAAAGGCATATCCAAACAGAGGAGATACAAAGAAACTGCTACCAGAGATTATGAGCCAGCCCCAGAAAACACCAGAGAGATTGGTGGTCATTGCCATCAGCATTCCCTTCGCCCCAGACTCTGTTTGAGCAAAAAAGGTACTGCAGCCAAGAAAACCTATCCAGGTAACAAGTTGAAATACATCAGCGAAGCCCGTCCAAACTGCGGCGAGTAATCCTGCTGAAATAGCTATTTGCCAACGATGTTCCATAAAGCCCTCTCTTTAACGACACATATACTTTTACTATGTAAGAACACAGTGTTTTATATTAAGGACGCTAAATTACCCTTTTTGCATGCTAAAAAACACGATCTGTGACAAATAATTTGCTATTGAAGGTGTTTTAGCGCACAAAATGAACAGCAATGTAACAAAATTACTATATGCATCGCGATCAGGCTGATTCAGAGCAGTTTCATGCAACATCGACAAATCAATAACAGCATAAGATGATTATAAATTACAGCTCTGACTTAACTTGTTGCATGAGTGACAGGAAACAGAAGCAGCAAACTAACGATTAGTTTGCTGCTTTTAACCTAGTATTGACCTCTAATAATTCTTCTTCAATTTTCTAGAAGCTGTTTGTACGCCCTGGATCATTTTACCGAACGCTTTATCTTTAGCGCGCTTTTCCGCTAAGGTTGCGCTATTTAAAGCTTGCTCACGCATTAACTTTCGATAGCTATTTAAGCGGCGCTCATCGAGTAAGCCGTCATTGAGTGCAGCTCGAACTGCACAGTCCGGCTCGCTTTCATGGCTACAATCACCAAAGCGACATTGCTGTGCTAAATCGATAATTTCGCTAAAGGTGTCATTAACGCCCTGCTCACAATCGCTAAGTTGTAGCTCTCGCATTCCAGGAGTGTCCATCAGCAGCCCTCCTTGTGGCAGCCACTTAAGCGCTCTTGAGGTCGTTGTATGACGCCCTTTACTGTCATCTTCACGTACGCCACTGGTAAGTTGAGCCTCGAACCCCATCAACCCATTAACGAGCGTTGACTTACCCACACCGGAAGAGCCCAAAAAGGCCACGGTTTTGCCCGTTTGGCAGTAAGCTGATAGGCCTTGCAGGCTTTCATCATCTAACGCATTAACTGCGTGCACCATCATAAAGGGATCAAGCTGCTGTGCTTGCTGACATTTATCATCGACATCACTGCACAAGTCGCGCTTAGTCAGCACCACCACCGGCTCTACCTGCGCTTCTTTTGCAAGCGCAAGGTAGCGCTCAATGCGGCTTAGGTTAAAATCGTGATTAAGCGAACAAACAATCATTACGCTATCGACATTGGCAGCTATTAACTGAGTGGCCACTTTACTGCCAGGCGCTTTACGCTGAAACAGTGACTGACGCTCTAAGTGGCGTACTAGCCTGTTTGAATCGTCGAAAAGTGCCCAATCTCCCACACAAATTCGTTCAGACTGAGGGGGTAGTGTTAGCTGTATATTTCCGGCTTCACTTAACAGCATAATATGGCTACGATGCTGCTCAACCACTCGACCAATGCTGAGTTCTGTTAACTCCTCAAGGCTTAGTTGCTGTTGAAAGAAAGGCCTCCAACCGAGTTGTGTTAACGTGACAGTTTGCTGTTCCAACGCAATTCTCCATTCCAAATATCTAAAATCACTCAAGTTCACATAAATTTGTGTGCCGCTTGTAGCCGCAAGTATGTATTACAGCTGTTAGCCGTTGCTAATGCAGACTAAAGCCTTACTGATTCTGTGACTAAACAATAGCAATCTTCAAGACCATTTGATTGAATAAAAGCGACAAAATGCCCCTGCCGTATAACAGCCAACATAGCTGCATCACTATCTTTAACTTATTTACAATTGATTATCATTCTCATTCATTGGTATTTGTTCTAATATGCTTCGGTTTTCAACTTAATCTATTAAGGAACAACTATGCGTTCTATCACTATATTTACCGCCGCTATGATGCTCATGTTATTTAGCAGCACAACTTTCGCTAACGAGTGTGAATTATCAATTTCAGCAACTGATGCGATGCAGTTCGATAAAAAGCAGTTATCGGTACCTGCTAGCTGCAAAGAGGTTACTCTTACGTTAACCCATAGCGGGCAACTGCCTAAATCTGCAATGGGGCATAACTGGGTGCTGAGTACAGCGGGTGATATGCAAGCAATCGCAAATACAGGTATGGCCGCTGGCGCAGGCAATAGCTATGTAAAACCTGGAGATACTAGAGTCATCGCTCATACCGACATTATTGGCGGTGGCGAATCAACCAGCATTACTTTTAGTATCACCGATTTAGATCCAAAAGGTGACTACCGTTTCTTCTGCTCTTTCCCTGGTCATTGGGCAATTATGCAGGGAAGTTTCAGTATCAAATAAGCTATCGATTACATAGAAAAGTAAGATTGAGATTAGACCGCCATTCTGGCGGTTTTTTTATTTTCGTTTAATAACAAATCGATTACTATTAAGCTAATTGCCTCACTTTATTAGAAGAAAACATTGCATGGCCGCAAAGAGTAGAGTTAAAGGATTTACGCTGATTGAGCTAGTTGTAGTCATTATCGTTTTAGGTATTTTGGCGGTGATAGCCGCGCCCAAGTTTATTGATTTTAGGCGTGATGCTGAGATCAGCCGAGTTAAAGCGATAGCAGCCTCATATCAGCAAGCTCTCACCTTCAGCCACACTCGCTGGCAAATAGTCGGTGGCAATAGCCCAATGAATAATCTACCAGGCTATGCAGGTGATGAACTTGATATGAATGCTAATGGCTTCCCATTAGGAATTGATAAAGGCGAACCAATGGGACAACCAACCAATATTGGCCAAGGAGAGCAAGGCTGCGTTGATTTATGGAATACCTTAATCGAAGATCCCGCTAGCGTGTCATTATCCAGTGTCGATAACGGCAGTGACTTTCAAGCTTATCGCCACCCAGCAGATAGTAATCCTACGGGGCAAACCGAATGCAGCTATGTGCTACGCACACTCAATGATACCGCTGGCCGTGAAACCGCAGAAATAAAAATAGTATATGACTCGGTTGCGGGTACCGCTGACAGTGTCATTAGCAGTAATTAAAGCTCAATCGATAAGTATTAATTGAACGACGCTATTTATCTTGTAATCGAATATGGCTAAATAGCGCCGCTTATTTTAATTAGTTTGGATAGTGACCGGATCAATCCAAGCTTGCGCGCCATATAATGGCACTGTAGACAAGGCATGTTTGTGACTGCCATTGGTCTCTTTAGTTGAGTAAGACAAGTAAAGTAAGGTTTGATTCTCTGCATCGTAAATGCGGCGTACTTTAAGCGTCTTGAATAAAATGCTCAGTGACGCTTTAAACACAACCTCACCATTTTTACTCTTATCGATATCAGCGATATCAGCGGCAGAGATTGGCCCAGTTTGACGACAAGAGATGCTCATATCAGATGGATCAGCCAAACTGAGGTTGGCTTCAATACGGCTGATATGACATGTCACCCCAGCCACTTTGGGGTCATGACGGGCATCAATAATCACATCTTTGGTGGTAAACAAGCCTAGACTTACCTTGCCAACATCATCACCGCAACCCGCTAAAGTAGCGCTGGCAACAATCCCAAGCAATCCCGCTTTTAATAACGCTAATTTATTCATCACTTTTCCTTATTCATATTGCATACTCACATGAAAGTAAATCGCTGAGCATCTGGCTTATTTTTAAACCCATTAGTATAACAAAGTGCTACGCAAATACTCTTTGTGCCCAACGGGTTAAACCCGCTGTAACACTACCAAAGTGATCGCCAACCACAATCGGAATATCAGGGAATAAACCTGAGATCCTGCGGTATATCGCAGGGCTACGAGCAGTGCCGCCGGTAACGTAAATTCTGTCGGGCTTAACCCCAGATGCCTCCAATGCTTCTCGCATCAACGACTCGACTTTACTCAGTGGCATGGTAATCGCATTTTCAAAATCAGCTTCTGTCACCTTGGCATGCAGACCAGCATGGACAAAGCTCAGTGGTGTATCAATACTGTCTTCGCTAGAAAGCGCTATTTTACTTTGCTCAGCGCTACGAACCAATTTATAACCTAACTGCTCTTTTTGCACTTTTAGCAGCCGCGTTATAAGTTCTGGTTGTTGTGCATCTTTAATTAACTCTTCGATAAGTTTTTTTGAGTTCAAGGCTGCAAAATCACGTTGCGCGCTAATGTCATTAACAGCCACTGCATTCCAAAATGGTTTACTTGGCACTGGAAGCTTATTGACCATTAAGCTGCCTAAGCCAAGATGCGGCATAAACGCGGCCATTGATAGTGCAATATCGAGATCGTTACCGCCGATCCGCTGACCACTATGACCTAAAAAGTCCTGGCTTCGGTCTGCATTCTCAATATGACTTGGCCCCATTTTCACCATAGAGCAATCTGTAGTACCACCGCCCACATCGACCACCAGCACAGTGACATCTTCATCTAATGAAGCTTCATAGTCCATTCCGGCTGCGAGCGGTTCGAAGAGAAAATCCACATCGATAAAACCAGCGCGTTTGGCCGCTAAAGATAAAATAGCTTCTGCTTGTAGATTGCTTTGCTCGCCACCTATACCTTGAAAATTGACCGGGCGACCAATAACCGCATGGGTTATCACACCGTTTTCAAGCATATTTTTTTCAGCAACGGTTTTAATATGCATCATCATTAACGTGACGATATCTTCAAACAATGCTATTTGATTGTCTCTTAGCCCTGTTGCGCCGAGGAATGATTTAGGCGAGCGAACATAAAAACCTTCGTCAGGCATCTCTAAATACGCCTCTACAGCAGCTTCACCAACGAAAACAGCTTGCTCATGGGGCAGCAGATCTAGCTCACGACGCATTGATGCGGCGCGGCTTAATTGAGCGGAGCGTAAACGGGTATATTCAGCTTTTTGCCCGTCAGGCAATTGCTTGAGTACCTCTTCGGCAATCAGCTCTCTGTCCATCGCATAGAGCGTTGAAGTTAAGTACTTTGCATCACCACTAAGCGGGACTAAACAGACCTCTTCACCTTGCATAATACCAATCGCACAATTGGCACTACCATAGTCAAATCCAACAAACATGAGTCTATCCCGTTAATCGTAAAAAAGCCGTGAAAAATAGCACAGTTAATCGGATGCAAAAAGGGTTATTTTCAAAAATTATTCCTAAGCACAATTTCTACTCAGGCTAAACAAATTCATAAGCAGAAAAGATAAAACTGAACATATTGTTGCTCTTGTGCTTAGCAACGTTTTAGCAATCATTTCACAATTCAAATCGCGTCGACTGCAATGAATTTGTCAAAATAGACTAAACTTAAAGTACGACTTTTAGCCGAAATAGGAACTCGACTAAAAAATTAACTAAGGTTTGATTATGTATGGCTGCAAGCTAGCCCTGTTAGTATTTTTAACAGCCCTCTTTTGCATGGGAGCGCAGAGTGCGGACAAAAATACTCTTGCTTCTGAGATTCCCGTTGTGAGTATTAAAGGTCCTATTGGGCCTGCTGTTAGTCATCATCTAACCTCAGAAATTAATGCAGCTAACCAACAACAAGCTCCACTTATCATTATCACTATCGATACACCAGGAGGATTGGTCTCGAGTCTTCGCGACATCAATCAAGCCGTTCTTGCCTCTACTATTCCCATTGCATGTTTGGTTTACCCTAAAGGAGCCAGAGCAGCTAGCGCCGGTACGTACCTGTTATATGCCTGCCATATCTCAGCGATGGCAACCGCTACAACCTTAGGCGCCGCAACGCCAGTGCAAATGGGGCCGAGTGCCCCCTCACCTGACAAAATCAGTCCGGCAAATAAAGACGAGGATAGTAAAAATGATAACCCCAGCCCTTCAGCAATGGAGAAGAAAATCCTTAACGATGCTATCGCCTACATACGCTCTTTAGCGCAGTTACGCGGCAGAAACCAAGAGTGGGCCGAACTTGCAGTCACTGAAGCAGCCACATTAACCGCAACTGAGGCGCTGGCGCTTAATGTGATTGATTTAATCGCAGCATCACCTCTGCAATTGGTAACAAAATTAGATGGCAGTGTCATTGAGTTAGGCGAAGAAAAAATCACTCTAGATCTAAAAGGCGCAGTCTTAGTGGATAAGCAGCCAAGCTGGCAAAACCAGTTTATTGCCACTATCACTAACCCGAATATTGCTTACATTTTAATGATCATCGGCATTTATGGTCTGTTATTGGAGTTTTATAGCCCTGGTATCGGCGTGGCTGGCATAACAGGAGCTATCGCACTGATTATTGCCCTTTATGCACTACAAATGCTGCCTTTGAACTATGCCGGACTTGCGTTAGTTATTTTAGGCATCGTGCTGCTAATAACAGAAGCTATGGTTCCTAGCTTTGGCATATTTGGGGTTGGAGGAATAGCGGCATTCGTGGTGGGTTCTATTTTCCTATTCGACACCCCGCTGGCGCAATTTCAAGTATCACCACTGCTCATTGGTAGTGTCGCTTTTGTCAGTCTATTGTTTTTCGTGTTCGTACTCGGTTTTGTTTTACGTATGCGAAAACGTGCAGTTGTTAGCGGTCAAGAAGCGATAGTAGGCGCCAATGCAACGGTGCTTGCTGACTTTGACGGCCAAGGTTTTGTCTCTTTAAATGGCGAACGTTGGAATGCAATAAGCCCGCATAAATTCAGTAAAGGTGACAATGTGACCGTTATCAAGATTGACGGTCTATCGCTACTGGTCGCGAAAATTGAACTTAATACTACTCAGCATAAGGAGGCCTCTAATGGAACCTGTCATCACTAACGGCACAATATTCAGCGCAGTAATGCTATTTATTATGATCTCGCTGCTTATCAGTGTCTTCAGGATTTTAAGAGAATATGAGAGAGGCGTTATTTTTCTGTTAGGCCGCTTTCAGCAAGTTAAAGGTCCCGGTCTTATTATTGTTATTCCGTTCATTCAGCAGATGGTGAGAGTCGACTTAAGAACCGTGGTCATGGATGTGCCCAGTCAGGATGTGATCAGTCGTGATAATGTCTCGGTCAGGGTAAACGCGGTGCTGTATTTTCGCGTTATTGATTCTCAAAAAGCCATAATCAATGTCGAAGACTTTCTACAAGCAACATCGCAATTGGCACAAACAACTCTGCGCTCAGTCTTAGGTCAACATGAACTGGATGAGATGCTTGCTAATCGTGAAATGCTCAACGCCGATATTCAAGTGATCTTAGATGGTCGTACAGATGATTGGGGCATTAAAGTGTCGAATGTAGAGATAAAGCACGTTGATCTTAATGAAACAATGGTCAGAGCCATCGCCCGCCAAGCAGAGGCAGAAAGAACGCGTCGAGCCAAGGTTATTCATGCGTCTGGCGAAATGGAAGCCTCAAGTAAGCTGGTAGAAGCTGCAACCGCGCTTGCCACAGAGCCCAATGCTATTTTACTCAGATACTTACAAACCTTGACTGAAATCGCCGGAGAGAAAAATTCGACCATTCTGTTCCCGCTACCAATGGACTTACTTAACGGGGTAATGAACTCTGAACAAAAACCAGCAGAGAGAACAGAAAACGAATCTAAGTCGTCGAATAAGCCACAATAAAAAAGGCAGCCTAATGCTGCCTTTAAATTATCGAGTGTGGCTTACACTTTTTTCTCATGTTGAGATTTTTTTAGCTGTTCTTTCTTTGCTCGACGAGATTCGATCACTGCGCCCACATCACTACCTATGTGCGCTTCACCACGCTGTTTTGACAGCTGCACTTGACGTTCTCGCTCTAAGAATCGCTCACGCTGTTTGTCGGTTACTTTGTCGATGCAATGAGGACAGCTAACACCTTGCTCAAACTGTGGCGATGCTTTCTCTTCTGCAGTAATAGGCATACGACATGCATTGCACTGATCGTACTGGCCTTTTTCAAGATCATGATTAACCGCCACCCGATTATCAAATACAAAGCATTCGCCTTGCCACATGCTCTCTTCCTGCTTGACCTCTTCAAGGTATTTTAGAATACCGCCCTCTAGGTGATAAACATCATCAAAGCCCTGCTCTTTCAAGTAAGCCGTTGATTTTTCACAGCGTATACCACCGGTGCAGAACATAGCGACTTTCTTATGCTTTGCAGGATCTAGGTTCTGCTTAACGTATTCAGGGAACTCTCTAAAGGTGGTTGTTTTTGGATCAAGTGCATTCTCAAATGTACCGATCTGCACTTCGTAGTCGTTACGGGTATCCACTAAAAGCACCTCGGGATCAGAGATCAATGCATTCCAATCCTTAGGCTTAACGTAAGTGCCTACCACTTTATTAGGGTCAATCCCTTCTACGCCCATGGTCACAATCTCTTTCTTGAGTTTGACCTTAGTGCGGTAAAATGGCATTTCTTCGTCAAAAGACAGTTTGTGGACAATATTATCAAGCCCTGGCTGGGCAGCTAGCCATGTCAGTAATTCATCAATAGCCGCTTGAGAACCTGCTACGGTGCCATTAATACCTTCTGCAGCCAGCAGCAATGTACCTTTAATAGCGGATTCTTCCATTACGGCGAGTAATGGCTTCTGGATATTTTCAAACTCAGGAAGAGCAACAAACTTATACATGGCACAAACAACAACTTTTGACATTGAGACCTCTTATACTGCTGGCTGAAGCTTAATCTTCAGTGCATTTACTGCGCCAACGGCAAAACGTGAGCCGCTGCACAAAATTAACCGCGAAGTCTACCTGAATCACATCACAACAAACAGGTACAAAAAGTAAGGCCTTTATAGAACACTTACTCCATCCCCTTACCATTTAGATTTTAATCTTAATCAGTAAAATAAATGACGATAGCAAAACGAGAATTGCTTGAGCATTTTCTAATTCAGTCAATATTGATTGTTATTTCATTGCAGGCAGTTAAAAATAGCGGCATCGTTTAATACAACATAGTTTATCTAAAATAAATAATATGACCTTACCGACCTTGTACTCATTTAGACGCTGCCCTTACGCTATGCGGGCTAGACTGGGCATTTACCTTGCCCAAAAGCCAGTCAGTTTGCGTGAAATTGTACTCAAGCATAAACCAGAAGCAATGCTTGCCCTGTCGCCAAAGGGCACTGTGCCGGTATTGATATTAGAAAATGGTGCTGTCATTGAGGAGAGTTTTGAGATCATGTGTTGGGCACTTTCACAAAATGACCCGAACGATCTATTACTGGCTAATAGCAGTAAGAAACAAGAAGCAGCAAAAGCGTTAATTGAATATAACGATCAAGTCTTTAAATCTTGGTTAGACAAATACAAATATGCTGACCGCTTTCCTGAATTCAGCCAACAGCACTACCGTCAACAAGGTGAGCTATTTATACAGCAATTAGAAACCTTACTTGATAAGCACTCACAGCTCCTTGCTCAAGAGCCCTGCATTGCGGATTATGCCATCTATCCGTTCATTCGGCAGTTTGCCCATGTAGATAAAGCTTGGTTCGAGCAATCTGACTATAAAAACGTTCAATTGTGGCTAGCAAACCATTTACAAAGCGAAGTGTTTACAACAATTATGCAAAAATTTCCCACTTGGCTCGAAAGCGATCAAGAGTTCGCATTTGGTGTCGAAAAGTAAATAGATTAAACACAAAAGGAGCATTAGCTCCTTTTTGTAGTCTATATACCAACATGATTACTTATGAACTTTTGTCTAGAAATTTTGTTTATAAACTTTACCGCCTTTCATGACAAAATCGACATCCAGTAACTGCTTAATATCATTTAGTGGGCTAGAATCCGTGGCAATAATATCTGCGTATTTACCCACCTCAATCGTGCCTAACTTATCGCTCATGCCGATAAGATCTGCGCCATTTACTGTTGCTGATTTTAAGATATCAGCAGTGCTCATGCCAGCCTGATACATCAACACCGCTTCCTCAGCATTCAACCCATGTTTAGACACGCCACTATCGGTCCCGAAAGCTATCTTCACTCCAGCTTTATAGGAGGTCGTAAAGTTGTTGAGCATATCAGCGCCCACTCTAATCGCTTTAGCTTTAACTGGCGCGGGCATAAAGTCAGAGGTATTTGCCATCTCCACCACTGTCGCGCCAGCAAGCAAAGTTGGCACTAAATAGGCGCCAGTTTTTTTAAATAGCTTAATCGACTCTTTATCAGAATAACTGCCATGTTCAATACTGTCGACGCCTGCCCGTAAGGCCGCATTTATTCCTTCTGCAGCATGGGCATGGCTGGCAACTTTACGACCCAGCGAATGAGCGGTTTCAACTATCTCTTTTAACTCATTATTGGTCATCTGCTGACCCGTTCCAGTGTCAGTGTTAGAAAGCACCCCACCGGTTGAGGCAACTTTAATCGCATCTGCGCCATACTTAATCGCTTTACGGGTCATTTTTCTACACTCAAAAGGGCCGTCACAAAGCATTTTTGATGACTTCATTGCCAAGAGATCAGGCGCCATTCCATCGGCATCTAAATGCCCGCCCGTAATAGAGATCCCTGCTGCTGCGATTATTCTAGGCCCATCTATCCAGCCTTTTTCTACCCCGTCACGTAATGCGTACATTTGTTCAGGCTCACTGAGTAGATCACGCACAGTGGTAAAACCTGACATCAGTGTTGTTTTGGCGTAATGAACGCTTTTCATCGCCACATCAGCATCTGACAGTTTCACGGTATCTGCGGTGTTGTCGGGGCCAAGTTCCATCTGTAGGTGCACATGCATATCCATTAATCCCGGCATCACAAAGCTTTTGGATAGATCAATAAGCGTTGCATCACTTGCAAAGGTAGTTGCTGGGATAAAGCCCTTTTTAACGGCAATAATCGCACCATCGTCGATGACAACGGTGTGATTTTTTAATGGTGCTTTGCCTGGTACAGAAAGTAGCTCCCCCGCATGAATAACCTGAGTGTTAGCCATAGCTGCCTGACTGAGAAAGACTGATATCGCCAATGTAACCAAGCTTAATTTTGGTGAAATTTTAGGCTGCTTACGCTCCGGATTTATCATTGGTATTATCTTCTTTAGTTACATTTATATGATATGAATATACCTAAGTACTGATTAATGTAAATACTCATTCACATCATGTAACTATTTGCTTCGTCGCGATTTTAATTAAATAATCAGTGTAACCACAACAAACTGGCCTGCTAGTTTTTATTGAGTAAGCCACAAAGAACAAAGATTTTTGTTGGCTAAAGAGTAATCAAAGGAATGGTTACCACCAGCAAGCCCCCCATGCTCCAGTTGAAATAACGTCGACGCTTGGTTGAATTTAGTTTGTCTTTTATTGCAGCGCCTAAAACCACCCACGTAAAAGAGGCTGGAAAGCCGACAATATTAAACACTAGCAAGCCGAGTAACGCACTTGCCCAGTAACCATCACCACTTACCGTAAATGCTGTGCAAAGCGTTATCGTTGCCATCCAGCTTTTTGGGTTTATCCACTGAAACAGTGCAGCCTCTTTCATTGACATGGGCTTTCTATCCAACACGTCATAATCATTGTATACAGGCAAAGTCATCACTCTATAGGCAAGAAACAACAGATATATGACCGATGCCACCTTCAACACTGAGTGCAATAGCGGCCAAGATTGGAATAAGCCACCAAGTCCCAACAAAATCGCGACATGCAACATTGTTTGCCCAACTCGGATCCCGATAATATGCGGTAACGTCTGCTTCACACCAAAGTTAGCGCCTGATGTAGCGAGCAAAATATTGTTAGGCCCCGGTGTCATGGTCATTGTTGCGCAAAATATTGCCGCCGAAGCCATTAGTGTAAGTAGTGAATCCATATCTCCCCCAGTTAATTGTACGCATACAATTATTGACACAATCAAATCATTAGCCGCATAATAATCGATACAAAAAGCAGATCAATGGTTTTATTGTCATGGGTACAATTTGGATTCCAACACTTGAAAACTACCAAGGTCCTTTGTATGTTCGCCTTGCAGAGGCCGCTGAAGCAGCAATTAAAAATGGCCAACTGCCAGCTGACACAAAGCTTCCACCGCAGCGACAACTCGCGGATAAAGTCGCTGTTACGGTAGGCACGGTAACCCGGGCTTATGCGTTGCTTGAGCAACGCGGCTATGTGTATGCAAAAGTGGGCGCTGGCACCTTTGTAAAAGGCACTCGATATCAGTCAAAACCGCAACAGGCTAACTTTGCGACTTGCGAACAACCGCTAACCAACCAAATCGGTATTATTAGTGATGCTTTAAGCGAACTAGCTAAAGAGCCACATACGATTAGCCAACTGATGCAATACCATGCAGACCCATTACCACAGCATCAGCTGAAATTCAGCCAGTGGCTGCACAGGCGCCAAATACCACAAAAAGCGGATCAAATTGTTTTTAGTCACGGTGCCCAGCAAGGTATTTTTGCAGTCTTAAATGGATTGATGAATGCGGGTGACCACCTGCTGTGTGAAGAAAACTGCTACCCCGGAATAAAAGTCGCTGCGCAGCAACTCGGGCTCAATATTGAGAGAGTGTCATTGACCCAAGAGGGATTAAACCTCGCTGAGCTAGAACGTCAAATATTGCGCTACAAACCGAAAGCTATTTATCTAACCCCTAACAATCAGAATCCAACGTGTATTCAATACAACCTGCAGCAAAGACAAACCATTATTGCTCTCGCACGCCAATATGATGTTGTCATTATTGAAGACGATGTGAACTACTGTTTACCTGAAGAGTGGCACACGCCGATGTGGTGTTTAGACCAAGCATCCACCGATGATGAGCAGCAGCACAAGGTGGTTTACCTATCTAGTTTATCGAAGCTGTTTTGTGGTGGACTGCGTCAAGGTTTCCTGCTTTGCCCACTACCGTTACTGGCTAAAATTAAACAGGCGCTCTATAGCCAATGCTGGATGGTATCGCCCCTTAACACCGAACTTGCCTGCCGAATTATTAACAATAACGCGTACATGGGAGAAAGAGAACAGCAGATAGCACAAAGACAACAACTATGTATCGCGATGGGAGAGCGTTTAACGTTAACTCAAACATGGCGTGGCCTCAATGGCTGGTTGAAGCTTGCTCTGCCACTTAAATCTCATCATGTTGTCGCAGCGCTAGCCGCCGAAGGAATACTCATTCGTGATGGGGATGACTTTGATGATCATCATAATCATATTCGACTCAGTATTGGTGGCACATGTGACGAAATAGAGTTTAAAAAGCAGCTAGAGTTGATTGAGTCCACGATTTTGAAACTAAGCCAAAGCAGCTATTCATTTGTTTAAATCCTGCAATAAAAATGCCTTAGTAACATTTTAAACAATAAAAAGCGCAGTTTTACTAGACTGCGCTTGAATTTGTAAGTCAGCTGAAGCATTGCCGATTACATCTGTTGGTCAACTCTGACATAACCTTTGAGGTAAACCACTCTGACCTCATCATTGACGTTAAAAATCATCCCTTGGTCTAAATCTTGGATAACCATAACTTGCTCGCCACTGTCCAGAGTAATCATCATTTCAACTAACTTCAGCTCTTGGTAGTATGAGCTGTCACCATAGCGATTACCGATACCTGCACCTAGCAGAGCACCTAGTACCGTAGCGACATCTTGGCCTGAGCCACCACCAAATTGATGCCCAACTACGCCACCAATGAGCGCACCACCAAACGTTTTCCAGCCAGTATTTTGGTCTTCAACGAGTTGCTTTTCAGTGATATTCCTGACTGATGCGACTTGACCAAATTCCACTTTTTCAACGGGAACTGCTTGATTGCGATCATAAGGCGCCGCGCTGAGTTGAGCTATGCTCAAAAACAAACTGATAACCATAAAAACAATAAGATGAGGTTTCAACATAGGCTTTTTTCCGCTAACTTAAAGGTATGTACATTGCCTAATTTTACTCAATTGTGAACTCACTGTCCTATTTAAATCAAGAACAACAAGATTTTCCGCCACCAGAGCAAGCACTGAGCGACCCGAACGGGTTACTTGCAGTGGGTGGCGATCTGCAGCCAGAAAGGTTGTTAAACGCTTATTACAACGGGATTTTTCCATGGTTTAACCAAGATGATCCCATACTATGGTGGTCACCCGATCCTCGCGCTGTTTTTGCGCCAGGAAACTTGAAAATTAGCCGTAGTTTAGTCAAATATCTAAAGAAACAATCATGGAATTTTAGTATAAACAAACAGTTTAATGCTGTAATTCACGGCTGCGCGGCGCCTAGAGCCAAGCAAGCGGAAACTTGGATTTCTGACGACATTCAACAGGCATATCTGAACTTGCATCAGCAAGGCCATGCACATTCGATTGAAGTGTGGGAAGGCGATGTCCTCATTGGCGGGCTTTATGGACTCGCTATTGGGCAAGTCTTTTGCGGCGAATCGATGTTCCATCTTCGCACTAACGCCTCTAAAGCTGCTATGATCGTATTACAGCAGCACCTTTTGCGATGTGGCTTTAAACTTATTGATGCACAGGTTGAGAATCCCCATTTATCCAGCTTGGGTGCTAAATCAATAGAACGTAAAGATTTTCTCACATTACTTAAGCACTTACGAGACGGCGATGTTAACCCTGATAGCTGGTTAACTACAGAGGTACCGATTGAACTCTAAATCAAGACCTATTACGGTTGGCAGAACCAAAACCTTTCCTTGTAGCTATCTAGATGAGCAGCAAGAACAACTCTTGGTATTACAAGAGGAGATCATTGATGCTGGATTATTTGAGCAACTGTTGGCGTTAGGATTTCGCCGCAGTAGCAGTATGATCTATAAGCCCCAATGCCCACATTGCACCGCTTGTTTGCCGATTAGACTTGAAATTGACGAGTTCAAATTGTCAAAAAGACAGAAACGTACCCTAAAGAATAACCAAGATTTAAGCTGGAAAATAGTTGACCATAAAACGGATGAGCAGTATGCCCTCTATGAGCGCTACGTTAATACACGCCACGCTGATGGCCCTATGTATCCTGCAACGCCTGAGCAATATGATAGTTTTGCGACAGCAAGCTGGACGCAACCAGTGTTTATCGAGCTGTCGATTGATGACAAGCTAATTGGCGTAGCCGTCACCGACGTGCTGCCCAACAGCTTATCTGCTATCTACAGTTATTTTGATCCCGATGAACATAAGCGCTCCTTGGGAAGTCTGCTAATCTTATTGCAAACCAAAATAGCTAAGATGATGCAAAAGCAATTTTTGTACTTGGGTTATCAAATTGATGAATCAAGAAAGATGAATTACAAGCGAGACTACCGACCTCATCAAATTCTCACCCACTCGGGCTGGGTTACTGAGATTGAGGTCAAAAACATAAGCAAATAAACAATAATACTAATAACGCCTCTACAGCCGTGATTCGCTCAACCTTTTCTTTACAGCGAGGTGATTTTGCGGCATGATACGCCCGTTTTTAATATTTGAAGGCTAAACAGGATAACTGATTAATGGCGAAAGAAGACAACATTGAAATGCAAGGCACAATCCTTGAAACCTTGCCAAATACAATGTTTCGTGTAGAACTTGAAAATGGTCATGTCGTAACGGCACACATTTCAGGAAAAATGCGTAAAAACTATATCCGTATTCTTACGGGTGACAAGGTAACGGTTCAACTGACCCCTTACGATTTGAGCAAAGGACGCATCGTCTTCCGTTCACGCTAAGTTATTATTAGCCTATAACGTATTTAAAAAGCCGGCTTGCGCCGGCTTTTTGTTGTCTGTCATTCGAGTAATGCTAAGCCGTAAAATAGCGGCTAAAGAGTGAAGCCAGAGTCTCATTGGCGACTTCACTCCTGTTGTAGCGTTAATGCATGGCTTTCTCTTGTGATTGCGCTTCAATCACAATCTCATCGCCCTTAACATCAACCCGAGCGATACCGCCTTTCTCTAGATCACCAAATAGAATTGCATCTGCAAGCGGACGCTTGATTAAGTCCGTCACAACGCGTGCCATCGGTCTTGCACCCATCGACTTGTCATAACCCTTTTCAGCCAGTAGCGTTCTTGCCTCATCACTGACTTCAAGTGTCACTGACTTATCATCTAACTGTGCTTGTAGCTCAACGAGGAACTTATCAACCACTTTAGCGATGACGGTCATATCAAGGTGATTAAACCAGATAATTGAATCTAAACGGTTACGGAACTCAGGTGAAAACACCTTGTTGATTTCCGACAGCGCATCTTGAGTGTGATCTTGCTGCTTAAAGCCTATCGATTTACGAATAGTCTCCTGCACACCAGCATTAGTGGTCATCACCAACGTCACATGTCTAAAGTCGGCTTTACGGCCGTTATTATCCGTTAATGTGCCGTGATCCATCACTTGCAGTAGCAAGTTATAAACATCAGGATGTGCTTTCTCTATCTCATCGAGCAATACCACACAGTGTGGATTTTTTATGACGGCGTCGGTTAACAAGCCACCTTGGTCATAACCCACATATCCAGGAGGCGCACCAATAAGGCGCGACACGGTATGACTTTCCATGTACTCAGACATGTCGAATCTCACCAGACTCAGCCCGAGGCATTTTGCCAGCTGGCTTGTGACCTCGGTTTTACCGACACCTGTAGGACCTGCAAACAAGAAGCTACCCACTGGTTTATTTTCGCCACCAAGACCACTTCGAGATAAACGAATCGCAGAGCTAAGCCCCTCAATCGCCATATCCTGACCAAACACTACCATCTTAAGGTTACGCTCTAGGTTCTTAAGCATATCCTTGTCAGAGCTCGATACCGACTTCTCTGGAATACGTGCCATTTTGGCGATGATAGTTTCTATTTCGCTTTGACCAATGGTCTTTTTACGCTTGTTAGCGGGCAACATAGCCATACGGGCGCCCGCTTCATCGATAACGTCAATGGCTTTATCAGGTAAATGTCTATCATTAATGTGCTTGTCTGATAGCTTCGCTGCAATACTCAATGCCGCCATGGTGTAGCGAACATTATGATAATCCTCATAAGTCGACTTTAACCCTTGGAGAATTTTAGTCGTCTCGGCCACAGAAGGTTCGTTAATATCTACTTTCTGGAAACGACGAGCCAGTGCACGGTCTTTCTCAAAAATACTTTGGTATTCTTGGAAGGTTGTAGACCCCATACAGCGTAAATTACCACTCGATAATAATGGTTTAAGTAAGTTTGACGCATCCATTACGCCGCCAGAGGCAGAGCCAGCACCGATAATGGTATGGATCTCGTCAATAAACAAAATCGCATGTTCGTCATTAGCGAGTTCTTTGAGTAAACCTTTAAAGCGTTTTTCAAAGTCACCGCGATATTTGGTACCGGCCAGCAAGGCGCCAAGATCAAGTGAGTAGACTGTTGCCTCACTCATCACCTCTGGCACTTCTTCTTTAACGATACGGTAGGCAAGCCCTTCTGCTATCGCCGTTTTACCCACACCAGCTTCACCAACTAACAACGGATTATTCTTACGACGGCGGCACAAAGTTTGAATAGAGCGTTCTATCTCTTCACTTCGACCAATAAGAGGGTCAATTTCACCTTTTTTAGCTAACTCGTTTAAGTTAGAGGTAAATTGCGACAAAATACTGCGCTCTTCTTCTGTCTCAGTTTGATCTTCGATGCGATTGGGTTCAGCATCGGTGTCAATATCTTCCTTGGAGAAACCGTGTGAAATAAAGTTGACCACATCAAGGCGAGTGACTTCCCCTGAGCGTAATAGGTAAACGGCTTGAGACTCTTGCTCACTAAAAATGGCGACTAAGACATTGGCGCCAGTAACTTCGTTTCGCCCAGATGACTGGACATGGAATACCGCTCTTTGCAGCACACGTTGAAATCCAAGTGTCGGCTGCGTCTCTTTCTCTTCTTCAGGATCGGCAATGATAGGCGTGGTTTGTTGAATAAAGCTAGAGACTTCGCCTCTGAGCTTATCGAGGTTTGCTCCGCAAGCAACTAACGCCTCTTGTGCGGCCGGGTTATCGATTAATGCCAACAGTAGATGCTCAACCGTCATATATTCATGACGTGCATCTCTGGCTTGCTGAAAAGCCAGATTTAAGGTGACTTCAAGATCTTTATTTAGCATAAGCACCCCCAAAAATTAACAACAGATTCAACCAAATTAGGCCTCCTCTAAAGAACACAATAACGGATGTTCGTTTTGTCTTGCAAACTGATTTACCTGAGCGACCTTAGTTTCTGCAATCCCAAAAGGGTAAATACCGCAAATCCCCTTCCCCTTATGATGAATCGCAAGCATGATTTCAGTGGCTTGTGCTTCATCTTTTCTAAAAAACAGCTGTAAAATCTCAATAACGAAGTCCATCGGAGTGTAATCATCGTTATTTAAAATAACTTTATACATAGAAGGCTGTTTTAACTCTGACTCAACACTCTCTTCTACATGTTCAATATTTTCTGTTCTGCTCATGCTTCAATACTAGCCTCTAGTCTTGGCTTGTTCCAATTGATTATCCAACTCTATCTATTTAATAACATAAATCCTACTAAATAGTGTGTACCACTTTGTTCGTAAAATGTTGCCCGGATGTTAAAATATGCTTGACAACACCCTTTTCTGCTTTCATTCTGTTCAGTAAGCGAAGGACTTTCCTCGCTGATAAGTTTTACTATCTTACTGGGAAGTGAACAACAGAAGGAAGTGGAAGTATGGCAAGCGGAACTGTTAAATGGTTCAACAACGCCAAAGGATTCGGGTTTATTTGCCCTGATGCTGGCGGTGAAGACGTTTTTGCGCACTATTCTACCATCGAAATGGAAGGCTATCGAACTCTAAAAGCGGGTCAACCCGTCAGTTTCGAAGTAGAAGCAGGTCCAAAAGGTATGCACGCGTCAGCAATATCACCCACTAACTAGATTAGTATGTGATAAGAAATAAAAAAAGCAGAGTAGTTATCTACTCTGCTTTTTTATTGGCTCAAATAAAGGCCTGGATTGTACAGGCCAATAATAACTAGCCGTTAATTAATGCATTTAGCGTTGCGCTTGGGCGCATTGCTTTAGATGCCTTTGCCGCGTCTAGACGATAGTAACCGCCTAAGTCCACTGCTGGGCCTTGTACACCATTTAACTCTGCAACGATTGTTTGTTCGTTACTCGTCAGAGCTTCTGCAAGTGCAGTAAACTGTGCTTGCAGCTCACTATCTTGGGTTTGCGCAGCAACAGATTGAGCCCAATACATAGCAAGATAGAAATGACTTCCGCGGTTATCAAGTTCACCCACACGACGTGAAGGAGACTTGTTAGTATCAAGAAACTGGCCAATCGCTAAATCAAGTGTATCGGCTAATATTTGTGCTTTTGCATTATTGGTTGTCTGGCTAAGGTGCTCTAAAGATGCACCTAGCGCTAAGAACTCACCGAGTGAATCCCAACGTAGATGACCTTCTTTTTCAACCTGCTGCACGTGCTTAGGCGCACTACCGCCAGCGCCAGTTTCAAACAATCCACCACCATTCATTAGCGGTACAATTGATAGCATTTTAGCACTGGTGCCTAGCTCTAAAATTGGGAATAGATCGGTAAGGTAATCACGTAAAACGTTACCAGTCACAGAAATAGTATCTTGGCCTGCTTTAACGCGCGCTAAGGTAAAGCGTGTAGCTTCAACTGGCGACATAATGTGTAGTTCAAGACCATTGGTATCGTGATCTTTCAGGTATAACTCAACTTTTTTGATGATTTCAGCATCGTGAGCACGCGCGGCATCTAACCAAAATACTGCAGGAGTCGCAGATAAACGTGAACGGTTAACAGCTAGTTTCACCCAATCTCGAATTGGTGCGTCTTTAACCTGACACATTCTGAATATGTCACCAGCTTCAACGTTGTGCGACATAAGCACAACACCATTTTGATCAACGACATTAACAGTGCCCGCATCAGCAATTTCAAAAGTCTTGTCGTGGCTACCGTACTCTTCCGCTTTTTGAGCCATTAGGCCGACGTTAGGCACACTACCCATAGTGCTTGGATTAAACGCACCATTTTTAATGCAAAAATCAATTGTTTCTTGGTAAACACCGGCGTAACAACGATCAGGGATCATTGCTTTCATGTCTTTTAGCTGGCCATCAGGACCCCACATCTGCCCTGAAGTACGGATAGCAGCTGGCATAGAGGCATCGATAATCACATCACTTGGCACATGCAAGTTGGTGATCCCTTTATCAGAGTCAACCATTGCCAGTTCAGCACTGCTTGCGTATACCGCGGCAATATCTGCTTCAATAGCCGCTTTTTGCTCTGCAGGTAATGAAGCGATCTTGGCGTACACATCACCGACACCGTTATTAACATCAACACCGAGCTCTTCAAATAGTTGACCGTGCTTAGCAAATACGTCTTTGTAGTAAACTTTAACGGCATGGCCGAATAAAATAGGATCAGAGACTTTCATCATGGTGGCTTTCAAGTGCAGCGACAATAATACATCCTGCTCTTTAGCACTTAACGTTTCGCGCTCATAAAAGTTAACTAATGCGGTTTTGCTCATTACTGCAGAATCGATAACTTCTCCAGCTTGCAATGTTATAGCATGACGAAGCACTTGCTCTGAACCATCTGTTTTGCTTAATACAATTGAAACACTACCTGCATCAGCTAGCGTGACAGATTTTTCACTACCGTAAAAATCGCCTTCATTCATATGAGCTACATGAGACTTAGATTCTGTTGACCATTTGCCCATTGAATGTGGGTTTTTCTGAGCAAACTTTTTAACTGAACCGGGTGCGCGGCGATCAGAGTTACCTTCACGTAATACAGGGTTTACTGCGCTGCCCTTAATTTTGTCGTAACGCGCTTGAATGTCTTTTTCAACATCATTTGCAGGCTCATCAGGGTAGTTAGGAATGTCATACCCTTTGTTTTGCAGTTCTACAATACATGCTTTTAACTGTGGAATTGACGCGCTGATGTTTGGCAGCTTGATAATGTTAGCTTCTGGCTTTTTCGCCAGCTCGCCTAGTTCCGCTAACGCATCACTGATTTTTTGATCTGCTGATAAGTTTTCAGGAAAAATTGAGATGATTCGACCTGACAATGAAATGTCACGAGTCTCAACGTCAACACCTGCACTTTGAGTAAACTTTTGGATAATGGGTAACAAAGAAAGTGTAGCAAGTGCTGGAGCTTCGTCAGTTTCGGTATAGATGATCGTTGATGATTTATCGTTCATTTTTCGTCCTACATTATTTTAAATTTAAGATTTTTATAATAATTATGTCTATCTTTATGATGAAAAGGTAAAAAATTCAGTCACTTTCGATTACTTATCGTCACTAACAATGTGCGATAACTTTTTATTCTGCTTACCACTGCGAGGTTAATAAAGATCCCATTAACACTCAAATTTAGTTGCGGATCACACTTTTATGGCCGACATCATAAAACATTCCGCGCAAGATTCAAATTCCACTAATGGCGAATGAGCAGTACAATAGACAAATTAGCCCCTTTTTTAAAAGTTAATTTGCGTGACTCAGCCATTTTCGAAAAAAAAACCAGCTAGAAAGCCTGCTAAATCTAATGGTTTCTCTGCCAAGGCAGGGAGAAAGCCACAGCGCCCATCTCGAGTGGCTAGTAAGCCTAAAGAGGTGAAAAATCCTGTCATTGTATTATTTAACAAACCTTTTGATGTTCTTTGCCAATTTACTGATGAACAGGGCCGTAAAACTCTCAAAGATTTTATTCCAATTCAAGAGGTTTATGCCGCAGGTAGATTAGATCGAGACAGTGAAGGTTTATTACTGCTGACTAATGACGGAAAGTTGCAGGCGCAAATAACTGAACCGAAAAAGAAAACCTTTAAAATCTATTGGGTGCAAGTCGAGGGCGCCCCCAGCGAAACGGATCTCGATAAGCTGCGTAAAGGAGTCGAATTGAAAGATGGTTTAACCCTGCCCGCAAAAATCAACATCATGAGTAATCCTGCTGTATGGCCACGAAACCCGCCAATTCGAGAACGAGCAAATATTCCAACAACTTGGCTCACTATAGAGATCTGTGAAGGCAGAAACCGACAAGTAAGAAGGATGACCGCCAATATCGGTTTCCCAACTCTAAGATTAATCCGCTATAAAATAGGCCAATGGAGTCTAGACGACCTCCCTAACGGTCAGTATCGACAATTAGATATGAGCGGTAAGCATGCCTGAACGTTATAAACCCAACACCACTGTTGCCTGCGTGATTGAGGCTAATGGCAAATACTTGCTGGTTGAAGAGCTGATTGAAGGCGAAATTAAGTATAACCAGCCAGCTGGCCACCTTGAAGCAAATGAATCCATTGTTAATGCTTGTATTCGTGAGGTGAAAGAGGAAACCGGCCTTGAAATAAAACCGCAAGGATTGGTGTCAATCTACCAATTTACGGCAACTGAGGAGCTGGCCTTTGTGCGCTACACCTTTTGCGCTTCACTGGATAATTGTCTTGAATCCAAGCCGATAGACCCCGCAATAAACTGCACAAAGTGGCTGACACTTTCTGAGATAACAGCCCTCAAACCTCAGCTGCGGAGCCCACTGGTGCTCAAATCTATTGAGGATTATCAAAACAACAAGCGCTATCCGCTCGAAATACTAAATAATCAATGGCTTTAATAGTAATAATATTAAGTACTTGCCCGTTTCAGAGCCCCTCAAACTTTTCAATTCAAAGCGCATTGGCAAAGAAATGGTTATTCCCTTTTAAGCCAATACAAAGCAGCAGTGGAAAACCCGAGGCGCTCACGCAGTGCGGCGGACGTTTAAAGCAAATGGCAATACGCTTTAGGCTTCGCTATGGGATTTGGATATACGACTAAATGTATTTTAGGAGCTAGAGCGAAGCAGGATGCCAGACCCGAGAATAACGATTAGCTCAAATCCTACTGTTTGCCTACAGCGTTTTGATTTGCCGCTGAATGGTCAAACTTTTAATGCAATAGGTATAATAGCCCAGTCCCCTAATGCATGATAGAATACGCCCCCGCAGAAAGAGGTGAGTTTTAGGCTCCCTTGTAATTCGGTTTTTAACCCATATATTTAACTGATATATGGCTGCAACGCTCGTCAAACACAAAGGTTTTATTAGGATTTATGACATCAATCGACCCCACCCATCTAGGTAAAAAAGTCATCGTCGGCATGTCCGGTGGTGTTGACTCATCTGTATCAGCTTACTTGTTGATGAAGCAAGGCTATCAAGTTGAAGGCCTGTTCATGAAGAACTGGGAAGAGGATGACACGGATGAATATTGTGCGGCGGCAGATGATCTAAAAGATGCTCAAGCTGTCTGCGATAAGCTTGGTATTAAACTGCATACGGTCAACTTTGCCTCAGAGTACTGGGACAATGTGTTTGAGTATTTCCTCGCAGAATACAAAGCGGGCCGAACGCCAAATCCCGATATCATGTGCAACAAAGAGATTAAGTTTAAAGCTTTTCTCGAGTTTGCTGATGAAATTTTAGATGCTGACTATATTGCGATGGGTCACTACGTGCGCCGCCGCGACATTAACGGCACCAGCCAAATGCTGCGTGGTGTTGATGGTAATAAGGATCAAAGCTACTTCTTATACACACTTAGCCACGAGCAAGTTGCACGCTCACTCTTCCCCGTTGGCGAATTAGAAAAGAGCGAAGTACGTGATATTGCTAAAGAAATGGGACTCATCACCCACGATAAAAAAGACAGCACTGGCATCTGTTTTATTGGCGAACGTAAATTTACTGATTTCCTATCAACCTTCTTACCTGCTCAACCGGGTAATATCGAAACCAGCGAAGGTGAAGTGATTGGACAACATCAAGGTTTGATGTATCACACTTTAGGCCAACGTAAAGGCTTAGGCATTGGTGGTCTAAAGAACAGTAACGAAGACCCTTGGTATGTGGTTGAAAAAGATCTGGTTCGTAATGTATTGGTCGTGGGTCAAGGTGGTAACCACCCTCGCCTCATGTCAAATGGTTTACTGGCCAACCAACTGCACTGGGTTGATCGAAAAGGGCCCGCTGATGGCGCCAAAATCACCCTTAAGACGCGTTACCGTCAGCACGATGTGCCCTGTACAGTAACCTATGACAGTGACGATCAAATACGCGTAATATTTGATGAACCTGTTGCCGCGGTAACTCCCGGACAATCAGCTGTTTTTTACGACGGCGAAATTTGTCTTGGCGGCGGAATCATCGACGTATTAATAAGAGATTAATCCATGAGCGATCCGTTGTTTGAACGCACAATGGCTTTTGCTGGCATTTTGCAAGCTGTAGCCCAAGTACAGTACATCGCAAGACATGGCGATTCAGATAAAGATGCCCTCGCGGCAAGCTTAAACTCAGTGTTGGTGACCAACCCAGAATCAACATCTGAAGTCTATGCCGATAAAGACGCGCTGAAAAAAGGCTATCAAATGATCGTTGCCCAATTGGGTGACGGAAAGGAAAAAGATGTTGAAGTGACCCGTTACTTAGTGGGCATTTTAGCGTTGGAGCGAAAACTCGCTCGCTCGTCTAATGCCATGGGGATGTTGTCAGAACGGATCAACCAGATCCACCGCCAACTTAGCCATTTCGAAATCACTGACGAGCAAGTTATTGCTAACTTTGCCGGTATATACAGCGACATCGTCAGTGAACTTGGCCCCAAATTACAAATTTCGGGTAACCCTGAGTTTCTTAAACGCACTCAAACCCAACAAAAGATTCGCGCACTTTTACTGTCTGCCATGCGCAGTGCAGTGTTATGGCGTCAATTAGGAGGCAAGCGTAGGCACCTTGTCTTCGCAAGAAAAACAATAGTCGATACAGCTATGAAAAGCCTCACCCTATAATATAAGTCAAGTTCATCAAGGAGCTTCTAATGGAACTTTCCGCACTAACTGCTATCTCTCCCGTAGACGGTCGTTATGGTAGTAAAACCGCCTCTTTAAGAGGGATTTTCAGCGAGTACGGCCTGACCAAATACCGTGTTCAAGTCGAAATTAACTGGCTTAAGCTGCTATCTAGCTGCCCAGAAATTGAAGAAGTTCCACCTTTTAGTGAAGCAGCACTTGCTTTACTTGATCAAATTAAAGATAACTTTAGCGAAGCCGATGCCCAGCGCGTTAAAGATATTGAAGCGACAACTAACCACGATGTAAAAGCGGTTGAGTACTTCATTAAAGAACGTATTGCAGATAACGCTGAACTTGTTGCTATCGATGAGTTTGTTCACTTTGCTTGTACTTCAGAAGATATCAACAACCTTTCTCACGCGTTAATGCTAACTGAAGCGCGTGATCAAGTGGTTGTGCCATATTGCCAAAAAATTGTTGATGCCGTTAAAGCATTAGCAAAAGAACATAAAACAGTACCATTGATGTCTCGCACACACGGTCAACCAGCCTCTCCTTCTACTTTAGGAAAAGAGATGGCTAACGTTGCAGTACGTTTAGAGCGTCAATTAGCACAAGTTTCTAACGTTGAGATTATGGGTAAAATCAATGGTGCTGTAGGTAACTACAATGCTCACCTTAGCGCTTACCCTGAAGTTGATTGGCATGCCCTTTCACAACGCTTCGTCACTAGCCTTGGTATCAACTGGAATCCGTACACGACTCAAATTGAGCCGCACGATTACATTGCAGAGCTATTCGATGCACTTGCACGTTTCAACACCATCCTTATCGATTTCGATCGTGACATTTGGGGCTATATCGCATTAGGCCACTTTAAGCAGCGTACTATCGCTGGTGAAATTGGTTCTTCAACAATGCCACATAAAGTTAACCCAATTGATTTTGAAAACTCAGAAGGTAACTTAGGTATTGCTAACGCGCTGATGCAGCATTTAGCCGCTAAGCTTCCTGTATCTCGTTGGCAGCGTGACTTAACTGACTCTACCGTTCTACGTAACTTAGGTGTTGGTATGGCTCACTCTCTTATCGCTTACCAAGCGACATTAAAAGGGATCAGTAAGTTACAAGTGAATGAAGAGCAACTTCGTAAAGAGTTGGACGGCAACTGGGAAGTACTGGCTGAACCTGTACAAACCGTTATGCGTCGTTACGGCATCGAAAAGCCATACGAGAAACTAAAAGAGCTAACACGTGGTAAGCGTATCGATGGAGAGCAACTTGCTGTCTTTATTGATGGTCTAGAATTACCAGAAGATGTAAAAATTGAACTTAAGAAGATGACACCAGCCAATTATATTGGCCGTGCTGAAACTTTCGTTGATGAGCTTAAGTAAACAAAAAACCAGATGTAGTTAGACTACTAATGGTTCAAATAAGGCGGTAAGCTTAAGCTTATCGCCTTTATTTTTATCCTTTTTATGAGTGCTGCCAAACATGTACAGTCTTAACTTAGACACCAATGCTTTTCTTACCGACTATTGGCAGAAAAAGCCGTTACTTATCAAAAATGCATTCCCTAATTTTGAAGAGATCATCAGCCCAGATGAACTTGCGGGTTTAGCGTGTGAAGAGGAAGTCTCTTCTCGAGTTGTCGTAACCAAAGACAATGACTGGCAGATCTGCCAGGGGCCTTTTGAAGATTATGATAAATTTGGCAACAACCACTGGCAATTATTAGTACAAGCACTCAACCATTGGCATCCTGATTCGGCGCACTTTATTGATGCTTTTCGTTTCATTCCTGACTGGCGTTTTGATGACTTAATGGCTTCTTTTGCAACCCCAAAAGGTGGTGTTGGCGCGCATATAGATAACTATGATGTGTTTATCATTCAAGGCGAAGGTCAGCGACATTGGACTGTCGGAGAAAAAGGCCAATATGCACCCAAAAACAATGATCCAACCACACCTCTGATTGAAGGCTTTGAGCCTATTATTGACGTGGTATTGGAAAAAGGCGACATGTTATACATTCCGCCAGGCTACCCTCACCAGGGCCAAACCCTAACCACAGCAATGAGTTACTCTATTGGTTTTCGGGCTCCTAGCCAGCAAGAGTTATTCAGTGCACTTGCAGACGGGCTTATTGATAGCAATACAGGCTTAAAACGTTTTACTTCAACCTCTGAGCCCGCGATAGCTAACCAGGTAAGCGTCAGCCACCAGCAAGATATGATGGCCCTTATCACTGAGCTCGCCAGTTCACCTGACAGTTATCAAGCAATGTTAGGCAGCATGCTAAGTCAAAACCGTTTTGAACTGGATTTATGCGAGCCTGATGAGCCCTATACAGCAGATATGCTAATAGAAGACATTGAACAAGGTGCAGAGCTAAATCGCATTGGCGGTTTGAAAATGTTGCAGCTAGAAAATGATAGCGTTGACAGAGTATTTATTAACGGTGAAGCCTTTGAGCATTCTGCAAACATAGCGACAGACATCGCTTTGTTAGCTAACCAGTTTAGCTTTGACTCGCAGCAGACCCAAAAGTTAACGCAAAACGAAGACACCTTAACCTTGGTTCTAACGCTACTCAATCGCGGTTATTTTTACTTAGGCTAAACTATCAATTTGAAGGCTGAGCCTCTGTGCTTTAAACAAAAACGCCAGAATAAATGACTTATTCTGGCGTTTAAAAAACAGTCTAGACGTCTCACTTACGCAGCAGGACCCCAAATTTTATCATCAGCCTGCATTTTGTATAAGCCTTCTGCACGCGAGATAAGTAGCTCTGCAAACTGAGCTTGTGCAGGATCTTTAGTCAGACCTGAGCGCTGAATATTCTCGGCTTTCATTTGCCACATCATAGAAAAATGACGGATCGCATCTCGAGCGGTTGCTGCGACATTAACATCAACATAATCAGCAGGTAAGTCGCCTGACATTACCCAAAATGTTTGCTTAGATGGCTTTTTAGAATCCATTTTCCAAATGGCGACAAAGGGCGCTAAGTAGCGACTTTCATCCGCATAAACCTTATTTGGCATAATGCCTTTTTCAGCAAGAAACTTGTTAGCTTTTTGAAATTGCGTTCTGATCCACTCTTGTCTTAATGCTTCTTGGTCTTGAGCTTGATCGACTTCTTGTTCAGCCATCTCTTTCTTCCTTTCTTATTGTTCTTTTGAGTCCGTAGCACAGCAACTCTCTAATAATTTTGACACGCTTGATTAGCTTAAATAACGCTTAAAACTTTACGTTAACGTAAAGTGGAAAGCAGAATTGCCACATGGATCACAAATAATCCGAATCTTTACTTTGTTGAGAGTATCGCTAAATGCTATCGTTCTGCAATAAATATAACAAACAGATCGCACTGTAATCTAGCAGTAGCGGCATTTTCGATGCTTATAGCGGAGATCAACAAGTGGCAGTATTCAATCACATCTCTTTTGACGATCATGAACAAGTTGTTTTTTGTCAGGACAAAGAAAGCGGCCTTAAAGCCATTATTGCAATTCATAACACAAATCTAGGCCCTGCTGTTGGCGGCTGCCGTATGTGGAACTATGAATCTGATGATGAAGCAGTAAACGACGTCCTGCGTCTTTCTCGTGGCATGACCTATAAAAATGCATTAGCAGGCCTAACAATGGGCGGCGGTAAGTCCGTTATCATTGCAGACCCAAAAATAACAGACCGCGAGGCCCTTTTTAGAGCGTTCGGCCGTTGCATTGATACCTTGGGCGGCAAGTACTATTCAGCTGAAGATGTTGGCGTATCGACTGCCGATATTATGATTGCCCATGAAGAAACCCCTTATATGGCTGGTTTAGAAGGCAAGAGTGGCGATCCATCACCATATACTGCACTGGGTACCTTTTTGGGCATTAAGGCTGCAGTAAAGCATCAGCGTGGTTTAGACAGCCTTAAAGGGCTTAAGATCTCTGTTCAAGGCGTTGGCCATGTAGGTTACTACCTTTGTCGTCATCTACACGAAGAAGGCGCTGAGCTGATTGTTACCGATATCCACCAGGAGTCGTTAGACAAAGTGGCTTCAGAATTTGGTGCGACAGTCGTTGCCCCGCAAGATATCTACCATCAAGATGTAGACATTTATGCGCCATGTGCATTGGGTGCAACGATCAATGACATCACCATCCCTATGCTTAAAGCGACAATTGTTGCCGGTTGTGCCAATAACCAACTTGCAGAGGTTCGCCATGGTGAGTTGCTGAAAGAGCAAAACATTCTATACGCTCCAGATTATGTGATAAATGCTGGCGGCATTATTAATGTCTCTTTCGAAAAAGACTACGATCCTGCTGCTGCTACAGCAAAAGTCGAAGAGATCTACAACACACTGCTCACAATCTTTAAGCAGTCAGATGAGCAAAACCGCACTACTGGTGATGTTGCTGATGAAATGGCACGCGAGATCATTAACGCTGCAAAATAATTGTTGAATAATAAAAGCCAAGCAGTTGCTTGGCTTTTTTTTGACTTTTTATCTACATACTTCCAAGTACATAACCACTTTTCATACAACTTTCATTTTTCCATACTGGCAAACGTCATATTCCTCTGCTTGAATTAAAGGCCCTAGGGAAATTGTGGGTCCTCAAATGGTTTGTTTTAAGTATGATCTCAACCAAGAAAATATTGAGCTACAAGCGAGTAATTGGTGTGGCTTAGAGCAAGCCTATGTCAATGGCAAACGAGTCTCTAGAAAACTAAACTTCGGTCATAATAGCGAACATCAAGTTGTGCTTAAAGATGGCAAACCTGCAAGGCTGCACCTCTTTCTCGATCCTGCAACCGAACAGCTCATATGTAGGATCTATAAACAAAATAATTTGGTTGCTAGTTTAAAGCAGGGGAAAAGAGAGTTATATCGAAGCCGATTAATGAGCCAACAGAGCATTCTAGCTTTAGGGTTATTGGCAGTATTCCTACTTATGGTTAGCTAGTAAAAACGGCCAATCAACGCTATCTAGTCCAAATCAACAAAGTTTAAGCTCATTAGATGTAACGCAAATCAACTGACTTGCTTGATAATTGCCGCTGCCAGCCGTCACTGTTGTAATCGATAGTTTTTGCTTATCGTCACCATTCTCAATTAAAACCGCCTTCACAATTGTTCCGTCACGAGCAAAATTAACCGCAGCCACAAAATCGCCTACATTCAGATCTTTATAAAGCTTAACGCTAATACTACCAATAGAACGAGGTTCTAAGCGTCCCTCTTCCACCACTAAGGTTGACCCATTAGCCAGCGCTATTGATTGAATAAACCCAGCGCTTTGACTGACTTGTTCAACGGGTTTGACTGCTGGCTTAGTTTTCGACTTATTAATATTGACCGAACAAGCTGTGACAGTGAAAGCTAAAATGATTGCAACGAAAATACGGTACATGATAATTCCTTTTAAAAAGAGTCACCAACAGGCAAAACTCAAAATTTCGACCCATTCTAATCGGAGAAGCGGTTAATCTTATTGATTAAGGTTAAGAACTCGGTTTGCTCTTCGACAGTGAGGTTTTCCAAATACATCTCGTTGACCCGCTCAGCCTCACGAATAAGATCTTGCTCTAACGCTTTACCATTATTGGTGAGGTATATATTGAATGCGCGACGGTTATCGAGATCTTGCTGACGGGTAATGAGTTGCTGTTGTTGCAGTTGATCCAGCAGTCGAGTCATGGTGTAGTTAGCGACATCACAACGCTTTGACAGCTCAGTTTGAGTCACACCCTCTTCCTGCCAAAGCGAAAACAGCACAGGCCAAAGTTTAATGTCCAGATCATAGCGTTTAAGCCTCTGATCTAACGCATTTTGTAGGTCAACATTTAGATGGGAGACCAAGTAACTTAAACTTTCAAATCGATTCAATCAGCACCTCCTAAGCAGCTTAGCGGTTCATTTAATCTTATCACTTACGCTAAAAGAAACTAGCCTTAGCAATAGCTAATTATTGATTATCAATCAAAAAGCTTATAAATCATAACCTTGAAAATGTTAATTCGAGTTCATACTCAAGCACACAGTTTAGGCTATAAACTCATTTATAAATCGATAGAAACAGGCTCGGTTTAACTTAGCGACAAGCCCCCTTTCTAGCTGCAGCATAATTTTGTCGTTCGTTACGGTAAAACCATCAAAACTTGCAAGCTCATGCTCAGTGCCAATACTTGATATAACTTCAAAAGTACCCGCTTGCTTTGCATCATAATCAACTATAACGAGCGCTTCACTCACCACGTTAACTTTGAGTTTTTCCACAGGCGTAATTAAATAATATTGACCTTCAACCCTATGCAAAATACTGGCAAACAGTTTACTGAACTTAAGTGGCAATTTGCCACCACGATAGTACCAGTCACCGCTGTCTGTGATCTCAAAAATTGCACTAGCATCACATAAAGGCGCACCTTGATTCAGCGAATTGAGTGCTTCTGTCGCGGTTGCTATTTTTGAGGTCATCTAAAAGTCCTCTGGAACCCAATCCATCTTTAAAGACAAAAAAACTAGCCAAAGGCTAGTTTTTCATATTCGCTCTAGAGTAAGTTTAATAAAGCTTCTATTGGATGCTTAGGTTTAAAACCACTAAAGCGTTTTACCTGACTTCTACAAGAGTAGCCTGATATAAGCACCTGTGAAGGCGGCAGTTTTGCAAGAGTTTGCTCCCAAGACATCGCATAAAGCGTTTTAGAGCGTTCGAGGTTTTCAGCCTCATGACCATAGGTTCCTGCCATGCCGCAACAACCTAGACTGACCGTATTAAGCTTGGCGCCAAAATGTTCAAAAATGCCTTTCCACTCATTGGCGGTATTTGGCTTTGCAGTAGACTCTGTACAATGACTAAACCAAGTAAACTCATGGTCGTCGTTCTCACTGGTTGTGACTTCAGCCTGAGGCAATTTCTCAATAACATCAAGCAACCATTCATTAGCTAATTGCACATGGAAGTCGCCTCTCGCGCCGCCAAGTACTTCTGCATATTCGTCACGGTAGCAAAGCACTAGTGCAGGATCAATGCCCACCATTGGCATATCTAGCTTAGCAACTTCATTTAAGAAATCAGCAGTCGACTTTGCCGTTCGGGCAAATTTATCTAAAAAACCTTTAATATGGATTGGTTTACCATTTGGCTTGAATGGCAGCAATATAGGTTTAAGACCGAGTTTCTCAATAAGCTTTATAAAATGCAGTACAGTGCCTGCTTCATAAAAACTATTGAAAGGATCTTGCACAACTAGCACGTATTGGCAGCGCTCAAATTCTGGTATTTGCTGTAATGCCGCAAGATCATAACCTCGACTGGCATGCCCTTCTAAACGCTGTTTTAACGTCGGTACCGACAGTGCTGGCGAATCAACATAGCCGAGCGACTTTTTAATCACCCACTTACTCAAGCTATTTTGCGATACAGCATTAACCAGCTTTGGCGCTGATGCCATTAATGGCAATGATTCTTCGATGCCTGCAACTAAATAATCTTTAGCAGGACGCAAATAGCGCTGATAATAAATATCAAAGAATTGCGCTCTAAATTTTGGTACATCCACTTTGACTGGACATTGACTAGAGCATGCCTTACACGCTAAACAGCCCTTGAGAGACTCCATCACTTCATGGGAGTAATCGTACTCTTTATCTATTTTTAAGCTATTTTGCGCTCTTTGGAGCCAGCCTAAAGGCTTAGCACGCGCCAGCTCATTGACATCAATACCTTCTGCTTCAAGTAAACGTAGCCACTCGCGCATTAATCCTGCGCGTCCTTTCGGAGATTGAACTCTATCACCGGTCACCTTAAAAGATGGGCACATTGGTGAATAATGGCTGTAGTTAAAACACAGGCCGTTACCATTGCAATTCATCACATCAGGAAAGGCGTTACGAGTCTGAATAGGGATCTGTCTGTCAAAGCTACCGCGCTTAACACTGTCCACATTGTAGAGCATCGGTCCACTATTTTTAGGAGCAACCAACTTACCTGGGTTAAGTTTATTGCTTGGATCAAATAATCCTTTAACCTCTTCAAGTAAGCCATATAAGTGCTCACCAAAAACCGCAGGGCCATACTCACCGCGAACACCTTTACCATGCTCGCCCCACATCAACCCGCCGTATTTAAGTGTTAAGTCTGCCACCTGATCTGAAATCGTCTTCAGTAGCTTTTCATCATCTACATCACACATATCCAGTGCTGGACGCACATGCAAAACACCGGCATCGACATGACCAAACATACCATATTGCAGCTCATGGCTATCTAGCAGCGCTCTAAACTCAATAATAAAATCGGCGAGTTTCTCTGGTGGCACTGCAGTGTCTTCAGCAAATGCCAGAGGCTTACGTGAGCCTTTAGCGGCACCTAAAAGACCAACGGCCTTTTTACGCATAGCATATATGGTGTTAATGCTATTTCTGTCAGAGGTGATTTGATAACCTAAAAGCCCCGCCTCTTGCTGTTCAAGCTGTTTAGTTAGCATGGTTTCAAGCAGGTTGAGCCGGGCTTCAACATCAGCTTGTTCACCCGCAAACTCAACCATGTTAAGTCCGTCTATCTCTTTACCTGGTACATCGGTGATCAGTGATGACACTGAATGCCAAATGATGTCTTCTTTGGCGAGGTTAAGCACCTTTGAGTCGACAGTTTCAACAACGGTAGCGTTGGTTTTGACTAAGTCGGGCGCATGACGCAGCGCCGATACAAACGAATCATACTTAATGTTGACCATCATGCGGCAGGTTGGCAGCGGCGTAATATTAAGCTTGGCTTCGGTGATCACCGCCAGAGTCCCTTCGGAGCCAGTCAATATTCGCGAAAGATCAAATTGCTCTAGCTGTTCATCCCAAACATTTTTAAGATCATAGCCGGTCAAAAAACGGTTCAATTTGGGAAAACGTTGATCTATCTGCTCACGGTTGTCTTTGCATATTTTGGCAACCGTTGTCAGTAACTGTTGACCGAGCTCATTGTCAGTAATTCCACTCACATCATCGAGTTCTGCCTGTGTAACAGGCTTAGTTTCAAGTTCGCTTCCATCAAAGAGTATGCTGGTTAAGCCCAGCACGTGATCTGAGGTTTTACCGTAAACTAATGATCCCGCGCCAGAAGCGTCAGTGTTAATCATTCCACCTAAAGTGGCACGATTTGACGTTGATAAGTCTGGGCTAAAGAAAAAACCATGGGGGCGCAAAGCATCATTTAGCGCGTCTTTCACTACACCAGCTTGTACTTTGACCCAGCCTTCTGCCGCATTCACTTCTAAAACCTGATTCATGTAGCGCGACATATCGACAATAATGCCATGGGTTAAAGACTGCCCATTGGTGCCTGTACCGCCGCCTCTTGCACTAAAGACCACTTTGTTAAACTCTGGTTGATTGGCAAGTGTTAACGCTACTTGCACATCATCTGCGGTCTTAGGATAGATAACTGCTTGCGGTAAGAATTGATATACCGAGTTATCGGTGGCTTGGGCTAAACGCGCGCTGTAGCGAGTATCGATATCGCCACTAAATTGCCCATCCTCTAACATTGATAAAAAGGAAAGGTAAACAGGTTCAAGCGTTTGTTGATGTGATAGCTTCGGTAACATGGCGGCTTCTGTCAATTATTATTCTTAAGTTTATGCCAAACATTATAAACAAAAAAAAGCCGCTAAAAAGCGGCTTTTTTAATGTTTTTAACGAAATGTTAAATCACGCAGAGTTAACATCCCATTTTTAGTGGCTTACGTTAGCCGTGCGCTTCCGCTAGGTATAACCAAGTATCAATCACAGTATCAGGATTTAACGATACTGTATCGATGCCTTGTTCAACCAACCAAGCCGCGAAGTCATTGTGATCAGAAGGACCTTGACCACAAATACCGACGTATGCACCTTTTGCTTTAGCCGCTTTAATGGCCATAGCAAGTAGCGCTTTAACCGCATCATTTCGCTCATCAAACAGATGGCTGATAATACCTGAGTCACGATCTAGACCAAGTGTTAGCTGGGTTAAGTCATTTGAACCGATAGAGAAACCATCGAAATGCTCAAGGAACTGGTCAGCCAGCAATGCGTTTGATGGTAGCTCACACATCATGATAACGCGTAGGCCATCTTTACCACGCTCAAGACCTTCCTCTTTAAGCAGCTCAATAACTTGTGCAGCTTCGCTCACTGTACGAACGAACGGGATCATGATCTCTACGTTGGTAAGACCCATCTCATTACGTACACGTTTAATCGCTTCACACTCAAGTGCAAAACAATCACGGAACGATTCAGAGATATAACGGCTAGCACCACGGAAGCCCAACATTGGGTTTTCTTCTTCAGGCTCATAACGGTCACCACCTACAAGGTTTGCGTATTCGTTTGACTTAAAGTCAGACATACGAACAATAACCTTTTTAGGATGGAATGCTGAAGCGATAGTCGCGATACCTTCAACCAAGCGAGCAACATAATACTCAACTGGAGAGTCGTAACCTGCGATCATCTCGTGGATCTCTTCCTGAAGTTCAGCTGTTTGCTGGTTAAACTCAAGTAGAGCCTTTGGATGAATACCTATCATGCGGTTAATGATGAACTCAAGACGTGCAAGTCCAACACCTTCGTTAGGCAGACGAGCGAAATCAAATGCTCTGTCAGGGTTACCGACATTCATCATAATCTTCATAGGAAGATCAGGCATTGAATCAACACGTGATGAAATCACTTCAAAATCTTGCAGACCATTGTAGATAAAACCAGTATCACCTTCGGCACAAGAAACAGTCACTTCCTGACCATTTTGAATGCGTTCAGTTACATCGCCACAACCAACGACTGCTGGAACACCTAATTCACGAGCAATAATTGCTGCGTGACAAGTACGTCCACCACGGTTAGTAACAATCGCGCTTGCACGCTTCATGATTGGCTCCCAATCAGGGTCAGTCATGTCTGTAACGAGTACATCACCGGGTTGGATCTGGTCCATATCGTCAATTGACTTAAGAACTTTAGCAACACCTTTACCGATCTTGTGTCCGATTGCACGGCCTTCACAAACTACGTCACCTTGAGTCTTAAGGTGGTAACGCTCAATAAGCTGTACATCTTCACGAGAACGAACAGTTTCAGGGCGAGCTTGAACAATATACAACTTACCGTCGTTACCGTCTTTTGCCCACTCGATGTCCATTGGACGACCGTAGTGCTTCTCGATAGTCATCGCCTGCTTGGCAAGCTCTTGTACTTCTGCGTCATTGATTGAGAATTCTCGGCGCTTATCAGCGGCGATATCTTCAATCTTAACTTGCTTACCGTGGGATTCATCATCTGAATACACCATCTGAATAAGCTTGCTACCAATATTGCGACGAACAACCGCTTTATGGCCAGCAACTAAACTTGGCTTATGAACATAAAATTCATCAGGGTTAACCGCACCTTGAACAACCATTTCACCTAGACCGAATGAAGAGGTAATAAATACCACATCATTGTTGCCAGACTCAGTGTCCATAGTGAACATGACACCAGAAGATGCCTTATCAGAGCGCACCATACGCTGAACACCAGCAGAAAGTGCAACACCTTTATGGTCATATCCTTGGTGAACTCGGTATGAAATAGCTCGGTCATTAAACAAAGAAGCAAATACATGCTTAGTTGCTACGAGTACCGCTTCATAACCCTTAACGTTTAGGAATGTTTCTTGTTGTCCCGCAAAAGATGCATCCGGCATATCTTCTGCAGTAGCTGAAGAGCGAACCGCAAAAGATGCGTCACTGGTTTCAGCGGCAAGTTTGTCGTAAGAATCACGAACGACTTGCTCAAATTCTGGATGGAACGGGGTATCGATAACCCACTGTCTAATCTGTGCACCTGCTGTAGCGAGTGCGTTCACGTCATCTACATCTAGAGTTTCTAGAATTTCGTATATCTTCTGGTTAAGTCCGCTTTGTTCAAGAAATTCATTGAACGCAAAAGACGTTGTAGCAAATCCACCAGGCACTTGAACACCTGCATTTGAAAGATTGCTAATCATCTCACCAAGAGAAGCGTTCTTACCGCCGACCTTGTTGACGTCACCCATGCCTAATTCTTGATACCAGAGTACGTATTGCTGCACAGTTCTAATCTCCGCAAGTATATTTTAGTGTGGCTCTTCACACGAGAGCAGCGGCATTTTACACTCCCCAACAACAAGCGTAAATGTATAATTTTATTTGTAATTTTATTACTACAAGAGGTCAAAATGTTGCGTAAAGTATTTTATATCTCAGATGGGACGGCGATCACAGCGGAAGTGTTTGGCCATGCAGTTTTAAGTCAATTTCCCCTTGAATTTGACGCACTTACAATTCCGTTCGTTGAAACAGAAAAAAAAGCTGAAGCGGTTAAGGCTCAAATTAATGATTGTTTTATTACAACAGGTGAGCGACCGCTGGTTTTCCATTCTATCGTCAAAGCTGAGATTAGAGACATCATATATAGCAGCGAAGGACTCGATTATGACTTTTTGAACACATTCGTTGCACCTTTAGAGAAACAATTAGGCATACCTGCAACGCCAGCTTTACACCGAACTCATGGTAAAACCAATGACAGTTATGAAGCGCGAATAGAAGCAATTAACTACGCAATGGAAAATGATGACGGCCAAACCATGAAACACATGGATAAAGCAGACCTGATTTTGTTAGGCGTATCTCGTTGCGGTAAAACGCCATCGAGCCTGTACCTATCAATGCAGTTTGGTATAAAGGCAGCAAACTACCCTTTCACCGAAGATGATATGGATAATTTGAAACTTCCGGATGCGTTGAAACGCAACAAAGATAAACTGTTTGGGCTAACCATTGATCCCGTTCGTTTACATGAGATCCGTCAAAGCCGTATGTCGAATAGTCGTTACTCTTCACTGCGCCAATGCAGGACTGAAGTGAAAGAAGTAGAAATGATGTACAAAAGGGAGCGTATTCCGTTTGTAAATACCACCAACCATTCGGTTGAAGAGATTGCGACCAAGATTTTAGAAGCAACCAGCCTAGAGCGTCACATGTTCTAATGCTGATGATTGAATGAAGGCTTTTTTAAAGCCTTCATTTATCGAAACATGAAGACATTGGGCCTCGAGCAGGTCTTTATGTTGATTAATAATCACTATCCACAACTTCTTTTATGAATAAACAACACATCACACTGGCTTATTATCTTGCTTGCTATACGCACTTACCAGCCCTTGCTAATACAACAACTATTTTAAGCTAATCAAGCATTTCAGCACTACTTATGCATAACATAAATCAAATAGTTGCTAATAAGAGGCAAATTAGAGCTAAATTTCCGTTATTTGCCACTGTGCATAACGCTATGATTCGTTATAATCCGAAGTAATCAGGCAAAAAGCCCATACGAACGCTCGGTATTGTGAATGACCATTAAAACAGACGAACTACGCACCTCACTTTTATGTAAGGTAATTTCACCTGCACAACTCGCTTCTGAATATCCTTTAACTCAAGATGCTGCTGACTATCTCGTTGAGCAACGCCGTGAAGTAGAGGCTATTATCAATGGCGATGATCAACGACTACTTGTCATCATCGGCCCATGCTCAATACATGATACAGAAGCTGCACTCGATTACGCTCAACGCTTAGCAAAGCTGCATCAGCAATATAAGGATGATCTATGTATCCTTATGCGTGTCTATTTTGAAAAGCCACGTACTACGGTCGGTTGGAAAGGACTTATTTCGGATCCCGATTTAGATGGCAGCTTTAGTCCTAACAAAGGTTTGCGTAAAGCGCGCCACCTTTTGCAGCAGATCACTGAACTAAAACTACCTATCGCAACAGAATTCCTCGATATGGTTAATGGCCAGTACATTGCAGACTTGATCACTTGGGGCGCGATTGGCGCACGTACTACAGAAAGCCAAATACACCGTGAGATGGCGTCAGCACTTTCATGCCCTGTTGGTTTTAAAAATGGTACTGACGGTAACATCGATATTGCTGTTGATGCAGTACGAGCAGCGCAGGCTCCACATATCTTCTACTCACCAGATAAAGACGGTGCAATGGCCGTTTACCGTACTCATGGTAACCCTTATGGCCACATCATCTTACGCGGCGGCAAGCAACCAAACTACCATAGCGAAGATATCGAAAAAGCAGCCACTCAATTAGCGAGTGTGGGTGTGACTCAGCGTATGGTTGTCGATTTTAGCCACGGTAATAGCCAGAAGAAGCATAAGCAACAGTTCAATGTTGCTGATTCAATTATGCAGCAGATGGGCCAAGGCTCTACAGCCATTGCTGGCATAATGGCTGAAAGCTTTATCGAAGAAGGCAATCAGAAAGTCGTTGCGGGTGAAAAGCTCGTATATGGCAAGAGTATTACTGATGCTTGTATTCACTGGGAAGATTCAGAAGTACTGCTGCGCGATCTGGCAAAAGCATCCAGAGCCAGAATTAATTTACTAAAGTGATTTAATTCAAACTTATAAAAAAGCGCATCGACTGAATTCACTCGATGCGCTTTTTTATGTATTCAGCAAAAGATGACTAGGGGCTGTTGATCTTTGATTGCTTGGAAGATCAACAGCACCTAATGATTGTTGTAGTAACTATCGTGGTTAGCTTTCAGCTTCATATCTTGTTGACCTTGATAAACCTCTATTAACGCAAAGTCTGCTTTTTGTAAATAAATCCACCCCTCTTTTACACGTATCCAATGCTCGCCTTGTCTGTCGAACACTTTAGGAAACGCTCCCCACCCAGAAGATGAAATATCCAATTGTTCAAACCGAATAAAACTCTTTGCTGGGGCAGTTAAACTTGGCATTTGATAAATTTTGTTAAAAAGCCCAAGCAGTTCACTTTTATCTGTCTCAGAAAACTGATAACAACTCACCTTATTTAGGCTTCTATCAAACCAGTAATATGGCTTAGCGTCTGAAAACCGATAGACAGTACAATCGTTAAACGTAATCGCCCATGGCTTTGCTTGTTTAAAACCGATAAAACCTTCAAACCTAATGCTAGTCTCTTTATTTTCAGTACTTTGACACCCTAATAAAACTAAGGTCATACCCGCAATCAATAGACTCTTTATACCTTTACTGCCCATCAAGCTTGACTCCATATAAGCGCTTTTTCTATGCATAGCAACGATACCTATTAGCCGTAGAGTTTAAAGCTAACATGTTAGAGCCACTATTCTAATGCCTATGAAAGGAGTATAGTCGCGCCTTTCTTGTGCATAACCTTAGGTTGCCGTATGCCCTTAACTCAAACTCCGACTCAATTTAGTGAAGCGATGTCACTAAGAATTGAGCAGTCTGAAGCTCGCGTTATTAAAGCTGTGTTTCCATCAATTACTAACCACCACAATACACTATTTGGTGGGGAAGCTTTAGCTTGGATGGATGAGACAGCATTCATTGCTGCTACACGCTTTTGTCGCAAAACACTTGTTACTGTCAGTTCAGACAGAATTGATTTTAATAAGGCGATCCCAGCAGGCTCTCTAGCGGAGATTATTGCCAGAGTGATTCATGTAGGTAATACCTCAATCAAAGTTGAAGTTAATATTTTTGTAGAAGATATGTACCAAGACCTTCGCGAACATGCGATACGCGGTGTATTTACCTTTGTCGCGGTAGACGACGATAGAAAACCAACAACAGTTTGGACCCAAGGATAAACGTATAAATTAAAGAGGTTTAGTTAAAACCTCTTTAATTTGTTTCAAATTTTTGATTTACCCATTAATAGATAGTTAAACCTTTAGACCAAAGTCTAACTCCGCGCAAAATTTTACCAATTTATAACGTTTGTCGGATAAAGCCATAGAATAGCTTGTCATTTATCTGTTACATTGAAAGCATCTTCACGAGCAACCAAAATAACCCTATAAAGCCATGAAGCCTGAAAACTTAAATATAATAATTGCGGATGACCATCCTCTATTTAGAAACGCATTAAGACAAGCATTAGCCACTGCGTTTACCAATACTCAATGGTTTGAAGCTGATAGCGCTGATGCGTTACAAAATCTTCTAGACAATAGCGACATTGAATATGATGTTGTGCTGCTGGATCTACAGATGCCAGGTTCTCATGGCTATTCGACATTGATCCATCTTAGAACTCACTACCAAGAACTACCCGTCGTTGTTATCTCTGCCCATGAAGACAATACGACTATCAGTCGCGCAATTCATTATGGTAGCTCCGGTTTTATCCCTAAATCATCATCCATGGAAACGCTTGCTACGGCACTTGAAGCCGTTTTATTTGGTGATGTTTGGTTACCAGAAGGCGTTGAACTGCAAGAGATCAGTGATGACGGTACTGACCAGATGGCCAGTAAACTTTCAGATCTGACCCCACAGCAATATAAAGTACTGCAGATGTTTGCTGAAGGCTTACTTAACAAACAAATTGCCTATGACTTAGGCGTTTCAGAAGCCACAATTAAAGCGCATGCCACCGCCATATTTAGAAAGCTGGGGGTTCGAAATCGTACCCAAGCGGTAATCGCACTGCAGCAGTTAGAGATGGAAAAAGTCGATCTATAACGGATAAAAGCCGTTGCAGAAAAACCGCATTGCATGCGGTTTTTTTATGGCTATCAATATCTGTTACTACCTAAAGTTCTCCATGACCTTGTAGTACATCATCCCCAGTGCCAATGCTTGGTTTCCAAACCACTCATTGAGCGGGATCCTTAAATGTTGCATATCAGCAAAGAGAGCAAATTCTTGCTGCTCTCCGATAATGGCATTAGCCATGATTTCACCCATAATGTGGGAGGTCGCAACCCCATGACCCGAGTAACCTTGGCAATAGAATACATTTTTTGAAACTTTGCCTAGCTGCGGAATACGATTTAGCACAATACCCGCCATACCAGTCCACTCATACTCTATATCGACCCCTTTCAGTTGTGGGAAAGTACGCTCCAGAGCAGGCCTAAGTTCATTAGCAACATTTTTAGAGTCCCGACCCGAATAGTTAGTGCCACCACCGAACATTAAACGGTTATCGGCGGTTAGTCGGTAGTAATCCAGTACAAAACGAGTGTCATACACAGCAACATTTTTGGGGATCAAGCTTTGGGCCTGCTCTGAGGTCAGTTGTGCAGTGGCGCAATTCCCCAGCGATGCAGGAAACAACATGCCTCTTAATTTTTTTCTCGCCAACTTATGATAAGCATTCCCCGCCAACACAACACTGTTAGCGGTGATCTTCCCCTTTGATGTGGTCACAGTAGCAAGAACCCCATCTTCAATATCAACAACTGCCGAGTGCTCAAAAATTTGTGCGCCCATACTCTCAGCAGCTCTTGCCTCACCAATACAAAGATTAACTGAATGCAGGTGCATATTACGCTTGTTTAAAAGGCCGCCGTGATACAAGGGTGTGTTGATATACTCAGGTAGCTGCTCTTTAGTTAGCAGCTCCAGCTCGCTAGCCATGCCATGCTTACAAGCCTCATCATAGGTCTGTTGCAACTCACTTATGTGACTCGCTTTATAGGCTGTATGTAAATGCCCATACTTAAGGTCGCACTCGATTCCGTACTTTTTTACTCGCGTTGTTATTATCTCATGTCCGCGCCAACGCATATTCCAAACAAACTGCTCAGCATCAGTGCCCAATTTATTGCGTAACTGCTTGGTCATGGCTGTATCACCTGACAAACTGCCCGTCACCTGGCCACCATTGCGGCCTGTCGCTCCCCATCCAATCTTATTGGCCTCTACAATCGCAACCTTGTAGCCTTTCTCACAAAGCTCCACTGCCGTCGCTACACCAGTAAAGCCACCACCAACAATCACCACATCAACACGTATATCAGCTTCTAACTCTGGATAGTCAGTTTCAGTATTGATGGTGGCGTTGTAGTAAGAGTTGCAGCGTGGTTGTGACATAACAATTTCCTTTTGAGTAATTGATTACTTCTTGTTTTATATTTTTTACATTGCGTTCAGTATATCAATCTTTAATGTTGGGTCAAGCTATCTAAATTCTGAAAAGCGCTAGACAAAAATTTGGCACGCTTTTAGCTGCAACGATGTTCCAAGTCGGTTTACTTCATTTGAAGCAATAACTTGTCGAGTGATATTTCAGCGACTATCTTCAATAGTGAACGGTAAATACCTTTTACATTGATAGGTCGTAAGCATCGTCCTCTGTTCCACTCTTCTTAACTTATCGATAAGGAGATGGTATTACCGAAAATGATAAAACATATGTTGTCGAGAGGCGTACAGGCATAGCTCTGGGTAGATTCGGCATATTAAGTCACGATTTAGATAAGGACTGTGAAATGAAAAAACTCGGTTTAGTAATGGTTATCCTCGCGCTTAGTGCCTGTGCATCTGCACCCGCGACATGGAAAGGTATGTCAGAAAGAGATATTGCGGCATGGAAAGAGATTGGTTTTAACGCTGAGCAAGCTCAAGCGTGGAAAGGTAGTGGATTTACCGCAGAGCAATCTGAGAGTTGGTCCAAACATGGTTTTAACCTGACCAGTGCCACAAGTTGGAAAGGACAGTCTTTTGATGCTGATGAAGCCAAAAGTTGGAAGACTGGCGGCTTCGACGTAGACAGTGCCGTTGAATCAAGAGATAAAGGCTTAACTCCTGTAAAAGTTGAGTAGGACAAGCCCTGTTAAATAAAAGGCACAATAGATGTGCCTTTTTCATTTCCAGCTATCAGCCCTTTCTTACCAAACTTGAGATCAACGCTCTAAGCGCAGCAGGTTTGACCATTTTGGCCATGTAGTGGTAGCCACGAAGCTGAATGTCATCAATCAGATCTTTACGAGTATTTGCGGTAATTAATATACCAGGCAGGTTTTCACCGTAAAGGTTTCTGACACCATCCATCGCATCAACGCCATTTTGATCATTATCTAAATGATAATCAGCAAGTACAATATCGGGAGCAACGCCTTTAAGCCCTAGTTTAATTCTTGCATCTGCAAAGTCGCTGGCGCAGATAACCTCACACTGCCAACGCGTTAATAAACTTTCCAGTCCCGCTAAAATAGCCTCTTCATTATCAATACATAACACCTTCACGCCCGCTAAAGGTTGCAAAAGAGAGGCAACTTTCTTTGGCGTAGGCGCAGTAACCTTTTTACCAAGTGGCACTTTAATCGAAAATACTGAGCCCTGCCCCAAAATTGAACTGACATTGATTTCATGTTCTAAAACACGACTAATCCTGTCTGCAATGGCTAAGCCTAAACCCAAGCCACTGGCACTTTTACTCTCTGGGTTATCCAGTCGCTTAAACTCTTTAAAGATCTCTTTTGTTTCACTCTCGTCAATACCGCAGCCAGTATCAAGCACTTGAATTTCAAGTTCACCGCCGCGATAACGGCAGCCCAACAAAACACGACTTCCCTTAGCATAACGATAAGCATTAGTTAAGAAATTTTGTAACACGCGTCTGAGCAGGCTTGGGTCTGAGTTGATTGTTGCAGAGCAAGGAATTGCGCTGAACTTAATTGAACAATCCTTAGCCATCGCCTCAAACTCAACCGCTAAGCCATCAAGTAGATCTGCAATGGCAAAGTCACGTCGATTAACATCAACCATCCCAGAGTCTAATTTCGAAATATCGAGCAAATCTGTCAATAACTCTCCGGCAATTTTCAGCGAACTATTAACATGGCTTAAGGTTGTTTTAGCCTCTAGATCTAAGTTGGGGTATTGCGAAAGTGACGCAGTGAAAAGCCGGGCAGCATTTAATGGTTGCATTAAATCGTGACCCACTGCGGCAAGAAACTGACTTTTAGAAGCATTTGCCATCTCCTCTTGCGCTTTCGACTCCAGCAGTTTGCTGTTAAGCATTGATAATTCGTATGTCCGCTCCTTTACTCGTGCTTCGAGCGTCTCATTGGACTCCTGCAACGCTTTGGCTTGCAAACGATATTGAGTAATATCAGTAAAGGTCATCACAAAGCCCCCCCCAGGCATGGGGTTGCCCTGAATTTTTATAACTTTGCCGTCTTTACGCTGTCGCTCTGAGACATGTTGAGTACCATTACGCATATGCTGTACGCGTTTGTCTACTTGATCTTCTATATCGCCAATACCACAATAGCCGCGCTCAGCATTAAAGCGAACCACATCACTGATGGGCATGCCTGCTTGTAAAAAGTTATCTGGATAGTCATATAGCTCAGCATACTTAAAATTCCAAGCAACCAAATTCAAATCTTTGTCAACCACGCTCATACCTTCGTAAGCGTGCTCTATGGCGCCTCTAAGCATGTCTTGGCTCAAGATAATTTTAGAAGAAGCCTCATCAACCAAGCTAAACACTTCATCAAGTGCTAAATCACGTCCTTGCATCACCGAGTCCATCACCAGTGATGCACTCGAGGCCCCCAGAACCCCAGCAAGCATATGTTCGGTATGTGCGATGAGCTCAGGTGGCGCAATCTTATGCCAGCTATCACTCTTTACCGCATCTTCAGAGAAACCTGAAAAACTTTCATAGGCGCGGGTTGGACTGACAAATCGACTGGCTAATATCAGTAGATCTTGCTGGGAAACGGGTGCACTCTTGCGGTTAGTATCTTTTTTAAAACGTCCTGGGGTCACAAAGGCACTGGCTTGTATTCGCTCGGCAACACCGGCGCGAAACCAGATGGAACCAAGCATATAACAGCCGCAGTTTGCCAGTAATGCGATGAGTATATCGCGCACGTTAGGCTTAATAGCATCTAGCAAAGCGATATCGGTCGCAACGATGCCTGAATGAGCAGCGGCTCCCTGCAGCAAGATGTAACACCAACAGCCAAAACCAACCGCAAGCCCTAAGAAAACACCACTGCGATTACCGTGTTTCCAATACATACCGCCGATTAACGCCGGAGCTAATTGTGCAAAAGCGCCAAAAGACAACATCCCTAAGGAGGATAGCGAATCATTATCCATAAACGAAAGATAACTAAAATAACCTAAGCCCAGAATAAGCATAATTGCGAGGCGTCGGGCATTAAGCAGAAGTTGCGAAAACTGGCTAAAATTTCTCGCCTTTATCTGCCCAGTCCGCAGCATTAGCGGTACCAGCCACTCATTACTCACCATCACACTAATCGTCACCACGGCAACGATGACCATCCCCGTAGCAGCAGAAAGTGTTCCGAGCAGCGCTACAACAGCAAGCCAAGGTTTATCGAGTGCTAATGGTAGGTTAATCACGTAAGTGTCAGCGGCGACCGCATCGCCAAGTAATAACTTGCCCGCTAATGCTAGTGGCGCCACGAACAAGCCAAACAACAGCAGATAAACCGGGAACATCCACTTAGCTTTAACCATGGTTTTTTCATTAGTACACTCAACCATCATTACGTGGAACTGCCTAGGCATACATAAGAAAGCAGCCATACCCACTAGCAATTCAGGCATCAACGATTCGATACGTAAATTAGGCTCGTTGATCAAATCCTTAGCGCTGGCTTGCTGCCAAATATCACCAAAGCCATCAAAAACACCAAAGCTAATGACAGCGCCAACAAGTAAAAATGCCCCGAGTTTAACTAAAGACTCAAAAGCAATCGCCAACATCATCCCAGGGTTATGCTCGGTAGCATCGAGCTTTCGAGTACCAAATAAAATGGCAAAAATGGCTAATAAGCCTGTAATAACCAGAGAGACTTTTGTACCGTCGAACAAAGCGCCCTCTGGCTGAAAAAGATTCAAGCTAAAGACCATCGCTTTAAGTTGCAGCGCAATATAGGGCATGATGCCAAACAGAGCGATTAGCGTGACTATTGCCGCAAGTAGTTGAGATTTACCGTATCTTGCTGCAATAAAGTCAGCCACAGAGGTAATGTTTTGCGCCTTTGACACAATCACCATCTTTCTCAGCAAGCCAAAGCCAACGGTGAATATTAAGATGGGACCAATAAAGATAGGTAGAAATGACCATAGATCATCGGCGGATTGACCCACCGTCCCCAGAAAACTCCAAGATGAACAATACACCGCTAGGCTTAAGCCATAGATCCAAGTTTGGATCCGTTTGGTGATACGACTGAACCAGCGCTCTGCTCCCCAAGCAATGAGGAACAAGATACACACATAAATGATGGCAATGGTGCCAACCAGAACAGTCAAATTCATAGGATTCTCTTTTTTTTACCTATTTTGCGGTAAAAACCAAATGAAATCTAGCCAAAAATAAATTACAACCATTTAAAAAATAAGGATATTTTTTTACTAGACCAAGGTCTAATAGAGATATAACCCTCACACAATCCATACTCATCTCACGCAAATTAGATAAGGGAAGCCCAATGAGCATGCAGTCTCTCTACAAAGTTCCAAGTGAAATCGCAGCAAATGCACTTGTAAATGACGAACAATATAAAAAAATGTATCAGGAGTCTATTGTAAACCCTGAAGGTTTCTGGAGAGAACACGGCAACCGTATCGATTGGATGAAACCCTTTACTAAAGTAAAGAAAACTTCGTTCGATGACCATAACTTGTTCATTAAATGGTTCTACGATGGCACGCTAAACGCTTCAGCAAATTGCCTAGACAGACATTTAGAAAATAATGCCGACAAAGTGGCAATTATTTGGGAAGGCGATGATGCAAAAGATCAGCGCACTATCACCTACGGTGAACTGCATGCTGACGTATGTAAATTTGCTAATGCCCTTCGCAGCCAAGGCGTAAGACGTGGCGACGTAGTCACTATTTATATGCCGATGGTTCCAGAAGCTGCCGTTGCGATGCTTGCATGTGCTCGTATTGGTGCTATCCACTCGGTTGTATTTGGTGGTTTCTCGCCAGACTCTATCGCTTCACGCGTTATAGACGGTAACTCGAAAGTGGTTATTACCGCAGATGAAGGCCTGCGTGCGGGACGAATTATTCCACTAAAAGCCAATATTGATGAAGCGCTATCGCACCCTGATGTTGACTGTATTGAAAAAGTCATTGTCATGAAGCGTACTGGCGGTGATATTAATTGGGTTGAAGGCCGTGATATCTGGTGGGAATCTTTGATGGAAACCGCTTCAGAGCACTGTATGCCTGAAGAGATGGGCGCTGAAGACCCGCTGTTTTTGCTTTATACCTCAGGCTCAACAGGTAACCCAAAAGGTGTGCTACACACCACTGGTGGTTACATGGTTTACGCCGCAATGACTCACGAGTATGTGTTCGATTATAAAGACGGTGAAGTGTATTGGTGTACCGCTGATGTAGGTTGGATCACCGGCCATTCATACATGGTATATGGCCCGCTAGCCAATGGCGCTACCGTATTAATCCACGAAGGTGTGCCTAACTACCCAAGCCCTGCTCGCCTCGGTGAAATGGTTGACCGACATAAAGTCAATATCTTGTACACTGCGCCAACTCTTATCCGAGCATTAATGGCCGAAGGCAAAGAGCAGTTCGATGGTTTTGACGGTAGCTCATTGCGTATTATGGGCTCGGTGGGCGAACCGATTAACCCTGAAGCGTGGCGCTGGTATAACGATGTCATTGGTCATGAGAAATGCCCTATTGTTGATACGTGGTGGCAAACAGAGACTGGCGGTATTTTGATTAGCCCGCTTCCAGGTGCTACAGACACCAAGCCTGGTTCTGCAACTCGCCCATTCTTTGGCGTGCAGCCAGCACTTGTCGATAACATGGGTAATATTGTTGATGGCGCAAACGAAGGTAACCTCGTTATTCTTGATTCATGGCCAGGACAGATGCGAACTGTGTTTGGCGATCACGACCGCTTTGTACTGACCTACTTTAAAACATTTAGAGGCATGTACTTCACTGGCGACGGCGCAAAACGCGATGAAGACGGTTACTACTGGATCACGGGTCGTGTTGATGACGTGATTAACGTATCTGGTCATAGACTAGGCACCGCTGAAGTTGAAAGTGCTTTAGTTGCCCATGAGCAAGTTGCTGAAGCCGCAGTTGTTGGTTACCCGCACGACATTAAAGGCCAAGGGATCTACGCTTACGTCACGCTGACTCGAGGCACTGTTGAAACTGAAGAGTTACGTCAGGAACTTCGCCAGTGGGTTAGAAAAGAGATTGGCGCATTAGCCACGCCGGATCTTATTCAATGGGCGGGCGGATTACCTAAGACACGTTCAGGCAAAATTATGCGTCGATTCCTACGTAAGATTGCTGCAAATGAAGTGACAAACTTAGGTGACTCTTCAACGCTGGCTGATCCAGCCGTGATTGATACCCTGATTGAATCTCGTCTTAACCGCAGTGAATAATAGTTAAGCAGAAATACTCGCTTTACCTTCCCTAGCCCCTCATAGAGGGGCTTTTTTTATGCCTTTAAATAAACAAATCCACATTTTGCTTACCGTCACAGCGTATTTATGTGATGATTTCGATATCAGTTTTTGTATTTACCTGCCAAACGGAAACTCACGTGCAACTTCGAGACTATCAGCAACAATCGGTTGATGCCGCTATAAATCACTTTAAGTCGACTAGCGATTCTGCCGTATTGGTACTGCCTACCGGAGCGGGTAAAAGCATTGTCATCGCTGAATTAGCTAGAATCGCCAAAGGTCGCGTTCTGGTGCTGACCCACGTTAAAGAGTTAGTGGCGCAAAACGCAGAAAAAGTCGGCCTACTCACCGAGAAAGCCTCCATTTATTCTGCAGGGTTAAATCAAAAATCAACCCGTGGTAAAACAGTGGTTGCCAGTATCCAGTCTGCGGTTAAACAGCCAACGCAATTTGACGAACCCTATAGCCTCGTCATTATTGATGAGTGCCATCGAGTCAGCCCAGAAAAAGACAGCCAATATCAGCAGCTACTTGCTCACCTTAAATCGAAAAATAACAAGGTAAGACTGTTAGGGTTAACCGCAACTCCTTATCGCTTGGATCTAGGTTGGATCTACCGTCATCACTACCATGGCAAAATCGGTAATGCTGACAAACCCGTTTTCGAAAAGTGCATATTTGAATTACCCATGCGCCCATTAATCAAACAAGGCTTTTTAAGCCAACCAAAAATGTTTGACGGGCTTAGCGCGCAATATGACTTTAGCGAGCTAACGGCATCGCCTACAGGCCAATACAACGAATCAGAGGTTAATTCGTTACTCAATCATTGCGGACGTGCTACCACCGCTATCGTCAAGCAACTCATTGCGCTAGCAAAGCATCGCCAAGGAGTGATCATTTTTGCTGCTACCGTTAAACATGCCGAAGAGATAATGGCCAAGCTTGACGGGTATGAACCAGCACTAGTGACCGCTAAGACCTCTCGCGAAGACAGAGACCTGCTAATTGCAGCCTTTAAAGCTAAGCAGATAAAGTTTTTAGTTAATGTGGCAGTGCTTACTACGGGCTTTGATGCGCCCCATGTCGACTTAATTGCCATTATGCGACCCACAGCCTCGGTGAGTCTATTTCAGCAGATGGTGGGACGTGGCTTGCGTATCGATGCAGGTAAAACTGAATGCCTCATTATTGACTACGCAGCCAATGGTTATGACCTTTTCTATCCAGAGGTAGGCCAGCCCAAACCCAATAGTAAATGTAAACCAGTACAAGTACATTGTCCGGTATGCGACTTCGCCAATATTTTCTGGGGGTTAACTGATGACGATGGTGACATTATTGAGCACTTTGGCAGACGCTGCCAAGCATTGATAGAAACACCTGGCGGCAAACAACAATGCGATTTTAGGTTTCGCTCTAAAGCGTGCCCAAATTGTGGAGAAGAAAACGACATCGCCGCCAAAGTCTGTAACCATTGCCAAGCAGTATTAGTTGACCCCGATAAGCGACTCAAAGAAGTATTACAGCAGAAACATCACCACTTGTTTAAATGCCAAAGTATGTTGCTTGAGCCCGATGGTGAGCGCTTAATCGTGCGCTACATAGATATCGAGGGCAATGATTTCTGCCGATATTTTAAAATGCAGACGGCCGCCCAAATAAAAGCTGTATTTGCCCTGTTTATTTTCCCCCATAGCAAGACTCCGGGTATGAAACATAAAAAGTATCAATCAGCTCAGGAGCTTGCTAATGATGCCGACTGCTTTAGAAAGCCTGATCTGTTACTACTTAAAAAAGGCAAAAAAGGCTGGGATCTGCTTGAGTCCATTTTTGACTACCAAGGCCGCTATCAAACCGAGCCGAGCAATATGGCGCTGTAATTATCAGGTTAGCACTTGGTCATTTTTAAATATGCACCATTATAGAAGAGCATTTACAACAAATGTGGCCAGTTCCCAACGGTTCCGTGTAGAACGACAAATAGACAGTTCCTTAAACATATAATCGAAAATTCAGCAATGCGATTAACACGACTACAAATATCGATTAGAACTAATCCGTAGCCTATGTTATAAAGTGCTCAAGCTATTTTTGAGGAATTAATATGTTTGTAGTTATTTTCGGTCGTCCGGGTTGTCCTTATTGTGTACGTGCAGTTCAAGTTGCAGAGCAACTTACTGAAAAGCGTGAAGATTTCAAATTCAAATATGTTGATATTCATGCAGAAGGGATCAGCAAAGCCGATCTAGAAAAAACAGTTGGTAAGCCAGTTGAAACAGTACCGCAGATCTTTGTCGATAAAGACCATGTTGGCGGTTGTACTGAGTTTGAACAATATGTACGAGACAATGACTTAATGCCAGCGGCATAAGTTTAACCACTCAATAAAAAAGGAGGCTATCGCCTCCTTTTTTATTGTCTAAATTATCTAACTAAAAGTAATAATCTTGTATCAGCTAGAGTACATACTTCATTGAGAAGATGACACGATTTAGCTCACCATCAAAACCATTCTCTTTGGTGTTCTTCGCATACATATATTCAACACCAACCGTAAGTGGCTTAACTGGAGAGTACAGCAAGTTGACATAACCAGAATAAGAGTCTTTATTGACGTTATTACCAATCAAGTCAATATTGTTATCAGCTTTAAAACCTGAACCAGTGATACTTGTACGCCACTTATCATTCCACCAATGGCGATACGAAATATAGCCACCATATGAAGTGATCGCCTCAATGTCACCATTTACGTCCAATACACCCGCATTAGCGTAGTTAAGTGCCATATAGCGACCTAAACCATCACCATAAGTGGCTGACATTTTAATATCATCCTGTCCAACTGGGATCACGCCTGTAAAACTCAAGCCGTAACCGAAGGTTGAAGAGTCTAAATCATCTTGCTCAACGTTAAGCTGACGTGCGAGGCCTGCAAACGTGAACGCCATGCCGCCTTCAGTTTTCATATTATAACGAGCGACAAAATCTGGAACCATACCACTACCACTGGTTATACGGCTACCAGCTGGATCGCGATAGGCATTGAGTGTTGTTTCCGGGTTCTCAGCCGAGAATTGAAAACCACCGTTTGTGTAACGAACCATTGTTTGACGCACAAAAGGCGTACCTTCAGCAGCTCCAACAAAGTCTAAGTTTTCAGGTAAGGCGCCTGGATTTTGGAAAGTGGTCCACATTTGACCAGCAGCCCAATTATCGAAACTTAAAAATGCTTGACGGATCCGTGGCGAGTAGCTGTTAGATACTCGCTCGTTACCATCGGTATGAGTCATAAAATCGAGTTCAATGAAACCAACTAACTTATGACCATCAATATCGGTAGACGATTTAAAGTTAAAGCGTGATTCTCTTGCTTGGAAATCGACAACCTGCTTACCGTTACTTGGATCACCATAAATGGTACCTGGTACATAAAACTGTCGTGATAGACTGCCAGAATCAGGTGCGCCATTGCTGTAATCACTGAACATCACATCAGCTTTTACATAACCACCAAATTTAAAGTCCGTATCAGCCTGTGCACTTATACTCGTTGCAGCTATAAGCGAAGCACACAAGATACTTAATTTTGCTTGTTTCATTCCCTTTCTCCCGTATTTTTTATTATCCTTACGAAATATGACCGACTTAACATCAAGGCAACATTAGCAATAGGTCTATCAGACAAAAGTAGAACATCTCTTACTAATTAATCACTTTCGCATCCATCGCGGCTAATATTAGTAAAGAATTATACAAAGTGTTAATAACTCACGATAATTTTAAGAGAAAGATGTAACTATTCTTATAGCACTCGCCCCATTAAAATAAGCAGCAATAACAGCAGTAATCAAAGGAGTTCTGAATAAGTGATAAAATACATGAGGTTAAATAGGGTTTTTAAAAGGGGGATACGGCTGAAAAGAATATGTCACATGGCTGTCATCCGCTAAATAAAACTGACGAATTATTTTATTTATTGCTTTATTTAGACTCAATGTTATTAGCTGTATTCGCCTAAACATCTAAATTACTGCAAACACTTTAATATTTTCTTTAAACAATACCAACAATAATAGCGATGAATTAAGCACTAAATTTCTGATAAACAGGTTTTAAGGATCGCTTTTAGCGATTAAATAGAGATTAAAGAAACAGAAAAAATAAATAGTTCTCTTCCATTGGGTAGTACAGGTTCAGATATTGAAATCATAAGACGAAGCTATAACACTCTGAGTAACGAACCAGCTGCCAATAACAAAAGAAACAAGCCAGCAGCCTATTCATTAGTATCTGCTGCAACAAAGCTGACATCTAATCTAGATATTAAATACTTTGTATGAATAGGAAGAAAACTGCATAGGAAAAAATCTAACAAATGATGTGTAATCGAAGTAAAATTTACAGTTCACGATTGAATCAGAAAGTGGTGGGCTGTGAAGGATTCGAACCTTCGACCAATTGCTAAAAGAGCAAGCCAACTGGTTATTCATTAGTATCCGCTGCAACAGAGCTAACATCTAATCTAGACATTAAATTCTTTGAATAAATAGGAAAATTGAGTTCATTTATGAAGTTGTTAACACATGAAGCAAGGTATGGGATTTACGATTGAATCAGAAAGTGGTGGGCTGTGAAGGATTCGAACCTTCGACCAATTGGTTAAAAGCCAACTGCTCTACCAACTGAGCTAACAGCCCTTTCTGGTAATGCTGAGTTACATTTTCTGATTTCATTTGCTTTGATGCAAATCCACCTCAGAAGTGGTGGGCCGTGAAGGATTCGAACCTTCGACCAATTGGTTAAAAGCCAACTGCTCTACCAACTGAGCTAACGGCCCTTTCTGGTATTGCTGATATATTCAAGTCAATAACTAACTATCATTAGTTAAAGCCAACTGTCTGTTTCTACAAGAAACTGAACTAACGGCTCTTTTTGGTATTACGTTTCTGAACTCATCTGCCTTGAAGCAAATCCACCTCAGAAGTGGTGGGCCGTGAAGGATTCGAACCTTCGACCAATTGGTTAAAAGCCAACTGCTCTACCAACTGAGCTAACGGCCCTTTCTGGTATTGCTTCTACTTGTTTTTCCACCTGTAGAATAAGTGGTGGGCTGTGAAGGATTCGAACCTTCGACCAATTGGTTAAAAGCCAACTGCTCTACCAACTGAGCTAACAGCCCTCTCTGGTATTACATTTTCTGATTTCATTTGCTTTAAAACAAATCCACCTCAGAAGTGGTGGGCCGTGAAGGATTCGAACCTTCGACCAATTGGTTAAAAGCCAACTGCTCTACCAACTGAGCTAACGGCCCTTTCTGGTATTGCTTCTACTTGTTTTTCCACCTTGTAGAATAAGTGGTGGGCTGTGAAGGATTCGAACCTTCGACCAATTGGTTAAAAGCCAACTGCTCTACCAACTGAGCTAACAGCCCTCTCTGGTATTACATTTTCTGATTTCATTTGCTTTAAAACAAATCCACCTCAGAAGTGGTGGGCCGTGAAGGATTCGAACCTTCGACCAATTGGTTAAAAGCCAACTGCTCTACCAACTGAGCTAACGGCCCTATCTGGTATTGCTTGTATCATTAGCACTTAGTTTAGATTAACTAAACAATTCGCTTAGATACCCTCCGAAAGACGGTGTCTCTCTGAGGGCGCCTATAATACCTTTTTCATTTGCTCATGCAAGTGCAAATTTCCCATTTTTCATCGTTTGCATGAAAAACAGTCTAAGAGATTGTTTTTTGAATAAATCGCAATCAAAGTGCTGAAAGTTGCTGCTGTGCAATACGGGCTGCTGCGCTATTAGCATATTCTTTCACAACTTGCTGGTAATAAGCTTTCGCTTTGGCTTTATCACCAGTCTTCTCAGAAATCATACCAAGCTTGACTAAACTTTCACCACGCTTACCTGAATCCTTGAATTTATCAACAACTGTTGTAAAAGCTTTAGTGGCTCCAACAAACTCACTCTTATTATAGAGTAGCTGCCCTAACCAGTAATTTGCATTAGGTGCATAGCTTGAATCAGGATAACTTTCGATAAACTGAGCAAAAGCTGGAATAGCCGCTTCGTACTTCTTCTCTTTAAGCACTAAGTTTACAGCTTGTTCATAACTGGCGGTTTCACCTAAAGTTGAACTTGCCGTGGTGGTGCTATTGCTGCTTACTACGCTCACAGTCGCTGCAGGCTTACTTGAGATATTAGCGATATCTTCATAGAGCTGACGCTGCCTTTGTAGCATCTGTTCAATTTGATAAGACTGCTGCTCACTTAATCCACGCAAATCGAGGACTTCTTGCTGCAACGCTTCTAAGCGTTGTTGCATAGCAAATTCAGTTTGCTGTTTTGCTTTTACAATTCGCTCTAGACGAGCCACTCTGTCGTCTGAAGAGCCACCAGCAACATCCTCAACAGGAGCAGGTGCAGCATGTGCTGCACTTGCCAGGATGATTGCCGCTGATATCACGGCGTATTTCATAGGGTAAACCTTTTACCTAAAATTAGTATACAAGTACTGCACGACGATTTTTTGCAAAACCATCATCAGTGCGAGACAGATCCATTGGCTTCTCTTCGCCGTAGCTAACAACACTCATCTGGCTTGGCTGTACGCCCATACCCTGAAGGTACTTAGCAACCGCTTTAGCGCGTCGCTCGCCCAATGCGATGTTGTATTCAGGTGTTCCACGCTCATCAGCATGGCCTTCAATCATCACACGAACATTTGGGTGTTCTACAAGGTAATCACCATGAGCTTCTAACACTTCAGCAAATTGCTGCGAAACAGAACTGCGATCAAAATCGAAATAGATGATGTGCTCTTTTCTTAGCTCTTGAAACTTAAGTTGCTGCTGCTCCGCAGGAGTCAGCACAGGTGCAACACCACCTGTTTCAACACCGCTGTTAGCAGAACCTGTTGATGAAGATGATTCCGTTGAGCTAGTTGCATCTGTTTCAGACTCAGAAGTCGAGCTACAGGCACTGAGAGCCATAATAGGAAGTACGACTAACATGGCTTTAAATAGCTTATTCAGATCCATTTTAAAATCCTTAATCTTTATAGTTAGAGAAATGGTGACCAAGAAGGTGATTTCACTTCACCTTGACCGACGGGTAATCTGGCCTTGAATCGTCCATCCATAGAAACCGCCGCCAATACCTGTTTACCTTGGTATGTTGTTCCGTAAATAACCATAGTACCGTTAGGTGCTAGGCTTGGGGATTCGTCGAGCCTGGTGCTCGTCAAAACCTGCATAAATCGTGTTTCAAGATCCATTCTTGCGATATTAAACTTACCGTTAGTACGATTTACAAAAACAATGCTGCGCCCATCTGGCGCAATTGAACCACCTAAGTTCCATTCGCCTTCAAAAGTTAAGCGAGAGATCTTACCTGAGTCCAAAAATACACGATACAACTGTGGACGTCCGCCACGTTCAGAGGTAAGTAATAAAGACTTACCGTCCGGGAACCAAGACGGCTCGGTATCAATGGAATAATGATTCGTTACACGCTTTAGCGCGCTAGTGGCGATATCAACCACATAAATGTCTGGCTGACCGTCTTTAGAAAGCGTCACAGCGAGTTTTTTACCATCAGGTGAAAATACCGGCGCACCATTTATACCATTAAAACTAGTGACTTTCTTACGTGCTTGAGTATAAATGTTCTGCACAAACACTTCTGCTTTACGGTTTTCAAAACTAACGTAAGCAAGTTGCTGTCCATCTGGCGACCATGACGGCGACATCAATGGCTCAGGAGAGCGCAGTAACATCTGTTCGTTATAGCCATCGTAATCAGAGATCATCAACTGATATGGTGACTTTTCGCCATGCTTAACAACAACATAAGCTATACGAGTAAGAAAAGCACCGCGAATACCAGTTAATTTTTCATAAACCACATCACTAATACGGTGACCGTACTGACGAAACTGAGCGGCACTAATGACAGTCTCACGGCTATCAATCACTAAATCGTTAGCGGCTTGCGGCCCTGCATCCGATTGTAATTGCGCTTTGACTAAATCAATTAACTGAAAGCTAACTAAATATTTATCTGCACCATAAGGCTTAATAGACCCCATCACTACAGCTTCTGCAGGTTGCGCCATCCACGCCTTCGCATCAAATTGAGCCAAGGTACTGATATTACGTTGTGGCAAGCTTAGCTCATCTGATGGGCTAAATGTGCCGCTACGTGCAAGATCAGACATAACCACATCCGATATTTGCGAAGGCATAGGACCGGTGCCTTGCCAAACAAAAGGAACAACGGCAATAGGTCTTGCAGCATCAACACCTTCGGTGATCACAATATCCAATGCAGCTTTTGCAGGCATGCTGCAAATAAGTAGGCTAGCGAGTAACCATTTCCCCAAAATCTTCATGTGATTCCTTTAATTGAACTCGGGTTGAACTGTTAAATTAATTTCTTTTAGCTTGTTATATACATCAGGCTCATTCGAAACGGGTAGACGCCCAGCTTTATTAATCGCAGCTTTAGTCGCCCGACATACTACGCTATCGCCATCCAAGATTTTACTCGCAGTCACAAAACCATCGTTTGCTAAGCGGATAAAGACTCGACAGCTTTTACCTCGCATTGATTCGTCGACAACTAAGTTACGCTGAATGGTCGCTCTGATCATCGAGGTATAACGCTGAACTTCACTCATCACGGCTTTATTACGAGTCTGTGAAAGTGCTGCTTGCTCTGCAGCTAAAGCTTCTTGCATCATCTGCTCTTGCTCACGGCGCGCTTGCTCTTCGGCTTTGCGTTTACGTTCAGCTTCAGCCTTACGCTTACGTTCATTTTCAGCTTTTAAGGCAGCGGCCTCCTCGGCTTTACGCTTATCCGCAGCTTTTTTAGCTGCTGCTTCCGAAGCTTGGCGCTCTTTTTCCTTTTGCTTACGATCAGCTTCAGCTTTAGCGGCTTTCTCTTTTTCCTGCTTCTGCTTTAACTGCGCAGCCTTAGCCGCGTCGTTTGCATTTTTAGTTTCAATCTCTTTTTGCTTTCGCTCTTGCTCAAGCTTCTTAATACGATTCTGTTCACGTTCGCGCTCTTTGCGCGCTTCACGGACACGTCTATCAGCATCATCTTGGCGCGCCTTTTCTTTTCGCTCCGCTTCACGCTTCTGTGCTTTTAGCTTTTCAACGTGCTCTGCCACTTTTTGTTGATCAACGACCACCGCTTGTACAGCTGGCGCACTCGCTTGAGGTTGTGGCTTGGGTTTATCTGAAAAATCAACGCCTAGCGCTAAGATAACTATCACGCCAATATGAATTCCAGCTGAAATTGACACTGGAATGGTTAATTCTGATTTAGCCGCCACTACTTATCCTCCGGCGAATCGGTCATCAATCCAACAGACGGTACGCCCGCGCCTTGCAGTGTCACCATTAACTGAATCACTTTCTCGTAGGGGATTGAACGGTCAGCTTTTACGACCACCGGACGTTCTGGCTCTAATTGAATAATAGCCCCAACCCTAATCGCGACTTCGTCCAGCTCAAGAACCTCTTTGGTGCTCGAACTGCCTACATCTAAATAGTACTCGCCCATGGCATCAATTGAAGCCACAACCGGTGGTTTACTATCAGCGGGCAATGACTCTGCAGCACCTTGAGGTAGATCGACCTTAACGCCTTGAGTGACAATTGGCGCTGTCACCATGAAAATAATCAACAGTACCAACATCACATCGATATAGGGCACCACATTAATTTCAGCAACCGGGCGACGGCGCTTCCTTTGGTAGCCTTGATGCATTATGCCTGTTCCTTCTCGCTATATGCTTGGCGGTGCAAGATGCTAGAGAACTCTTCCATAAAGTTGGCGTAAGACATCTCTATCTTTTCAACTTGAGTCGAGAAACGGTTGTAGGCGATTACGGCAGGAATAGCCGCAAATAGACCCATAGCAGTTGCAATCAATGCTTCAGCAATACCTGGTGCGACCATAGCTAGGGTGGCGTTTTCAACAGCGCCTAAAGCGATAAAGGAGTTCATAATCCCCCATACTGTACCAAACAAGCCAATATACGGGCTGGTTGAGCCAATGGTAGCCAACAGTGGTAAATGGGTCTCGAGTTTTTCGAGTTCTCTTGAAAGTGACACACGCATTGCTCGGTAGCTGCCATCCATAACAGCTTCAGGGACGCGGCCATTGAGCTTATTAAGTCTGGCGTACTCTTTAAAGCCAGTTACAAACAGTGCTTCAAGGCCTGCATTGCGATCTTGACGTGCCGACAACTCTTGATAAAGTTTGTTGAGATCAACGCCAGACCAAAACTTATCTTCAAATTTAAGCGCTTCAGTTTTTGCTGCCGTCAATAATTTACGGCGTTGAAGGATCACCGCCCAAGAAGCAATAGACAAACTAAGCAATGTCAGCATAACAAACTTAACTAAAAGACTTGCTTGTAAAAATAATCCAATAAACGAAATATCAGCTTCCACCGTTAAACTCCTGGGCAATATTTAGGGGAATGGCTTTGGGTTTCATACGTGATAATGCGATACAGGCTACTAATATATCAGCCTCGCAATACGTAACACCCTGCTCATCAATTAAACGCTGTTTAAATGTCAACGACGCTTTCTTGAGTTGTATGACCTCGGTTTCGACCATAAGGTTCTGTTCAAAACGCGCCGCTTTACAAAAATCGAGTGCTGCACGCTTCACAACAAAGGCAATATCATCAGCAAGTAGTGCTGTTTGACTGACGCCCATTGACCTCAACCACTCCGTTCGAGCGCGCTCAAAAAACTTCAAATAATTTGAGTGGTAAACAACACCACCGGCATCAGTATCTTCGTAGTAAACGGAAATAGGCCAACGAAACATAAAATAAGATCGCCAATTAATGAGACAAAATAAGAGGCCTACTATACCTAGCCAATATGCAATTGTGAATGGCGATATGTGATAAGCCTTAGCCATCTTCATAAAATTTTGTTAATAATCTTAAGGGATTATTACATCTGCCGCCAAAAGCGTTAAAAATGCACACTTGCTGGGTATGTACTGGCCTCGAACCGCCGCAGGTTGAGTGATATTAATCTAGCCAACTCTTTGTTGAATCACTGTTTATTTAGAGCATAAAAAAGGGCAGCTTAAGCTGCCCTTTTCATTTAGCGTTATCTAACTCTATTGCGCGATTTTAGTCGGCACTTTCAAGCCAAAATTGTGCCATAGGAAACTATAAATATCGGCAAACTCATCAATCTTCATCGCCGTCGGTTTACCAGCGCCGTGACCCGCTTTAGATTCTATGCGCATAATCACAGGCGCATCACCTTGCTGCTTCTCTTGCATCATGGCACCAAACTTAAAGCTATGCAGCGGTACAACTCTGTCATCGTGATCTGCAGTCATCACCATAGTGGCTGGATAAGATTGCGCTTTAACATTGTGGTACGGCGAGTATGCATATAATGCAGGAAACTGCTCTGCGTTATCGGCACTGCCATACTCACTCGTCCATGCCCAACCAATAGTGAACTTTTGGAACCTAAGCATATCCAGTACGCCTACGGCAGGCAACACAGCGGCAAATAGTTCAGGACGCTGAGTTAACGCCGCCCCCATTAATAGTCCACCGTTACTACGGCCATAAGCACCAAGCTTTGTGCTATTCGTGTAGTTCTGGTCGATTAAGTATTCAGCAGCAGCATAATAGTCATCAAATACATTCTGCTTTTTATCGAACATACCCGCTTGATGCCAGCTTTCGCCATATTCAGCACCACCACGTAAGTTTGGCACCGCATAAACACCACCCATATCCATCCACGCTATATTGGCAGGACTAAAGCGTGGCGTTAATGAAATCGCAAAGCCGCCATAAGCATATAGAAGTGTCGGGTTATTACCGTCTTTCTTCATGCCATTCTTGTAAGAGATCATCATCGGCACTTTTGTACCATCTTTACTGGTATAGAAGACCTGCTCAGAGGTGTAGTTGTCTGGGTCGAATGATACGGTAGGTTTTGAGTAAAGTGTTGACTCGCCGGTCTTAAAATCAAACTTATAGGTAGTTTGTGGCTGAGTGTAGCTATTAAAGACGTAATAGAAGTAATCTTTACTGCGCTTACCATAAGGGCCTGCAACCTTACCTTTTCCAGGCAGTTTTACATCTTGGCGTTTATCGCCATTCATGCTGTAAATGGTTAACTTACCCAGAACATCATGCAAGTAGCTGACGACGATATGATCATTAACAATTGCAATATTGCTGATTGGATCTTTAAGCTCAGGAACAATGGTCTTCCAATTGTCCTTTGCGCTGTTATTCACATCAATCGCAATCACTTTACCATTAGGTGCGTGATAGTCAGTCTTAAAATAGAAAGTAGACTTGTCGTTGCCAATAAAGCTGTATTCCGCTTCTAGATCGGGAATAAGTTCAACCACTTCCGCTTGTGGTTGTTTCAGCGACTTATAGAAGAAACGGTTACGGCTGTCGGTACCTTGAGAGATATAAAGCAGTAAATAATCGCCTTTATCCGTCACTTCAATACCAAAACCCCAGTCTTTGTTTTGCGGTCTTTCATAAACCAAACTGTCTTGTGATTGCTCGCTGCCTATCTTATGGAAGTACACTTTTTGGTTAAAGTTAACATCAGCAAGCGCGTTACCGCCCTCAGGTGCATCATAACGAGCGTAATACACGCCAGTATTATCGCTGTTCCAAACCGCGCTAGAGAACTTGATCCAATCTAATTGATCGGCTAGCTTCTTGCCTGTCGCAATATCGACAAAATGCCACGTTTGCCAATCTGAGCCCGACTTAGAAACGCCATAGGCCAATGTCTTACCGTCGTCACTCACCGATGTACCTGAAAGCGCAATGGTGCCGTCTGATGAGAAGGTATTTGGGTCGAGCAACACCTTTTCATTACCCGATGCATCTTTTACAAACAGAACAGACTGTGCTTGCAGCCCGTTGTTGCGATAATAAAAAGTATTACTGCCCTTTTCATTCGGTGCAGAAATCTTTTCGAAGTTCCACAACTCAGTAATCCGCTCAACAATCGCCTGCTTGTTTTCGATGGCAGCTAAATAAGCTTTACCATCTTGCTGTTGCTGCTTTACCCATTGATGAGTCTTGTCTGACTCAACTTCTAAATAGCGATATGGATCTGCAACCTGAACGCCATGGAGCGTTTCAACGACGCTGTCTTGGTTTTGTATAAGGGTGTCAGCTGTAGACTCGTCAACAGATTGCGTTTGGCAACCGGCTAACGCTAAGCCAAAGCCAATAGCCAATAACGGCTTTTTAGCTGATAAAGTATTAATTCGCATGGTTTGTATCCCTGATTCACCTATCCGTAGTCACACCTAACAGCGATGTTTACTAGGTAGGCTTTTTTATTAAGCTGGCATAAATAGCCATTTTCAAAATGCACTATACAAATTAAAAAAATACAGCGCAAAATTTTGTTGTCGCCCTAGTTTCACTTATGCCACTGTTCAGCCATTAATATTTTAGTAACATAGATTAATTATATATTAAGTGGAATTATGCAAAAAACGTGATTAAGGACCCACTATAGCGCTTGTAGGCCGCTAAAATCATCATCCCTGCCACTTTTAATCATTAGCAAAACTAATCCACTTATCAAATTATTCTAGTTTGTCAGTAATCAAACCTGGCTCTATAATTCGTCTCGTTTTCAGGAAGTGTCTGCCTAGCAGATTCGGAAACAAAGAACTCTTAAACTTTGGTGGTTATCCACGGAAGTTTCATCCCTGGTTCTTAGCTTGACTTCCTTCCTTCAATTTGTTGATTGCAAATCAAATATTTTTGCAGCCCGCTTACTTATGTAAGCGGGCTTTTTTTTATCTAAATTTTACTGCCACGATTAAAAATGCCTAAGGTATAAAAAAGCCCTGCAATAAAAGCAAGGCTCAAATAATAGATCCAACTAACTCTGGTTTACAGAGGCTTACTTATTCTAATCACCACGCGTCGGTTTCTTGCACGCTCATCAATGGTTTGATTTGAGGCCACATGTCGACGTTCACCGTGCCCCATTGTATGAATACGACTTTGAGGGATGCCGCTAGCGACAAACAGATCTTTGACCGAATCAGCGCGTTGCACTGAGACACGCTCGTTAGCGCTGCGGCCACCGTAGCTATCGGTATAAGCATCAATCAACACCAAGTCTACGTTTTGATCGTAAGCCAGATACTCTTGTACTTTATTTATTTGTGCTTTGGCGTAACGGGTCAGCTCAGTACCACCCGATTCATAGGTGAGTACTGTAAAGGCAATATCTTCGAAAGAGTATGGTAATAATGATGATAGACACGATTTGAACTGTGCATATTGGCGTCTAAAATTCACCGCCGATAAGCCCACGGCTATTTTATTAGTTTGGTTATACCAGTCGGCGTAATAGAAGGTTGGCTGCATACCACTTTCAAGCTCTGCGAGCATTGACCAAGCAGCATTACGCGGCACTTCGCCGCTAAAGTACTTTTGATAAGTCAGCTCAGTGATCTCTTTAGATACCACGCCTGGTCGCCAAGCAGGCGCCATACTCATTAATTTAGCTTGAGTCACTTGATCAGGTTTTACCCACATATCAAGAGTGAAATTAAGGTTATGGTTCTTACCCGCAATACTGGTAAATACCGCTTTTCCGTAAGAGGGAATATCATGTTCCAAGCGGCACATCACAGGATTATTTCCGCTCACGCGCCACTGGGACTCTTCTAAAGAAGCTACATATTGCTTGAGATCCGCATTAGCAAAAAAAGGTAAGCATAATAATGATGCAAAAAGAACGCTAAGCCGCATAAAACCACTCTCCATAATTGGGTCACTTCTCTCTATCGGCAAAGATTTATCTTTCTTTAGCTTATAAAATAAGCAAACGAACATGACAGTTATTCTCAGTTGCCCCATAATAGGCACCTGCTAACTTTTTGGATAATTTAATGACTGACACTTTCGACCACAACAAATTGAAAAACCGCTTTAGAGGATACTTCCCAGTGGTTATCGATGTTGAAACAGCCGGGTTCAATTCAAAGACCGACGCGCTACTAGAAATTGCAGTCACGATGTTAAAGATGGATGATGACGGTGTACTCCAATTAGACAAAACACTGCATTACCATATCGAACCTTTTGAAGGCGCAAATCTTGAACCTGAAGCCTTAGCGTTTAACGGTATTGATCCAACTAACCCGCTGCGCGGCGCAGTCAGTGAAAAAGAAGCCTTTTTAGAGATCTTCAAAGAGGTCAAGAAAGCACAAAAAGCCTCTGAATGTCATCGCAGTATTATCGTGGCGCACAACGCCGCCTTCGATCACGGCTTTGTCAGCGAAGCCATCGAGCGTAATGGCTTGAAGCGCACACCATTCCACCCTTTCGCCACTTTCGATACTGCCGCACTTGCAGGCCTTGCTATCGGCCAAACGGTGTTAGCGAAAGCCTGTGCAATGGCTGGCATTCCATTTGATAACCGCGAAGCCCATTCAGCCTTGTATGACACCGAGCGTACCGCTGAACTGTTCTGCCTAATCGTAAACCGCTGGAAGTCACTCGGTGGCTGGCCATACATTGCCGATGAGTCTAAGTCAGAAGAACGAGCGGAAATCGAAGTTAAACCTGAAGATTAATAGTAAGGTTCGCCTGCAATACTAGATACAAAAAAGCCGCAATCAATGCGGCTTTTTTAAAATTATAAATATAGGAAAAAGCTAGAATAAATAAAGAGAACTTTACTCTTTTCAATTTAATACCTATGCGGTCAAAACGCTACAACCTTCATCAACCGAAACTTAATGATTTTAAGTGTATACGCCAAATCGTAGACACAAAAAAGCCGCGATTAAACGCGGCTTTTCTAACAACTAAACGCAGATATTAAAGCTTATCAGCGTTGTCGCTTAGGTAAGAAGCAACACCTTCTGTAGATGCGTCCATACCTTTGTCGCCTTTTTCCCAACCAGCAGGACAAACGTCACCGTGCTCTTCGTGGAACTGAAGTGCGTCGATCATGCGAAGCATTTCGTCAACATTACGACCTAGTGGAAGATCGTTAACCACTTGGTGACGAACTTGACCTTCTTTATCGATTAGGAAAGAACCACGGAAAGCAACACCAGCTTCTGGATGCTCTACGTCGTATGCTTTACAGATTTCATGCTTAACATCAGCAACTAGAGTGTATTGAACTTGGCCAATACCGCCCTTGTCTACTGGAGTGTTACGCCATGCATTGTGAGTAAACTGAGAATCGATAGAAACACCGATAACTTCAACGCCACGCTTCTTGAACTCGTCCATGCGGTGATCGAATGCGATCAACTCTGAAGGACATACAAATGTAAAGTCTAGTGGGTAGAAGAATACGACGGTTGGCTTACCCTTGATCGCTTCAGAAAGGTTAAAGGTATCTACAATTTCACCATTACCAAGTACCGCAGCAGCAGTAAAATCAGGAGCCGGACGGCCTACTAATACACTCATTTTATTTCTCCATCTATGGATTGCTAAAAACGCTATTTCGTTTTAAATCTAATGGCATTATAGGCAGTGTTTGACTTCATACAAGCTATTTGAGAGCAATATCACTTTTTTGAATATTAATTCTGTTAACTGGACATTATGCAGCCATCAAGTCCACATAGAGCGTGGTGGTATTCACACTTTCACAGCAATTAGCCCTACACTCAGTTCACAACTCGCATCCAAATCAATATATCGCCCCTTCACGCTGGACATCACGCTGGTTAACAGGCAAAAATAGTAGCAACTTTGAATATAAGAAAAAGATAAAGCTTATTATGAACGCAGTCGTTATTGCTGTTTGCTTGATGCTGGGATTGAGCCTTGCACGAGTGAACGTTGTTATTGCTCTTACCATTAGCGCATTGGTAGCTGGTTTGGTTGGCGGCATGGATCTACAACACACCGTAGATGCTTTTAATACCGGTTTAGGTGGCGGTGCGCAAATTGCACTGAGCTATGCTTTACTGGGCGCCTTTGCCGTTGCCCTGTCTCACTCAGGTTTAACCACCTTGATTTCACGTAAAGTCATTGGTGCATTGGGCGGAGAGCAATCTAGAACCAACTACAACCGTGTTCGTTGGATTTTACTACTATCTATTTTGGCAATGGCGGTTTCATCGCAGAACCTGCTTCCCATTCATATAGCGTTTATCCCAATCTTAATTCCACCGTTATTGCATGTGATGTCTAAACTGTCGCTCGATAGACGATTAGTGGCCTGTGTGCTGACCTTTGGTCTAGTCACTACTTATATGATTTTACCCGTTGGTTTTGGCGGCATTTTCCTCAACGACATTTTGCTAGCTAATCTAAATACCAATGGCCTTGATGCTGTACGTTCGCAGATCCCTCAGGCGATGTTATTGCCAGCCCTAGGTATGATTTGTGGTTTATTGGTGGCGGTATTTATCTCATATCGTAAACCTCGCGAGTACAAAGAGGAGCTCATTCTTTCCGCTGAACCAGAAGATGAAAGCATCAATCCCCGAAATATTGCCATTGCGGTTGTGGCGGTGTTAGCAACCTTAACCACTCAGCTTTACACTGGTTCGATGATCTTTGGTGCATTGATTGGTTTTATTATCTTTAGCTTCTCTGGTGCATTAAAGCATGTAGCTGACCAAGACGTGTTTAACCAAGGCGTGCGCATGATGGCTAACATTGGTTTCATCATGATCTCCGCCGCAGGCTTTGCTGCCGTAGTGAAAGAGACTGGTGACGTCAGTACTTTGGTTAGCTCACTGTCCGATATTATTGGCGACAATAAAGCACTGGCTGCTTTCTTAATGTTATTAGTAGGCTTGTTTATTACCATGGGGATCGGCTCGTCGTTCTCGACTATTCCGATTATCGCCACGATTTACGTGCCACTCGCACTGACCTTTGGTTTCTCAGTTGCGGCAACAATTGCACTTGTTGGCACAGCAGCAGCACTGGGTGATGCAGGCTCACCAGCTTCTGACTCCACATTAGGACCAACAGCAGGTCTTAATGCCGATGGTCAGCACGACCATATTAGAGACAGTGTGATCCCAACCTTTATTCACTACAACATTCCGCTGCTAGTGTTTGGCTGGATTGCAGCAATGGTGCTGTAGAAGCCTGGATAGATAGATACAAAAAAGGAGCCAATTGGCTCCTTTTTTAATGTTTGTATTTGAGTCAATTCATTGGCTCAAAACACATAGGTTTGTAGTATTACTTAGTACCGAAGATCTTATCACCGGCGTCACCAAGACCCGGTAAGATGTAGCCTTGCTCGTTCAAGCAGTCATCTATTGACGCAGTGTATAGCTCAATATCTGGATGAGCTTTTTCAAGTGCTGCAACACCTTCTGGCGCCGCCACTAATACCAACGCTTTAATTGAAGTACAGCCACGGTCTTTTAGCAGATCGATAGTTGAAATCATTGAACCGCCCGTTGCCAACATTGGGTCAACAACAAGTGCCATACGCTCAGGCATGTTGCTAGCCAATTTTTCAAAGTATGGTACTGGCTCAAGAGTTTCTTCGTCGCGGTACATACCCACAACTGAGATACGTGCACTTGGTACGTGCTCAAGTACACCGTCCATCATGCCAAGACCTGCACGAAGAATAGGTACCACTGTCACTTTCTTACCTTTGATTTGCTCAACTTCTACAGGACCGTTCCAGCCTTCAATAGTGACTTTCTCAGTTTCGAAATCTGCAGTTGCCTCATACGTCAGTAGGCTTCCTACTTCTGCCGCTAGCTCACGAAAACGCTTAGTGCTTACGTCACCTTCGCGCATTAATCCAATTTTATGACGGACTAAAGGGTGCTTAACTTCAACGACTTTCATCTTGATCTCCTGATTTTCTAACGCATTTTTCACGGTAAATTTTAACGATTCTAGTAGATTTGTTCGCAGAGGAAAACTTAAAGTTTTAAAAAGGCGTTAAATCGTGAGCCTTGTCGCTAACTTTATTGAAAAACTATGCTTTCGAGGCTAGTCACAAGCTGTTAGAATAGCGCCGCATAAAATCCTATAACGATCGACCCGTACCCGAAGAGGATCTCCGTGAGCACTCCTACTACCCCACTAAGCTATAAAGATGCAGGCGTTGATATTGATGCCGGAAATGCACTAGTTAACAACATCAAGTCAGCAGTTAAACGTACCCGTCGTCCAGAAGTTATGGGCAACCTAGGTGGGTTTGGTGCACTTTGTGAGCTACCAACTAAGTATAAGCATCCAGTACTGGTTTCTGGTACTGATGGCGTTGGCACTAAGCTACGCCTTGCTATTGATTATAAGAAACACGACAACGTAGGCGTAGACCTTGTTGCTATGTGTTCAAACGATTTAATCGTATCTGGTGCTGAGCCGCTATTCTTCCTCGATTACTATGCGACAGGCAAGCTTGATGTTGAAGTTGCCACAGCCGTTGTTAAAGGTATCGCTGAAGGCTGCGTACAATCAGGCTGTGCATTAATTGGCGGTGAAACCGCTGAAATGCCAGGCATGTACGAAGGTGATGATTATGACCTTGCTGGTTTCTGCGTAGGTGTAGCAGAAAAAGAAGAGATCATCGACGGCACTAAGGTGCAAGATGGTGATGCACTTATCGCATTAGCTTCTAGTGGTCCTCACTCAAATGGTTTCTCGCTGATCCGCAAGGTATTAGAAGTGAGCAAAGCTGATCCTGAGCAAGAGCTTGCTGGCAAGCCGCTTATCGATCACTTGTTAGAACCCACTAAAATTTATGTAAAGTCGCTGCTTAAATTGATCGAAGAGCACGATGTTCACGCAATGTCACACATCACTGGTGGTGGATTCTGGGAAAATATCCCACGTGTATTACCAGAAGATTGCAAAGCCGTGGTTAAAAGTGACTCTTGGCAGTGGCCTGTCGTATTCAACTGGTTAATGGAAAAAGGCAACATTTCTGAATTTGAAATGTATCGTACCTTTAACTGTGGCGTGGGCATGGTTGTTGCGTTGCCAGCGGACAAAGTTGAATCTGCACTTAAGCTATTGAATGCTGAAGGCGAAAAAGCATGGCTAATTGGTGACATTGCCAAGCGTAGCGGTGACGAAGAGCAAGTGGAGATCTTGTAATGTCTCAGAGCTGCCGCGTTTTAGTATTAATTTCAGGTAATGGTAGTAATCTACAAGCCATCATTGATGGTTGTGATGATAACGTACAAGCAGATGTCATTGGCGTGATAAGCAATAAGCCTGACGCCTATGGTTTGGTTCGTGCTCACCAAAATGAAATTGATACCAGCTGCGTCATCGCTCATAAAGGCGAAACAAGAGCTGACTATGACGAAAGACTTTTTAGTGCGATAGAAAAGTATCAACCGGACTTAATCGTCTTGGCTGGCTTTATGCGTATTTTAACTGATGACTTCGTTATGCGCTTTGAAGGGAAGATGATTAACATCCACCCTTCTCTTTTACCTAAATATACCGGCTTGAATACTCATCAGCGTGCTATCGATGCTAAAGATAGTGAACATGGCGCCAGTGTGCATTTTGTGACACCTGAGCTTGATTCAGGGCCTGTGATCTTACAAGCTAAAGTCCCGGTTTATGAAGAAGATTCTGTAGAGATACTTGCTGATCGCGTTCATGAGCAGGAACATGCTATCTATCCACTTGTTGTAAAATGGTTTAGCCAACAACGTTTGAAGATGGAAAATGGTGCTGCAGTACTGGATGACCAAGTTCTTGATCATCATGGTTACGCAGCAGACTGATCTGCTTGTTAAATATTTCAGACTAAGAAAGGCGCATTAAGCGCCTTTTTTATTTTCGAACTCAAGCAAAATTTAGCAAACCACGATGAAGAGTGTACCTTTAGCGGCTTCATCTAGCACTGGTTGGATATGTCGTTTATAAGTTCCAATTTGGAGGATTTATCATCGATAATCATCAAGTATCGATAACCATGCTTGCCGTCATGCCCTGCATTTGCGGGTCACTCTCCGATTATAAAACCACACCCAATTAACACACCACTCGATTATTCGTTACAAACTTGATCTACATCATGTTCGCGAAAGCCAGCAAACATCAGCTCAAACCAAAAACCTCACGCAATAGCAACAACGGTATAACATATTATATTGATTTACTAAAATACTTTCGCGCTTACTCCATCACCCGCAAAAACACTAAATTAGAACAAAATGAAAAAACGATTTCTACGGGTAAGCCCTTAGTGCTCCTAGGTGTAAATACGGATAAAAAAACCTTTTATAAAGCCATATGGTTAGCCGCAGACAAACCATAAGTTTGCTGGGCATCTGATTATTCAACGATCACAGTTCAAAGCAGACAATAACCCTATATAAAGGCACCTTGATGAATAGAACAACTAAAGCGGCATTATTAATGACTGCACTTTTCTCTGCACCTTCTTTCGCTGGTTATGAAGTCCAAATCGATGAGAATTCAAAGTTGACCTTCGGCGGCTATTTCAAAGCCGACTTACGTAATGTCAATGGCGATCAGGCATACCGCGATTTCTGGATAGGTACCAGTACCAGCGCGCCAGATACCAACCAAACCAGCCTTCAGGCAAAGGAATCACGCTTCAACGTAAAGTTTACCAATGGCGCAGTGACAGGATTTCTAGAGTATGATTTCTATGGCGGTGGCGGTAACGCATTAGTGTCCAACTCATACACACCACGTATGCGTCATGCCTTTATTTCTTACAAGAACTGGAAAGTCGGCCAGACCTGGTCAACGTTTATGCCGTTGGTTTCTATCGCCGATGCACTCGACTTTGGTGGCGCACACGTTGGTCAGGTATTTATTCGTCAAACCCAGATCCGTTATACAAATGGTGGCCTAGAACTGGCACTGGAAAACCCAGCCAACGCTACCGATGCCAACCAAAGCATCCCCGATGCAGTGGCTCGTTATACCTACAAAGGTGATTTTGGCCAAGTCGCAGTTGCCGTGCTGGCGCGTACCTTCGATAACAATGGTGTAGCAGGCAATGCCGATGGTACACAGCTTGCCTATAGCGTGAGCGGTAAAGTTTATACCTTTGGTAAAGATGACTTCCGCTTTGCCTACAACGCGGGCGCTGCTGGTCGTTATATTTCTCCTGGTCACAACCCTGGCGACAAGGTCAATACTGATGGCAGTGGTGATCTGCTGACAACCCAAGCCTATACCGTCGCTTATCGCCACTTCTGGAGTGAAGACTGGCGCTCTAGTATTTATTACGGCCACGCTGAAGTTGAAGACTTTAACGGTGTGAATGCCGATTCAGATCGTAACCACTACGCTATTAACTTGATTAAGCAGCTCAATAAGCAACTCAGTGTTGGGGTTGAAGTGGGTAACTATGATGCAGACATCTCTGCCACTGACAGTGCCAACTCTGATTACATCCAGCTTTCAGCCAAGTATGTACTTTAACGAAAGCTATCAGTCTGCACGCCAAGCAGTATAACGAGCGGACATAGGTCTTTTCCAAGTCAAGCTGCAGTAAAAAGCCATTGAGAGGCATAAATGGCTTTGTCGCTTTGACCATACATATTAAGAAAAAACAACTAGTATGCCCTTAACGAGGCAAGTCTATGATGTTTCACCCGAAGCTTAACCCTACTTCGGGTGTTTTTAATTACTGCAGCTATATAAAAATATCGCTAATAATTATTAACGATCCAAACCATGATCGATCGCGTAGCGCACCAAGCCTGCCGTACTGTCTATCATCAGTTTCTGCTTAATATTACGCTTGTGGGTCTCAACCGTTCGCACACTCACATCCATCTCCTGTGCAATACGTTTATTGTTCATCCCCAGCGATATCAACCTTAGCACCAACTGCTCCCGCTGAGTCACTAGGACTTGCTTGCCACTGGCAAGCTCCTGCGACAAAGTATCGATGACATCGGCACTGAAATAGCGCTTACCAGCGGCGACTTTTTTTATGGCCTCAATCAGTTCTTTACCGGGCACATCTTTGAGAATATAACCATCGGCACCGTAGCGCATGGTCGCCATGATATATTCTTTGTTGTCATGCATACTCAACATCACCACTTTGCATGACATCTCCTGCTCTTTAATTAGCTCAAGCAGGTACATGCCATCCATTTGTGGCATATTAATATCCGTCAACACCAGATCAACCGGCATTTTGTTGAGGATTTCCAATGCCTGCTGGCCATTGTCGGCTTCGGCTAATACCTCAATATCGCTGTCTAGGCTTAGACGATAACGCAGCCCTTCACGAAACAAGGGATGATCGTCCACCAGAAGTACACGGATCATAGCAGTCCTCCAGTGGCACTATCGGCTCGATAACGTAACTCGCTTTGAGGAATACGGGCCACCAGCTTCACTCCTTTTCCAATTGTTGAATCTACCTTGAGTTCACCATTATAGAATTTCACTCTTTCGTTCATATTCCTTAAGCCTATTCCTTCAAACGGAGTCGATTTTCTCTCAAAACACTCATAGTTAAATCCTTTACCATCATCGTGGATCTCCAAGGTCAGCCATCCTGGAGTCAGTGCCAGTGAAATCAACACATTCTTCGCCTCCGAATGTCGCTCAATGTTGGTCAGCGACTCTTGTACAATCCGATAAAGCGCACAGCTAAGTTCAGTCGACAATATTTTACGGACTGATAATCGCTGCACTTTAACCTCAATACCAGTGCGCAGGGTAAATTCTCTACCCAACTCAATTAACGCTGCGCCGAGTCCATAGTCCTCGAGAATGGCCGGATGTAACTGATGCGATATATTACGAATTTCAAGCATAATCTGCCGCGTCAATGTTATCGACTTTTCCAGTTCCTTGGCAGAATCGTCGCCATATTCCTGTTTTAATTGCGCCGTTTCCATGGAAAAGAGCGCCGCTGCGATGGTTTGACTCACCCCATCATGCAGTTCTCTGGAAACGCGTTTACACTCCTCTTCCTGAGTTTGGTAAATCCGTTCGTTGAGTGTTCTAAGCTTAGCATTTGCGAGACGTTTCTCACCAACACGCATAAAAATACCGCCGATAAACACTGCACTTACCGCTAAAGTACCTATCGTCAGCGTCATTAGCGAAGTGTAACGAATATGACTACTGATAGAGGTGCTCAATAATGCCGCTTCTTCATTAATATCATCAATATAAACGCCTGTACCAAACATCCATTGCCACTGGCCTAACACTTCGGCATAGGCCATTTTCTGTCCCAGCTGACCATCATTAGAAGGCTGATTGAATAAGTAGGTGAGATAGCCGCCGCCTTTCCTAGCGCCTGAGATTAACTCTTGAATAAAGTGAACCCCGTTGTCATCGGCCAAGTCTAGCCAGTTTTTACCTACACGCCATTCTTGGTCGGGCAACACCAGACTTTTACCATTAAGATCATATGCAAAGAAGTAACCATTTTTTCCAAAACGCATCTCGGCCAGCATAGATTTAACTTCTTGCTCAACATCTTGTTTATCATCGTTGTTATTTTTATGGAGGTGCTTAATAGCGACATTGGCAATCGCCAAATAATTTTTCAGTTCTTCTTTGCGGTGATCGATAATACTCTGCCGGTATACGTCAACCACTTGCTGAGAGAGTTCCCGATACTGCATTTGAGTCACAAACAACACCAGCATCAGAGATAAAATGAGTGGAAGTACGGTGATAAGCTGTAACTTATGATTAATGTTCATCGCTGATTAATACTCCGCTATATTAGGGATAGCCCCCATAAACCGGATAATGTTAACAGTTAATCAACGCAAAAATCACAGTAAATATCCACCAGTATCGGAGCCAGATCAAAGGAAAGGCAGATAACTTATCTTGAGAATCATACTGCAAGCGACCAAATCTATCATCAACATTGGAATATGTGATTGGATTCATTAGCAAACGCAAAGCAAATGCCGCTTTACGCTTACAACCAATGATTACGTTCAGTTTTAACCGTTATTTTAGTGTCATTTGCCAACTATTTGATTGTACTTTGGCTGTCAGTGTTAACACTGTTCGTGGTTAATCGTTACAAAGTTGATCTATATCATGTCGCTAACCAGCAAAAACCACCGCGACAGAACAACAACATCATCATTAATGATTGAACCGTAAGCAATTGTATTTAAATGGATAAATGTATGTTAAATGATTTTCAAGCTGAATAACCGCTAATCTTGGCGTGAATAAATTGCCTTATCTACGTGTAAACCCTTAGTTGTATTAGGTGCAAACACCGATAAAAAAATCCCCTATAAAGCCATACCATTAGTTGGAAATAGACAGCTCGGTTTGTCATACACCAGACCTCGCGGTTTGCTTTAAGCGAACAGCAGTAACCAACGAGTCAACCGATCCACTATTAGCTTGTAAATACTCTAAATAACTCTAAATACAAAAAAGGTAATAAGAGGCCCTCATGAACTTTATCCAACTACTCGCGAGTCTAACGCCGGTGATCAGCGTAATGCTATTTTTAGTATTGCTGAAAATGCCCGCATCACGGGCAATGCCCATTTCAGCAGTTCTAACTGGCCTTGCCGCCGTGTTTGTCTGGCAAATGGATACCACCTTCCTAGCAGCGTCCGTAGTTGAAGGCTTGCTTGCAGCACTGACACCTTTAAGCATTATCTTTGGTGCAGTATTCCTGCTTAATACACTGAAGTATTCAGGCGCGATGGATACCATTCGTGCAGGTTTCACCAATATCAGTGCCGATGCCCGTGTACAGGTCATCATTATCTGTTGGTTATTTGGCTCATTCATTGAAGGTAGTGCAGGCTTTGGTACACCTGCAGCCATCGGTGCGCCTTTACTGGTGTTATTGGGGATCCCTCCAATTGCCGCAGCAGTTGTAGCCTTGATTGCGGACTCTGCCTCAGTATCGTTCGGTGCAATTGGCCTACCCGTGTTATTTGGTATGGAGCAGGGCTTAACTTCTGGCGGCGTTAATATGGCTGCGGAACAGATTGCTCAACATGGTGGCAGCTTTGCCGACTATGCCCAGTTTATTGCCATGCACATGATCACCATCGACCTAGTGACAGGTACGCTCATCCCGCTTGTCATGGTGTCTCTATTGACTGGCTTTTTCGGTCGTAATAAGTCATTTGCCGAAGGTTTTGCCATTTGGAAGTTTGCGCTTTTTGCCGGATTCGCATTTACGGTTCCAGCTTGGATCATTAATTTCGTTGCTGGTCCTGAGTTCCCGTCGGTTATCGGTGCGCTTATAGGTATGGCAATTGTTATTCCCGTGGCCAAGAAAGGCATTATGCTGCCTAAAACACCGTGGAACGATTTTGCTGAAAATGACGGTCAGAAAGAAGCTAAAGTGGCTTCTACTGCTAAGTTCTCGCAAATTGCAGCATGGACTCCTTACATCATCATGGCCGCTTTGTTAGTGCTATCGCGCGTTATTGCCCCGCTAAAATCATGGTTACTGAGCTTTAACATCAAATGGACCGGCCTGCTAGGCACAGAGCTTGGAGCTGGATTCAAGACCCTGTATGCACCCGGCGCCTTTTTCGTCGCAGTGTGTATCTTAGGTTTCTTCCTGTTCAAAATGAATAAAAAAGCCATCAAGGAATCAATCACAGTATCGTGCAGCTCTATGATCCCGACCATTATTTCACTAGGCGCTTCTGTGCCTATGGTAAAGATCTTTTTGAACTCGGGAACCAACAGTTCTGGACTAGCTTCTATGCCGGTTGCACTTGCAGATACCTTGGCTAGCAGCATGGGGGCAGTATGGTCTTGGGTTGCCCCTATTGTGGGTATTTTCGGAGCCTTCCTCTCTGGCAGCGCCACGTTCTCTAACATGATGTTCTCAGGCTTGCAGTACAGCGTAGCCGACAGCATTGGCATGAACCAAGCAATGGTACTGGCACTTCAAGGCATTGGCGCCAACGCCGGTAACATGATGTGTGTGATGAACGTTGTTGCCGCTGCGACCGTTGTTGGTATGGCAGGAAGAGAATCAGAAATTATTCGTAAAACTATGCCGGTAGCCTTGGCCTACGCCATGACCGCGGGCACTATCGCCTTCCTTTGGGGTGGCTTCTAGACCGTGATACCCGATCAATCAGAGCCGTATATTTCGGCTCTGATTGAGCTTAATAATAATGAGCAAAGAGATATGTCCATGTCGATAAATTATAAAGCTGTAATTAGTGATTTACGCAAGCAATTAGGTGAAAAGCCTGTCACAGATGAGTATGTTCGTCGCTTCGCTTGGTCAACCGATGCTAGCTACTTTAGAATTGTTCCCGAAGTTGTTGTTCATGCCGAAGACATGGAACAAGTAAAGCGTACTCTAGTCGTTGCCCGCGAGCATAATGCACCAGTAACTTTCCGCGCAGCAGGCACCAGCTTGGCCGGCCAAGCCTTAGGTGAAGGAATATTACTTATCTTGGGCCATGATGGCTTTAGAAAGATTGAAGTGAGCGAAGACGCTAGACAGATCACCCTTGGTTCTGCCGTCATAGGTTCCGACGCTAACGCAGTATTAGCGCCGCTTAACCGTAAAATTGGTCCCGATCCAGCCACCATTGCCTCAGCCATGATCGGTGGTATTGTGGCTAACAACGCCTCTGGAATGTGCTGCGGCACCGCACAAAACAGCTACCAGACCATCGCTTCGACCAAGTTACTATTCGCCGATGGCACAGAGCTTGACACCGGTTGTAAAAAATCTAAAGTCGCTTTTGCCAAATCTCATGGACAAATGCTTGAGCAAGTGCACGAGTTGGCACATAAAACTCGTCACAATTTAGCACTGTCTGAAAAAATTCGTAAGAAATTCTCCATCAAAAACACCACTGGTTACGGCATCAATGCCCTAGTCGATTTTAGCGATCCGTTTGATATCATCAATCACCTAATGGTCGGTATGGAAGGCACATTGGCCTTCATCAATGAAGTCACCTATCACACAGTCAATGAAGCCAAATTTAAGGCGTCAGCGCTAGCCGTGTTCCACAATATGGAAGACGCATCTCGCGCCATTCCGCTCATCAATGGCGAAAGTGTCGCTGCAGCAGAGCTACTTGACTGGCCATCAATTAAAGCCGTTACCGGTAAACCGGGTATGCCAGATTGGCTATCGGAACTGCCACCGCTATCGGCTATCCTATTGATTGAATCTCGTGCCGATGACGCCGATACCTTAGATAGCTACACCAAAGATGTCATCGCCAAGCTGCAAGGGTTTGATTTTCTGCGTCCGATTAGCTTTACCGACGATGCAGCTGTGTATGGCGAATACTGGGCAATGCGTAAAGGCTTATTCCCTATCGTAGCGGGAGAGCGCCCTAAAGGTACCTCAGTTATTATCGAAGATGTGGCATTCGAGCTTGAACACTTAGCTGGCGCAGCCCATGACATTACCGCATTAATGCACAAATTTGGCTACCCTGAAGGTTGCATCTATGGTCATGCATTAGCCGGTAACTTCCACTTCATCATCACGCCGACCTTCTCTACCAAGGATGATATCGCGAATTTCCATGCCTTTATGGATGAAATCGCCGATATGGTGATCAATAAGTACGACGGCTCAATGAAAGCCGAACACGGTACAGGCCGCGCCGTCGCACCTTATGTTGAGATGGAGTGGGGTCAAGATGCTTATGAGCTAATGAAAAGTATCAAACAACTGTTTGATCCTCAGGGCATATTAAACCCAGGGGTTATCTTAAACGATGATCCTAAAATCCACGTTAAAAACATCAAACCTTGCCCAGTGGTCGATGACTTTGTTGATAAATGTTTAGAGTGTGGTTTCTGTGAAAAGACCTGCCCCACATCGGCACTCAACCTGACTCCTCGTCAACGTATTGCAACTTTGCGGGAAATTGCTCGTTTGGAGCAAATTGGCGATCACCTTGCGGCCGATAGCATGCGCGCCGCTGCGAAGTACGATGTTATCGACACTTGCGCCGCTTGTCAGCTGTGTACTATTGCCTGTCCTGTCGATAATAAAATGGGCCAGCTTGTACGTAAATTAAGAACCCCAACCATCAGTAGCGGTCAGCAAAAGTTTCTTGATTTTCAGGCCAATAACTTTGGCGCCGTCAATGGTGTGATCAGTGCTGGTTTTGATATGCTGGGTGTGATCCATAAAATCACCGGCAACGGTATCACCGGAACTATGATGAAAGCAGGCCGACTGCTCAGCAGCGAAGTGCCTTATTGGAACCCTTCTTTCCCTAAAGGCGGCAAGCTACCTAAAGTATCAACGCCAATTCCGGGTCAGGAAACCGTGGTTTACTTCCCTGCGTGTGGCGGACGTACTTTCGGACCGACACCTGTCGATACCGATAAGCGACCACTGCCAGAAGTTGTAGTCACACTGCTGGAGCGTGCTGGCTATAACGTGATAACACCACCTAAGACCCGCGATCTGTGCTGTGGTCAAATGTGGGAGTCAAAGGGAGACTTTAAAAATGCCGATGCAAAACGCCTTGAACTGATCCAAGCAGTGTCAGCAATGACACAAGGTGGAAAGTTACCCGTTATCGTTGATGCATTGTCATGTACTAAGCGCACGTTAGCGGGTGATCCAACACTAACTGAAAAAGTAGAGATAGTGGATCTGGTTCAGTTTATGCACGATAAATTATTGCCAAAGCTGACCATTAAGAAGAAATCTCATACAGCGTTGCACCTTGGCTGCAGTGCAAGGACCATGAAAGTTGAACCTATAATGACCGCGATTGCCGATGCTTGTTGTAATCAAGTCATTCGTCCTGCTGGTATCGAATGTTGTGGTTACGCAGGTGAGAAAGGTCTTTATAAACCAGAGATCAACGCCAGTGCGTTGCGCAATATTAAGAAGCTTATCCCTGTTGATGTCAGTGAGGGTTATTACGCTAACCGTATGTGTGAAGTGGGTCTAACTGAACATAGTGGCATCCCTTACCGCCATTTAGCTTATCTGCTCGAAGAGTGCAGCCGTGGCTAAGCACCATTAAAAATAGCGACAAAAAAGGGGCTAATTCAGCCCCTTTTTTATGCCTAGAAAAGCCAACCGCTAGTAATTAATCGTGTATTCCACTGCTAAACGACGACCGTAACCTGAGAACTGGTTACGATATACTTCCCAAACCACCTCTTTGTTCATTTGCGACACTAACGGCTGATAATCTTCATTCAATAGATTATCGATACCAAAAGTAAATAAACCGAAATCTGTATCAAAGGTGCTGACAAGATCAACTAAGGTGTAACCGTCATAGGGGGATTCATAGTAACTATAGCCAGCTTCACTTTCTGGGCTATTTTTATCCCTATCGCCGACATAATTAGCTTGTAAACGCAGCGCTGCAATATCGTTGAAGCGGTAATCACCATAGATAGAAGCTTTAATCGGGGTAATTCGAGTGCCGTTCATCCAGTAATCGACATTCGTTTCGCTGTTTGTGCGCTTTCCTTCGGACATTGATACCGAAGTACCAAGCTTGAATGCGGCGTTAACTTGATAGTCAAGCGTCGCTTCAAAGCCCCAGATCTCTTCATCAGCCACTACCACTGCGGCCACTCGTTTAGTCACCTCAGCCTCGACGTTGTAGTCATAGGCATAACCGTCGGTAATGTCTGAGTAGAAGAAAGACAAACTCCCCTGCAAACTTTCACCAGAGTAACGCAATCCAGTTTCATAGTAATTGGTCTGGGTAGCAGGAATCGCATCAGAGAACTCTGTAACGCTATCGACAGGCATATCACGTAGCATACGCATATCGGCATGGGAGTAGCCTTGAGAGAAGCTAGCAAAAATGTCGGTACTTTCGGCAATATTGTACACTAGCCCCAAATTAACCAACGGCTTATCGTACTTTAAGGTGTCACCTTGTTTAGCTGTTAATTGGCCTTTTCTGTATCGCTGATAGTCAGGCACTTCAATTTCAAAGTTCTCGTACCGTAAACCAACCTGTAACGTTAAATCGTCAGTAATTTGGTTCCAATATTGTGCAAATGGGCTCAGTTTCGTCTCGGTTAAGTCACATATTGAGCAGACATACTGCGCTTGTGTTTGGGCGGTGCCAGCAACATCAGTCCCAGTGATTACATCGCGTTCTCTGCCCTGCTCCGTATTATCTTTGCCATATTCAAAACCATAGGCAATACGACTTCTCTCATTGATACTCCACTGCATAGCCGCTTTAAAACCACTGCGTTTGGATACAATTTCAGATCCAGACTCATAACCCACATTCACTTTGCTGTAGTAAGTCGACACATTCAGTTGCTGGCCGAGAAAATCGTCCTGATCGTACGTTAGCTGTACAGTGCTGAGTTTAGTCGTTGGATTAGGACCGTCGTAGGGGCTGTCTTTGTCGATTGCCACTAAACCATTTTCATCATTGACACTGCGCTTATAATGCAATTTATTTTCAATGTTGTAGTGATGCGCAAGTAAAGCTAAACGGCTATCATCGAATTCTTGTTCTAGTTTGAATAACACGTCGTACTCATCTGCATCACCCATGCCGCCCTGACTATTGGGCGCACCAGGTAATTGGTTGCCGTCTGCGTCATACAGGTTGCCACGATCTTTGGCTGATAAGTTGAGCAGCATGCCCAAATCTGAATCTGTAGTGCCTGAAAAGCTTTGTGAAATGCTATAACCGGCATCGGACAACTCATCGGTAAAAGCTTCCACTCCAACACGAGTTTGCATTTCAAAATCTAGCGTTGGCTTTTTGGTAATAACATTAATAATTGCGCCGGCCTCACCGTTACCGTACATGGCGCTAGCACCTTTAATCACTTCAATACTCTCAATCACATCAACAGATATGGATTGCAGATCGCGTCCACCCGCTCGCAGCGTGGTTGAAATTAGCACACCATCAATCATCACTATCGCTTTACCACCACGAAAGTTCTGACCGAACGTCGACATGGTTTCGGTACTAGGTGAAAAGCCAGGGACTAAGTTTGAGATCATCTCAGAAAGGTTTCGTGCTACCACGCGCTGCAGATCGAGATCAGCTTCCGACACGATAAAAACTGAATTTGGGGTATCGCTAAGTTTTTGCGCGAATGGTGAAGCCGTTACCAATATCCGCTCCATCCCTTCTGCTTCTTGCGTAGCTAATGTATTTTCTTTTGCTTGAGTAGATGCTGCTGCCAACGAACTCAATACTGCCAATCCTAAAATACTTAATTTCACTAGTCTGTCCATACGTTAATGAGAACGACTATTATTTACATGTGAATAATAAAAGCAATGTGGTTACTTAAAATTTACAAATGTATGATTGACTGAGTAAACACTAGAATGGGCGAAAAGCAGTTAATACACAGCCTAGAACGGATTAATGCACTTGAGCAATAAAGGTCGAGTTTTACAAACTCAACAAACCAACCTTGCCGATGAAAGAATGCGCTTATATATTAAACATTTTGACTGATATTACAGAAATATCGCTACGAGATGCTGTTTTAAGAGATCAAAGCTCAACTTTATAAAAAATGACAAAATAGCGAAATAAATCAAAAGCTGATGTATTTCGCTTTAAAACCCTCTAAGTCTGAATGATTACTCTAAAACATCGCTATTTTCACTATAGGCTGGCGCGTTTTCGATACAAGATGCAATATCGAGTAACACTTTCTTCAACCGCTAACTCTTGTCAACATAGGCGCCTTTCCGCCATTATTGCCACCTATAGAACAACAAAATCTCAACACAAAAGTCTAAAACAACAATAACAGGACATATTGATGCGCACTTTGCTTCCAGTCTGTGCACTTGCTCTACTCAGTGCTTGTAGCCAACATACGACAGATGTTGTTACACCAGAGAAAGTCACCTTTGATGAATCTCGATTTCGCTTAGATATTAAAACCCTTGCGTCAGATGAATTTGAAGGCCGCGCCCCTACAACTAAGGGCGAACAACTAACATTGGATTACCTTAGTAAAGCTTTTGCTGAGATGGGCTTAGATAAGCCAAATGGTAAAGATTACCTACAAGCCGTACCTATGGTGACCTATACCGCTTCAGAACAGCAATCTATTCAGCTAGGTGACATGCAATTACAACATCGTCAAGATGTGGTGATTGGTAGTCGTCATGATGTGAGTAAAGTTGATATTGCTAATGCACCGCTAGTGTTTGTCGGATACGGCATCAACGCACCCGAGTATCAGTGGAACGATTACCAAGATCTCGACATGAGCGGAAAAATAGCGGTAATACTGGTGAACGATCCCGGCTTCGCTCTACCTGAATCAGGAAAGTTTAATGGCAAAGCAATGACCTATTACGGTCGCTGGAGCTACAAGTTTGAAGAAGCGAGTCGTCAAGGTGCCCTAGGCGCAATCATCATTCACGATACCGAACCGGCTTCGTACCCTTGGTCTGTTGTCGAGAACAGCTGGACCGGTGCCCAGCAAGATCTTGTTCGTAGTAAAGATGAGCAAGCGAAATGGATAGAAGTTGAAGGTTGGATGACTCTTGATGTAGCCACTAAGCTCTTTGATAAAGCAGGTCTGTCACTAAGCACCATATCTGACCGCGCAGCAAGCAGTGCGATTAACATTCCACTGAATCAAACGGCTTCCATTGCATTCGAAAATAAAGCGCAATATGCCAATAGTTATAACGTAATTGCGACCCTACCTGGAGAGAGTCGCAGTGATGAGCACATTCTCTTCACCGCCCACTGGGATCATATTGGTCTAGATCCAAGTAAGGATGGCGATCAGATCTATAACGGCGCACTTGATAACGCATCAGGTACTGCTGGTATTTTAGAAATCGCTCGCCAATTTGCCAAGCAAGCTAAAAATGGCAATCCCCTTGCCCGTTCTGTCACCTTTGTTGCAACGACAGGAGAGGAACAAGGCTTACTCGGCTCGCGTTTCTATGCATCTAACCCAATATATCCATTAGACAAAACTGTGGCAGTATTCAATTTGGATAGTACCAATATTTATGGCCGTACCACCGACTACACGATTGTGGGTAAAGGTAAGTCGGAACTAGAAAATTACTTAATCGCCGCAGTCGAGTCTCAAAACCGTACCGCCAAGAGTGAGAAGTACCCCGAATCAGGCGGCTTTTTCCGTTCAGATCATTTTAGTTTCGCTAAATACGGTGTACCCGCAGTATTTGCAGGAGGCGGAAGCATCCCCGTTGATCAAGCGACTGCTGAATATAAAGCAATGATGAAACAACAGATGAAAGGGTGTTACCACAGCGTATGTGATGAATATCGAGAAAATTGGGACCTAAGCGGAGCGTTAGAAGACCTAGCTGTCTACTATGATGCCGCAACGGCATTGGGTAATAATAGTGACTGGCCGGGTTATTTCAGCGGCACTGAATTTCACTCATTAAGACCCGCCAAAACCGATAACAACTAAGCTCGCTTTCGTACACAAATAAAAAACGCTCGAAGTTATTTCGGGCGTTTTTATTTTCTTATGCCAACGAATAATGATTTTATGTGAAAAATGTCACTTAATTCACTTAAAACTGCATTCTCTATGATTACTGATACTGCGTTGCCGTTTATCCATTAACAGCTGGACTTCAACACCAACAAATGAACATATACCAATAAAACCTACAATAATTTATTGCATTCTCATTTTTAAAGTTAAAATAATGACAATTAACCGACAAAAAACCCTAAAAAACTAGCAAATCACCAATTACCGATTTGATAGTGACGAGTTTCAGTGGCAGAGTAATACTCAATTGAGATTAAGACTGACATTTTTTGGAGTGACCTATGTGTTCAATTTTCGCTATTTTAGATATTCAATCAGACTCGACGCCATTGCGCCAAGTCGCACTCGAAATGTCAAAACTACTACGTCATCGCGGACCGGATTGGTCTGGGATCTATAGCAGTGACAAAGCTATTCTTGCTCACGAACGTTTAGCGATTGTTGATATTGAACACGGCGCTCAGCCATTGCTTAGCCAAGATGAAACTATCGTCTTAGCCGTTAACGGTGAGATCTATAACCACAAAGAGCTTAAAGCTGAACTCGGTGACAAATACAGCTACCAAACAAACTCAGATTGCGAAGTTATCTTAGCGCTCTATCAAGAATATGGCACTGAGTTCTTAGATAAGCTCAACGGCATTTTTGCCTTTGTGTTATATGACAAAGCAAAAGACACCTATTTAATCGGTCGCGATCACATGGGGATCATCCCGCTTTATACCGGCAGAGATGCTGAAGGTAACTTCTATATCTCTTCTGAAATGAAAGCACTGATGCCGGTCTGTAAAACTGTTGATACCTTTACTCCGGGTCACTATCTATCAAGTAAAGTCGGTGAACTAACTCATTATTATCAGCGTGACTGGCGTGAGTTTGCTGCAGTTCAAAGCAACCCAGCCAGCAGTGAAGAGGTGCGTGATGCACTGGAAGCTGCCGTTAAACGTCAGTTGATGTCTGATGTTCCTTATGGCGTACTACTTTCTGGTGGCTTAGATTCATCAGTTATTTCTGCAATCACCCAAACATTTGCTAAACGACGGATTGAAGATGACGGTGAAACCAGTGCTTGGTGGCCACAACTGCACTCTTTTGCTGTCGGCCTTGAAGGCGCACCGGATCTAATTGCAGCGAAAAAGGTTGCCGATGCAATCGGTACCATTCATCACGAAATCACCTTTACCTTTCAAGATGGCATCGATGCTATTAAAGATGTGATCTACCACCTCGAAACATACGATGTCACCACGATTCGTGCTGCAACGCCTATGTATTTAATGGCGCGAAAAATTAAAGCCATGGGTATTAAAATGGTGTTATCTGGCGAAGGTGCTGATGAGCTATTTGGTGGTTACTTATACTTCCACAAAGCACCCAATGCACAAGCGTTCCATGAAGAGTTAGTACGTAAACTAGATAAGTTACACCTGTTTGATTGCTTACGTGCCAACAAAGCCATGGCGGCTTGGGGACTTGAAGCACGTGTGCCCTTCTTGGATAAAGAGTTTATGGATGTGGCTATGCGCACCAACCCTGAAGCTAAAATGTCAAAAGATGGCAAAATTGAAAAGCACATCCTTCGAGAAGCCTTTGAGCATAAATTGCCGAAAGAAGTGGCTTGGCGTCAGAAAGAGCAATTTAGTGATGGTGTGGGCTACTCATGGATTGATGGACTAAAAGATCATGCCGCGGTTAAAGTTGATGATCTGCAGTTGGCTAACGCTAAGTTCAGATTCCCATACAACACGCCAGAGACTAAAGAAGGTTATTTCTATCGCACTTTCTTTGAAGAACTATTCCCGCTTGCGAGCGCTGCAGAAACGGTACCAGGTGGTAAATCTGTTGCCTGCTCAACCCCAGAGGCACTCGCTTGGGATGAAAGCTTACAAGGTATTATTGACCCGTCAGGCCGTGCAGTACAGTCTGTCCACGACAGCGCTTATTAATACCAACTAGAGAAAGTCGATCAAACAGCATCAAAAAAGCCACTCCCTAAGAGTGGCTTTTATATATCAAGAGTTTATAACGGTTCAGTTGATCATCTTAATATAATGCTGCTTATTAATATCGACTATTTCCATCGTTACGCTACTCACAGAATTGGTGATGAGTGAAATAGCCTCAAATACTCGCTCAAGTAGCAGCGCTTTTTGCTCATCTGTTCGACCTGGCATAATGGCCGTATGAATGTGCACAAAGGTATTTTCTTGATCTTCACCGACTCGAAAGTGTTCAACCCCATGGGCGCGGGTTTTCACCGCTTGCGGCTCAAATAATTGCGAGTCAATCAAGGCTTGATGTGTCGCCTCGACCAATGCTTCGACTGATATAACGTGCTTTAATGGTTTCGCATATTCAATAACACAATGTGGCATATCCAGCCCTTCTTCTTTTAGTTATATCGCGTTGGCTACTCAGACCAAATCGCATATTCATTGCCATTAGGATCTAAAAAGTGAAACCTTCTTCCACCTGGGAATTCAAATACTGGCTTACTGATAGTACCACCAGCATCGGTGACCTTCTGCAAGGAATTGGCTAGCTCATTTGAATAAATGACCAACAAAGGAGAGCCCTTTGTTAACGTAAAATCTTGTTCGGATAGATAGAATCCGCCGGTTATTCCAGCGTTTAGAAAACAACTATACTCAGGCCCATAATCGACAAACTCCCAACCGAACACTTGGCCGAAAAAATCTTTTGTCGATTGAATATTCTTAACAGGCATTTCCAAATAATTTATTGTGTGGTGTAGGCTCATCCATTGCTCCCAGTATCTAAAAATACTTTTGTGGTATAAAACCATAGCACGTTCCGTATGCTCTCTGTAAATTTTACCCATAAAAAAGGGAGCCTTAGCTCCCTTTAAAATCTATAACAAGTACAGCAATTAGCCTTGAACCAACGCAGCGACTAAACCGATTAAGCCACCAAAAATTCCGCCCCAAACGACTAACCAACCTAAATGCTTCTTGATCATATCCTGCACTATCTCTTTGACCAGTTGCGGTGTTAATTCATTTAATCGCTGGTTAACAATATCCTCAATCTTCACTCGCATATCATCGATGACATTGCTTTGTTCGAGCTCTGCTTTAAGTAACTCGTAAAATTGATCGGACTGAGATATCTCACTGAGCGATGTTTTCATTTTTTCCATAAACGGCTCACGCAACGGTTCAATCGCATCGGTACCGCCAAACATCGATAACATGCCACCCAGTGAGGACTGTGAAACAGTGCTGACTAAAGCGTCAAATGCAGGTGACAGATCTAACTTCTCGATCACGGGTTGCAGATCGATATGCTGCTCTGCATTTCCTTGCTGCGATAGAAATCGTTCAATATTCTCTTCGGTAAAAAACTGCTTCATCATCAGATGAGCAATCCCTTCTTTAAACTCTTCAAAGCGAGATGGCACCACACCAGAACCATAGAGACCAGGCACTTTTTCAAACAGCATATGAATAGCGAGCCAGTTAGTGACCGCACCCGACAGAGCAAATAAACCAACAGTTAGAAGAATTGGCTGCGCTAGTAGGTAGCCGGCTAATACTGCGAGCGCAGCAATCAAATTGGTAACAACACTTTTATTCAAGCTAATTCCCCGTAAGCATGATCGAAAACGGGCTATGTTACCTCCAGGCAAACTCACTAGGCAATAGAATTATGCTTTTGCCGCCAAAACTGCTACTGAGATAACAAAGGAGAAATACCTTTAGCTAGCTAGATCTCTTTATCAATTTAATAGCCTAACAATTCAATATAAGCACCTCCAATATGCCTACAACCTTCAACACGTTAGGCTCCCTTTTAACGATGCAAACCATTTTAGTGAGCCAAATGCTGTGCGATATTGGCTCTTGTTGCAAGGTTAGAAGCTACACTTGTTTGAGCAATTCCTATCAAGGAAATCCAATGAAGCCCACCTCTGTCAATTCAGGTTCATTAAGCTGGCATGAGTTAACAGCCAGCAGCAGTAAAGAGGCCATGGCCTTTTACAGCCAAGTGTTTGGCTGGAAATTCAAAACCATTGTTGTAGCCCACGCGCCCTACCATATAATTATTAACGACGGCATTGATATTGGTGGTATTGCACAAAGTCCAGCACCAGCCATGCCAAGTAATTGGACTGGATACATCACGGTAGAAAACGTTGACGCCATTGCCGAAAAGGCTCATGAACTGGGCGCGACGATTCTATTTGGTCCAGAAGATATTGTTGGCATTGGCCGTTTTTGCTGGCTAAAAGACCCCCAAGGAGCGATTATCGCAGCAATTAGTTACCTTGCCCTATAAGCGGTGTTAACCGCGTTTTACTGAACGAAGATCTTTATATTCAAATGGCAACACATGAATTTTTGAATACTCAAATCCATCCAAAAACGCTTGTTGCTGAGCTTTAACAACCGCTTCAGGTTCACCACAAAGAAACACTCTATTATGCCGAGTGACTGGGTGCTCACTCGCTGCAAGCTCAAAGGGTTGGATTTGTTGGCAACGTAAACCCGATAAATCAACTTGAGTCGCTGCGGTAATACAAGCCCGATAGTGGACGTTTTTATGGGCTAGCATTAACGACAAACATCGCTTTTGCAGATAAAGCTCTTCAACTGTTCGGGCACCGTGATAGAGATATATTTCGGCTTGATGTGACATAGCCAAAGCCTGTTCAACAATTCCCATTGCAGCGCCAATACCGGCCCCGTGACCAATCAAAATAAGCTTATCTTGTTGATACTCAGCCTTATAAACACATTGACCTAAAGGCCCTTGAATAAGCAGTTGTTCTCCATTACTGGCAGTATTAAATAACCAACCACTAAATTGGCCATTGTACTTTCGAGTAACATGCAGCTCAATGACATTGCCATCGACGTTAGCGACCGCATAACTGCGCGTCAGACCGTCATAGCGTCTAAGGTTGATATATTGCCCAGCAAGACAATTGAGGTTTTCAGAAACTTTCACCACGACTTTCATCATATTGTCAGTCATGAATATCCGCTCAACTAATTGAGCAGACACAAACAGGTCTTGCTCAAGCACCGTTTTCAGCTTAAGCCCTTCAGCAGGAATACACTGGCATGCGCACAGATAATGGTTCGCCTTGAGGCGAGCGCTTAAGCCTCGCTGGGACCCCGTGGACAGCTCCCCCCCGACATGTTGCAACAAACACGTTTTACAAGCTCCTTTCTTACAGGAGTAGTTGAGTGAATTGCCACTGCGAATAAGGGCCTCAAGTACCGATTCATTTTCATCGGAATCAAAAGCTTGACCATCTAAAAAGAAAGTTGTCATGGGCTAACGTTGTTTCTCAATTAATAATAAAAAATAATATGATCTCAAGCGCATTTCTATAATAATGTAGCTAAAATTATAGGAGTCTATTTTTGCTTTGTAACGCTTTTGTAACCACCAAAGAGTTCTAGCCCTTGGGTTACGGGCTAGCAAAAATGAAGTACTCATTCATTAAAGAAGAAGTAAGGTCAGTATGACTATCGTCCCAAAATCACTTGTTGGATTTAGAGATAAATTTCGCCAACTACCTCGCTACCTGCGTCTACTCACGTTCGCTGCTACACTGTACCTTGTGTTTACCGCAATTTTAGGATTACTAATCCCCTATATTGCAGTGAAACAAATACCACAACAACTGTCGAATGTGCTGCAACGCCCTGTGATCTTGAATGATGTTCGAATCAACCCCTTTACCTTAAAAGTGGCTATTGACCAATTTCAAATTCAGGAAAGTAAGACTACCCTAAACAGCGACGAATTTGTTGGATTTGAACAACTTACTTTTGAATATCGCTTTTGGCACTCTATTTTTAATACCGCTTTTAGTATTGCGGATGTGACATTGTTAAACCCTTCACTGAATGTTGAAAGACTCAAAACCGATGACTCATTAACTTTCAATTTTAGCGATATATTAGACACTCTGGCAAAAAATAGCAGCCCTGCAGAGGAAACACCTGAAGCTGCAACAGCTCTGCCTCACTTTATGGTTGAGAATTTGGCGATTGTTGATGCAGATCTTAGCTTTATCGATAACATTACCGAAGGCAAGTTACGCTACCCCCAAGTAAACCTGAATATTAAGTCATTTGACTCACAAAATGCACTATCAGTGTCGATGCAAAGCAAACAGGGAGTGCAAAGCAACCACTATGCTATCCATCTTGTGGGTAATAATGGTGGAGAGATTGCGACTCAAGGTATTGTGCAACTCGAACCACTTTCTATTGTGGGTGATATTCAATTGACCGATATTCAACTGCCACAGTTTTGGTCTTTTGTTGATAAGCAATTTATTGCCAATCTAGCCTCTGGCAGATTAAGTGTCGACAGCCAGTATCGCCTAGAAGAGATGAGTGACCATTTTCAAGTCACCACCAATGAAGGCTTAATCAAGTTCGAAGATCTTACGCTGATAGATGACAAGACGACGGTTGCCAGCTTACCTATCTTTGCTATTGAAGGGATAGAGTTTGATCTGCATCAGCAATCCGTTAGTGCCGCCAAAATCCGAACTCAGGGCTTAGTTGTCAACACCATCCTCAATCAAAAAGGCAGTAACCTCGAAAAGCTATTTGAGCCAAAATTGGCGGCGACTCCCGAACCTAAGCAACAACAAAACGACGTTATTGCTAAAGCTGATAAGGAGGCACAAAGCTTACCTTGGACCGCGGTACTAAACGCTGTCGACATCGAAAACTACCAAGTGAACCTAACTGAAAATATTCTCACCCAAGGGACACTTTGGCAGATAAGTGACCTTAAATTACACACAGATAAAATCAATGCTGACCTATCCAGCCCCATTGATTACCAACTGTCGCTTGATATAAATCAGCAAGGTACCTTATCCGCAGATGGCAGCATTGATATTAAACAGCAAAATGTGTTGAGCCAATTACAGCTATCAAATCTTGGTTTAAATCAATTCCAAGATTACCTTAGCCCATACATCAATATCGATTTAAAGCAGGGGTTATTGTCAACAAAAGGCAGTTTAGAACTCAACAACGAGGCAGATCAACTTAGCTATAACGGCGCGTTGAATATTAGCGATTTGCTTGTAAAAGACACAGTGCAAAAGAAGACATTATTAAAATGGAAAAATGTCGATATTAATGCCATTGGTTTCGATAAAGCCGCCAATAGCGTTGAAATAGACCACATAGTGCTAAAGCAGCCTTACGGGCGTATCATTATTGCTGAAGATAAAAGCACCAACTTTGGCGAGCTCGTGGTAACCCCTACAACCTCAGAGTTAAGCCAATCGTCAGAGCAAAATGCACAAACTGCCACGAGCGTAAAAGTCGCCAAGCCAACCACGCGTAACACTGATAAAGTCGCTGCCACAGCAATGGCTATTAGCATCAATAAGATCAGCATTAACGATGGTTCGACCTTCTTCGCCGATAATTCATTAACGCCTAACTTTGCAGCCAGCATTGAGCAGCTTAATGGTCAAGTCACTAAACTTTCGTCTTCGAGTCAACAAGCGGCATCAGTAGACATCAAAGGGAAAATCGATCGTTACGCACCGGTGACGCTGAAAGGTGATATCAACCCACTACTGGAGCAGCCATTTTTAGACTTAGCCCTCGGCTTTAAGCATGTCGAACTCACCTCAGTAAACCCTTATTCAGGAACTTACGCGGGTTATTACATCGATAAAGGTCAATTATCGCTAGATTTAAACTACCGTCTTGAGAACAATCAATTGGTCGGTGATAACCATTTAGTGGTTGATCAACTCGAACTAGGTAAACCCAGTGACAGCAGCTTAGCCACCACATTGCCAGTGACATTAGCAATTGCCCTATTACAAGACCGTCATGGAGTGATTGATCTCGGTCTACAGGTTTCAGGCGACTTAGATGAGCCTAGCTTTAGTTTTGGTAGTATTGTGATGACCGCCTTTACCAATGTCATCACCAAAGCCGTAACGGCGCCGTTCTCGCTATTGGCAGGTTTGTTAGGCGCTGACGATGATGAACTCGATAAAGTCAACTTCGACGCCGGCAGCAATGAACTGAATGACCAAGCTAAAGAGACTTTAGGTCAACTCGCCAAAGGCTTAGCTGATCGACCAATGCTTAAACTCAATGTTGAGGGCGCGGTCAATGTTGCCGACGACAACCGCGCCTTATCTGAAGTACAACTCGCGCAGAAATTAGCGCAGCTTGCTCAACTTGAAATAGAGCAACTGCCAACCGATTTAAGTGCCAGCACATACCCAACAACAGGTGCGCTATCGGATGCGTTAAAGTTACTGTATGAAACTGAACTCGCCAGCCCTGCAGTTGATGTTAAAACTGCTATTGAAGCAGAGCACCAAGGTGATAATGCGCTAACAGATGAACAGCTGACGACTCGCTGGCATATTGCATTGTATAATTTCAGCCTAAGCGCGCAGCGGATCTCTGATGATGCGCTTGGAGACCTCGCTCAGCAACGGGCAAGTGCAGTTAAGACTTTCTTAGCCGACAGTAAGACTGTCGCACCAGAAAGAGTATTTTTACTCGATAGTCGAGTTAACTTAAACACTGGCGCCAGTCAGGCGTTACTGACGTTGACCGCCAATTAGTGCCGTTTGCAACAAGCTAATCCCCATATTCGCCAACGAGTAACAGCTGATTGAGTCGTACACCTAAGGCACCTAGTAAGGTGCCTTTTTATTTTATACCAATATAGTTCATTTAAAGGTTATAAAATAATCATAAATTTAAGCGTACAAATGTTTATTTGCTTGGTTCACAAAGGTAGTATTTAAAGCCAAGGACAATACTTTTAATGGAATAGCGATGAACTTAGCTTTTATAAGCCAACCCACATCACCGAATGCACTGCGTGCTATCAGCGCTTTGCTAACCGCGGTCGCCAAAGAAAAACCAAACGTCGGTTACATCGCCTCTCAACCGGATCCTAATCGTGAGTACTTTGCTCAAACACAGCAGCTTTATCAGTCTCTTAATGCACAGATGAGTGTCTATTTAGAGCTTGAATCAGGCTTTAACCATGAGGCGTTTAATGCACTATTAAACTGTGATGTTATTCACTTATCCGGTGGAGATACTCAGCGTTTTTTGCGTTCAGTAAAGCAACGAGAACTCAACACAGTATTAAAGTCATTTGTTGAAGATGGTGGTGCAATCGTTGGCGTCAGTGCTGGGGCCATGCTGTTAACCCCATCCATAGCCAGTGCCGCACTTTGCGGCGATATGATAACTGATGAAGAGGCTGCACTGCGTGCCATCAGCTTGGTCAATTTTCAATTTGTGCCCCATGTTACAGAGGAGCAGTTAAATCAAATTCATTTTAAGCAGCAACTAAGAGAGCTAAAAAGCCCCTGCTATTTGTGTTCAGACAATGACGCTGTGCTGCAAATGGGTAAAGAGTTGGTACTCTATGGCACTCCAACTCTGTATAAAAATCCCGCTAAGTAAACGATTTCTAATCAAAGCTGTTAACGCCGCAATGCATAGGGTAAAATCTTCGCGAATCAAAACACATTAAGGGTAGTAAATGTTTGTTATTCGTTGGGTACTAGGTCGGATCATTTTGTTTTTTAACTTTATTTTTTCTCCAAAAAAGCTTAAGCGTCCTATCGCTGAACAGCAAAAGATAGATGATGCCACAAAAAATATGACCATCTATGAATACAAAGCCTGTCCGTTTTGTGTAAAGGTACGCCGCTCATTACGTCGCCAAGGGCTCAACATTGTGACTCTTGATGCAAAGCAAGAACCCCATAAAAATACCCTTCTGACTGAAGGTGGTAAGCTACAAGTTCCTTGTTTAAAAATTGAAGATGCAGGCCAAGCGACTTGGATGTATGAATCATCTGAAATCATCGGTTTCTTAGATAAGAAGTTTGCTTAAACGTAAAGCATTAAGTCAGTCCCACAAAAAAGGTAGCCTATGAGCTACCTTTTTTATTGCTAAACTCTTGCGATCAAACCTTTATATAGGCTGGTATTCGGCCTTAAGTCGTCACTTCAGCTTCATCATAAGCTCGCACTGCGCTTTTTAACTCAGAAAGTTCTGAACTACAGAGATAGCGCTTTAGCGCATTAAACTTATCCTCAGACCAATCATAGATCTTCAAAGCTAACAGCTCAGAAATGGTACTCTCCTCAAAACGATACTTAACTAACTTTGCCGGGCTGCCTGCAACCACACTGTAGGGAGCGACATCTTTTGTCACCACACTGTTTGCGGCAATAATAGCCCCTTCACCGATTGTCACTCCTGGCATTATCATCGCTCGCATACCGAGCCAGCAGCCATCATGGATATGAGTATCACCCTTACCCACATAAGCCTCATCAATAAAATCCATAAAGGGATAAAGGCAGAACCAGTCAGCTCTATGGGTATGGTTGCCTCCCATTAAGATGATGACTTCAGCGCCTATACACACATAATTACCGATTGATAGCTTGTCGATATGCCATCGAGGCTCCCACTGACGGCTCACTTCATCGCCATGTAAATAACGTACCACTGAATTCTCGAAGCCATTATCCCAGCAATCGCTGTAGTAACTGTAACTGCCCTTGATGGTAATATTTTTATTGCTAACCACTTCATTCAGCAATTGATATTTAGACCAATGTTTATTTTTCATAAAACGCTCTATAGTTGGAGTCAAGAATCTAACTGCCTATTCAAAAATCTAAAAAAGCTGACAGTAACTCTGCACTCTTTTCATGTACAAAAGCTGTCACCGCAAACAAAAGTCGCTAAACCTCAACAGCTTGAATACTCTCTAATAAATAGTAACTACTTGTTAAACAACTTTTTGATAAGTAGGTTAACAATAATAAGGAAAGGTCCAACAGCCGCAAGCGCATAGATGGAGAGAGTCCTATAGTAGCCTTGCGGGCTCGTATCTATATGGTAGATATGGCTGTGTTTACCGCGAATAACTCCCGTCAAGTAAGCGTCAATTAGCACAAATGATGCATAAACAATAATCATAAAGAATAGAAACATAATCATCCATTCAACCTGACTCTCTTCATTGTCATTAATTGGTTCTGGCTTAGGTTCAGCGTCCGGATTTTGCTTTCTGTACGCGATCTCTTGCATTAACGCACTATATCGCTGCGGATAACGCTGTTTATTGATGTTTTCTTCAACATCATATAATTCAGCTAGCGTACATTGCTTATAATCAGGATCCATAAAGCACTTTTCGATTTAAATTATTTGCAGAGATGAGCTCTTTTCCCATGTTTCCAAAGAAAGTGACCGACCAGGGAATACAATTTTCGAAAAAGGCCACTGTTTTTGGAGCCAGTTTAAGACTGCTTGGTACAGTGTTGATTCCAGCTCAAGACTATCGTCTCTGATCCAGAAATATACAACACAATCATATTGAGGTAATTGACTTGGATCGATATAAATGGAGCCTAAACACCTATTTTTTGCACTGTTGAATACTGAGTAAGCAAATGCAACGCGTGATTCAAACTCTTGTTTATGAATACGTAAACTTTCAGTATTTTCATCCAGCGTCATATCACTTTTAGGCCACATATATCGCGTTCCAAACATGCCTTGCAAGCTCAAATGGCTGGACATTACGGCTTCGTAATCTAACGCTGAAATCGTATCTTCGAGCACGCAAAAATGAAAGTGCTGACAATCAAACGTTATCGGTACTTCAAAATCTTGGGGGATAAATAAGGCTGGCACAGTCAACATCGTCCATATGAGTGTAATGCCCCATTAACGGACGGCATATTCTAAAAGTGATAAAGCACTAAACTATTGCTTAACGATAAGTATTTTAACAAGAAATGTCATTAATTGAATAGAGATGCAAGCATGGGAACGTTATCGGCAGTTTTTTACTCATTTTCAATGAAACGCAACACAAAGCACAGCGGACTGTGCTCTGTGCATTCTTCTAGTCTGCTTTGTTAATCATACCCTTAAGCACAATATCGTGATAGCTGACTAACCCCACAATTTTCCCTTGCTCAACCACAGGGGCCTTAGTGATACCGAAGCGATCAAATAAACGGGCGCAATACCTCACATCCATATTGCCATCGACTGACAGAACAGGTTTTACCATGATCTCGTAGATGTTGACCCGCTCTGGGGCTTTATCTTTTGCCAATACTTTTTTCGCTATATCACTCATGAGCACCATGCCGTACTCATCATCGTCATGACGTTTGTTAACGAACAATACATTGACCTTATGCGATACCGCTTGCTCTATTGCCTCTGCAACCGTTTGAAGCCCATCTACCATGGCATATTCTTGGCACATTACATCATGATTTCTGACTGGATTTTGCTTGCTCATATCTGATCCTCTATATCATGGCTCAACTGTTGGACTTGGTGCGCAACACCAACAGCATCTTCAACATCAATTTGAATGGCGATCCCCTTTCCTGAATCACTATCAAATTCGCCCACTTCACTAACGGTTTCCAAAATAGCGCGGCTTAGGTGCTCTTCAACCAGTAATAGTACGACATCACGTTGAATATCAAGCGATAGACCCATAAAGGTCTTCTGTTTTTTCAGCCCCTCACCGCGTGCATGGTTAATAACCGTCGCGCCGGTTGCGCCCTTGCTTCGAGCAGCATTGAGGATAGAGTCTGTGCATGCATCATCTATAAAAACAATTATGAGTTTAAAGCGCATTATTCCGCTCCTTTTGAGTTCTATTTTTAAATTCGACCAGTTGGGCATAACCCATCACAGTGATCATTGGAAATAAGCTTGCAAAAGCAATCAAGCCAAAACCATCAATCAAGGGGTTACGACCATCAACATTGGTGGCAAGGCCTAAGCCTAGCGCTGCAACTAATGGCACAGTCACTGTCGAGGTTGTTACCCCGCCAGAGTCATAAGCTAAGGGCACAATCATTTTTGGGGCATAAAACGTCTGAATAACCACAATCACATAGCCAGCCATAATGTAGTAATGGATCGGATCGCCTACCACAATACGAAAGCAACCGAGTGAAATCCCAAAAGCAACCCCAATCGCTACCGAGATCCGCAATCCTTGAATGCCAATGCTGCCACCGGAAACTTCATTGGCCTTAATCGCCACCGCAATGAGAGAGGGTTCAGCTATCGTGGTGCTAAATCCAATTGCCGCAGCGAAGATATATACCCAATAGTAATCTTGCCATGCATTAACCGTGATTGACGGGTCGTCAGCATGGATAAACGCCGGGGAAGTCAGTTGCTCCGCCATCGCCTCGCCAATCGGAAACAGTGCTAGCTCAAGCCCAACCAAAAAGAAGCTTAGCCCCAAGATGACATAGACAAAACCTGCAGCAACTCGACGCCAATTGGCTACGGGCCGCTTTAATACTCCAAGTTGAAAACCAAACAAAATCGCCGCAATAGGGATCACATCTCGCGCTGTCAGCATCAAGGTTTCTAGTACTTTGCTTAGCATCTCCATTACAGCACCACCATTCCGTAAATAAGCACAAAGATCATCGGCATCAAACTCGCGAATGCGATTAAACCAAAGCCGTCTAACATAGGGTTTCTGCCTTTAATCACGCTGGCTAAACCTACGCCTAATGCCGTGACTAAAGGTACAGTAATGGTGGATGTGGTCACGCCACCAGAGTCATAGGCGATACCGATGATATTCTCTGGCGCAAATGAGGTCAGCACCATCACTAAAACATAGCCACCAATAATAATGTAATGGATAGGCCAGCCTTTTAGAATTCTGACCACACCGAGCAAAATAGCCAACCCGACAGACAAAGCGACGGTTAACCTTAGCCCCATTGCATAACTGTCCATAGCGGCTTCACTGTTAACGATTGCCCCAGCATCGGCGGCAACTTCGGCAGCTTCATTGGCGACCGCGGTTAACGCCGGTTCTGCCAGCGTAGTGCCAAAACCTAATGAAAACGAGAAAATGACTAGCCAAAAGACACTGCCCTTTCTTGCTAATGCTTGTGCAAGAGATTCGCCAATGGGGAACAAACCCATCTCCAAACCAAATACAAAGAAAGTAAGGCCGACCACAATGAATATAAGGCCAATAAGGATAGAAAAAAGATTATCTGGGGCTTGATGCAAGACAAATATTTCAAAAAAGCTAACCACTAAAATAATAGGGATTAGATCTTTAAAGCTATTTAACATCGCTTTTAACAACTGAATAATTGAAGCCATACACACTCCTTTGGGGCTACTGTTCCAGTCTGCCAAAACTGTTAAAAATCACAACAAGCGATTAACACTTTTATCCACATCTGTGACTTAAGTCATAGAGTTATAAGGTGCTGACCTAAATACATTATCGTTAAAATGCGCTAGGGAGGACTTAACACCCTGTTTGCACTTTGCTCCTTCAGACTTAAGCGAAATAAAATCACCACCATAAAGTGACTTCCGCTAATAGAGTCGATAGGCTGTTAGCAGTTATACTAAAGGTTCGCTTATGACAAAGACTATGACACAGCAAAGCGGCTGCTTATGCGGCGCAATCAGGTACCAGTTAACCGCGAGCCCTTTTGCTGCAGATTATTGCCATTGTCGTCAATGCCAAAAAAGTACCGGTTCTGTGCTTGGAGCTTGGATGGATTTTAATATCGATGAGCTCAGCTGGTTAACGGGAGTGCTGACGGAGTATCACTCTTCAGAATTTGTACGGCGTGGTTTTTGTCATCAATGTGGCTCACAGATTAGTTTTAGAGATACTCGTTATCCGAACTACATTACCCTATCAATCGTGTCGCTTGATGAGCCAAATACTGTACAGCCAACGTATCATATTCACACCGACAGCCAACTTAAATGGCTTTCATTGAACGATAGCTGTATTCGCTACCCACAGTCCCGAAGCTAAATGTTCGTATTGCCCCTGATAACTAACTTAGTCAGCTTTCACTTAAGCATGGCACTCGCTATTACCCATCAAAAAGCTAATTACTGCTTCCAAAAATAAGTTCTATCAGAATAGTCATAAAGCCACTCGGGGCGATAAACCACCAGTATGGTTATCGCCATACCGTTAAGTAGCGCTTCTGGAAATCCTAATAAAGGAATGAGTATTAAATAGTTATCCGCAAGGTATGACCAATCATAATCTGTACTCAAATTGAGCCATAATGCCCAGCTAACAATGTGGACCAACATAGATAAAAAAGCATTGATGAATGCACCAAAGAAAATGAAAATAAACAGGTGATGAGGCAGGAATTTAAAGCATTGGCTGTAGAAGGTAAAGCAAACAAATAGCGGAACACACACGGCAAAAATCGCATAAAGAGCAAAATCTAAAGGCTGCTTTAATACAAATGTTGCAAAGAACAGCACAGGTAATAAAGCAATGATACTGGCCATACGCCATCCAAACATAAGCATTAGCACTACCAGACCTAGAAAGTGCACATGAATTTGGGCTGTGACACTTGCATTGATTAACCAAAGAGCGTTAATTATAAATGTGGCAATAAATACCCGAGATTGTTTTTTGCCTGATGCTAGGAGCTCAGAGAACTGCTTTTGTGGCCAAATGAGCCAGTACCAAAATACCAGTAGTACGGTCGCAATAAGCCCTGCAAAGTTAGAGTTTAGGCTGATAGTATTGACGAGTTGTTGTAAAAATTGCATCACCTATACACTCCCTATTCAGACAACCGAATGTAAAACACTTTAAAGCTCTGCTAACTTGCTTCAATATACGTTATGCTGGCAATTAGAAACCAATTTTTAACATAAAAATAATAATGAAAAAAATCTCCCTTTTGCTGGTATTACTACTCTCTGCCTGTAGCGGTACGCCTGAACTCGAGCCAGAAGAGTTTGCAGGCCAACTTACCGATTCATTTAGAACCGATATAAAAAGCAATGGCCTTAAGCTATTTACCTACCGCGCCAAGCTAGTGATAGACGGCAATGCTCAGCAGGCACTTCCCCATGAACAGCGAGCACAACAAAAAAAGCGTTCAAGGAAACGTTATCAAGGGCCAGATCTAACCGCTTGGACACAAAAAATAGAGCATGGTCTTAGCCGGACAATCGAAATGACCGGCTACTGCCGCGAAGGTTATATAGAGATCAGTCGCTCTATTCAGTATGACCGAGGCAGTATTAGAGGCGAGTGTAATGAAGGTGCTACTGAGGTTGATATCGCAAAGTTCGACTCTTAAACAAAAAAGGGCTTCAATCGAAGCCCTTATTCATTCCCTTTAAGCAGGCAACCCACTCTCTTTCGCACCAAAACTCACCTTACCAAAATCCTCTAAAATAGCGTAACAAGCTGGCACCATAAATAGCACTAACGCGGTTGAGGCAAAGATACCAAATACCATAGATATCACCAGTGGTTGTAGCACCTGCGCTTGTATACTGGTTTCGAGCAACAGCGGTAACATGCCCGCGGCAGTGGTTAATGAGGTAATAAAGACCGCTCTAAAACGCTCTTTACTGGCGCTCACTACCGCTTGGTGAACAGTCTGGCCCTCATCCACATGAAAACGAATATATTGCACCAGAAGTATCGAGTCATTAACCACAACCCCAGACAGAGCGATAAAGCCCATTATCGATGGCATACTCATCGAGAACCCAAGCAATAAGTGCCCCCAGAACACGCCAATTAGCCCCAGAGGGATCACCGCCATCACAATGAGTGGCTCTAAGTAGCTCTTAAACTGCAAACTCAAAATAGCGAACACCCCTAACAGTCCCAGAATAAAGCCTGACACCATTGAGCTTTGAGTCGTTGCATTCTCTTTGACCTCACCTTCAAAGCTGACTCGCACTCCTGGATAGCGCTTTATTAGATCAGGCAGCAGTTCCTCTTTAAATGCAGTATTAATTTCCCCTGCATTGGCTAAGTGAGTATCGACTTCACCAGTAATGGTGACAAAACGCATACCATCAAGCCGTGAGATTTTGACGTAATTACGTTGCCAAGAAAAATCAGCCACCGCAGACAATGGCACTTGATCACCAGAGGCGCCCAAGGTTATTGGGAAGTTAGCCAAATTCTCAAGCTTAGCCGCATCACTTTTATCAAGTTGCACGTCAATCTGAATACTCTCAGGGCCTACTTGAATGTAATCTGCCGTTTGGTGGAAATAAGCTCCACGTAATTGGCTCGCTAACATCATGCCGTTAACGCCATAGGCTTCTGCACCTGGTTTTAAGGTCATCAAAATCTCAGACTTACCTGGACGCATACTGTCCATCACGCCAGACACACCATTAAAGCCACTGATATACTGCTGAACATCAATCGATGCCGCCTTCAATTGGTGCAGGTCATCACCGCGTAAGCGGATATCTATCGCCCGACCAGCCGGTCCCATAGAGGGCTGCTTGTACACAATCGCAATAGGGTCAACCAGTTCACCAACCGTTTCCTCCCATTCACGGATAAAAGTATTAAGCAGTGTTTGCCGTATTTCAGCACTCAACAGATCAACTTTTACCGTAGCAACATGAGCGCCTGTCTCATTGGCATCGGCATTAAAATTAAACCGCTCAGTGATATGTTGGATCAGCTGCTCACCATCTTCATCTTTGCTGTATTTATCATTAAGTAACTGAGCAGCATTAACGATTTTTTCAACGACATGCTCTGTTTGGGATAAAGTCGAACCAGGAGGTAATATCACCCGCGCTTCAACCACATCACCATCGAGTTCAGGAAAGCCAATAAACTTAACCACGCCACCAGCCGCAAGAGACACAGATAACAGCAATAGGCTTATAACGGCTCCCATAAAGGCGTAACGCCATGCAATCACCCACTCGACTGCTGCAACAAGATTGACCGTTCTAAAATGTTCAAAGCGGCGATTAAATTCTGCTTTAAAGCGACTGGTTTTTCGCTCTTTGCCTTGAGCTGCATGGGCTAAGTGATTGGGTAATATCAAAAAGGCTTCAACCAAACTCACGGTTAAGATCAACAGCAAGGTTTGCGGCACCACCCTAAGCACTTTACCCATATCGCCTTCCATAAAGGCGATACTGGAGAAAATAAACACCGTGGTTAAAAAGGACGATACGACGCCGGGCAGCACCCGTTTAACACCTTGGATCACCGCTTCTGTTTTATCTAAGCCGCGCTCGATGTGCGAGGCTATCGATTCTGCGATAACAATCGCATCATCCATCATGATGCCGATAGCCATCAAAAATGCCACTAACGTCATAATGTTAATGGTTAAGCCAACTTGAGCCATAAAAAACAAGCTACCCATAAATGCAACAGGTAAGCCCATAGCAACCCAAAAAGAGTACCGAAAACTAAAGAACAACCACATACAAAGAAATACGAGTAACACCCCTTGCCAACCATTCTTTATTAGCATGGTTAATCGATCCCACAACAGAGAGCTCATATCGTTAGAGGTGCTAATGCTCACACCATCGGGTGTACGCAGTTTTTCTGCATCTAAAAACCCAATCACTTCCTCTTTGAGGCGCAGAGAATCTTGAGATTTATTTTTAAACACCGTTAATATCGCCGCGGGTTCACCATCGAAACGAATATGGTCTTCATCAAGCTCGAATCTATCGGTCAACTTAGCTACATCACGCAGGCGCACCACGCCACCTTCTGCATTTGAGCGGATAACGATATTGGCGAGCTTGTCGGCTTCCACTTCTCGTTGATCAAATCGAATTAGGATATTCTTACTGGCAGTTTCCAAGGTACCACTCGGTAACTGCACATTTTGCTGTTCAATCTGAGTGGCAACATCTGACACACTCATGCCTAAACGTTTGAGAGCATCGAGCGAGATCTCTACCAACAATTGATGTTGAGAAAAGCCTGCGATCTCTACCTGACGAATGCTAGTATCAAGCTTTAAGCGTCGTTTAAAATCTTCCGCATAGGCTTTGAGTTCTGGTTTGCTGGTTGCTGCCGATAGTGCGATATCGATGATCGGTTCACTAAAATCTAACTCCTCAACAATAGGAGGCTCAATTTCAGCAGGGAAATCTTTAATAGCAGAGATTTTAGTCTGCACGTCGACAAGGTTTCGTCCCAGATCCGCTTTATCATCGAGCTTAAGCGTCATCTGTGCCACGCCCTCGAGCGCATCACATTTGGTTTCGATTATGCTGCCTAAGCTATCAACAGCATCTTCCATACGTAAACAAAGGTTCTCTTCAACATCTTGCGGTGACGCGCCAGGCAATACCACCCGAGCACTAATATAGCTTGGTGAAAACTCAGGAAAGGTTTCCCGCTTAAGCTCAGGTAATGCTTTGATACCCAGAACAATTAACGCCAACATCAATAGATGTGTCGCTGTAGGATGACGAACGAAAAAGGCGATCACTGTACTAGCCCCTCATTATCACTGGAAGCATCAGCGCTATCGCTTTGACGACGTAAAGCCATGCCAGTGACTGCTGGAATGATATCGGTTAATACCAATTGCATATTGTCATAAAGCTCGCCCTGCACTGCTGCTTGACCCTCTTGGCGAAACAGCACCTGTACCTTGATGAGCTGCAAGCTATTGTCACTGTCCATCAGATACAACTTATCGCCATGAAGTGCACGCTCTGGCACCATCCAGTAATCTTTAGCATTACCCTTAATACGAGCACTGACAAACATACCGTTCACTAACGGTGGTGCCTGACCGATTTTAAGTTCACGATATTGCTGCTCGACCTGCAGTACCACGCTCACAGTCGCCAGAGTTGGATCAACGGTTTCACCTATACGGCTTATTTTAGCTGGCCACTTAAACACATATGCTGCACTTTTCAGGGTTATTTCAGCGGTTAAACCGAGAGCTTCTGCGTTGGGCAGTTGCTTGTCAAAAATAGCTGGCTTATCGACGGTTTTCATTAAGGTCATCAGATCAGCTAAAGATAACTGTGCTTCCACTTCCATGACTTCTGTGCCGTTAATTCTTGCTAGCACTTGTTGTGGTGCCACCACTTGATTATTTTCAACGTTGACTTCAGATACTCGTCCTTCAAATGGTTGGCGGATCTCAGTTTTATCGAGTTGGCTTTGCGCTTCTTCTTCCCGAGAAACAGCTTGTAATAACTGGGCCTGCAACACATCAGTCTCGTTCGGCATTAGATTGAGACTGTTATTGAGATCTTGGATCTTCTGTTTCTGCGCCAATACATTTTGACGTTCACCATCAAGCTCTGACTGGGAGATAAGGTTTTTTGTTCGTAACGTCTCTTTGCGCTTTAGATCAGACTTAACCAATTCATAGCGGTTAGTCTCAATATCGAGCGACAACTTAAGATTTTCCAGCTGCAGTGCTTTACCTTGCAGTTGCCCTTCAAGCGCTTTTCTATCAGCCTGTGCTTGGGCGAGACGAATTTGATAATCAAGTGGATCAATTGATAATAACAGCGTGCCTTCCGGTAGCATTTTCCCGACGGCTAAATCTGGGTGTTTGTAAATAATTTTACCACCCACTTCAGGGAGTAATTGCCATTGAACTTTAGGCGCAACACGGCCAAATGCATCAACCTGCGCGATTACCGAGCTTTGATTGAGTGGAACAACATCAACTAACTTACTCTGCTCAGACATCTCTTCTAGCGGCGGATGCCCCTTAAATGATATCACCGCAAATAGAGTGACCACGCCGACTGCCATTGCAGGGAAAAAATACCAACGCTTACCTTTAATCATGTCCATCAGTCTTGCTCTCCAAATAACCCTTGCTCTAGCAGTTTTATGTTGTGTTGCGTCAATTTAGTGTAAAAATCGCTGTCGAGTTTAAAGCCATGCAACTCAGCCATTGGCGCTGGAATGATGTAAGGGAACACCATCAAGCTCATCATAGACATTTTGACTAACATGGGGTCGGTGCCGGTACATTTTTCGAGTAATGGTTTAGGCATCGGGATCAAGTTAGCCAAAGGGGTAAAGAGTTTAAATACCACCGCTTTGGCTTCAGTCGAGCCTTCAGAATTCATCAAGCGAAACAAAAAGCGCGGGAAGTCCGGTGTAGCACTCATAGATTGATGAAAGTCGTTAATAATATCTGCCATTATCGACTTTGTGTCAGCTGTGCGCATCAATTTGCTTCGCGCTAATACCGGCTTCAAATGCTCTATCATCATCGCTTCGAACAAACCGATTTTATTACCAAAATAGTAACGGATCATCGCCATATTCACGCCTGCTTCATTGGCAATTTGGCGAATACTGACCTTGTCGTAATTCGAGGAGATAAAACAGCTGCGAGCAGCGCAAAGAAGCGCTTCTCGAACTTGATTGGCGGCTTCAGTTTGATTTGTTGGTTCTGTCATCACAGTAGACTTAGTGTTATTCACTTGAATAACACTAAGTCTACTTGCTCAGTACAGCTTTTGCATGGTTTATCGTTATTCGAAAAGCATGCTTTCGAATAGCAGTGAAAGGATCACTGCTACAGCAGTTTGAAATTGATTTGATAAAGTTGCTCTATTTCAGGATAAATTTCTCTGATTAGGGTTTTTAACTCATCAAGCGTCATATTCTCCTGCTCCGCATGAAGCTGATTAAGATCGTCAAACTTGACCCAAGCAACAGACAAGATTTCAAGCTGACCATAACAGTGGCTCGTTTCCAAATTAGCCACATGCACTATTTGCCCGGCCTTAAAATAAGACTCGCTCTGATCTCGCAAAGTAATGGTCTTTTTGCCCGCTAGAATGTCTGATTCAAATCGTTGAAAAAAGGTGATAGTTTGCATATTATCCTCAAACCAATAGGTAAAATAAGAGCCTAACAATAAATCTTGCCCTAGGTTAACTTTAATCTACAACTAGCGAGCTCGGTCACGATTCTTTAAAGCTGTTGAATCGAGCATAAGGGTAGAGTGTATTAGGCAGTTGCAATTAGGTGAAAGCTCATCGAATTGAAATCAAATGAGTACAGTGGCATCGCGGAGCGCTTTAGGGTAAAATCCGCTTCCAATTTCAAGCTCAGCGCCTATTGCGCTAAACTTATCTTAGATTGACGTTATCGTAGAGAACACATGAACAGAAAACAGAAAATGATCAAATTGTCGGCTAAGCGTGCTAAAGCTCGTCTTAATAAGCACACTCCACCTACGATCAAAAAATACGTATCTAAGGCTGAGCGTGCAGAGCAACAAGCAAAGCTTGCTGCAGAAGAGCTAGCTAATCAGAACGATGCAGCAACTGACGTTGATGCACAAGCGAGTGATAAAGACAGCACACCTGCTAGCTAATTAAACGTATTTGTTGGGCTTACTTGGTTGACGAATCTTCGCCTTTAACGCCAATAAGCTCAGCAATTTCATTACTTGCTTCACAATCCTGCTCCTCTGTCACCATCGCCATATTGGCACACGATGACGACATCGGATTTTGGCTACTCAGACTAAGCTCCTCATCAAATTCACTACTCATTTCATCAGCAGTTGTTGCTGTTGGCAACGGTTGACCCTGTTCGGTAACCATCTGAACCGTCGCAAAACCTCTAACTTTCTCGACTAAGCGATAAGCCATGAGTACACCGAGCACACCAAAGATGATTGAGCCAATAGCTTGCCCAATTAGCACGCCATATACTCCGCCCCATTGCGCGCCAAAATACACAAATGGGATCGTACCAACCGTTGCTTTGCCTACATTAAACAGCGTCGAATATTTAGCTTTTCCTAAATTGTTAAACGAGGCATTGGCAACAAACAGAATCCCCGAAAAGATGAAAAACACTGCAATATAACTACAGAAAAACAAGATAAGCTCAGCAGCATCACCCTGCATATCAAACACACTTACAATCTGGTTTCGGGTTAGAAATAGCAAAATCGAGACCACCAACACATAAACACTACAGAACTGAATCGCACGGGTTAGTGACTCTTTGACTCGGCCAAACTCCTGAGCACCATAGTTCTGGCCTACAATAGGGCCAACAGCGCCAGAAAGCGCGAATATCATACCGAAAGAGACTGGGATCAAACGGCCAAGCACTGCCCAACCAGCAACATAACTATCACCAAAATCAGCAATCGCACGGGTCACTACGGCATTACCTATAGGGGTCGCAACATTGGTTAACATTGCAGGACCCGCGATAGCAAAAATAGGGTTTAAGTCGGCGATGAAATGATCTAAGTTAAAACGGCCAAACAGTTTGTGCTTAACAATAACTCCTCTGGCTGCCACAACAAATACCGCTAGACGTGCCAATACTGAAGCGACTGCCGCCCCTTCAATCCCCATGGCAAACATAAAGATAAATATAGGGTCAAAAACCGCATTAACACCGCCACCAATCAATGTTGATACCATTGAAAGTTTGGCATCACCCACCGCTCGCAGCGCACTACCCAGTGCCATTGCCAAACAAATAAGGGGTAATGAAGGGACTAAAATATAAAGATAACCAGCCGCTAACTCTGCGGTTTTGCCTGTAGCCCCCACCAGCGATAACAACTCAGGTATAAACAAAAATACAATAACCGCGACCACAATACTGATCAGTAATGTCACCACAGCGCTATTAAGTAGTAATCGCTTGGCTTTTTCTACCTCTTTAGCACCAATGGAGCGTGATACCAATGCACCAAGCGCTATCGATAAACCAATACCAATCGAGGTAGTAAAAAAAGAGATAGTGCCGGCATAACCGACAGCAGCGGCAAGCTCTTGTTCACCTAATAAACTGAGGAAAAAGATATCTAGCAGGTCAACTACAAATAGCGCTGAGATCCCTACAGCGGCCGTTGAACTCATCACCAAGATATGGCGCAGTATCGATCCTTGTACAAACTTGGCAACAGCCATAAAACCTCTTAATCCATTTGACTAACTAAACTGCACATTAGACGCTATGTGCAGTATTTTAAAGACAGGGATGACTCAATCATTGAGCCATTTCGCCTGCACTAAATGTCGGCTTCTAGTTCGCTACCGCATTTATCACAGTACAACGCATTCGTTTCATGACCTACTTTTAAGCAATTACTACAACGACGTAAATCTTTGTGTTTGCCAATCTCTTGTGAGATCTCAGCAGTTAAAATGCCTGTGGGAATAGCGATAATCGAATAGCCAAGCAACATAGTAAATGCGGCAATAGCTTGGCCTAAATTTGTTCCGGGGGTGATATCACCATAACCTACAGTCGTAATCGTCACTATCGTCCAGTAGATAGACTTAGGGATTGATGAGAAACCATTATTAGGCCCTTCTACAACATACATAATAGAGCTTAACACCACGACGATTAAACTGACTGAAAAGAAAAAGATAAATACTTTTCGGCTCGATTGCATCATCGCTCGAAGCAACAGATTTCCTTCGCTTAAATAGCGTAACAACTTGAAGACTCTAAAGATCCTAAATAGCCTTAATACCCTGATCACCATAGTAAAATTGGCGCCTGGGAATACTAAAGCCAAATATGTAGGCAGCACTGAAAGCAGATCGACCACCCCATAAAAACTCTTAGCATATTCCAGCGGTTTCGCTGAGCAATATAAGCGCAGTAGGTATTCCACAGTAAATATAATGGTGAAGCACCACTCTAATACAACGATGATTTCACCGTACTGCTGATGAATGTGGGCAACAGTATCTAAAAAGACCAACATGACGCTTAGAATAATACAAACGATTAAACTGATATCGAAGAAGCGACCTGCAGGAGTGTCTGTACCAAAGATTATTCGGCGAAGTTTAAGTTTAAATAAGCTTTCCGAGTCGGTTTCTGTAGCCATCTATAGCGCCGTTCCTTGCTGTGAAGCCGCTTGATAATTCATCTGACATAAGCTGAATTATCAAGGTATTAAATTAGGTGGTATGAATAGTGTGACACGCAAACAAGCAGAGCTCAAAAATAATCTTAAGCTTGTACGTCAACAATCACCAGATTTTGAGGTAACATAGGCCTAATTTCTACATGCTAAGGGCATTAGGCTCAGGGTTGTAAATGCGGGTTTTCTTCTCAACAATTGTTTCATTAATGCTGGTACTAAGCGTTTTCCAAACGAACTTAGCTCATGCCAGTGGTAAAGCTGATTTGGTTGTCGTCACCAAATCAGAATCAAGTTTGTCGCTGCTACGCGAAGGCAAAGTGTTAAAGTCTTACCGCATTGCCATGGGTGATAACCCGGTTGGCCATAAACTCACAGAAGGCGATCAACGCACCCCTGAAGGACGTTACTTACTGGACTATAAAAAGTCAGACAGTGCTTATTACCGTTCTATTCACATCTCCTACCCTAATGATGAAGATCGCTTACGCGCCAATGCACTTGGCATAGAGCCCGGTGGTCAAATCATGATCCATGGTGAAAACCCTAATTCCAGCCTGAGCCCAATAGAGGCTCAGCAGTACAATTGGACTGACGGCTGTATAGCCGTAACCAATGCTGAGATGGATGAGCTTTGGCGCGCGATTGATGAAGGCACCCCAATCGAGATCTGGCCATAACGCTCCACACCTCTTGAAATAAAAACTTTAAATCAAAAAAGTAGGCCCGTTTAAAAGCGGGCTCCAGCAGAGAAAAATTAATGACCTATGAACAACTAGCCAGCAGTTGGCCAGTCTTTAGCCAATCTATTATTCAGTTTATGAGCGAGCTTGGCTTGGATAAACTGGCACTTGAATGCGATCATACTGCGCTGCGAGTCAATAGCACCCAAGCTGCGCAGCAGTTACAACTTGAGTTTGCAGAACATGGCACAATCATCTCGAACAACATGATCAACGGCCGTCCTATTTTAATTATTGAGCTAAACCAGCCTTTGCGACTTGGTGACATGACTATCGAATGTGTCGAACTGCCCTTCCCTGGAGAAAAGTCATACCCGGCAGAAGGTTGGGAACATATTGAGTTAGTTTTAAAATCAGCTGCTCAAGAGTGTGAAACTCTCAGCCAAGATCTGTTAGCAGCACTACCAAATCTCAAGCCGGTACTGGCAGGTGAGACCGAAGTAAAGGTGAAAATGAGTTCACCCAAAGGAGATAAAGAGCGCTTAGCTAATCCAACCATCGCCTTTAAAAAAGACGGTTTATGCATCAAGGTTCACTCGCACGGCATAAAAGCGGTAATAGCTTCAGAATGTGAATAGAAACAGCGCTAACAACTCAGAGCAGCAACCAAGACGTTGCTGCTTTTTTATTGCTAAGATTACTGCTTCATCATCTGTCTGACGCTTAACACTGCCATAAACGCGAAAAACACAGGATCACTCCAACCTAATCCAACAAGAATGCCTGTGAACGCAGCCTTCAGAGTGATCACAACGCCGATAAGATTGGTAATGAATAAGGCGATAAATAGCTTTTTAGCCAAAGTTCCCTTGTCGATGTCTTTAAGCAAAAAACAGATAACGGCAATACCAGCTAAAAATATACTCGTATGCTGTGACAAAAACAGTGCGTACTGATCATTTATCTCTACACCGTAAATTGGCCAAATTTGTGTTGGGATAAAAAACAATACCAAGGCAAACAGCGCGTAAATCACAGCATGTAAAGTTAAAATTTGACTATTATTCATAACCTTTGCTCCTTAGCTATTTTATCCGATTGGACCATTATTAATCGCAGAAAGCGCGGTATTCACTGCGAAGATCCGACCCCGAATATTTTCAATGCCCATTTTACTCAGTCGTGCTGAGTGCATTGTTAGATATGCACTGGCTGACTTCTCATCTTCAAATAAGTAGATACCACCGCCCAAATGTTCTGTTTCACTTTCAGTCCATATTTTCCAAATCAACCCAGGCTCATGGTTAATAGATTCGGCTAGCGCTTTAAGCATGCTCGCCATCTCACTGTCAAATGGGCCGCTATAATCAAAATCGACTTGTAGTAATGTATTCATAATTTGTCTCCAAAAATAGTAGTAAATGACAAGTTCGCTACGCTGATAAGTCACTATCTGCTCAGCAATACTTGCGATACCAACCATCTTACTTATAAAATCCAGACAGAAAAGTTCATAATACTGCCATTTAATGTAGGTAAATTAGACCATGAGATTAAAAACAACCTTAGAGCAATGGCTCACATTATTTGAAATAGATAGAGCTGGCAGCATTCAAGCTGCAGCAGTAGCTTTAAACAAAAGCCACACTACGCTGATTTATGCTGTCAGAAAGTTAGAAGAACAACTTGGCGTGCCATTGCTAAAGGTTGAAAAGCGCCGTGCAATACTCACCGACGATGGAAAGTCACTGTTGCGCCGCGCCCAGACAATGTTAGAACAAGCTAAAGCGCTGGAAGAGATTAGTAATCAATTGGTTCAAGGGGTTGAGTCTGAATTAACGATTGCAATCGATCACCTTTGTGACCGCCAGTGGCTATATGAACCGATGGCTTTATTTTTTAAGCAAAACCACACAACTTCAGTACAAGTTGTAGAAACCTCATTGTCAAAAACCCAAGAGATGGTCAATCGTGAAACTGCTGATATTTCAATTATTACTCTGCCTATCACCAATCATCCATCTGAAGCTTTTGGGGTCGTCAGCATGTTGCCGGTCGTGGCAACATGCCATCCTTTAGCATCAAAGCCTAAGCCTTGTTTGGCAGATCTAAGTAGCAATAGGCAGATAGTGGTGCGAGATCTAGGCATTAACAGTAAACAAGATGTAGGTTGGTTAAAATCAAATCAACGGATCACGGTTGATAATTTCGACCATGCAGTGCATGCAATGCAACAAGGACTGGGTTATTGCCGTTTACCAATGCATATTATCGAAAAATTTACTGACAACAATGTTGTCGTGCTACAAGTTGAACATGCGCAGCAGTATCAAGTGCCGCTGCATATTACGCTGCCGAAAGGCGCAAAATCTGGGCCTGCAGCTAAATATTTGTACCAATTATTACAAGAGTCAGTGAGTGTTCGAGATTAGCCGGCTGAGATTACTTAATAATATACATACCTTCGCTTGCTGGCCGGCTTAACTTAAATCCAAACTTTGTGTATAGCTCAGGTACATCCGCCATTAAGGTAATGTAAGCACCTTTAAAGGCTGTATTTTCGAGGTAATCCATAATGCTTTGCATGATAAGTCGACCAAAGCCCTGCCCTTGGTAGTCAGGATCGACAGCAACATCGACAATATCAAAATTTAACGCTCCATCACCCACAACGCGGCCCATCGCAATGGTTTGCTCAGCAACACAGATATGCACGCCATAAACGCTATTAGGCAACGCCTTTTTTGCAGCCTCTAATGGCCTAGGCGTTAAGCCTGTAATGATGCGAAGGCGAACGAAATCTTCGGCAGTAGCTACCTGCTCGATAATGGTATATCTGTGATCGGTCATTGAAGTACTCTTATTTGTATAAATGTATTTTTAAACATGTAGTTGTACAAACTAAGCGATAAATATAGTAATTGCCTGCCTAGATTATCATAAGAATATGGCTATCAAGCGCAAAGAAAAAGCGCGCCTGATTAGGCGCGCTTATTTTTAATGTTTAATTGACTACAGACTCATGGTTAATGCTTGTTGCTGATAACTTAGCCTTACCATCTGTCCTTGATCTACAAACTCCAACGCTTTGAGTTTAAAGGGTGCTTTAAGCCCTGAGTTTTTAATAGCATCAGTATTTAAATCAAGTGATATTGTCGATGATTCTGTCGTTAACCAAGCTGCTGATTGGCTGGTCAAGATGAGTACGTCATTGCCCACAGAGTCTGTGCCCGTTAATGCTGCATTGACGCCAAAACGACCCTCCTGTTGTAGCTCAACAGCAAAAGTGAGCTGCGACGGCAACCCTGCTTGCCACTGACTCGCAACGTTACTGCTTAGTTTCGCGCTGGCAACATACTGCTTAAAAGCCGTTTTGACCGTTCTATAGACCGCTTGACCATTTACTTGAGTTTGCACATTGACTTGGATCTCACTCAAACCAGCATTGCTCGAAGGCATATTCGATACAGTCGGCAGCTTAGCCTGCCACTGCCCATTTATCTGCTCTACCGCCAAAGTCTGAATATTGCCATCGGCATGCTTTAAACTGGCTTGTGGTTGCAACGTTGTTTGGCTATTAGTTAACTGCAAAGTAAATGGCACGTTTGGCTTATCACTAGAGATACGATTGTTAGCTGACAGCTTTAGCTTATAGGGTGAGCCCTTCTCTTTAACGTTCAGCAGGTATTGGCCACTTTTAGGCAGAGGTTGCGCCACTGTTAGCTTATAGGTTCCTGCCGTTGCACTGCTCGATAACGTCAACGCACTTGAGTTGTCATCAAGGCCTGCCGTTGCAAGCGCATCAGCATCCGTTAACGATTGTATATAAGACACTTTGCTATCTGTTTTATCACCCACTTTTTGCAATCGAAGTTGTTCTGGTGATATCGACTTACTTTGAATCAAGGCGCCAGAATGATTATTGGCTCTTGGTGCAACTCGGATAATGCTAGCAGGTTGGCTTATCGCAAGCTTAACGCCTTTGTTAAGTTCAGCACCTGAGACTGTCATCCAAAACTCATCACTTTCGCTGCTAGTATTTGATAGTGGTAACACTAAGGCTTGTTGGCTGGGTGTTGAATTAACAAAACTAATCGGATCTTTACTGTTGTTAATCGCATCCAAAGAAGGCGCCTGAATATTGCCAACGGTTATATCGCCAGCTTGAACTGCTGCCAACGAAAACTGTTTACTCACGATTAGTATACTCTGCTCTGGCTGTGGGTCTTGTTGCTCTTCACTTTGACAGCCAGCAAGGATAAATCCAGCGGTGATAGACACCATGGCGGTTGTTAATCTGTTCATTGGTGGCTCCTAGATATGATCGCGAATGAGACGGTGAAGGTTAAAGCAAGCACGTCGGCTTTGCTGATGACTGAGTGGTTCTCGCCCAGCGGTGCGCTGTTTATCAGTAAACCAAACCGTTCCCGCAGCGCTTTGCGAGCTGCACTCTAAGAAGCCATCAGAGCAATCATCTAGCCAGTTTTGTGTGGTTTCCAAAGCAACTTGATACTGATAGCCGGCGCAGTAGCTGTCACCGTCCCAAATTGCCGAATCGACATCAGAGCCAACAACCACTTCGAAAGGACGACTTAGCGCTGGTCGACCTGCTGTACCGTGTAGCCAAGTATTGTTGTAATGCTCCATCCAGCTCACTTGCTGCTGCTTAACTGCATTACTACCATAACCAAGTAACCAACCCAGCGAAGTTTCAAAAACATTACCCTGATTAACCGCGTCAGCCAAAGGCGTGCCGCCACTAGAGGGAGCTAAGGCAACCACTCGATTAGTAACATTAATAATATTTGGATAGCGGCTATCCCAAGTCGGATTAGATAGAAGCCAGCGCACCACATTGCCACCATTTGAATGAGTGATCATTGTCAATGAGTCTATCTGCTTGTCACTGATGAAACTCGATAACTGCTGGGCTAAGCAGCCTGCAGCAGCTTGCTCCCACATGTATTGGTCGAAGTCACAATTGATCACGACGTAATTATCCGGCTCAGTTATTCCTTGCCTAACGGTATCAACAAACTCTGAACTCCAATAATCGTTAAGCGCATCAGTCTGATGGCCTGTTCCATGTATAAAAGCGACCCCTGTCGCACTGTGTACAAAGGGGCTTATTGCGACCAACACCAGTAAGGTGAATTGTTTTAAGATCTTCATTTTTTTATCTCTATTGTTATAGTCTGAATGTTCTTTATGAGGCCAGAGATCTGAGCTCTTTCGCCAACCTAACGATTAGAAAATAAGCTATCAAGATAAATTTTAGGTACGGGAGTACCAGTTAAGCGAATGATTTAATGATGATTGTTTAAAACAAAATCGGCACAACACAACCTATGCTTTAGCAAGCGCTTAATTAATAGGCTCATTGTTTGAATTGGAGTTGGAATTTTTTACAAATTATTTTGAGCGGAGATAGAATCACCAGTGATTTCTGTCAACAAACCGACCTAAAGCACAAGGATTAAATCAAGAAAGCTAGAGTTACAGCATAAAATAATGCTGCTATCGCCTCCTATTAACACTAGAGGCGACGTTCAGCTAAATGGGATAAGTTACAAGGTCAGTAGGTAATCCAAACCACCCGTTATCGCAGCTACCTGGGCAATAATACAGTTTTCATCGTCCACCAATGGGCTGTCTGGGTAGACTTCTGTTGTGGTCACATATTTAGCACCGCTAAGGCCAGCACATAACCCCAACGCCTTAGTTGCATAATTGATCACCCCAAATTGAGCAAGCTCAACCCCAATTAGCTTGCCGCTTTCATCAGCTGGCGCAATATGAGTCACTCGCTCAACTTCAGCAATAATGGCTTTTTGAAAATCAGCCTGTGGATTGATGGTATCACCCACCAGATAAAAACCGTCTGGAATATTCCAATTATCATGCACGCTTGCATCGCGAGCAGCTAATGCAGGTCTGAATTCACTATTATCAGTGTCAGTGGTTTCGTGCAGATCAATATGAGCAAAAATCTGTTCATTAATGGGCGCAAGATAAGCTAATAACGCCGCTGATTCCTCAGCGGGGCTATCAGCATAAAATGAACGATTAGGGTCAATAGCACTGGGATTCCAGCGATTTATCGTCTCATAACCCCAAGGACTTACGCAGGGAATAAGCACAATATTAAAATGCTCTGCATAAGTTTGCGCTTTAGTTTCCATAAAGCGAATTGCACCTTGTACACCGCTGGTCTCGTAACCATGAACGCCACCCGTTACCAAAATAATCGGTTTGTCAGTCTGCCAGTTATTACTTTTTAGTGCGTATAAAGGGTACTTGGCCTCATCAACAGACAAAGCAGCGTATTGTTCTAACGTGAACTTTTCACCCAAAGCCAACACCTTTGTTAGCACTTGCTCTTTATAAGAGCGTTTAACGGACTGCAATGCAAGCCAAGCAGACTTATCTGCATCATTCCATTTCTGGCCTGGTGTACCTATTGGGTAGTGTTCAGCAGCATTCATCGATTTTCCTTTTTAAACTAGGCAATACACAATTATTATAGAGATTAGACAGTGTATTGATATTTGGTAGAGAGCATCGAATCATAAACATCGTCGCCGCCGAATTCAATCACCAGTTAATGAAAAGAGTCTAAAGCTGGGGGTGGGCTCTGGCGGATTTATCGTCATCAAAAAAGAGGGTAATGTTTACGGAAGGTTTAGGAAAGATAGGCTGAAGATAGCGAGTGAACACGCTTGTGCCCACTCTAATACTAAAGGATTAATTTCCGACTAGTACTTTAGCCGAAAAACTGACATCACCTACCTGCTAATGCGCTTGCTGGCGGTGTTTGACTAGCCTTCCACGCAGGATAAAGTGTGGCAACTAAACTCATCACAAATGCCAATGACACAACCATAATCACATCAGTAGCAACCAACTGCGAAGGCAAGAAATCGATAAAATAAACATCTGCTGACAACAGCTGAATGCCTAATATAGATTCGATACCGGCGGCAATATCACTTAAGTTAAACGCAACCGTTACGCCTAAAGCGCTACCAATCACACAGCCTAGCAGACCATTTAATGCGCCCTGCACAATAAAGATTAGCATCACCGCGCTTTTTTTCATGCCCATAGTCAATAAAATAGCGATTTCAGACTGTTTATCTCGTACTGCCATCACTAAAGTAGAAACAATATTAAAACAAGCGACTGCAATGACTAATGCCAACACAAGATACATCACCATTCTGACAAGTTGTATATCTTGATACAGATGTCCCTGAGTTCGTGTCCAGTCAGTAATGTAAACATATTGCTGTTGACTAAAACCTAGGTCACGGATCAACATTGGCGCTTGAAATACATTACTGGCCTTGATCCTAATGCCGGAAACCCCCTGTCCTAGCTTAAGTAGATCAGCGGCAAAAGCCATAGGCACATAAGCAGTGGAAGTATCTAGCTCACCACCAAGCTCAAAAATACCCGAAACAACAAAGCGTTGGCTTTTAGCTGCAGCAATCTTATTCTGGGCTTGTTTGCTGTTATTGGGCATATATAGGCTAATGGATTGCCCTACCGCTACATCTAAACTGTCAGCTAAGCCTTTACCAAGCACTATATTATTTTTGCTTTCATCCTGCAGGCTGTTCCAGCTCTGCTCAGACATAAAGTCGCGAATATTAGAGACCTTACCCTCAAGCTCTCCATCGATCCCAAGCACCGTCAAACCTTGAAACCCGCCAGGCTTTTGAATCAAACCTTGCATCCGCACAAAGGGAGCCGCGGCGACGATCCCTGGCACCTTACTGGCATCAGCAATGATGCTCGGCCAATTTTGTATTGGTTCGTTAACCCCCGCTAACTCACCATGAGAGACAACACCTAACAGCCTATCTTCTAGCTCTTTTTCAAAACCATTCATTGCCGATAAAGCGATGATTAAGACTGCAACACCAAGCGCTATTCCCGCGGTTGATGCAAACGAAATAAAGTTGATAAAGCGGTTTGACTGCCGCGCTAAATAAAAGCGCCAGCCAATCCGCATCGCTAACAGGCTTTTCATCCAGCGAGCTCCTCAGCATTCACCAAATGGCCATCTTTCATATGCAGTTGCCTGTCCATTCTAGCGGCAAGGTCTTGGTCATGAGTCACCACCACAAATGCGGTTCCTAACTGTGCAGCAAGTTCGGTAATCAATTCGTAAACAGCCTCTCCACTATTGGCATCAAGGTTCCCTGTTGGTTCATCGGCAAGTACCAACTTGGGATCATTGATCAATGCACGAGCAATGGCGACTCGCTGACGCTCACCACCCGACATTTCTGCGGGCGTATGTGCTAAACGATGTCCAAGGCCAACTCTTTCTAGTAATGCTGTGGCTTTACTCTCTACCTCTTTACGCTTTTTACCTTGAATAAGTGCCGGCATCGAGACATTTTCCAAAGCGCTAAATTCAGGCAATAGATGATGGAACTGATAGATAAAACCAATATTACTATTGCGCACGTGAGCTTGACGTTTACTCGATAGTTTATAAAGATCTTCATCGAGCATGACCACGCTGCCACTGCTGGGCTTATCCAGTGTGCCCATAATATGCAGTAATGTACTCTTACCGGAGCCAGAGCTTCCTACTATCGCCAGTTGCTCACCTTTGTAAACCTCAATATTAACGCTATGTAACACTTGAGTTTCAACCGCACCATCAGTGTAGTGCTTACTGACATTGCTAACTTGTAGCAATAATTCTGAATTCATTGTTGACTCACTATTCATGTCTAAGGGTGCTCGCTGGCTGAACATTGGCAGCTCTTAAGGCCGGGTAAATGGTGGCTAATAAAGTCATGATAAGCGTACCTATCACTATCCAACTGAGTTGGTTTAACTCGAGTTGTACCGGCAGGTTCTGTCCAGCACCAAGAATGGAAATCCCCAATACATTGGTGATTTCATTTAAATTAAGCGTCAGCAGCACACCCGCAGCCACGCCGGTAAGCAGGCCAATGATGGCATTTAATGATCCTTGGATCATAAAAATACCCATCACACTTGAGGTTGTTAATCCTTGCGTTTTTAACACTGCCACATCGGTGGTTTTATCAACCACCATCATCACTAAAGCCGAAACAATATTAAATGCTGCGACAGCGATAATCAGGCTCAACATTAAAGACATCATATTCTTTTCCATTTTGACCGCACCAAACAGGTGCCCATAGGAATCATGCCAGTCTGTCGTTGTGACTTTATGGGAGAAATAACCTTGCACACTTGGCGCGATGGTAGAGGCCTTAAACGGATCGTCTAAATAAACACGCAGTTGTTTCACTTGTCCAGGAGTTTGACGCATCAAGCGCTGTGCATCGTCATGATGCATGTAGGCGACACTCGCATCGACTTGAGAACCCATCTCAAAAATACCCGCCACAGTAAACTTTCGCTGACTAGGAATTGGACCTAATGGGGTATAAACCACGCCATCGCCACTCAATACACGAATTTTATTACCGACGACTACATCCAGTTTACGCGCCAGTTCAGCGCCCAAGATAATACGGTACTTCCCCGCAACGAGCGCATCAAAATCACCTGCATAAGTATTACGCGTCAAGCTGAGTAGTTTTTGCTCCTGCTGTGGGTATACGCCATAGACTTGCGCTGCACCAATATTAGACGGCGACTGCAACATCGCCTGGGTAGTTACACTCGGCGTAACGCCTTGCACACCTTTTAATGCTGATATTTTAGTGACATCTTGCTGCCAATTATCTAATGCAACTTCAGAATGCACCGTTAATTGCGGTACTGCGCCTAAAATACGCTTTTTGAGTTGCCCTTCAAGGCCATTCATCACCGAGCTCACTACAATTAGTGCTGCAACACCTAATAAAATGCCGGACACAGAGAATATGGTAATAAAAGAGGCAAAGGCATTAGCCTTTCTTGCGCGCCAATAGCGGTAACCAATATAAAAAGATAATGAAAAATTCATTAAAAATTCCAAATAAAATCAAATCTAATCTGATGCCAATCAGGTTGAAGTATCGATATAAACACATCAATTAGCCCAACCAATATTGCTCAGCAATACTCTACTCATCATCGAAGCCAAGGTAATTGTTATCTCTAACCTTGCTAAATCATAAAGATGCGCACGATAATAGGGGTATTCGCCCCCTAAAAACAAGAGGCAACACCATTGTTAAACGACTCTAGCGCCTATTTTAGTATTAATCATCCATTTGATGCCTATTTACAAGCTTGGGACAATAACCAGCCTCTACCAACAATTGCGCAACTTAGCCTGATGTTACCACCGAGTTTGCAGCTAATTAGTGATATTAAATCACTAGAATCTGATTGCTTGCTGCAACTTCGTCATCTTGATGATGATGCAAAAACAGTTGTAGAGTTCTTAAAATTGCAATCGCGTAAAATTGATATGGTGTTGCAGCATGTAATTGGTAAAGAGGAATATGACGGTGAGCGTTATGCTGGCAGTCATTTCGGCGGCAGTTCGATTACCATCACTACCAGTAAAGAGCTCCCCCTTGGCAGTGACTTTAAGGTCAGTTTGCACATTAAAGAGGAGTTGGTAGCGTTAATCTGTTTTGCTAACGTTCAAAGTTGCTCGCTCATTAAAAATGAAGATGATAATTCACCTCAGAGCTTTAGTGTTCAGCTAGCATTTTGCGTCATTCAAGATGCTGATGTTGAGCAGTTGGTCAAAGCAAGCTTAAGTTTGCAACAGAAACAACTGAAATTACGAAAGCTAGTACCATAGTATAAAACTACTTTTAGCTGGTCAGAGCGTCGGCAAGCCACTACAATACCAAGCAACTTTGCTGTTATTGGACACGTTTCCCTCGCCTTGATGAATGCCTTTTCTGTATTGACTCCACCAGCGGTCAAGAGTGCTAACTTAGCACAAACGCTGTGTACTATTGGTGGCGCTGCCCAAGCGCTAACTATCGCGAATATCGCAAAGCAACATCAAGGTGTTACCCTTGTTGTCACAGCCGATACTCCAAGTGCTATCGCGCTGGAAACAGAGTTAAGCTATTTGCTTAGCGAAACGGCTATGTCGATATGGTTATTCCCTGACCGAGAAACCCTGCCCTATGACAGCTTCTCGCCGCATCAAGATTTGGTCTCTCAACGTCTTGAAGCTTTGTCTAGGATACCGCAAGCGCAACAAAGTGTGGTTATCGTTCCTATCAGTACCTTAATGGTCAAGCTGCCGCCTCAATCATTTTTAAGTGGCAATGTACTGATTTTAGAAAAGGGTGATAACTATCAACTGCACGATGTTAGAGAACAGCTGATAAATACTGGCTATCACAGTGTCGAGCAAGTCTATGAGCACGGGGAGTTTGCAGTACGTGGCTCAATTATCGATATTTTCCCTATGGGTTCAAATCAGCCGTTTCGTATTGAATTATTCGATGACGAAGTCGAGTCGATTCGACACTTTGATCCGGAAACTCAACGATCGAGTCAAGAAATAGCATCAATTAGGTTATTGCCCGCCAAAGAGTTCCCCACAGATGACGCCGCAATAGAAGGTTTTAGGCAACGTTACCGTCGCCGCTTTGAGGTATTAGTCAAAGAGCCGGGCTCTATCTACCAAATGGTCAGTAAGAAGACCATGCCAGCGGGAATTGAAAACTACCTGCCGCTGTTTTTTGATGAAACAGCTAGTCTGTTTGATTATCTGCCGGCAAAAACGCAACTAGTCACTCTTGGTGATATTGAAGCTGCCAGCCAAGCTCACCTGCATGAAGTTGAAACCCGCTATGAAGATAGACGTGTTGATCCACTCAGACCACTATTGGCTCCGCAGGAATTATACCTATTAACCGAGCAGATCTTTGCTGCTTTTAAAGCCTTACCTCGATTCCAGTTAAAGACACCGCCATACTCTGGTACGGCTATTGAGGCCAAAGCCGTTAAATTACCGGATCTGACGGCAAACCATAAACTCAAGCAACCTCTCTCTCTCCTTGAAGAGTATGCCGCTATAGGCGATAGGTTATTATTCAGTGCCGAATCTGAAGGCCGTCGTGAAGCACTGGTTGAGCTACTGGGCAAAATAGGTGTTAAACCAAAACTGTTTAGCCACTTTAATGAATTTGCCGCCAGCAAAACCAAACTAGGGCTAATTGTCTCGCCGCTTTCTCAAGGTTGTATCATTGAGAAAAAGACTGGTGGCAAATTCAGCCTTATCTGCGAAACCGAACTATTTGGCCAGCGTATTTCACAGCGACGCCGCCGAGATAAACAGCGCCAAATAAGCAGTGACGCATTAGTAAAAAACCTCGCAGAGTTAAAGGTAGGCCAACCAATTGTCCACCTTGAACACGGGGTTGCCCGTTATCTAGGTTTAGAAACACTCGATACGGGCGGACTTGTTGCCGAATACCTGGTGCTTGAATACTCAGGTGGCGACAAGCTTTATGTGCCCGTTTCTTCGCTGCACCTGATCAGCCGTTACAGTGTTGGCCCTGATGAAGAGGCGAATCTAAATAAGCTCGGCAATGAAACCTGGGCAAAGGCAAAACGCAAAGCGATTGAAAAGATCCGTGATGTTGCCGCAGAGCTGCTCGATGTTTATGCTCGCAGACAGTCACGCCCGGGCGATGCTTGTAAAATAGATCAACAAGAATACGCCCAGTTTGCCAGTACTTTTCCGTTTGAAGAAACCGTCGACCAAGAAACAGCAATTACCGCTGTACTTGATGATATGCGCACCCCAATGGCAATGGACAGACTCGTCTGTGGCGACGTTGGTTTTGGTAAAACCGAAGTGGCCATGCGCGCCGCTTTTGTGGCTGTTAACGACGGCAAGCAAGTGGCGATATTAGTGCCGACCACCCTGCTTGCGCAGCAGCATTTTGAAAATTTTCAAGACCGTTTTGCCGATTGGCCATTTAAAATAGAGGTAATGTCACGCTTCAAAACGGCCAAAGAGCAAACTCAAGTAATGAAAGAGCTCACCGAAGGCAAAGTCGATATTGTGATCGGTACTCATAAGCTGTTGCAGTCAGAAGCTAAATTCGAAAACTTAGGCTTACTGGTCATTGATGAAGAGCACCGTTTTGGTGTCCGTCAAAAAGAGAAAATTAAAGCGCTGCGGGCAAACGTGGATATTTTAACCCTCACAGCCACGCCTATTCCACGAACATTAAACATGGCCATGTCGGGTATGCGCGATCTCTCAATTATCGCCACCCCACCAGCTAAACGATTGGCAGTGAAAACCTTTGTCCGAGAGTATGACGACGCCACGATTCGAGAAGCACTACTGCGTGAAATATTACGTGGCGGCCAAGTTTACTTCTTGCATAACAGCGTTGAAACCATTGAGAAACGTGCGGCTGAAATAAGTGAGTTGCTACCCGAAGCGCGAGTGGTGACAGCCCACGGCCAGATGCGTGAGCGTGAACTTGAGCGTGTGATGTCTGATTTTTATCATCAGCGCTTTAATGTACTGGTCTGCACCACCATTATTGAAACCGGAATTGATGTTCCATCGGCCAATACCATCGTCATAGAGCGAGCTGACAAATTTGGTTTAGCGCAATTGCATCAATTGCGAGGCCGCGTCGGTCGCTCTCATCACCAAGCTTATGCTTATTTAATGACACCACATCCAAAACGCATGACCAAAGATGCCCGTAAGCGACTCGAAGCCATTGGCGCTTTAGAAGATCTCGGTGCAGGCTTTATGCTGGCAACCCAAGATTTAGAGATTCGAGGTGCCGGTGAACTGCTTGGCGATGAGCAAAGTGGTCATATTTCCAAGATAGGGTTTACCCTTTATATGGAGATGCTTGAAGATGCCGTTAAACTGCTTAAAGAGGGCAAAGAGCCTTCACTTGATCAAATGATGCGGCAGCAAAGTGAAATTGATTTGCGGATCCCCGCCCTACTGCCTGACGATTATGTTAGTGATGTCAACATGCGCTTGTCGCTGTATAAACGCATTGCTAATTGTAAATCAGAAAAAGCTGTCGATGAATTAAAAGTCGAGCTAATCGATCGTTTCGGTATGTTACCCGAACCGACCAAAAACCTCATGGAGCTGACGCTCTATAAGCATCTGGCCACACAACTGGGGCTAAGAAAGATCGAGATGCATGCAAAAGGTGGTAGCATAGAATTTGGCGATGATAACAAGGTCGATCCGAGTTTTATTATTGGTTTATTACAGAACCAACCACAAGTATATCGAATGGATGGCCCGAATAAGCTAAAGTTTGCTATGCCATCTGAATCAGCCAAAGACAGGCTTGCACTCATTAAACTGTTAATTGAACAGTTGTCTCAACATCGCATTGGAGAATAAACGTGTTTAGACTTTCTACACATAAATTGATACTTGCACTAGCAGCAAGTCTGCTTTCGAGCCTGTCAACCACAGCTATCGCCCAAGAAGAGCGTTGGTTTGAGGTTGAGATCTATCTGTATGAGCATAACTCTCCTACAGTTGAGCAATGGTCAGATAAAGCCGTTAAGCCTCGTCAACGTAAAACCGTCGACTTTATCACTCCGATGGTAAGTACTGATCTAACAGCCGTTAATATGGGGCTCAACGGGTGTACCTCAACAGATTGGGCAACCGATAGCCTTAACTGTAACGAGCAGCTTAACTCAAACAACCAAGTAAAATCCTTAACCGATATACCGATGGTCATTGCAGCAGCGGAACCTGCAACTGCACATTTGGGAGACGGCGCGGTATTGCTGGCTGAAAGTCAAAGCCAGTTTAAAGAAATCATTGCAACGTTAAAGCGAGAGAAAGGCAATAAGAGCCTAATGCATATGACATGGCAACAATCGATGTTGCCAAGAAATCGAGCAATTCCAATCAAGTTATACTCAGGCCATGACTTCTCAAATGAGTACGAACAAAACGGCCAACCGTTGCAAAGCAGCGATGATAGCAATGGACTGCCACAGTTTGACTTTATGAGTAGTGGTTTTTTAGCTGAGCCGCAAAAGCCTGTGTGGAAGTTAGATGGGACGTTAAATATCTACCTTGAACACTACCTGTTTATTGAAACGGCATTTAACCTGCGTGAAGAGGGAGAAAAAACCGTAACCTTAATGCATCATGATAATCCCGCTTCAACAGGTATAGACTCAAAGCCAGAAATAGACTCGGTTACCAGTCCGTTTTTATACTCGATTCCGATGAAGCAAAATAGACGTGTGAGAAGTGATGAAGTGCACTATTTTGACCACCCTAAAATGGGGATGATCATTCAGATCAGAAAAATGGAGCATCCTACAGCCAAAAGCACTAAAGAAGAGAGTGAGTATATTAGCAACGCCAACACAGAAGCCTTGCTTTTAAACTAGTCACTGAAGCTAGAGCTGTACAATTGAAAAGTCGAGGTAGATATCGTCTGCCTCGTCATCTTCAACATAAACATTATCAACACTTGCCATCGGCGCGCCGGTTTCACACCAACTAATCAATTTGTCTACCGCTGGATAACTCCCCTGAGCAAGCACTTGCACCGAACCATCAGTCAGGTTACTCACATAACCGGTTAGACCTAGCGCCGTAGCTTGCGCCAGCGTACTTTGACGAAAAGAGACACCTTGAACCTTTCCAGTGATCTTAATGATGACACGCTTCATAGTTAGCACCCACCTGTGTAAATCGTCCTTTGAAGAAGTAAATATTTTATCAACGCATTACTTCGACTACTTTTAACAACTTAGCGCATACGAGCCAAATGAGCAAAGTGTTTGATGCAATAAAAAGCCCACTGAAGATGACTGTCTTTAGCGGGCTAGAAACTGACGACAAAATTTGATTTAAGCAGACTTAAAGGCCTTAATCCTATTTAGCTGAGTCGCCAGTGAACTGAATTTATGACTCTGCTCTTCATCCCACACAACACTGTAGTAATTTTGCAAACAGTCTGCGACTTCAACATTGTTATTAACCTCATCATTTCGCGCCAAAATACAAAGCGCTTTATCGCGATTAAGACCACGGAAATCGTTGACGCATTTACTGGTGATATCGGCATACTCTTCGGGACGGTCAATTTTGTCGCTCATATTATGCTGAGGCGCCAAATTAGGATTAATCAACACTGACTTTATGCTATTTAAGAAACCAATCCTCTCAGCCCAAAAAGCCCCTAAACCAACACCAATAATCAATGGTGACTTATCATCAGAGGCTGAAATATGCTTGCTCACTTCATTAAGTAAATACTGCATATCGTTTTTAGGATGCTGGGTACTGTAGCTCACCAAGCGTACGTCTTCGTCAATAAACTGCAATTGGCGCATTTTGTCGTGATTACCTGGACTAGTAGCATCAAATCCATGTAAATACAGGATCATATATGGCTCCATTGTTTATGCGAGTGTACTAATGATAGTTAACCTACCAAGCTAAGTAGGATAATTCGTTGCGCTAAATCAATTTTCTAAAATTTGAGCCGCTATCACTTTAGCTTTTTCCCAACGGTCACTATTTTGTAGCGCATTAGCCACCATCGCAAAATCAGGTTTTAGCAGATTGGCCGTGACTTGTTGTTCAGCTACTGGCCAATTAACGCCATGCAGTACTTCAGTGGCACCGACACTGTCGTTACATACCAAAACCATGTTACAGCCGGCATCGATAGCCGCTTGTGCTCGCTCACAATAACCGCCAGCAACAGCCGCACCTTTCATTCCAAGATCATCTGAAAAAATTACCCCGTTAAAACCTAATTCTTTACGCAGAACATCTTGTAGCCAATAGGGGGAAAAGCCTGCAGGATTAGCATCTACATTGGGGTAGATAACATGCGCAGGCATGATCCCTTGTAACCTTTCTTTAGCGATAAGCTGCTTGAAAGGTTGAATATCATTAGCAAATATCTGTTCTTTACTTCTTAAATCAACGGGCTTGGCAACATGAGAATCAGCCTCAACACTGCCGTGTCCAGGAAAATGTTTGCCCACACTGGCCATGCCAGCTTGTTGCATGCCTTTTATAAATGCTGTCGCTAGCTGTTCGACTTCAGCTTTATCACAACTAAAGCTGCGTTTGCCAATCACTTGGCTAATGCCATTAAGATCAAGTACTGGTGCAAAGCTCAAATCAATATCAACAGCTAACAACTCTATTGCCATTAAAAAGCCAAGCTCAGTAGCCCAAGACTTAGCTAAAGTCAGATCTCCTTGCGCTGCTGGCAATATATCTCCCATCGCAGGCAAAACAGTAAAGTCATCTCTAAAACGCTGCACTCGACCGCCCTCTTGGTCGACGGCAATTAAGATGTCAGCACGAACGGCTCTTATTGACTGAACAAGCTGTATAAGTTGGCTGCGGTTAGCGTAATTTCGGCTAAACAAGATAAGCCCACCAATCATTGGGTGGGACAACTGCTCTCGCTCTGCATCGCTCAAAATTGTTGATTCAACATCTAACATCAAATAACTCATATAACCTCAAAATAATTATCGTTAGTAATACATATAAAGAATAGCGGGGCTAAAAAAACTGCTTGAAAGATAAAAAACAACATTAAGTCGTTATTTAATATAGAAAATAATAAAACAGCCAAACCATAACCCGAAAACTAAAATCCAAATAATAAAATTAGTTTATCTAATGCTTTTATCGTCAGTGCAAAAAATCTAATGCTAGATATAACGCTAAAGTATGGGATACTTTTTACACCAATCAATGCAAGCGACTAAGATTAGCATTAAGCTTAAGTTTTTTACGCCGAATAATCGACATAAACATCGATCAACTCAATTCGCGTGCAGCATATAGTCTAAGTCAAATTGGTTAAAACAATAACAACTAAAGCAATAACAACGAGAGTAAAAAGGTTTTAGCATGATTAGTGTATTCGACATGTTCAAGATAGGCATTGGCCCATCAAGTTCACACACTGTAGGCCCGATGAAAGCGGGTAACATATTTATTGAAGACCTGACTAAACAAGGTCTTTATGACGCTACCGATGAGATGCGTTCAGAGCTTTTCGGCTCGTTAGGCCAGACCGGTAAAGGCCACGGTACAGGTAAAGCCGTGATCCTCGGCTTGATGGGAGAAGCACCTGATACCGTCGATACCGATAAGATTGACGCCATACTAGAAAACGTCAGCAATGATGAAAAACTAATACTGAACAATGGTCGTGAGGTACTATTTTCTCGCGCTAATGGTATTACATACCATCGACGTAAAAGCCTGCCAGCTCATGCCAATGCAATGACCCTTTATGCTTATGCTGAAGGAAAATGCATTTATGAGCGCACCTACTACTCTGTTGGTGGCGGTTTCATTTTAGATGAAGATGAAATTAAAGCGCAAGATGCCTCCCCTGCTGCGCCTATTAAGTCAGCCCCTTATGATTTTGATTCTGCTCAGCAGCTACTTGAGTTGTGTACTGAGCATGGTTTTAGTATCTCATCGTTAATGATGGCCAACGAACTGAGTATTGCAGACACAGAAGCTATACAGCAGCAACTGTGGGAAATTTGGCAGACCATGAAAACCTGTGTTGAACGCGGTTATCAAAAAGAGGGGATTTTACCCGGTGGTCTCAAATTGCGCCGCCGTGCACCGTCACTTTATCGCCGCCTAAAAGCAGAAGGTAAAAGTGTTGTCGATCCGTTGACTGCAATGGACTGGGTCGACCTATTTGCACTGTCCGTTAATGAGCAAAATGCTGCTGGTGACCGTGTTGTTACCGCACCGACTAACGGTGCTGCAGGCATTATTCCGGCGGTATTAAGCTATTACGACATGTTTGTGCAAGAGGTCGACATGGATGTGTGTTGCCGTTATCTATTAACTGCTGCTGCCATTGGTATTCTGTATAAGAAGAATGCCTCGATTTCTGGCGCTGAAGTAGGTTGCCAAGGCGAAGTGGGCGTTGCTTGTTCGATGGCAGCGGCTGCACTCACTGAAATTATGGGTGGTACGGTTGAGCATGTAGAGAATGCTGCCGAGATCGGTATGGAGCATAATTTAGGCTTAACCTGTGACCCTGTAGGCGGCCTAGTTCAAGTTCCATGCATTGAACGTAATGCTATGGGGGCCGTTAAAGCAATTAACGCCTCACGTATGGCTATGCGCGGCGACGGTAACCATAAGGTGTCTTTAGATAAAGTCATCAAAACCATGATGGATACCGGTAAAGATATGCGTAGTAAATATAAAGAAACTGCAAAAGGCGGTTTGGCTGTGAATATCGTAGAGTGTTAAACACCCTATAATTTTCCATAAAAAAACCTCGCATTCGCGAGGTTTTTTATTGCCAGTTAATAGCGACTATCTAACCGGCAATTGAATATCTTCAAACATCGCTTCAATTTGCTGAGCATCTCTTAACGCAACAGCCTTTTCCACAACAGTACGGGTCAGGTGCGGTGCAAAATTTTCGATAAAATCGTACATGTAAGTTCTTAAGAAATTACCCTTTCTGAAACCAATTTTAGTAGTGCTATGTGCAAACAAATGGCTGGCATCGATTGCAACCAAATCTTTGTCCATATGCTCATCGATAGCCATGGAAGCGATAACACCTACACCTAGACCAAGTCTGACGTAGGTTTTCAGCACGTCGGCACTTGTTGCACTAAATACTACTCTTGGCTCTAATCCTGCGCGGTTAAATGATTTTTCAATCTCTGAGGCGCGATCAAAACCAAATACATAAGTGACTAATGGGAATCGACCAAGATCTTCAATGCTGATATGGCTTCGTGAAGCCAGTGGATGGTCACGAGTCACCACAATAGAGCGGTTCCAGTGGTAACACGGCAACATAATTAAGTCGTTATAAAGGTGCATAGCCTCCGTTGCAATAGCAAAGTCAGCATCGCCACGAGCAGCTAACTCACTAATTTGCGATGGTGTCCCCTGATGCATATGCAAATTAACTTTAGGATACCGGTCAATAAAGCCTTGAATAATATGCGGCAATGCATAACGTGCTTGCGTATCAGTCGTTGCGATATTGAGTTCACCTTGATCGGGCTTAGTGTACTCTTCAGCCACTTTTTTAATACTTTCTACTTTGCCCAAGATGTCATTTGCAATACTAATCACTTGCAGGCCAGCAGGAGTGACATGGGTGAGATGTTTACCGCTACGTCCAAAAATCTGAATACCGAGTTCATCTTCAAGCATACGCACTTGTTTACTAATACCCGGTTGAGAAGTATAGAGGTTCTCTGCGGTCGCAGAAACGTTGAGGTTATGGTTAACCACCTCTGCAATATATCTAAGTTGCTGCAACTTCATCTTTAGTCCTTCTCTTTGGTAGGCTTACAGATCTTTGAATAGATAAGCAATGACACATTTAAGTATAATTATTCGTTATAGTACAACGAAATAATTTAATCAAATGGAATATAGCACAATTGTCAAACTCTGCGAACTGATAATCATCAAACCATGATGAAGATTACTATCCTAGAATGTTGATTTATAGTAGCATTAAAAGCATTAAAAAATATCTGGACCCTTTATGATAATCGTTTCCGTCTTTGTTTTGATCGGTGTATTGCTACTCCTTATTATCGGCATTAGCATCATTCAACAACAAAAAGCCCGTGTTGAAGCTGAAAGGCGCACAGAGCTGGCTCGACAAAGAGCGATCATTGATGAAACCGAGGGCGTGCTTTCAAACACGGGGCTTATCCCCTGCTCCAGTAACATCGTATTAATACTGTATAAAAGAATTGAAGAAGCGCTCGTTATTGCCGCCTCTTTGTCTCCAGCGCAAAAGAATGACTACGAACGTCGCTTATTTGATTTACGCGCACAAATAGAAGCATTGAATAATGCGCCTAAGTCAGCACCTGCCATTGAGATGTTCAGACTGCCAGACAATGACAGGCAAGTGCTCACCTTAGTTCAAACACTTAAAAAGATGAAAGCGATACTAAGAGCTGAGCACAACAAAGGCAGAGTCGAGCCCAACACCTTTGCTCAGGAAGAGCTACGTATCGATAGCCTTCAACTGCGAATTAACGTGGACTCTATGCTGGCGAGGGGCAGAGCCGCTTGTTTTATGAAACAATATGGCTCAGCTAAGCAGATGGTCACTAAAGCCTTATCAACCTTGCACACTATAAAAGCCCAAACGCCAAACGACCCTTTCATTGCCAAGAAAGTAGATGAAGCTAAAACCATGCTCGATGAAATCATGGGCGCACAAAAAATGGCTCAACCTCAAGTTGCTGCGTTGAAAGAAGATGAAGATGACATTGATGTGCTATTTCAGCCCAAGCGTAAGTGGTAAGTTGATTGGCCTTTGCCCTAGGTATTAGTTTTATTCACTAAGCAGCACAAGATTACAGATATAAAAAGCCCTGATATATTCGGGGCTTTTTATTGACCTCAAAAACCTAACTGCTATTAAGATAAAATTCTTATCGTCAGCGAAAGCTTAAAAAGCCATAGGCAAGATAGGCAGTGATTATGCCAGCTCAATAACCTTAAAAAGAACCACTGACTCTCCTTAAGGAATTTGTTACTAACCACCCAGAAAAATATCTTAACAGCGGGTATATTCGGCCTGTTCTTGACCTCAAAAACCTACCGAAATTAAGATGAAATCCTTATCGCCAGCCAAAGTTTAAAGAGCCATCGGCAAGATAGGCAGTGGTTATGCCAGCTCAATAACCTTAAAAATAATCACAGACTCTCGTTAAGGAGTTTGCGATTAGCCTACCCAGACAAATATCATAACAACTGACATATTCGGCCTAGTCTTGACCTCAAAAACCTAACTGCTATTAAGATAAAATTCTTATCGTCAGCGAAAGTTTAAAAAGCCATAGGCAAGATAGGCAGTGATTATGCCAGCTCAATAACCTTAAAAAGAACCACTGACTCTCCTTAAGGAATTTGTTACTAACCACCCAGAAAAATATCTTAACAGCGGGTATATTCGGCCTATTATTGATCTCAAAAACCTAACTGCTATTAAGATAAAATTCTTATCGCCAGCCAAAGCTTAAAGCTCCATAGGCAAGATAGGCAGTGATTATGCCAGCTCAATAACCTTAAAAAGAACCGCTGACTCTCGTTAAGGAATTTACGACTAACCACCCAGAAAAATATCTTAACAGCGGGTATATTCGGCCTGTTCTTGACCTCAAAAACCTACCGAAATTAAGATAAAATTCTTATCGCCAGCCAAAGCTTAAAGCTCCATAAGCAAGATAGGCAGTGATTATGCCAGCTCAATAACCTTAAAAAGAACCACTGACTCTCCTTAATAAATTTGCGACTAGCCCCCCAGAAAAATATCATAACAGCCGACATATTCGGCCTATTCTTGACCTCAAACTCCTAACAGCAGACATTAAAAAGCCCCGATATACTCGAGGCCTTTTACGCTTATAAAGCTTACAGATTACTCAGCTTTAGGTTTTGCTTTCGCCTTTGGCTTAGCTTTTGGTTTAGCTTTAGCTTTCGGTTTTGCCTTCGCTTTTGCTTCAGCAACCCACTTACCGTCAATAAACTTGGCGGTCCAGCCTGTCGCTTTACCATCGACATCCGTCGCGACATATTGTTCTTTGGTCTTACGACTAAAGCGCACTGACGCTAAGTTACCATCATCATCAGCAACAGGTGCATCAGCAAGGTAAGCATACTTAGGCCACAACAGCTCACGATACTTCACCAACTCTTCGACCAATGGACCACGTGTTTCACGTGATTTAGGGAAAGTGCTAGCAGCAAGGAAAATCCCCGCAGCGCCATCTCTTAATACAAAGTATGCATCTGACTTGGTACATTTAAGGTCAGGAAGATGAATAGGATCTTCTTTTGGTGGCGCCGCTTCGCCGCTTTTCAGCAGTTTACGCGTATTCTTACATTCAGAATTGGTACAACCAAAATACTTACCAAAGCGGCCATTTTTAAGTTCCATATCGTTTTGACAACGATCGCACTCAATAATTGGGCCTTCATAACCTTTGATCTTAAACTGACCCGCTTCAACTTCAAAGCCTTCACACGTCGGATTATTACCGCAGATGTGTAACTTACGGGTTTCATCGATAAGGTAGCTATCCATTGCTGTGCCACATATGCCACAACGATGTTTTGCTCTTAACGCTTCAGTTTCGGCGTCTTCACCACTTTCACTTACCGCTTCTTCACCCGGTGTTAAGTTCAGCGTCGTCTTACAACGTTCTTTAGGTGGCAGCGCATATCCTGAACAACCTAAGAATACCCCAGTACTACCGGTGCGGATCCCCATAGGGCGTCCACAGGTAGGGCATTTAATGTCAGTAATCACCATCTCATTCGGGCGCATTCCGCCCTCTTCAGGTGGTAACTCTGCATTCTCTAACTGCTTAGTGAAGTCTTTGTAGAATCCATTGAGTACTTTTTTCCAGTCAAGCTTACCTTGAGCAACATCATCCAATGTTTGCTCCATGCTTGCGGTAAAGTCATAGCTCATTAAATCCTGGAAACTACCGACTAACCTGTCGCTAACGATTTCGCCCATTTTCTCAGCGTAGAATCGGCGGTTATCGACTTTAACGTAACCTCGATCCTGAATGGTTGAAATAATGGTTGCATAGGTAGACGGACGACCAATCCCACGTTTTTCAAGCTCTTTAACCAAAGAGGCTTCGCTGTAACGAGCAGGTGGCTTGGTAAAGTGCTGCTTAGGCGTTAGCTCTTGCAGTGTCATCGCATCACCTTTAGCAACGACAGGCAGCGTATTGTCTTCTTCGTTCTTTTTCTTAATCGCAGTTTGTACGCGCGTCCAACCATCAAAACGTAGTGTACGCCCTGTTGCTTTTAGCTCGTAGTCACCCGCTTTAACAGTTAGACGCGTTGCATCATACTTTGCAGGTGTCATCTGACATGAAACAAACTGACGCCAGATCAACTCATATAAACGTTGAGCATCACGCTCCATATCGCTTAGAGATGCTGCGGTTACTTTTACATTTGAAGGACGAATCGCTTCGTGCGCCTCTTGCGCGCCCTCTTTGCTACCGTAACGCAGTGGAGATTCAGGTAAATACTTATCTCCAAAATCTTTAGCAATCATCTCACGCACATTGTCTAACGCTTCTTGACTTAAGTTAGTCGAGTCAGTACGCATGTAGGTAATATGACCCGCTTCATATAAGCGCTGCGCCATCATCATGGTCTTCTTAACACCAAAACCTAAGCGCGTACTTGCCGCTTGTTGCAGTGTTGAAGTGATATATGGTGCTGATGGCTTACTTTGCGTTGCACGATCTTCTCGCGCTGCAACCACAAAGCTTGATTGCGATAATGCACTAACCGCACTGTCAGCTTGGGCTTGATTTACTGGATTAAAAGCTTTGTCTTGATACTTAACCACCTGCATTTTAAGCAGATCATTGGTTAAGGTATTTAGCTCAGCATGAACATCCCAGAACTCTTCTGGTACGAACGCCTTAATTTCGCCTTCACGCTCAACAACCAAACGTACTGCAACAGATTGCACACGTCCCGCAGATAAACCTCGAGCAACTTTCTTCCACAACAGTGGTGATGCCATAAAGCCAACGACACGGTCTAAGAATCGACGTGCTTGCTGCGCATTGACCATATTAGTGTCGAGCACAGATGGCTGACTAAATGCATCCTGAATGGCTGATTTAGTAATTTCGTTAAACACTACGCGTTGATAGCGAGATTCATCTCCACCAATAACCTGTTGAAGATGCCAAGCGATCGCCTCCCCCTCTCTATCCAAATCGGTTGCGAGATAGATGTGGTCGGCTGACTCAGCAAGTGTTTGTAATTCTTTTACGACTTTCTCTTTGCCAGGAAGCGTTTGGTACTTCGCTTTCCAGCCTTTTTCGGGGTCTACTCCCATGCGGGCAACTAAAGCTTGCTTCGCTTTTAGACTCTTATACTCAGCCTTCTCCTCTGGAGACATCTTCTTGACTTCAGCAGGTGTTTTGCTCACCACCTTTGCGTCTGGACTCGACGATGTAGGCAGATCACGGATGTGACCTACACTCGACTTAACGATGAAATCTTTGCCTAGATATTTATTAATAGTCTTGGCTTTGGCCGGTGATTCGACGATTACTAGCGATTTACCCATATATTTATTTGCGCCAACAAGTTTCAAAAATCTGAAAATTGGCTCCATATATAGAGGGTTGTGTAAAGACTTTCAAGCTAATCCCTCTTTTATTTGTACTGGAGTACCATTTTTTAACCGTTTTTGAAATAAATGTGAAAAAAATTAGTGCTTATTTAAAAACTAATATTTCATTATTAGTCATCAAGCAAGTATTAGTTGTGCATTTTGATGCAAATACACTGTTTTGAGAAAAAACCCCTACCTTGTTTAGCCTTTGAGCTTAAGTATACTGAGCTCAATAATTACAACTCAGGAATGGAAATAACACCTGAGCTACCCTAAAGGATAAAGAATGAAGCATTTTGAAGCCAATTTCGACGGACTCGTTGGCCCGACACATAATTACGCGGGTTTGTCATTCGGAAACGTTGCCTCTTTAAACAACGCTGCCGCGACATCTAGCCCTAAAGATGCTGCCAAACAAGGGATCAAAAAAGCCAAAGCACTTGCAGACTTAGGTTTAGTACAAGGCATGTTTGCTCCTCAAGAGCGCCCAGACCTTCACACACTGCGTAGAATCGGTTTTACCGGCTCTGATGCTGAAGTATTAAATAAAGCCGCCAAAGAGGCTCCTGCGCTGTTACGTGCATGCTGCAGTGCTTCAAGTATGTGGACAGCTAATGCAGCAACAGTATCACCTAGTGCCGATACTCACGATGGTAAACTGCATTTTACCCCTGCAAACTTAGTCGACAAACTGCATCGTAGTATTGAGCCTGTCACTACTGGAAATATTCTGCAAGCTACGTTTAACGATAGCCGCTATTTCAAACACCACCAACATTTACCAGAACATACTAGTTTTGGTGATGAGGGCGCAGCCAACCATACACGTCTTTGTAGTGAGTATGGCCATGCAGGCATCGAGTTATTCGTTTATGGCCAAGAAGCGACGAATCCTTCGGCACCAAAACCACAAAAGTTTCCTGCACGCCAGACCCTAGAAGCCTCACAAGCCATTGCTCGTCTTCACCAGCTAGATGATGACGGTACGGTGTACATGCAACAAAATCCTGATATCATCGATCAAGGTGTATTCCATAACGACGTTATTGCTGTTGGTAACCAAAATGTACTGTTCTACCATGAGCAAGCATTTTTAAATACCCAAGCCAAACTTGAAGAGATAAAGCGTAAGTTTGGTGAATCACCACTGCATTTTGTTGAAGTGCCAACCGCTAAAGTGGCGATTCAGGATGCAGTTAAGAGCTACCTGTTTAACACTCAAGTAGTGACATTACCTTCAGGTGAAATGGCGATTATCGCGCCAACAAACTGTCAAGAAAACCCAGCAGTTCATGCATACTTAAATGAGCTAGTGACATTAGGCTCGCCTATCAAACAAGTGCACTACTTTGATGTGAAGCAGAGTATGCAAAATGGCGGTGGCCCCGCGTGTTTGCGTCTTCGAGTGGCGATGAATCAAGATGAAGTTGCTGCAGTAAACCAAAACACTATGATGAACGATGCACTATTCGCACGTCTTAACCTTTGGGTTGATAAGCATTATCGTGACCGTTTAAGCGTGGCGGATCTCGCTGATCCACAATTGGTAATGGAATCACGTACAGCGCTTGATGAGCTTACCCAGATCATGAAGCTTGGCAGTGTTTATCAGTTCCAGAGATAAATCTGTCTTAAACTTATTCGGATAAGTAGAGAGGGCACCGTGCGTCGATATATTCAGTACCTTCTCTTTATTATTAGTCATAAATAGCTTGGTCAAGCGTCGTTATAATTATCTATCAATTTAATTAGTATCCAGATATTTTTGGCACGCCAACTAAAACGCGTACCAAAAAAACGCGACGTTCAAAATCAACGGTGTTCTAATAACACGTTATAGAATCACAAACCCTGCCCCCACAACAGATTGAACTAATTAGCATTTCTATGGAATAAAAAATCCCTAACAGAAAACTGATAAGGATTTATTCTTCACCAACTAGGTAACTATATTTTCATCAAGCAATCTAGATATCTCAACTTACAAAGCTGCTAGGCACGAATCTATTAATGTATAGTCATAGGTATAGTGGCTATGAGTGTTATATCACCTTTCAGAGTTACTGCTTCAATAACAAGTGAACCAGATTCGGGTTCATCAGCACCTTTTATCACAACACTATAAGATAAAGCGCCATTTCTGTTAGTAGAAGCAATCGTGAACGTACCGTTACTTGCCAATTCGCCAATTGACGGTTTAAAGGTTAAAATAGTCCCCGACGGTAACGGTTGGTTATGTAAATCGCTCACTATAATAGATACCCCACCAGTAGACTTACCTATAATATCGAGTGTGCTATTGTCATTAAGACCGTCGCAAACATCATCTTCACCAGCTTCGTCGATACAACTATCGGATATCACTGGAGTCGATGCATAGGCTGCACTACCAGCCATCACAATAACAGCGCTAGCTCGAACGTTTAATGACTTGTTTATTGAACATCCAGAATGAGCCGTCCCATTGACATCAAGTGCACATAAACTACCGTTATACAAGCCATCTGCATTATCAAAAACGCCATTGTTATTAAAATCAACAAACGTTTCTAAATCACCACCTTCTTCGCGTGTTACTTTTGGGTTATAAACAGTATCTTCATTGTGATCAACAAATGCTTCTGATAAGTCGAAACTCTGACCTGAAACATCAGGTTTTGTTTTAAAATCAGATTCTTCAGCAGCATCAAAACGCCCATTACCATTTGTATCAGGGAACGATTCCTCTCCTATCGCTGTTGCTAGTATAGTAACACGCCCACCATAAGGCTGACCTAATTGAGGAGCAAGTGAAGGTTCTCCATCTAATATTGCACCAGTCGGCCTTGGATTTTGACTCGTCCATTTAACAGAACATTTGCCATTCAATGTCACACAAGATGGTTCAATTGAGCCACCTTCCGTTGTAAATGACACAGCAGTCCCGTCTGGTACTGGGTTATTAAAAGCATCTGCAAGCCTGGCAGTAACGTTAACTTCAGTACCGTCATAATCCCAAGCTTCTGGAGTAGCATTATCAACAGATAATGAAAAACTGTCTTGATCTGGCAAGCCTGTAGAAATAACGAGGAGGTTTGACTGACTTGAAATTTCAGGTATTTTCCCCTCCACTAATGCTGTAACTCTCACAGATGTTGCAACTGAACCTGAGTTAACAACAGTTTGTGCAATACCGCTTGCATCTGTTGTAGCATATTCAGGATCTAATTCAATATTACCCGTCATAGTATTGAGTGAGAAATTAACACGCTGATTTTTAACCGGATTACCATTACTATCGAGCACTTTAAATTTGACAGTTGAAGCTTCTGTACCTCCGGTGCCCTTTAAGCGAATATTCTCCGGCACCGCTTCAACAAAATAGACACTTCCAACACTAGCAGGTAACACTGTTAATTGACCTGATGCCGACAGAGCTTTGCCTCCTACATTAGCGCTGACGTTTACGGTATCTTCACCAACACAACCTTTAGATAGATATGTACTAGTAGCAATACCATTGACAGCGATAACAGGTGAGCTAATTTCAGCTTCTGGTGAAGATTTAGCAGAGCATACCGATGAAAAAATAACTTCGGCAGGCTCTGTAAATATCTTTCCTTCATCATCTTGGAGTGATACAGAAATACTTGCGGTACCACCAGCTGACACGCTAACTGGAGAAATCGAAGCTACGCCTGATTCAAAAGGGGTGCCACTACCCATAAGCACATTTGTGGCGCCAATAGTAAATGGTAAACTAGCGGTTTCACCTGATAACAACGTCACAGTTGCATTAGCGGCCCCAGGATCTGCTCCTGCCAATATTTGCACTGATGCCTCTCCCTCTTTAGTTACTGCAGTGTTAATAGGGATCTCCCCACGACTTGTAGAAAAAGTTACAATAGTTTCTTTAGAAAGCCCTGTAACTTTCGCGACTAAAAAACCAGGTGATAAACTGCTAATGCCCGATGTAAGTTCACCGTTTTCATCGACCAGTGTTATTGCAACGGAAGGGCCATTACCATCGGCCTCGCCGCCATTGCCAACCATAGTGACAGGGATTGTAGCCTTTTCACCCGAAGAGATAGTTGCAGTTATCTCTGCACCAGTAGCTATGGAACCGGTATTCAATTCAATCTTAGCTACTCCATCAGTGTCAGTTGACACATCTCCTGTAGCCGGATCAAATGTGCCATAGGTGTCATTATTTAGTTTAAAGGACACTAAAGTACTTATTGCAGTACCATTTGAGTCCGTTACTTTTGCCGTAATCTCAGCGTTATTATCAACCGAAATTTTCGTGTTTGTAGTACTTAATGCTACCGATATTGTGACTGGGCTCGGCGTTCCTCCATCATCAGGATCAGCAGAAAGACTTCCACCACCTCCACAACCAACGAGAAAAAACGACCATATTAACGCAATAAAAACACTATAAGCTGACTTCATTGTCAGACTCCCTGTTACTCTGATTATAATATCTGGTAATTATCTGATTACCTAGATGACAACACTACACAATTTACTAGCAACTTATCTACCACGAAAGGTAGTAAATTTCTAAATTTCATCAAAAACTTTAACTTTAACACCATTTCAACTGGGGCTCTTTCTTGCTAGGCTTTAATGCGCAAATTGAAAAGCATAAAAATTATACAGGAAGCACTATGTCTGCTACGAAATCAAAAAAGCTTGGGCTAACGAGTAAAATTTTACTCGGCATGTTCTCAGGTATTGTTTTAGGGTTACTTCTTCGTAATCTTTTCCCTGAAAGTGAATTCATCAAAGATTACATCACCGAAGGCTTCTTAAATGTCATCGGTACTATCTTCATCTCAAGTTTGAAAATGTTAGTTGTCCCCTTAGTATTTGTATCGCTAGTTTGTGGTACATGTTCGTTAAGCGAACCGTCTAAGTTAGGTCGACTCGGTGGCAAGACCATCGCGTTCTACCTTTTTACCACCGCGATTGCACTTTCAATGGCGATCCTCATCGCAATTGCAGTTCATCCAGGTCATGCGACCTTGGTAACTGAGAGCATGCATTTTGATGCTAAACAGGCGCCAAGCTTGGCTGATGTGATCATTAATATCGTGCCAACCAACCCTCTGCAGGCGATGAGTGAAGGCAACATGCTTCAAATCATCATATTTGCGGTTATTTTTGGTTTTGCTATCTCACATATCGGTGAACGCGGAAAACGCGTTGCAGCGCTATTTACAGACCTTAACGAAGTTATCATGCGCGTAGTTACGCTAATCATGCAACTTGCGCCTTATGGTGTATTTGCTTTGATGGCAAAGCTAGCATTAACGCTCGGTATGGAAACCTTTGGTAGTGTGGTGCAATACTTCTTTGTGGTACTGGGTGTATTACTTATCCATGCCTTCATCGTGTATCCAACATTACTAAAAGTATTCTCTGGTTTAAGTCCATTTACCTTCATCCGTAAAATTCGTGACGTACAGCTATTCGCATTCAGTACCGCAAGTTCAAACGCAACCTTACCAGTAACGATTGAAACGGCTGAGCACCGTATGGGTGTCGATAATAAGATTGCTTCATTCACTCTGCCACTTGGTGCAACCATCAACATGGATGGCACCGCGATTATGCAAGGTGTTGCAACGGTATTTATCGCCCAAGTATTTGGTATTGAATTGACCATTACTGATTATGCGATGGTCGTTGTAACTGCGACTCTTGCTTCAATCGGTACAGCGGGTGTGCCTGGTGTTGGTCTTATTATGCTGGCAATGGTGCTAAACCAAGTAGGTCTTCCTGTAGAAGGTATCGCATTGATTATCGGCGTGGACAGACTACTTGATATGGTGCGTACTGCGGTGAACGTTACTGGTGATACGGTAGCAACCGTGGTCATTGCTAAATCTGAAAATGAGTTTGATGAAAAAGTTTTCAACGACACTCAAGCAGGTAAAGTTGCACCAGGTTTTAACGCACAGGTTCATGCTGAAGAAAAGTAATACTAATTTAGCATGAAAAAAGGCGCCTCTGTGGCGCCTTTTTTATTGCGCTTTTTTAGCTGCGAGTTCCTCAATTTAGCGATATGACAATATTAAGCCTCTCAACAGTCAGGCTCATATGTCTCTTGCAGTAGCACTGTGCGCGACTTTAAAGACTATTGCGATAAACACTTATCAGTATGGTATTGCAGAGCGTGTAATGACCCCCTTCGCCCTAATGACTAGCATTAACTCTTAGATACCAAAAAGGCATAACTTGTTCATCAAGTTATGCCTTTCAATTAATCTATCTCTAACCCGTCAAAAAGACTGTAGTGTTAACGTTCCCAGTATGACTCTTCTAGGCTATCTTCACGCTCTGGTAAGCCGCGTGATAATCTTGGGCTGTGCTGTGCAAGTACCTCATATGCAACGCGGTTAGCGTACTTACAGATCTGCGAGAACGACGAATAGCATAGACCATCACGATTATGTTTACTTGAGCCCGGCACGTTGGTCTTATGGAATCGATTAGACGCTAGATCATGCAATAACGCTGCTAATGCACCATCTCCAGCACCATTAGTGTTACGGATTTTTTCTGGACCGCCCATATACGGTGAAATATGCGCGTACACTTTAAGCGGTGACTCACAATCAGCTTTCAACTTAGGACGAGAGAACTCATAACGGTTGAACTCTGGAATTGCGCCAGGTAACAAGGTATGACTTGTTTCACGTTTTTCTGAATCTTCAGTATAACCTGCAGTATAAAGCCCTAAAGGCCCTGCTGTGGTTAATACCATGTCACACCACTCTAAAGCAGCTTCACTGGCTTGTAGCGGATCTTTAAAGCCCGTTAATGCTTCGCCTTCATCTTCATTCATCGCAAGAATCGTTACATGTTCCTGAATAAAGCGCTGCCACCATTTAGGATCTTCTTCAATTAAGAAACGCGTGCCTAAAGTAAGGACTACTGGCACTTCGGCCGCTTTAGCGTATTCAATTGCTTTCATCGCTGCATCAGTGATTTTATCTTCACCACTGGCGCGCATTAGATATGCCGTTAAGATCAGTGCTGAACCACCTTGAACAATATCTTTATCGATATACTCTGGCGTCAATTTATCCATTGAACCTTTGCTGATAGCAAAAGTACGCTCACCGCATTCTGAAATCAAAGTGAAGCAACGGCCGATAGGACCTGCAACTGGCTGTAGTTGGTTCAAGTCGACTTTTGATGAAGTATTGCAAAGGTAGCGATAGGCGTAGCTACCGATCTCGATGTTTCGGCTCATAACGCCAAACAGAACAGAGCGATCATCGGCAAGAATCGAATAGTTGTGTACTGTGTTGCCGATGGTTCCACCCGCAAACTCGTCACTGACAAGTTCACGATCTTTTAATTCGTTATACAAAGCGTGCGCCTTGTCATCATCTATCAAAGTCGAATTGCCCTTCGGTAACTCATAGCGACTCAGTAACTCATCTTCCACTTTGGCTTCAATGTCTACTAATGTTTGGTCGATACCAGACACATAGGTAGAAATTGGCTGAGGCTGCTGGATCAACTGTGCTAATAGCGGATCACGGTTTTTAACTGGAAAATAATGTTTAGACTTACGCTGACCTGGAAACTTCATATTGAGCTCTCTTTCATTCGGCATCCATGCAAAAGATAATTATACGGGTAAGTAATCACAAGTTATTGCGCTTAGCTTTAACAAATAACTCATGGTTTTAAAATTCTAGCAGCCTAAAATACTAACGCGTCTCATAAATTAACCATGACCAAACACTCTCAGTGCTAAATCATAAGCAGAGACAAAAAAGGCGGGGAATTCTACCATACCCAGCCTCTTACGCCAGTTGAAATCACTGACTAGCCATTAAATTTAGCACCAACCTAAGGTTTGTTGCTTAACTATTTGCTGTAATAGCTCGATATGACCATCTGAATCGTTTAAACAGCCGATAAACTCGTAGCGCTCTCCGCCCGCGGATATGAAACTCTCTTTACCCTCTTGTGAGATCTCTTCCAGTGTTTCTAAGCAATCAGAAGAAAATGCCGGACACATAATATCAACAGATTTAATCCCTTGCTCAGGTAGTGACTCAAGTAATTGATCCGTTGCTGGCGTTAACCACTCCTCTTTACCAAATTGAGATTGAAAGCAGATCCGCCATTGCTCAGCCGTTAAACCTAATGACTCGGCCACCAGCTCGGCAGTGCTCTGACACTGCATTTGATAAGGGTCACCTTCCGTCACATAGCGAACAGGCACGCCGTGAAAGGACATGAGTAATACATCGCCTCGGCCTTTATCCGTCCAATGCTGTTTGACTGATTCAGCAAGCGCGGCAATATATGCAGGGTGAGCGAAGTATTCTTTGTTGATCCGTAGCTCTGGGAAATCGCGCTTAGTTTTATGTAGATCACTTATCGCGTCAAATACTGGTGCTACGGTTGAGCATGAGTACTGCGCATACAAAGGCAGCACAAAGACCTTACTCACGCCTTGGGCTTTCAGCTTATTAAGGCCTGAATCTAATGACGGATTACCGTAGCTCATGCCAAGTTCAACCGGCACATTAAAGCCAAAACTTGTTTGTAAAGATTGCGCTAATTTGTCGCGCTGTTGCTGGCTGATCACCATTAACGGCGACCCATTATCCCACCAGATAGACTCGTAGAGTTTAGCGACTTTGGCTGGACGGGTATTTAAAATGATGCCATTGAGGATCGGCTTCCAGATCCAAGGAGAGATATCGACAACACGAGGGTCGCTAAGAAACTGCTTTAAGAATTTTTTTACATCTGGTGCGGTTGGGGAATCTGGCGTGCCAAGGTTAACCAATAAAACACCGAATGGGGAGCTTGTGTCGTTCACATTTTCTCTCTTTTAACCAAGATATTCTGCGTCAGGCTATCATTGGGAAAAGCATAAAAAAAGCCCACTTACATGGGCTTTATTAAATATGAGAACTAGCTCATGAACACACAGTTATTTTGTGTAAATTCATACCAATCAGTATAAAGATTTGATCCTTCGGTGAGATTTTAACGGCTCTGAGGTAAGCCAACGCGTGAAAAGCATAGTTACTCTACGTTTTAGCTCGTTAGCGCAGCATCATAGCCGCTAAAACTCACCAGTATGGAGTGTTTTGGCTTCCTACTTCGGTGTTGAATGAACTCATAAGGGAACAGCCATTATGTCATTCATTCGCCTTGAATTAGTTCGCCAAAAACACTCTGAGTAGATCAACTTCTTATACTAATTGGTATTAGCTAAGTGCAGCAACGATCTCTTCGCTAACTTTAGCAACAGTTTGCGTGCCGTCGAACTTGTTGTAAGTCGCTTCACCTTTTGCTGCTACCGCACCGTAGTATTCTACCAATGGCTTAGTTTGCTCATGGTAAATATCTAGACGCTTACGGACTGTTGTTTCTTCGTCGTCTGGACGAATAGCAAGATCTTCGCCGGTTACATCATCTTTACCTTCAACCTTAGGCTGGTTGAAAACAATATGGTAAACACGACCAGAACCAGGATGAACACGACGGCCGCCCATGCGCTTAACAATCTCTTCGTCCGGCACGTCAATCTCAACAACGTGGTCGATAGCAATGCCACCAGCAGCCATCGCGTCAGCTTGAGGAATTGTGCGTGGGAAACCATCGAGTAGGAAACCTTTAGCGCAATCATCTTGTGCAACACGCTCTTTCACAAGACCAATAATTAACTCGTCAGAAACCAGTTGACCAGCGTCCATCACTTTCTTAGCTTCTTGGCCAAGTGGAGTGCCAGCTTTTACTGCAGCTCGCAGCATGTCACCCGTTGAAATTTGAGGAATACCGTACTTTTCCATGATGAATTGGGCTTGGGTACCTTTACCGGCACCTGGGGCACCTAATAGCATAATGCGCATCTCAATCTTCCTCTTATTTCGCATTGTTATACCAACCTCTAACGCAGACAAATGTCTAAAGTGTGGTCACGCGATTGGTATTATTATGTTTAGGGCGGCGATTTTCGCATAAATAGCCGCCATTTTGAAGCGATTTACCTTCGACTTTAGCCTCAGTCAGCGCAAATAAGTCGCGATATTGACCTTTATCAGTAAAGTAAGGTGTAAAGTTTACGTCGATACTGGTTAGCTAGAGTGTTTCCCTGCCCTAGCGCGGTTAAGATCTCTAAAAATAATCCTTTGACCTTGCCATCTAACGCTGCCACATCTTTTTGCAGTGGCGTAAACAATAGCTCTAGCGCTTCATCATTACGTTTTGCTTGATGCAGTGCTTTAGCAAGCTCAAGCAACGTCGCCATATCATTTGGCGCTTGGTCGAAATCTACTTGTAGCTTCCTGATCTCCGGCGTATCAGCAGCATCAAGTGCCAATGCTAACTTTGCCTTTAAGCTTTGGTAGTAGCTGTCTTGATCGGCAAGGCCGACACTATCGAGCAAGGCTTTGCCATCTTCTAACGCCCCTAAAGACAAATAAACATCCGCTAACGCCAGTGCTATCTCTGCTATGGGTTGGTCAGCGTAGGCATCTTTTAACAGTGGCAGTGCGCCAATAGCATTTTGCTCAGATAAAAACACCCGTGCTTGGTTTAGCTTTAACTGCCACTGTGCAGGCAGGTGCTTATCGAGCATTTCAGTAATTTGCGCCGCGTCTTGCACACCGGCAAAACCGTCTATCGGTTTTCCTTCATGCAACACTAAGGTGGTTGGCAAATTCTGGATCTGAAAATAGTTCGCTATCTCCATCTCTGTCTCGCAGTTGACTTTTGCGAGCACAAAACGGCCGTTTTGCTGTTGCGACAAGCTCTCAAGAGTTTGCATCAAGGTCAAGCTTTCAGGGCTTTGGCTCGCCCAAAACGCCAACACAATGACCTGCTCCATAGAAGCATCAACAACTTGCTGTATGTTTTCTTTAGTCAGTTCTAGAATATTTTCCATAACTTTCCTTTAGCCATAAAAAAAAGAGGCAGATTAACTGCCCCCTTATTATAGTTAATTACTACTTAACGTTTGCTAGCAACATCTGGTTCATTAGTTTAATGAACGCTGACGGGTCCGCTAAGCTACCCTTTTCAGACAGTAGTGCCTGTTGCAGTAATAGATCAGACCACTGTGCGAATGACTCTTCATCTTGCTCATCGTTAAGACGAGCAACTAATGGATGCTCTGGGTTAAGCTCAAAAGTAGGCTTAGACTCAGGAACTGCTTGACCAGCCGCTTGCATCAACTTAATCATCTGCGTCGACATTTCACCTTCACCGGCAACAACACACGCTGGTGTATCGGTTAGGCGTGTTGTCACCTTAACTTCAGACACTTTGTCGCCTAAGCTGTCTTTAACACGCTTAACTAGGCCTTCAGATTCTGTTTCAAGCTTCTCTTGCGCTTCTTTCTCACCAGCATCTTCTAGCTCACCAAGTTCAAGATCGCCACGAGTCACAGAGTGCATCTGCTTACCATCAAACTCGGTAAGGTGGTTAATCAACCACTCATCAATACGCTCAGACATCAGTAATACTTCGATGCCCTTCTTACGCAGTAGCTCTAGATGCGGGCTATTTGCCGCCGCTTCATGGCTATCAGCAACGATGTAGTAGATCTTAGTTTGACCTTCTTGCATACGCTCAACATAGTCAGCTAATGCGACATCAGGCGTTGCTTCACCGGTGTGAGTTGATGCAAAACGCAGCAAACCAGCAATACGTTCTTTGTTTGCAAAATCTTCTGCAGGGCCTTCTTTAAGTACTTGGCCAAATTCAGCCCAGAAAGACAGGTATTTTTCAGCATCGTTTTTAGCCAGTTTTTCTAACATGCCTAACACGCGCTTAGTCACAGCAGTACGCAGTGATGTCGTCACCTTGTTGTCTTGCAAAATTTCACGCGATACGTTCAATGGCAAGTCATTTGAGTCAATCAAACCTTGCACAAAACGCAGGTAACTTGGCATGAATTGCTCTGCGTCATCCATTACGAATACGCGTTGTACAAACAGTTTTAGGCCGTGCTTACGATCGCGGTTCCACATATCAAATGGCGCTTTCGCTGGAATATAAAGTAGGCTGGTGTATTCCTGCTTACCTTCAACACGGTTATGGCTCCACACTAGCGGATCGGTGTAGTCATGTGAGATATGTTTGTAAAACTCTTGGTACTCTTCTTTAGTCACGTCACTCTTGTTACGAGTCCAAAGTGCTGTCGCCTTGTTCATTGGCTTCCAGCTACCTTCAGTTGCAGCAACAGCTTCACTGTCTTCAGTCGCTTCAACTGCTGGCGTGCCATCTTCAAACATCTCAACGGCCACAGAGATATGATCTGAGTACTTAGTAACAATAGAGCGCAGACGGTAATCATCAGCAAACTCTTTCTCGTCATCTCTTAAATGCAGCGTAATTTCAGTACCACGAGTCTGCTTAGAGATAGTTTCGACGGTGAAGTCACCTTCACCAGCAGATTCCCACAGCACACCTTCATCGCTACTATGTCCTGCTGCGCGGGTGCGAACAGTCACTTTATCAGCAACAATAAATGCCGAGTAAAAACCAACACCAAACTGACCAATCAGCTGTGAGTCTTTTGAATCATCACCTGACAAGTTCTTGAAGAAATCAGCAGTGCCAGATTTGGCAATCGTACCTAAGTGTTCAATCACACCATCACGAGTCATACCAATACCATTATCAGAAATGGTCACAGTGCCTTTGTCTTTATCAGCACTGATGCGAACACGTAACTCGCCTTCACCTTCATAAAGGTCATTGTTTGTTAGTGCTTCATAGCGTAATTTATCTGCCGCATCAGCTGCATTAGAAACCAGTTCGCGTAAGAAAATTTCTTTGTTTGAATACAAAGAGTGGATCATCAAATGTAGTAGTTGTTTGACTTCAGTTTGAAAGCCATGAGTCTCTTGTTGTGACATGAAATGTTCCCTTTAAAATTCGGTTTAAGTTGAGCTTGTAACTAGAAATGGGGCTATAAAAATACTTTTCAAGGGCTAAGAGGTACATTGATTTTGATTGCGCAAAAAAAATCCAGTTAAGGCGGTGCCATTAACTGGATTTGTTCTCACTAAGCAAGCAGTAAAGTCACACTAGATCGGCAAACGACCATTAAATGAAAGTGCTAAGGTAGTGCTATCAACATATTCAAGCTCGCCTCCCACGGGTACACCATGAGCAATACGGCTGACGGCTAACTCATGATTCTTTGCCATATCTGCAATATAGTGTGCGGTAGCGTCACCTTCAACCGTTGGATTGGTGGCTAAAATAAGTTCTGTCACTTCCCCTGACGCTAAATGAGTCTCTAACAACGCCAACCCCAGTTCATCAGGTCCTACTCCATCAAGCGGTGACAGGTGGCCAAGCAGTACAAAGTAGCGACCACTAAAATGGCCTCCAGCTTCGATGGCAAGCACGTCTGCGGGCGTTTCAACCACACAAATTATACTTGAATGACCGCGTTTAGTGCTGACACATATCGGGCAGTAAGTTTCTTCGGTAAATGTACGGCAAGACTGACAATGACCCACCTCTGACATGGCTTTACCGAGCGAGTCAGCCAGTTTACTACCCGCCTTACGATCGCGCTCTAATAGTTGAAATGCCATACGCTGCGCAGATTTAGGCCCCACGCCCGGGAGGCATTTAAGTGATTGGATAAGCTCATCAACAAGTGGACTAAATTTCATTTAACATTCCGTATAACAAGGCAGTTAGCAGCCTAAAATAATAATATTGATTTTGAAGTGGCACTGACGACGTTAAAGCCCTACGCACACCCAAACAAATGAGTCGCGAATATTAGCATAGAAAAATGCGACAGCAGCTAAATTCACAGCAAGCTAGTGCCCTCTATTGCAAAGAGCTTATGAAACAACCACAAAAAAGCCCAATCTAAATTGGGCTCTTAACTTCAACAGACACATTTTGACTGTAATTAGCAGCCTATAAACCTTGCCTTAGAACGGCATCTTCATGCCTGGTGGAAGTTGCATTCCGCCAGTCACTTCAGCCATTTTGTCTTTTTGATTCTCTTCAACACGACGAGCAGCATCGTTACATGCAGCTGCGATAAGATCTTCTAGCATCTCTTTATCGTCTTCAAGCAAGCTTGCATCAATGTCGACTTTGCGCACACTGTGAGAACCTGTCATGGTGACTTTTACTAGGCCAGCACCAGCTTCGCCAGTGACTTCCATACGTGCAATCTCTTCTTGCACTTTAGCCATTTTGTCTTGCATCTGCTGGGCTTGCTTCATCAAGTTGCCCATACCGCCTTTTCCAAACATACTCTGATTCTCTTCTATTATTTATCACAACAAATAAACTGCGCTAATCTTACTAAATATAGAACGATTAGCAATGAAAGCTGAAATTTCAATTGTAAAATTATGACTCAGGTAACCGCTTAAAGTTCGACATATCGACCAATTCTATCGATTTTCCCTTATTAACCAGCAATTCTGGCGCATAAGATAGTGAGTCTGGCGTCAATTGTGCGCCCATGTGTTCGCTCAACCAGCGCACGTTATCATCGGTTATCATCCCGTGATGCGCTTGCGCTAATATCTCTTTGTGAAAACGACGTCTCACCTCAAGTGGAGTCTCACGCGAGCTATCGACTCCAACAGAGATCCGCACTTCACTTGGTTGCCCGAGTGCTTTACTCATCGCCTCTTCTAGCTGCTTAATAGCAACATCAGCGCTAAGATGCTTTTGATCCGGTTTGAGTAACAACGACAGAGGCTGCTCAAACTGGTGGCAAACGGAGTTAACCGCGAGTTGCCTTACTCGACCACCCACTTCAAGGTCAGCCATGAACCGATACCATTTAAGGTCGATATCGTTACCAGTTATCTCACCACTAGGCAGTGCTGGTAAGTTTAACTCAACATCCTGAACTGAAGTTGAATCAAGCGATGTAACTGGCGGTTTGCTCTGCTGCTCTGCTTGATTTTGTGGCTGAGCCGTTTGTTTCGATTCAACAGCGACATTGTCAGCAGTTTTATTGACTGTTTTATCAGCTTCTTTGTCAACGGCTACGTCATCAAACCTAGGTGTGGGGTCCTGCGCGTGAGGTTCTTCCCAAGGTGGCCGGTCAACAGTCTCCTCTTGGCTGTTTACAGCCACTGCTTCTATATTTTCCTGCGGTTGATCGCTGCTAGCGCCAATTGTTGCAGGATCACTATCTTCTATTTCAGATTCTGGTTTAGGCTTTTTGACAGGTGGTGCAAAAGGTTTTCGTTCAGCCACGGACTTTTTTGCTGAACTCTCCAGAGGATCTTCTTCACCTATTCCGTCGAGTAATGAATCTCTAGCGGCTAATACAGCATCTAAAATGTCGTCACTTGCTGCGCTTGCAGCAGAGCTAGCTTCACTTTCAAGCGAAGTTGATGCTGTTGATTGTGAACTCGATATTGCAGCACTTTGCGTTTCGGCCTCGATGTCCTGTTGTAAAGAATCAGGTTGAAGCGGCTGAAAATCAAAGTCGCTGTTATCAATGTCGGTATCGTATGCACCCGCGTATTGCGAGTATGCAGATAGATCATCGTCGCCATCAAATTGGCTATCTTGAATCTGCTTGCCCTGTTGTACGTCCAATTTAACACTAGCATTGTCAACGACAGTGTTATTTAAAGTTGAGTCAGTGTCGCTTGGCTCAAGCAATTGCTCTTGAGTACTGCTTATTACTGCAGCGCCATCCGAAGTAGTCGTCGCAGCACGCTGTTGATCTTTAACAGGAAGCTTAACCTCGTTCAGGGTCTGCTCTGCACTAAGGTTTTTAGTCTCTGACGTGTCTGAGTTTGAAAAGCCTTGGCTCTGTGCTTGACTGAGTATGACCGCCATTTCGCTATTCATACTCTCAAGCGTACTGGATACAGGCGCGGCTGCGCTGGCTTCAATGGCTGCTAACTCAGGATCTGGCTTAGTTGCAGCAACAGGATCTTGACTCGGCTGCTTACCATCGACGCTACTAGCGGTTAAAACTGTTTTTTTTTCTGCCACCTCTTCAGCTGGCACGACGTTAACTTGCGCCTTTGGAGCAACTATTGCTTGCGGCTCGGCAGGCTCAGACAATGGTGTTATTGCAGGTGTTGTTGCCTGTGGAATAGCTATCGATGCTGGACTTTCAGTCATCCATTTGCTAACAGGTTGCTCTGGCACAAATGTAACGGCTCTAAGTAGTGCCATCTCTAGCCCAGATTTAGGGTCTGGCGCATGAGGTAAGTCTTTACGCCCAGTCAGTAACAGCTGGTAATACAGTTGCACCTGCTCCGGTGATAGCTGCTGTGCAAATGCTTTTATCTGCTCACTATAAAGCGACATTTGTGCCGCGGCGGGAGCAAATTGGGTCAAAGTAATTTGATGCAGTAACTCTAATAAGCTGCGTAATACCTCTTCAGGTTCAGCGCCAAAAGACAATACACCAGCGCTGACTTGCATCAGTGCCATAACGTCAGCTTTTGCGAGTGCTTCAAGCAAGGCAATAACCTGCTTTTCATCAATGCTACCAAGCATTGTTTGCACCAACTCAAGTTTCACTTGCCCAGCACCAAACGCTATCGCTTGATCGGTCAAACTCAATGCGTCACGCATACTGCCGTTGGCGGCTTTTGCAAGTAGCGCTAATGCTGAGGCTTCAAATTCTAACGATTCAGCGGTTAACACATTGGCTAACTGAGCACTGATTTCATCTTGGGTTAGACTTTTCAAGTTAAACTGCAAGCAACGTGACAATACCGTTACCGGTAGTCGTTGAGGATCGGTTGTCGCTAGCAGGAACTTTACATGTTCTGGGGGCTCTTCAAGCGTTTTGAGCAGTGCATTAAAACTACTGCGAGACAGCATATGCACTTCATCAATCAGGTAGACTTTATAACGGCCACGGCTGGGACGATACTGAACATTATCAAGAAGCTCTCGAGTATCATCAACTTTGGTGCGCGACGCCGCATCAACCTCAATAAGATCAACAAAACGCCCTTCTGCGATTTCTACACACGCAGAACACTGACCACAGGGCGAAGCTGTGACACCTTGTTCACAATTTAAGCCTTTGGCGAAAAGACGTGCAAGACTGGTTTTACCAACTCCTCGTGTGCCAGAAAACAGATAAGCATGGTGCAATCTTTGCTGAGTGAGCGCATTGGTTAATGCATGTAAAACATGCGACTGACCAACCATTTGCTCAAATTTGGCAGGGCGCCACTTTCTGGCCAACACCTGATATGACATGGAACTCCCCAACGTGTCATGAATATGATTACGGGAGCACGCTCCTCGACTTATTTGAACAATAGCATGCAAAGGTTTTACATGCTATATCAAGCGTTCAAGGAGCGGTTTGGCGGTGATTAAATCACCTTAATCTAGGGGCTGTGATCTTTCACGGTTGTTTTTGCCGCAGTTTATTGGCTATTTTGACAAGGCGGAGGCTATGCTGTTTAGTCATTCTCCACAAATAGTCTACAACACAGTAAAAATAGTCAAGAAACGCGGCCCTTCGGGGTCGATTCAATGCTTCTATTACGGCGTTATGAGCTTTTCACTTAGCCAGCGAAGCTTCATCGCTCAAGCCTTGTACTAGAAACATTATTCCTTACGGTAAAGAACCGAACAAAAACTAAGCTCGAAAGATCTACAGCCCCTAATCAATGTGTTTGATTATTCGCCTTCGAATTCACACAGGCTGAGTAATTCTAAATCCATTGTCTCTAAACGCTTCTCACCACCAAGATCAGGCAGTGAAATAACGAATGCTGCATGATTAACTTGGCCGCCAAGATTACGAATAAGCTTTACAGTCGCTTCAATCGTACCGCCAGTTGCTAATAAATCATCAACAACCAATACTTTATCTTCCTTGGTAATAGCATCAACATGTATTTCTAACACATCGTGACCATACTCTAGCTCGTAACTTTCAGAGATAGTCTCTCTTGGTAGTTTGCCAGGCTTACGTACGGGAACAAAACCTATACCTAACTCGAGTGCTAAAGGTGCGCCAAATAAGAAACCACGGGCTTCAGTGCCGACAACTTTAGTAAAACCTTGCTCCTTATAGTGTTCAACTAAAAGACCAATTGTAAGTTTATACGCTTGTGGATCTTCTAATAAACTGGTCACATCTCTAAATAAAATACCCTCTTTAGGGTAGTTAGGGATGGTTTTAATGCTGTTCTTTATTAGTGCCAAGCTGTCAGTATTCATTACCATAATTATTTACTTTATCTTATTTAGTTTTGCTGACAAACGCCAAAGTAACGCGTTGGCAGAATGTCATCGAAGTGTAAAAATCGGCATAAAGCTTAAGCCGCTTTATGTCCAGTTGCAACAATGGATCGCAAGAACTGTTGCCTAAGCCACTGCTAAATGTTGCTACTATTGTTCACTTTCAAAAAGAGCTATCTCGACTAGCTCGATTTAACTTTTATATTCAGTAGTATGCTGCAATACAGTAAGGTGCTTAATCTTCAATTTCTGGGATACTTCTTAAATAAACAATCAGTCCAGTACCAATACATACCAACATCACTTTTACCCAGATCAGCGGCACAATAGCGATACTCACAACAAAACTGAGGCTACTGACAATGTATGCCTTCTTCTTTAAGCCTTTTTTAATCGCCCCCTTTGCTTGCCAATCTCGCAGCGCTTCAGAAAACCATGGATGGGTCATCAACCACTGATAAAGTCTGTCACTAGATCGAGCAAAACAGTACGCCGCCAACAAAATAAACGGTACCGTTGGCAGTATAGGTAGCAAAATACCAATCAAGCCTAATGCTAAACTGCAAAGACCAGCCAACAGAAAGAAACCACGTTTTAACGCCATCAAAATCACCTAAAAACAAAAAGCCACTCATAAAGAGTGGCTAGTATACCTCAGCAAAAATTAAAGAGAGCTTAAATTAGCCCCATAATCTTTAGCCAAGACAAGCTTGCTGGCAATGTCGGTAACAACATCACTAGAATAAAACCAATAAAATAAACAATGTTAAATGGGTCTTTAAACGGCTGACTCATGACTTCCTCTACGACTGTTGTTAACGACATTTATTGATCTAGATCAATTTTTTGCGCCATTATAGAGTTTCATCACGCCGATAGAAAGCCTATTACCCAATAAACTGTCGAATAATCCCTTTATCACTCAGCTGAAGTAAAAGCTCAATGCAACCTTGCTGTAAAACCTCAGATTCGATATTTGTGAAAGTCTCTAATAACCAATCAATTAGTTCGGAATATTGTACTGATTCAAATTGCGACATGTATGCCAATACTTGCGCCGTTAGTGGGTTGAGCTGTAAAAAGCTCACTTCATCATCGAAATCAGCGTAAATGCAGAAAAACTGTGGTGCTTCGGTGGGCGTATCTGGGCGATAATCTTTACTAATATGCTGCACATCGAAAGTGTATTGGGCAATTTGTGACGTTGACGAAACACTGAGCGACATTTTAGTTATTGCATCAGTATCAATATCAGCCACATTAATGATCTTCTGCTGTGAGCTCTCTTGAGCGACAGCAACTACAAGTTCGAGCCACTCATAATGAGCCAGCTCAAGCATAAAAGCAGGGTCTTGCTCTGTTGCTGTATATTCTGTCTGCAAAAACAGTAAGAATTCTTGCGCGATTTCAATAAATATCGGTGTGTGACAGTCATGCTCAACAAAAAACAGCTGTACTCTTTGCTGCCAGTCTTGTTCACTGTATAAACTTTTCAATACAGGAAAAGCATTAGACACAAACCCATCAACATTATTAAAGAACAGTTCTCGGTAAATTTTCATTCGCCGAGCTTCAATCCCCTCTGGTAAGGGATTTGATGGATCTTTAATGTAATCCATGAAGTTCTGCTGGGTTTCGATGAAACTCATCAAGCACTCCTTTTTAAACTGGCGATATGACGATTTTGATAATCATGGATCTGATTAATCTCTAGCATCAACTCACTGGTGGCAGGAATATTAAAATCTCGCTCTAATAGCGTTGGAAAAGCGCCATGATATTGATGGCACGCATCAAGTAACTTCCACACGGGGTCAATGATATCAGCACCATGGGTATCAACCACTAGATCTTCTTCTTCTTCATAGTGACCCGCTATATGCAAGTACTGGATTCTATCCGTTGGCATCGCTTTTAAATATTCAAGTGCATCATATTGATGGTTGATGGAGTTAACATATATATTATTAACGTCCAACAACATCTTACAATTAGCCTCTTGCAAGACTGCGCTGACAAACTCAAGCTCAGACATCTCTGCGCCTGGGGCTGCATAAAAAGAAACATTCTCTAATATTAGTGGTCGCTCAATAATATCTTCCACTTGTTTGACCCGCTGCGCCACATGTCGCACCGCTTCACCTGTAAACGGGATAGGCATTAAGTCATACATATGCCCGGAGCCAGAACAGTAGCTCAAATGCTCGGAGTATATTTTTATCTGATGTTGATCAAGAAAATTTTTAACATTTTTGACAAACTGCACATCAAGCGGTGCAGGACTACCTATTGATAATGACAGACCATGGCAGTAGAACTCATGCTTTTCTGTTAATTCTCGAAATTGACGGCCAAACTTACCACCCAGCGTCATCCAATTTTCCGGTGCCACCTCGAAAAAATCGATGCCAGATGGAACACTTTGGCAGAACTCATCCAACATTTCTCGTCTAAGACCGAGACCTACTTGTCCTTTATTTGTCATACCGCTCGCCCGTCAGTTTTGGGTTGAATTAACAAATAGGGCCAGCAAACGCTGACCCCGTTTCACTATATAGAAAGCTTACTTAGAACCACCGCATTTACCTTCACCACACTTACCTTCTTTCTTAGCTTTTTTGTCGCCGCCGCACTTGCCTTCGCCACACTTACCTTCTTTGGCTTTTGACTTGGCTTTATCGCCGCCACATTTACCTTCACCACACTTACCTTCTTTGGCTTTCATCTTATCTTCGCCGCATTTACCTTCGCCACACTTACCTTCTTTGGCTTTCATTTTATCTTCGCCGCATTTACCTTCGCCGCACTTGCCTTCTTTGGCTTTCTTTTTGTCTGCGCCGCACTTACCTTCACCACACTTACCTTCGCCTTCAACTAACTGGTAACCGGCTTGCATTTCACTAAAGCCGAATGGGCTTGCTTGAACAGATGCAGCCAAAGAGCTTCCAAGAACAACAGCGCCAACAGCAACAGTAACAGCAGTCTTATTAACTAGTTTCATAATATCTTCCTTCTTGATTTAATCTACAGTATTTCGGTTACCAACAATGTATTTTGCTGGCTTGCTTAAAGAGACCTGAGCACCAACAATTTAATTTCATTTTTTCTACAACTATCACATTTATGGCGCAAAAAAGCTGATAGTGCAAACATTGTTTATACCTATTAGCCGCAGTTCAGCACCATTTTTCGTTAAATTTGGTATATAACAGCAATGAAAAAGGCTTTCATAGCTATGAATACCAACCGAACAAAAAACAGACAGTTTGCTGGCAATACGGAATTAGCTTGATTTAAGATCACGCTAAATTCACTTTCGTTTGGTACCACAGAGTGCATGATGTAGAATGCAGCGCCTTTTAAAACTTGATGAGTGGATAGTTCTGTGCGAATAATTTTGGCGCCTATGGAAGGTGTTGTTGATGATTTAATGCGTGAAATTCTTTCGGCTATTAATCCCTACGATTTAATGGTGACCGAATTTGTACGTGTCGTTGACCAGTTATTGCCAGAAAAAGTGTTTTACCGGATCTGTCCTGAGCTTAAAACCAATGGCGAAACGGCATCAGGAACGCCTGTTAGAGTGCAATTATTGGGTCAAGAGCCTGGGTGGATGGCAGAAAATGCTATTAGAGCGATAGAGATGGGATCAAAAGGCGTTGATGTTAATTTTGGTTGTCCTGCCAAAATGGTCAACCGCAGTAACGGTGGCGCAGTAATGCTGCAATACCCTGAACAACTCTATAACGTGGTTAAGGCCATGCGGGAAGCGGTGCCAGAGCAGCACCCTGTTACCGCTAAAATCCGTCTTGGGTTTAACGATAAGTCTCTTTATATGGAAAATGCACAAGCGATATATGAAGCTGGTGCAAGTGAGCTTGCTGTACATGCAAGAAGTAAAGTTGACGGTTATAAACCACCCGCTTACTGGGAGTACATCACCGATATAAATGCCAAGCTGCCGATTCCGGTTATTGCTAACGGTGAGATATGGAATGCCAATGACGCACGTCGCTGTATGGAGCTTACCGGTTGTGACAGCATCATGGTTGGTCGCGGCGCCATTTCGCTACCTAACTTGGCTGCTAGTATTAAAGGTGAAACACCCTATACATGGCAGCAGTCACTAGCACTGATGCTTGAATACACCAATCGAGAGCTTGCTGGCCGTAAAAGTACCTATTACCCAGCTCGAATTAAACAATGGTTCAATTACCTAAATCGCCAATATCCTGAGGCTGATACGCTATTTCGTGAGCTTAGAATTTTTAAGACTGCCGAAGAAATTATTGATGCTCTGCAAACAGCTAATACCAATCTGTACCATCAACAGGTTGATTAACAGAATAATTGGTAATTATTAGTAATAATGGCCGCAGATTTGATCTTAGTCATTACCTGCAATTGTAACGCGTTTAGACTGGTAAACCGTGAAATCAATAATTGTAGGCAGAACCGTGAGTACGAACCAAATCAAACAAACCCTTTCCGATATTGAATTGGAATTAAGGCAGAAGATTGGTGCGCACCCAGAGTTGCAAGCCAAGCTAATGGAACAGCATAATTATTCCCTGTGTGAGCTCATCGAGATAATGACCCAAGCACATTTATGCGACCATCCATTATTTTTCAAGTTGATGCAACTAGACGCTGCGCGTTGTCAACTTGAAATTGGTTTGTATGGTGTGTGCTCAGACTGTGAAGAGAATATCGAAGCGGAACTTTTGGCTGCAGATCCTCTCGAGCAACGATGCTTAAGCTGTAATAACTTGCACAAGCGTGAGCACCGACAAGAACTGAGATTGAATCATTAGCATTACTACATTCTATTATTTGATTAATCGAAGATATAAAAAAACCTCCAATTAAGGAGGTTTTTTATTGTCTAAAAAGTAACTTTAGAACTTAACACTTGCTCTTACGAAGAAGTAACGACCTAGTACATCATAAGTGTACGGATCGGTATTTGAGTCATTATTACCTGAGTAATATGGAGCATCTTCATCTAAGATGTTATTAACACCGCCAGATAGACGAACAGTATTAGTTACATCATAAGTCGCTGACAGATCGTGATACACGATGCTATCGACTGTAGGAGCGTAACAATCTGATGGATCATCTTGACATGCAAATGAATCCATTCCGTCAATATAACGCGCTTCGTATGTAGCACTCCAGCTATCGCCAGTAGCACTTAGGTTAAAGTTAGTTTTCAACTTAGCGTATGCACCTGAACCACCAGTAATGTAGCCACGGTAATCAACAGCTACACCGTCTTGATCGAACTCTACATATTTATCAAGAATCGACGTATCTAAGCCTGCTTTCCAATCTAAACCTAATCCTTCAAATACGTATGCTACGTTGATGTCGTAGCCTGCTGCATTTGTTTGACCGATGTTTTGTAGACCGTTGTCAAACGATATGCGACCAGTACCATCGATTTCGATATTTGAAGACTGACATAGCGCTGTTTCAGTATTAATCTTGTTACCGCTTGCATCAAGACACTGGTTAGCAATGTAGTTTGAATCTACTGCAGTAATAGTGTTACTGATTTCGATATCATAGTAATCAACAGTGAAAGATAGACCTTCTACAAAGCTTGGAGAGTAAACCAAACCTAGTGTGGTTATATCTGCTTGTTCAGGCGTTAAATCAGGGTTACCACCAACAGTCACTTCAGCTTGTGTTTGATCTGTTGCTGGATGCTTGATTTGGTCAAATGATGGTGACTTTCCGCCGTATAGCTCACTTACAGTAGGAGCACGGAATGCAGTAGACAAACCACCACGAAGCATCAAGTCATCCGTCATGCGCCATGTTAAACCAAGCTTCCAAGTATTATCTGAACCAAATGTGCTGTAATCGAAGTAACGAATAGCTGCGCTTAGGTCAACCTGCTGTGCAAGTGGCAAATCGCTCAACAATGGAATTGCAATCTCAGCATATGCTTCGTTTACGTCGAACGAACCAGCAGTTGCTTCAACTCGTGGATCATTAGCAAGACCTTGTGAAGTCAACGAGTCAGGCGTGTAATGTGCAGATTCTTTACGGTACTCATAACCTGCTGCAAAGCCAACAATACCAGCAGGAAGTTCAAAGATCTCACCAGAAAGTGTTGCTGCTGCAATATCTAGTTCACTTCCACCGCTATTAATTTCAGTGTAGATGTATGGAGCAATGCTATCGCCTTCCCAAGAAGACTGAGTAAATGGATCAAAGCTTTTATCTAAAACTGCATCATTAATTGAACCTAGGTTATGCAGGTTTGCAAGGGTATCAACTGAATCGTTCTTACCTTTGTTGTATGATGCATCCCATGTCCAGCCATTGTCGAACTCACCTTCAAGGCCAACAACTACACGAACTGTATCTACAACTTGAGAGAAATCACGAGTACCTGATTCAACCACACGACGACCATAATCTAACTTTTCGCCTTCTTGTACTGAACCTACTAACTCTTTATTCATCCAAGAAGAATCGTATGCCCATGCAGTGCTGTTCCAAATTGGCTGCGGCGCCATTTGTTGATCAGACCAACGCTTAGAGTACATCGCTTCAGAGAAGAACATGATTGAATCTGATAGCTCATAAGTACCAGAGAAAGATAGATTCAAGCGCTCCATTGGCGTTGAAAGGTAGCTATCTTTTGAATAGTTGTATTTATCTTCATTGGTGAAATCATGGTATTCACCACCACGACCACTTAAGTCTGCTTCAGTCTTGTTTGGATCTAAGTACGCATACTTTGGCTTGCCATCGTCACCAGCAACATAGTGACCATAATAACCACTGTCTCCGATAGCGTAAGCACCATCTTCACCAGTACCTACGATGCCATGGTTTCTATCGCCCCAAATGTGTCCGCCTTGAGCGTATGAACTACCACCACAGTAAAGAGTCTTGGCTCCAGCATCACCAGTTTCAGCGATTGGACAATTTGAAAAATCACGATCTGCTTGACTCGCTTCACCACGCTTAGTGTACTGAGCGTTAATGACAACGTTGCCTTTATCAAACGTGTTACCAACGGTAAAGTCGATGCTTGTTTCGTCTGCATCACCTTGACCAGACATACCTGTTTGAACGTTCATCTCAAAGCCTTCAAAATCACGCTTCAAAATAACGTTTACAACACCTGCGATTGCGTCAGTACCATATACCGCCGATGCGCCATCTTTTAGTACTTCAACACGTTGAATCATCGATACTGGAATAGTGTTCAAATCAACTGACGAAGCTGCACCTGTTCCAGATGCAATCATGCGGCGACCGTTTACTAATACCAAAGTACGGTTTGAGCCAAGTCCACGTAAGTTAACTCGAGCATTACCACCTGAGCCGTTGTTAACTGCGGCGTTAGTCATCGCGCCACCAGATGCAGTCATTTTCTGTAGAACATCATCAATAGATGTAGCACCAGATGCGATAATTGCGGAAGCATCAATCACACTTACTGGGCTAGATGTTTCCATATCAGCACGCTTAATACGTGAACCGGTAACTTGTATACGTTCAACTTTCTCTTCCGCTGTATTTCCATCGACAGCGTCATCAGCCAAAGCAAACCCCGATAAAGCGACACTACTTGCAGCTACCGCAATAAAACTTTTGCGAATGGCACTTGCAGTTAAGGTCAACGAGTTCATATTTTTCCCCTTCAAATCCCAATAATCAATTTAGGAATAGTTATATTTTTTGTTTTGTTATTAATAAGAAGTTAACTTCTTGGTGCTAATACTGTTAAATACCACAAAAAGAGTCAAGCTTTATTACAAAATAATAACCTTATTGATATAAATTGATACAGATCACAAAAGAAACAAACACAGAAAACAAGCAAAAAAACGATTAATATCAATAACTTAATAAGAAGGCTCGATAAGTTATTATTAAATAAAACTAAACCAACAACAAAATTTTAAGTATATCAATTTTAACATTTGATTAAATATCAAACTCCTAGCCGCCACAGTAAAACGCTCCTAACAATAAATTAAAACAACAGTCAACTTAAGTGACGAAATAAATTTAAAAAAATACTGAATAAAGAAAAGCATTCGCAACATTTTAATTACCTAATAAAGCAAATGCTTTTTGTATACAGTATTCATAATGAAAACTAGTTTTAAAACAAGTAGAAAAATAATACAAGTAAAATAAAAACAAAATACAGCTCAAATAAACAACAACCCCAAAGATACAAAACCAATCGTTTTGTAAATACCCTGTAAATGCTTTGCAATGAAAGATGATGATATGGAGTTAAAGTAAAGTGACTGACTCATTGTTAAATACGAACAAGAGCAAATATAAAATGAGCATTTTTTATTCCAACCACTCTCAATCTAGCACTCCAATTTATTTTAAAAATACAAATTTACAATAACTTAAATCAACAACCATAATTCTGAAACTGGAACTATCTAGTGTTTCCTTTATTAAAACATTCTTTAACAGTGTAAAGCTAGAGTTACACTGATTCACAATAAAAATAGGAAATGAAGGTGCTAAGTGGAGAAAAGGGTCTATGTGAGCATTCTAGTGAGCAATACCAATTGCATTCAGCATTCAGCATTCAGCATTCAGCATTCAGCATTCAGCATTCAGCATTCAGTCAATCCAGAATGCCCAGGATTTTCAATTCAATACACATTAGAGCAAGAATGGTTATTTGCTTGGGGCTAATGTAAAGCAAAAGTGGATTCCTTTTGAGGACTGACCTTAACGGATAATAACAAAGCACTGTATGCTGCAACGAAAACTCATGATATACGGCTGCATGGATGCCGACGGTGGGACTAAGAGGTGCCAGAGCCGAGGATAACGCATGGCTTCAAGTTTTAGGCTCGCCTTCACTGCCTTGGATTCCCACTCAATAAACAGATACTTGATACGATTGGAATAATAATGACAGTGTGTAGAGAAGGTTCAGTGAAAATAACGATTGGTTGTCAAGTCAACATCTTGCATTGCCGTTTGTAACTGATACTGAGCGAGCGGAAACTTATTACATTTGTAACAAACTGAATTTCTATTGATACCAGCCTGAGAGCAACGGGGCGTTTGAGTTAAACTTAATCAATGATAATGATTGTGACCCCATTACGGGTTGCAAGAAAGAGCATCCATAAAAAAGGAGCCATAAGGCTCCTTTTTTAAACTTAGCAACGCCTCATATTAACGAGTACGTGGGCAAAGCTCTTCAGTGCTGAAGAAGTATGCAACTTCACGCTCAGCAGAAGCAACTGAATCAGAACCGTGTGCAGCGTTCTCATCAATGCTTTCAGCGAAATCTGCACGGATAGTACCTTCCGCAGCTTCAGCTGGGTTAGTAGCACCTAGAATTTCACGGTGTGCTAGAACAGCGTTCTCGCCTTCAAGAGTCTGAACCATGATAGGACCAGAAGTCATAAATGCAACTAGTGCACCAAAGAAAGGACGTTCGCTGTGCTCAGCGTAAAAGCCTTCAGCTTGTTCTTGGCTTAGGTGTACCATTTTAGAAGCGATGATTTTCAGGCCAGCAGTTTCAAAACGGTTGTAGATAGCGCCAATGTGGTTTTTTGCAACAGCATCAGGCTTAATGATAGAAAAAGTACGTTCGATAGCCATGAAAAGCTTCCTTCTTAGATAAACGGGTTTTAATTTCGCGCGGATTATACGAAATTAATGCCTAATTGCCTACCCTTATAGTGCTATCAAATAGAGATAAGTCGGTTTTAGAAATACAGAAAAGCCAAATGGATCACAATTCAATGCTGAACGTGGTCTAAATATGGCTTCAAACATAACGCTTTCGGATTAACAAGTTCCCTATTAGAGAGGGTTACTTGCGATTTTTAACCCACATAACACCGGCAGCAATGACGACTAACAATGCCAGGGCAGGAGCTAGATCCATAAAATGGTGGAATAACCCAACGCCACCATGACCTTCATGTGCAAATGCGAGAGTTGGAGTGAGTAAAGCAGTAGCAAGTATTAGAAACCTACTCATATTGACGTCCCTTTATTTAACGGCTGAAACATATCACTTTTACTTTAATGCTCAGTAAAGTGCTTTCTATTTAGCTAGCCTAGAATTAAACAAAGTAAGTGAACTTGATGTTGATCAATCCTACCATTCTTTCACTTATTAGATCCCAAGTTACATGATTTAGATCACATCCACTTAAGCAATTGATGACAATTTGTCTCACTTCTCATCAATCCAGCGAGCTTGGATTGCTTCTAATACACGCTCATTGCAATGATTAGGATCATCGTCAAATGCCGCTAATTTGATCACCCATTCACAAAGATCAGTAAAACGAAGAGTCTCAGGTTCTGTATCCGGATAATGTTCTAAAAGTTCTAGTGCAATGTCTTGTGAGTCAACCCATTTAAGTCCCATACCGTACCCCATCAAATCAACATAAATTGAGTATAAACCAAATTTAATACCGACAAGATTGCTTCTGTAGAATTATCAAAAATCTTGCAAAAAAAAACCAGTAGCTTCACTACTGGTTTTTATATTGGTAATGACTGCCTAGTGGCCTTCACTTACCATGTTAATGGTGTACTTTGGTATTTCGACAACCAAATCACTCTCAGGGACTTTTGCTTGGCAAGACAAACGGCTCTCAGGCTCGAGCCCCCACGCTTTATCAAGCATGTCATCTTCTAGCTCATCACTCTCTTCTAGTTCATCGAATCCTTCACGCACGATGCAATGACACGTCGTACATGCACAAGACTTTTCACAAGCATGTTCGATCATTATTCCGTTACGTAGTGCAACATCTAAAACTGTTTCGCCTTCATTGGCTTCAACTACAGCGCCATCCGGGCATAAATCTTCATGAGGTAAAAAAACTATTTGTGGCATATTGAAACCTATATATTGTCAACAGACTGGCCTTTAAGCGCCAACTTGATTGAATTATCCATACGCTTAGCAGCAAAGTCCTGCGTCGCGGCATCTAATGCTTCGATTGCTTGTTCGATAGCATCGGTGTCTTTTTCATCTGCAAGCTGTGCAAGCGACGCCATAGCGCCCTGAATGGTGCTTAGTTCGTCAGCAGCTAACAATTGACCATCTTTATTTAACGCTGCATTCAACGACTCTAATACCCTTGCGGCTTCAACTTGCTTCTCGGCTAACATGCGACGAGAGATATCCTCTTTTGCATTTGCCATTGAATCTTTAAGCATGCCACCGATTTCTGCATCTGATAGACCAAACGATGGTTTCACCTGAATGGTTGTTTTCACGCCGGTTGATTTTTCCATAGCCGTCACACTTAACAGACCATCAGCATCAACTTGAAAAGTCACTCGTATATGGGCTGCACCTGCCGCTAGCGGAGGGATCCCATTAAGCGTGAATCTAGCAAGTGAACGGCAATCAGCAACGAGTTCACGTTCGCCTTGCACCACATGGAATGCCATTGCAGTCTGGCCATCTTTAAAAGTGGTGAACTCTTGAGCACGAGCAACGGGGATAGTGGTATTACGAGAAACCACTTTTTCCACCAGTCCGCCCATGGTCTCAATACCTAAAGACAGCGGGATGACATCTAAAAGTAATAGGTCTGAATCTGGCTTGTTACCGACCAAAATGTCAGCTTGAATTGCGGCTCCGATTGCAACGACTCTATCGGGGTCAATTGATGTTAACGGTGTTTTACCAAAGAAATTAGCCACTTCTTCCCGCACCAAAGGCACACGAGTTGAGCCGCCGACCATCACAGTCTCGATCACTTCATCAGTGCTAACACCTGCATCTCTAAGCGCACGGCGGCAACTTGAAACGGTCTTTTTGACTAACTTGCTAATCATCTCATCAAAGGTTGCACGAGAAACGTTCAGGGATAAGTCATTACCGTTATCATCGGTAACATTTGCAGTTGTGCTGTCGCTGTCAGTTAATGCTTCTTTGACCTTACGAGCTTCGATAAGCAGCATGCGGCTTAAACCTGCACTCACCTCATCTAATGACCACTGCTGTTGGAAATGCGCTTGTAACATATGATCGAAATCATCGCCGCCAAGCGCGCTATCTCCGCCTGTAGCCAGTACTTCAAACACGCCTTTATTCAATCGAAGAATTGAGATATCAAATGTACCGCCACCAAGATCATAAACAGCAATAACCCCTTCCTGACCAGAATCGAGTCCGTAAGCAATTGCCGCTGCAGTTGGTTCATTGAGTAGTCTAAGCACTTTAACGCCAACAAGCGCCGCAGCATCCTTGGTACCTTGGCGCTGTGCATCATCAAAATACGCAGGCACAGTAATAACGACGCCTTCTAACGTGCCACCTAATGTAGATTCAGCACGTTCAACGAGCGGTTTAAGAATATCAGCAGATACTTGTATTGGGTTAACTTTACCCTGAGGCGTAATAAAAATGGGCAATCCATTATCACTGGCTTCAAAGGTGTATGGGAATGTTTGGCTACCGGATTGAATATCATCAAGGCTGCGACCCATAAATCGTTTTACTGAAATGATAGTATTTTGTGGATCTTGCGCTGAAAAGGCTTCAGCTTCACGCCCAACAAATACGGAGTCTTGGGTATAGCGAACAACTGAAGGTAACGAATGCTGAGCACTCTCATCAGCCAATGTATTGGCTACACCACTTCTAACGGCGGCAACTAGAGAGTTTGTCGTGCCTAAATCTATACCCACCGCTAAGCGGTGCTGATGAGGAGCTGCGGTCAGCCCAGGCTCTGCTATCTGCAAAAGTGCCATATATATCCAACTTAAAAAAATGTTGGCTCAAGCATATTGAGCCAACAGAATTAGAAAATAACAACGAGTCTATTAACCTAAGAGAGCATCTTCAGCTCTAGCTAACTCGTCTTGTAATTTTGCCATAAACTTAAGTTTACGAATTTGGTCAGCCGCCTGCAAATGTTCAGACGCTAAATCACTCTCCAACTGCACTTTTAGTACCGCTGTGATCTGCTTTGCAAACGTGTCAAATGAGTCATAAAGCGCTTCTATTTCTGCATCGGGATCGTCGCTGTCGCTAATTTCTTCAAGCGATTCACGCCACTCCATCTGTTGCATCAGAAACTGCGTGTCTTTAAGCGTAGTAGACTCATGACTTAACTCTAGCCCCTTAAGGGCGAGTATGTGCTCTGCACGTTGAATCGGGTTTTTCAATGTTTGAAAGGCATCATTGATCTGCGCAGTACGTTGTACAGATAATCGTTTATCTTGTTCGCTAGCGTTAGCAAATTTGTCGGGATGAACCGCCCTTTGCAGATCGCGGTAGCGCTCTGCAAGAATGGCGGTGTCGACATCATAGGAAGGAGATAAACTAAACAGCTCAAAATAATTCATAGTTTAACTTTAAAAGCTTATACGGTGAAACTTTCACCGCAACCACATTCACCTTTCGCGTTAGGGTTATTAAATTGGAAACCTTCGTTAAGGCCTTCTTTAACGAAGTCCAACTCAATCCCTTGAAGATAGATAAAGCTTTTGGCATCGATAATGATCTTTACACCATCAATATCATAAAGTTCATCGTCGTCATTCAAGTCATCAACAAACTCAAGTACGTATGCCATACCTGAGCAACCTGATGTTCTTAGTCCTAAACGCAGACCTAGACCTTTGCCGCGGCTAACTAAAAAGCTTTTAACGCGTTCTGCCGCAGCGGGAGTGATACTAATTGCCATCTTAACTCCAGGTTTTACTTCGATTGCTTTGTTTTATACTCATCCAGAGCCGCTTTAATGGCATCTTCAGCCAAAATCGAACAATGAATTTTAACCGGTGGAAGTGCCAGTTCTTCAGCGATATCGGTGTTTTTAATTGCACCCGCTTCTTCTACTGTTTTGCCCTTAACCCATTCAGTCACTAGTGAGCTAGATGCAATCGCACTACCGCAGCCATATGTCTTAAATTTAGCATCTTCGATAATACCATTATCATCAATACGCAACTGCAGTTTCATTACGTCACCACAAGCCGGTGCGCCAACCATTCCAGTTACCACTGAAGAATCGTTTTTATCAAATGAACCAACGTTACGTGGGTTCTCATAATGATCGATTACTTTTTCGCTATAAGCCATGATACTACTCCAATTTATCTATTCGTTAATGTCGTTAAGGTTAGTGATGTGCCCACTGGACTGAATCCAGATCTACACCGTCTTTGAACATTTCCCAAAGCGGAGACATTTCCCTTAAGTTACCAATAGATTCTTTAATTGTTTCTATTGCATGTTCGATCTCTTCATCAGTCGTAAAGCGACCAATTGAGAATCGAATTGAGCTATGTGCCATCTCATCATTTAAGCCAAGTGCGCGAAGAACGTAGCTAGGCTCAAGACTTGCAGAAGTACATGCTGAACCAGATGAAACAGCTAAATCTTTAAGTGCCATCATCAAAGACTCACCTTCAACGAAATTAAAGCTGACATTTAAGCTACCGCAATGTCTTTGCTCCATATCACCGTTAATATAAGTCTCTTCAATGTGGTTGATACCATTCCACAACTTGTCACGCAGACGACGGATACGCTCGTTATCAGAATCCATATCAGTTTTGGCAATAGCGGCCGCTTCACCGAAACCAACAATTTGATGAGTAGCTAAAGTACCGCTGCGCATACCACGTTCATGTCCACCACCGTGCATTGCTGCTTCTAGGCGAATACGAGGCTTACGGCTAACATACAATGCACCAATGCCTTTCGGCCCGTACATTTTATGAGCAGAAATCGACATCAAATCAACTTTTGTCTTCTGCACATCGACTGGCATTTTGCCAACACTCTGCGCTGCATCAACATGGAACACGATTTTGCGTGAACGACAAAGCTCACCGATTGCATCGATATCTTGGATAACACCAATTTCGTTGTTAACCTGCATAATACTAACAAGCAAGGTATCTTCACGCATTGCAGCTTCAATCATTGCTACCGGAATTAGACCGTTAGCTTCAGGTTGAAGGTAAGTCACTTCATAACCTTCACGTTCTAACTGACGACAGGTGTCTAAAACAGCCTTATGTTCAGTCTTGCTAGTGATAATATGCTTGCCCTTCTTTTGATAGAAGTGAGCAACACCTTTAATCGCTAGGTTGTCAGATTCAGTCGCACCAGAGGTGAATACGATTTCACGTGGATCGGCGTTGATAAGCTCTGCAATCTGGTTACGAGCAATATCAACAGCTTCTTCAGCTTGCCAGCCGTAACGGTGAGAACGAGACGCTGGATTACCAAAAATGCCGTCCATAGTCATACACTGCATCATTTTCTCTGCAACACGAGGATCAACCGGCGTTGTCGCAGCATAATCTAAATAGATAGGTAGCTTCATCACACACTCCGTACTTTGTGGTAGCCATTGTGCTACCACTTACAACGTACAAAAAATTATTTTTATATTAATAACAGAGACGGCTAAATGCTTATTCTCTGTTCCTGCTGCAATTTATCTTGTTTTACCGAGATAAATTGCACATCTCTCTTTCGCATTAATCCGGCAAGCGAAATGCCGTTTAAAAAATCAGAAATCTGTGAACTCAGGTCGCCCCATAAAGAATGAGTCAGGCATCGCGTTCCGCTCTGACAATTCCCCTGCCCTTGGCAGCGTGTGGCGTCAACTGATTCATCAACGGCTCGTACAACCATACCGACAGAAATTTCGCATGCATCTGTGCCCAAGCGATATCCGCCACCAGGGCCTCGGACGCTCGATACAAGACCATTTTTTCTTAGCTTAGCGAAAAGTTGTTCTAGGTAAGATAGAGAGATCCCTTGGCGCTCTGAAATGTCGGCTAATGGTACTGGACCATCAGTTGAGTGCATTGCAACGTCTAGCATTGCAGTGACTGCATATCGACCTTTTGATGTAAGTTTCATTGCTACTACGTCTCCCAAAAAAGCATAGGCTAATTTCATCATACCCGAGTAATTTAGTCAAGTATTAAACCTAGTGGTTTGGTCAAGTATTATTAAGGATCATGGCAGGAATTAAATACCCCGTCATTTTGCTGGGGTATTTAACCTGTTTATTAGGCAAGATTCAATGCCATTTATCAAAAATGGCGCACATAAAGCTAGATAATGGGATCAAACTCATCTATTGACTTCTGACGTTTCTGCGCCGCGGCTAATTCGGCTTCACTAAACTCATCAACTTCAAGTTCAGGGAGCTTCTCTGTGCAAACGCTACCGCCCAAAGTTTGTACAGCTTGACAGACTTCTTGCACTTTCGAGTCCATCAAGTGCATGTGATCTAGCATTTGGCCAATCGCATTAGCTACAGGATCTGGATTGTCTGGTGCAACAGCATAGGCATCAAAGCCATACTTCTTTGCCATCTCTGTACGTCGGTCAGTCTGCTCTTTAGATTGCTCTGTAGGACTGGCGACAGCTCGGCCTGGGATCCCCACTACAGTGGTATCAATAGGCACATCTTTGACAACCACCGAGTTTGAGCCAACACGCGCCCCGTCATGCATCGTAATCGGGCCCAGAATCTTTGCACCTGCACCAATAACAACATTATTGCCTAACGTAGGGTGACGTTTTCCAGACTGCCATGTGGTACCACCGAGCGTAACCCCATGGTAAAGCGTACAATCATTACCGATTTCTGCAGTTTCGCCAATCACGACGCCCATACCATGGTCAATAAAAAAACGATCACCAATCGTGGCACCGGGATGGATTTCGACTCCAGTTAACCAACGAGAAAATGTTGACAAACATCGCGATAACAGACGCCATTTGCGAACCCAAAGCTTATTACTGATCCTGTGGATCCATATTGCTTGCATTCCTGGGTAATTGAACAGTATTTCAAGTGTCCCATTTGCTGCAGGGTCTCTATGGTAAATAGACGCTATATCATCTTTTAGTCTCGCGATAACACCCATGCTAGCTACTTCCCTTTACTTATCGTTAGTGTCTTTTTTGGCAACAATCTTATCTACCGAAGTCAGAATTCCGCGCAAGATATTCATCTCTTGACGCTCAATCCTTGCACGGCTAAACAGTCGGCGTAACTTGGTCATGACCTGACCGGGATGCTGTTTGACAATAAAATTGGTCGAAAGCAGCGTATTCTCCATGTGCTCGAAGAAATTTTCACGCTCTTTTGAGAATGGGTATTCATTATCAGGCTCAATAAACCCTTCAGGTTTATTACTTTCAAACTCTTTTTGCACTTGAGCTAAGTGTGCAACACGTGCTTCATAACAGATGATTTGAACTGCTTGAGCTAAATTAAGCGAAGTGTATTCAGGATTCGCAGGGATGGCGACATGATAATCACAGCGCTGCAGTTCTTCATTAGAAAGGCCATTATTCTCTCGACCAAACACGATTGCAACCGGGCCTTTAAGTGAAGATTCAACCAGTTTTTCCCCCGCTTCTCTCGGCTCCAACATCGGCCAATCTAACGTGCGACTACGTGCGCTTGTAGCAATCACTAAACTACAATCAGCAATTGCTTCTTCAACTGAGTTGACTGTAATTGCATGTTTTAAAATATCTGAAGCCCCCGCAGCTAATGCCACCGAATGACCATCAGGTGCGACCTTAGGTTCAGCTAGATATAACGTGGATAACCCCATGGTTTTCATAGCACGGGCAGTTGAACCTATATTCCCAGGGTGGGATGTACCGACAAGAACGACGCGAATATTGCTGAGCATGAAATTACTTTACTAATTGAGAGAACACTTGAAAAATATGTTACCACAAGCCTACTATTTTTACTTACACAAAAATCAGCATTTGATATAACCGAAAAAACGCGTATAATTCTGCTCCGATAATTTATATCTGTTCTTTTACATCCAGGGGATTTGCAATGCTTCCAATGCATACTATTGCTGTGCGCGCCGCTCGCGCTGCCGGCCAAACGATTATACGTGCTTATGCAGAATTAGACCGTATTGAAGTAACTTCAAAAGGGACTAACGACTTTGTAACTAACGTAGATAAAGAAGCAGAAGCTGCAATTACCTATCAGATCCGTAAAGCTTACCCAGACCACACTATCATTGGTGAAGAGACTGGTGAGAACAAAGGCGCTAACAAAGATTACGTCTGGATCGTTGACCCTCTGGATGGCACTAATAACTTCGTCAGAGGTATTCCTCACTTTGCTGTATCTATCGCGATGCAGTTTAAAGGCAAGACTGAAGTCGCTGTTGTTTATGACCCAATCCGTGATGAGCTGTTCTCAGCTGTTCGTGGTAAAGGCGCTAAACTGAATGACTTCCGTATCCGTGTTAAACCTTCAAATGATCTAAGTGAAAACATCATCGCTACAGGATTCCCATTCAAAGCGAAGCAACACACCGAAACTTATATGAAGCTTTTTGCGTCAACATTCACGCAATGCGCTGATCTACGTCGTGCAGGCTCTGCAGCTCTTGATCTTGCTTACCTTGCCGCTGGCCGCGTTGATGGTTTCTTTGAGATTGGCCTTAAGCCTTGGGACATCGCTGCTGGTGATTTGATCGTTCGTGAAGCAGGCGGTACAGTGACAGACTTTACTGGCAACCACGGTTACTTAGCATCAGGTAATATCGTTGCTGGTTCGCCAAAGACAACCACTGCACTGGTTAAGTCATTCCGCCCATTATTGAGCGAAGCGCTTAAACGCTAAAAATGCCTTCTGCGTCTAAGTCAATTTAGACGTCAGTGATGGGAAGCCGCCTCTATTGGCGGCTTTTTTATAACTGCAACATTTAGCTCTACCCTGTCGACTTGCACATAAACGCCCAGCTATACCATTCCATTAAATAGTTGTCCCTTCAGCTGCAGTTAAAATCACTTTAGACAATCAAGCCACTGGTATATTTATGTTATATCTAAAGCTATATGCGCTGTATTAAAAAATTTTGCTATACCTTATACAACAGTCGCATACAGTGAGCTTCTCAGGACATTCATGACTGCGTTGTGTTGTATCAAAAGCTAAGACCCATTTCTTCAACAACGAGCTTAAAATTGATAGTCCGCTGAGAATTTTTGAATTGATCAAACTTTTAGCTGAACAGAGATTAAAACACTGACTTCGCTATAAAAAACTCGCAACTGTGAAAAGCATCACATAGCCAATGTCGCATTTGCAGCAATTACTGGTACTCTTTATGAAACGACTGCATTAGGGAACAACATGGATAAAATGTATCGAAAATACGGTATTACCAGTATTAAAGCCGTTGAACATTTAGTATTAATCATTATTGCCATCGCGACGATTGTTGCGATTGGACAAGAAATTGTACATATATTTAAAGCTGGCGAAGTAGCATTAGCAGATTTGCTATTGCTGTTTATCTATTTAGAAGTATTAGCAATGGTGTCTCATTACGCTGAGTCTGGCAAACTACCGATCAGGATGCCACTCTATATTGCTATTGTTGCGTTAGCCCGCTATCTCATTTTAGATATGAAAGCGATGGATGATTGGCGTATAGCAGCAATCTCATTCTCTACGCTTATTTTAGCGTCCACCGTTATCGTGATCCGTTGGGGGCAATTGAAGTTACCTTATCCACGCCCAAAGGATGATGTTTAGTCTTCACCTTACACTTTTGATACAAAAATGCTCAAAGCTTCCGCTTTGAGCATTTTTTATACACTCATATAAGGTCTAGCCTGCTAGTTTAATGACTACAAATGCGATCGGCAGCAGTTGCAATCCCCGCTTCAGAGTGAATAAACTTACCTTTCTTTTCTAGAAATGCAATGAGCGCGTCCGCATCCATCTCTTGAGCTGAACAAGTATGATAATGGGCGTCTGCACCAAACTTAGCATGCATTAACTCCTTTAATGCCTGTGGCGTTAACGACTCGCCATGCTCTAGCATCATTTCCATCACTTGGTGACCGTGTATTGACTCTGACATAATTCTCCGACAGTTAAGCTGTATTTATAAAGCACTTTATACGCGAAGTTTTACCAGCAAACTTTGATCTAAGTAACAATGTTTAGTCATTATATTAATCGACATAAGTAGGTGGTCTACTCTGAGTGTTTTTGGCGAACTCATTCAAGGCGGATAATTGACAGAATGGTTGTTCCCTTTTGCCTTTATCCAACACCGAAATAGGGAGCCAAAAACGCTCCTTACAGGCGAGTTTTAGCAGCTCTGATGCTGCGTTAATGAGCTTGAACGTAGAATAACTATCTACTTTCACTCATTGCAAACCACATGGCCTAGCATGTTCCTGACATGCTTAAGGCATTCCCTCCATCCTTGGAGGTCAGATGTGGTGAATGTCATTCATGCACGACTATATTGATATAGGAGGTAGAGTAACGCAGGAGCGGTTACCGAGGAGCATTTAATGACCTTGCCTCAAAACCGCTAAACTCTCGCTGAGCGAGCAAATCTTTATACCGATTGGTATTAGATACCGATGAATCGTCGCCACTCGATAAGCCGGAGTACTTCAGACATTAAAAAGCCAATCATATGACTGGCTTTCTTATTGGAAAGGAGTGACTAATTAGTCCACTACAGTTCGCCTTTTAACCATTCAGGTTCAACTAACACGCTATCATTATCATCTGAGATCCAAATTTGCCCTTCACAGATATTGATCTGCAAAGCCATATTCTTACCCACTAGTTGCCCCATTGCTTTAACTGCATCTTCGGGAATATTGGTTACCGTTAGATTATCATAACGCTCGAATGCGGCTTCGTTTTGCTTCCACCATATTGGTACGCTTCGGCCACCATAAGTAATAAGCAAAACCTGTTTAGAGCGACCACAAGCTTTACGTAACCATTTTTCATCACTTTGACCAAACTCGACCCAAAGATCAATTTCTCCAGATAGTGTTCTGTCCCAAAGCTCAGGCTCATCTTCAACACACATGCCTTTACTAAAAGCGAGTGATTCGCTGGCATTCATCGCGAAAGCAAGCAACCTCACCATCATGCGCTCGTCAGTCTCTGACGGGTGCTGCGCGAGCATAAGTTGATGATCATTATAGTAGCCACGATCTATATCGGCGATTTGAATAGAGACTTTGAATACGGTTGCTTTTAAGGCCATGAGAGTTTTCGAGGAGATATTTGCGACTAAGTGTACCTTATATTTAGCCTTAATGGACTAAACATAAAGACTCTGTAGCCTTTGAGATAGTAATTAATTACTCGGACACTGTAACCGTTAAATAGATCCCATTTTAAAACGTATTGCTTGTGGAAATAATACTGATAATCGGTTGATTTCATCAGGATCTGCATACACCAAGCAATGTTCCCCATTATCTAGAGTTTGTGCAAGTTCTCTATCTTTAACTGCCGTTTCTCTTGCTGCGTCACGTCGAAGCAACTCATTAAGCGCATCGGGTAACCTAACACTGCTGAAAATGGTGTCTAGCTTTTGTAAATATGGCATCGCAGCGATAGGAAGCAGCTCGGCTTCTATTTCTGAGTCTAGCAGTATCAGCTCTCCTTTTACCTTAGATAGAGAAAAACTATCTTGATAATGCTTTGCGGTTTCAGCATCAAAACGAGACTGGTTAAGCTTGAAAAAACGTTCCCAAAATACTCGTCTTTCTTTAAACACGGGTAACCGTTGCTGAACATCGCTGCGACGCTCGGCGATAAAATCAAATAGCGGTGCAATAGATTGCGGTAACCATGACTCAAGCCTAGATCTAAGCTCTCGAGCAAAAACGGGCGCAGCGCCAGCGGTGCTGATTGCTATCTGTAAACGACCCCTGTCTATAATTGACGGTGTTATAAACCGACAAAATTCAGGGTTGTCGACAACGTTTACCCATATACCGCGCAGCTGTGCCAATGTTGCTAACTGTTCATTTAGCGCCTTATCTGCAGTCGCTAGATAGACTAAGTCCCAGCCATTAACATCCTCAGAGTTAACTTCGCGCTCCTCAAGGCTAATACGCCCCTTATGCTGATATGCCAGCACTTCATTGCTGCAATCTCTTGCTATCACATGAATGTCTGCATCAGTCCGACACAGTAGATCAAGCTTGCGACTAGCCACTTCTCCTGCGCCAACAATCAAAACTTTTAAAGACTGGGTATCTACAAACAATGGAAAATACTGCATTTAACTAAAATACCTCAGGGGCGATGTGATAGGTTTGTGGAAGAGTTAATCTGTTTCAAGCGGCAATTGTCTCTCAAGCCAAGCTTTATAACCACCCGCTACTGAGACGACTTCGGAATAACCCATAACTTGCAAGTTTAAAGCTGCCATCGCAGAGCGATAACCTCCTCCGCAATATAGTGCTAGTGGCATATCCTTATCTGGAAATCGAGTTTCAATATCTCTTTCGATAATCCCCTTCCCCAAATGGTGAGCTTTTGGTAGATGACCTTTATTCCATTCATGATCTTCACGAACATCAATAAGCGTATATTTTTGATTAGCCTGGTAATGCTCAATCGTTACTTCAGTGATCTGAGGAAGAATACTCTCAACTAAAGCTAAAAATGCGGGGTTATGTTTCATCAGCTGTATTTCTCACTTCTTTCTGCGCTGCAATTCCAACAAAGCTCAAAACTGGCTTCATTAACTTCATGGCAATTCACACATTTCCATTGTGGTCTCTCTGCATTAATAGAAGCCATCTGCGTTTTAGCATTCACGTAGTCAATTTCTGCTACCCAAAGCTCGACATTTTGGATCCCTGTCGGTAATTCTCCTACACCACCTAACAGCGCCTCACCTTTTAGCTCTACTGCCATGCCACTTGATTCAAGCATGCCTTTCCAAGTGTGGGCTTCTAATAAATTCCCAGCTGCAAGTAACCGCATTTTGTCATCCATGTTATTTCCTACTGCAATTGCTCTATTGGCATCTAATAACTACAACGGCTAATAACACCCAGATTAGTGGTTATTATTAGTCAGGTTTCGCTATTTTAGATCGTCATAAAATAGCCTTCCATGCTACTGCTAAAACATTATCACTGTCGAGCGCTGTTTTAAGCTTTAATACAAATCACCACAATCAGCTAGATTCGTTAGCAACTTCAACTCATAAACAATAAGCATCCAGCACAAAAAACAAAAAGGCCACCTATATTAGGTGGCCTTTGCAGATAATAGCAGTACTTTATGGCATCAAGGTGTCTTGATCTGCGCCCTCTTTTTCAATCTCTACTGGCATCATGTGTTCACGATTGATCCCAAGTTTAATCGCTAAGAAACTTGCGACATAGATTGATGAGAACGTACCAACGAAAATACCCATAAGCAGAGCAGTTGCAAAGCCATGGATCATTGTGCCGCCCTTAAGGAACAACGCAACAACAACGACAAGCGTGGTACCCGTAGTAATAATCGTTCGACTCATAGTCTGAGTGATTGAGGTATTGACCACTTCTTCAGGGCTACCTTTACGTAACTTGAGAAAGTTTTCACGAATACGGTCAAAAACAACAATGGTATCGTTGAGTGAGTAACCGACAACGGTTAACAAACCAGCCAGTACGGTCAAATCAAACTCTAGTTGGAATATTGAAAATACCCCAAGCGTAATGATTACGTCATGAGCCAACGCCGCCACAGAACCTAACGCTAGGCGCCATTCGAAGCGGAAAGAGACATATATAAGAATACATATCAACGCCACTAGAACCGCTAAACCACCTTGTTCAGCAAGCTCTTTACCGACTTGAGGACCAACAAACTCAACACGCTTTTGAATTACAGCAGGGTCGAGTTGAGTCACGCCTTCCATCACATGAGCAACTTGAGTGTCACTTTTTACGCCTTCCTTAACTGGAAGTCGGATAAGTATGTCGCGGCTCGAACCGAAGTTTTGAACCACTGCACCGTCAGTTTCTTCTGTAGAAAGTCCTTCACGGATTGCCACTAAATTAGCTGGTTTAGAAAACTCGAGTTCAACAACCGTACCACCAGTGAAATCCAAGCCCCAATTAATACCTTTTGTCGCTAGAGACCCGAGGGATCCAAGCACTAATATCGCAGAAAGGATACTAATAGGTACAGCATGGCGCAGGAAGTTGATAGAGCCTTTGATATTTAAAATCTGAAACATTTCAACTTCCCCTTAGATAGACAGTTTCTTCACGCGCTTACCACCCCAGATCGCGTTCACAATAGAACGAGTTCCGACAATAGAGGTAAACATCGACGTGGCGATACCAATCATTAAGGTAACCGCAAAGCCTTTAACAGCACCCGTACCAACCGCAAATAAGATAAGTGCAGTCATAAAGGTCGTAATGTTAGCATCGGCAATGGTTGAAAACGCATTACCGTAACCTTCATGAATAGCTTGCTGAACGCTACGACCATTACGCAACTCTTCACGAATACGTTCGTAAATAAGCACGTTACCGTCGACCGCCATACCAACAGTTAGCACCATGCCTGCAATACCTGGCAGCGTTAATACCGCGCCTGGGATCATCGACATAACACCCACAACCATCACTAGGTTAGCTGTTAATGCAAGGTTAGCAATAAGACCAAAACCACGGTAGTAAACCAACATGAAGAGAAGCACGACTGCCATTCCCCAAATCATAGCTTGCACACCGTTTTCAATATTTTCCTGACCAAGGCTTGGACCAATAGTACGCTCTTCAACAATGTATACTGGCGCAATCAGCGCACCAGCACGCAGTAGTAACGCAAGATTTTGTGATTCAGCATGACCAAGACCAGTGATGACGAAGTTACGACCAAGACGAGCTTGAATCGTAGCAACTGAAATTACTTCTTCAATCTTCTTCATTTTAACGCTGCCATCAGCGTTCTTCTCACCAGTATCTTTATACTCAATGAATAAAGTCGCCATAGGGTTACCTATGTTGTCTTTAGTCACATTTGAAAAGATAGAGCCACCTTTAGAGTCTAAGTTAATAGACACTTGTGGGCGACTGTACTCATCGTAGCTTGGTTGTGCACCTTGGATGTGATCGCCCGTTAGCATCACTGCCTTTTTAAGCACGACCGGACCACCTTCACGGCGCTGATAAACTTCAGAACCAGCAGGAACACGACCACTTGCTGCGGCTTGAGCATCAGCATTTTGATCAACCATATGGAACTCAATTGACGCCGTCGCACTTAAAATCTCTTTTGCACGAGCTGTGTCTTGAACACCAGGAAGTTCTACAATAATACGCTCAGCACCTTGACGCTGTACTACTGGCTCGGCAACACCAAGTTCATTAACACGATTACGTAAAGTGGTAATGTTTTGCTGCAGTGCTTCTTCCTTGATCTGTTTTAAATAAACATCACTAGGATTTGCAACAAGAAAATAATCACTACCAGAAGAGCGATCGGTAAAGACCATGTCAGCGCTACGTGATTTTAAGAAACGCTCAGCATTCGCTAACGTTTCTGCATCACGGAACTTGATTTCGATGCCTTTGGCGCCGTTACGAATACCCGCATAGCGAATTCTCTCAGCGCGTAAATCAGTTCTGAAATCAGCGACTTTAGCTTCGGTCATTTTACGCACGGCTTCACCCATGTCGACTTCCATCAAGAAGTGAACACCACCACGTAAATCAAGACCAAGTTTCATAGGCGAACCGCCCATGGCTTCTAGCCACTCAGGTGTTGCAGGTGCAAGGTTTAGCGCTACAGTAAACTTATCGCCAAGAGCATCGGCAATAGCTTCTTTAGCAAGCAATTGATCTTCACCATTGCCAACACGAACTAATAATTGACCATTTTCAAGCTCAGATCGCTTAACAGCAATACCTTGGCTTACTAATACATCATTTACTGCCGACTGAGTCGACGCTGTCACCTCAGCTCCACGGGTTGCAACCACCTGCACAGCATGGTCCTCACCGAAAAGGTTTGGTATCGCATAGAATCCACCTATGGCGATGATTATCACCACCATAAGGTTTTTCCACATTGGGTATTTATTTAACACGCCATAGCCCTCTTGGCTTAAAGTGACTTAATAGAGCCTTTAGGCAATACCGCCGCAATGTAATCCTTTTTAATGGTGATTTCGCTAGTTTCGTTAATCGCCAACAAAACGTAGTCGTTCTCATCACTGATCTTAGCAATCTTACCTAAAATGCCACCGCTGGTTAGCACTTCATCACCTTTGCTCAAAGAGCCCATCAGGTTCTTATGCTCTTTTACACGCTTAGATTGCGGGCGGAAAATCATAAAGTAAAAGATAAGGCCAAAAATGACCAACATGAAAATAAGTTCCATAGTGCCGCCAGCGCCGCCTACAGGTGCATCTGCTGCATATGCATTTGAAATAAACATAGTTGTCTCTTCTTATTGTCTGAGTAAAAATTAATCGGTTAATTCAGGAACTTCAGGTACTTCCCGGCCTTGGCTGGTATAGAACTCTGTAACAAAGTCGTCTAATGTACCTGTCTCAATCGCACCACGCAAACCTTCCATCAATCTTTGGTAATAACGAAGGTTATGAATAGTGTTTAATCGAGCGCCTAGAATCTCATTACAACGATCTAAGTGGTAAAGGTATGCCCGTGAATAATTTTTACAGGTATAACAATCACACTTATCATCGAGTGTTGAAGTATCATCGCGATGCCGTGCATTACGGATCTTGATAACACCTTCACTGGTAAACAAGTGACCGTTTCGAGCATTACGTGTTGGCATAACACAGTCAAACATATCTACGCCGCGACGTACGCCTTCAACTAAATCCTCAGGTTTACCGACCCCCATCAAGTAACGTGGCTTATCCGTTGGGATTTTAGGGCAAACATGCTCGAGGATACGATGCATATCTTCCTTAGGCTCACCAACAGCGAGTCCACCGACCGCGTATCCATCAAAACCGATGTTAACTAGGCCATCAAGGCTTTCGTCACGTAGGTCTTCATAAACACCGCCTTGAATAATGCCAAATAAAGAGTTCGGATTTTCAAGCTTGTCGAATTCATCTCGTGAACGCTGCGCCCAACGCAGTGACATCTGCATCGATTTACGCGCTTCGTCTTCTGTTGCAGGGTAAGGTGTGCACTCATCAAAAATCATCACCACATCACTACCCAAAGAGTTTTGGATCTGCATCGATTTTTCTGGGTCGAGGAAAACCTTTTCTCCATTAATCGGTGAACGGAAATGCACACCCTCTTCGGTGATCTTACGGATATCCCCCAAGCTGAACACTTGGAACCCACCTGAATCGGTCAAAATCGGACGCTGCCAATTCATAAAGTCATGTAGGTCGCCATGCTTACGCATTATCTCTTCACCTGGACGTAGCCACAGGTGAAAGGTATTACCGAGTAGTATATCAGCGCCGGTTTCACGTACTTCTTCAGGCGTCATCCCTTTAACTGTACCGTAGGTACCTACAGGCATAAACGCTGGAGTTTCAACGGTTCCGCGCTCAAACACTAAACGGCCGCGACGAGCACGACCTTGGGTTGTATCTAATTCAAATTTCATTATTCACCTCGCCAGAGAAACAGTCTGACCTGAGTTAACTCATCAAATGAGTTGTAGATTAACACTAGAGATAAGGGCGACAGATTAAGTATCAACCCTTATCAATAAAATAAGTACCAAAATGAGGATAAAAAAATACCCACCTCATCTGTTTGGGTGGGTATTTTAAAGCATATTTAAAGATTAGTTCGCTTTTTTAGTCACAAACATGGCGTCGCCATAGCTAAAGAAGCGGTATTTTTGAGCAATCGCATGCTGATAGGCGTTTTTTACCTCATCGAAGCCAGCGAATGCACTAAGCAACATAATTAACGTCGACTCTGGCAGATGAAAATTTGTCACCATTGCATCGACTACTTGGAACTGGTAACCCGGATAGATAAAGATATCAGTATCACCACTAAATGCCTCTAACTCTGCAGCTGATGCTCTCGCGGCACTTTCTAGTGAACGCACTGATGTTGTACCAACAGAAATCACTCGATGCCCCTTCGCTTTAGTTGACGCAATGAGGTCAACGACATCTTGCGAAACTTCAGCCCACTCAGAATGCATTTTATGATCTAGGATCTCATCAACTCGTACAGGCTGAAAAGTGCCTGCGCCGACATGCAAGGTAACAAACGCCGTGTTTACACCTTTGTCTTTAAGTGCTGCTAGCATCGCATCATCAAAGTGCAACCCCGCGGTTGGTGCAGCCACTGCGCCTGGGGTTTGGTTGTAGACCGTCTGATAACGCTCTTTATCTGCATCCTCATCAGGTCTATCTATATAAGGTGGTAGTGGCATATGCCCTACTTCTTCCAATACCTCTAAAATAGTTTTATCTGATTGTAACTCGAGTTCGAATAAAGCATCGTGACGGGCACACATCTTCATTTCGTAACCGTTATCAAGACAAATGATATTATCGACTTTGGGTGACTTAGAGCAACGGACGTGGGCAAGAATACGCTTGTCATCAAGCATCCGCTCTACGAGCATTTCTAACTTACCACCAGACTGTTTTTTACCAAATAAGCGCGCAGGGATAACTCGGGTATTGTTAAATACCATTAAATCACCAGGCTGTACTTTTTCTAGTATTGCGGTAAATTGCAAATCGGCTAATCTGCCGCTATTACCATCTAACGATAAAAGCCTCGAAGCTGTGCGCTCTGCCGTCGGATAACGCGCAATAAGCTCATCGGGAAGTTCAAAAGAAAAATCTGCAACACGCATGGAAAGTCTCTACTGTCTCTAAATCGGCGGCCAGTCTATGACTAGAGAGAATGAAGATCAACAATTGAAGTACATTTATTCCGCATAATTCTGCTAATGTAGAACTGCTAACGTTTTTTACTGGTATTTTGTTAGCTCTTTAAGCTTTATCCTGCTTAGGTTCTTCAACTGTTGTTTCAGAATCTATATCAAAATCCTCAATACGATAGCTATGCTGCTCAAAGGGTATATCTATGTCTACTTTTCTACGCTGTGGCCGCTCAGTACGAGCGATCTTTTTTGATAACCAGTTCCACATCATCCTTGATCCTCAAACCGTTAATAGAAAGGGAAAATTGCTATAAAGCGATGCACATCCATGAAATCACTCTTCAAATTAAAATTTGTAATAAAGAATTTCCTTCGCATCGCGCTGCATGTTACCGTGAAAGTACTCATATCACCAAGTATAAAATATGAACTTTCTTGCCCACCTACATTTAGCTGACGTCAGTCAGACCTCTTTAGCAGCAAACATTGCTGGCGATTTCGCCAAAGGCAGTATCGAACACTTTCCAAAACACCTACAGCAGGGGATCTGGTTACACAGGCAAATAGATCAACTAACCGATTCTCATGAGCTCACCAAAGAGTTGTTACAAAAATTCCCAAAATCACTCACTCGAGCAGCGCCAATTATCATTGATATCTGTTTTGATCATATGTTGGCGAAGTATTGGGATGAGTATCATCATCTAAGCCTCGAAGCATTTGCGACTAAAGCCTATAATGCAATTGACGAATGTGACGATTTGCCCGAAGGATTGGTATCGATAGCGCCAAAGATACGCAAAGAGAACTGGCTGGTTGCCTACCAAAGCCGTAAAGGTCTAAATCAGACCCTAGCTTCTGTGGCTAAACGTGTTTCAAAGCCTGAAATATTTAATGGTGCGCAAGAAACGGTAAAAAAGTTAGATATCGAAATAGAGACAGCTTTCCGTACTTTTTATCCTCAACTGATGGCATATAGTCGTCTGTGGACACGTAATACACCAACCGAGTATCTTTAACCTTAAGCAATGAAATAACTATTTGTAGCAGTGTCTTATATAACATGACTTGTTAAAAGGCGCTGTATCATAGTTTGACTCCATCACCTACAACACTCGAAACCCTACGTTAACCGTATTCCTTTCAAGATACAGACTCAAATCGATTGCATATGAACCATTAATGCAATAACGGCTTGTCTTAGACCATCATTTTGCTAAAATCGCGGCGTAACAGGAGAACCCATGCAAATATTTACTTATCAGCCCCCTACTATTCCTTGGTTAGATCTTCGTTATGTCGATCGGGACATTATCATCATAAATAAACCTTCAGGTTTACTGTCTAACCCCGGCATAGCTGATTATACCCATGACTGTGCATTGACTCGGATCCAACAAAGATTCAAAGATGCTATTTTAGTGCATCGACTAGACTGTTCAACATCAGGGGTTATGGTATTTGCTCGTAATAAAAAGGCAGAATCCAACCTAAAAACTCAGTTTCAAGATCGAAAAACACAAAAAGCTTATATCACTGAAGTCAGTGGGCACCTAAGTGATGCACAAGGAGTGATTGAACTGCCTATTGCGGCCGATAAAGCCAATCCTCCAAAGCAGCAGGTCTCATCGACAGGTAAGGTGGCAATAACCCACTTCGAAACACTTGAAGTTCGAGCTAACAGCACTTTACTAGCACTTAAGCCTGTTACAGGCCGTACTCATCAGCTACGTGTGCATATGTTAGCGATCGGCAATCCAATTTTGGGTGATGACTTTTATGCTGAACAGCACATTGTAGATTCAGCTCCTAGATTAAAGCTCCATGCTCAGTCTTTAAGCTTTACTCACCCTTACAGTGGCAAGCCGATGCATTTTTCAAGTTATTGTTCTTTCTAATCCTATAAGTTATAACAGTATCGAATGCGCACAAAAAAGGGGCTAAAAAGCCCCCTTTGCATTGAATCACCATAAACCTGCAGGTCTAGGCGGCTTCAACGTCATGTTTAACTGCGGTGTAATAACATAAGCTGGAATTGCAAAACATCAAATCGTTACTCGCGGTGAGCATAAAGTATTCGCCAAAAATATTGCCACCTTTATCCTCAAGCTTTACACCGTCATCTGTACGTTCGGAGATCATTTCATCCAAACTGTGGCAACCATCGTTATACCAAGTCTCTAAGTAATAGGTCTCAGCCTGCTTATAAACTGTAATTTTATCGCCGAGTAAGGGTCTTTCATCGACCCAACGGCCGACGACCTCTCGGTTTTCAACTGCGTCAACTTTCGAAAATAAACGCTTACGCTTTTCAACTACTGACATCTCCATCTCCTTGAGCTTGGTGCGATTCTCAATTTGAATAACTTCTTTTGCCTTATTGCGTACAACAGCCATCGAATTATCTACCCCAGAACAGTTAACAAATCATTATTTTATTATGTAAATCAATTGTTATAGCAGGTGAGTTTATCGCTAAAGCGAATACCTTGTAACTTAAATTGTATCGCACAATTAAAATAAAAACGCGATTTAAGTCACTTTATATGCATTACTTTAGTAAATCTGAATAAAAACGCAAGCGCAACAAACCGTAACGAGTTTTTTTAGCCTATTTATCGGAAAGTTTGATATAACTTTGTTTGATTATAAAAACAAAAATCAATATGGCGTGCAACACGCTTGCTCTACTCTATAGGACAGAAAATGAAATTCAATCGCAGACACTTTCTAAAAACTGCCAGTATTGCGGCAGTAAGCCTAGCCAGTCCCTCTTTTGCTTCAAGCTCTAATACCGTGCCAGCGCCTCCGCTTCAAGGAAAAAGCGTAATGGGCTTGATATCCCCAAAAATGGACACGGTTAGAGTGGGGTTTATTGGTGTTGGTCAACGTGGCTCGGGCCATGTGAAGCACTTTTGCCATTTAGAGGGCGTTGAGATTATTGCGATATGTGATACCGATACAGAAGTACTCGACAGATCGGTCGCATTTGTTACAGAACAAGGACTAAAGACGCCTGCGCGCTATAGCGGTAGCGAAAAATCTTACCTTGAATTACTCCGCCGCAAAGATATCGATATAGTGATCATCTCAACCCCATGGGAATGGCATGCTCCAATGGCTATCGATACCATGGAAAGTGGTAAGCATGCTTTTGTTGAAGTACCACTTGCACTCACCGTCGAAGAGTGTTGGCAAATCGTTAATACTGCAGAAAAAACTCAGAAAAATTGCATGATGATGGAAAACGTCAATTATGGCCGTGATGAGTTAATGGTACTTAATATGGTTCGCCAAGGCGTTTTTGGTGAACTACTGCATGGCGAAGCTGCATATATTCACGAGCTTCGTTGGCAGATGAAAGAGCTCGATCAAAAAACAGGTTCTTGGCGCACCTACTGGCATACAAAACGCAATGGCAATTTATACCCAACTCACGGTTTAGGCCCCGTATCGCAGTATATGAATATCAATCGCGGTGACCGTTTTGATTATCTCACTTCTATGAGTTCTCCAGCGCTTGGTCGCGCACTATACGCACAACGTGAATTTCCAGCAGATCATGAACGCAATCAGCTCAACTATATCAATGGCGATATTAATACTAGCCTAATTAAGACCATAAACGGCCGAACCATTATGGTACAACACGACACGACAACCCCAAGACCTTACAGTCGCCATAACCTTATCCAAGGCACTAACGGGGTTTTTGCAGGCTTCCCAAATCGAATTGCTATTGAAAAAGTAGGTAATGGGAACTTCCATAAGTGGGACATGGATATGAGCAAGTGGTATGACAAATATGACCACCCTCTTTGGCAACGAATGGGACAAGAGGCTGAGAAAAACGGTGGACATGGTGGCATGGACTTCTTAATGCTATGGCGCATGGTGTATTGTTTGCGCAATGGTGAAGCCTTAGATCAAGATGTCTATGATGGTGCAGCATGGTCAGTGGTCAATATACTAAGCGAAGAATCTGTGAATAACCGCAGTAATTCGGTTAATTTTCCTGATTTCACCCGCGGCGCTTGGAAAACCGGCAAGCCTCTAGGAATTATTGGCGCCTAACCCTACTTATCGTCTCGTTTATAAAAAAAAGCCCCACAACACTGTTGTAGGGCTTTTTTCTATAGCCATATTAGATATGAGACTAAATGATCATTAGCTCTCTTTACGCTCCGCGGCTTCGCATGCTGCAGCGGTAAAAATCACGTCAGTAGAGCTGTTTAGGCCTGTTTCAGCTGAATCTTGGATCACACCAATGATAAAGCCTACCGCTACAACCTGCATTGCCACATCATTTGAAATACCAAACAAGCTACATGCAAGCGGAATAAGTAGCAAAGACCCCCCTGCAACACCAGACGCACCACAAGCAGATACTGCAGCCACAACACTCAGTAATATAGCGGTCAAGATATCAACCTGTACACCTAAGGTATTTACCGCGGCCAAGGTTAAAACAGTAATGGTGATTGCGGCTCCACCCATATTAATGGTGGCACCTAATGGAATAGACACAGAGTAAGTATCTTCATGCAGCTTTAGCTTTTCGCACAACGCCATATTAACTGGAATGTTGGCTGCACTTGAGCGAGTGAAGAAGGCTGTAACACCACTTTCACGCAAGCAAGTAAATACTAACGGGTACGGATTACGGCGGATCTTGTAGTACACAATTGCAGGGTTAACCACAAGGGCAATAATAGCCATCGCACCAAGCAGCACAGCAAGTAACTGAGCGTAACCAGCAATCGCTGCAAAGCCCGTAGCTGCAAAGGTCGCCGATACTAGACCAAAGATGCCAATCGGCGCTAAGCGAATAATAAAGCGTACCATTTGAGAAACACCATGGCTTACGTCAGCAAAAACCTGCTTTGTTGAATCACTCGCATGGTGCAGTGCAATACCTAAACCGACACCCCAAGCTAAAATACCGATGTAGTTGCCAGTCATTAACGCATTAACTGGGTTATCAACAACTTTGAACAATAAAGTATTGATGACTTCAGCAATGCCTTCTGGCGGCGTGGCACCTTCAGCGCCGGTCACTAGAACCAATGTGGTTGGAAATGCAAAGCTCATAAGCACTGCAGTTAATGCTGCACAAAAAGTACCAAACAGATACAACACCACAATTGGGCGCATATTAGTTTTGGCATTCTTTTTTTGATTGGCAATAGACGCCGCAACTAAGATAAAAACTAATATTGGCGCAATCGCTTTCAATGCTCCAACAAATAGCTCACCAAGAAAGGCGACATTTTCTGCACCCGTTTTCGAAACGGTTGCCAATACAACACCAGCGATGATACCAACGAGAATTTGTAATACGAGACTGCCACTTGCCATTTTGGCAAACAGTGATGTTTTTTGATTCATTACT
>NZ_BPEW01000004.1 GCF_019654975.1 Shewanella sp. c952
GACACAAGGGATTTAAAATCCCTCGCTTAATAGGCGTGCCGGTTCAAGTCCGGCCTCGGGTACCAAACATTCTCGCAAGAGAATTACAATAAGCCTCAACGAAAGTTGGGGCTTTTTTGTATCTTAATTTCGGCCATAACAACACCTTTCTGTTCTTACTATCAATTATTGTTAAATATGTCGGCAGCAAATGGTTATCCTTCATGACTTACCGAATAGTGAACAAATAAAAAAGAGGATAGTTGCCTTCACAAAAATATTTCAATTAAAGCAGTTTATTAATAGTTTTAATTGCTGTAGCTTGGATCATATATCCAGTCTCAACAGCTTGGTTTCCATCTGACAATGCGATAGATGTCATCTGCGAATAAGCCTTAATATCACCTTTTACCCACACTCGTGTATATAAGCTTGGTAGTTCATATCCTCGAGGAAAATTGACTAGTACGGTTTGGCTCGAAGGCGCAGGGGCTGTATGGGTGCAAGCTCCTGCTGTTGGCACTAACACAAACTGCGTTCCTGTTTTATTTTTAAATGCCAGCGGGACTAAATAACCTGTCAGTCTTATGTTTTCTACAGACAGTTCGCTGACGGTATTATGTGCTTCTACCTCACTGTACGCTCTTTGCTCAAGCAACTCTCGTACGTTCAAATTAAACTTTTGCGCTAACAGAACACGTTGGTTGTAACCCTCCATTTCTGCCCGGCTTAACTGACGCGTTTCTTGCGCAACCTCATAAGCATAAATCTCGTTAATTAGCGCTTTATTCGCTGGCGATATCGCTTGATATTGTGTCGTCAAAGGCTTTAATGATTGCCAGGTTATGGTTTCAGAGGCAAGCGCTGATTGGGTAAAGGTTACCGCAATTATTAAGAGTAAGTGTTTCATTTTTATATTCTCAAGAGGTATTAACTAAGGTTATAAAAGCCGGTGGACTGTTGATAGAATAGGCCACAGCATGCCGTGGCCTCGTGAGGATTAAAGTTTATCTAGGTTGTCCATCAGTTGGTAAAAGAAACCGATTGAACGTCCGTATTCGTCTACCAGAATACGTTCATTAACACCGTGAAAACCTTCAAACTCTTTGGTGCTTTCTAGCTGGATTGCAGTCATTGTGTACACGTCTGGTGCGAAGCTACGTGCTTGAAAATGCTTTGAATCTGAACCGCCAATCACAAAGAAAGGTGATACGATTAAATCATTGCCCCAGGTTTGGCGAATGGTTTTCTCCAATATTTTGTATCCTTCACCGTGCGGATCTGCCACGTTAGTCGCAGGGGTTGATGCTGAGATATCACGGATGGTTATTCTGTCATCACCAATCGCTTTTCTTACATGCTCAATAATCACTTCAGGTGTATCACCTGGCATCGGTCTAAAGTTTACAACTGCAGTAGCGGCAGGTGGTAATACATTATCCTTAACACCGGCGTTAAACATGGTGACAGCTGTCGTTGTGTGGATCATTGCACGGGTAATTTGATTGGTCGCCATGGCCTCTAGGAATTTTTCTTCTAAATCAGTCACGGTATCATCATTACCATAAGCAACGGCTTTATAAAGAGGTTGCTGTTCTTCTGCTAGCTCTGGCCCCATAAAGCGATACTGATAACGAACCGCTTCGTGTATCTTATACGGGAACTGTGCGGCCTCAACTTTTTCGACTGCTTTAGCTAATGCCACAATGTTTGACTCGTCACCGGGTTGTGATGAGTGCCCACCGACACCATTAATGGCAATTTCTAAACTGACAAAGCCTTTTTGAGCAATGCCGATCAAGGCAGTGTTTTCGCGTATACCAGGGAAAACACCCGGAATAAGTGGTGCTGACTCATCCATTACAAAAGCTATTTTATCGTAACGTTGCTCAATAATGTCAGCAGCGTGTTTTGCGCCTTCAGGGCCGCCGACTTCTTCATCATGACCAAATACAAATAGAATAGTGCGGTCTGGTTGGAAGCCTTCTTTCAGTTTCATTTCTGTTGCTTCAAGGATCGCATGAATTTGGTTTTTATCATCTAAAGAACCGCGCCCCCAGATATAGCCATCTTTCACATCACCAGAGAAAGGTTCAACTTCCCATTGGTCACGAGACTCTTCTGCAATAGGAACCACATCTTGGTGCGCCATAAAGATTGCAGGTGGCAGTGATGGGTCTTTTCCTTCCCAGGTGTAAATCAAGCTAAATGGACGAGGGTCGCCCACTTCTTCACGTTTTAGTGTTTTATGAACCAAAGGGTACGATTCTTCAAGGAACTGGTGATAGTCTTTGAAAGCTTGTTCATCAAAGTCACTGCGATCCTGGTTTGAAATAGTTTTAAACTGAACCGCTTTGGATAGACGTTGTGTTGCACCTTCTAGGTCAACCTGTACCTCAACTTTTTCAATGCCTTGCATTTGCATTGAACTAAAGTCCTGCTCATCAGCCCAAGCGACAACGCTAGCCGTTAATGCCAAAGCAGAGGCGATACTGGTAAATATTTTTGATTGTTTTGTCATAACAATGTTCCTTTGTGTCGATAATAAGTCGGTGTTTTTTTTGATGAGCCTAGTATTGTTGAAAAAAGTGTAATGAACGAATCGCTTTTGCAGGACCTCATCCTTCAAAAGTTGACTATAGTCACCGACGTTTAGTTTCTATCCTCCTTTTAGTTGAACTTCTGCTGCTCAAATTGACTATTTGGATGTCGCTATTTAAGTGTGTTTCACTGTGGGCTAAATGGTAGAACCGTGAGTCCGTTACCTAAATATTGTGCCGTTCAATATAGTATATAAATAGTTCACAACGACCTTTGCCTTTGTGATTTTTTTGGTAGGTATTCCCATCTAACCTTCAAAATCAGGTCAGTCACTCAATCAGTCTTTAGAGGCTACAATAGTTGCAGCGTCACCTTGAAGTTGAAAGGACTAAGCCTTAAGGAGTTTTTAAACTAAAGGGGAGGTATTTGGCGTAGCAAGCACTGATGTTCGCTTGTATTTCTATTTCTTTTATTGTCTATCGTTACGGCTCGTTTTCTAATTTCACTTGGAATATTAGCGAAATTAATCTTAGCTGAAACTTCAATAACCCATAAGCCGGTTATGGAGGGTTTGATCCATCATAAGCGATTAACTCGCTTTGTTATTCACTCATAGAATGGCCTCATTCAAACAACTTGGTGAATTAACAATGAACAACTTCAACAAAATGGTATTAACAGCATTAATCAGTAGCACGCTAATTTCAAATGTTTACGCTGCAGACGACACGCAAAGCAAAGATCTAGACGCATCAGATATGACTAGGGCTTATTCAAACTTTTACGTGGGAGCCAGTAACAAAGGTGATGTAAAAGCTTCCGGATCAGTTTCATATCAATATGAAAATGGCATGGAATCAATGGTATCTCTTGAAGCAACCTTGAATAAGGACGGAGAGTACAGTGATAGCAGGATGCAGTACTTCCATGTCTTCAATATCGACAGTGCAGTGACACCACGAATTGCAGTATCACTCGACATTATTGACAATGAAACTGCAACCACAGCGGCACTTGGTGCGATTGCTATCTTCCGAACACCTATCGAATCGTTATCAATATTTGCTCGAGTTGGTGTCCTAACTGGTGAATATTCAGACACGGCAACCAATAACTTTAATGTAACAGACAACAGCATTGTTGGCGGCATGGGGGCTGCTTATGCCGTTTGGAAAACGGGTGACGATGGTACTTTCTTAGCATTGTATCCAGAATTCACCTACCTAAGTGGTGATATTGAAACCTCAACAGTAAAAACAACCTTGATGGCAGCTACACCGCTTAGCGCAGACAAAACTCGTTGGGGACAGATTAAAATTGAAAATACCTACGGTAATATGGAATCTGCAAGTACAAGTTTTGATATTGACGAAACACGCGTTTGGTTTAACTACAAGGTTTACCTATAAGCATATTTTTATTTTATCGACTTATATTGCTCTGAAACTAAGCCTGCATTAAATGCAGGCTTTTCGTTTTTAAGGCTATAAAATATGAGGCTCGAAGTATCAAATAATGATTATACGAGAGGTCTATACCAATACTGTACTAACGCTAATTTTTAGCGGCTAGTAGTAATTTTTGATTAAAGACTTCATGTTAATTCGTAGCTGAACTTCATTAAAAAACTATTTATTCAGTAGTTTACATCTGTATAAACTTTAAGCTCGTTGGCTTTGTGAGGTGTATAGTGGTTCAAGCCACTAAATACATTTTGCTGGCTTGGGTAAACCGGCGATTTTTGTCGCTTGCTTGGCCGGCCCTACTGGAAACAAGGTATAAAGATATTTTGAATTGCCTTTGTCTGCACCTAAGCTCTGTCCAATCGCTTTTACGAGTACGCGAATGGCAGGGCTTGTTTTAAATTCAAGATAAAAATTACGCACAAAATTAATCACTTCCCAATGTGCATCGGTAAGTTCTATCTCTTCTTCTTTAGCGATTATGAGCGCAAGTTCTGGGCTCCAATCACTGACAACTTTTAAGTAACCTTGATGATCTGTCTCTATTTTTTGTCCGTTAAATTCAATCATTTCTACCAGCTAATCACTTTGTTATGGGTTAGGGTCAGCGCAACAAAATCTGCGTAACTAATCATTTTGAATGCACTTAAGCGTGATTGTAAACCACGTGCAATAACATCATCTTGCAGTACTAGGATGTTGTACCCGCTTAAGCGTGATTGCCACTCTTTGTTTAACAAACAATTAACCGCGTTAGACGACAGCAATATGCTATCAGTGCTGTTTATATAGCGTAAACAGAGTTTAAGCGCAGCACTTTGCGTAGCGGACGCTTGTATATGATGCAATATCATTAGAATACCAAGACCTCATCAACATGGTTAAAATGCTCAGTAATCGCCTGTGACGAGCTAAACTGAACCTCCAGCTTGATATCGTGCTCTGTAAGCTCTAATTCTTCCATAGCAGCCTCACAGACAAGAATAGTCTCTACATCATATAAGGGGAGAGCGCCAAAAGTGGCGATATAATCTTTAGCACCGACTGTCTCTGGAGATTGGTGCTTTAACAAGTTTAAGATCCCTTCATCAGTAAAAACTAAGCTAACTTCTTGCTCAAAGCTTGCACTGAGTAAAGCGAGATCAAGTGCTTCGCGGCCTTTAGCATTACCGTGGGGGCCTTGACTGAATACAATACAAAGTTTCTTCAACTTCTACTCCTTTACAGCCTTAAAAGCTAACCAATCGATCAGCAGACTCAATACCGGTAACAAGCTCACCCAAGCCGCCCATTATAAACGGCGGCTCCATATTCCAATTCCCAGTGTTGTTTTCTTTTGCTTCGCTAACAGACAGCACTCCACGACGCAGTGCCGCTGAGACACAATTAACTAAGGGGAACTTGTATTGTTCGCTGAGAGATAGCCAAGCTTTCTGAAGATCAAACTCGTCACTAGCAGGACTATTAAGGCTATTGGTATTGAGAACGCCGTCTTGATAGAAAAAGACTTTATCAATAAGGTGCCCGTTTTGTACCGCGGCTTCGGTAAAGCGATAGGCATTATAACTCGATGCACTGCCGTAAGCAGGGGAGTTAACCTGGATAATAAATTTGCTCATGATAAAAAAAATGGCCCTTAAGTAGGACCATTTTAACTCAATTAAAATTAATTGGAATTAGTCATCGTTGCCCATACCCATTAAATGTAGCAGCGCCACGAATAGGTTAAGGAAATCTAAGTACAAAGAGATGGTTGCGCGAATGTAGTTGGTTTCGCCACCATTTACGATTTTGCTCGTGTCATAAAGGATGAACCCGGTCATCAATAATGCAATACCTGCATTAAGCGCCATGAACACCATGCCGTTACCTAGGAACAAGTTAACCAGTAAACCGACAACCATAATCACTAAACCAGCGATTAAGAAACCACGCATGAAAGAGAAATCTTTCTTAGTGGTTACAGCATAACCTGAAAGGGCTACGAAGATTACTGATGTTAAGCCTAGTGCCTGCATAATAAGCTGTGGGCCGTTAGCCATACCTGCATAATGGTTCAGGATATAACCTAGCGATGCACCTTGCATACCAGTGAAAGCGAATACCCAAAAGATCCCTGCACTTGACTCAGCTTTGCGTAATGTCACGAACAACAGTACCAAGCTACCAATCGATAAACCTAAAGACATCATAGGGCTAATTGCTAATGCCATGGCTAAACCTGCACATACCGCAGAGAATGCCAATGTCATTGAAAGTAGCATGTACGTGTTTTTAAGTAGTTTATTAACCTCTACAGTCGATTGACCGTAAGCGGTTTGTTGTGTCATATCTCTCATTTCTTTCTCCGAAGACAAATGCTCAAGCTGTATATTTGAGCCTTAATTAACCGGGTAGTTCCCGATTTTCTTAATAAGCCTCAAATTGCTCGTTAAGTTATTGAATCATACATTAGCTTTAGCGTGTGATAAAGCTAATGGCAGGTATATCTGTGTCATAAGCAGCGTTACATACCACAAGTTGATTAATTTCAGTCTAGCCAATCCTTTTGAAGTTTCTCTGTATCACCTAAATAATCGAGTACCCAGGCCATTGCAGGTGACTTGTTCGATGCGTTCCAAGCTAAACAGCAGGGGCTTTTCTTCTTAGAATGTTCAAGCTGCTTCTCAACCAATGCACCAGTCTTAATAAAAGGCGAAGCAAAATGAGCCGGCATATAACCGATACCCAGTCCGTCACGGAAACAATTTATCGCACGGATCCAATCTGGTACCACTAAACGCCTTTGGTTCTCAAGTAACCAAGTCATACGCTTGGGGATCTCGCGGGAAGTATCTTCTAGGCAGATAGAGGGGTATTGGCGTACTTCATCATCGGTCAATGGTCTATCAACACTCGCAAGTGGGTGGTTTTTACCGACCAAGAAACACCAATCAATTTCCCCCATATCTCTAAAGTGATATTCACCACCGACTGGAATGGCAGTTGTCGCACCAATGGCAATATCACTTCGCCCAGTTGCAATCGACTCCCATACGCCATTAAAGACCTCGATGCGGATGATAAGCTCTACATTGTCGAAGGTTCGGTAGAAATCTGCAATTAAGTTGCTGATCTTATCGGCTCTAACAATATTATCTAACGCAATAGCGAGGGTAGGTTGCCAGCCATTAGCGACTCTAACAGTATCAGAGCGCATCGCCTCCATCTCGGTCAGTAAAGTGCGTGATTGCTTGACGAAATGTTCGCCCGCCGGAGTCAAGCTAACGCTTCGATGGTGACGAATAAAAAGCACTACACCAAGTTCTTCTTCAATTTGTTTAACTGCATAGCTGACAGCTGAAGGTACTTTATGCAATTTATTGGCGGCAGCGGTAAAGCTCCCCACACGGGCAACCATATCAATTAGCTGCATAGATTGTTCAGATAGCATAGCTCACATCCTGCTGTGATTATTTTTGATGGCTAATGTGAAAAATAAACGTTTCACAGCGATTTAGCAAGTGTTTACACTCCGCAGCCTAATTTATCTAATTCTGTTTTATTACTTATGAAATCTCTAATGAATGTTAAATACTATCTGTTTCTTACCTACCTAGCGTTGCTAAGTATGCTTGGCTTTATTGCAACCGATATGTACTTGCCTGCATTCAAAGCAATTGAAGACACAATGGCAACATCGCCTTCACAAGTGGCAATGTCGTTAACATTCTTCTTAGCAGGTCTAGCGCTAGGACAATTAATTTATGGTCCAATTGTAGAACGTTTTGGCAAACGTAACGCGCTAATCTTTGGTCTAACGGTTTTTACATTGGCCAGTATCTCTTTGGCAACGAGTGACTCAATGTTAGTTTTCAATATCTCACGTTTTATGCAGGCGATTGGTGCTTGTTCAGCGGGTGTTATTTGGCAAGCTATCGTCATTGAAAAATATGACGCGACAAAAGCGCAGAGTGTATTTTCTAACATTATGCCTTTAGTGGCACTATCACCAGCGCTGGCGCCAATCTTAGGTGCATTTATACTCGAGTCATACGGTTGGGAAAGTATCTTCATTACCTTGACCTGTTTAGCGGTAGCAATGATCGCGCTAACTTTTAGTTTTGTTCCAAAAGAAGTTAAACAAACCAATGTCGAAAAAAGTGATATTAGCTACCTATCTATACTGAAAAACACTGGTTATTTAGGAAACGTGGTTATTTTTGGCGCATGTTCAGGTGCTTTCTTTTCTTATCTAACGGTTTGGCCAATGGTTATGGAGCAACATGGCTATGATGCAACTGCGATTGGCTTAAGCTTTATCCCGCAAACAATCATGTTCATTCTTGGTGGTTATGCAAGTAAAACGCTTATTCGTAAGACCGGTACTGAAACCGCACTGAAAGTGCTGTTAAGTCTATTCGGCTTGTGCGTATTGGCTATTGTTATCGTAACTATCCTAGTTAAAGGTCTGTCGATATTCCCACTGCTCACAGCTTTCTCGATACTTGCTGCCTGTAATGGTGCTATTTATCCAATAGTCGTTAATAGTGCGCTCCAGCAGTTCCCGAAAAACGCTGCAAAAGCTGCGGGCTTACAGAATTTTATCCAAATTAGTTTGTCGTTTGGTGCATCAAGCCTAGTCGCTATGTGGGTGAGTAAAGGCGAGATGGCGATAGGTTGGGGCATTATGCTGTGTTCATTTATTGTGTTCGCTGGATTTAAGCTACGCAATTTCAAAAACTGGAATGAAGTTAATGAAAACTTTGTATTCCCAGATCCTGCCCGCATCGGTGCCAGTAAAGAAGAAAAATAGCCTGTTTGTGCTCTATTTGACCAACTAGGAACAAATCTTACAATTAAGTCTTTACAAGATTAATAGAGCGCTATATTATTCGCGGCGTTCGGAGAGATGGCAGAGTGGTCGAATGCACCGGTCTTGAAAACCGGCATGGGTTTGTAGCCCATCTAGGGTTCAAATCCCTATCTCTCCGCCACATTAAGATGAAGGGCTACCAGCAATGGTAGCCCTTTTTCGTATGTGTCAGAAAAGAACCCTAAGGGTTCCTATTGCTCAGAGTCTGCTATCTTCTTTTAAGAACAAGTTATCTGTATACAGCATCAAACAGGCTTATGGACTCTCCCTAGCTCGTTGCTAGAAAATTACCTACTTGAGATAATAAAAGGCCTACAAACATGTTGATGTTTAAGCTGCTCCCCCGTATTTATCGACATCGAGAGCCCGTGGATTATCACAAGTCGATAAATAGCTTGGCCATTACTGTTGAGCAACAGCTGCCGTAGAGGCCACTGACGGCAGTGTGTTTGTCTTTTGTAATATAGGCCGTGATAAATTAAAAATCCTGTACTGGGATAGTATCGGCTTTGCGCTTTGGTACAAGCGCCTCGAGTTCAGTAATTTAGACAGAATTGTTCTGTACGACTATCAAGGTGGTAGCCTCGCGGGGACCTGTGTAAATTGTTTTCTTGCTACAGAGCAAAAGTGTTTTAGGGAACTCTACAAGTCGATGGTTACGCCGCTTACCAAAGTAATAACTAAAATAATGACTAAAATAATAACTATGCCACCGATAGTTATTATTTTTGGAGTGTTGTTGAAGATATCACTGCAAATTTTTAACGCTAAGTGCTGATTTAAATCGCATTCAGGATGATGGCATAAGGAGTCAATGAATAGCCCTTACTTATTTACCTTTTTTCGATACCGCATGAACTGGTGTTATTGAATTTTTAATAATATGTCCCTGTTTTATTCCTTTGATAGTGCCTACAGCTGCAACGATCCAAGAAATAAATAGGCCTATAAATAAAATGACGGCAGCCCAGCGGAACACATCCAAATCGGTATGGATTGCCAGCTGAATCGTCCCGGTTACGCAAGTGCCGACGGGGAAGGTGAATGCCCACCACGTTAACGCAAAAGGCATCTTATTACGCAGTGTGCGTAAGGTGATTAGGCTTACTAATATTGACCAAAAAAAGGCGAACCCCCAAATCGGCACACCATAAATAATCGCCATATTGTTCATACTATCGCCAATAGGGCCTTCAACAACAAGTAATGCAGCTGTACCTAACAAACCCGCCGCAGTAATCGACTGTCCTAGCGGCCCTAATACTATCCAAAGTGTGGGTACTCGAGGGCCACCAGAAGTACCGGAATGCGCTAAGCGACTCCAGATCAGTGTGATGATAATGAATGCACTAAACAAACTCACCCCAAACATGGCATAGCAACCGTAAAGCATTAATCGCTGTATCTCTGGGTTGGCTATATAAGGAATAAGCATTGCCCCTATCGCAGCAGACACCATAGGTGGTACGACGGGCATCAGCCAGCCACCAAAAGCGCCATCATCACGTACTTCATAGTGAGTGAATAAACGGTAGGGAATGGCAACGGAGACGATAAGGCCACTCAACGTGCCGAATCCCCATAGTACCCACGCTATCGTTAATGTTGTCGGCTCTGATAAAAGATGGTTGCCATATAAGATGGTGCCGCCAGCCACTGTTAATAATGCCATTGGAGGCGCGCCGAAAAACTGTGCCATGATGGGATCATTCAATTGACGTTTTATGATATGAGGTTTGACTATTGCTTGAAAGACTTTCAGTAACACCATGACGATGAGCATCGAAAATGCCAATAACCAAATAGCGATCCCTACGTTTACTAATTGCTTCCCTATGTACGGCAAGGTCGCCAGTGCATTGGCAATAATACCGGTGCCCATAACCGCTGCGAACCAGTTAGGTCCTATCTCGGTGCTTAATTCTACTTGGTCATTTTTAGTCATAGTTAGGGTTTCACCTTTGCTAATGTTACCTAGTGATAAATTTAACGTTAGTTTATAAGTTACCGTGCTGCCAAAGCACACCTTTATAACTTAGTTGACAGCAACCATTATTGTTCGTCTTAATTGACCGGGGAACAATATGTTTGGCAACAACACTAAGTTTGATGTCACTTTGAACTGTGGCATCTCAGATATGCGTAAATCGATAGATGGCGTTGCCTACGAGTTACAGCAAGAACCATGTAATGAACATCTGTTTGTCTTCTGTAATCGTCAGCGAATAAGTTGACGGTATTGCAGTGCGCCAGTAATGGCTTCTGGTTACATCACTAACGACTCGAGCAAAACACTTTTAAATGACCAGGGAGGCAAGATCACTTGCCAATTTGGAAAGTAAAACTACCTTAGCTGCAATATTCACCGGACGCATATTTCACGGTCAGCTGTCTACGCTATCCTCTAGCCAAAAGCCAAGGAAATGATTCTTGGACTGGTAACCTCGTTTATTATCCAACAAAAAAGCCAGCTGCGATAACAACTGGCTTTTGAAAGCTACATCAACAATAGGTTTGTTTAGCTCTGTTCAGAAACTAACTTATTTTGTAAAACAGGCTCGGAGAATGTATCCGACTCAGTTGGCTCCTCAACACGAGATTTACTCCCGACGATGCGCTTTAAGTCTTCAATAGTGACGTAAAGGCATGGAATGAGTACCAAGGTCACTACCGTCGCAAATAGAACACCAAACGCGAGTGATACAGCCATTGGGATAACCATTTGTGCTTGCATGCTTGTCTCAGCCATAATCGGTACCAGCCCGATAAAGGTTGTTAACGAAGTGAGCAAAATCGCTCTAAAACGTCTGCAACCCGCTTCTAGCACGGAACGCTTCATCGGTATGCCAGATTCTCGCGATTTATTGATGTAATCAACCATCACTAAGGAGTCGTTAACCACAACACCAGCCGCTGCGATAATACCGAATACTGAAAGGGCACTAAGATCTAGGCCTAACAACATATGGCCTAACACTGAACCAATTACGCCAAATGGGATCACCGACATAATCATTATTGGTTGTGCATATGACTTGAGCGGCACAGCGAGTAGGCTATAGATAACTAGCATCGAGATAAGGAAATCTCTTAGCTGGGTATCGGCACTATCAAGTTGCTCTTGAATGTTGCCTGAAACTTCACTTTTAACCCTTGGATACTTAGTCAGTAACTCAGGTAAGAAGTTATCTCTAATATCCTTAGCAAGTTTAAATGGTTCGGCTTGATCTGCATCGACAGAGCCCCAAACATTGATGGTTCGGTTACCATTTTCACGACGGATGCTGTTTACACCATCGGTTATAATGATCTTTGCTACCTCTGAAAGTGGTATTTCAGCCCCTTGAGGAGTCTTGATCAATACATCAGACACTTGAGCAATTGAGTTACGCTGCTCTTCGGGGTAGCGCAACATCACTTTGATCTCTTCGCCGTTACGCAATATACGCTGAGCTTCAAGGCCATAAAAGCCGTTACCTACTTGGCTTGCGATATCAGCTAAGGTTAACCCTAAGCTGTTTGCTAAAGGCTTAAGCTCAAACTGGACCTCTTTGGCACTCGATTGACGGCTATCGTTAACATCACCCACACCCTTTAAAGTATTAAGCTTTGCTTTTAACTCTTTAGCCGCGGCAACTAGCTGAATATCGTCCTTACCTTCCAGTCTAAAGCTAATGTCTCCGTCATCTCTGCCCCCACCAAATAAGTTGTCCTGTATGGTGAATGACTTCATTCCAGGGATCAGCGGCATGCTTTGACGCCACAATTCAGCAACGGCAAAGGTGTCCATCGGACGCAGCTCAGGGTCAACTAACTTAGTCATTACCTGAGCTGAAGTACGACCTCGTAGCTCAACCTGCATGTCAGAAATCATTTTCTGACCATACTGAGCTTCAATATCATCATCAACGCCACGTAATGCTTGCTCAATTGCCAGTGCGGCACTTAACGTTGCATTCTCTGAAGCATCGATATTCATCTCAAAGTTGATCCGCGGAAAATCATGAGGGATTTTAGGTTGACCAATAAAGCGAACTAGACCACCAGCATACAAACCCGCACAGATCATAATAAGACTGATAAAAATCATGATCACCGTATAGCGATACTTTACTGCAACCTCTAATGAAGGGCGGTAATACTGGCTAATTAATATCTTCAATCCGTTATCGACTTTAGACTGTAAAAAGTTAACCACATTGCGCAACCAATCTAATGGGTTTTTAGAACCAGGTTGCACCACTTTTGGTTGCTTCATACGTGCTAAATGCGCAGGTAGAATTAATTTTGATTCGACCAGTGAGAACAATAAACACAGAATCACTACAAAACCGATTGCTTGACCAAAGGCGGAGGAGGGGCCGTCATCCAGTGTAATCGGTAAGAAGGCTGCAATTGTAGTCAAAACACCAAAGGTTGCAGGCATCGCCACCCGTTTAACACCTCTAATAACGTTATCAATGTTTTGACCTTTCTCTTCACACTCTGCATGGGCACTTTCGCCCATTACAATGGCATCATCGACAACAATACCGAGCACTAAAATGAAGGCGAATAAACTAATGACGTTAATCGTCACGTCGATCATGCCCATAGGCATAAACAACAAGGTTCCTAAGAAACAGACAGGTAAACCCATCATTACCCAAAATGCCAATCTAACTCGTAAAAATAAGGCGAGTAGAATGAATACTAAAACCGCTCCACTTTTCATGCTATCAAGCATCAGGTTTAGACGACCTTCAAGGTAGTAGGTCATATCTACCCACGGCTCTAGCTTAACGCCTTCAGGTAACACTTGTTGCTTGTCAGCGATATAGCCCTTCACGACTTTGGCTACGTCGGTCAAACTCTGATCGTTTGCGGCACCAATGAAAAAGGTAACCGAGTTTTTACCGTTAAACTTAGAGTACTGAATACCTTCTTGGAAACCATCAATAACAGTGGCGACATCACCAAGGAGCAAGGTAGAACCATCTTGCAGGGTAATAAGTGGCAAGCTTTCGAACTCATAACCCACATACGCTTGGTTCTGAACTCTTAAGTTAATATAACCGTTTTCGGCGCGTATTTGACCCGCAGACATATTACGCGAATATCCACGAACTGCAGCCGCAACGTCATTAAAGGTTAGTCCAAACTCTCTAAGCCTATCTTTACTGACTTCAATGGCAATCTCGTAGCCAAGTCCACCGTAAAATTCGGTAATATTGACTAAAGGCAATTGCATTAATTCATCATGGATCTTCTCGCCTAAATCTTTAAGCTGTCTCTTATTAAGATCGCCATAAAGACTGACATACATAACTTCTTGTCTTAACTTAATGCGTTCAACTTTAGGTCGTTCCATGCCATCAGGAAAGCTTGAAATCGAATCAATTTCTGATTTAACCTCATCCAACACCACTTGTGGGTCGTAGGAGTCTTCAATTCTAAAGTAACCAGATGATGCATTACGGTTTGAATAAGTAATTACACGCTTAAGACCTTGAACACTTTCAAGTGCTTCTTCAATCTTAATGGTGATCCCTTCTTCTACTTCTTGAGGTGCTGCGCCTGGGTAGACGGCGTTAAACTCAAGCCAGTTGATCTCCACAGCAGGAAAGAATTGTTTTCGAATGGTATTGGCAGTCAACAGTCCGCCAAGCAAAATAATGATCATCAAAAGGTTTGCCGCTACGCTATTGCGAGCAAACCAAGCAATGATACCTTTATGAGTATCAATCATGATTATTCCTTCTCTTCCATCGCAATTTGCGTTGGTTGTGCTTCGGAATCATCGTTTTCTAATGATTTGTCTTTTGGTAATGCCAGTTGCATCCCTTCAATAGGATAATCCAGTGCAGAAGTAATTAGATTCATGCCCGAATCTAAGCCATCTGTGATAATGACCTGCGAGCCAATTTGGCGTACAACATTAACGTCTACATATTTAAGCTTACTGTCATCATCGAGCACGGCAACTTGGCCATTAATGACTAAATGCCTCGCGACTTTAGTCACTTCGCCTGCATGTACACCACCGATACTCGCGGTGACATAAGTACCGTAACGTAGTTCATTGTTGTTTGATTTAAGTCCATATGGGTCAGCAACTTCAGCGACTAAGTAAGTCATGCGGCTACGGCTATCAATAACGCCTTCACTACGGACAATCTTTGCTTTCCACTCTTGTGGCTGGCCAGCAAAATTGCCTTTTAAAATAACATCAGCGTTGTTGCCTTTGTTCGTTAAAAATTGGATCTCTTTATCGGCGATAGGTAAGCGGATCTCTGCGTTGCCAGTACTCAATACTTTACCTAGGTTTGTGCCCATGCTGACATAAGAACCTAAGCCAATATTACGAGCTTCAATCAGAGAATCGTAGGGCGCTTTAATCACTGTACGTTCTACATTTCGTTTAGCACGTTTAAGACCAGCTTCAGATGAGTTTAATTTTGCAATTTCTTGCGCAAGTTGCGGCTTACGCAAACTAAGTTCAGTCGGAACACCATCTTTTATACGTTTCCACTCTGCTTCAGCAACTTTACCGAAAGCCTTCTCTTGTACCAATGTGGCACGTGCCGAAGCCATGTTTGCTTGTGCATCTATCAGTGCTGCGTCGTAATCACTAGGATCAATCTTTGCTAAAATATCTCCTTTTTTAACAAAGCCACCGCGAACGAACTTCTCTGACAGGTAAACAATTTCACCATTAACCTGAGAAACTAACTCTGTTTCATACTTAGCAGCAACCACACCGTATGAACTCACTGAGAAATCCATCGGTCTAATCTCTACAGCTTGAACCGAAACCAAAGGAGTGGTGTCCAGTTCCTCTTTTTCTTCAGGTGGCTTTTTTAATGCCGCCATACCAGCAAAACCCGCGATACCAATTACAATCACTACCAAAGGTAAAATTATCTGTTTTTTCGTAGCCACAAACACATCCTCTTGTTGAAGCAAACACAACACACTCATTTTTTGCGTATAAAATACTTAGCGAATAACGCTAATGCCAAACGCAATCAAATATTATTTTGATTGTATGTTAATAGATATGAGGATTTGTAACAGTTGGATTATGTAAACTTGTGTTTCATAGATTTACATTTGAAAGTAACGAATAGAAACTAATGCGAGTAATTTGATATGTAAAACGATAGGGATAAAAAATTTACTATTATAATACAAATAGATGCGTAAGAATTTAAATCTGAAACGGGATCGCTTCGACGGTTTACAATTGACTGGTTTCCCATTATATAAAATTGAACAACTGACTAAAAATATAACAATTAAAACTGATGTTATGCGTTTTCAGTAGAATACGTAGGGAAATGGTAGGCGGTAAAGAATTAAGAAAGCACAGATGAGATAAATTAGTGACTCATCTGTGCACTCATTAAACAACGATTAGCCACAGCATTTTTTATACTTCTTGCTACTGCCACAAGGGCATGGCTCGTTTCTGTTCGGCAGTTTCTCAAAACGAGTTGTTGTTGGTTTATTAAGGATCCCCATCAAATCAAAAACGTTCTCTTCTAAAGACGCATCGATAGTGACTTGACCGAGTAATTGATTATCATCGAGAAGTTTAATTATCTCTACTTGACGGTCTTCGGTTTGTACCGTCAACACTAGTGGATTAACTTCGGTACCGAGTTTAGCCGCACGTTTAGTATTGTAACCATAACTCTCATGTTTTGGTTTTGGAGTTTTACGGCCTTTAAAGAAAAATTTATCTGACATCGGTAGCAAGCTCTAGAGTGAAAAATTAATAGGACGAAGCTTTATACAGCAAATCTACCTAATTTGATACGCCATGCCCCCAGTTGTCGGTAATTTAGCCGATAAAGTGGCATAAACACGCAATCTTGCTGCAAAGCCCCACCATTCGACCTTTTAGTTATTTCCGCATTGGCAAAAAGTTTGGTAAAATTACTGAAAATTAAAGGAGAGCTTTATCTATGCCAGTTTATGTTGTGGGCCACAAAATCCCAGATTCTGATTCAATTTGTGGTGCAATCGCACTAGCACATCTTAGAAACCAAATTGGAGAAGCTTCTGTTGCTTCTCGTTTAGGTGAGCTTTCACCTGAAACAGCGTTTATTCTTGATAAATTCGGTTTTGACGCACCAGAGCTAAAGATGAGCTACGCTGGTGAAGAAGTTTACATTGTTGATCACTCCGAGCTTACCCAAGCACCGGATGATATTGCAGAAGCAACCATTGTCGGTATTGTTGATCATCACAAACTCGGTGATCTTACAACTTCTACTCCATTAGAGTGTTGGATCCGTCCAGTTGGCTGTAGTAACACCATTATCAAGATGATGTATGACTTTTATAATGTTGAGATCCCGAAAGAAATTGCCGGCATTATGATGTGTGCAATTTTGAGTGATACGGTTATTTTCAAATCACCAACTTGTACAACAGCTGATATCAAGTGTGTTGAAGCGTTAGCTGAGATCGCTGGCATTGCAGACTTTAAAGAGCTTGGTATGGATATGTTTAAAGTTAAGTCTGCGGTAGAAGGTACGCCTGCCCGTGATTTAGTGCTACGTGACTTTAAAGATTTCAATATGAATGGCAATCTAGTCGGCATTGGTCAGCTTGAAGTGATTGACCTAGCGGTATTCGATGAAATTAAAGCAGGTTTAGTTGCTGATATTGCAGCGTTAAAAGCTGAAGGGAACCGCCACAGCGTATTGTTGCTACTTACAGACATTATGAAAGAGGGTTCTGAAATGCTTATCGTCAGTGACGATATTGTTATTATTGAATCTGCTTATGACAAACCAGTTAGCGACGGTAAAGTGTGGTTAGATGGTGTGCTTAGCCGTAAGAAGCAAGTCGTTCCACCTCTACAAGCTGTATTCGCTTAAACCTCAATGTGTAAAAATAAAAAGGCCGAACTTCAGTTCGGCCTTTTTTATTTAATGTTGCTACTACGACTTTTCTTTGTAGAGTGGTTTAAGCCTAAGCTGGGCTTTACCAAGTAAGCTCTTAGGGTTATACACGCCTTTCTTATCGGCAGTACCCGCTTCAATGCCTGTCAGTAATTCAATCGCTTCGTTAACATGGCTAATAGCCCAAATATTAAAACGACCTTTTTTGACCGCTTCAACAATGTCAGGTCGAAGCATAAGATTGTGGATATTCGAAACCGGGATAATTACCCCCTGGCTATTTTTGCGTCCTTTAATATTACAAACATCAAAGAAGCCCTCAATTTTTTCGTTTACGCCACCAATTGGCTGAGATTCGCCAAACTGATTCATCGATCCCGTGATCGCGATATCTTGCCTTAATGGTTGGTCGGCAAATGAAGACAACATAGCGCAAAGCTCGGCCATGGTTGCGCTGTCACCATCAACACCACCATAAGACTGCTCGAAAGTTAAGTGAGTCGATAGCGGGATCTTATCGGTTTTACCCAAAATTGAGGCAATATAAGCGGTGAGAATCATCACACCTTTAGAGTGAATACTGCCACTTAAGTCAACAGTACGCTCGATATCAAACACTTGTCCCTCTCCAAACGAAGTGGTTGCAGTGATCCGGCTCGGTGCACCAAATTGGTAATCCGTTGTCGACATTACCGACAGGGCATTGACCTGTCCGGTTCGTTTACCTTCTGTGGTGATTAGTGTGGTGCCATTAATGAATGATTGCATGTAATCATCTTTTGCACGGCAAATCCTATTCTCTTTATTGGCTAATGCTTGCTCAACATGACTGACACGGATCATATTGGCATTCACAGCGCGGGCACAATAGTTGGCTTCACGCAGCAAATTAGCAGTATCGACAGAGTGCAGTGACAGCATATTCTGGTCATCTGCTTGGCGAGAGCTAAACTCGATAATCCGAGCAATCGCTTTCCTATCGCAGTGAAGCATCTTATTACTGTGAATAATGCTCGAGATAAACTGCGCGTAATGTGCTTCTGACTCATCGGTGCGCGGCATTCTATCTTCAAAGTCAGCGGTCACCCTAAATAACTCAGTAAACTCTGCGTCATATTGCTGTAACAGTTTATAGGTAGCAAAGTCACCAAACAGAATGATTTTCACATCAAGCGGTATGGCTTCAGGATCAAGTGAAATCGCGCCTGAAAGGGTCACTTCGCGCTCCAATGACGTTAGGCTGAGCTTTCTTGAGCGCAATGCGCGCTTCAACCCATCCCATACGTACGGGTGCTCTAACACTTTTACCGCATCAATCATTAACACACCGCCGTTAGCTTTATGCAAACTACCAGGGCGAATGAGTGAAAAGTCGGTAAACACAGTGCCTTTATAAGTCGCTGTTTCTACGTAGCCAAATATGGTGTGATAATTAGGGGTTTCCTCAACAATAATAGGCTGATAAGGCGAATCTTGCGCCACCAGAACATTGATCTGGTAGCGTCTTGGCATCTTCTTACTCATTGAGGCGTAGGCTAGGGCAGCTTGCTCTTCGCTCTCTTCAAGGAATATATCAAGGTTATCGAGAATATCCTTATGCATCGCCTTGATATAAGCTTTTACATTAGCCTGATCTTTATAGTTTTCTTTTAGTTTTGCAAAGGCCAGTGATAAGACTTCTTCAGCAACTTCTTCATCGTGTTTCTGTTGCTTTTCAGAATACTCATCTTCCCATTCAGTGATTTTTCTGACAATGCCGCGAAGCTTAGCTTCGAGCGAACTAATCGCTGCTTGCATTGAATCCTGCTCTTGTGGCGACAGCATCAAATAACTTTCTTCCGAATGCGGTTCTTCGCCATTAAGCGCTACTAACTCGTAATTGCCTTGCGAAGAGATTGACAGACCAATACTGTGAGTTTTTGCCTCTTCAGTTAGCAGAACCAACGCTTCTTCTTGCTTCGCTGCTAATTGATTTTTGAGTTTGTCGGCGCGGGTATAATACATCTCATTGTCAAACGCCAACGGCAGGCCCTTTGACAATTTAAGCATCAGCTTTTCAATCTGCTTTTTAAACTCTAAGCCAGTTCCGGCAGGTAGAGTCAGTACTTTAGGACTGCGGGTATCGTCAAAGTTAACCACGTAACACCAGTCATAAAGCGTGCGGCCATTTGAATTTTCTTTCTGCCGACTTAAGTGGCGAAGCACCATAGTGCGTTTACCTAGTCCGTTACGGCCTAGTGCATAAATGTTATAACCCTTTTCTTTCATGGAAAGGGCGAATTCTACCGCTTGTTGTGCACGCTCTTGGCCGACAATCTTGTCAAGCGGCTCTAAATGTTTTGTTGACTTACAGCTAACTGGCAGCTGCTTAAGCCCCGAAGTTCGGTATAGTTGGTCACTACTGAGAGGTGTTATTGGCATAGTTGTTCCTCTTATGACGGTTAATAATTCTACTCTATACAGTTAGATAGCATTTATCCGCAAAAATATGGCCTAAATGAGCAAAATCACCTCGATAAGCTTTTAACTGCTGTATAAGTAGCCAAGTAAGGCACGTCAAAAGGAAAAATTGGTTCGAATGAAGAGCTAGTGTGGCGTATTTTTGATCCTCGCGACTTAATAATAGAATATTTCCCACTATAAAGTCGCAATTGACCTTGCTTGAAAGAATTTGAGGCCTTACAAACCTTTTAAATACTGAGCGCGAGTGGAAACGGACAACGCCTGATAAAGTTGCTCGTCACTTTTACAACCAGCCAACTGCTGCAAATAGTCTTGAAAGGCATTAACTAAATCGAGTTGCGGCCAAACAAATTCGGTTTGGGTTTTAATTGAACGCAGGTCTAACAACACTGAATCAAACTTGTTAGGGATGTCATTGACGATACTAGGATTAAAAAACAGTTCGGCACCAATCAGGTTATTATGATCGCGGCGCTTTTTATCAATGACAAAATCGACCTGCTTAACATTTGTAATAGTGGTGTGCTTTTTACAAATAGATAAACACTCTTCATCCATCACTTTTTTATCGCATCCAGCAGACTGCAAGAACAGGCATTGACGGCTGGTCATCAACAATATTGGATGCAATACGCTGTAATGTAGACTAAAAGCTTTAGGAGCGTGAATAGGTTTTATCTGCTTCTTATTCAGTTCATTGGAAATGAAGGCCCCATTACAACCTTGTTTTTGTAAACTGGTTAAACTGAAAGAGTTACTGGTGTTAAGGTGCGGTCCCGCGATCCAACTGATACCAAGCTGTTTCGCGATAATACCGATACCGGTGTTATTACTGACAATTTGTGTTTGTGGTATCGACTTTAATAGCCGTACAACAGCTTCGAACTCTTGTTGCAGCACAATAGCGCCAAACCAAGGTTTCAGCTCCGGTTCTGCATTAAAAAGGGCGATTAATTTGTCAGATTCACAGGCAATCGAATCGGGAACAGCATAATAAACGCTTAGCGCACGCGCTGTTTTTTGCTGTTTTAGTGCTCTGTACAAAGCGAGATCTTTTCGATTGCCAATCAATACGGCGCAAATTGGTTTGCTAAGCTCTGACTCTGTAGTACTTGAATTCGGGTGATCAGCTAGACGCGCTTTACGCACCTCGCTGAACTCAACGGGTTTAATTGGCGCCTTGTTGCCGTTTAAATAACTCACTATCGCCATCTTCATCTGCGTTAGCTCTTTGAACGAGAGGTAAACGTCACCAAAGTACTGTGAAAAATCGATATTGTGCAATTGATACTGATTAGAGTTAAGGCTTGCAAAGCGGCTAGTCAGTTCATCCTTTGACAACTGATACTTAGTTGCCGTCGATAGCAGACTCGTCGACTGGACACTAAAGCTCGGTTGTTTGGCTGTGGCAACAAAGACATCAATGTTTAATACTCCCCCCAATTGACCACTAATCACCAGTTTTATAAGCGGTTTGCTAATATCTAAGGGTTTAATCTGCTCGCCAACAGAGTCGATAATCAATGTTTTCTGATCATATAAGCGCTGCTTAACGACTTGTACAACATCTGCTGATGCATGAGGCTTAGATTGTTCTATCGCACTAAAGTGCTGAACCGCATTGTCTCGGGGGTTATCGATATACATCTCTTTGCCTACTTTCCCTGATAAGTAACCATTGGTAAAGTCGCGGTTAAAGACGGTATATAACGCTGATTTGTCCTTTGATAGTGCTTGTTTTTGTTGCAGTTGGTTAATTTGCTGGCGCCAGGTACTGATCACACTGTGTACGTAGTGGTATTTCTTTATCCTGCCTTCAACTTTTAAAGAATCCACGCCAGCATCAACTAATGCCGCAAAATCATCGAAGGCTGAGTTGTCTTTCATATTGAGCGGATATTCGGCGCCTACCTCAGTGGTTTGGTACTGGTCTCGACAAGGCTGGCTGCACCGGCCGCGGTTGCCTGAATTACCACCATGAGCTGAACTAAAATAGCATAAACCGGAAAAGCCGATACAGTTAGAACCATGAACAAAAACCTCTGTTAGCATATCCAACTGATGTGCTTTTGCCGACATTAGCCTTATTTCATCTAGATTGAGTTCTCTAGAAAGGTTTGCACGGTTAGCGCCCATTTGATGCAGAAAGGATAATTGGCCGCTATTGTGGGTTGTTAGCTGAGTAGAAGCATGAACTTCAAGAGATGGGTAATAACGCTTTAAGATCTCAAATACGCCAAGATCCTGTACTATCACGCCATCTATATCTGTATTAACCAGTTGATTGAGTAGTTTAAACAATGCCGGTAACTCATGTTCTAGCACTATAATATTTAAGGTTAGAAATAGCTGACACTCATGTTGATGAGCAACTCTTAACAGCCCACAAAGTTGTTCAAAGTTAAGGTTTTCGGCACGTTTTCTAGCATTGAAATTATCAAGACCACAGTAAACTGCATCAGCGCCAGCGACAATAGCGGCTTTAATTGAATCGATGTCTCCACCAGGCGCTAGTAACTCAATGTTTCTCACAATAATTGTCTCTCAATCAATCTAAATCTCGATACAGCAATCAAGATTCGATAATTCCAGCCGCTAAACTCTCGCTGAGCGATCAAATCTTTATACTGATTGGTATAATTAGCAGCTAATTTTAAAGACTCGCAGATATTGTGGCTACGGCACATGGTTAACTTATTGCTAAACTATGAGGTTGATCGCCTTACTGTATCGATTATCTGGGCCACTTAGCATAATTTTTGTATAAATCGGCTTGAGAAAGTGCACATTCAACACATATTTGATTAGAAGGAGCCGAAAGTCGGTATCTATCTGGCTTTTATGCTCCATAGCCAATTGATTAAAGGTTTAAAACCTCTTAGGATCACCAATCACTTATTAAAAGCCAAGACTGAAGTACATGAACAACGATACCAAACTCAACAAAGCCCAGCTTGCACTGTATTTTATCTATGACAGTCATTGCCCATGGAGTTACGCAACCACACCTTTGGTTAATGCACTCAGTGAAGCATTCCCTAAAATGCAATTGCACTTATTACATTGCAGCCATTTTGACGGCAGCGATAGTGCAGGGCTTGACCAGGTCAACGCAGTCAAAGATGTGGCAAAGGTAAAGTTTGGTCGAGAACATATTCGCTACGCTAATAGCCCAAAAGACGCGACCAAAACTGCAAACCTTATGGCTTGGCTTGAAACTAAACAGCCAGATAAGTTGTTAACTGTACTGAATGCAATTCAAAAAGCGCATTTTGTTGACGGTAATCCGTTAACCAACAAACATGATTTTAGTGAGTTGATCACTACACATAAGTTATCGCCTTCAAACAAAATATTTAGAGATGGCTTGATCAATGACGCCGAACAAATTCTAGCTGGCATTGCAGAGATCTATGAAGTTATTGGCACAACCTCTTTTCCTGCACTGCTTATCACGGTAGATGATCAAGGCATTTTCATTGATCACTCTAAATACCTAGCAACACCAGAATTGGTAGTTGATTATGTGCAACAAGAGATGCAACACCTAGATTAAGAAGCTTAAAAATCACGATGGTAACGCCAAGTCTAGGCATAGCCATTGTGATTTATCTCACCCTATATCGACCTAACAAACCGAGCGGAAAGGAATTCCACATGCAGCTTGTAACGCCGACAACTAAGCATTTACAACAGATGATGACTTGGTTTAGCACCCAGCAACAAGTGTTTCAGTGGGCTGGTCCGAGTTTTAGATATCCCTATGATGTTGCCACTTTCACTGAAGATCTTTCTTTGCAAAGACTCGCTTCTTTTGCACTCATGTCTGATACACAAGAGTTACTCGGATTTGGCCAGTATTACCCGCGTTTAGAAAAGTGTCATTTAGGCAGAATTGTCATCAATCCAATTTGGCGAGGAAAGGGTATATCTAGCACTTTGGTAGAGATGCTTAATGCGTGTGGCCTCAAACAACTCCGTTTACAACAAAGCTCTTTGTTTGTGCTCAAAGATAATCAAGCAGCAATCAATAGCTATCTAAAACTGGGGTTTGTGGAAAGTATCTACCCGGAAACGATACCACTCGATCATTGTTTGTATATGACGAGAACACTGAAGTAGTCTTAAGTATTTTATATCTAAGATTGCTATCAATAATCAGCGAGACTCTACGCCGCCATAAATATCAATAGTGAGCCCGCGCTGCTCTGCATAGTTTGTCGGAGTGAGGCCAATCTGTTTTTTTAAATGACGTATTAGGTGGGGTTGGTCGCTAAAACCAAACTTAAAAGCCACCTCGGCCCAATCTATATCAGCAGCTTCGCGCTGATATAAATATTCCAGCATCGCCTCTAATTTGTTCATCGACTGACACTGTTTCATCGTTAATCCCGTCACTCGGTTAAAGCTACGCTCAAGCGTGCGTTGTGAACAAAATAAACGTTCACCAAGTTCTGAGATTGGATACTCATCCAATAGTGGCAACACTTTGCGAGTTAGCTCGCTATGCTGGTCTTCACTAGTTTTAATGAATAGAGGCAGCAATAATTCATCTAGCTTATCGCTGCATTTGCACGGTTCTATGCGGCCAAGTTCTATAAGCTGTTCTACATCTGAATTTTCTGTTTCGAGTAGTTGGTCAATATCGGCATTGACTGCACGATTAAGAGTCGGGTGGTTATATCCTTCGATATTAAGCGAATAGAGCGCACCTATGTGGAATTTAACGCCTAAGTAAATAAAACGCTCACTGTGATCTAATTGCAGTGTTTGTTGCTGAGGGTAAAGCCAATGACAACCTTTGCCTTTACTTTCAGTTGGCAAAGTTTGATAACGATAGCGCTGCTGTGGCGGGCATAATATCAAATGGGTTGCAGGTTCAGGGTTTAGTTTAGGAAAGTGATTACTATCATCTTCATCTGTTTTTTCTATCAACCAATAAAGCGCTACATATTTGGCTATTGTTCGGTTTTTCGGAGCCTGAGACCAAATTTGCATAGTTAAAAAGCTACTCTATAAACGTTACACATAGTATAAGTTACCACAGATGATAACTGCCGCTCACTTAATCAACAATGAGTCTCACTAGGTAAAACTCCCCTTAGTTAAAAGTAAACTATACTAAAAATCGTCATTTATGATTATTGAAAATTTATGTCAATGCGAAAACCTACCCAGTAACTTGTGGAGTACAAGTACAGTAGTGAAACCGAACATAAACATAATAAAGACCATCAAAAATACCGAGAAAATAAAAAGTCATACCACCTAGCGGCATGGAGGACACTCTTCCCATAAAGGTACTCACCATCATTACCACTATTACGGTCCAGTAAGCCTCAATTTATCTTCAAACGATGAAGAGTAACAGAGTGAGGCAATACGTTGGACTATAGAAATATTGCAAAGTGTCCATGGAGGTATTTTCCTACATGGAGATTTTTATCGATGTACTAATTACAATAAAGCACTGATATTAAATTAGTATTTACAGGTAAACGTGATTGTTAGGCGCAATACAATTATTTAACTAAGTTTCCATGTTGATATAAAGATTCAAAGGATAAGGGCCATGAAACAACAAAATAACAAAACACAGAAACAAGCGGTTTTAGTCGTGGTTAACATGCAATCAAAGCACATTTCACAACAAGGTTTGTACGATATCACCCTGAGTTTAGTCGATAAAACTCGGCAAGAGCCGGCGTGCCTTGAGTATAATTGTTATAGCAGCATTGATGATGACAGCGTGATGGAAGTGATACTGTTTGAAAATGTAGACGGTCACCAAACACACATGAATAGCCCGCATGTATTAGCATTTCAAGCAAAATACCAAGCATTAGATTTACAATATGCAGTACAGCGTGTCGGTTACACGCAAAACTAAAGGTAACGAACTCGCCACCTTTAAATTCTACATAACTAAAAAAACAAAAAATTGATGCTAGTAAGCAACACCGATTTGTTGACGAGGGTGTTGATGAGACTCCAACTCATCAATCATTGCCTTGGCATAGTCGCCAACTGAAATCCTACTAGCGCCATTTTCATCTACGATGAGCTGTTCAGCACCAACTCGGTATTGAGATAAGGTTTCTCCTGGAAATATTTCTGCGGCAGGTGAAACGAAGGTCCAATCTACCCTTGATGTATCTTGTTTGAACACATCTAACGCTTCCCCCTGAGCTATCGCTTCACTCTTATATTCTTCAGGAAACTCTGCTGTTGAAACTAAGCTAATGCCAGGGGCTACTTGCAAGGAACCTGCGCCTCCAACCCATAGTAAACGTTTAACATTGGCTTTTGGCAATGCTGTCAGCAATTGTTGTGCTGTATGCCCTACAATCTGATGGTTTCCAAGTGTACGGCCACCGATGGAAGCAATAACTGTATCGACTCCCGATATAGCTTTAACTAATTCAGTACCATTTGAAAGTAGGTCAACAGTATGGATTTCAATATCCGAATGCTGGACTTTGCTTGGGTCACGAACCAAGGCCACTACATCGTGTCCACGTTGTTTTGCTTCATTCAAAATGTGACTGCCAATCCAACCTGATGCACCTAATACTGCAATTTTCATAATAACTTCTCCAATAATTTACTTGTTTGTTGATAACCTCTGCAGTGTAATAGGGCGCCAGTAGGAGATAAATATTCAAATATGATGTAGATTGTATCAATATGCGTTACTAATTGAATGAACGAGAAGCAGATAAAATCAATGGATAGATTAACCGCCATGCGCAGTTTTGTTGAAGTTGCCCATTGTGCAAGCTTTACTAAAGCCGCTGAGCGACTCGGTTTGAGTCGGCTTCAGGTTTCCAGGCATGTAAATGAGATCGAAGCCTGGTTAGAGCAACGGCTGTTACACCGCACCACGCGTAAAGTGAGTCTGACCACTGCAGGCGAAGCGGCGCTAGTGCGTTGTGAGAAGATATTGCATGAAACACTGGAGTTAACTCTCTCATCCAAAAGGCACACTCCCTGTTTGTCAGGCACTATTCGTATAGCTGCGCCGATAGGATTAACACAGAACATTCTGTTAGACGCCGTCGAGTTATTCATTGAACGCCATTCAGCAGTGAGTATTCAATTGTTCGCATCAGATCAATTCGCCCAATTGGTCGATGAGCGAATTGATATCGCATTGCGATATACCGACAAACCAGCAGACAACCTCATTGCGCGTAGGCTAATGGATATCGACTCTGTAATTTGTGCATCTTCTGAATATATAAAGCAATTCGGTGAGCCGAAACAGCTTGAGGAGTTAGAAAACCATAACTGCTTTTTGCATTTAGAACGAACAGGCTGGGAATTTATAACCGATAATACTCGACGCATAATTGAAGTCTCAGGCTCAATAAAAGCCAACGAACTCGGGGTATTAGTACGCGCAGCGCAGCACGGTAAAGGCATTGTATTGCTGCCGTGCGATCTCGCCAATCCGTTGATTGCTGCAGGTTCGCTACAGCCGATATTAACTGATTATGTTGTGCCAAGTACCTGTTTATGGGCGGTTTATTTGTCTCGCAGTTACCAGCTTCCTATTGTGCGTCAGTTTATTGATTTCTTAGCCGAGCATTGGTCTGAAGATATCAAGTTGCTCACGCAGCTTGAATCAGGTTAGGGCACTTCATTGTGCTTTAATACTACCACTTCGCTATTTATCGAGTTGAAGTCATCATTGGCTTAAACTGCATCAGCCAGACTAACCGCAGTTTTAGCACTAGTTTGCAATATTCAGCTTTTATTCTATTGCTTACAACGCACATACGGCATAATGACGCGAATGCTTAACTAAACCGTAAATAGAGAGTCGTTTTAATGGACACTGAGCAAGATAGCTACATGACTGAAGAAACACTAATTGAAACCGTCGAAAACCAAATTGCCGATGGCGAGCCTAAAAAAGTCAAAGAGACTTTAATGCGTTTGGTCATGACCGGTACACCGCGTGAAGAAGCGATTCAATGGATGGCATGCGCACTGGCGATTGAAGTAAGTGACGTTATGCAAAATAACGCATCGTTCAACCAAGTACGTTACGCCCAACATTTAGATGCATTGCCAAATTTAGATTGGATGGAAGATTAGTCATAGCGCAATCGTCATTCGGCTAAGTCTACTGAAACCCCGATAACTCATGTTATCGGGGTTTTGCTTTATAGGCATATGAAACGTGCACATTAAAAAGAACTAACTAAAGTAGTGGCAAGGATCATGTGATTAATAATATAAATTTTATTGTGGCTTTAATTGCTGCATCAATTGAAATATTTGCTCTATATGCCAGATTTCAGTTATTTGGCCTTTACCATTTAATTGGAAAATATCGTGGCCTGCATAGTAAGCCGTTTTGTTGCTAGCAGGCATACCAAAGAAATCGCCGACATGTTTGGCAGATGCGTTCCAGCGAACCATCACTTTATTATTTTCTAAAAAGTGAATTTGCTGAATATTATGCTTCATATCTAGCCCTTGTAACGATTGTACTAAACCCCACATGCCATCGAAATCGCTAGCTTTTACCATCGGGTTTCTGTCGTGATCGATTAGGTCTCTTGCGATCACTTGTTCATATTTTTCTCGATTTCCACTATCCCAAGCATCATAAAAAGCATTGATCACTTGTTCTTTGTCTGCTTTGGTCATCGTAGTGCTTATTGGTTGTGCCTGTAATGACATCGACAGCATTGTTAAGGTGATTAATCCTAATAGATTTTTAATTATGTACATTGTTTATATTCCTAGCGACCGACAAATATTTGCGGTGCCATCGAGGCACCATTAATTTTTACTACTGTTTTTTTAATTCATTAATGCCGAAAAGTTTTACTTTGAAAGTATCCATTTCAGCATTCTGATTATCTTTGACCAAAGGTATAAATTTATCGCTTTACCATTGTTTAAAGAGAAATTGATTCTACTCGCTTAAAACATTCCATTTGAGTTTGCTGCAGGAATATTAGGTGCCATCCAAGGAACAGCATTACTTTCAGAGCCGACTACCTGTAGCGTGTCCCAATGTTCTATTGCTTTACCATTAGCAGCAAAACGATAGATATCAACACCTGCAATACCGGTGTCAGTATGATCATCACTGGTTAAATTAACAAAGTTAACATGTGCCCACACATAATCATTTACGGCCACTATCTTGTGTACCACCACGTGAAGGTTTTTGCGCTCACGAGTAAATTGTGCAAAGGCTTGACCCAATGCAATAGGACCATTGGGAAGCATAGGGTTATGCTGGATATACTCAGGATGCAGGTATTCGGCAGTCGCTTCTTCGGATTGCTTTTGGTTAATCATTTTTTCATAAAGATTAAGTGTTGTTTTGATATTTTGAATACTCGCTTTATCTTCAGCATTGACCATGACAACTAAGGGTGTGTCTGCTGGTTGAGTTGACAGGATGCTCGAAAAGCTTTCCAAGTCGTGGTTAGATTCATTCATAATGGACTACCTGTTATTTTCAATTACTGTTTAACTATTCAACAAAACAAATATACGCTTTGCGAAAATGCTTTTAAATGGGTAAAGTTGCAATATGAAATTGCACAGGTGCAAACGATGGATTGGAATGACATACGTTTTATTTTAGCTATAGCAAATTATGGGACGCTCCACGAAGCTGCTGCACATTTGAAAGTCAATCATTCAACGGTATGGCGGCGCATACAATCATTGGAAAAATCTTTTGCAACGCAAATATTTTTGGTTGATAGGAACGGATATACCCTAACGAAAGCGGGTGAAGGGGTTATAGAGCATGCTAGAGCTATGGCTGCAAACATGGATGCAATAGAAAGAGTCATATCAGGTCAAAATAAAGAACTTAAAGGGCTAATTAAGTTAACCGCACCAGCAGTGTTCGCAAATGGCGTTCTGCCTAAATTGATAAAAGAATTTAGAAGCATTCATCCTGCAATAAATTTCGAATTACATGTCGATGGTACCGCCTTGAGTCTAGAAAAGCGTGAAGCTGATATTGCGTTTAGGTTCACAAATAATGTACCAGACGATGTAATAGCCCATGAACTTGGGCTATCAAGTTGGTCATTGATGATTAGCAAAGAGCTTTATCAAGGGGAAAAGTTAACACTTGATGAGTTAAAAGAGTGGCCTTTAATTGGATATGTCGATTTTCAAACACCTGCTGCACAATGGTTTGATGCAATGTTTCATGAGTCCGCCAAAGTCATATCGTGCAATGATGTTTCCCATGCACTCTCTTGCGCTAGAGAAGGCTTAGGGGTTGCATTACTCCCTATTTCCCATGAATCATCATTAACGACTGTATATACTCTCCCTTCACAATTTAATATTAGGGGATGGCTTATAAGCCACAAAGACTTAAGAACATCAGCCAAAATTAAAACGTTTTGGGATTTTATTTTAAATAAACATAAAGAAAGTAACATAATATATTTAGCAGTAAGTAGCTTAAGCGATACTCGATAGAAATAACGAAATGAGGAGATTGCCGACATTTCAGCCGATGCCATTGAGCATGAACAGCTCGGCTTATTGTTTCCCCTTAAGGCGTCATTAGCGAACGATGTAATAAATATAAATGGTAAATGGGATAAATTAAAGCCTGGTATTTCAGTGGCAGCAGAAGTTAAAACGGGCACCCGCCGTTTAATGGAGTTTTTATTGGCGCGAGGTGTTAGTGAAGGCGCAAGATAGCGTTAGTCTTTTAGTAAGGAGTAAACTAATGAAAGCTTCTACTTGGTTCCTAATTCTCATCGCCGGCAGTTTTACAGGTTGCTATGGCGATAGGATTTTATCTAACTTATTGTTTGATAAGTACTGTAGTGAAGAGGGGCGTACTGGTCAGTTTATCTATGAACGTGTCGGGTTAGGGGAAGAGTATTTTATACCAATACCTAAAAACAGGCGTGAACTAGTGCGTGTTGATAGGGGTTATTTTATAGATAATGATAAACTATTAATTGATGAAAAGCGTTTTTTAAAAGATTTTGTTTATAGTGATACCAGGGAAATTCTGATCTCTCAATTTGGGCCTATTTATAGTTATGAAAATACCGTTGTTAGAAAGTCAGATAACAAGGTACTTAGTAAAAAAATATTCCTTGTAAATGAAAAAGGTTGGTTGTTTAGGCAGTCCATTTTGTGGGTGGCTGTTGGAGACCATTGTCCAGAGTATAGAGGGAACTTAGTAGTTAAATCAGAAAGTAAAACATTCTACAAAGATCTTATTGATAATACATTTTATAAAAAATAACTTAAATGGAGTTTATTATGGTTATTAAGTCATTATTTAATGATGCTCTCTTGGCTCAAGCGGCTTACGCAACAAAGTTAACCGCAGGAATGAAGGAAAGCGAGTTTATAGACGCGCTATTACGTGTATCAGGTGTTACTCAAGCTCAAGCTGAGTATTTTGTATCAAAATATAGGGTAGTTGAGCAAGTTGAGAATGCAGATACTGGCTTTTCAGCTACTTTGTTTGAAAACAAAGAAACACTCGAATATCATCTCGCAACTCGAGGTACAGATAGTTCAAACCCACTAAACCCTGATTGGATAGATGCTAATGTAGACAATCTATTTCATGGAGCTTCTTACGACCAAGTTGCAGTTTTATTAAACTTTTATCTTAGGTTGACACATGCACAAACATATCATTAATCGCAAAAATCTCACAGTGCCGGAAAATCTCAACATGAGTGGCGATGATCAAATAGTTACTAGTTTATATGCTATACCGACACCTTATTTAACATAATATACATTGTGCGCACTCATGTTTGAAATGAAAAAGAAGAGGATGTATACCACTTAAGCAGTTCTAGTGGTTACTCAACTTACCTGTATTACACAATATATCTTTGTAAGCATAATCACGAACTCATTGTTTACATGTACCTTTTATTGCTACTTATACCGAAATCTACAGCATTTTGACACGCTGCTGTGTTGATTCTGCAGTAGTAAGCCTAGCAAACTTTAAAAGCAGCCACACAGCGCACGCTACATTTTAGTGCTATCAAACTAAATCAACTAAATCAAACGACTCGCTTTGGTTTTAGTATCTTTCACTGCCGCTAACGTTAGTTTTGTAAAAGCGATACTTAACTGTAGTCAGTAACGATGAATTCGAAACAGTTAACTGAAGCGATTAGTTGATTAGTGGTCATTGAATCTGCATGGCTGATGATTCACCGAACAGAGCCTGGCCTTTATAAGAATTCGTTTTCAATCTATACATCTGAAACTAATCGATGCCGATGCTTGTCTGTGCCGAAATCCTCAATACTGCAAACTAAACATTAAGCCCTAAGAACTAAGCATCCAGTATGTGTAATAACGTTGGCGTTTAGAACCTTGACGATTAGACAACCGGCTTAACACTTGTCGTACTTAATACTTAAGTGATGGCGTATTTGTTTGGCAGCAGCTTATTCAACCATGCGGCTAATGCCTTCAACTATTGTTATCCCGTTTAGGCTAGATTTAACGTATAGCTAATGTTTAACAAACACATTTTCATTTTACGGTTTGGGCTGTACTTAGTGTTTCAATGTAGCCAAATCGACATACTGCTGCAGTTTTATATAACTGTGGCTACCAATCTATGCCGCAGCGTTTGAGAGTTTATTTTTGTACAAGGCATTGTTAAAACAGTCTATTGAGGCTGTGCTTACAGGCCAACGCTTGTTACATCTGGATCGGAGCAATCGATAGCGACAATTTAAACTGACTATTCAACATCGCTAAAAGACTACGTTAATCATATTAATAACTATTGTTTTACAGCTGAGATTAGCTATGACACATTGGTATTGCCTGGATGAATGTTTGTATTAACGGGCTTTATAAGTGGAGAATTAGAGTTTTTAGGTGGATGCCGATAATGTCACTTATCGGCATTAAGCTATCTGAATTAATTAGTGCTTTGCTTATATTTAAGCTTTGTTTTACTCAATACCTTGTAGGTTATCTAACGGTTTATTTTGACCGCTTTGATGACGTTCTATCTGTGTGGTGTGTAAATATTGCGATGTGGTATCGATGCTCTCATGTCCAGCATCGGCTTGTACATGAGACAACGGCCTGCCATGAATATTGATGTCATGAGTGATCCCTGTATGGCGTATATTGTGGATACTCAGTTGTCTCATTTGTGCTCCATCTTCAACAAAGCCGTCATTTTCGGCGCTTATCGCCGCAAGAACGATGATCTTGTCTACTTCTTCTCGTATCTGGCGGATCCCTAGGTTGGCATTAATACAGCCAACTTCCCTGCCTCGTCCAGCTGCTCTTTGTCTAATAATAAGTGGATGCAGTTCAGTTGATTTCGGATAATCTGCTAGGCCTAAATAATGTCTGTACTCCACTAGTGCCTCAAGCAGTGCATTAGACATAGAAACGGTACGACGCTTGCCTCCTTTACTTGAAGGAATATGAAAGCTCCAAATACCTGTTTGTGGATTACGTTTAAACTGTGCCATGACTGGCGAGTACCCTGCTCTTGCAGATACTTCCGATACGCGCAGATAACAAGAATAGATAAGTTTAATTAAGAACAAGCTACGTTGATGGGTTTCTGGCTGTTCTTTGGCTAACTTGGTGACTGTCGATATAACATAGGACCATTGTAACTCGGTAAAAGCGAGTTGATTGTCACCGTCATTGTCTAGACGGTATTTTTTGCTTGAAGCAAACCGGCTTTTATTAAGCCACATCTGTGCTGGGTTTTTCTCCACATAATCTTCACTCATTAAATAGGCATAAAAAGACGATAGAATGGCGATTTTGGTTTTTAAGGCGCTTTCACTTAATACATAAGGTTGGATCTTATCTGCAGTCTTTTTGCCGCGAAACGGCAGCCACTGCGGGTTTGGCGTTCGCAGTGTACTGCCCTTCTCTGCTTTGAACTGAGCAACATTATAAAAGCCAATAAGGTTTAAAGGTGGTGTTTGGCAATACTCAACGTATTTCCCCACCTCTTTGCGGCCAACCTTAACCAGATCTTGCTTTGCAACGTCAAAACACCAATGCAGAAAAGTAGTGAGTTCACTGCGGTACGCTTTATAGTTATTTTCACTGTACTTTTGCTCAGCTAGCCAGTCGGTGGCATGTTCAAATACAACACTGGCGTCTTCTATCCCACTTAAAGAGAGTTGAGTAATACGTTGATTGACTATTGGATTACCATTTTCAAGGTACTCAATAGAGTCGAAGAGTGGCATTACAATTGGAAGTAGCATTGACGAGTCGCTTGGAAAGCTAATTAATAGCACTATATTAATCAGTTAGATGATTTTTGAGTAGTGTTGTTCTCTATAAAGGCTATTTTTCTTTATTTAGGTGTTGGTAACCTTAATTTTTGATGAGCACTGGTTGTTACATTCACTGGCACAGTGTTGACTGCAGCTTATACGTTTCTCACAACACCAGAGACAAAGTTGCCAAACAGTATTTTTTGATTCCGAATCTAAGCACTTAAAGTCAGCTGCACATAAATGTCCTTGCTGGATCAATTGCGCTACCTTTTCTTGTGGGATACTAATATTGAGGTGTTTGTTACTGGCTTCCATGAGGTTCTCTACCGATATTACATTTACTGTAAAGCCAATATACCTAAATGAGAATAATTATCAATAGCATTATTGCGGTAGTTAGATCTATCGCTGATTTTAACAGTAAGTTGAGTGCTTGCTGCTAGCAAGTTAGGTTTTAAGCGCTTATTCATAAACTAAGCGCATGGTACTCATATTGATTACTTTTTGCGGGTTAGTTAGCTTTATCGCTGTCAGCCAAAAAATCAAAAATTGCAAATTGTTCCGTTCCATTAACTTCAAAACTTACAATAGCTTGCCAAACCATATAACCACTGCTGCATGAACCATAGATCAATGGAGCCTGATAGCGCTTTTTATCGGTCTCAGTCAAATTGACCGGGATAATCCCCATAAACATATCTCTACCTTCGATACGGATCTTAACGTTTTCGATAGATTTAGAACTGGTCAAACTTAGTTTAAGTGGCTTTTCACTTGGGGTGTTCCATGGAGATATGCTCAAGGCTAAGTCGGTGCCACCTGCTGACTTTTTACATGCTCCAATTTGAAAATCACATAAACTAGGGTCAGCCTTAAATGCGGTTGTCGTTTTGTTGCTATTTGGTTCGCAACCACTAATGAATAACGCCGCTAAACAAGCGTATAAGACTCTCAATACTACTGATTTGTGAGTATGTTGCACAATAAATAACCTTTTAACTAACTCTGTTAACATTCTATTGAGTAGCTTGATCTAGATCAACTTTTCTATAGCCCTAATTCCTATCTTTTTTGACATAGCTCAAGTATCATTGCATTGCCTCGCGTTTACTTCATGAAACGTTAGGTTACACATTGACACACACGGCTTTTTCCCTGTAGGGAAGACGTTAAAATGTGTCATTTTGCCGGGTAGAGTCTAACTCTACTTAATAATAAGTATAAGTAATAAGCAGTGGAAGCAATATGATGAACCATTCCCAGCCTCAAGGCGCTGATTACAACTACACTATTGTCCGTCAATTCGCCCTAACAACTGTGTTATGGGGAATTGTTGGAATGTCAGTAGGTGTATTGATCGCAGCCCAGTTAATCTGGCCGCAACTAAACTTTGAAACTCCATGGTTAACGTATAGTCGTCTTAGACCTCTACATACGAACGCCGTGATTTTCGCGTTTGGTACTTCAGCCCTTTTTGCCACATCCTATTATATCGTTCAACGCACCTGTCAAACCAAACTATTTGCGCCTAAGTTAGCTGCATTTACGTTTTGGGGTTGGCAAGCCATTATTCTATCAGCAGCAATAAGTCTGCCTCTTGGTTTCACAAGTGGTAAGGAATATGCTGAGTTAGAATGGCCAATTGATATCGCAATTACCATAGTTTGGGTTGCGTATGCAGTGGTGTTCTTCGGTACCATCGTTAAACGAACAACTTCTCACATTTATGTGGCGAACTGGTTCTTTGGTGCCTTCATTATCACCGTAGCAGTGTTGCACATAGTTAACTCTATGGCAGTCCCGCTAACGCTAACCAAGTCGTACTCACTGTATAGTGGCGCTGTCGATGCAATGGTTCAGTGGTGGTACGGCCATAACGCGGTTGGTTTCTTACTGACAGCGGGTTTCTTGGGTATGATGTATTACTTTGTACCGAAGCAAGCTGGTCGCCCTGTTTATTCGTACCGTTTATCTATTGTTCACTTCTGGGCATTGATTGCTTTGTACATCTGGGCTGGTCCTCACCACCTACATTACACTGCACTTCCAGATTGGACTCAATCACTTGGTATGGTGATGTCGCTTATTCTATTCGCTCCTTCTTGGGGTGGTATGATTAACGGTATCATGACGTTATCAGGTGCTTGGCACAAACTTCGTACAGACCCTATCTTGCGTTTCCTTGTTGTTTCATTGTCTTTCTACGGTATGTCTACCTTTGAAGGCCCAATGATGGCAATTAAGACCGTTAACGCACTTTCTCATTACACTGACTGGACTGTTGGACACGTTCACTCTGGTGCTTTGGGTTGGGTTGCTATGGTTTCTATCGGTTCTCTGTATCACTTGATACCGGTTCTGTTTAACCATGGTCGCATGTACAGCACAAACTTAATTAACGTTCATTTCTGGTTGGCAACAATCGGTACTGTTCTTTATATCGTTTCAATGTGGATCTCTGGTGTAATGCAAGGTCTGATGTGGCGCGCAGTTAACTCTGACGGTACATTGACTTACAGCTTCGTTGAAAGCTTAGAAGCCTCTTACCCATTCTACTTTGTTCGTTTCTTAGGTGGTGTTTTCTTCCTGACAGGTATGTTCTTAATGGCATACAACGTGTTCCGTACTGTTAAGGCCCCTAAAGATTCTTTGCCAGCAATTGCTGATGCAAAAGCAGCTTAAGGAGTAGATTCGATGAAATTTAATCATGAGTTAGTTGAGAAAAACATCGGTCTATTAGGGATATTTACTGTAATCGCAATCAGCTTTGGTAGCTTGGTTGAGATCACTCCCCTACTTTTCCAAAAAGACACGACTGAGCCGCTAGAAGGTCAGATCCCTTACACTGCTTTGCAGATTGAAGGTCGTGATATCTATGTTCGTGAAGGTTGTTATAACTGTCACAGCCAGATGATCCGTCCTTTACGTGCAGAAACAGAACGCTACGGACATTACTCTGTTGCTGGTGAATCTGTATGGGACCACCCTTTCCAGTGGGGTTCTAAGCGTACAGGTCCTGATTTGGCTCGTGTTGGCGGTCGTTATAGTGATAAATGGCATGAAGTTCATTTAATTGATCCTCGCGCCGTAGTACCACAGTCCAATATGCCTGGTTTCCCATGGTTGGCAGAAAACAAGCTAGATGGCGAGTTAACTGGCAAGAAAATGGAAATCTTACGCAACTTTCATCCTACACATAAGCTGTATACCGATGAAGAGATTGCTGGAGCTAAAGACGCTGTGAAAGATAAGACGGAAATGGAAGCATTGATCGCTTATCTTCAATCACTTGGCCACGCGCTTAAATAAGGAGGCAAGTTATGGATTACGGCACATTACGAGGAATTATAACCATCGTAGTAATGGTGACCTTCGTCGGTATATTTGCTTGGGCATATAGCTCGAGTCGCAAAAAGCAATTCGACGATGCAGCTAATCTTGTTTTCTCTGATGAAGAGCAAAGCGCGATGGCGAATAACTCAGGAGAGCCAAAGTAATGACAAACTTCTGGAGTATATGGATTATCGTACTCTCGTCTGTGGTAATCATTGGTTGTATTTTTCTGCTACGTGCATGTTCTAAGAACGACACTGGTGTAGAAGAAGGCAAGTCAATGGGCCATAGCTTCGACGGTATTGAAGAATTGAATAACCCGCTGCCAAAATGGTGGAGTTATATGTTCTACATTACTATCGTCTTTAGTGTCATCTATCTTGCACTTTATCCAGGTATGGGTAGCTTTAAGGGCCTATTAGGTTGGACAAGTTCGAACCAAAGCGTTCGTACACTTGAAGAATCTAAGACTGCTGTTCAAGATGCTTTAAAAGAAGGTCGTTGGGTTCAGTATGACCAAGAAGTCATCCATGCTGACGAAAAGTTTGGCCCTATCTTTAAAGCATACGCTGATACGCCATTGGAAGAGTTAGTTAATAACAAAGAAGCACTGAAAGTTGGTGGTCGTTTGTTCTTACAAAACTGTGCAATGTGTCATGGTAGTGATGCTCGCGGTAGCAAGGGCTTCCCTAACCTTACCGATGGTGCTTGGTTATATGGCGGTGAACTAGAAACGATTAAGACATCCATTATGAATGGTCGTCACGGTATGATGCCGCCTAAAGGTGGTCTACCAATCGAAGATAGTGAATTACCAGGTTTAGCTGAATACGTTGTTAAGTTGTCTGGCCGTGAACATGACGCTGCACTTGCAGCTCAAGGTCAAGGTTCATTCATGAAAGGCTGTTTTGCTTGTCATGGTATGGACGGTACAGGTAACAAATTCATGGGTGCACCTAACTTAACTGACAATGCGTGGCTATATGGCGGAAGCCGTGGTGCGATTCAGCAGTCTATTAAGAATGGTCGTAGTGGCGTTATGCCTGCATGGAAAGATGTATTAGGTGAAGAGAAAGTTCACGTAATCTCAGCATACGTTTATAGCTTGTCAAACAAGTAGTTACACTCGTGTAACAATAAGCGAAATATTAAGGCCTCGTCACTCACGAGGCCTTTTTTTTAAGTGCTAAATCACAGTTTTAACTGTAAAATACCAACTTCAAAAACATCATTCTCAGCTAATAATAGGTGTAAAAAATGTCTACTCCTCAACCCTGGTATAAACAATTCTGGCCTTGGTTTTTAATCATTCTTCCTCTTTGTGCAGTCGTTGCTAGCGTTAACTTGTTATATCTTGCTGTTTCAAACAAAGATTCATTGGTGTCAGAAGATTACTATAAAGAAGGTAAAGGCATTAACATGGACCTTCGTAAGATTAAACACGCAAAACAGTTAGGCATGAACTATCTACTTGAGTTTGATGATGAATACGTTGAGCTATCGCAGCAAGGTGGTGAGAACTATCAAGCAGCATTAAGTGTTGGTTTCTTTCACCCTACAATGGCTGAAAAAGATTTTAATGAGATAGTGACTGCAGATGCAAATGGTGTCTACCGTATTGAAATTGACCAGCCAATTTCGGGGCCCTGGGAAGTGCGTATTGAAGGTTTCGATCAAACCTGGCGCATTCAGCAGCGAGTTACCTTGGTGGACGACCAGCAATACTGGCTAAACTAACAACGTCATTAAAATAATTCTAACAATTAGTATGAACCCAAATCTATGAGCCAGATCAGTTGCTATCATTGCAGTGAACCCGTACTTACCGGTACTCAGTTTACCACGCAGATCCAAAATGAAGAGCAACCCATGTGTTGTCCGGGTTGCCAAGCTGTATCACAAGCGATTATCGATGCGGGTTTAACTAACTATTATAAGTTTCGTACCGAACCAGGTAGTAAGCAAACCGCGTTAGTTCCAGAAGAATTGGCCAGTGTTAGTGCTTATGACCTGCCCGAAGTGCAACAAGACTTTATTCATCACAGAGATGAGCTCAATGAAGTGTCGTTGACTATCGATGGGATCACCTGCGCTGCTTGTGCTTGGCTGATTGAACATCAAGTTAAAAAGCTCAATGGCGTGGTTAGTGTACAAGTTAACTCAACCACTCAGCGAGCACTTATAGCATGGCAACCCGATCAAGTTAAGTTGAGTGAAATTCTCAATAAAATTGGCGCTATTGGCTATCAAGCCGCGCCATTTCAAATAGATGAACAAGAAACAAAGAGCAAAAAAGACAGTCGAAAGTTTCTCGTTCGACTAGGTCTGGCAGGCTTTGCAACCATGCAAGTGATGATGTTTGCCCTCGCCCTTTACTCCGGGTACTTTACCGATTTAGACACCGAATTTAGAGATTACTTCCGCTGGGTTAGCATGCTTTTTGCAGCGCCAGTTGTGTTTTATTCTGCTCAGCCTTTCTATTTCAGCGCCATTCGCTCGTTGTTAATGGGACGTTTGAATATGGACGTTTCAGTGAGCATCGCAATATGCGGAGCTTATATCGCCAGTTGTATCGAAACCATTAACGGCACTGGTGAGGTCTATTTCGAATCGGTCTCGATGTTTACCTTTTTCCTATTGCTCGGGCGCTTCTTTGAACAAAATGCACGTCAAAAAGCCTCTGTTAGCTCCAGTAACTTACATAAGTTGGTGCCGTTAACTGCTCATTTGAAAACTGAAGATGGTATTGAAGAAGTCCCTGCTAAAAGGCTAGTTATTGGCGATACGATTCTGGTAAAACCTGGCGATGTTATTGCAGCTGACGGCATTATCATTGAAGGGAAATCATCAATAAACGAAGCCATGTTAACCGGTGAGCAAATGCCGGTGGCTAAGTCATTAGAGACACAAGTGTTTGCTGGCACGATTAACATTGAGCAACCCATTACAGTTCAAGTCACCGCATTAGGCCAAGATCAGCTAGTTGCCGAGATTATTAGGCTGCAAGAGATAGCATCAAATAGTAAACCTAAGATAGCGCTTTATGCTGATAGATTTTCTAATTACTTTACTGCTGCAATTTTGTTAATTGCGACAGCTACTTATATATTTTGGTATTTTTACTCCCCAGAAGATGCTTTTTGGGTAACACTTTCGGTGTTGGTCGCTACCTGCCCTTGTGCTTTGGCACTCGCCACCCCTACCGCCGTCACATGTGGCACTGCAATTTTAACTAAACTAGGGATTATTACCCGCAAAGCTGGCGTTTTTGAAAAGCTTCCAAAGCTCAACCATATTGTATTTGATAAAACTGGCACACTCACCTTGGGCTCATTATCGGTCGCTGATGTACAGATGATACACACGGCGCAAAATAGTCTATCCGAAGAGAAAGTTATGCAGTATGCGGCGGCGCTTGAGGCAAGTTCATTACACCCTATCGCACGGGCCTTCCACCCTTACTTAATTCAAACAATCGAAGTTACAGCTAAGCAGAGTTTTGTCGGTAATGGCCTGCAAGGTGTTATTGATGGACATTTAGTGAAAATTGGTAGCCAATCTTTTATAAATGGCAGCGATGAAGAAGAAAAAGAAGTTATTGTTTGGTTAAGTGTAGATGATGTTGTTCAAGCAAAGATAACACTCGCTGATGAAATCAGGCCCGATACCGCGCAAGCTGTGACAGCGCTTAAAGCGTTAGGCTGCAATATTAGCATTGCCAGTGGCGATAATTCAGGCGAAGTCGCATCCCTGGCTAAACGACTCGATATTGAAAACTGGCATAATGGCCTTATGCCCGAAGACAAGCTGGCGCTGATTCAGAAATTGCAGAAAAACCAACAAGTGGCGATGTTTGGTGACGGCATTAACGATGCCCCTGTGCTGGCAGGTGCAAACCTCTCAGTTGCAATGGGAAGCGGCGCCGCTATCAGTAAAAACAGTGCTGATATCATACTACTTGGTGATAATTTGTCTCGCTTCTCAGATGCAGTAAAAGTCGCTAAGAAAACAGGGCTTATCATCAAACAAAATTTATTCTGGGCGCTGGCATACAACCTGTTTATAATCCCTCTAGCAGTTAGCGGCCATGTTGCTCCTTATATTGCCGCGATTGGCATGTCAGCCAGTTCACTCATTGTCGTAAGCAATAGCTTAAGACTACTCAAGGTACGTGTATGAGCATTATTTATGTCTTGATCCCCATCGCCATGTTATTTGTTCTCGTTGCAGTAGGCATTTTCTTTTGGGCTGTTCGTTCCGATCAATTTGATGACTTAGAGAAGCAAAGTGTATCCATTTTGTTTGAAGAAGATAGCAATCAAGTCGAATCGACTAGTTCTACAGACACTCAGAATGTAAAAGACTCGCAAGATAAACGGAAAAATTCACCGAGTGAATGATTACAGCTTAGTTGGTGCATTTCTTGTCGGCATCATGGGTGCAGGTCACTGCATTGGTATGTGTGGTGGCCTTGTCGGCGCTTTATCAGCAAACATTCCCCAAAAAAACGGCAGCAATACACTCGTAGAGCAACTCGGCTATCTTTTTAGCTATAACAGCGGCCGCATAATCAGTTATGCCACTGCGGGCGCGCTCGTTGGGTTAAGCACCAATGCACTAGGATTACTATTTGACGTTGACCTATACTTATTAATACTGCGTATTATTGCAGGTCTGATGATGATTATTACTGGCTTGTACATTGCCCAGATTTGGTCAGGTGTTGTACAGATAGAACGCTTAGGTAAAGGACTGTGGAAATTAGTATCACCCTTAGCTAATCGCTTTATACCCATTAAAAGCATACCGCAGGCTTTCATAGCCGGTGGATTATGGGGTTGGTTACCTTGTGGATTAGTCTACAGCATGCTTACTTGGGCTGTTGCTGCAGGTAATGCACTAGACGGTGCGTTAATCATGGCTGCATTTGGTTTAGGTACACTTCCCGCACTGCTTAGCGCAGGAGTTGCAGCAAGTACATTTAGCCGCTGGGTTCAGAAAAGTGCTGTGAAAAAAGTGAGTGGCATGCTGCTTATTGCCTTCGGATTACAAACCTTATATGTGGCTATTGGGCAGCTAAACTAGCCCCGATTATTAAATTAGTTTAACATAGTAAGTGAATACAGAACTGAGATAGATAATGAGCGTAGATAACAACAAAAATCGTCGTCAAATGGCATCAGGCTGTGCGATTCATTGTCATGATTGCAGCATGGGTACCTTGTGTATCCCTTTCACGCTGAATGCTAATGAATTAGATCAATTAGACGAAATAATTGAACGTAAAAAACCTATTCAAAAAGGCGAGGCAATTTTTAAGTCAGGTGACCCACTTAAATCCCTGTTTGCTATTCGCTCTGGCACGATTAAAAGCTATACCATTACCGAGCAAGGTGACGAGCAGATCACAGGCTTCCATTTAGCCGGTGACGTTATAGGATTTGACGGAATTCATTCACAATTCCATCAAAGCTTTGCACAAGCTTTAGAAACCTCAATGGTTTGCGAAATCCCTTACACAACGCTTGATGATCTTACGGGTAAAATGCCAAAACTAAGACAGCAAGTGATGCGTTTGATGAGTAACGAGATCCAAAGTGATCAAGAGATGATTCTATTGTTAAGTAAGAAAAATGCTGAAGAAAGACTAGCAGCATTTATCAGCAACCTTGCAAAGCGATTTGGCAGCCGTGGCTTTTCTCCAAGAGAGTTTCGTTTGACTATGACTCGTGGGGACATAGGCAATTATCTTGGGCTTACCGTTGAAACCATTAGCCGTTTATTAGGCCGTTTCCAAAAAGCTGAACTGATTGAAGTTAAAGGTAAATATATTACCATTCTTGATATTGATGCTTTGAGTAATTTAGCTGGAAATAGTAATATTGCACGATAATGAATATCGACTAATCAGTTGATCTAAAACAATGAATATCCATCGATTTGGTGCAAGATGGTAATACAACATTAGATAAGGATAAAGTTATGATGGACTATCAAAAACTCCTTGTTGTGGTTGACCCAACCACAGATAAACAAGCTGCATTAGCTCGCGCTGTTAAGCTCGCTTCTGCAAACAATGCGAGTATTACCGTCTTTTTATCTATCTTCGATTTCTCCTACGAAATGACATCAATATTGTCCGGACAAGAACGTGAAGCCATGCGCGAAGGCGTAGTGGCACAGCGAAAAGCTTGGTTGGATGATATTGTTGAGCCGTTTAAGACTGATAACGTTGCGATTGAAACTGAAGTTGTTTGGCACAACCGTCCTTTTGAGAGCATCATTCAACACGCTATTAGTGGCCAATATGATGTTATCGTTAAAGGTACTCATGAACACGATAAGCTCAAGTCAGTAATATTTACACCTACCGATTGGCACCTGTTAAGAAAAGCACCAGTACCTGTATTACTCGTCAAAGATCATGATTGGCCGGTTGCAGGAAAAATAGTTTGTGCGATTAATGTAAGCTCTGAAGATGAAACCAATCAATCTCTTAACGTCAAAATAATTAAGCACGCTAAAAAGCTTGCTAAACAATTTGATGCACAAGTTCACCTTGTCAATGGTTACCCAGGCACGCCTGTTAACCTTGCGATTGAGCTACCAGACTTCGATTCACACTCTTACAGCGAAACCATTCGTAATCAGCACGAAGAACGCATTACCTATCTTGCGAATGCCTATGATATTTCTTCAGATTTCTGCCATGTGAGAGAAGGTTTACCTGAAGATGTTATTCCAGAACTCGCTGAAAAACTCGACGCAGAACTTGTTATTTTGGGTACTGTAGGTAGAACCGGAATTTCAGCCGCTTTAATCGGCAATACTGCTGAACATGTCATTGACAGCATCAACTGTGATCTACTCGCCGTTAAACCAGACGGGTATAAATCTCCGCTAGATGAAGCATAACCGCTAATAGGCTTTACCCAGAGCTGATTAGCTGGAATAATACGCGCCCTGAACATTTGTGTACTAGGCGCGTTTTTTTATGTCCGAAGAATTAACACCAGAACAGATCTCTCGAAGCAATAAACTGCAGAAGCGTTTGCGCTCTGAAGTTGGTAAAGCAATTGGTGATTACAACATGATCGAAGAAGGCGATCGTGTCATGTGCTGCTTATCCGGTGGCAAAGACAGTTATGCTATGCTCGACATTCTGGTTAACCTTCAGCAACGTGCTCCTATTAAATTTGAGATAGTTGCAGTTAATCTCGATCAAAAACAACCAGGCTTTCCTGAAGAGATCTTGCCTGCTTACCTTGATAAGCTCGGTGTGGCATACCATATCTTAGAAAAAGATACCTACTCGATCGTTAAAGACAAGATTCCTGAAGGTAAAACTACCTGCTCGTTATGCTCTCGCTTACGTCGTGGCACTCTCTATGGTTTTGCTCAAAAAATTGGTGCAACGAAAATTGCCCTTGGGCACCACAGAGATGACATTATTGAAACCCTGTTTTTGAACATGTTCTTTGCCGGTAAAATGAAAGCAATGCCGCCAAAGCTATTGTCTGACGATGGTGCCAATATGGTCATACGCCCCCTAGCCTATAGTCGTGAGAAAGATATCGCGGAATATGCAGAGTTAAAGCAGTTCCCTATTATCCCTTGTAACCTTTGTGGCTCTCAGGAAAATCTTAAACGAGCCGCGGTTAAAGAGATGTTAGTCCAGTGGGATAGAGATTTCCCCGGCCGTATAGAAACAATATTTACAGCCATGCAAAATACCGCTCCGTCTCAAGGTGTCGATAGAGAAAAATTTGATTTCTTAGCGTTAGAGAGAAATGCTGATGCGCCTTTAAAAGGTGACGTAGCGGAATCCGACCTACCAGCTTTTGACTTCGTTGATATTGCTAATAACGGCCACATCGATTTAGATAAAGCTGCCCGTATCGATGTTGTCAGTACTTATAGTCCCAATAGCTAGATTGTTTAAATTCATAAAAAAGCCCTCTATTAAGAGGGCTTTTTGTTACTGCATCAGCGACTAATTCGCAGTCCAAGGGCTAATGACCTTAGGTGCCTGAGTAAACTCAATAGACTTTAGCTGCTCAATGACGTCCCTTTTTAACCGATAAGTCCCTTTTACTGGTATCTGCTTGCCATCTAAGGTCATAACGACCTCAGTACCGAACTCTAGGTTAAGGCCCGCGATATCTGATGAGAAGTAACGCATAGGAAACCCCTGCATCTGGCTGAGTAAAGCGTCCATCTCGGTCTGTATTTGCACTAACTCAGATGCTTCATAGGATAGTTTGGTATTCTTGGCTCTAACCTGCATGGCGATTGCACATGAGTTCGCATCGCCATCGACATTAAGGTTAACCAATGCCCGATCCGATTTTAACTTCACATCGTAAGGTAAAAATATTCTTTGATCTTGCGTTATCGTCAGTGGATACGATTCTTTCTCCGTGGTAATCGTGCCATCAATCACTTTGCAGTCATTTGCTTTAGACACAGAAAAAGCAACTTCAACGAGTTGATAATTACCCTTGTTAACTTGTTTTAGGCGTTGATAGAACCCTTGGTACTCTAATGATATAGGTTCAGCATGTACCGCTGAACAACTTAGAATAATAAGACTAAGCAGCAGGTGTTTTTTCATTTTTATCCACTAAATACGGTTGATTTTGACGTAACATTTCAAGCAACTCATCGATATAAGCTTCTTGTCTTTCTGAATAATTAACTAAGCCATACACTAGTTTTTCTGCACTAGGCACTTGGTTATTTGCACGCATATCCGCACGAATGGATCTAAACACGGAGTAAGCAGCGTTGGAGTTTAAGTTGCGCATATACGAAGCAACTGAGTCTTCTACTGTTTTGAAAACAGCGACTTCATGCGATAAACCTGTTGTCCGTGATTGAGGTACTAATCCACAACCCTTTCTAAAGCACCACTGACCGAAGAAATTAAGTCCTTCCCTAGCAAAACGAGAACTGCCCCAACCGGTTTCATTGGCTGCTTGAATTAATACCATTTGCTCTGGAACCATATCGACTCTAACTAACAGCTTATCAATTGTGTTGCTGTTGATACGTCTTGAGGTGTATTGATACTTTTCTGCTATCTGTTGTAAACGAAATTCGTCTGCATCAGTCAATTGTTTATCACTTTCTATTTGGGTCTTTATGCCAAGTAAAAACTCACGTTCTGCTTTGATAACTGCATTTTGGTGCTTAACCGATGGACGCAGAAAATCAAAAAAAGCGTTCTTCTTCGCTTTGATATCTTTAATCTCACTAAAGTTAGGCACTTTACTCTCAATAGCAGAGTTCTTAATTGCTTTACCTAATCGCGAGTTCTCGCTTGCTTGTTCAGGGATCAGTGTCAGCCTAACAAGTAAAAAACCACCTATAACAACGCCAAAAGCGATGGTAAACAAACCCACTTTACCTGTCTTCACTGCACATCCTCTAAAAATACAAAATATGTTTTGTCTAATTCTCTATTTTTGTATTATATGCTAGCTAGAATCAGATTTCATCGCGAAAAATTCTGTTTAAGTCGTTATAATGCCAATAAGAAATAAAATACCTGGGTATTCAGGAAGGAGACCCTAATGAAGAACAATGCTCTCAATCAATATCAACATGTTGTCGCCATCGGTGGCGGCCATGGTTTAGGACGCGTGTTATCAACACTGTCATTTCTTGGTCCTAAATTAACAGGGATTGTCGCTACTACGGATAATGGCGGTTCAACAGGTAGATTGCGCGCCGAAAAAGACTGTATTGCTTGGGGCGATCTGCGTAACTGTCTTACTCAACTGTCTAAAAAGCCATCAGTTGGTTCATTGATGTTTGAGTACCGCTTTAACGGAGAAAGCGAGCTTAATGGTCATAATCTTGGCAATTTGATGCTGACAGCATTAGATGAACTTTGCGTTAGGCCTCTTGAAGCTATCAATTTAGTACGCCAATTTCTAAATATTAAAACACGTTTAATTCCAATGTCAGAAGAGCCCACCCACCTTGTCGCTATGGAAGCGTGTGGACGCAGTGTTTTTGGCGAAATCAATGTCGATAAAATGCAAGATACCCCAATTGCCTTATCGCTTGATCCTTTAGTTCAAGCAACCTGTGAAGCTTGTGAAGCAATAAGGGAAGCTGACATTATTATACTTGGTCCTGGTAGCTTCCTTACTAGCATTATGCCACCTTTGCTTCTCCCTAAAATAGCCAAGGCTCTAGCTGAATCAAATGCTGAAGTGATATTAATCGATAACTTAACCGAAGAGCCGTCACCTATTGCTAATTGCGGTTTAGAGCAAAAACTTGACTGGTGTCATCAGGTGCTGGGACTTAAGATTGTAGATAAAGTATTACGACACGCTGATACGCCATCTCAAGATGGTTATATCAGCTACTTCCCGCTAAGAAGTAGCCATCATCGCGGTTTACATGACAAAAGAGCCTTAGCGACAGCATTAGCACAAATGATGCCGGATAAACTTTCTCAGCTAAAAAGCTCATAAAAAAAGGACCCTAGGGTCCTTTTTTGTCAACTACTAATCTCTATATAACAGCAGCAATAGCCTTACAGATGATTGGCATGTTTGTTTTAGTCATTCCAGCTACACTAATGCGCCCAGAACCGACAATATAAACGCCAAATTCATTTTTCAATCGGGACACTTGGTCTTTGTTCAATCCAGAAAAACTGAACATACCATTTTGAGTAGAAATAAAACTAAAGTCCTGGCTTACGCCACTCTCTTTTAGAGATCTAACAAATAGCGCGCGCATCTCAGCGATACGTTCTCTCATCTCTTGTAACTCTTGTAGCCACATTTGCTTTAACACATCATCTTCTAAAATGGTGCTAACAATCAGTGCACCATGTGCAGGAGGATTAGAATATGAGGCACGAATAGTACTTTTGATCTGGCTAAACGCATTAACGGCTTCAGCGTCATTTCCAGCAACAACTGTAATTGCGCCTATACGTTCATTGTAAAGACCGAAGTTCTTTGAAAATGAGTTAGCAACTATTAATTCAGGCACAATACTGGCGACGATACGTAGACCTTCTGCATCTTCTTCTACACCAGCGCCAAAGCCTTGGTATGCAAAATCGAATAGCGGTACTAATGATTTACTTAAACAAAGCTCTGCTATTTGCTGCCATTGTTGTTTATTTAAATCAATACCTGTTGGGTTATGACAACAGCCATGCAATAACACCAGGTCGCCCTCTTTCGCGCCCGCTAAGTCAGCTATCATGGCATCAAAGTCTAAACCATGAGTCTCGGCCTTATAATAACCGTATGACTGAGTTTTTAAGCCCGCGGTATTAAAAATATTATGGTGATTAGCCCATGTTGGGTTACTTACCCAAATAGTATCAGCTTTAGTATGGCGAACTAAAAACTCTGCTGCTACTCGAAGAGAACCTGTTCCCCCTGGTGCTTGGGCAGTTAACGCGCGAGCATTGTTAACGACAGTATGATCAGCTCCAAATAGCAAGGTTTGCACGGCGCGGTTATAAGCTTGAACACCTTCCATGCCTAAATAACTCTTGCTCATTTCAGTTGCTAGTAACTTTTTTTCCGCTGATTTAACCGCTTTCAGAATAGGAGTTTTTCCAGATTCATCTTTATAAATCCCAACGCCTAAGTTTACTTTCTCCTCACGCGGATCGGCTTTGAATGCATCGGTAAGACCTAGAATTGGATCGGCTGGGGCAAGTTCAACCTGGGAAAATATCATGACTGCTTTCCTAAATAGAGATTTGTAGGGGGGTTCGGCTGTAGTTATACCACTGAAGTCGCTAGGTAGAAAGTGAGTTTTGTTGACTAAAAACAAATTTTATCTAAATACCTATGAATAGCGAATTAGCGACCAATATTTTTGGACTAAATGTAAAAATACTGCAAAATTATTAAATTTTACATAATAGGATCTTGTTAGATTTGAGATATAAAAAAGCCTCTACAGGGTAGAGGCTTTTTTGATGGCTAAAATTCTAACCTATTTTTTCTAAACCACCCATGTAACCACGCAATACTTCAGGTACTGTAATAGAGCCATCTTCATTTTGATAGTTTTCAAGAACAGCGACTAAAGTTCGGCCTACAGCAAGGCCTGAACCATTTAATGTATGAAGCAAGCTTGGCTTCTTAGCAGATTTAGCTTTATAACGCGCTTGCATACGTCGAGATTGGAAGTCCTGCATATTACTACATGAAGAGATCTCTCTGAATGTATCTTGGGCTGGAAGCCAAACTTCAATATCAAACGTTTTAGCCGCACCAAAGCCCATATCTCCAGTACACAGTACTACCGTGCGATATGGTAAGCCTAGCTTCTGCAAAACAGTTTCTGCATGGCCTGTTAACTCTTCGAGTGCTTGCATAGAGTTTTCAGGCTTAACTAGCTGGACTAGTTCTACTTTATCAAACTGGTGTTGGCGAATAAGCCCACGAGTATCACGGCCATAAGAGCCCGCTTCGCTGCGGAAACATGGCGTGTGCGCTGTCATCATGACAGGCAAGTCAGCTTCATCAATAATAGAATCTCGGGCGATATTCGTCAGTGGTACTTCAGCCGTTGGGATCAAGCTTAACCCTTGCCCTTCTTCTGTGGCTGGTTTGGTATGGAATAAATCTTCACCAAACTTTGGAAGCTGTCCTGTGCCTAGTAAACTATCTTCATTTACCAAAAGTGGGACATAAGCTTCGGTATAACCATGCTCTGTCGTATGAAGGTCTAACATAAATTGCGCGAGAGCACGGTGCATGCGTGCAACTTGGCCTTTCATAATAATAAATCGAGTACCGGTAAGTTTTACTGCGCTTTTAAAATCAAGCCCACCGAGAGTTTCGCCAAGTTCAACGTGGTCTTTAACTTCAAAGTTAAACTCTTTAGGTGTACCCCAACGACGAATTTCAACATTCTCTGACTCATCAGCACCAATAGGCGCTGACTCATCGGGTAAATTAGGTACACTCATAGCGATAGCATTAAGCTCATCCAAAAGTGCTGCCAACTCAACTTTTTTAGCATCGAGTTCAGCCCCTAACGTGCCAACCTTTGCCATTATTGGTGCAACATCTTCACCTTTAGCTTTTGCTTGCCCGATAGATTTAGAGATCGCATTACGGGATGCTTGTAACTCTTCAGTGCTGACTTGCAGCGACTTACGCTTCTCTTCTAACTTACCTAAACGATCGACATCTAAAATAAAACCACGAGTGGCTAGACGTTCAGCGGTTACTTCTAATTCATTACGCAAAAATTTTGGATCTAACATGTCTTATTATCTTAATAGTTAATAACGAGAAAATACCAATTGCTGCCCTAAATAGACGACGAATATGCACACGCCGACATTGACAACAACATTCAAAATCGCTTTGACCAAATAACCTTCCTGCATTAACAACAGTGACTCATTGGAAAAAGTAGAAAACGTAGTAAGGGCACCTAACATACCCACACCAATAAATGCTTTTATTTCAGGGCTCACTTCACTGACTTGTCCAAGAGCGTAAACCACGCCCATTAAGAATGAACCCAAAATATTGACCATTAGTGTACCAAAAGGGAAACCACTACCAAATACCTGAAGCATCAATATTGAGATAAGATAGCGTAAAACTGCACCGATAGATCCACCTAGCGCAACAAAAAGGACATTATTCATATCTTTTCACCTTACTTTTAAGATTTAGCTCGGCTAAATTTGCCAGTTTCTCTTTTATACGTTTTTCAAATCCACGCTCTGTTGGGAAGTAAAATTGACTTCCAGCGATAGATTTTGGCAAATATACTTCACCATCAGCATAGGCATTAGGTTCATCGTGAGCGTAGCGATAACCTTCACCATAACCAATGTCTTGCATCAGTTTAGTTGGTGCATTGCGTAAATGCTCAGGCACACTTTCACTCGCAGTCTCTCTTGCTAACTGACGAGCTGCTTTAAAGGCTGTGTAAACAGCATTGCTCTTTGGTGCACTGGCTAAATATAGTACAGCTTGTGCTATCGCTCGCTCACCTTCTGAGGGCCCTACTCTGTGAAAACATTCCCATGCATTCACCGCTACAGTCATTGCATTCGGGTCAGCATTCCCTATATCTTCCGACGCAATGGCTAATAAACGTCTACCGATATAAAGAGGGTCGCAGCCACCCTCAAGCATTCGACAATACCAATATAGTGCGGCATCAGGATCTGAGCCTCGTATTGATTTGTGGACTGCTGAAATCAGGTCGTAATACTGATCCCCATTTTTATCAAAACCTGCAAGTTGTTGTCCTGCAACCTGAACAATCATCTCTTCGGTAAAAACTTCGCCATCTTTGAGCATGTCACTAATAAGCTCAATAAGGTTAAGTGCTTTACGGGCGTCACCATCACACACTTTAGCTAATTTTATAGCCACATCTGGCGGTAAAATCAGCTTACGTTTGCCTAAGCCTCGCTCTTCATCTAGCAAAGCTTGCTGAGTTATCTGACAGATCTCTTCGATAGTGAGCTGTTTGATAAGATAAACTCGCGCACGAGATAACAAAGCATTGTTTATTTCGAATGAAGGGTTTTCAGTCGTCGCACCGATAAAGATCACTGTGCCATCTTCAATAAATGGCAAAAAAGCATCTTGTTGACTCTTGTTAAATCGATGTACCTCATCGACAAAAAGCAACGTTCGTTGGCCTCTTGATTGAGCCACGCTTTTGGCGTGTTCAATAGCACTGCGGATCTCTTTAACGCCAGAGGTTACGGCAGAAATCCGCTCAACGTGGGCATTAGCGTAACTGGCAACAAGTTCTGCTAACGTAGTTTTTCCTGTACCTGGTGGCCCCCAGAACATCATAGAATGAGCTCTACCGGCTTCTAAAGCTTGCCTTAATGGCTGCCCTTCCGCCAATAAATGCTGTTGCCCTATATATTGTGATAATGTTTCTGGGCGCATTCTTGCCGCAAGCGGCCGAAAATCTGGAGCGAAATCAAAACTAAAGCTGCTCACAAAATACTCTTAATTAGGTGACTTTAAACGTTGGTCATCAATATCAACGTCTTCAGGAACGACAAATTTAAACAAATCATTCTCACTTTCATCCAGTTTAGTCTGTTCAGAAAGCAAGAAGTTACTGGTATTACCCTGCTGATCTTTTAACACCATTTGCGTTAAGGTTGTTTCATTAAAGCAAACTTCAACTTCTGATACACCTGCTTCTTTATCAATTGGACTAATTGCAAAGCATTGTTCGGTATTAGTCACTTGGTACTGCGCCCAAGTTTCAGCATCATCATGCACCAGTAAAGCGATAGGAGATGCACTGATGGCTTGGTTCATATCCATCACAGACACCTCTTCGTTAAATGGGTTATAGATCCATACATCAGTACCATCGGCAACAATCAAAGATTCATCAGGGGCAGTTAGGTGCCAGTAAAATTGGTTTGGTTGGGCAAGTGCAAAAACACCTTCGCCAGTCTGAATGACTTTATCGTTTATATCTGTAACAGTCTGGCTGAAATTGGCCTTTAAGTTATCTATTTCGGTAAGCTTAACTTTTAACTGCTCTGACGCATCTGCTTGAGCTGAAAAATGGGTTAAAAGAGGCAAGCTCACAATCGCTATAGCAATCAGTTTATTCATATCTATTTTCTCCGGGTTGGCAATTTACCAACACTGATTTTGACTTTGCAATTTGTTCTACCGACCACAGCATCATTATATATCACGCTTTAGTCAAAGACTTTAGGCGGTGGCGGCGCTAATACTTCTCGATTACCGTTATGTCCTTGGGCACTTACCACGCCTTGAAGTTCCATCTGTTCAATAATCCTAGCAGCGCGGTTATAACCTATTTTGAATTTGCGTTGTACGCTTGAAATCGAGCCTCGACGAGTTTGCGTGACAAACGCGACCGCTTCGTCATAAAGCGCATCAGTATCTTCGTCAGATTCACTCGCTTCACCAGGGAGCAGAACCTGCTCACCTTCTGCAGAGCCTTGAAGAATATCTTCAATATACTGAGGCTTTCCACGAGCATGCCAATCGGCAACAACTTTATGCACTTCATGGTCGTCAATAAATGCTCCATGAACACGACTAGGAACACTGGTACCTGGAGGCAGATAAAGCATATCGCCCATACCCAGTAATGTCTCTGCGCCCTGCTGGTCAAGAATTGTTCGAGAGTCAATTCGTGATGATACTTGGAATGCCATACGAGTCGGGATGTTAGCTTTAATCAAACCGGTAATGACATCTACTGATGGTCTTTGTGTTGCAAGTATCAAATGTATGCCAGCGGCTCGTGCTTTTTGTGCAATTCGGGCAATCAATTCTTCAACTTTTTTACCGACTATCATCATCATGTCGGCAAACTCATCAACGACAACCACAATAGAAGGAAGCTTATCTAGCTCAGGAGCTTCAGGCTCCATACTGTCAGAGGACTTCCAAAGAGGGTCAACAATGGGCTCTCCAGCTTCTTTTGCCAGCTTGATTTTAGCGTTATAACCTTTCAAGTTACGAACACCTAATGCTGACATCAGTTTATAACGGCGTTCCATTTCACCGACACACCAACGCAGTGAGTTAGCCGCTTCTTTCATATCGGTAACAACTTCACATAAAAGATGTGGGATCCCTTCATAGACTGAAAGTTCCAACATCTTAGGATCAATCATAATGAACCGTACATCGTCAGGTCCTGATTTATACAATAAGCTGGTGATCATTACGTTCACACCGACTGACTTACCCGAGCCTGTTGTACCAGCAACTAATAGATGTGGCATTTTTCCTAAATCAACAATAACAGGCTTACCGCCAATATCTGCGCCCAACACCATGCTCAAATGGGATGGGTTATCTCTGAACTCTTTGCAATCGAGTACATCGCGCATAAATACTGTTTCACGAAATTTATTCGGTAGCTCCAACCCGACATAAGCTTTACCAGGGATAACTTCTACTACTCGAACATTCTCAGCAAGTAAGGAGCGTGCTAAGTCTTTCGATAAGTTAGTAATTTTTGACGCTTTGACCCCAGGTGCTAGCTCAAGCTCAAAGCGGGTGATGACAGGACCAGGATATACGCCAACAACTTTGGCGGTAATATTAAAATCAGCAAGCTTAACTTCAACCAGCTTACCGACCTGTTCTAACTCTTCTTGGCTAATTGGATTACTTTGACGGTTGGGCACATCGAGTAAAGAGATACTTGGCAGCGGTTCCATCGGTGCTGACATAGCTTGCTCTTCTTGACCTGGAAGAATAACGATACCGTCAACAATCTTTGCTTTATCATCTTTAATACGCTTGCTGGCATTTACAGCACCGGTAGATTCTTTTGAATCAAAATCAATTGTTTCGAGTTCGTCTTTATTTTCAGTAACCCAAGGCGCCTGTATTGTCGGTTCTTGCGCCGGCTCAGATTTAGTCAATTGCGGTTCTATACGAGAAAGTTCATTGGTCGCAACTTGTTCGCTTGCAGCTTCAAACTGCTCATCGTCTTGATGTAGTTCTTCTTCCGCTTGCTCTCTACTGCGTTTTTCTCGAAAGCGTTCAACGACCGATAAGAAACCGCGAGTGTCTTCGGTCTCTACTTTCTCCGGTGTGAGTCTAGCGGGTAGCTCTCTTAGTGATTTCAAGCACCACAAGGTAGCAAACCCAGTCATGTCGATAACAGTTAACCAGCTGATACCAGTAAGCAAGGTAAAGCCCGCGCCAACGAAACACAATAAAAGTAAGGTTGTTCCCAACTGGTTGAAATACGGCAGCATAGCCTGGCCAATAACATCGCCTGCTACCCCGCCAGCAGAAAATTCATATAAACCACTGGCATTCATGCTTCCTAGAGCCGCCAAGCTAAACACAATCAGTAAAAATCCGATTAGCCGAAGCCCTACCGAAAAGTAATCTATTTCGAGTAATTTATGGGTTCGTTTAAATAACAACCAACCTGTTAGCGCAATAATGACGGGAATGATATAAGCGGTGTAACCGAAGATATAAAACAGCACATCAGCCAACCATGCACCGACGGCACCGGTTAGATTTTGTATGTCACCATCAAAATTCGATTGACTCCAGCCGGGGTCAGATGCACTAAAACTGCTCAATGCGATAAGTATATAAGTTGCAATCATGCAACAAATGATCAGACTACCTTCTAATAGTCGCTGTACGCCAGAAAGGGTTTTTACACTATTTGCCTTAGACAATCGCAAACCTATATTAAAAAAGACGATAATGTCAGTAAGATACCAGAAATGAGTTTGTTTTGCAGCGTTTGGGACGACACTCGGCAAGTGAATAATTATTCACACGAATACTTTGCATCATTTTGTATCAATTGTATTTTGTATAAAAAAAGAGGGTCGACTGACCCCCTTCTTGTACGATAAAACAACGAAATTACATTTCGGAGGTGATATTAATAGCCACTCGATTTGTCTGTTTAACCTCTTCCATCACGACATATGTACGTGTATCAGAGACAGAAGGCAGTTTAAGTAAGGTTTCCCCTAATAAACGTCTATAGGCAGACATATCAGAAACACGAGTTTTCAATAAGTAGTCGAAATCGCCTGAAACTAAATGACATTCCTGAATATCATCAAGTAGTTGCACAGCATTATTAAACTTATCAAATACTTCAGCTGTATCTCGGTTTAGCGTAATTTCAACAAACACAAGTAGAGATGCACCCAAATAATGGGGATTAACTAATGCTGTATATCCTTTGATATACCCTTGTTTTTCAAGTCTTTTAACTCTTTCTAAACAAGGAGTGGGACTCAGCCCTACACGCTTCGATAGTTCGACATTTGAAATCCGGCCATCAATTTGTAACTCGTTGAGTATATTTCGATCTATACGATCTAAGTCTTTTATAGGACTCTTTTTATTATTAACCATATTTTTAACCTTGAATTGCATCTATAACCAAATTAATCACTGTGTTTAGATAAACTTCAGCAGCATAAACTACCGAAGGAATACTATACTAGATTTCCCTGAAACATTCACGTTCAGGCTATTCAAAATAACAATTACACCCATAGAAAATGGGTTTTTATGCGAAATTGAGGCTCAAAGATGATTATTGGTGTTCCAAAAGAAATCAAAAACCACGAATATCGTGTAGGCATGGTACCTTCTAGTGTTCGTGAATTGACTCTACGTGGTCATGAGGTTTTTATTGAAACAAATGCTGGCTCTGGCATTGGTTTTTCAGACGAAGATTACATAAATGTAGGTGCTAAAATCCTAGCTACCGCTGCTGAAGTTTTTGCACAATCTGAAATGATTGTAAAAGTGAAAGAGCCTCAAGCCGTAGAACGCGCGATGTTAAGAGAAGATCAACTTCTATTTACCTACCTACATTTGGCACCAGACTTACCACAAACAGAAGATCTTGTTAAAAGTGGTTCTGTTTGTATCGCTTATGAAACCGTTACCGATGACCGCGGTACGCTACCACTGCTTGCGCCAATGTCAGAAGTCGCTGGCCGTATGTCAATTCAAGCTGGCGCTATGGCACTTGAAAAATCAATGGGCGGACGCGGCATGCTACTTGGTGGCGTTCCAGGTGTTGAGCCAGCAAAAGTCGTCATTATTGGTGGCGGTATGGTTGGAACAAATGCAGCTCAAATGGCAGTAGGCCTTGGTGCAGACGTTGTAATCCTTGATCGTAGTATTGATGCGCTACGTCGCCTTAATGCACAGTTCGATAATAAAGTTAAAGCAATCTATTCTACTGCTGATGCAATCGAAAAGCATGTGCTTGAAGCGGATCTAGTCATTGGTGGTGTATTAGTTCCTGGTGCAGCGGCACCTAAGCTGGTTACTAAGGAACATATTGCAGCAATGAAGCCTGGCTCTGCAATTGTAGACGTTGCTATTGACCAAGGTGGCTGTATTGAAACGTCACATGCAACTACACACCAAGATCCAACGTATATCGTCGACGAAGTGGTTCACTATTGTGTGGCTAACATGCCAGGCGCAGTCGCTCGCACTTCAACATTTGCGCTAAACAATGCAACGTTGCCTTACATTATCAAGTTGGCACAGCTCGGTTACCGCGAAGCACTACTGCAAGATAAGCACCTGTTAAACGGCTTGAACGTTATGCATGGTAAGATCACTTGCGCTGAAGTTGCTGAAGCACTAAATCTTGAGTTTGTAGACCCGACTATCTTACTAAAGTAGTCAATCAAGATTAGAAATTAAAAAAGGGAGCTAATTGCTCCCTTTTTTTTGATTCAAAGACTAAGTTACTGTTCTGCAAAGCTGTAGCCTTTACCTCTTACAGTGTTAATTAAAGATTTAGGTAACTGAGTCGCTGCGAGTTTTCTTCGTGTATTACTAATGTGCATATCAAGATTTCGGTCAAATTGACCTAATTCCTTCTGTAATACCCTAAGTTGCAGTTCGTCTTTAGCAACCACATTTCCCTTACGTTCAAATAGGTATTTAAACAACTTAAACTCAGTTTGAGTAAAACAAACTTCTTTGGCGGATATTGAGACACTGTAACTACTGTCATTAAATAAGACATCCATCGCTAATTCATCATTGAGATGGTTTTCATTTCTAACTAAAGCAATCCTGCGCTTAATCGCATTTATTCTTACTAACAGCTCTCGTTGGCTAAACGGTTTACTCAGGAAATCATCGGCACCTAATTCAAATACATTAACTCGATCTTGTTCTGTGTTTAACGATGAAACAACAATGACTGGCGTTTTATCTTGGCGAAGTTTGAGCATTTCAATGCCATCTAATGTTGGCATATTTAAATCTAAGATGATGACATCCATCGACGAGCACTTTAACTTATCAAGCGCTTCAAAGCCGTTTGAGGCTAGCGACACAACGTAACCCTCAGCTTCTAAACAACTCTTTAATAGGCTTTGTAAAACAAGATCATCATCAACAACGAGTACATTTTTCATTTCAACGAATCTAAATGCGAACAATTATCATTGAGATTACATTAACTGAAGTTAATTAGCTAGTACAAATTCTTTGCTTACTTCACATAAATTCAATAACCGCTGATAAAAAAGCCAGTAACGTTTAATTACTGGCTTAAAAGCAAAAATGTAGTCTAATTAAACTGCTATTTTGCGAGCATGAGCTCCCTAATATACTTAACGGGAGCACTACCGTAACTCAAGAACTCTTCATGGAATGCTTTAAGGTCAAAGTTATCCCCTTTCAACGCTTTATACTCTTCTCTAAAATCATATATTTCACGATAACCAGAGTAATAACTGGTTAATTGGACTTGGCTTAATGTTGCTCGACGCCATTTACCTTGGGCCTCTGCTTGTTGCTGGAAGGCTTCATTCATCATTAAGTCTAGCGCTTGATCTTCGGTCATACCATTAACTTGAATACTGTAGTCAAGAATAGTGTTACAGATAACGCGCAAATTCCATTTGTAATACATCAACCACATTTCTGGCTCAAAGTTACCATAGCCTTCTTCCAGCATCATGCGTTCAGTATACACAGCCCAACCTTCCACCATTGCACCGTTACCAAATAAACTTTTAATCAAGCTTGGAGATTCATTTGAATAGACTAGTTGTGTGTAATGGCCAGGTATAGCTTCATGAATATTGAGTACTTGTAATATCCAATGGTTATACTCTCTGAGGTAACTCTCAGCAGACTCTTCACTCATCCCATCGAGTGGAGTAACGTTGTAGTAAGTATTGCCTGATTTTTCATAAGGCCCTGGAGCACTGATCGACGCTCCAGCATAACCGCGCATGTATGCGGGTGTCTCACGCACAACTAGTGGCTTATTTGGATCAAGAGTGACGAGTTGCTTTTCATTAACAAAAGCGATTAACTCAGGGATTTGTGCTCTTACTTCATCGACAAAGTCATCGCGTTTGACATGCTTAGCAGATAATTTATCGATCAGCTGTTTAATCGCAACTTTGCTATCTGTCGGCATGTCCGTATCGAAATAGTTCGGCCATAACTTTTCAGTTATTTTACTCATTTCTGCTTGGACGCGACTTTTATCCGCAAGCGCCTTTTTGTATAACGCCTTTCCACTCATCCCTGCTTGTATGTCAAAGGCAAACTTCTGCTCATACAGCTCTTCTCCAATCCTAAAGCTACGCGCCCCCTGCTGACTTAACTTGGTTTCAAGCGTCTTTAGCCAATCTATATGTTCTTTGACAGCGATAGTGACTTTGTTGAAACGCGTTACAAACTGAGCTTTTTGAGCGTTTGTTAAATTGGAGGCTATGACTTTGTCTAATAAATCATTGTTAAATACAGAAAAGGCGCCTTCGTTTTGCATTATCGCAAGTTGAGTATGCTCAAGAGTTGGGTTGTTTATGTTTTCTCTAGCTGCAGCATAATAAGCGGGGACATTCTCCATTCTTGACAATACTGAAATGAGACGCTCATCCAGTGGGGCGAAATCTTCATTAATGATTTGAGCAAAGCCACCAGATACGTTGTAGCTAGATGGGTTCCATTGCCATGACTTAAATGTCTCTATATTCCAGCGCATTTCGCCAATGAGGTTTTCAATTAAGCGGTAATCAGTAACTAGACCGGCTGGTAAGCTTGCTTTGTCAAAACCGGCTAATAAAGCCGATTGTTTGTTTACAAAGTTTAAGCTTGCTTGACGAGATTGCTCATTTGGGACTTTAAGTACTCCATCATATTTATGGAAACCGCTGTACAAAGCCCAAGTCGGTGACTCAACCCATAAATCGTCAATGAATTGTTGACTAAATTGCTGGAAGTTCAAGCTTTGTTCAGTCAACTCTATTGAGCTAGCTTCTACCGCAGTTTGGCTTTGACAAGCTGTGAGGCTTCCAATTGATAATGCGATAGCAAGTGTAAGCGCAGATTTTTTCATCAATATTCCCTTAATTATTATTGCTCACGATCTGTGTCGCGATAAATTCGAAGTAAGTAAAGCATGTTCTAAAATGTTTTACATTAACAAACTCTTTTCTGAAAGTTTTCGTTACACATAATGCATAAGTAGATGCGTTTAATGCATAAGCTAATTAAGTCGACACTACTTTTCTTTATGCTGTTTGACCCAATTGAGTACATCTTTGAAACGATAATGTTCAAATTTGGCAAACCCGTAAGTTTGCCTCATCTTTAGCTTGGTAAATAGTGGTGTAGTTAGGCCGCAGAAAAATCGGGTGAGTAAAACAGCAGAGTAATTTGTTTTAAGCTTTGAAATGGCATCAGCACTGATGGCATCAAAATCATAAGTATCGATCTGTTGCAGTTTTTTTTGTTCAGGCAACTGAGCGACCTGGCCTAAGCAAACTGAGCAACTGCCGCAAGCAGCAACAGCATTAGGGTCTGAAAAATACTGTGCTAATTGCAGACTTAGGCACTGGTTACTGCCAAAAAAAGCGACTAGAAAGTTAATTCGATCTATTTCGCTCACCTCTTTAGTCGTGAACTGCTTAAAGAGACTTTCGGCTAAGCCTTGTACTTGCAACTTGCCCTGGTCGACGTCGTATACTTGGGTAAGCTGTTTACTCTGTAATTCAATCAGCTGTTTTTGATCCAAGTAGTCTAATGCCTTAATCGCTCTTCCTCTGCTGTTAGGAAAAAAGGTTTCGAGTTGATTAAGGTCAGCGGTATGCCATATTTTTGCTTTCACTGAAGTATCAATAATGGCATTAATAAATTGTTGCCTTTCGGGATCAAACTTGCTCATAAGCATTGCTAAAGTAGTCTGTAGTTTGTACTTATACTCTGCAAAATAACTATATTTTGGTTTAATAACGCCCTGCATCTCGAGATAAACAAGTAAGGTCTTTAAACTCAACGGCCTAATATTCGATGCGCTAGAAAGTTGATTTAACATTAACTCCCATTGGGTGCTTTGTTGAGTTTGTACTTTAATCTGCTCAATAACACTACAAATAGCGCTTAGCTCTGGAGTGTCTCCGTAGACAAAATTTTCTAACACATTCAAGTTATCTTTATTTGCTAACACTAAACATTCTGAGTCACTGCCATCCCGACCCGCCCTTCCTATCTCCTGAGCATAATTTTCTATTGATTTAGGAAGATCATAATGCACCACAAAACGAATATCGCTTTTGTCTATACCCATGCCAAAGGCAATAGTAGCGACAATAATTGGCACTTCACCCGCCATAAACTGAGTTTGAATGGCTTTACGTTGTTCGCTGTCCATTCCCGCGTGGTAGGCTAATACACTAAACCCTTCCCTTTGAAGATAATTAGCAACCGTTTCAGCACTTTTTTGCAGCGTAACATAAATAATACCGCTTACTTGCTGCCTAACCTTTAGCCAATTTTTAAGGTAATCCATCTTATTGGCTTCAGCTATTCCTATCGCATTGAGGTGCAGATTAGGCCTATAGAACCCAGTTAAGGTAATGCAATTAACATCAATGGCAAATTTACTGCTCATATCCTCAATAACTTTAGATGTAGCGGTTGCTGTGAGCAATAATACTTGTGGAATATTAAGTTCTTTTTGGTAACTAGGTAGTTTCAAATAATCAGGTCTAAAATTATGCCCCCATTCTGAAATACAATGCGCTTCATCAATGACTAACAAAGATATTGCTATTTCTCCGATGAAACGACGAAAGCGCTCATTATTAAGCCGCTCAACGGAGATCATCAACACCTTTATGCTGCCATTAGCAACGCCATCAAGCACTGACGCAGCTTGCTCTGGAGTTTGAGTCGAATCGATTGAGGCTGCTGAAATACCACGGGCCTTTAGAAACGCTAATTGGTCTTGCATTAACGCGAGTAACGGAGACACGACTAATGTTAAATGAGGCAGCACTGTTGCTGGTAATTGATAGCAAAGTGACTTCCCTGATCCGGTGGGAAATATTGCTGCTGCGCCTAGCCCATTAAGTACATTACTAACGACTTGTTCTTGACCCTCTCTAAATGTGTTGAACCCGAAATACTGTTTAAGTAATGCGTGAGCATTGTGCATGCTTTATCCTATCGCTGTTTGCTGGTGTTGAATTACTGAGGGATTGCTTTTATCAATCGAAAGTAAGCTTTTAGTGGGTTGTGATCTGAGCTATCGGTAACGATAGACTCCGCTTTCACAAGTTCTAAGCCTCTGTAAAAGATATGGTCAGGTGTTTTACCGAAAAACTGGGTTCTAGAGTCAACGCTAGGTATGGCCTCTGTTAATCCGGCAGTATTAGCGATAGTTGAAACATATTCATTGCGGCTATCACTCCATGTATTAAGGTCTCCCGCCAGTATGATAGGCCCTGAATGCACTTTCATCGCCTCAGTCACTACATTCAATTGAGCACGGTACTCATCAAGACCAAAAGCAAAATTAATACTATGAACATTGACGACTAATAACTGACTATTGTCTGACAAATCATAATAGGAGACTAATAGTGACTTAGGATAATGGATCAGTGGCTCTTCATACCGAAAAGAGCAGACACTTGAGGGATAACCTTTAGAAAGGTTCATCACTCCAACAGGTTCGTCTGCAAATAGAAAGGCTTTTGCCATGACCCAGTCCTCAGACTGTTCATCTACCAATGCCTTAAATTCGTCGGAAGCACTGACTTCCTGTAGCAGTAACAGATCCGTTCGCTCTGTTAACTGTTTTAGCACATTTTGCCAGCCACTATTTTTTTGCTTATGAATATTCCAGATAGCAATATCTAGATTACCGTGTCTATCGAGCGACTCTATTGGCTTGTTGGTAATGCATTGAACAGCATCAGTGCTATTTGAATCGTTGGACAATAATGTATCTTGCTGCGGAATTACTGTACTTTGGTACACATAAAGGGCTACCAATGTTGCTATCAATAGCGAAAATAATATCAGTTTACGGAGAATTCTAAACATGGTGATGTATTCAACTTCTAATTTAGATTTACAGTAATCTTTTCATTATAATAGCTTTTACTCTCATGTGGCAGAAACATTAGCGGTATCCATCTACACGTTGACCATAATGAATGTAAATCCATATATCTATTTCCACAAAGGCCTATATTATCAAAGAGAATATGTACCAATTTTATCAACTGCTGACCATCGCTGGCGTATTTGTATATTGGTTAGTCATTGCAGGGATCACAGTCAGGGTCGTCGTAAAAAGGCGCGCTATTGGCGTGTCTCTAGCCTGGTTAATGATAATATATATCGTCCCATTAGGCGGTGCATTTGCCTATCTTTTATTTGGTGAGTTAAATTTAGGTAAAAAGCGTGCAGAGCGTGCACAGTCTATGTTCACGCCTTACGAGAAATGGTTCTCTAATCTTTATAAAGTACGCCAATACGCGCCCCATGTATCAAGCCTATATGGCCAATCCATCAGTGCCATCTGTGAGAAACAGATAGGTATCCCTGCACTTGCTGATAACCAGCTCACGCTGCTAAACCAAACGAGTGAAATCTTAGATAAGTTAATTGAAGATATCGATCAGGCTAAAGAATCTATCCATCTAGAGTTTTACATATGGCAGCCAGGAGGAAAAGCCGATGAGGTAGCGCAAGCATTGATTAACGCCTCAGCAAGAGGGATCAACGTTAAGTTGTTATTGGATGCTGCTGGAAGTCGAATGTTCTTCAAAAGCCATTGGCCTAAAACACTGCGGAAATCTTCAGTTATCGTTGTTAAAGCACTCGAGGTTTCGCCGTTAAGAATGTTCTTCCGCCGACTGGATTTGCGACTGCACAGAAAAATTGTGGTAATCGACAACACCATTGCTTATACAGGCTCGATGAACCTCGTTGACCCAAAGTATTTTAATCAAGATGCTGGTGTCGGTGAGTGGATCGATGTAATGGTTCGGATCACGGGGACTACTGTGCCGGTCCTAAACAGTATTCATGCATGGGATTGGGAAGTTGAAACCAACGACCGTACTTTGCCTGAACTGCCGGAATGTTTACCCCACAAAGAACATGAAATAACAGATTTGGTGCAAGTGATCCCTTCAGGACCAGGCATGCGAGAAGAAATTATTCATCAGGTCTTATTACAAAGTATCTATCAAGCGCAACAGAGTATCGTCATCACTACGCCCTATTTCGTCCCCAGCGAAAACCTGCAACTAGCACTCGTGATAGCAGCGCAGAGAGGGGTACAAGTTGATATTATCGTACCTGATAAAAATGACTCAACCATGGTTGAATGGGCAAGTCGTGCGTTTTTCACACAACTCCTTGATGCTGGTGTTAATATCCACCGCTTTACTGGCGGCTTATTACATACAAAGTCGGTAGTGATCGATGAAAACCATTGTTTAATCGGTACCGTTAACCTCGATATGCGTAGCTTATGGCTAAATTTTGAAGTCACATTAGCAGTGGATAACCTTAGCTTTACGCAAGATCTGCAAAAGGTTCAACAAAGCTACCTGTCAGATTCAATCAAAATTTGCCCCGAGCAGTGGGCCAAAAGATCGCTTGCTAACCGGATAGCTGAACGCACTTTTTATCTATTTAGTCCTCTATTGTAATGTCAAAACTACAGTAACTACCCATTAAGTTCACATAGTTGTTGGTTTAAAAACATGAATAAACTATTTATCATAGGTCTTCCACGAACCGGAACAACCAGTATTAGCGTAGCGCTATTAGACTATGGTTTTAACGTCGCTCACACTGCTTATACAAAAAGAGCCTTTGAATTAGCTGACGTTGTCTCTGACTCACCCTGCTTTTGTGATTATCGGCAATTGGACACGTTATTCCCTGGCTCCAAATTTGTATATTTAGAGAGAGAGCTATCTCTGTGGGTGCCATCTATGCAGATGTTAATTAATAAAATGGCAGCGAGTTTAGATATGAAAACGGGAGTTTTTAATCCAGTACTAAAGCGTACCTTTAATGAAACCTTTAAATTATCTGCTACGACTACACCCGATAACCAACAGCACCTAATACAGTGTTATCAGCAGCACAAATTAGCCGTTCATTCATATTTTGAAGGGCGAGATGATTTGTTAAGCATTGACGTCAGTGAAGCTAATAGCTTGAGCGAGTTATTGGCCTTCATAGGTGTCAGTAATGATGAAGCATTGAATTTCCCACACTTGAATATAGGTAAGAAAGTCGCTTGCTGGAAAGAGTATAAGCACCCAAATAAAGTAAACTCAAATGCGGCGGGTATAGAGCAACGAAAATTCTTTAATTACGTTTCTTAAAATAGCAAAAAGCCCGTTATCTTTCGATAACGGGCTTTTCAGTATATGGCGGTGAGCGAGAGATTCGAACTCTCGTTAGGGATAAACCTAAACACACTTTCCAGGCGTGCGCCTTCAGCCACTCAGCCAGCTCACCAATTGATTATTTTTATGTGTTTAATCATCACAATAGCTGGAAGCACTTATGCTGCCAACGGAGCGCTACTTTACGCAAAAGCCTTATGTGCGTCAAGCGTATTTGTGACTAGTTCAAGTGTTTGCATACTTGATAGCCAAATTCCGACTAAGCGTACAAAATTACATCAAGAAAGCGTAAACTGATTGACCTGTTTCGCCACATCATTTGAGCCATTTACTAACTCATTAGTGAGAACCTGTAGCTCATCAGCAATTGCATGAGTCTGCACATAAATCTCACTTATTTTCAATGCATTCTGGTTTACTTCTTCTGCCACAGCGCTTTGCTCATGTGTCGCAGCAGCTATCTGTTCATTCATGCTGTCGATAACTCCAACATGATTTACAATTTTTTTAAGCTCAGCGCTCACCTTTTCAGCCTCTGCAACACTATCTCCAGCCTGTTTTGTGCCTCGGTCCATCGCATTAACCGCAACATTAGCGCCAGAACTTAAGCGCTCAGTCATCTCTTTGATATCGCCGGTTGCAGTTTGCGCTCGTTGAGCTAGGCTTCTTACTTCATCAGCCACTACCGCAAATCCACGCCCCATTTCACCAGCTCGAGCAGCTTCAATAGCTGCATTCAGAGCTAAAAGATTGGTTTGTTCCGCAATACCACTAATCACATCAGACACTGCAACAATACCTTGAATGTCTTGCTCTAACGCTTGTAGCGCAGTTGCTGAGTCATTGATTTCACTTGCTAATAAACTTATAGCGACACTCGAACGATCTACCTCTTCATTTCCCTCTTGCGCTTCAAGGTTAGCTTCTGTTGAAGCGTTTGAAGCATTTTCGGCATTCTCTGCAATTTCTGCAACAGTCGCACTCATCTCTGTCATTGCTGATGCGACCTGTTCCGCTTCGCTATGCCCTAGTTGTACATCACTTTTTAGCTGTGTAGAGTGCTGCTCCAACTTTTCAATCGCCTGAAATAAGACGTTGGAGTTGTTTTTAACGTGTGCAATCACCTTCTCAAAGTCATTCATCATTCCGTTAAAAGCGTTTGCTAAGACACCAAACTCGTCATCGCTGTGTTGAACAATTCTGACACTCAAATCAAAATTCTCTCTTGCAAGAGTCATACTGCGTTGGATGTTTGCCACACTGCTGTGAATAAAGCGTATCACTGACATCGATACGAAAATAACCAAACTTGCTACCAAGAGTAATACCGTTAACGTTATATATAGGTTTTTAGTTGCTACATTAAGCCTTAACTTAGTCACTGCAATTAACTCTTTAGATAGACGTTGTTCAAACTGGCTTAATAGTTCTATTCGTTTTGTCGAAGTCTGAAACCAGAGTTCCGGTTGCTGCTGCTGCAACGTCTGCGGGTCTTGGGCAAAGCCAATCGTTCTGTACTCTGCAACCTCTTTGAATGCCTGATTGTTCATTATCCGCTGGTAATCTGAATAATTTTGCGGGTCTGTTAACGCTAAGAAACGTTCTTGATACGCTTCTTGCTCCGATACTAGAGTCACAAAATGGCGATAAGCACCTGCTTTAAAGGTGTCATTACCAAAAGTTGAGCTGAGTACTGCTCTTTCAATACCTGCGCGCTCCTTCATCTGCAAGTAAGCAGAAAATGCAGCAGCCTTAATTGCTATTTGCTGATTAGCGCCTTGCTTAGCAGTAAGATCAACAATACTTAGCAACTCTTTATTTAACTCGGTATAGAAAGCAACTTCATCAGCAACACTAATAGACAGGGCTTGTACCTGTCTTCTTACATCAGGGATTTGCTCGATAAGCGCGTTAGCTCTGCGGATCTCAGTGATAAACTCATTTGGCAATGTATTACTTTCTAGAAACAACTTAAAAGTGCGAATAAGTTCATCGGAATCTCGTTGCTGCGCAGGCAACTTTATTTGAAAAGCCTGACCTTTAGAGCCTATAAAACCGGCACTCATACCGCGCTCTTTTTGGATTTCATGCACCAAACTGCTATTAGCGGCCGCGAGTTCACTCAAAACTAATACTTGATCTAACTGGTTAGTTAGCTTGTATTGTTCATGGGCATAAAGAGCGCCGAAAACAATGGATGCAAATAAAGAAGGTGCGATAACAATGAAAAATTTATATTTTAACGAAAGGTTGCCGAGCCAATTCCATTTCATTCGTGAGCCTTTAAATTGTTAAATCAAATTAGTGGCTAGGATAAACTATACAGGCATGAGGTAAACAGTCGTTTGATAAAATTTACATAAAAAAAGCCTGCTATTGCAGGCTTTTTAATCACCACTGAATACAGTGTGATCTAGATCAATAAATATTAATTATTGTGACATAACTTAACAATTGTTAAGCATTGCCTTTGACCTTCATATTCAGCTCTTTTGCGAAATCTAACATACGATCTAGCGGCTTTAACGCGTCCAGCCTCAGCTTTTCATCAACAAATATTTCATGCTGCTGCTGTACACCAATCTCTAATGAACTTTCTATGGCTTTTAGACCGTTCATCGCCATCCACGGGCAATGTGCACAGCTTTTGCACGTTGCGCCATTACCACCTGTCGGCGCTTCAATCAGCACCTTATTAGGCGCTGCTTGCTGCATTTTATAGAAAATGCCTCTGTCAGTAGCAACAATGAACTTATCATTATCCATTGTCTGAGCGGCTTTAATCAATTGACTAGTAGAACCGACGGCATCAGCTAGCTCAACCACACTCGCTGGAGATTCAGGGTGAACCAAAACAGCAGCCGTTGGATGTTGTTTCTTCAGTTCGATTAATGCTTTGGCTTTGAACTCGTCATGTACAATACATTCGCCTTGCCACATCAGCATCTCTGCGCCAGTTTCTTTGGCGATATAGCTACCTAAATGACGGTCTGGACCCCAGATTATCTTCTTATCTTCGCTATCAAGATGCTCAACAATCTCGAGCGCAATACTAGATGTAACCACCCAATCTGCACGCGCTTTAACTGCAGCTGAGGTATTGGCATAAACAACGACGGTATGTTCTGGGTGTGCATCACAAAACTCGCTGAAGGTTTCGATTGGGCACCCGATATCTAACGAACAAGTAGCATCCAATGTTGGCATCAAGACTGTTTTTTCTGGACTTAGAATTTTTGAAGTCTCACCCATAAATTTAACACCAGCGACGATAAGTGTTTTTGCTGGGTGATCTCGTCCAAAGCGAGCCATCTCTAATGAGTCTGAAACACAACCGCCCGTTTCTTCAGCAAGCGCTTGAATTTCAGGGTCGGTATAGTAATGAGCGACCAGTACCGCATTACGCTCTTTAAGCAGCTGCTTTATACGCTCTTTTGATTGCTCCTTTTCTATATCAGATAAAGGCATAGGTTTAGGCGGGAATGGGTAGTCAATAGTTTCAATACTTGGGACGAACGCGCTCATACAACAACCAAAGGCAATAACAGATTAGCGGAATTATACGGAATAGTTCACAAATTGAAAACTCTTTATCCTTATTCTATTTGTCTATTATCCCAATAAGACTAAGAAGCTGATTGACTTAGACTGAGCATTGGCGAGCTAATTTACGGATGACAAATAACACCATGGTGGCTTCATTAACACACTGTACAACCCAGATGTGTCCAGTCTAAACATGCCTAACATGCCTAACAGGCGAATTTTAGCGGCTCAGAGCTGTGGTAATAAGGTTGAATCTAATTTCACTATTTTTTCACACATTGCAAACCACATGGCCAAGCATGTTCCTGACATACTTAAGGCATTCTCTCCATCTCTCGAGGTCAAATGTGGTGAATGTCATTAATGCACGATTATATGGATATAGGAGGTAGAGTATCGCAGGAGCAGTTACCGAGGAGTATCTAATGACATAACCTAAAAACCGCTTAACAGTCGCTGAGCAATAAAATATTCAGCTGATTAGGGTTAGGATTAGGATTGCCTTTAAGCAGATATAAAAAAGGTGCTTTTATAAGCACCTTTTAAACGTTCAACAAACACCATCATTGTTACTGCATTGCCAGTAGCATCTCTTGAGGTTGCTCAAGATAAAGTTTCCACAAATTACAGAAACGAGCTATGGTGCCGCCATCTATCACTCGGTGATCGCCTGACCAGCTTACCTGCATGATCTTACGCGCTTCCACTTCTCCAGCAGCATTAAATCTTGGCAATACCTGTAACTTACCAAGCGCTACAATGGCAACTTCTGGTTTATTAATGATAGGTGTTGCTACCGTACCGCCTAAGGCTCCAATATTTGAAATTGAAATACTGCCGCCTTTAAGGTCGCTTGGCGATACACGCCCGCTTCGAGCAGCTGTTGTTAAACGGGTGATATCTGCAGCAATCTCTAGAATAGTTTTATCTTGTACGTCTTTTACATTCGGTACTAATAATCCCACTTTAGAATCAACTGCCATCCCTATGTTATGGCTACTGAGGAATGTTTGTTCACTACAGTCAGCATTCACTTGACTATTCATATCAGGGAATTGAGCAAGGGCTAGCGACATTGATTTCATGAAGAATGGCATCATAGTGAGTTTTAACTCATCAGTTGAATACTTTTTCTTCATGCTTTCACGCAGCGCTACCAACTCTGTCAGGTCAAACTCTTCACAATAGGTGAAATGTGGAATGGTAGACACTGACTCGGTCATCATTCTTGCCATTACAGCGCGTACACCTTTAATTGGCTCAACGCGATCTGCAGTAACAACATTTGGCTTACCGGTAGACGTCGACGAAGCAGCTTGCTGTTGTTGGCTTGGAACAGCAATTGGTGACTGATGACGCTCTATATCTTCTTTAAATACACGGCCATTTTTACCAGTACCTTTAACCGATGCGATATCAATATCAAGAGTACGGGCTAAACGGCGCACTGCAGGGCTTGCAAGCGCTTTACCTTGTGAAGCCGGCTCTACATTCAGGCTCACTGGCTTGTTATCCAATTCAGCAGTTGTTGTATTCTCTGCTGGTGCAACAGTAGCGGTTTGTGATTCAACTTCAATCGAAAACAACGGTGCATGCACTTTTGATAACTGGCCTTTACGGTAATGCAGCTTAGCGATTTTACCGTTTTTAATTGCAGGTATTTGAACCAACGCTTTATCTGTCATGACATCTGCAATTGGCTGATCTTCAACCACGGTGTCGCCTTCGTTTACTAGCCATTCAACCAGTTCACACTCGACAATTCCTTCACCAATATCAGGTAACAAAAACTCTTCAATCGTGACCCCAGTTGGTGCATCTGCAACAGCTTGGCTGATTTCAGACTGCTCACTGACCTCTTCGGTCATTAGTGGATCTGAACCACCAACGTCAACCGAGTATAAAGGTTGATGAACTATTGCAATTTCACCTTTAGCATAATGCAATTTTGCTATAGTCCCGGCGTAAGGCGCAGGAATTTGAACCAGTGCTTTATCTGTCATGACGTCAGCAATCGGCTGATCTTCAGTGACAACATCACCCTCTTGCACTAACCACTCAACGAGTTCGCATTCAACTACGCCTTCACCGATATCAGGCAGAATAAATTCTTTAATCATGGCGAGCTCCTAAAATTTAACCGATGCTTTAATCGCTTCAAAGGTTTTCAAAGCATCCGGCATATATTCTTTTTCATGGATTAACGGATAGGGAGTATCCAAACCACAAACTCGTGCAATCGGTGATTCAAGGTATAAGAAACACTCCTCTTGAATCGTAGCCGCTATTTCACCGGCGAAACCACCGGTTAACGGTGCTTCATGGTTAATGAGTAATCGGCCCGTCTTTTTAACTGATGCCGCGACTGTATCAACGTCCCACGGTGATAAGGTGCGTAGATCGATAACTTCACATGAAATGCCTTTCTTCGCTGCCATATCCGCGGCGTTCTCGAGAATTTCCATCTGTGCGCCCCAGCCTAACAAGGTGATATCTGTTCCCTGTTGAACAACTTCAGCTTTACCGAGTTCTATTTCAAAATCACCGTCACGTACTTCACCGACCGACGCGCGATAAAGACGCTTTGGTTCGAAGAATATGACTGGATTTTTATCTCTTATAGAAGCAATCAACAGGCCTTTAGCTTGCTCAGGATTACGAGGAATAACGACTTTAAGTCCTGGAGTCTGGGTGAAGTAAGCTTCAGGTGATTGCGAATGATAATGACCGCCAGCGATACCGCCGCCATAAGGCGTTCGGAAAGTTAATCCACCGACATCAAACTCATTGCCACTGCGGTAACGGAATTTTGCGCTTTCATTGACGATCTGATCGATTGCCGGAAAGATATAATCTGCAAATTGTATTTCTGCTACTGCCGTCATACCATTGGATGCGAGTCCATTAGCAAAACCGGCAATACCTTGTTCTGTTAGTGGGGTATTAAAGCAACGGTCACGACCAAACTTTTCTTGCAGGCCCGAAGTCGCTCTGAAAACACCGCCAAAATGACCAACGTCTTCACCAAATACCATCATTTTTTTATCAGCTTCCATTTCCGAGCTCAGGGCTTCGTTAATGGCTTGCAACATATTCATCTCTGCCACAGCTTAGATTCTCCCTGCGCTTTTTGGATAGGCTTCTGGATACTTTTTGATATGTGACTTTAGATCAGCTAACTGTTTCTCTAGAATTGGTGTTGGCTTGTCATACACATCTTGAATAAGTTCATCTAAGTGCGGTAACGGCACCTTTTCAGCAACTTTAAGTTCCGCTAACACCTCTTCACGGTATTTGACGTATAAATCGGCATCTTGTTTCTCGTTTAGCCAACCTTTATTGATCATCCATAACTTAAAACGTTTTACCGGATCATGTTGCTGCCATTTTGCTTCTTCATCCTTTGAACGATAGCCCGAAGGATCGTCAGATGATGAATGTGCGCCTAAACGATAGGTCATCGCTTCAATAAGCACTGGTGCATTATTATCTAACGCATAAGCACGAGCTTGTTGCGTCGCCGCCAATACAGCGAGCATATCGTTACCATCAACACGAATAGTGTGCATGCCATAGCCTGGGCCACGACTCGCAATCCCATTACCTGAGAACTGCTCTTCGGTTGGTGTAGAGATAGCATAACCGTTGTTACGGCAGAAGAAGATGACTGGTGAGTTAAGTACTGCTGCCATATTAAGACCGGCATGGAAGTCGCCCTCGGAGGCTGCACCTTCACCAAAGTAACAGATTGCGATATTGCGCTTTTTTTGCATTTTCAAACTGTAAGCAACGCCTGTTGCTTGGGGAATTTGCGTCGCTAGCGGCGAAGATATCGTCTGGTAGTTAAGTGCTTCGCTGCCATAGTGGATAGGCATTTGGCGGCCTTTGCCCAAATCTTTTTCGTTACTGAACATTTGGTTCATAAACTGTTCAGTGGTGAATCCACGGTAGCGTAGCGCTGCATGTTCTCGGTACTGAGCTAGAATAACATCGCCGTCGTCAAGCGCAGCGGTGCTGCCAATAATAGAGGCTTCTTCACCGGTACATGTCATATAAAAGCTAATTCGACCTTGACGTTGCGCACCCAACATACGCTCGTCGATGACCCGCGTAAATACGCAGGTATCGTGGATTTTATTCGCTAAATCTTCGTCTATGACGGGCAATACAGCTCCTTCATAGGCTGTACCATCTGCTTGTAATACTTTAAGGATGGGGATCGCGATAGCATTTTTATCTAAAAAACTTACACGATGGACAGTCTCAGCATTTGTTGTTGCGTTGCTCATAATGTGCTCTTGTTATTTATGATGCTTCCAAATGTCAAAAAGAAACATCTATCTATTCTAATACGCGGGAAGAACATTACGTTAACGTAAACTAACTCTCAATACTTCCCATCACTCAAAAGACAACTAAGCGCCTCCGTGCATGTATATATTGGTTTACATGCACAGTTATTCAGTTTCAATTTAGTCTAAATTACTGTCGTCTGCAGTCTTTAACATTAGTACCGTACGCTGACCAACAGGCACTTTAGCGTTAGGGAAAACGATAGACTCAAACTCATGCTCAATCTTAACCGCCTTACCGCCCTCTTTCGCTAACGTATAGCCTTTAGGAAATGCGGTAAAGTTTTCGACATCATTAGTAAAGTTAAATTCAAAATCGTCAAAATGTTTGTTCACAGAACGGCAGACTTGATAGAGATTTAATCGTTTAAGGTCAAACTCTGGCAATTGTAGATCTTTACCGGTCATCAACAAGGTCAACATCTCTTTCATGGCGATAAAACGAGTCATATCGTTCTGCCCCATCGGGAAGACTTTTCCTAATTCGATGGTGAAGGCATCAGCTCGATAATTCTCAGATGAGAAGTAGCTGAAGGTTGTCGTTGGTTCATGATGAAATAAAATGGTATTTACGCCACAAGATTCAAGGAACATTATCTGCTCTCGACTGTACTTTCGGCCAGGTCGATAAGGATAGATAGCGAACTTTTCATGCTTTGAGCCGCGTATAGCAGTATGCAGATCATAGTGTATACGGTGTCTTTCACCTGATTGTGATGCGTAAAATCTATCAACATATTGTTCTAACTTATGAGCTCGAACGCGCTCAGGATTACACAAACCTTCATCACGTGAATGTGTGCCATTAAACAAACGGTTTAAATTTTCATCAATAAAGCGCGTACCATTGTGGATAGCAGCAGGATTACCAATTAGAAACATTACCCGCTGTGCAAGTTTTAGCTCTTCAGATAAAATTTGAGTGATTAATGCATTACAAAGTTCGATCGGCGCAGTCTCATTGCCATGTACCGCACAGGACAGCACAATATCTTTACTGTGCTTAAGCTGCTTTGGCGAAAACACAATAACGCCGGTATCCCACACTTCAACATGTGTATGCTCACCTAAGTCAAATTCAAAGCTCTCTGACAGATACTGAGGATGAGCCAACGTTAGTGCGAGAAAATCCTTAGACTGCTTCAATTCATGAAACACAAATCACTCCTTATTTATACTTGTCTGGGCGCTGAACGTAAGTTTGATTATCCATTTAAACCAAGCTACCTCGGCGCTAATGCACTGGATATTAGCACGAAATACACCTACAGAAGGCAACGAATTTACAGTCTTAGTTCAACAAGTAATCAGCTAGATTAATTTATGCTTGCATTGCAACTAAACATAAAACACAATGAAGACATCTAGCCATCTAAACGGCTAACAATATATATTAGGAGTCGACATGGCTTTAGCTACATTCGGTGCAGGTTGTTTTTGGGGTGTTGAATATTTTTTTAAGCAAGTAGACGGTGTGGCTAACTGTATCTGTGGTTATATGGGTGGAGACGATCAATATTCCTCATATGTTGACGTGAAAGCGGGTATAACAGGTCACGCTGAAGTCGTACAAATTGAATACGATCCGAGCAAGGTTTCATTCAACACACTGTTAGAAATATTCTGGCAAAACCATAACCCGACTACCCTAAACCAGCAAGGTGACGATATCGGCGATCAATACCGTAGTAGTGTCTTTTTCCACGATGCTTTACAACAGAAACAAGCACAGCTTGCGAAACAAGCAATAATAGACAGCAAAAAGTGGGGCAATAAGCCAGTTGTGACTGAAATTGTTCCTATCAAGCAATTCCATGAGGCTGAAACGTATCATCAGGATTATTTGGCTAAGAACAACCTACCTAGCTGTCATATTAGTTTCTAAACTGGGTAGAGAACACTCTGCAGTTTTGACGATTAACTTTTAAGATTAGCTTTAACATTTTGCAGTAAAAAACCATAAAAAAAGGCGCCATTCGGCGCCTTTGTTGTTAACAAATCTGATACTAACCCGCTAGCGCTTGTTCGACTATCTGCTGCGCTTCTGTTAATAAAAGCTGCAGATGCTCTTCACTAACAAAGCTTTCACCGTAAAGTTTAAATAACGCCTCAGTACCTGAAGGGCGTGCGGCAAACCAACCATTACTAGTAGAAACTTTGATGCCGCCTATTGCTGCGTTATTGCCTGGCGCATGAGTGAGCTTTTGGCTAATAACATCGCCTGCAAGTGTTGCCGCTGATATCGACTCAACAGTGATTTGACTAAACTTAGCCTTGTTGTCTAAACTAATTGGGCTATCAATCCTCTGGTAATAACTTTTACCAAATTCACCCTCAAGTTCAAGGTAACGTTGCTGTGGCGTTTTACCAGTAACAGCTAATATTTCAGCTGCCAATAAACAAAGAATAAAGCCATCTTTATCAGTGCACCAAGTGCTACCATCAAGCCTTAAAAAAGCAGCTCCAGCGCTCTCTTCTCCGCCAAAAGCAAAAGTACTGTTGGCGAGACCTTCCACGAACCATTTGAAACCGACCGGGACTTCTGACATACGCTTGCCATGCATGTCACAGACCTTATCAATCATGGCGCTCGACACTAATGTTTTACCTATTAGCATGTTGTCGGTCCAATCAGGTCTATGTGTTACCAAGTAATCGATGGCTACGGCAAGAAAGTGGTTAGGATTCATTAACCCAGTGCCAGGGCACACTATTCCATGACGATCATAATCAGGATCATTGCCAAAGCAAAGATCGTAATTATCTTTATGGGCAAGCAGACCCGCCATAGCATAAGGAGATGAACAATCCATGCGGATTTTGCCATCTTTGTCTAACGGCATAAAGCTGAAGCTTGGGTCAATGTTGTTATTAACAATTGATATATCTAAGCCATATTGCTCAGCGATAGGTTGCCAATAGTGAATACCTGAACCACCTAGCGGATCGACGCCTAGACGTAGCTTAGCATCAGCAATAGCTGACAAGTTTATAACGTTCGCTAAATCATCTACATAAGGCGTAATAAAATCTTCTTGGTTAACAAATTCAGACTGCAGCGCTTGGGTATAATCGCAGCGTTTAACGCCGACTAAACCATTCGCTAAGTATTCGTTGGCTCGATGTTGGATCCATTGAGTGATATCACCTTCGGCTGGTCCGCCATGGGGAGGATTATACTTAATACCGCCATCTTGAGGTGGGTTATGCGACGGAGTCACAATCAGTCCATCGACTAAATCATGTTCTCTATTTTTATTCGCGCAAACGATGGCATGTGAAACAACGGGCGTTGGGGTAAAGCCATCATTCACATGCACAGCGACGGTAACTTTATTTGCCACTAACACTTCAATTACTGATATTGCCGCTGGCTGAGATAAAGCGTGGGTATCAATGCCTAAGATAAGTTTGCCGCTAATGCCTGCTTGGAGGCGGTAATCTGCAACAGCCTGTGCGATAGCCAGTAGGTGCGCCTCATTAAAACTGCGTTTAACCGCACTACCACGATGCCCTGAAGTGCCAAAGGTCACTTGCTCAGTAACCTCTGCTACATTAGGGCTTAATCGATAATATAGGCTGATGAGTTTGGAGGTGTTGACCAAATCCTTTTGCTCAGCAATCTGCCCTGCTCTTTCATGTATAGCCAAAAACTAGCTCCTTTAGTTACTGTTATATTTTGATATCAAATTTTACTGGTGATTGCAGCAACTTGCTCTTCATCGGTACCAAATTGGGTTAATACTTCTGACAAAATAGTGCGTTTCTTAGCAGTATTATTGTTGGTCGTCACCCAAAATCCACTCTTACCAATCTCTTTTGGATTAGCCGACTTACTGGCTTTTAGTAATGCATCCTTAGAGGTGGCAAAATACAAACGGTCGCGTCCTTGGATCTGTAGTACTTGCTGAAATTGGCTGTTAGACGATTGGTAAACCGTATCGAGTATAAATAGAAAACGTCCAACCGCCCCCTTTTGCGCCGCTAGCAGTTCTGCATCGATAAGCCCAATAAAGTCTGATGTTTGGACTGCTGGCGCTACTTTTGTCGCAACAACTGCTTCAACCACTTCCTTGTTTACTTCCAAGCTTGGATGGCTAATGGTTTCAGGCTCTGTCTGTGCAATTGAATCAACGCGCAGCCCGAGTAGTCGACGTAAAATATCAGAGGCACTCTCGCCAATATGTTCAGTCTTGCTGGCAATGTGACGGTAAAGTTCTTCATCAACCTCGATATATTTCATAGCGTTTATCTTCCTTACGTAGAAAACTGGTTTCGGTGTTATTAATGACTATATTACAGCCCCGAATTATCCCCTCAGTGTAACGAGGTTTAGAGCCTTGATAAAGCACCAATAATTGAAAACTGCGATCCACATAAGAAAGAGTGACTGTTAATCCTATTAAGCGCTCAATAATGCACCAAAGAGATGACAATTTAATGTCCTGACTTGGATTATTTTAGCGATACAGGCACAATCTGCCTCAATTGATCTTATCGGTAGATATAAAATGCACTATACGACCAATGGCAATGGACCGGTTGTAATTCTTATCCATGGATTATTTGGTGATCTTGATAACCTTAAAGCGCTTGGTAAAAGTTTAGAAGATAGCTTTACCGTCGTCAGAGTTGATGTTGCTAATCATGGCAATAGTAAGCAGGTCTCCTCTATGACCTATCTATCGTTAGCTGAAGATATCAAGCAACTCATTGAAACCCTAAAGATTAGCAGTGCTATTTTAGTTGGTCATTCTATGGGCGGTAAAATCGCTATGGCAACAGCGCTATCTTACCCAGATCTGGTTAGCAAACTGGTGGTAGCAGATATAGCGCCTGTCACTTATAACAGTCGCCATGACAAAGTATTTGAAGCACTCGAAAGCATGCCGCTTAGCCAAATTAAAGATAGACGCGACGCACTCAAACATATGCATGAGCATGATATCGATGAAGGGACAGCGCAGTTTCTTTTAAAATCACTTGCACGCAGTGGCGACGGATTTAAATGGAAGATGAATTTATCAGGCTTGAAACAAAGCTATAACGACATAATTAATTGGCCGACATTTACTACGCCATACCAAGGATCTTGTCTATTTATAAGAGGCGGCGACTCAGACTATGTTACGTCAGCACACCGAAGCGCTATAATTGAGCAATTCCCAGCAGTTAAAGCAAAGACTATTGAGGGGACGGGTCATTGGTTACATGCTCAAAAAGCCAGCATTTTTAACCGTATAGTTAGAGATTTCATTACCAATAAATGAGCCTTAAATTGGGCTATTAAGGTGTAAATCGTCTAGCCGCTTTAAAACTTATGTGGTATATTCGCGCCACTTTTTTTGGCCAGAAGGAATGGTAGATGTTAATGCAATATATGGAACAGATTGAAGCTTTAGGCTTAAACCTGTTTTTTGCAGCCATTTTCTTTTTTATTGGTATGGCCATACACGATGTACTAAAGCAGGGAAAAGTCCCTAAATTTGGTCGATACATTGTTTGGTTGGTTTTATTTCTCGGCTGTGCCGGGTTTATAGCAAAAGGGATTATACAGATGACTTGGGAAGGCTCAGGCATCAGTTAAATACGAACTCAATGGCAAAAGAAACATCAGATAGAACCACCATTGATCTGTTCGCAACAGAAAAACGACGTGGTCGTCCTCGTAGCAACCCACTGCCGCGGGACCAGCAACTAAAAATTAATAAAAGAAATCAGATCCAACGCGACAGAGCGAACGGATTAAAGCGAATAGAGTTAAAGGTGTCACAAGATTTGTATGACGCCTTGAATGAACAGGCAATGGCCAGTAACATCAGCCGCAGTCAGTTAATAGAATCAATACTGCAAAAGTTAGTAAGTGATTAAAGGCTTTTGCAGCATAAATACCTTAAAGTGAACTAGATATTAAAGGAACAACAATGGCTACAGTAGGTCTTTTTTTCGGGTCTGACACAGGCAACACCGAAGCCGTCGCCAAAATGATCCAGAAAAAACTGGGTAAGAAAATGGTTGAGGTGAAAGATATCGCCAAAAGTACCAAAGAACAGATAGCAGATTATGATCTGCTTCTTTTCGGGATCCCAACATGGTATTACGGTGAAGCACAGTGTGATTGGGATGATTTTTTCCCAGAACTTGAGCAAGTCAACTTTGAAGATAAGCTAGTCGCTATTTTCGGTTGTGGCGATCAAGAGGATTACGCTGAATACTTCCTTGATGCGATGGGCATGGTTAATGAGATTGTTGAAGGTCGCGGCGGTATCGTTATCGGTCACTGGCCAACAGAAGGCTATGATTTTGAAGCGTCTAAAGGTTTAGTTGATGACAAACATTTTGTCGGACTAGGCATTGACGAAGACCGTCAACCAGAACTAACTGAAGAGCGTGTAGATGCTTGGGTCAAGCAGATCTACGAAGAGATGTGCTTAGCAGAATTAGAAGATTAATAGTCCATTAGGATTACTAAGCTTTAAAACAAAAACGGCATTTATGCCGTTTTTTGTGTTTATAGTGATCATAAAAGATTTTTAGGTAGCAAGTAGTAATGACAAGTATGGTAGAAGCCGAAAAGCCTTGGGCGAACTGGGATATCTTTTGTGCCGTGATAGATAACTATGGCGACATAGGTGTTACTTGGCGTCTAGCCAAGCAACTCACAAATGAATACCAGTTAAACGTCACTCTGTGGGTCGATGACTTAAAGAGCTTTTCCCATATACTACCTTCTCTCGACCTAGAGCTTGCCAGCCAAGTTCAGCATGGTGTAAAAATAAACCTCTGGAGTAAGCCGTTACCGGTTTGCTTTCGCTGCCCTGATGTCATTATTGAAGCGTTTGCCTGTAATTTACCTGACAATGTAGTGAAGATCATGCATGACCAGCATCAAGCCTTCAAAAATGATCTTAGCGTGATCAAGGCGCCAGTTTGGTTAAACCTTGAGTATCTTAGTGCTGAATCTTGGGTGGAAGGATGTCATGGGCTACCGTCTATGCAAAATAACGGTTTGAATAAGAGCTTCTATTTCCCAGGATTTACCGCAAAGACTGGCGGTTTGATATGTGAGAAAGACGTTCTTAATCAACGGCAAGAATGGCAAAGCAGTCCACATTATCGTAAGCAGTTGTTTGATAAACTGGGGCTTAAAGGTATCGCTAGTAACGATACCGTAATCAGTGTTTTTAGCTATGAAACGCCAGCGTTGCTAGCCTTATGCAATTTGTGGATGCTGAGCAATGCACCAGTTCACGTTCTTATTCCCAAGGGTCGCAGCCTAAATAGTTTACAGCCATTATTGCCTTGCTCTATTGAAGATCTTAAATCTGCACAACAGATAAAACACGGTAATCTAACCCTGCATATTTTGCCGATGACGGATCAACAAGGCTTTGATCAGCTGTTATGGAGTTGTGATTTTAATATTGTTCGCGGTGAAGACTCATTTTTACGTGCTCAATGGGCAGCAAAACCATTTATTTGGCATATCTATCCTCAAGAGGATGATTATCATCTGGTGAAATTAGACGCATTTCTCGACTTGTACTGCAGTGAACTGACTAAAGATGCCAGCGAAGTATACCAAAACTTAAATATCGCATTTAATAAAAATAACCGAGAAAATACGCTACAAGCATGGAAAAACCTGACTTATGCCATGGCTGAGCTTTCTAAAAATGCAAAACAATGGCCAATTAACGCATTAAATGATGCAGATCTTGCTTCTCGACTAGTTCAATTCGTCAAAAATAGCTAAGATACTGCGTTGAAATAGAAAAAACCTAAAATAGGAAATAGTGTAATGAAAACTGCTCATGAAATCCGTCCTGGTAACGTGATCATGTTAGATGGCAACCCATGGGTTGTACTAAAGACAGAAACAACTCGCTCTGGCCGTAACGCAGCGATTGTAAAATTAAAGCTAAAGAACGTTTTACTTGATTCTACAACCGAAACATCGTTTAAGGGTGAAGACAAGTTAGATTCTATTATTCTAGAGCGTCTTGATTGTACTTATTCATACTTTGCAGATCCAATGTACGTCTTCATGGATGCTGAATATAACCAGTATGATGTTGAAGCGGAAAACTTGGGTGATGCAGCAGCTTATATTGTTGATGGCATGGAAGATATTTGCCAAGTAACATTCTACGAAGAAAAAGCTATCTCTGTAGAACTGCCAATTGTCGTTACCCGTGAAGTCACTTACACAGAGCCTTCAGCACGTGGTGATACTTCAGGTAAAGTGATGAAGCCGGCGACTATTGCTGGTGGTAGCACATTAAGTGTTGCTGATTTCGTTAAAACTGGCGATTTTATCGAAATCGATACTCGCACAAACGAATTTAAGAAACGCGTTTAACCTCAAACGTTTTTCATCTAAGCCAACCTTTATGGTTGGCTTTTTATTATCTGTATTATGACCTACACATAGGAAGATTGTACTCATTACTGGTTTTGTGAAGTTAAACCATTAGTTAACATTGTCGACCACTCAGCATTAAACAGAGTATTACCCCGCCGATACAGGCCGCAGCAGAGCATACAACCAGCATCAGTTGACGTTCTCAGTGGATGCCGAACAAACACCTAATCTGTGTCATATTTAGCACTATCTTTGTAGGTTCATTTTAGTTATTGTTCATTCCATAATGTCGTTGAGACAATTAACTCATTTTAAAAGCATTTTCGAGGTTTCGATGCGCCCCATAATCAAATCCACCAAATTGGACTCTGTCTGCTACGATATCCGTGGCCCTGTGCATAAAGAAGCAAGAAGACTAGAGGATGAAGGTCATCGGATCTTAAAGCTCAATATTGGTAACCCTGCCCCCTTCGGATTTGAAGCCCCTGAAGAGATCGTTCGTGATGTTATTTTAAACCTGCCAAGTGCTCAGGGATATTGTGAATCAAAAGGACTCTTTTCAGCCAGAAAGGCGATCGTTCAGCATTATCAATCCCAAGGCATATTTGGTGTCGATATTGAAGATATCTATATCGGTAACGGTGTATCAGAACTTATTGTGATGGCAATGCAAGGCCTACTTAACAGTGATGATGAAGTACTCATTCCCTCACCAGATTATCCGCTATGGACAGCCGCTGTGCACCTATCAGGTGGTAAAGCACAGCATTATCGCTGTGATGAAGAATCAGATTGGTTTCCTGATATTGATGACATAAAAAGTAAAATTACTCCGCGTACGCGCGGGATTGTGCTAATCAATCCGAATAATCCAACCGGAGCTGTTTATTCAAAGGAACTGATCCTAGAAGTCATCGAGTTGTGCAGACAAAACGATATGATTTTATTTAGTGATGAAATCTACGATAAAATTTTATACGATGACGCCGAGCACATTCCGTCAGCGAGTCTTTCGACTGACATTTTAACAGTTACTTTTAATGGTCTATCGAAAGTATACCGAGCTGCTGGTTTTCGAGTAGGTTGGATGATGCTTACCGGTAACTTAAAATCAGCAAAAAGCTATATCGAAGGCTTAGACATGTTAGCCTCAATGCGCTTGTGTGCCAATGTGCCTAATCAACATGCCATACAAACCGCTTTAGGTGGTTATCAAAGTATACAAGAGCTAGTGCAACCAGGAGGACGCCTGCGCGTACAGCGGGACACTTGCGTTGAGATGCTAAACCAGATCCCTGGGATCAGCGTCGTAAAGCCAAAAGGCGCGCTCTATGCTTTTGCAAAGCTGGATCAGAAGAAATTCAATTTACGCGATGATGAGCGTTTAGTGCTTGATCTACTAAAAGAGAAAAAGATACTTTTAGTTCAAGGCACCGCATTCAATTGGCCTGAACCTGATCACCTGCGAGTTGTATTTTTACCTTATAAAGATGAGTTGACCAAGGCGCTAGGTGAATTCGGTGAGTTTCTAGATGGTTATAAGCAATAGCTTATCCATTTCGAGGGTGAGTCTACTATTAATAATAAAACGACCTTAGGGTCGTTTTTTATTGAGGTGGTTATGATAATCTCAATAAGCTCTCACATGATGTAAGGAAACTAATGAGCCATTTATTTGCCCACTTAGCTAGAATGAAATTAATTCAACGCTGGCCACTTATGTACAACGTAAGAACTGAGAATGTTCAAGAACACTCTCTTCAAGTCGCTATGGTAGCCCATTCACTTGCCATTATTAGCAACAAAAAATTTGATGGCAACTACGATCCGAACCAAGCTGCGACCATCGCAATCTTTCATGATGCAAGCGAAATACTGACTGGTGACCTGCCAACTCCAGTAAAATACTTTAATAAAGAAATTGAAGCCGAGTACAAAAAAATAGAAGCGATTGCAGAGCATCGTTTACTAGAGATGGTGCCCGAAGAGTTTAAGGAGGACTATCAAGCGCTGTTAACCAGTGAGTACGCAGATAGCCAATATAAAATGTTAGTAAAGTCTGCCGACACACTTTGTGCTTATTTAAAATGCCTAGAAGAACGTCGAGCTGGTAATACCGAATTTAATACCGCACAGAAGCGATTAGAACAGAGTCTTAAAAACGACCCTAATCCTGCGGTAAACTATTTCATTGAATGTTTCATCCCAAGCTTCACTCTCGATTTGGATGATATCAACAAGTTGCTATAAGTCTTACAAAGGAAGTCGCATGGATATTACACCTTGGCATGAGAGACGTTTGATTGAAGACAAACACAGACGAAACGATCATCGTAGTCCCTATCAACGAGATCGTGCTCGCATACTTCACTCAGCAGCCTTTAGACGGTTACAAGCTAAAACACAGGTGCTTGGTGTCGGCCTCAATGACTTTTATCGCACTCGATTGACTCATTCCCTTGAAGTTAGCCAGATTGGCACAGGGATCCGTGCTCAGCTTAAACAGAAACACCCAGAACAAGATGCATTACTTGATTCCATGAGCTTGATAGAATCTTTGTGCTTAGCCCACGATATTGGCCACCCGCCCTTTGGACATGGTGGTGAAGTGGCACTTAACTATATGATGCGCGATCATGGCGGCTTTGAGGGTAACGGACAAACGTTTAGGATCTTGACCAGAATCGAACCCTATACTGAATATTACGGAATGAACCTCTGCCGACGTACATTGCTCGGTGTGCTCAAGTATCCAGCTCCTTATAGTTTGCTACAACGCAACCTTCCCCGCAAAGAAGTCAGTCATTTTAGACAGTTAAAGCCATCACAATGGCCACCCGTTAAAGGACTATTTGATGATGACCTCGAGATCTTAGACTGGGTATTAGCGCCATTAACTGAAGCAGATAAAGCACAGTTTCTTTCTCATCAGCTGGTAGAGGGTTCCGTTCACCGCAGGACCCAATACAAATCATTTGATTGTTCCATTATGGAACTGGCCGATGATATTGCTTATGCCGTTCATGATCTAGAAGACGCGATCGTTATGGGGATCGTTACCCGTGAGCAGTGGACTAAAGATGTGGAGAACAAGCTTAAACAAAGCAAAGATTGTTGGCTCAAAAATGAATTCACCACAATAGGTGAAAGACTTTTCTCTAGTAAACACCATCTAAGAAAAGACGCCATTGGCACTTTGGTTAATGGTTTTGTAACAGCAATATCCATTACCGAAAACATAAAGTTTAGTGAGCCACTCTTAAGATATAATGCGGCATTGGAGAGTGATTTCAATGAAGCTCTGGAGATCCTAAAGCAGTTTGTTTATCAATATGTTATTCGAAAACCTGAAATACAGATGCTTGAATATAAAGGCCAACAAATAGTTATGGAGCTGTTTGAAGCGTTTATATCAGATCCTGAAAGACTCCTGCCGACAAACACTCAAGAACGCTGGAAAGAGGCGCAACACAAAGGGCTAAATTGTCACCGCGTAATAGCGGACTATATCTCAGGAATGACAGATGAATTTGCAGCAAGGCTGCATCAACACTTGTTCAGCCCAAAATCAGGTTCAATGATTGAATTAAACCGAGAACTTTAGTGAGTTATACCAATCAGTATAAGTAGTTGATCTACTCAGAGTGTTTTTGGCGAACTAATTCAAGGCGGACTAATTCAAAGTGAGTAATGACACAATGGTTATTCCCTTATGAGTTTATTCAACGCAGAAGTAGGAAGCCAAATACACTCCTTACAGGCGAGTTTTAGAGGCTTTGATGCTGTGTTAATGAACTTGAATGTAGAATAACTATGTTCTTCATTCATTGCCTTACCTCAAAGTCGCTAAACTCTCGCTGAGCGATCAAATCTTTATACTGATTGGTATTAACCTTCTTAAACCGAGCAGGTATATACCCGTTCTACTTGAAGGTGCTCGTTTCAGAGGCATTGTGCCTGTTCAATTCTAGGCGCATTAATGTAGAAATGGTTATTCCCTTTTAAATTAGTGCAACAACGAAGTGGGCTGGCACAAAGCCTTCTGCGATGGGCTTTACTGGACTTTACTCAGTGTTATTGATTTTACCAAGGGAATGACCATTCGTGGCAATCAATGCCGTGATTAAAGTCCATTAAATTCCCACTGAATCCTGCACCTTCAGGTAGAACGGGTATATACAAAAAAGGCACCTAACGGTGCCTTACTTATTTAATTAGAACCCGTTAAGCCATCACACCGGGGAATAGACCTTTAATTCCGGCGCCAATGACTTCGATGCCAATCGAAAGCATCAGCAAGCCCATTAGACGTGTGATGACGTTAATACCTGTGTTACCCAGCACTTTAAAAATAAGTGGCGCCATTCTAAATAGTGAAAAACTTAACAACCCAAATAGGATCACCGTAATAGACATGCCAATAAGGTTCTCTAAGTTATTGTGCTCAGCCGCTGAAACAATGACCGAACTAATAGCGCCAGGCCCCGCCATTAATGGTAGCGCTAACGGCACAACAGCAACCGATTCCATTCCCGATGCTTCACGGTCTTCCTCTTTATTACGCTTAACCTCACCTAATTTGCCTTGTAACATCGACATAGCAATAATACAAATAAGTGAGCCGCCAGCTATTCTAAAGGCCGATAGAGAGATACTGAATAAATTTAATATATGTTGGCCAGCAAAAATAGTCACTAGCAAGATCACAACAACCGCAAAATTGGCGATTTTACCGGTTTGATTACGTTCAACTTCAGTTTGGTGGCTAGTTAAACTCACAAACACAGGCAACAATCCAAATGGATTGATGATCGCAATTAACCCTAAGAAAAACTTTACATAAAGAGTTAAATCCAACGTCTCGTCCTCTGCGCCTTAGCGCCTCTATAATAAGCAATAAAAAAGTTGCGCTACTCTAACGCAACTAGTCGAAATCCAAAAATGAGTTTTTCTAACCGAAATCACAACTTTGAATAAATTTTATTAATCGATTTTCAAAGTAAATTTTTACAAAAACGTAACACACTGTTGCTAAGATAGTTATTTTATTACAGATAGCAACATTTTTGCGGACTTGATCACGGTGAAAAGACTCATTTGAGTGTAATTTTTCTTCATGGATGCAGAACAAACACTGAAAATGGTTAGCAAAATAAGTTTTGCTAAATTTTTTTAGGACACACACTATGACAGTTACTAACGAACAGGAACTCAATAATCTGGTAAGCAGAGTCGTTGAAGCTCAGCGACAATTTGCCGATTATAGTCAAGAGCAAGTCGACGTGATCTTTAGGGCTGCCGCCCTCGCCGCTGCAGATGCTCGGATCTCGCTAGCGAAAATGGCTGCAACAGAGACTAGGATGGGCGTACTTGAAGACAAAGTGATTAAAAACCATTTCGCCTCTGAATATATCTATAACAAGTACAAAGACGAAAAAACTTGCGGGATCCTATCTGAAGATCCAACCTTTGGTACCATTACAATTGCTGAACCAGTCGGGTTAATTTGCGGTATTGTGCCAACCACGAACCCAACATCTACTGCAATATTTAAAGCACTAATTAGCTTAAAAACGCGAAATGGTATTATTTTTTCACCTCATCCAAGAGCTAAAAACTCAACGACCACTGCCGCTAAAATAGTGTTAGAAGCAGCTGTCGCAGCTGGCGCGCCCAAAGATATTATCGGCTGGATAGATGAGCCATCAGTCGCACTTTCAAACCAGTTAATGACCCATGCCGATATCAACCTTATATTGGCAACTGGCGGCCCAGGTATGGTCAAAGCGGCCTACTCTTCTGGTAAACCTGCTATTGGTGTTGGTGCAGGTAACACTCCAATTGTCATTGATGAAACTGCAGACATAAAGCGTGCCGTTAGCTCCATATTAATGTCAAAAACCTTTGATAATGGTGTGGTCTGCGCATCAGAACAAGCCGTTGTCATTGTTGATGAGATTTATGATGTCGTCAAAGAACGTTTTGCTAGCCATGGAGGTTATGTACTGAACGCTGCTGAAACGGCTGCAATGCAAGACGTTATCCTTAAAAATGGTGGTTTGAATGCTGATATCGTTGGCCAAAGCGCTGCGACCATCGCGAAAATGGCTGGCATTGAAGTTCATCACAGTACTAAGGTACTGATTGGAGAAGTCAGTAATATCGACCAAGCAGAAGCCTTTGCCCATGAAAAACTATCGCCACTATTAGCGATGTATCGAGCAAATGATTTTGAAGATGCAATGGATAAAGCTGAAGCGTTAGTCACTCTTGGCGGTATTGGCCATACATCTGGCTTATACACAGATCAGGACACTCAAGTTGATCGCGTAAAAGCATTTGGCTTTAGAATGAAAACCGCACGTATTTTAATTAATACACCCGCATCTCAAGGCGGAATCGGCGACTTGTATAATTTCAAGCTTGCTCCCTCTTTGACCTTAGGTTGTGGATCATGGGGTGGCAATTCAATTTCAGAAAACGTTGGTCCAAGTCATCTAATTAACAAAAAAATGGTCGCTAAAAGGGCTGAGAATATGTTGTGGCATAAACTTCCATCATCCATTTACTTCCGTCGTGGTAGTTTACCGATTGCGTTAGAGGAGCTTTCTGATAAAAAACGTGCTCTTATCGTGACCGACAAGTACCTATTCAACAATGGTTATTGTGATGAAACGATAAAAATCCTCAAGAGCCAAGGATTGGAAACAGAAGTTTTTTACGATGTAGAGGCTGACCCGACGATGCAAATTGTTGAGCAAGGCGCAAAGGTCGCACATAGCTTCCAGCCAGATGTCATCATCGCGCTAGGTGGCGGTTCACCAATGGATGCTGCAAAAATCATATGGGTAATGTACGAACATCCAGACGTTGACTTTGCCGATCTTGCACTCCGCTTTATGGATATTCGTAAACGTATCTACAAATTCCCTAAGTTGGGCAAAAAAGCCAAGATGGTTGCGATACCAACAACATCAGGAACTGGATCTGAAGTGACCCCTTTTGCAGTGGTCACAGACGAAAAAACCGGAATGAAGTACCCTATTGCAGATTATGAATTAACGCCAAATATGGCTATTGTTGATCCTAATTTGGTAATGGATATGCCCAAATCACTCACCGCTTTCGGTGGTATTGATGCAATTACTCACGCATTAGAAGCCTATGTAAGCGTAATGGCAAACGAGTACAGTGATGGTCAAGCACTACAAGCATTGGATCTGTTATTCACACATTTACCAGATTCCTATGAGCACGGTGCCAATGCCCCATTAGCCCGCGAAAAAGTACATAACGGCGCAACGATAGCGGGTATAGCATTTGCTAACGCTTTCCTCGGTATTTGTCACTCTATGGCACATAAGCTAGGTGCAGAGTTCCACTTAGCACATGGCTTAGCAAACGCGCTGCTCATCAGTAATGTTATTCGTTTTAACGCGACGGACATGCCAACTAAGCAAGCCGCTTTTAGTCAATACGATAGACCTAAAGCATTGTGTCGTTACGCAAAAATTGCTGAGTACTTAAAACTTGAAGGCACCATCGGTGAAGGCATTACAGATGAAGAAAAAGTCGAGGCTCTACTTAAAGAAATTGATGTTATCAAGGAGAAGATTGGCATTCCAAGCTCAATCCAAGCTGCAGGAGTCAACGAAGCCGACTTCATCGCAAAGCTAGACGAACTCGCTGAAGATGCATTTGATGATCAATGTACCGGCGCTAACCCTCGTTACCCACTTATTGCGGAACTAAAGCAGGTTTTACTCGCGAGCTATTACGGTAATGACTACAGCGATGAATAAGTAAAACACAGATATATAGTTTTCATAAAAAAGCCTTAACAGCTCGCTGTTAAGGCTTTTTTAATCTAACTTGCTAAAGTGCTAAGCTTTTTGCCTTAATACGATAGGCATGTAATAAAGGCTCTGTGTATCCAGAAGGCTGAGTGGTTCCTTCAAATACAAGATCGCAGGCTGCTTTAAATGCGATGCTATCGAAAGCTGGCGACATATTAATATAGCTACTATCACCTTTGTTCTGCTGATCGACAATAGCGGCCATCTTTTTAAGTGCGGCCATGACTTCTTCTTCAGTACAAATACCATGTGTCAGCCAATTAGCTAAATGTTGAGAAGAGATCCTTAACGTTGCCCTATCCTCCATCAACCCGACGTTATTAATGTCAGGAACCTTGGAGCAACCTACGCCTTGATCAATCCAACGTACTACGTATCCCAATATGCCTTGTGCATTATTTTCCAACTCAAAAGTCTTTAACTCTGCAGATAGCTCTGATGGATTCTCCATTAGTGGGATGGTGAGTAGATCATCTAAACTCGCTCTAGCACGACTTTTTAGTTCATTCTGTACATCCTTTACATTAATCTTATGATAATGCGTCGAATGTAAAACTGCGCCATTAGGCGATGGAACCCAAGCGGTATTGGCACCAGCTAAAGGATGGCCAACCTTTTGCTCAAGCATGGCAGCCATTTCATCTGGCATTGGCCACATACCTTTACCTATTTGAGAACGTCCCTGCAGACCGCACCCTAACCCAATATCCACATTCCAATCTTCGTAAGCTGCAATCCACTTTTGCTGCTTCATTTTTGATTTTGCAACAAACGGTCCTGCTTGCATTGAAGTGTGGATCTCATCGCCTGTTCTGTCTAAAAATCCTGTATTAATAAAAACCACTCTTTCAGAGGCTGCACGAATACACTCTTTGAGGTTGACTGTGGTTCGGCGCTCTTCATCCATAATGCCGACTTTAATAGTGTTGCGGGCAAGCTTGAGCGCGTCTTCAATGCTTGTAAACAACTCACAAGTAAACTTAACTTCTTCTGGTCCATGCATCTTTGGCTTTACAATGTTAATTGAGCCCTTACGGCTGTTACTGCGATTGCTGTGACCTTTAATATCATGCAACGCTGCAAGCACGGTAAACATACCATCTAAGATCCCCTCAGGCACCTCTTCACCCTGCTTATCTAATACAGCATTGATAGTCATCAAATGACCCACGTTGCGAACAAACAATAAACTGCGACCTGGTAGTGTTATTTGTTGACCACTTGGCGTGGTATAACCTCTGTCATCATTGAGCTCTCGAACAATCTCTTTGCCATTTTTAGCTAACGTAGCGGTTAAGTTTCCCTGCATTAACCCAAGCCAATTACGGTAGATCTCGACTTTATCCTCGGCATCAACAGCAGCCACTGAGTCCTCACAATCCATAATAGTAGTAATTGCCGCCTCAACGAGAAGATCGCTGACTCCTGCTTTATCACTTTTACCAATAAGACTCGCGGCATCTATTTGGATCTCAATGTGGAGACCATTATTCTTTATTAAAATAGCATCTGGCGTCTTAGCATCACCCTGGTACCCCGCAAAACGCTCAGGATTAACAAGTTGAGTTTCGGAACCATTTTCAAGTGATATCTTTAATTGACCACCTTCAACGCGATATGTTGTTACATCGGCATGAGAGCCTTGAATTAATGGTGCTGCCGTATCAAGGTGCTGCTTTGCAAAAGCAATCACTTTAGCGCCGCGAAGCGGATTGTAGGTTTTGCTTAACTCAGCCCCATTAGTTTCTGAAATCGCATCAGTACCGTATAAAGCGTCATACAAACTGCCCCAACGTGCGTTGGCTGCGTTTAGAGCAAATCGGGCATTTTTAACTGGTACTACAAGTTGTGGACCTGCCTGGTCAGTGATTTCTGTATCTACATTTTCGGTACTAATCGAAAAACCTTCCCCTTCAGGCACTAAATAACCGATATCAGTTAAGAAGGTTTTGTACGCCGCTAAGTTAAAATCTTGACCCTTATGGCCAACATGCCATTCATCCAATTGATGTTGAAGCTGTTCTCTCTTTTCCAATAAGCTACGGTTAATAGGTGCAAACTCGGCAACAAGCTCTTCAAACTTTGTCCACACGGTTTCTGCGGTGATCCCAATATCTTGGCAAATCTCATCTTGCACCAGCGCCGCTAACTCTGAAGCAACCTTTAACCCACCAATTTGAATATACTTAGTCATTTGTTGTCCCTCTTAATCCTTTGCAAAGTCCTACTGAACACTTAAGTCCATTTACTAACTACACCTAATTGGCGTTATATTCTTTAGCCTATATCAAGCAAGCTTCATTTATCTAATTTATAACGATAATGCTCACTATTCACCGCGGTTATGACTAGTGGCTTTTTGGTGTAAAAAAACATCATAATGGTACAAATTGTTCAAGTTACACTTTACCGCGACTAAAGCTATCAGCCGTTTGTGTAATGAGTTGTCGCATCCATTTATGTGCAGGATTGTGTTGTAGTAGTGGGCTCCAAGCCATTGTCAGTGCAATAGGTTGAATAATAAATGGCGGAGCAATAATGCTTACTCTGTCGTTATGTTCATGTTGTCTTGCCATCTTGCTTGGTATGGTTGCGATCAAATCTTGTTGTTCTGCCAACAAACAGGCTGCTTGGTAATGTCGTGTAAATACGGTGATTCGCCTTTGTACTCCGATACGAGTTAATGCCTCATCAACCCAGCCTAACCGTTGCACGTCATCAGGGTTCATTCCAACACCGACACCCATCCCTGTTTTACTAACCCAAACGTGTTTCGCCTCAAGGTAGCTATCGAGGGAGAACTTTTCTAATACAGGATTAGTCTTACTAATCAAACAACTAAAGTCATCACTCCAGAGTACTTTTTGATGGAATGATTGTGGAATGCTGTCGAAACGGTTGATCACCATATCGACTCTTCCTTGTTCTACATCAGGGAAACTAACATCACTTGGGGTCATGATATCTAAAATTACATTTGGCGCTTCAGTACGAAGCTTTGCAATAAGCGGTGGAATTAGCGTCGCTTCAGCATAATCACTTGCCATTACACGGAACACTTGTTCGCTTTCAGCAGCATTGAATTTGGCTCGTGGCTGAACGGCTTTTTCTAACCCAATAATTAGTTCGCTTATTGTTGGCTGCAACTCTTGCGCCCTTTCTGTGGGCGTCATCCCCTGACTGGTCCTGATCAACAAGGGATCATCAAATAATGTCCGCAACCTTTTTAGACCATTACTCATTGCTGGCTGGCTGATCCCAAGCTGATCCGCCGCCTTTGTAACATTTCGTTCACGTAGCAATACGTCTAAATAAACTAATAAATTCAGGTCAATACGAGATATATTCATAAGATAAATACCGAGAATAGAAACTATAAATTAGACTTATTTAACCAAATCTAACTAATATTTTCAACGTAATCAATCGCCGCTAATCATATTGTTAAAGGAATATACACATGACAGACTACAGAACTAACATCGATGAAGCCGCTACCTTGATTAATGCAGAAGGTAGTGCATGGAATGCAATCAACCCAGAATCAGTAGCTCGTATGCGTCTACAGAATCGTTTCAAAACTGGGTTAGATATCGCTAAATATACTGCAAAGATTATGCGCGAAGATATGGACAACTACGATAAAGATTCATCGCAGTACACCCAGTCTCTCGGTTGCTGGCATGGCTTTATTGGCCAACAGAAAATGATTTCGATTAAAAAACACCTACTAACGACTAAGCGTCGATACTTATATCTTTCAGGCTGGATGGTTGCAGCGCTTCGCAGTGAGTTTGGTCCCCTTCCTGACCAATCTATGCATGAGAAGACTTCTGTAGCCTCTCTGATTAAAGAGTTATACACCTTCCTTCGCCAAGCTGACGCTCGTGAACTTGGTGGCTTATTTCGCCAGCTAGACGCTGCTACAGCAGCAGACAAGCCAGCAATTCAAGCAAAAATAGATAACTTCGAAACTCACGTAGTACCAATCATCGCAGATATTGATGCTGGTTTTGGTAATGAAGAAGCGACGTACTTAATGGCGAAGCAGATGATTGAAGCTGGTGCTTGCTGTATTCAGCTTGAAAACCAGGTATCTGACGTTAAACAGTGTGGACACCAAGACGGTAAAGTGACCGTACCGCACGTTGAGTTCTTAGCAAAAATTAACGCTGTCCGTTATGCGTTTTTAGAACTTGGTATTGATGATGGCGTAATCGTTGCGCGTACCGATTCATTAGGCGCTGGTCTCACACAGAAAATTGCAGTTACAAATGAAGCGGGTGATTTGGGCGACCAGTACAATTCATTCCTAGAAGTGGAAGCAATTGACGCTGCCAACTTAGCTAACGGTGATGTGGTATTCCAGCAAGGTGGAAAATTAGTCAAGCCTTCACGTTTACCTAATGGACTATTTAAGTTCCGCGCTGGCACAGGTGAAGAACGTTGTGTACTCGACTGCATTACTTCACTGCAAAATGGTGCGGACTTACTATGGATTGAGACTGAAAAACCACATGTTTCTCAAATTGGTGCCATGGTCAATGAGATCCGTAAAACCATTCCAAATGCCAAGCTAGTTTATAACAACTCGCCATCATTTAACTGGACACTAAACTTCCGTCAGCAAGTATTTGATGCGATGGAAACAGCGGGACAAGATGTTTCTGCTTACAACCGTGACCAACTGATGAGCGTTGATTACGATTCTACTGAACTTGCCATTCAAGCTGATGAGAAAATCAGAACCTTCCAAGCCGATGCGGCACGTGAAGCGGGAATTTTCCATCACCTTATTACACTACCGACATACCACACAGCAGCGCTGTCTACTGATAACTTGGCTAAAGAGTACTTCGGTGACCAAGGTATGCTGGGCTACGTAGCGAATGTTCAACGTAAGGAGATCCGTCAAGGCATCGCTTGTGTTAAACACCAGAACATGGCCGGTTCAGATATGGGTGACGATCACAAAGAGTATTTCTCTGGTGACCAAGCATTGAAAGCATCTGGTAAAGACAACACCATGAACCAATTTTAGTCTCTGTCGTCTTTGGATTTGCTAAGTTTTTGAAGTGGACTTAGCCCCAAGGTGAGCTAACTCTAAAAGGCCTGCATTATTTTGCAGGCCTTTTTATTTATTTAAACAAACCAGTTGTATTGATTGAATGCAGAATATAACTATGCTTTTGAACAATATAATTCACAGCATTTAATACCCATAAATCACAACATAACAGTGGCATAGAAATTCCCGCCCTGCTCCACCTATGCCCGAGAAAAATAACAGCTCAATTTTTTCATCAAAAGATTCCAGTTCATTCTCAGTTTAGATTGAGTTATTGCGACCTTAGTGACTCATATAATTACTATATCGCTAGCGTCTTACAGTTAAATAAAGTGAACCGTTAACAAGCCTAAAATTTGCAGCTTTTGCTAACGAATAAAACGTGACGAAGTTAACACTTCCCAAAGACATGTATCAATATGCTACAGGGTTAACTTGTTGCATTAAGCCAAAGTCGTTAGGCTGCGAGCAACTTAAACCTAGTAAGTAACAGCATGTCATTTAAGTGCAAATCTCCTTCAGGATTCACCTTAATCGAATTGGTTATTGTCATCATTATATTAGCTATATTAGCTATCGTTGTAGCGCCTAAAATGTTGAGTATTAGTTCAGACGCTAAAGCCGCTGACGTGCGCTCGCTTGCTGCTTTGATTACCACTCAAAACAGATTAGCCTTTGCAAAAAGTAACCTAGCTAATATTGAGACGTTGGAAGGATGTAGCTACCAATGTGGTAACAACCCCAATTGGGATGTCCCTGTCGGTGAGTACTACATTGACGTCAGTGGCACCCGTTTATATGTGAGTTTAGGTTATCCTATTGCTCCGTTGTCTTCATCAAGTACCGTTAATACCAATTACCGTACTGTTTTTGGTATAAATGAAGACCAATTTTTTATCACCATTGCCCGCACAGAAAACTCTGCAACAGCGATAGTGCCAGCGGTATCAAAAAATAAGTTAACTGAGATCGAAAATGGCGAGTACCGCTGTCACGTGGTTTATAGCGCACCGACAAAATCTCGACGTTATTCGGTTACGGCTTACACTGAGGATTGTTAGCATTCATACAAATAAAAGACACACTAAGTACAGCTAAGACCTAGGTAGCTGACATTATTGCTTGAGTAACATACTTTGGCTTACAAAAAGTAGTCACGCTCGACTTTACTTATTCTCAACGCAAATTCACTATACCAGCGCGTTTTGCCAATCGCTTGAGCGTGCAAATGTTCTGCATTTTGCTTCCAAGCTTTAATGGCTTCCAATGACTGCCAGTAGGAGACCGTAATGCCTAACTCTTCTCTAGCTGACTCAATACCTAGAAAACCCGATTGGCCCGCTGCTAAGGCTTCCATTCTGGCCCCCATGGCTGCATAACCTTCAGTATCGTTAGATAATCGCGAGGTAAACACAACGCAGTAATACGGTGGATTAGGTGTGTTAGCGAGTGTAGCCATAATTATCCTTTTATATCCATTGGCTAAACTATAGTTGAGCCAATACATCACATTTAACGAGAAGCAAAAAGCGATGCTAAGCGTTTAGAACAAAAAAAAGCCAGAACATCAGTTCTGGCTTCTCATTTTGACTGTTACTTCTCAGTCCAGCGATCCATCCAACCGAGAACGTTGTCGTACCATTGCTCTAAGTTGTCTGGGTTTAAGATCCAATGATTCTCATCTGGGTAGACGAGCAATTCAGATGGGATCCCTTTACGCTGCATAAAGGTAAATGCTGCTAAACCTTGGCCATAAGGTACACGGAAGTCTTTCTCTCCGTGAATGACCAACATAGGAGTCTGCCAGTTATCTACGTAGTTGACTGGGTTAAACTTTTCATACAGCTCTTTGTTCTTAGCATACGTACCACCGAACTCATATTCAGGGAACCAAAGTTCTTCAGTTACGTAATACATTGAGCGCATATCAAATAGACCAGCATGGTTAACTAGACATTTAAAACCATCATTCCAGTTACCTTGGATCCAGTTCATCATGTAACCACCGTATGAACCGCCTAACGCACAAGCTCTATCGCCATCTAACCATTTTTGTTGTTTGGTGACTGCAGCAAGACCTTTCTGTAGATCTTCAAGTGGCTTGCCGCCCCAATCTTTAGTAATTGAATCGGTAAATGCTTGACCATAACCCGTTGAACCATGGAAATCGATCATCACTACGCCATAGCCAGCGCCAGCCCACAGTTGAGCATTCCAACGGCTACTGAATGAGTTACCGAATGATCCCTGTGGACCACCATGAACCAAGAAAGCTATCGGGTATTTCTCGCCTGCTTTATAGTTAGATGGCTTAATCCAGTAACCATAAACCTCTTCGTTGTTCCAACCTTTAAAGCTAAACTGTTGATACTCACCAAACTTTATCTCAGCGAGTTTGTCTTTGTTGATCTCAGTGAGTCTATTTAAGTTTTCACCGTCTAAATTAATAGAGTAAAGATCGCCAGGCTCAACCAGAGACTTTTTACTAAACACTATCTTGTCAGCATTAATGCCAACGACACTGTTGCTACCTTCGTTATAGATAGTTTTTACGTCACCAAATTGAGTGTTCACTTCAAATATTGAAACTTGTCCTACATCTTGTGCAGTCACGTAAAGTGTTTTGTTATCTTTACCAAATGCCAAAGAGTGTGGGCTACGATCCCACATAGGTGCCACTTCTTTCTCTTGCCCTGTTACCGTATCACGTAACATTATGCGGTAGCGGTCAGCTTCAAAGCCAGGTTTTGTCATTGCTAAGTAAGCTAAATAACGCCCATCAGCTGAGTAAGTCGGGTGTGCATCCCACGCTTTATTAGATTCAGTAAGGTTTTTTGCCTCACCGCCATTAACACTCACTTTCCATAAGTCATAGTTGGTGATCCAAGCTTGGTCTTTACTTGGTGCTTTCGCGCTATAAACTACATACTTTCCATCTGGTGTGAATGTGACTTCTTCCATACCTGAAAATGGTTTTGGCGGTGTTTCAGTGTCTAGACCTGCTGTAACATCTATCGCAGTCGTTACTTTTTCACCATTTAACTTGGCAACAAACAGATGGCTTCTTGAATGGTCATTCCAAGTATCCCAGTGTCTCACCATCAACTCTTTATATTCCCTGCCTGTTGAGGTGCGAGCAGCCTCTGCTTCAAACTTCTCTTTCGAGCAGTTTAAATCTTTACACTCAGGAAAAACACGCATATTAACGACAGCTTGAGTGCCGTCATTAGAAAGCTTGAAGCCTTCTACATCGAGCGGGAAGTCAGAAACCTGTTTAGCTTCGCCACCGTCGAGCGCAAGCTGGTATAGCTGGCTAGAACCATTACGTGCTGCTAGAAAATAGATACTTTTATCATTTGGCCCAAAAGCAACACTGTGCTCTGTGCCTGAAAATTGTGTAATTTGTTTTGCAGGGGCAGTATTTGAAGTTAAATCCTGAATATAAAGGTCTGAACTGCCCTTCCCGTCTGCATCAACATTTTTCACTGCATAAACAACTTTTGTGCCATCGTTCGACAGTACAGCTGAGTGTAGTTTGTTGATTTTAACTAATTGTTGAACACTGAAAGGCTGAGGACTAGCGGCTTGAACGCTAAATGCAGCGCCCACTGACGCTAACGCCAGTATGATTGCAGTTTTTTTCATGGTATTTATCTTATTGTTATGTTTAAAAGAGTCTTACCGCGATTAAACGGTATTTTTATCCCAGAAGCGATACAGCACACTATCCAAAATAAATGGCTTAAGCAATACGTTTAAGCCATTCAGATGGTGTCCAAACTTTACCGGTCTAAGTTAACCAAGCTTCAATGAAACTGATTAGATGATAAGTTCAGCAGCCACTTTTATCTTCCCGAATACGAGCAAGTGGTTTTCAAAAAGCGTTCATGATTTAGCTATTTAATTTTACTTTCCAAATAGCAGGGCCGGTATCGTGAGCATTTACACCTTCAGAATCGACAGCCACTGTCACTGGCATATCCTTAACATCAAACTCGTAAATAGCTTCCATACCAAGGTCTTCAAAAGCAACCACACGTGACTTTTTAATCGCCTTAGACACAAGATAAGCAGCACCACCTACGGCCATTAAGTAACATGACTTGTGCTTCTTAATAGACTCGACGGTTGCAGGACCACGCTCTGCTTTACCAATCATGCCCATAAGGCCAGTCTTATCTAGCATAAGGTCAGTAAATTTATCCATGCGCGTAGCAGTCGTAGGACCTGCTGGGCCAACAACTTCGTCGCCAACAGGATCAACGGGTCCAACGTAATAGATAAACTTACCTTTAAAGTCCACCCCTTCAGGCAGTCCTTCACCACTTTCAATTAAGCTTTGAATCCGTTTATGGGCTGCGTCTCTACCGGTCAGCATTTTACCGCTGAGTAACACAGTATCGCCGCTCTTCCATTGCTGCATCTCTTCTTGAGTCACTGTATCTAAGTTCACACGGCGAACACTTTCACCCACTTCCCATGTTATTTCTGGCCAATCTTCTAAAGAAGGTGGTGTAAGATCAGCAGGTCCAGATCCATCTAGATGGAAATGCACGTGGCGTGTCGCGGCGCAGTTAGGGATCATCACAACGGGTTTTGATGCCGCGTGAGTTGGCGCTGATTTGATTTTAATATCTAATACAGTCGTTACACCGCCTAGACCTTGAGCACCAATACCTAATTTATTGGCACGGTCAAAAATCTCTAGACGTAACTTCTCGTCTGTTGTTTGCGCGCCACGCTCTTGTAACTCGTGAATATCAACAGGGTCCATCAATGACTCTTTTGCCATTACTGCAGCTTTCTCTGCTGTTCCGCCAATGCCTATACCTAGCATTCCAGGTGGACACCAGCCAGCGCCCATTGTCGGCAACGTTTTCTCTACCCAGGCCGCAATATCATCTGATGGGTTTAGCATCACCATTTTAGATTTGTTTTCTGAGCCGCCGCCTTTAGCTGCTATGGCGACATCTACTTGATTGCCGGGAACCATTTCAACATGCACAACTGACGGTGTGTTGTCTTTGGTATTTTTACGGCCACCAGCAGGATCTGCAACGATTGATGCTCTAAGCGGATTATCAGGATTGGTGTAAGCGCGGCGTACACCTTCATCAACCATCTCTTGCACTGTTAAGTCAGTCTTATCCCATTGGACAGCCATACCAATCTTAACAAAACAGGTCACAATACCGGTGTCTTGGCACAGTGGACGTTTTCCTTCCGCCGACATACGTGAATTGATCAAGATCTGTGCAATCGCATCTTTAGCAGCAGCACTTTCTTCACGCTCATAGGCATCAGCCATTGAGTCAACGAAATCTTTTGGGTGATAATAGGAGATATATTGCAGGGCATCAGCAACGCTTTCGATTAAATCGGCTTGCTTGATTACAGGGACTACTTTGCTCACAGACACTTCCTTTTTAACAGACACTTATTTTGATAACCGATACATCCTGTTAATTAACCAAGATGTACGCTCCAGCAGCCTTAATGGCTTGTGTGTTTTGTTTTTATAACTTGTGTGAGCAATATGATACTCTTTCGCGACTTTGAGTGAAACATCACATTTTAGATAGGGTTAATAGATGAACAATATGGCGCCTAAATCCGTTTATTCGATGCGTCTTGATTGGAATTTGACCACTGAAACCGTTTTCAGCCTTTTTTCCGACTCTCCTTGGGCTATTTTGCTCGATTCTGCTAATGCTGATCACGTTGATGCAAAGTACGATGTGATCTGCGTTGCGCCAATCGCAACTTTAACCAGCTACGAATCCTATAGTCACATCACGCAATCATCAAATAGAGAAGCATTGTTTTCGCTACACAGTGGTTCCGAAAATGAATGGCTTAATATTGATAAATATTTAGATGACCCATTTGAACTGTTAAACAAAACTATGTCTGAGTTGTTCCCTACCGCCAAGCAGAGCTCATTGCCTTTTTCTGGCGGTGCGATGGGTAGCTTTAGTTATGATCTTGCGCGTAATATTGAAAAACTGCCAATCAGCGCTGCGGACGACATAGCACTACCCAAAATGAATATTGGCTTTTATGACTGGGCGCTGGTATTTGATTATCATCAAAAATGTTGGTCGTTAGTCCATTACCAAAGCCAGCAAGCATTAACCAAGGTAAAAAAACAACTTGATCGCTTTATTGCACAACAAGCCAATGAAACAATCGAGAAGCACTCGGCGAGTCAAAGTAAATTTGCTGGTAATAGGTTTAAATTAACCTCAGCTTGGGAAAATCAAATTGATGATTGTGACTATCAACAAAAATTCAATCAAGTACAACAATACCTTCAAAGCGGTGACTGCTACCAGATCAACCTTACGCAAAGATTCAGCAGTCACTATCAAGGTGATGAATGGCAAGCTTACCAAACATTAAGGCAAAGTAATGCCGCCCCTTTCTCTGCTTTCATGAGGCTACCTAAGCACGCAGTGCTATCGATATCACCTGAACGTTTTATCTCGCTAACAGGTTCAAAAATTCAAACAAAGCCCATTAAAGGGACCATGCCTAGAGATAGCGATCCTGCTGTCGACAATCAATTAGCACATGAACTTGCTAGCTCTGAGAAAGATCGCGCCGAAAACCTGATGATTGTTGATTTACTTAGAAACGATATAGGTAAAGTCGCGACAGCGGGTTCTGTCTCTGTTCCGAAACTTTTTGATATCGAGAGTTTTCCTGCCGTGCACCATCTTGTAAGTACTGTTACCGCCACATTAAAGCCATCTCTTAATGCTAGCGATCTGCTAAGATCGTGCTTTCCCGGTGGATCGATTACAGGCGCCCCCAAGATCCGTGCGATGGAAATAATTGAAGAGCTTGAACCCTCTCGCAGAAGCCTTTACTGTGGTTCTATTGGTTATATTAGCCAAGACGGGAATATGGACACAAGCATTACTATCCGAACCTTAGTGGCGCAAAATAATAATGATAACAATGTTATCTACTGTTGGGCTGGCGGCGGGATTGTTGCCGACTCTAAGGTTGAGGCTGAATATCAAGAAACTTTTGATAAGGTAAGTAAAATCTTACCTGTACTCACTAATATGAATCAAGAGGCTTAAGCTCATGGACTTAGTGGATTTTAGGCTAAGATTTAATCTCCACTCTTTACCCAAAGCCCATCATTTCCCCTCCTCGCTGCCGTTCGAAGTAAAGCAACCGTTGCGTAAAGCAGCAGTACTAGTAGCACTTAGCAATTATAACGGTCAGCTTGAACTCATTCTAACGCGTAGACCTAGCCATCTACGCCAACATCCTGGCCAAATCAGCTTTCCAGGAGGCAAAGTTGAAAAGTTTGATCTGAGCTTTGAAGATACCGCTTTAAGGGAAGCTCATGAAGAGATTGGTTTACCTAATAAGCATGTCGAAGTGATTGGCTTGTTGCATGACCATAAAACCTTTACCGGTTTTGATATTACTCCAGTTGTCAGCATTATCTCTGAGCCGTTTACTCCGGTGATTGATCCCGGTGAAGTGGATGAACTTTTTACCATCCCGCTTTCATTCTTGCTCAACAGTAATAATCGTCATATACAGTATTTTAGTCGAGGCGGTATTGAGTACCCAGTGCATTTTATCCCCTACGGTCGATATTTCATCTGGGGGGCGACGGCAGCGATGATAGACCAATTGTGCAGACTCCTGAGCCACGATAAATCACTTTGTTAGTACGAGATAAAACAATTGCTCTAAACAACAATACGCTCAACACACTGTTGCCCCTTTGCAGGCTTATAGAGAAAGCTAATGATAGTCGTCAGCCTTAGACCACGAAGCGTATATAGAGACCAGCCGCTAAAGAGCATAAAAATAATAACGGTATATTGATCCACCAGCCAAGGCGGCTATGAGTAGCGATATAATAATTGAAACCCAAATTGATAAAACTGACCAAAGCACACCACCAAACAATATCCGCCAGTAATACCGTTTGTACCGGATCCCATTCAAGACGAACCTCGGCACCTTTGCTTTTAAGGTAACCAATTGCAGTATCCGGTCTTGCTTGATCAAATAACATCAGTGCATATATTGCTAGCGACCAACCGACAATCGACATTGTGGTCAGTAGATATTGGAACACTTTCAGCTTTTTCATCAATACTATCCGTAGTTTTAGCGCTATTTTTAAAAACAATACCAAGATCCAGACCAACTTACCTTACTTTCCACTTGAGAAAAGCTTGTATCAAGGTAATATGAACGACCAAATTTTATATTTAAAACGTTTCGTTGGAGAACTAAGCAACAATGAGCATTACATCTGTCGCTTCTGTGTTTAAAGGTGACTTTGCGATTGGTTCGCAAATCACAGTACGTGGCTGGGTTAGATCCCGCCGCGATTCTAAGGCAGGGATATCATTCCTCGCTATTTATGACGGTTCATGCTTTGACCCTATTCAGGGCGTAGTACCGAATAATTTAGAGAATTACGACAACGAAGTGTTAAAGCTTACTGCGGGTTGTTCTGTCATTATGACCGGTGAAGTTGTTGAATCACCAGGTAAAGGCCAAGCCTTCGAAATGCAAGTAACCAATGTTGAGGTTGCAGGCTGGGTAGAAGATCCTGATACTTACCCTATGGCTGCTAAGCGTCACTCTATCGAGTACTTACGCGAATTAGCACATCTTCGCCCGCGCACTAACATCATCGGTGCTGTCGCCCGTGTACGTAACTGTTTATCACAGGCGATTCATCGCTTTTATAATGAACAGGGTTACATCTGGGTATCTACTCCGTTGATCACTGCGTCAGATACTGAAGGTGCTGGCGAGATGTTCCGTGTTTCAACGCTGGATCTTGAGAATTTACCTCGTGATGACAAAAACGCCGTTGATTACAGCGAAGATTTTTTCGGTAAAGAATCTTTCTTAACAGTATCAGGCCAGTTAAACGCTGAGACCTATGCATGTGCACTATCTAAAGTTTACACATTCGGACCTACGTTCCGTGCTGAAAACTCAAACACCAGTCGCCACCTTGCCGAATTCTGGATGGTAGAGCCTGAAGTCGCTTATGCTGACTTGGACGATGTAGCAAAACTTGCTGAAGATATGTTGAAATACTGCTTTAGAGCGGTATTGGCTGAGCGTCGTGATGATCTTGAGTTCTTTGCCCAGCGTGTTGAGAAAACGGCTATTGATCGTTTAGAAGCGTTTGTAACCAGTGATTTTGCACAGATTGATTACACTGACGCTATCGAAATTCTTAAAGCTTGCGGTAAGAAGTTTGAGTACGATGTTGAATGGGGTATTGATCTTCACTCAGAACACGAACGTTACCTTGCCGAAGAGCATTTCAAAGCGCCAGTTGTCGTTAAGAACTATCCAAAAGATATCAAAGCATTCTATATGCGTTTGAATGATGATGGTAAAACCGTTGCAGCAATGGATGTTTTAGCACCAGGTATTGGTGAAATCATCGGTGGCGCACAGCGTGAAGAGCGTTTGGACGTTCTCGACGCTCGTCTTGCTGAAATGGAGCTTAGCCAAGAAGATTACTGGTGGTATCGTGATCTTCGTCGTTACGGTACTGTTCCTCATGCTGGATTCGGCCTCGGTTTTGAGCGTTTGGTTTCTTATGTAACAGGTGTGTCTAACATCCGTGATGTGATCCCATTCCCAAGAGCGCCAAAATCAGCGAACTTCTAAAGCTCGTTTGATATTCGCTAGTTATTAAAGCCTCTATTATTAGAGGCTTTTTTTGTGCCTTAGCTAAAGTGTTGCCTCTTCAATCTGTTCTTTGTAACCACGCTTACACAGTCCTCATGGAATAAACCGGAACATTCACCAGTAGAATGTATTTATGCGTTAGATTGCCATTTCTTATCTGACAACTCTAACTACATAACTGATCATTTATTTAGCAAATCCTAAACCCATTTCGCAACAAATAGATTACATAAAATGCGATATACGTGACCCGCGTCACAGTTGATTTGCTGCAGGGACATTCTGTCCTTTTCCCTTATAAATAAATGATCTAGCTCAAGGACGCATAACCTGCCTACTTGCCAGCTCCTCAAACTCCATTAAACCTTGACGCATATCAATATTTTCACTCTTTTTGAGGCCTAGACTGATGATGTTGAGCAAATTACTTTCAAGAATAATAAGGTTTAACCATGGAAACACACGAAGCCCTATATCAGCAAGGTGTGGCGCGAATGGAGCAATTACGTCAATTGCAACCTCGTCATAGCGAATCACTGAAAGACAAGATGCTACAAAATGGCATTAGTCGTCGAGACTTTATGAAGTGGAGTGCATCTGTGACTGCGATGCTCGCCCTCCCACTGCCTTTTAGTACATTAGTTGCAGAAGCCGCAGAGCTTGCTAATCGCGTCCCGCTTATTTGGTTACATATGGCAGAATGCACCGGTTGCTCAGAATCACTGATCAGAACGGATACACCAAACCTAGATTCACTAATTTTCGACCATGTCTCGCTCGAGTATCATGAAACACTGATGGCCGCTGCAGGTTGGCAAGCAGAAGAAAACTTAGAACACGCATTAGAAACCTATAAAGGCAATTATTTACTTGCGGTAGAAGGCGCTGTCCCTACTGCAAATAACGGTGCTTACTTAACGGTTGGCTGTAAAGGGCATACCGGTCTCCATATTGTTAAAGAAGCTGCTGCAGGCGCTGCAGCAATTATCTCTGTTGGAACCTGTGCAGCGTTTGGTGGCGTACAAGCTGCTTCTCCAAACCCAACTGGTGCTAAAGGTGTTTATGAAGTGGTTAATAAGCCAGTCATTAACCTAGGTGGTTGTCCACCAAGCGAAAAGAACATTGTGGGTACACTCATGTATTTCATTATGTTTGGCAAACTTCCAGCGTTAGATATGTTTAACCGTCCAAAATGGGCCTATGGCGCGCGAGTACATGACAATTGCGAACGTCGTGGTCGCTTTGATGCCGGTGAGTTTGTTGAGGAGTTTGGTGACCAAGGTGCAAAAGATGGTTACTGCTTATATAAAGTGGGTTGCAAAGGCCCTTATACCTATAACAACTGCCCAACAGAGCGCTTTAACCATCACACTAGTTGGCCAGTATTAGCTGGACATGGCTGTATGGGCTGCTCTGAGCCTAATTTTTGGGATGACATGGCAGACTTTGAAAAACCACTAGGTAGACAACTACTACACGGCTTAGACGCCACCACCGATACCATAGGTGCTGTAATTTTAGGTGCCACCGCAGTCGGTATCGGTGCCCATGCAGTCGCCAGTGTCTTTGCCAAATCTGAAGAGGAATAATCATGAGTAAACGTGTAGTTATCGATCCTATCACTCGTATTGAGGGACACCTGCGAGTAGAGGTAGAGGTTGACGAGAATAATGTCATTCAAAAAGCCTGGTCCTCTTCTACTCTCTGGCGTGGTATTGAGGTGATCTTAAAAGGTCGCACTCCTATGGATGTTGGCTTAATCGTACAGCGGATCTGTGGTGTTTGTACCTACTCTCATTATCGCTGTGGTACAGAAGCGGTAGAGAACGCACTTGGTGTCAAAATTCCACTTAACGCTAAGTACCTTAGAAGCTTGATGCAAACTTCGCTCAACATGCATGATCATATTGTGCACTTCTATCACCTACACGGCTTAGATTGGGTAGACGTGGTTTCAGCGTTAAGTGCAGACCCTGCACTTGCTGCGCAGGTAGCGCTTAAATATACAGACAATCCAATTAGTGCAGGCGAAGGTGATCTACGCGCTGTTCAAGAGCGAGTAAAAGGATTAGTTGAAACGGGTAAGCTGGGTCCTTTTGCCAACGCTTATTGGGGCAATAGCACCTACAGGTTTACTCCTGAGCAAAACCTAATTGCCTTATCTCACTACCTTAAAGCGCTAGAAGTACAGCGAATTGCAGCAGAAATGCTCGCTATCTTTGGCGGTAAATCTCCTCATCCACAGTCTATCGTAGTCGGTGGTGTAACTTCAGTACGTGACATGTTAAGCCCTGCTCGCCTGCAGGAGTGGAAACAAAAACATGCCATCGTTAATGATTTCATTATTCGCGCGTATAAAGCAGATGTTGTCATGGCAGCAGAAGCGTTTGGGTCAGAGCCTAGTGTACTTGGTGGCGTTAACGTTAAGAACTTCCTAGCAACAGATGACTTTATACTTGGTGATGGGCAGTACATGTTCAACCAAGGCGTGATCATGAACGGCGACTTAGCTGGCGTTAGTGATTTGAACCCTGAGCTTATTAAAGAAGATGTGACTCACGCTTGGTATAAAGCAGATGGTGCACAACATCCTTATGACGGCACAACGGTCCCCGACTATACAGGCTTTGTCGAAAGAGACACCGTTTACGGTAAATTACCGACTGTTGATGGTGACGGCAAGTATAGCTGGGTAAAATCTCCCCGTTATCAGGGCGAGCCCGTTGAAGTGGGTCCTCTTGCCTGTTTGTTAGTTAGCTATGCACGTGGTAACCAAGTTGTCGTCGATGCAGTCAATGGACTACTTGCAGCTACTGGTCTTCCTATTGAAGCACTATTTACGACTCTAGGCCGCACCGCCGCACGTATGCTGCAAACTGTAATCGTTGCAGAAGAAGGCTTAAAAACCTTCGATGCCTTACTGACCAATTTGCAGTCGGATGAGTCTACTTACACCAAACCAGAAATTGATAGCAATAAAGAGTATGTTGGCCACGCCATGATTGAGGCACCGCGCGGCATGCTAAGTCATTGGATCCGCATCAAGGGTGGCAAGGTCGAGAACTACCAAGCAGTTGTACCAACAACGTGGAATGCTGGACCGGTTGATGGTCAAGGCAAAATGGGTCCTTACGAGGCTTCACTCATTGGCTTGAAACTCGAAGATCCAACCAAACCTTTAGAAGTCATTCGAATCATTCACTCTTTCGATCCTTGTATGGCTTGTGCTGTACATGTGATGGACTACAAGGGTACGAATTTGGGTGAATTTAAAATCGATCCCAACGGATTCTAGTTAAGGGGGTTAGCATGGCAACTCAATCTGCACCCTACCAAAGAGAACTTGTTTTTGGTGCGGCGATCAGGATTTTTCATTGGCTAAGAGCATTAGCCATCTTGGTCCTGGTTATCACAGGATTTTATATCTCCTGGCCATTTTTGGTCGCACCAGAAAGTTCAGATGTTTTGGTACAAGGCTATATCCGCGCAGCCCACCAAATATTTGGTTTCCTTTTGGTTTCCATCACGTTGGTAAGGGCTTATCTATTTTTCTTTGGTAAAAGTGACATCGAAAGACGTTCATTTAAAGATGTACTAAGCCCCAAAAGTTGGATTACTCAACTTAAGTCCTATTTATGGATGGGACATTTAGACAAAGCTGGAGTCTACGGTCCATTACAATTTGTGACTTACTTGGCAATTTCGGTTGTGGCCTTCCTTATCTGCGTTACTGGTCTGGTGTTATATGCCAATGTATATCATCAGGGACTAGGAGGCATGCTCGGCGGTATGGCCAATTGGGTCACGATGATGATGGGTGGATTAGCACCGGTCAGAATTTGGCACCACTATTTTACCTGGGTATTCATCATATTTGTTGTGATCCATGTGTATATGGCGGTGTGGAGTGGGATCCGATTTAAGCATAACTCTGTGGACTCTATCGTCTCTGGATACGATTATCATAAGAAGAAATAAAAGGAAAACATGAAGATATTGCTACTTGGTATTGGCAATGTCCTGTACGCCGATGAAGGTATCGGCGTACATTTCGTCAATTACATCCAAGAAAATTTCCGCTTCCAGCATCCTCAACATCAGCTCGATATGATGGATGGTGGCACCCTTGCGCAAGGGCTTATTCCCACTTTATGCAAATACGATTACTTACTAGTTGTTGATACCGTGAACGCAAATGGAGTAGAACCTGGCGAGGTCTACTTTTTTGATTTTGATAACGCCCCACCTGAAATTGACTGGCAAGGTAGCGCCCACGAAGTCGAGATGCTGCAAACGTTAATTATGATGGAGATGGTGGGCGACAGGCCAAAAACCTATGTGCTCGGCGTAACACCTACCGTGCTTGAACCAATGACTCTCGGCCTTACCCCGCAAATTCAAGCTGCGGTGCCTTTAATGGAAAAAACCTTGCTCAATCACTTTGGAACACTTGGCTTCTCACACTCTCGACATGCCAATATCGATATCAATGTGCTCATTCCCGACTCTTACAAACGTGGTTTAATCTCAGATGAAGAATATTAGATTTGAATTTGACTGTCAGCGCGAGGTGCCCTTTTACGGCCATCTCTGCAATCAATACCTTTTAAACGAGCAATATGACGTAACCATTGGCCAGACCGGAAGCAACTACTTTATTGAAGCCAAAGGGGAACAACCCGAACTAGAACGGCTAGCTGATGCCATCGCGGAAGATTTTTTGATTTCATCTTGGTTAATCAAACCAAATATTACCCTGATAGACACTCCTGAAGGTGATGTTAAATTATTGCAGCACTCTCCATTAACACAAGAATACTGCCAGCAATGTCAGCCCTACTTTGGTGACAATCAAGCCAAGCACTTTGGCCGTCTAGACTATATTTGCCCTTGCTGCCAAGCAGATAAACGTATTGCTAAACAACATAAAACAACCAGTTTAGATGAAGTAAGGCTACTGTTAGATAAACTTGAAAACCAAGGCTTCGTAGAATTGCCGTCAATAGGCAACAAGCAAGGCATAAAGTTAAGCTATCAAGCCAATAGCGCCGAAAATACCAACATAAGACAAAAGCTGGTGATCTGTAACCCAAATAACCTTAACGCTCACTTTGTCGTGACTGAGCAGCAAGTACTTGCGTTATCAAGTATCGAAAAGCCTTTGATCTGTTGCCGCCCTATCGATAGCCATCCAAGGCTTACAGATCCTCTCTACTCTCTTTGTTTTGCTAATTCTCGGTTGCTGATGGTTGTATGTGAACTACTTCGTCAACGTGGTATTGATTGGATCTATATCGAACATACTGATAATCCGCATTTTGCATTAGTCAGCTCTCAGTGGGTACCACTTCAAGAAACTGGGGTTGCAAATACAACATTAAGCTATCAATCAAATTTGGTGCCGCTGCATGATGATGTGCACCTTGGTCAATATGAGGTCCATTGGGTAAAAGACCATATTGAAGTTTGTGGTACTGCATTTATTGACGCTAAAGAACAAGGGGAAACCGAGCGTTTATCTCAAGAAGATGCCGCGACTTGTGCTTTACACTCTGCAAACCTTACCACTAAAAAAGCTAAAAACTGTGCCGTACTGTATTTAAGTAACACCAATAAAAGCCGTATAGTGACTAAGGATTCTAAGCAAAAGATTGAATTATTCTTTGAGTTTCCAAACTTACCCAATAATGGATATGAGATCGTACATCAGATAGACTCATCGCCACAAAAAAATCTCTTTGAAAAATTTAAAACCCTCTATCCAGAAGATTATTTGGCGCTGCTAGAGTTGAAACTTGTTGGCCCCACCAATAATATCCAATCACTATGGGCTATTGCAGCTATTTTATTGGGCGCAGCCACTGCGGAGAAAAACATTCGCCTAGACAAAGTACAGCTTAGTGACTTTGTCATAGCCAATGCGATGCGCCATAAAGGCAGTAACGCGCCACGTATCGACTTCCCTCTTACTCGTGGAGAAGCACATAGAAGTCTTAATTGGTGTAAAACGCTCGGCAGTATCATAAGTTTTAGGCTGGCTGAAGCTGAAAATATTGAAAAGTTAGCTTTCGGAATGCATGACTCACTGGCGGATTTTATCTGCAATTGGATTGAACATTTAGATCAAAACATTTCAATCAAATCTGTCGTTTTAGCTGGCAGTAGTTTTGATAATGAGCTTCTAGGTAAAAGAATAGCCTTACGCTTAGGTAAAAACTTTGACCTAAATCCAAATGCTCAAATGGACTTAGAAGGGCTGAACATTGCAGTTGGTTCTCTGTTTTTGAAACAGCGAAGACATTAATGACAGCGGCATTAACTCGAATAGAGATCAAAATTACCGGCATCGTTCAAGGTGTCGGTTTTAGGCCTTTTGTTTATCGTTTGGCACATGAGCTAGCGCTTAGTGGCAGTGTTCTAAATAACAGTGAAGGCGTAACCATAGAGGCGCAAGCTAGTGAGTACATCATTAAGCAGTTTAAACTGTTGCTGGCTTCTCCCCCTCCTTTGGCTCGCATCGACAGTTTTAAGACGAAACAGATCCCGCTGGTAACGGCTGCAGAAAAATTTAGTATTATCCATAGTCAGAATAATGCAGATGCAATCGTCGCGGTCTCTGCAGATAAATGTACCTGTGAGGATTGCTTCGCTGATATAAGTAACCCAAAATCTCGCTACTTTAGATACCCGTTCACCAACTGCACAAATTGTGGTCCTAGATACACCATCATAAACAACTTGCCCTACGACAGAGTCAACACCAGCATGGCGACCTTTAACATGTGTCCTACCTGCGAAAAGGAGTATAAAAACCCACTAAACAGACGTTACCATGCACAGCCAGTAAGTTGCCCAAACTGCGGCCCCCAATTAAGCTTTTGCAATCCAAACTTGAGTATCATTAGCAGTTCATCAGAACCATTAGAACAGGCAGTCGACGCATTAAAATCTGGTAAAATCCTTGCAATAAAAGGACTTGGTGGCTTTCATTTAGTCTGCGACGCCACTAACCACACGACTGTAGAGGCATTACGTCAGCGTAAGAATAGACCAGCAAAGCCTTTGGCTATAATGGTTCAAAACAGCCGGGTCGCGAGGAAACTAGTAACAGGCAATAAAACTGAATGGCAAACACTCGCCTGCAATGAACGACCCATTATCGTTATGCAAAAACGGCAAAAACCTGAGTTAGAGATCAGCAATATTATTGCTCCAGATATCGATAGGCTTGGAATATTTTTACCTTATACCCCCTTACATCAGATGTTAATGGATCTTATCGAACGACCATTAGTCATGACAAGTGCCAACCTTTCTGGTGAGCCGATCATTACAGCTTATGAAGATATAGTGAGCAAGCTTGGACATATTATTGACCATATTTTAGATCATAATCGCCCTATTCTAAATGGTTGTGATGACAGCGTTGTTCAAGTGATTGATAACAGACTGCAAATCTTAAGGCTAGCCCGAGGGTACGCGCCGTTATCAATCTATAGTCCACAGCATATCGATAAACCAACACTCGGCTTAGGTGCCCAACAGAAAAACACGCTTTGTTTTGCTTTCGGGCATAATCTCTTTTTAAGCCCTCACATAGGCGATCTGGTATCCATCGAAGCTGAGCGCTATTTTCACGATACACTGAGTACTTTCTCACGGCTATACCACTTTAAAGCAAAGGAGTTGGTGCATGACAGACACCCGAACTACTTTACTAGCCAATGGGCTGCTGATGAAGGTTCGACGATTAAAACAGAGGTTCAGCACCACTATGCTCATGTGCTAAGTGTATTGGCCGAAAATAAAACCACCGAACAAGTCCTCGCTTTCACATTTGACGGTACAGGTTTAGGTGATGAAAATACCCTGTGGGGCGGTGAAGTTTTGCTTGCTGATGCCTATAACTACCAGCGTATCGCTCATTTAAGTCCCTTTAAACTCATTGGTGGAGAACAAGCGATTAAGCAGCCAGTAAGACTACTTATTTCAATTTTACTTGAAAAATATTCACCGAAAGAGATTACTGCAATGCAATTGCCAGCCATCGTTAATCTAAGCACTGCTCATTTTGGCAACCTTTGTAAGATCTGGCATAAAGCATCACCTAAAAGCCAGACTAGCTCTATCGGTCGACTATTTGATGTTGTTGCTGTGATGCTTAACCTCGTTAATCATATCCAGTATGAAGGGCAAGCAGGCATACTCCTCGAAACTGCCGCCAATAGAGTTACCACCAACAATGAGATGAATATATCTCAACGGAATATTGAAAAAAATTTAAAAGGCTATAATTCTGAAACTGACTGCCACTTTACACTGCACCTAACCAAGAACAATCAATGGCAAACTATTGAACTTATTGAGCAGATCCTTACTGAAATTAACAAAGTACCACTAACATCCGTCAGAGTTAATTTAATCGCGCGAGCCTTTATGGATTGTATCGCAAACATGATATGTGATGTTGCCTTAGACTTTAAATCGACTCCCATTGTGTTAACTGGTGGGGTATTTCAAAACCGTTATCTCTCTGAGCGATGCGAGAGACTACTTACTGCTCAAGCAAACAAAATCATGCAGCCAAAGTTAGTGCCTGTAAATGACGCTGGTATTGCCCTTGGACAAGCATGGTTTGCAATCAATAATAATATTGAAACCACTATCGATAACATTTGTAATCCACCACCACAAATGTGACCCCTATCGCGCTTTGAAACCTATTTACCTGATTTACATCAAGGTCGACCTGCTTATTGTGATCGACAATGAAATATAACTAATATAACGGAGTTACCTATGTGCCAAGATTGTGGCTGTTCAATTACCCGTCATGACCATTCTTTAAGCCCTAGCCATTCTCATGCCCGAGTGGATGACAACATAGCAACCAACCCACAGTTAAATGACAAAAAAACATTGTCAGTTATCCATAAAATTTTGGATAAGAACGACATAGAAGCCCAGCATAATCGTCAGCATTTTGAAGATAAGTCCGTAACCGCTTTTAACCTAATGAGTAGCCCAGGCAGTGGTAAAACCACTCTTTTAGAGAACCTTTTCCAATATACAGATCTAAAATACGCTGTTATCGAAGGTGATTTGGAAACATCGAGAGATGCAGATAGATTAAAAGCAAAAGGTATCGAAGCGTTTCAAATCCAAACCGGAGCAGCCTGTCACTTAGATGCATTTATGGTTCACAGCGCCCTGCATCACATTGATTTAGAATCTGTAGATATCTGCTTTATTGAAAACGTTGGCAACTTGGTCTGCCCTGCAAGTTACGATGTTGGCACCCATAAAAATGTCGTATTGTTATCGGTACCTGAGGGTGATGACAAAATAGAGAAGTACCCAGTGATGTTTCGCCGCGCTGATGTAGTGTTAATCACTAAATCTGATTTAATGCCTCATTTTGATTTCAGCATTGAAGAATCTAAAGCTCAACTTAAAAAATTAAATCCAGATATAGAACTGATTGAAGTTTCAATTAAAGACCCTAAATCTATGGAGAATGTCGCTAAATGGTTCAATAACCACTTAGGAGGTAATGCCTAATGTGTTTATCTATCCCATCACAAGTTGTAACGATCCACGAAGGTGAAGAGTCTGTCACTGTCGACACAATGGGTGTAAAACGTAAAGTCTCTAGCCACCTAATGACTGAACCGCTTGAGCTTGGGGACTATGTTCTGATCCATATTGGATTTGTAATGAACAAAATAGATAAAGCTGATGCTCAAGAAAGCCTTGCACTATATAAAGAGATCGTAAGCAAACTTGAACAAGAGGAGAATCAAGCCTAATGCTCTCTTTAAACGCGCTTTACAAAGGATTTAGAGATCCAGAAGTCATCAAGTCATTAGCTAAAGAAATAGCGTTAGAAGCTGCGAAATATGACGCTAAGATTAACATTATGGAGGTATGCGGTGGACATACCCATACCATAATGAAATACGGTATAAATCAGCTGTTGCCCAATAACATCGAATTTATACATGGACCCGGCTGTCCCGTTTGTATCATGCCCAAAGAACGTATCGATCATGCTGCTACTCTGGCCAGTATGCCCGATACTATTTTGATCACCCTTGGGGACATGATCCGCGTACCGGGTTCAAAAGGTAACTTGGCCCAATTCAGGGCCAACGGTTGTGACATACGTCCCATATACGATCCATTGGACAGTCTTAAAATAGCAATGGATAACCCTGACAAAACTGTCATATTTTTTGCTATCGGTTTCGAAACCTCCACGCCGATGACAGCAGTGTTGTTAGAACAAGCTGAAAAGCAGAAGGTTTCTAACTTACTATTTCATATTAATCATGTTCTCGTGCCACCTGCAATTGATGCAGTGATGGCCGACCCCAATGCAAAGGTTAACGCTTTTATCGGTCCAGCTCATGTCAGTGTCATCAGTGGGGCGAAGGTTTATCGCTCTGCAGTAGAAAGCTATAACACACCGCTGGTTGTTTCTGGATTCGAGCCTGTTGACGTCATGGAATCTATCTTGATGATCACCAAGCAAAAAGCCAACGCACAATCAATATTAGAAAATCAATATAGTCGTGCCGTATCGGAAGAAGGTAATTTGGCGGCTCAAGCACTGGTTAACAAATACATGACCGTCAGGCCTAGTTTTCGCTGGCGAGGTTTAGGCCCAATACCAGACTCGGCGTTAATGCTTCGTGAAGAGTACAGCCACCGAGATGCTGAAGTGGTTTATAAAGACCAACTGCCTCAACAAGAGATCGATGACCATAAAGCGTGCCAATGTGGAGATATTCTGCGAGGACTGTCCAAACCTAAAGACTGTAAAGTATTTGGACGGGGATGCAGTCCCGAAACCCCCTTAGGGAGTTGCATGGTCAGCTCTGAAGGCGCCTGCAATGCCTATTATAGATATAATGGAGTAACTGAATGAGCACTGTAAATGTGAGTAAAACCGTTCAGCTTAGCCACGGCGGAGGCGGCAAAGAGATGAACCGCCTGATCAAAGATATTTTTTTTAAAGCCTTCGACAATCCTATATTGAGAAGTGAAGAGGATTCAGCACGGCTGCACTTTAACGGGGATACTGCTTTTACGACAGACTCTTTTACGGTAGCACCACTATTTTTCGCCGGGGGTGATATAGGAAAACTTGCCATAGCGGGAACCGTTAACGATCTCGCTATGATGGGCGCAGAGCCGCAATTTTTAAGCAGTAGCTTTATTATTGAGGAAGGTTTTCCAATAGAAGATCTAAAAACTATCGTCGCAAGTATGGCAACTGAGCTTAAAAAGTCAGGTGCTAGAATAGTATGCGGAGATACAAAGGTCGTTCCTAGAGGCTGCGCTGACGGCGTGTTCATCAATACCTCTGGTGTCGGCCGTATTATCAATAACGGCATCTCAGTCAAAAACTTAAAACAAGATGATGTCATCATCGTTTCTCGAGATATTGGCCGTCATGGCGCGGCAATTTTAATGGCTCGCGAAGGACTTGCAGTGGAATCTGAACTCACCAGTGATTGTGCGACATTATGGCCAATTGTTGAACAACTGATAGCGAGTAATGTTGAAATACACGCCATGCGTGACGCCACTCGTGGAGGCTTATCTGCTGTACTAAACGAATGGGCATCAGCATCACAAGTCGGCATTACTGTTAATGAGTCAGAAATCCCCGTTAGCCAAGAAGTCGCAGGTTTGTGCGAGCTTTATGGGTTTGAGTCTTTTGATTTAGCCAATGAAGGTACTTTTATTCTGGCTGTTGCCCAGGATTGTGCAGAGAAAACCCTACAAATTATGCAAACGTTTTGTCACTGTGAACAAGCAGCTATCATCGGCAAGGTTACTGATATTAAAATAGGGAAAGTGATCCTGAATACGCCCTGGGGAAGTAGTCGATTTTTAGATGTGCCACAAGGTGAGTTGCTGCCGAGGATCTGCTAGTGCATGAATATTCGATCGTAACTGCGCTTATCGAACAATGTGAAAAACTAGCTGAGCAAAACAGTGCAAATAAAATTACCCGCGTTGACATAAAGCTAGGTATTTTAAGCGGTGTTGAACCGGCGTTATTAGAAACTGCATTCGAAGCGTTTAAGCTTGAAGGGATCTGCCATGAAGCGCAGCTTAACATGCAGATCCAACCATTAGTCTTGCAGTGTCATTCATGTAATCAACAAACAAACCACCAGCAACGCAGCATTGTTTGCGATCATTGCCAAAGTACACATACTACCGTGCTTGATGGAGAAGATATGCTGCTAATGCAATTGGAATTAGAGCAGGTATAGTCACTCGACTTTTAAAAGTGCTTAGACTGCAAACTCTAGTGAAAATTTCAATTTAAAGTGGCTAGTTAAAGCAATCCTATTTGCCAGCTAAAAAACTATTCACATAATAAAACAGGGCATTATTCATTTGAATAATGCCCTGCTTTTTATGTTTATACTTTTAGAAAATAATACAAAACTAGTTAGTAGCATGTGTAAATTCATCAGACAGCTCTGCTCTAGCTCTTTTTAAGTTTTTCTGTGCTTGTTCAAAATAACTTGGGGAGGTGTCTATTGCTCTTTCAAAAAGCTCAATCGCTTTTTCGTAATTCCCCTCTAGCATTAGAAAATACCCAAGATCGTTTAAGGCATCAGCTGGCTCCATAGCTTGTTCAAATGTTGCCAAAGCACGTTTATGTAGCCCCTTCCTGACATAAACTAATCCAAGATTGGTCCATGCTCTGTCAAGATTCTGATCTTCTCGAATTGCTTGCCTTAAATACCTTTCGGCAATCGTAAGCTCACCAGTAAGGTAATAAGAATACCCTAAATTAGAGATGATAATTGCAGAGTGTGGTTGAAGTTCTAGCAGTAACCTAAAATATTCACGTGCACTTTCATGTTTATTTTGAACATCATCAAGTATCGCAATTGCATTGTAAACTCGTGCAGGCGAATCTCGGTCAGGAACATACAAGCTGCCAATCATGCGGCTAACCGATAACGTCGCTAACCTTTTCTGGTCAAGCTCAATGGCTTTAGCCAGGTGTATTCTCGCTTCCCTGTATTGACGTTTATCCATGCTTACCACTCCAAGGTCTGCATGTACCATTATAAGGTTTGGGTCCAAAGCCAAAGCTTCGTTATAAGCCCTAAAGGCAATTTCAGGATTACCACGCATAGTATGGATCCTACCGATGTGATAAAACGTCTCAGCATTTTCGGCATTGAAATCTAGCGCCTGAATATAAGCATATAATGCTTTTTCAAGATTCCCAGATTGTTCCTCTTTGCGCGCTTTCATTAAGGCTTCTGCTTCTGTCTGCGGTGCTTCAAAGTCTGAAGTAATAGAAGATAACGCACCCGCATCAAGTAAGTCTTGTCGATTAGGAGCTTTGATCTGTTGTGGTTCCTCTGGTGTGGTCGAGGAGCAGGCAGTAAGACCACCCAACAGTAATAGCATCAATAAAAAGCTCAATGAACCTTTAAAAGAACCTTCAACAGCCATCATATTTATCCTTATACTTCACCTTGGTGAAGACTCTATTAGAATGCTTGTCCCCAAACTTTCATCACTTTCAGTACCGCTGGCCCCACCGCAACAATAAAGAATGAAGGCCATATACAACACATCATGGGAAATATCATCTTAACGGCTAGCTTAGCAGCTTGCTCTTCTGCCGCCTGTAATCGCTTATCTCGATATTCGTCAGAAAAAACTCTAAGGGTTTCAGCAATACCTGTGCCCAAGCGCATACTTTGTGAGATCGCAGAATTCAGACCTTTGATATCCTCAAGACCCGTTCTATCGGTGAACTCTTGAAGCGCAACCTTAATTGTTAAACCTGCACGTACTTTGCTGCAGACCAAATCTAGCTCACTGGCGAGACTTGGGTGACTAAAGGCCAACTCTTTAGCTACGCGTTGTAAGGCGGCCATTAAACCGAGACCAGCTTCACAGCAAACAACTAATAAGTCTAATGCATCCGGAAAGCCGACCCTAAGTAATCGCATTCTTCGGTTAGCCAAAGATTGTAGAACCATTGAGGGCAAAATGAACGCCCCCCCAATGAACAAACAGAATATGTAAACGATCCAAATGCCTGCGATTTTGGGAAACAGGTTAAGAATGACAACTGAAATTACAGCGCCTAGTAGCAATAGCAGTAAACGAGCAGCATTGAAGATAGCTAACGAATTTTCTGAGTGGAAACCTGCGTGAATTAACAATCTTCTCGTTTCATGATTAGAAAAGTTCATAAATGGCTTTTTTGCCATTTCGCCAATTCCATGTTCTAGGGTTTCAGAAACTGCATCACCACTAATACTCGCACTATTATCACTTGTATTTAGTTTTTTTAAACGCTTTCTTAGCGGAGAATAAATACCACTGATTAAGTATGAAATCGAGATTGCTAAAGTAACCCCAGCAATGCCTGCTACTATGTATATAGCCCATTCAACATGTTGTGGATCATCAAAAAACTGTCCAAGTAAACCTATTAGGAATTCCATATTACATATCAATCCTTATAATTTTACTAATCCAAAAGCCACCGACAAACATACCAATAGCTCCCCACATCAACAATTTGTGCCCCTCTTCCGTGCCGGTTAGTTCACCCACGTAGCCAGGGGTTTGCAGATAGATCACAGCAAATAAAACAAAGGGTAACAAGATTAAGATCCAAGCAGACAAACGCCCTTCCGCTGACAAAGTTCTAACTCTTCGTCTAAAAGTAAACCTTAGCCTTATCACTCTGGCGAGGTTTTGAATATTTTCAGCAAGATTCCCCCCGGTTTCTTTCTGAACCATAACTGCACTGGCAAAGGCCATTGCTGATACACTTGGCACACGCTCAATAAAACTAAGTAGTGCTCGTTTGGTGTCTTTACTGTAGTTAATATTGGCAAACATTAAACTAAACTCTTTAGCAAGCGGCCCTTCCATCTCCTCTGTTACCAGTTTTACGGCGTCTGAAAAAGAATAACCCGCCTGTAACGCTCGCCTTAATACGTCCAAAGCATCTGGAAAACTTTCTTCAATTTTGTCCATACGCTTATTAGTATCCCGCACCAACTTAAAATTAAATAAGAAAAGAACCAATCCAAATACAAAAACACCAGCCACAATTTCACCTAAGTAAAGCCAAGCTCCAACTGAAGTAATCGTCGCGGTGGCTAAGGCTAAAAAAAGGAACTGATGTCCCAGTAATTTGTAATCTGCGAGTTCGAGTCGATAACTCAAATTCTCTATAAATTGAAAGCTTTCTAAATAACGACCAACACTTCCTAGTTTTGCCAGCCGGCTTTTCCGCAATAGCGAAGTTTCAAATGTTGTATTTTCACCATCTTGTGACAAACTTTTTAAACGCTTTCGAACTAACGCGGTATTGGCACGTTGTGGGCTATAGACAGGTAAAAAAAGAGCTTGGGATAAAAAGATTACTGCAATAAAAATAAGACCAAGAAAGATAACTTCATTTGAAAACATAAGCTAAACCCCTAAAATTCTGCAAATGGATCGCCACAATTAAATAGATTATAAGGAAGCTCTATACCATGCTGTTTTAACTTACTGTGGAAGCCAGGTATAACGCCCGTCGCTTCAAATGCTCCAACAATCTCTCCACCTTCCTTCATGCCAGTTCGATTAAATCTGAAAATTTCAGACATAGTTATAATCTCCCCCTCCATACCATTGATCTCTTGAATACTTGTAACACGACGGCGACCATCCTCCTGACGCTCTAGCTGCACGACGAGGTCTATTGCAGATGCTACTTGAGTACGTATATTGCTTACAGGCATATCAAACCCTGCCATACAAACCATATACTCCAATCGTCCTAGTGCGTCTCGAGGACTGTTTGCATGCAGTGTTGTTAACGACCCTTCGTGACCGGTGTTCATCGCTGTAAGCATATCGAGAGCCTCACCACCACGAACCTCACCAATAACGATACGGTCAGGTCTCATACGCAGACAGTTTTTAACGAGGTCTCGTTGTGAAACCTCACCCTTTCCCTCTATATTTTGTGGTCGAGTTTCTAACCTCACAGTATGAGGTTGTTGTAACTGTAATTCAGCTGAATCTTCAATGGTGACGATACGTTCGTCGGATGGAATATAACCCGACAGCATATTTAGGAGGGTGGTTTTTCCGCTACCGGTGCCGCCAGAGACCAAAATATTTAGCTTTCCTTTTACGCTGCCTTGCAACAATTCAATCATTTCTTCAGTGACTGAACCTATATCAATAAGTTGTTTTGCATTTAGCTTATCAACGGCAAAACGTCGAATAGATAAAGATGGACCATCTAAAGCTAACGGTGGGATGATTGCATTAACTCGAGAACCGTCAGCAAGACGAGCATCCACCATCGGTGAGGACTCATCAATCCTCCTACCGACACTCGATACAATACGATCAATAATATTTAGTAGATGCGCATTGCTATGGAATTTAATGTTAACCGACTGCAATTTCCCCTTTCTTTCAACATAGACGCGATCATAGGAATTGACCAAAATGTCGGATATAGAAGGGTCTGCAAGTAGTATCTCAAGCGGACCAAGCCCTAGAACTTCATCGATGATAAGCTTTATCAAGCGCTTTCTTGATGAAAGGTTCAAAGGTAGGCGCATTTCCGACAATATTTTGTCGCAAATCTGACTAATTTGAGTTTCTGCTTGTTCTTTTGAAACAGTTTCAATCAGCGACAAATCCATTACACTTAATAATTTGTCATAGAGTTGAATCTTAATATCTTGTTCTTCTTGGCTTAGTGGTTGAAATTCAGAAGACTCTTTTCCATTATGCTGATTAATATCCATATCATTTCCCTAGTAATCGCTCCCAAAAACCCGCCCTTTTTATACTTTCTACTTTATCAAGCGGCATTAACTCAGTTACTAAATATTGAATATCTTGTAACATCTTCTGTTTCTTAGCTATTTCAGTTATTGATTTTCCTAATTCGACACATTCGCTAGATAACTTATAGTCATTAACAATAGTAAACACCGAGTCAATACCAATAGTTTGTTTAATGTCAGCGAGCTTAATATCAGATTGTTTGTCATATCTATTTATTACTAAGCTAATTTTTTCGTGAGCAACCCCCATATTTTCGAGTTGCTTTATTAAGTCTTTAGTTTGACGTAAGTGCATGATGTTTTGCTGGGTAACCACGAGAACCTTTGCATCGAGTAAAAGTTCATCATTCCAGAATTCCGGTCCACGGGAGAAATCTAATATAACTTGCTTATAAAATTGACGACATTTGCGCACTAAATCTGTTGTTTTAGTTAAATCAAGCTCACTACTTAAAGACAGTAACTCAAAGGGTTTTGCAGCCAATAGGCTTAAATTATTGTTAGAAGTCATGGTACTTTTAAGAGCGACTTCGTCCATATCATCTAAAGACCAAAGTACATCACATATTGAATAGTTGGCTTCCATCCCCAAAATATGAGCTAGTGAGCCATGATGTAGATCGGTATCAAGTAAGCAAACGTCGTAACTTTCTCTTTGTGCAGCTACGCTCGCTATACTTGCAGCTATGAAACTCGCCCCGGAACCCGATTTCCCATTTACTACAGCTAAAACAGGTGCAAGTACAGCCTCCTCGATTAAGCGATTAGAAACCTTTAATATCGCTCCATATATCTCTTCAACAGGCGCGTCACTGGCGATAAAATCACTCACCTTGTACTGAAAAGCTAACCGTAAAATGCTTGGCGGAGTATCTTTTCCCAGCAAAATAATATCAACACCAAAGTTAGCAGCATAACCGAGTGCCTGTTTTGCTTCACGCTCATCATTAGGCAAATGTAACAATATTAGGTTGATATCATTATTCGGATTTTGTTTGAAATCTTCTAAATAGGAATTCACAGAACAAGACAAACGCTCTACTTGGCTAAGTAGATCAGCAAATGTCTCTATGTTAGAAATATCTTTAACCGCTACGATTGCATTAACAGGAAAAGGTAATAGCATAGGCGTCACTGATTTAGGCTCATCATTAATATTTGCAACGCAAAGTTCTAGCGGATTGTCCATATTCCTCCTACCTCCCTAATTAAATTCACTTACATTTACTATAGCTATCATTTTCTAAGTTATGATTTTATTTAGATAAAAAAATCAACTGCAAGTGGTTGAACCGCCTTTGAACACACCTAAGCTTTCTCTCGGCAAGGTCGAAGAAAATATTGGAGAGTTAAGAGTAATAAAAAGCCCAGGAACTATAAACTGATGTTGATAGTTTATAATTTCAGCTCGGACTAATTTAATGTCACTACCATAGGTCAAGTCTGTTGATGCTGAGCCATCAATGTCTAAGTAACTAATCTCTAGATTAGCGACATTTAAATTTGGCACTAAAGATGCTCCATTAAAAAGGCCCAAGTTGCGAGTGTCATCAGTAATCAGACACACAACCGCGACTCTTGCAGCCCTGCGTGCAGCTTCATGAAGGACACTATAAGTGTAAAGTAGCCTTCCCACTTCTATTGCACTAAACAAAAGCAAAAAGAACACACTTGCCACTATGGAAAACTCAACCGCATAGAGCCCACGAACACGTTTCATATTGCCCTCATTGCATATTTGGCACTCAAATTAAAACTTAAATCAATTCCATCACCAAAACCAAAACCCTGTACCTTATCAAAAAAAACTGGCGTCCAATCATAGTCAACAGTAATAACCATGATGCCGCTATTAGCGGGCATTTCTGCAATACTAACATCAGTGATACTTATCCCGGACAGTAGTGCGCTGCTTCCCGTATTAGCGCCATAAACCAGCAGGTGCTTGGTATCCGAGATACATCCATCACAGTTGTTATCAGTCAGTGTCGAGGGGACTCCGTTACCGGTGGTAATAACGGTTTGCGATAAATGCCTACCTGCATCACGTACCATTCGAGTCAAATGACTATATTGATATATTCCCCGGCCTAACTCCGCCGTGATGAATATCAGCAGCAGAAAAATAGGGATCAGCAAGGTAAACTCAACGGCTGCCACCCCCGATTGTTCCGTATAATTTCTTCGTGTTCTCATCTCAATGTCCCTAGGAATCTGGGCTATCAGGATCCCAATATAAAACGATGGTTGAACTATCGCCTACATAAGCAGGGTCTAAAGAAGCGGTACCAGTATTCTTACAGATACTTAAAAACTCTCCTACGATGTAAGAACTTTGGCCATTACCACCAACCTGCTGAGTAAGGAAAAAACAGGCAGTTCCTATAATGTCGATATCATAAGAACCATTTTCATTTGGATCACAAACCCCCACAACGATGTTCAGCTCTCTCCGACTAGGTATTGCATTAGGATCGTCGGTAGTTGCGCAAGCCTGCGGCGTTTCAGAGTTATTGTCGCTGTCATACTGACTCCATGAGTACGCACCATCAGAGTTCGTAATGATTGTTTCCATCACAGGTTTACCCTTATCATCAACAACAGGTACCCCGTCAACTTCTGATTGCACTTCGCCTATTGTTACTTCAGTACCTTCACATATATTGGTGTCTCTCGGATTATCAACACTATTGGTGCCAGCTTGCCCCCACTCTCCAAATCGAGTGTTCATTCCTTGTGCTGCAGGACCTACCGTATTACCCGTTTTAGTCGTGGCAGTAATCCCTGCGCCGACACACTGATCTGGTGAATAGGTTCCAGAAAAAGCATCGCGAAGGTCACTACCACCGCGATCTCCATTAAGGCTAATTAGTTGGAAATTACCGGCACCATTCGCACTTGGGGCACCGGAACCGACTTTCATAACATGCAACCCATTTGCCAATCCGTAGTTATCTTCCGCAGAAGAACCTGGTTCTCCACAGACTAATAAAGGAACAACTTTATTAACACACAGTAAGTCTTGACTTCGACCCGCAACAGCAGAAGCTCGGATCTCTTTATTAAAATTTAATATGTCTGCTAAAAAGTTTGATAAAGGTACATCTTCAACCTTAACTCTTACGTATTCACTGCCTTCCAAGAGCACAGCGTTAAAAGGGTCTGGTAGTTGGGAGAATTCAATTTGAAGATGAGCAGTAACTTGGGTCTCATTGAAATCCGGAGTTACAAGGGAGGCAGCTGTTTTTAACTCTCCGTTTTCACTAAAATTTAGATTCTGAACCAATATTTCGTAAGCGGCTTCTCTTGCTTCGTACAATGTTGCACCATCTTGCAAAACTTTTGCCGCACTCAATGCCGCGGCATCAACGGCATTTTGTAAACGCCCTTTGCTTAACAGCATGTGTCCACCATCTAATGCAAGTGCCGCAAATGCTACAATGGCAAAGATACCGATAGTGAACATGACAAGAATAGCTCCGGATTGAAACTTCATCTTTGTAAGAATGATTGGTTTGCGAAAACGCTTAAAATCACGCATAACTCGCCTCTAGTTCAATTGCTGCTCGAACTACCCGCTGTAACCGAGCCCATACTTTTGGAAGATTGAGGTGCTACAGAGCTACTTCTATAAGACTGCATAACCTTACGACCATAGTTGCCTTCTAGACTAAGTATAATACCGTCGTTTTTTTCTGCAGCGTCGGGATCCAATATTTGTACTTGCTTAATCTGGTAATGACTCTCACCCATTGGAAAATCATTAACTTGGGTACACCCGGAAATCATGAATATTCCGCAAATAAATGCAGTTAATTGGACTAAAACTTCAGATCTTAATTTCATTACATTTTCTCCAATTCTAAAGTGAGTGGCCATATTTTTGCTGAGTACCGGTATCATCAAGTTTTGCGTCTGATTCTGCAGGTTGATATGGAGTATCACTAGAAGCCTCATTTTTTTCTTTATGCGATAACTTTCCTAACAAATAGAATTCAACGTCTGAGGGTAATACGAAACCGTCTGTTGGCAGTGAAATATCTTTTTTATTGAAAGGTCTTACTAAACGAGGGGTAACCAAAATAACCAACTCACTTTGACCATTTTGAAAGCTTTTACTTGTAAACAATTGTCCCAGAACAGGGACATCACCGAGTCCTGGTAACTTGTCAATATTCTCTCTTAATGTGTCACTGATTAATCCACTTATAGCGATAGTTTGCCCATCAGCTAATTCGACCGTAGTCGCAGTACTTCTTTTAGTTAATGAGGGTACGATTAAAGAGCTCGAAGTATTGCCTGTAATGGAAAAGCCGTTTGCGGTACTAATTTCACTAACTACTACATTTAAGTTCAAATTAATTTGGCCTGAGTCAAGAACCGTTGGTACAAATTTTACACCCACGCCATAATCACGGTACTGAACCGTAGTGTTACCATCATCACCTGGAACGGGAATAGGAAATTCACCACCTGATAGAAACTCAGCAGATTGTCCACTCATTGCGGTTACATTGGGTTCAGCTAATACTTTTGCGAGTCCGTTTTGTTTTGCAACATCTAGCGCAAAATTCATTAAAAGGTCACCATTCACATATTGGGCAAAAAGCCCCTTGCCGTCGACACCACCAATTCCGCCGGGGTCAAACCCACCACCGCCACCGATAACACCACCGGAAAGGTTATCTCCCTGATTAAATATAAAAAATTTGGAGTCAAATTGACGAGCAACGTTACGTTGAACTTCAGCTACAACAACTTCTAACATCACTTGGTGATCGCCACCAATGGTCATCATATTTAATACTCGGCTAGGAGCCGTTCCTCCTGCTGCTGCCTCTGCATAGCCTTGCGCTAGTTCTACTGCTGTATTCATTTTTTGCAGGTTAGAAGCTTGACCACTTAAAAGTAGTTGTCCTTGTGAGGTCTGAACACCCAGTTTCTCCGTTGGCAAAAACTCATGTAATCGAGTTTTCAAACCATTAAGATCATGGGTAACCTCAATGTCCATTATCTTAGAAAGTTGCTCATTCTTATCCCAAATCATGATATTGGTACTGCCAAGCTGTTTCCCCAAAATATATAGCTCATCATTGGGCAACAGTTTGATATCAGCAATACTAGGATTACCAACAGAAACTCTATGTACAGGTTCTTTAAGCATAAGTACCCGTGACTTGAATATCGGAATTTTTTGAATGTCACTTCTTACTTTTGCAGTCGGCCCTCCAGCATCAACGAGTGAAGTAAAAAGCAGTGCTAACAAAATTAAAAATGAATATTTCCTTAAGAATGGCATGTTGTTCTCCTGTCAAACACTATGCATTGCACTTGTTAAGTACTATCTAATTATTGACTTTAATCTCTTGCTCTTTCATACCTTTAAGCAAGAGAATCTTATCTGAATTTTTAAGCTCAGATCTGACGACCGATTGCACTAACAGTGGTTTAACTTCTTTTTCTTTTCTGATATCAACTTCTTCAACTTCAGCGAGCTCAATGACGGCTTTATCATTAGGATTACGTAACGCAAGTTGTAACGAGCCGCGACTTTTAGCAATCATCAATATTTCTGCTTGATCAAGGCTTAGCTCTAAAGTGACAGCCCTAACTACTACAGGTTTATTTTCATCATTCGAAGCTCGTTGATCTATCGCCAGTATTTTTATATTAGAAAGGACGATATCGGTCTTGATACCACTACTTTTAAAGATATTAATAATATCTACCCGATTACCTGGTAGCAGAAACCCAGCTACACCGACTACATCGTTTACCCGGATGGTTACTGCTCGCATAGTTGGAGTAATTAAGCTCGCTAACGTACTTCCTTCTCCCTTCACTGTTAGACGTTCAGTCCGCAGTACTTCACCTGGGTAGAGTTTCTGTTTAACTACCTTTCCTTCAGCTTCAGCTAAATCAACTACAGCTCCTTCGGGGATTAGAGCTTCAGGAACTGATGTAAGTGATAGGTGTTTACGTTGTAATATTACTCCTAAAGGAACTTCAGTTGCCAAAGTAATTACCGTTCCAGTAGAGCTTACAACGTCCTCTTTAGTATTGGATTTTAACCAGTTCTGGGCAAGGTAAACCGCAGTAACACCAAATACTAATGATAAAACAACAAATAAAAGGGTTTTATTATTCATTTAGAGCTCCTACAAAATGTAGCTTATTGTCTTTAAACGAAATAGATTGACCATGCTGAATCAATCAAAGAAGGAGTCACGACAGATTCAAACTCCATAAAACTTATTTGATCAGACATAATCCCTAACAAATCTCTTGGATAACAAGGAATAAGCGGCTTGTCATATCTCATGTGAAATTCAATCAACAAGTATTGGAAAACTTCTTCTGTGCAACTTAGGTTTAAATCTGCACAAACTTGAAACCATATTTTTCTATATAGTTGCTCATCTAGTGCATCAAAATGAATCTTATAACCTAAACGTCTCAAAAATGCTTCATCTACCAATTCCTTAGGATCAAGGTTAGTAGAAAAAAGTAGAATTAGTTCAAAAGGGATCTCAAAATGTTCGCCGGACTGCAAACTTAGAAAATCTCTTCGTTCTTCCATGGGAATGATCCAGCGATTAAATAACTGCTTAGCACTAATTTTTTGTCTACCTAAATCATCTAAAAGCAATATCCCGTTGTTTGCTTTTAACTGTAGTGGCGCCATATAAGTTCGACTATGACTATCAAATTGAACTTCTAACATGTCAGCTGTAAGTTCACCACCGGTGATTCGTAATGGTCGTTTACACCTTAACCAACGAGGGTCATGGCCTTTTGCTAAATCTAAACTTGCTGGAACTGTATCGCCCGCGACTCGATGATGCAGTTCTGGATCATAAACTTGGATAACTTCATTACCGATAGCTAAGGCATAAGGTATTAAGACATCATCGCCAATGGTCAAATTAAGGTGCCGACACAAGTAACTCTTCCCTGTACCAGGTGGCCCATAAATCAGCACTGGACGACTTGAATTCATTGCCGGACCTATTTTGAATAATAGATCTTTTGGTAGCACTAGTGCCGACAAACCTTTCTCAAGCATCTCGAATGTAATAGGGTTTGCCCGACTAGATTGTTTCCTACACACCTTATTATATTGAGCTAAAGGTACTGGCGCTAATCCAAGGTAACCATTGCGGGACAAAGCTTGTTTAGCATGTAGTTCTCCGCCCATACTTAAGGCGTACCGCATTTGTCCATCAGAGGTTGTCTGTCGATTTTCTACCCAAGCAAGGGTTTTTGCTGCATCCAATAAATGTTGAATAATGCCACCAGTCACCCCCATCAACTTAACCATTTGTTCTTTAGTCAGCACGCCACCATTTAATAAATGCTTTAATAAAAGGTCGAGTAAAAGAGACTCGGATAATCCGGTGTGTTCAATGTTAGTAGGTCTTGGTGCCAATCCCCCTGACACAGGAGAAATTGAACTGACCTTAGATTCAGGAGAAAGTTGTTTTAAGTGGGAATCTTGTTGCATAAATCACCTCTAAAAATAACTTTGGCTAATCGAAGTATACAAATGATTTATCTGTGGGTTGATACTGCACGCCCATAACCAGCCAAGTGCGAGTGCGGGTGCGTAAGGCACTTTTTGCCCTGCCGCTTCACCTTGCTCCGGTTTAAAGTAGGTTCTTAGATAAAAACAATCCCAATACCTCTTTGCGGTTATTTTCACACCTCTAAAACCCGTTCTCCATGCAACCAGAATAATGCTCGTGACCGAGCCTGCGACAATCGCATATAAGATACTCCAAAGGAGTAGTGTCGGCCCCATGATGGCGCCTATTCCCATCATTAGTTTGATATCGCCAGCACCCAATATTTTCAAAACGAAAGTAGGAAATAAAAGCACAAAAGCTGCAGTAAATCCGATAAAAGCGACAAGTAACCCGTCTAATTGAGCAAAGTAACTATTTATTGTAAAACCAGCAAAAATTGCAATTAGACAAAGCCAATTTGGTATTCGCTCTTTTGACAAATCAAAGCCAATCGCTAAACAGAAAAAAACACCGGCCATTATCACTTGAATACAGAGTTGCAAATCATTCATTACAGTCTATTCCTTGCAAATTACGCCGTTTAAAAGCCCACATACCAGTGGGCTTGATTAAAATTCCTAAAAGTTATTTTAACCACAATCTGAACTTTTTCCGTTAACGGCTGAGGCTAAACAATTAATTTTACTTGTTGCGTTATCACCAAGAAGGTTAAAGGCACCAATCATTCCACCAACAACCAAACCTCCGGCAATGGCGTACTCAACTGCCGTTAAGCCACTCTCATCTTCGATAAACTCTGTTAATAGCGATTTAATATTCATTTTGTACTCCAGAAAAATTTATGTATGTAATGGCACTAATCCAAAGGTTTCGGATATCTAATATATTCACATCGTTTAATTCTCAAACAATGTTTACCTTTTAAAGGTAGCAAAGCTGAAAGGATGTGCATTTGTGGAATAATTATGTGTACTGCTGAAATGAAAGTGACACCAACCAACTATTTGTTAACAAACTATCAATTTTGACGAAGTGTGAATCATTTAGCTCAACTAAGATACATTACCTGTAGATTTCGCCCTGATATCGCCAATACATTAGCGAAACCAATCAAAAGATTAGATGAAAATAGTTAATAGAGCCCCGCATAACAAAACCTGACGAGGTAATATTTTATCAAATTAGACCAGATATTTATTCAGTAGCGATAGGTAATAATGAAATAAAAGTAGAATATATGCTTAAGAAACCTTATAAATTCTATAGGTTAACAAAATTCCGCTATCAAATGATTATGTGTAGTAGTCATAAGCAGAACAATTTCATTTACATCAAATAAAATAGAAGTAGCAAACAAAGTTTACGTTTACCTTTCGCTGTAACCTAGTCGGTCAAGTATCTTATAGATATTAGAAATCTCATATTCAACTCCGAACTCAGAACTTATATACCTTTGTATTTCTGTGCCTTTTAACTTATCGCCACTGGTATTTTTATTTGTGCTATCAATGTAATCTATCAGTTGTTTCTTATGTTCTTTTGTTAAAGCTGAAGGTCGCCCTGTATGTTTTTTTTCCTCTAAGCCATGTAAACCACTAGATAGATAATTACTAATCCATCGATTTACGCTCGTTCTACTCACTTTAAGATAAGATGCTATTTGATACCGTGACTTACCATCTTGAAAATGCTGTACAGCCAGCAACTTCAGCCTCATCCTTGCACTTTTCTCTTTTCTAATTAGCTGGTTGATAGTTAATCTATCATGACAATAATCATCCATTATCTTTAACCTCCTGATTATAAACGTTGGCTCTAACTTGTAATAAGTCATCCTTATCAACCCATATATATTGGTTAGTTATAATAATGGGGATGGGGTTTTTAAGTCTAATGCTAACGGTTTCAGTTCCCTGTTTTGCTATTTTTAATATTCTCTTTTTGTCAACATTTTCCCTGCTAATCAAGTAATTGGCTAGCTGCTCTGGTTTCGCTAAACGAATACATCCATGACTTAAGGCTCTATTACTCTTAAAAAACAGATTTCTGTTGGGAGTATCATGAAGAAATATTGATTCAGAATTAGGAATTGTGAAACGATAAGCCCCTAAAGCATTCCAATACCCTGCAGTTTGAACAAGCCTGAATTTTCTAAGTGACAATCTCACTTGCTCGCTACTCATGCCCTTCAAACTTTTTTCTTTCTGGTTATCTACTCTATCGACTAGAACAAATCTTTGAGCATCCAGAAACCGTGGGTTATTTTTCAATCCTAATAGTAACTCGTCATAAACAATTGAATAAGGAGGTGTCCATGTAGGGTTTACAGTTATATTACTAATATATGTATTAAGGAGTGGTGTTTTATTATCTGTACTACCAATAATAACTGGCATTTCTAAATGTACATCTTCATCTCCTTTCACCCTCAATTTAAACTCGGAGATATTAACTTCAATATATATACTTTTCTTTTCATGAAATACAGATAGTTTTGCTTTGACTGCAGACTGTAGCTTAGTCACTATATTTTTTGGTCGTACATTAAGTAATTCAATAGACTCAATGGTTAAATTACCACTTTGGCTGAGGCCATGTCGTTTTTGAAATTGCTTAATGCCACTCGTTATCGAAGGATCATAAATTTGTTCTCGGTAAGCGGAAAGTTGCCTATTTTCAATATCCCCTAATGACACTAACATCCACCTAAGTTTAGCTATATCTTTAGACCTTTGTCCCATCTTATACTCATTAGGCTTTAAACTAGGCCATTTATATCGAGTAAGCTCCTTATATTCCCTTATTTTAAACCTTAGGCTTTGAATTTCTTTATCCGAATCAGCATACCTTATCAAACGCTCAAATGATATTTTATCATTATAATACAGTGAATTAACAACGCCGCTATGTTGACTATACTTAAATATACTTTCTAAAGCATTAGATTTAAGGTGTTCATAACCAGTATTATCATTACGTACGCCAACGCTGATCCCTATATCTTCGGCCAAAGAGTTGAGACTATCGCCTGTAGAGCTAGTTAAAGCCCCCGATGAGTAAGAATAGAGGAGAAAAAAAGTAAAGATAATCAATTTCAAGTTTGTAACCTCAAGGTGCATTTTGAATTAGGAAAACCTATCCCTTAACAGCTTCATCCTTGAATATTGCATTTCGCGCTAGTTTCTCAGCAGTAAAATGCCTTTTTACTTACCATATTTCTAGTTCAATTTATCAAAAAAGGCAAACCACTAATTATTCAACTCATTAGGAAAATAGCATCTATACTTAGATTAAGGTTTCTAAAAATTATGTTTCATTTGGCGGACTTAGAATGTATGAGTAAAAATAACGCTCAGAGAACCCCTACCAGAATAATAGAAATATTGGTTCTAGGAGGGGTTATATCGCTAGTATTGAGCATACACCTTAATGCTATATTTAGTTCATATGGCGTTGTACAGGACATAAAATCAGATAATCCATCTGGGTCTACTCTTGCAGAAAGGTACCTTATCCTTGGGGATTGGCCAGCAAGTAGAGAAAACAAGCTCAAAGATTTCACTTCTAATTATAAAATTGGTAATAGCTCTAAAAGCAAAGAAACCAATAAGGCTGATGAATGAAAAATGATAACAACAATGCATTTAGGGTTTTACTGAGAGCGACAGGTTTGCTGTTTTTATTTACGGTGTTACTCATCAACTATAGAAGTACCATTCTTCCTTATTCTCCTTTTTCTATCGCAAATGCGATGACACATTTAGATATACAGCATTTTAAAAGTATAGGTTTGATAAAAGATATCGGTTATTACTTATTAATATTACTCCTCATCCACATTTTTTGGGCAGCCTTAATTACAATTAGTTATTACTCCATTAGAATGAAGGACCGTAATGAATTCCAAAACGATCTAATATTAATACTACTGACCTTGAGTCACATTACTTTTATAGTGGGTCTAAATTCATATTTATACCCCACGTCTATTACCGCTTACTTTAGAAGTAATTCATTCTCATCTCCATACTTTTTATTTGTAACAGGTAGTATATTACTTTTTATTTTTATCATGGGTGTAAGCCAGTTAAAACACCGAAAGTTAATATTTTGCTTTATCATTTCACTTGCTTTGCTTATTATTTATCCAATCGGTACACTTCAGGTTCCACAATCAAAACTTGATAAGCCCAATATAATAATAGTAGGAATCGACGGGCTAAGGCCTGATCATCTTCATTATGAAAATCAACGGGATAACCATGCTCCATTTATTAACAATTTACTTTATAAATCTACCATATACAAAAACAGCTATAGTCCTCAGAGTAGAACTTATGTGGCTTGGATGAGCATCCTAACAGGTCAGTACCCAAAAACAAACGGAGCAAGATTTAATTTGGCGCCACCAGAGTTAATTAACAAAACTATTCCATTTGTGAAGGCGCTTAATAAAGATGGTTACCATACTACGTATGCAATGGATGAAAGAAGGTTCAATCAGATTGATGAGTCCTATGGTTTTAAGTCTACAGCAGGGCCAAAAATAGGTGCTGCCGATGCATTCATCTCTAGTTTCTCAGATTTCCCTTATATCAACGTACTGTTGAACCACCCTTATTCAGATGTTATCTTTCCTTATTTAAATAATAACAGAGCATATGGGAAGTCATATTCTCCTTCTGCATTTAACAAGGAGACAATTTATAAATTAAATCCGAACAAAGCTAATTTTCTATCCGTTCATTTTTGTCAACTACATTGGCCCTATACTTCTTCTGATTTTATAGAACAAGATTCAACTAAATGGAAAGGAAACTATAGCCATTTCATGTATAAATCAATGTTAACAAAGGTAGATAAACAAATTGAGAATTTTTTTGAAGATTTAAAACGCCTGAATTACTTAAATAATTCTATCGTATACGTAATTTCAGATCATGGGGAGGGGTTCAAATTAGGCGAGAATCTCAATACTCTAGGCACTGCTGCCAGCCCTTCCCTTCAATCTTGGGGACATGGCACAAACGTGTTAGATCAAAAGCAAACTAAAGTTCTATTAGCAAGAGTGCAATTCAAGAACAGCAAGGCTATTAACAAACCTGGAATTATTGATGGGCTTTTTTCACTTGTAGATATTTTACCTACTATAAATAAAGAGCTAAATTTAAAATTACCAGTTACATTTGATGGGATTCCATTACCAAATAAAGAATCGAATGTTGTAAAAGAACGATTTGTATTTGTAGAGTCATCATTACCATCAAAAGCAATGAATGCTAGCTTTATTGATGAAAAAAAAGTCGTATCAGAAGTAGGAAAAAATTATGTTGTGCGCTCATCAGGTGAAGCTGTAATGAAGCCCAGTGACTATATAAGCTTACTCGCCCGTAAGCAACGTTCTGTTTATTACAGAGACTATCAACTTGCTTTACTACCAAAATTAAGTAGTTTGGTTTTCATGGATTTTACCAATAACAGTGTGAGAGTAATAGAAGACGAAGAGAACGATTTACAGATTCACAAGATGCTAATGAGTCTCTGCCTGTTTTATAAAGGCGACTTTGGTTTTGATAAAATGAATAGGTGTGCAAACTTATCCACCGAAGTGAACGATAATGCACAGCAAGTTAGTCGAAATAATTAATATTACTTTATCCCTTTGGCCCTGTTAGCTTATAGTAAGAATTTACTAAAAGACTGCTGCTATGTGGCTACAAAAAAGTATCATTTTATCTGCTCGAAGTAGAGGCTTCCACTTAATCACTGACGAAATTGAGCGTGGCTTACCTACACTTAATAAGATTACAGTCGGTACCGCACATTTATTGCTACAACACACCTCGGCATCTCTGTCACTCAATGAAAATGCAGATCCAAGTGTGCGAGTTGACTTTGAGTCCTTTATAAATCGGTTAGCGCCTGAGCGTGCGGCCTACTATACCCATACATATGAGGGAGATGACGATATGCCGGCACATCTCAAATCAAGTATGCTTGGCGTCAGTTTAACGCTTCCGATAACCAATGGGCGCTTCAACCTTGGAACTTGGCAGGGTATATATTTAGGCGAACATAGGGATTTTGGCGGGTCGAGAAAAGTCTTGGTCACGTTGCAAGGTGAATAACATTTTCCCAAAGGGAACCACTATTCAATAGTGGTATAGTGCTTAAGGTGTAACACCCTAGCTCATTGAGTATTAGCTAACAAAAAGAGCGCATCAAGCGCTCTTTTTTAGATTTTGCAAAGTTAGTTTTATGCTTCAGCGATACGCTCTAGTTTCGCGTAGTAAAAACCATCAAATCCCGTTTCAGCAGGACTGATATTCTCATCTTCAATAAAGCGAAAATGTTTATTCTCAGCTAAAAATGCATCTACTTGATCGCGATTCTCTTCAGGCATAATAGAGCAAGTAGCATAAATTAAAATACCGCCGACTTTGACCATTCTGCTATAGCTTTGCAAAATGTGCTTTTGCAAAGCTACCAGAACAGGTAGCCGCTCAGGAGTATCACGCCATTTAGCATCTGGATTACGTTTGAGTACACCAAGACCTGAACACGGTACATCGAGTAACACTCGATCAGCGGATAGCTTAAGACGCTTAATCGTTTTGCTGCTAGCAATAATGCGTGTCTCAACATTATGAGCTGCAGCTCTACGAGCACGCTGTTTAAGGTTATCTAGTTTCCATTGCTCGACATCCATCGCCAGCAACCGGCCTTTGCCTTCCATTTGGGCAGAAATAGACAGTGTCTTACCACCCGCTCCGGCACACGCATCAACAACACGCATACCTGGTTTAGCGTCAAGCGCTTTGGCAATAAGTTGCGAGCCTGCATCTTGCTGCTCAAACCAACCTTTCTTAAAACACTCCGTTCTAAACAGTGCTGAATCGGATACCACCTCTAAAGCGGTGTCGACGCCTTCAACTTCTACAGTTTGCACCCGTTCATTACGTAGTTTTTTTGCTAATTCATCACGAGTACATTTAAGAGTATTAACACGTAAAAAACGTTTAGCAGGCTTGTTAAGCGCTGCACGTTCTGCAGGCCAGCGGTCGCCCATTTGCGCCTGCCCCATCTCGTTTAGCCAGTCAGGACAACCATCCCACAACACCGGTTGCTGTTTTGCGGTTTCAATACGTGTAGCCAGTTCTTGTTCATCGACTTGTAAAGCGTATTTCATTTTTGGTAACGGTAACTGGTGGAATAGATGCCATACGTTCAACAAACGCGACCCCATTCTTGCCATCTCTTCAGCCTTTACGTCAGACAAAAAGCAGTAAAGATTCAAACGTCTTAAGATATCACCGGTTACAAGAGTGATCCGCCCTTGTTCAGAAGGCTCTAATTGCAGCCCCGAAAAATGCTGCGAATAAGCGCGATCCAGTGGCTTGCCCTCTTTTAATACAAGGTCAAGAATACTAATCACAAGTTCTGTAGAGCTAGGAGATAAAGACGAATTCAACATTAAAAAGTTACCGTAGAAAGAAATCGCAGCGATCATAGGAGCAAAGTGCTAAATACGCAAGCTTACTCGCGAAAAGTCGCAATAAAAAAGCGACTTCAAACAAGTCGCTTTTCTTATGCGCTTACAAGCGCGGTATCGCTAACCTCAAATCCTATAGTTTAGAACCTTTAACTCCATAGTATAGAATAAACCCATAGCAGATAACGGGTAGGATAAACGCAGGTTGGATCCCCATACTATCGGCCATTACACCTTGTAGCAGCGGTACGACCGCACCGCCTACAATAGCTAAGCATAAAAAGCCACTACCTTGAGAGGTATGTGGGCCTAAATCACGTAGCGCCAAACTAAAGATAGTTGGGAACATTATTGAATTAAACAGCCCAACCGCAAGTATTGACCACATTGCAATTTCACCAGAGGTATTCATCGCAACAACAACTAGGCTAGCGGCCATAAATGCATTAAAAGCTAATACCGTTCCTGCAGGGATTTTTTGCATTACCGCCGAACCAATAAATCGACCGACCATTGCCCCGCCCCAGTAGTAAGCGATATATTTTGCAGCGTCAGCTTCTTTCATACCGACAATATGCTCTTCACCAAGAAAGTTGACTAAAAAGCTACCTATCGAAACCTCTGCACCGACATAGACGAATATCCCAACCGCACCGAGTACTAAATGTTTGTACTGACTGGCACTGGTTTTACCGTTTTTATCGGCGACACCTTCAACAGCTGACTCAGAATGAGCTGTAATGACCGGTAGTTTCAGCTTTGAGAATATAATCGCTAAACCGGCTAACATTGCAGACAACAGTAGATACGGTAATTTGACCACTTCTGCTTCAGCTTGCATTTGCGAAAGCCCTGATTGAGCCTCTACTGCGACAGACAATATTAAGATTGCACCAAAATATGGGGCAAAGGTTGTACCTAACGCATTGAATGCTTGCGTTAAATTCAAGCGACTCGACGCAGTTTCAACACTACCTAATGCATTCACATAGGGGTTAGCTGCAACCTGTAAAATCGTGATCCCAGATGCGAGCACAAACAGTGCGCCAAGAAATAGTGGGTAAACCGCCAGCGCCGCAGCAGGATAAAACAATGCACATCCTATACTTGCAATAACAAGCCCAGTGATAATCCCACGCTGGTAGCCCATTGTCTTAACCAACTTGCCTGCAGGCACAGAAACTAAAAAATATGCGCCAAAGAAGCAAAACTGGATGAGCATTGCTTCTGTATAGCTAAGCGAAAAAACCGCTTTCAAGTGCGGGATCAAAATATCATTTAAACAGGTTATAAAACCCCACATAAAAAACAGTGAAGTGAGTGAAACCAAAGCAAAACGATAACTGCCGTTATCACCCGATGCTACAGTCGCTGTATTAGAACTAAAAGATGAAGCCATATTATTTTCTCTCTTATCAGGTCAATCTTCTTAAGTTAAAGTCATTTAAAGACTAAGTATTAGGGTCTGCTGTTCTTTCGAGCTGAGTTTTTGTTCGATTCTTTACCGTATGGAATAATGCTTCTAACGCAAGGCTTGAGCGATGACGCTTAGCCAACTAAGTGAAGCGCTCATAACTCATTCAAGTCATAAAAGAATAGAAGCAATGAAACGAATCCAAAGGACAGCATTTCTTGGGAATTTTTTCTACGTTAAAGGCTATTTGTTGGGAATAACTACCCTACATAGCCTCGTCCTTGCCAAAATGGCCAATAAATCGGCGTAAAAACAACCATAAAAAATCAACAGACTCTAGCAAGTTTGGCGTAAAAGCTGCCGTAGGGTGGCAATGTCAACACTCCGTTCAGAAGGGTAGATCGGGCTAAACCATGGGCGTTAAACTCACGTTCCACTTCAAAACCAGGTAGCTCAACTGATAGCTCATTTTCACCCAAATTAAAACAGACTAAATAGCTGATTTCGTCATCGCTACGAATAAAACACAGTATTGGTTCAGGAGTATCAATAAAGCGAATGTCGCCCTCAATAAGCACTGGATGGTGTTTTCGCCAGGCAAGGAAAGTTCTATAGCTGTTTAAAATTGAATCCTTATTCAACTCTTGGCTTTCAACCGCCAATGAATAGTGCTCTTTGGCAACAGGTAACCAAGGCACGCCATCACTAAAACCTGCATTGCTTAAATCTTTAGACCAAGGCATTGGTGTACGGCAGCCATCGCGACCTTTGAACATTGGCCAAAATGCAATACCGAATGGATCTTGTAGTTGCTCAAACTCTATTTTGGCTTCAGTTAACCCAAGTTCTTCACCTTGATAACTACAAACGCTGCCTCTAAGCGAACATAACAAGGCATTAAGCATCTTTATCATATCTTCTGTTGCTCGCCCTTGACCCCAACGCGTTGCCACCCGCTGTACATCATGGTTACCAATAGCCCAACATGGCCAGCCATCCCCTATCCGGCCTTCTAGCGCTTCAACGGTCTCCCGAATGTAACTTGCACTGTAGTCATTGGTTAATAGCTCAAAACTATAAGCCATATGTAATCGGTCATTACCTTGGGTGTATTCAGCCATTGTGGCTAAGGAATCTTCTGAAGAGACTTCACCTAAGGTTACCGCACCGGGATAATGGTTAATCAGTGCCCGCAACTCTTCGATAAAACTAACAGTTTCAGGGCGAGTATTGTTGAAGTAGTGATACTGATAAGCATAGGGATTATCTTCACTAAAACCGCGCCCCTGACGCTTGTCTTTGGGCTTTGCCGGGTTATCACGTAGAAGATCATCATGAAAGCAGAATGTAATCGCATCGAGTCTAAAACCATCAACGCCCTTATCTAACCAAAATTGCACATTGGCTAATACGGCTGAGCGGACTCGCGGGTTGTGAAAGTTAAGATCGGGTTGGCTGGTTAAAAAGTTATGCAAGTAATATTGTTGACGCCTAGGTTCCCACTCCCATGCACAGCCGCCAAAAATCGCTAGCCAATTATTAGGGGCTGTTCCATCCTCTTTCGGATCGGCCCAAACATACCAGTCTTGTTTGGCATTGGTTTTATTTTGTCTACTCTCTGTAAACCATTGATGCTGATCGGACGTATGACTAAGCACCTGGTCAATAACAACTTTAATGCCCAATGAGTGTGCTTTGGCAATCAGTTCATCAAAATCAGCCATGTTACCGAACATTGGGTCAATGTCTCGATAATCACTAATATCATAACCAAAGTCTTTCATTGGCGAGGTAAAAAAAGGCGATACCCAAATTGCATCCACATTCAAGCTAGCAATGTAATCCAGTTTCTTAATAATCCCTTGTAGATCTCCAACTCCATCACCATTTGTATCCAACATACTACGTGGATAGATTTGATAGATGACAGCGCCTCGCCACCATGTAAGTTGATCCATTCTTGCCCCTTAACACTCAATATTTAAAACTAACAAATCCAACCGTTAGTTAAAACAATGTTGCCACCTAAAGATTGGTCGCTTTTGTTGTTAGAATGTTGGCAGCATACGTGATTTGCGAAATAGGGTTCAATATCTCTGCATACGTATGCAATAAACCAGTTGATAAATAATAAACTTTATTACTGGGATATTATGCATTAAAACAAGTACTAACGAACACATTTACGCATTAACACCTATGAGTAAAAACAACCATTCGCAGTTATTTTAGACGGGCAAAAAGATTGAATACGTATGCATAACATTGTTATGGTCAGAATCTCGGGAGTAATATCTTCACCGTTGCGCAACAATATACTTATAAACGCTGCAAAAATGTTGTAACACGTGCGCTTCTGTACCCAAACTCGTTACAACGTCAGTGATAATTAAAAAAAGGTAACTAGCCGACAGTCTAGTTAAAGGGGATGAAGATGTTGCAATTTAAACCTAGCGTGCTGACCTTAGCATTAGTCGCTGCTGGCGCGAGTATGAGCAGTTATGCTGCAGAAGAAGCCAAAGCAGAAAAAGACGATAAAGCGCAAGAAGAGCAAATAGAAGTTATTGAAGTTAAAGGTTTTAGAACCAGCGTTATTAAATCGCTTAATGTAAAACGCTTTGCTGATACCGTCTCAGAAAGCATCTCTGCGGATGACTTAGGTGCCTTGCCTGATCAATCTATCGCTGATGCTCTAACTCGGCTACCTGGTGTAACTGCAGTCAGAACGGGTGGTCAAGCCAGTGGTTTGAATATTCGCGGTTTAGACGGAGATTTCGTTTTCGCAACGTTAAATGGTCGTGAACAGGTGACTACCGGCGGTAAACGCGCAGTAGAATTTGACCAATACCCATCAGAATTGATCACTCAAGCTCAAGTCTACAAATCACAAAAGGCTTCACTGATTGAAGGTGGTGTTGCAGGTACCGTAGAACTTAAAACTGCAGATCCGTTACAAAATGAAAAAGAGCACTCTTTTGTCGTCAACATGCGCGGAAGTTTCAATGACCAAGCAGCAGATATCGCTGATGCAGAACAATTTGGTAATCGTTTAAGCTTTTCTTACCAAGGTAAGTACTTAGAAGATACTTTAGGCGTTGCCGTTGGTTACGCTCACCTCTACCAACCTTATGTAGCCAGTCAGTTCATTGGTCTTAGGTTCAATGATGATTCACGCGACGTTAATGGTGACGGAGAAGCAGAATCAATCAGCGAAGGCTTTGAGATGCAACAAAAAGGCGGCGAAGATACTCGCGATGGCTATATGGGTGCAATCCATTGGCAACCCAATGATAACTGGAGCATCAAAGGCGATGTATTCCACTCCAAATTTGATTCAGAAAACTTTGCCCGCGGTTTTCGCGTAAAATCGCTTAAAAATGGCGAGATCAGTAACGCTACAGTCCAAAACGGTTCAATGACTGGCGGCACAGTATCGACTGATGGAACCGACAACTTTGCCGTATTTGTTGTCAATGATAACGATTCTAAATACTCTAGCCTCACCTCAGGTGCGTTTAACGTCACCTGGAATAATGGCGATGCACTTACCGTTGCGGCAGATATTAGTTACTCAAAAGCTGATGGTGAGTTCGTTAATGGCGGCACCAGAGCGGTTATTTATGACGATATCGATAATCAAGTCCGTGCTTCAGAGTCGATCGATTACCAATTAAACGGTCTTAATCCAGCAGATGTCAGCTTTGACAAAAGTTATACCGATACAGCCACTCTAGGACTTAGAGAAGTGGGTATGTGGCCTTACGATCAACAAAACGATCTTATCGCATATAAACTCGATTTTAACTATGTATTAGATAACGACTTTATCTCTTCTGTTGATTTTGGCGTCCGATATTCACAGCGAGAATTTAACGCGCAGCGCTCACAAGCGGGATACGGCTTCGAATTTGGCGACAACGCAGGCAATCAACCGGTTCTTCACCTAACCGATGATATGACCGACGTAGTTAACTTCGGTGGCGATCTTTCAAACTACCCAAGTTTCCTTAAAATTGATTTTAATAAAGCGGTTGATTTAGTTAACCAACAACTTGCAGCTACCGGGCAGGATCCATTTACTCCAACAGCAAATTGGGATAATAATTGGACCATGATCCAAAGTGGCTCAGTTAATGAAGACGTACTAGCCGGTTATGTGCAGGCTAACCTCAATATGGAGATCGGCAGCTTACCCGTTACCGGTAATATCGGTGTACGTGTCGTCAATACCGATCAGTCGAGCAAAGGCTTACAACAAGTTGGTTTTGGTTTAGGTGAAGAGATCGCCGATGAAAAAGGTGTGATTAGTACCGATTATGTTCGCAACGAAGTCGGTAAAACCTATACCGATTACCTACCCTCAATTAACTTGAACTTTCACCTTACTGATAATGACCAAATTCGTTTTGCCGCAGCTTCAGTTATGGCTCGCCCACCTATCGATAAGTTAAAGTCGGGTATGGGCTCTTGGTATGATGACTCAGCGACACCAGGATACAAAAAGTACAACGCATGGGGTAATACGAGTCCGCTACTTGACCCGTTTTATGCAGACCAATTTGATCTGTCTTACGAGCATTACTTTGAAGACAGCGAAGGCGCAATTGCATTAGCCGTTTTCTACAAAGACATTAAGTCGTTTATCAACAACTTTACGATTCAGCCATTTGATTTTGAGCAAGCTGGTTTTATTGTTCCAGATACTATTGTCGATAATGGCGTTGAATTCCCAGTGGTTAAGGATGAAGGTCAATACCAAACAGCCATCAATAACGACAATGGCGGCTATATCCGTGGTGTTGAACTTGCTTACACGCAAATCTTTGACTTTTTACCAGGCGCATTTGCAGGCTTAGGTTTCACAGGTAGTTACTCTTACTCAGACAGTGAAGTTGAGTTTGAAACTGACTTAAGTGGTCAATCACTTGCTATCCCTCTTCCTGGTTTATCAGAACATGTTGCTAACACAACACTGTTTTATACACTGGAAGGTTTTGATACTCGCGTAAGCATGCGCTACAGAAGTGAATATGTTTCAGAACAAGTTGCAGTTGAATCTCAACTCGCTTTCTTTGATGCAGAAACAATATTTGACTATCAAGCATCATATGCGATGGAAAATGGCTTAAAGCTATTGTTCCAGGTGAACAACCTTACTGACGAACCAAACAAAACTTACTTTGGTCAGCCACAACAAACTGGAACCATTCAAACTTTCGGTCGTCAATATTACTTAGGATTTAGCTACAGCATGTAAGCTTAGTTAACCAAAGCCTACTTCTCTAAAGAAGTAGGCTTTTTTGATTTAAAAGGCTCTATAAGCAACAAGGCTCTGATAATGAACTCATCTCTAAACTGGCTTACCGCGCCAACGATTTCGATACTTTTCTGTACTGCTTTGATGCAAGATTGTCAGGCAGCTAACCTGTCATCATCAACCATAGAGCAAACGTTAAAAACAGAGCGGCTTAGAGTTGAACCGGAGTTCTGGTGGGCGGATATGGTCAATCCAACGCTTGAGCTGATGCTTCACGGCGACAATATCGCGTCAATGCAAGCATCCTTACGGACTCGTTCAAATATCAATATTGTTGAGCAATCAACCACAGAAAATCCAAACTATTTATTTATAAAGTTATCTCTAAAAGATGCTAAAGCGCAGACCATCACTCTGTCGCTAACAAAAAATAAGACTCAAATGCATCAGTTTGATTACCAAATCAAACAACGACGGACTGGTTCTAGCCAGCGACAAGGCTTCGATAACAGCGATGTCATCTACCTAATTACTCCAGATCGCTTCGTTAACGGTGATACATCAAATGATAATCACAGCTCAATGCTTGAAAAGGTCAATAGAGCAGATAAAGATGGCCGTCATGGCGGTGATATACAAGGTATTATTAATAGCCTAGATTACTTACAAAAGCTTGGTGTGACCCAGCTTTGGGTCAACCCACTGCTTGAAAATAATCAGCAGCAATACTCCTACCATGGCTACTCAACAACAGATCACTACAAGATTGACCCGCGTTTTGGCAGTAATGCGGACTACCGTCAACTTAGTGATGCCGCTAAAGATAGGGGCATTGGGATCATCAAAGATATCATCGTCAACCATATCGGCTCTAACCATTGGTGGATGACAGATATTCCTAGCAAAACCTGGATAAATGGTTTGGCTGCTAATCAGCCCATCAATACCAGTAAGTTGCCTTTTACCACTCATCGTCGTACTACAGTACAAGACCCCTACTCTGCGCCAAGCGATTTGAGCAACTTCGTCGATGGCTGGTTTGTTGATAGCATGCCAGATTTAAACCAAACGAACGAAAAACTAGCAACCTACCTGATTCAAAACAGTATTTGGTGGGTTGAGTATGCTAATTTATCTGGGATCCGTGAAGATACCTACTCCTACGCCGATAAAGAATTTTTGGCGCAATGGTCAAAAGCAATTATGGCTGAGTACCCCAAGTTTAATATAGTAGGCGAAGAATGGACTGCGAATCCCATAACTGTCTCCTATTGGCAAGCAGGAAAAATAAACCAAGATGGCTATGTCTCCTACCTTCCAAGTCTAATGGATTTCCCACTCTACGAGACCATGCTAAAAGCCTTTAATCATCCAGAATCTTGGGACAAAGGTTTTATTGAATTATATGAGATGATGGCAAATGATGTCGTTTATGCCGACCCAACTAATCTAGTGTTATTTGAAGGCAACCACGACACCAACCGTTTATTCAGCCTTTTGGATAACAATTTATCTCGTTACAAGATGGCAATGGCGTACACATTGACGTCCAATCGTATTCCGCAGATTTTTTACGGCACAGAAGTGTTAATGCAAAGCCCGGTAGAGGGTCGCCACGACGGTGCAGTAAGAGCTGACTTCCCCGGTGGTTGGTCATCCGACGCTAGCAATGCGATGACACAGCAGGGATTAAACTCGCAACAGTTGGACGCCCAACATTTTGTTAGTACATTACTCAATTTTAGAAAAGACTCATCTGCCATTGCTAACGGTAAGCTGATTCATTACGTACCAGAAAACGGCGTTTATGTTTACTTTAGAGCGGATAAGACAGAAACGGTGATGGTCGTGATGAACAAGAACGATGAGCAGATAACTCTAGATAGTGAAAGATTCAAAACACAGTTGAAAAACTTTTCAACTGCAACCGATGTGATAACAGGTCAATCGCAAAATACCTTACATAGCTTAAAAAGCCCTGCAAACTCGGTGTTAGTACTAAGCCTAAACTAATCAATAAGAACAACTAAATCAATGGATAGGGTTAGATTTTATGACGTTTAAAACAAAGTTGGTTGATGTATGTGGTATTAACAATGCTGTTGAAAAGAGCAAACTAAAAGTATCAAAAAGCGCGTTAATAGTCAGTCTTGTCTTACCTGCGTTTTTTGCAATCGGTTGCACAGAATCATCAACGAATAGCGACGTAAACACTGCAGAAAAAGCACCTGCAAACAAAAGCACTGTTTCGACGCATAAACAAGTAAAGCCGGTGGTTTATCAAGTCTTCACGCGCTTGTTTGGCAACAAAAACACCACCAATCAACCGTGGGGAACAAAACAGCAAAACGGTGTTGGAAAGTTTAGTGATTTTGATAACACTGCGCTACGAAGTATTAAAGCCCTCGGTACCACCCACATTTGGTATACCGGCGTCCCCCATCATGCTTTGGTTGCTGATTATAAAACCTATGGTATTAGCGACGATGACCCAGATGTCGTTAAAGGACGCGCAGGTTCCCCTTATGCTGTAAAAGATTACTACAATGTGAACCCAGATCTTGCTGATAATGTAGAGAACAGGCTGCAAGAGTTTAAAGACTTAATCAAACGCACCCATGATAATGGTATGAAGGTCGTCATCGACATCGTGCCAAATCATGTTGCTAGAGCTTATCAATCTAACTATGGCCAACATGGCGTTAGCAGCTTCGGCGTTAATGATGACACCAGTACAAGTTATAAAAGACAAAACAACTTCTACTATGTGGTAGACGATACTGCCAGTGAACTAACTGCAAAAGCTTTCAAAGTCCCTCAGTTAACACAAGAAAATGCACCGCTAGGTGGAGAAGCTCATCCCCTTTCCGATGGTAAATTTATTGAGTTCCCCGCGAAATGGACCGGCAATGGCTCTCGCGCAGCGCAGCCGGATGCAAATGACTGGTACGAAACCGTGAAAATCAATTATGGTGTAAAACCAGACGGCAGTTACGACTTCCCTAGCCTGCCATCTTCACTAGCAAGTCAAGACGCTAACGTCCACTATCTGCATTGGTTATCAATAGAAACTGAAGACAAAGCACTGCCTTTTAAAGACAAACGCATTCCAGACTCTTGGGTGAAATTCAAACAAATCACTCAATTTTGGCTAGCTCAGGGTATCGATGGTTTTCGTTATGACATGGCAGAGATGGTGCCAGTGGCATTTTGGAGTTATCTAAACGCCAATATTAAACACACAAACCCTGAGGCGTTCTTATTAGCTGAAGTCTATAATCCAGCGCTTTATCGAGACTATATTCGACTCGGGAAAATGGACTATCTGTACGATAAAGTGGATATGTACGATACGCTAAAAGCCATTATTCAAGGGCAAGAAAGCACAGCCGCTATCGCAGAGAAACAAGCCTTAGTCAGTGATATCTCATCAAACATGCTGCATTTTTTGGAAAACCATGATGAGCAAAGGATTGCTAGTGCCGATTTTGCTGATGATGCTTTTGCGGCACTGCCCGCTATGGTAGTTTCAACTACCATAAGCTCCGCCCCTACTCTTATTTATTTCGGACAAGATGTTGGTGAAAAAGCAGCAGTGAAAGCAGGTTTTGGTAGTCCTACCCGTACCAGTATTTTCGATTATATCGGCGTTCCAGCCCATCAGCGCTACATGAACAACGGCAAATTTGATGGCGGACAATCAACGGCAAAAGAACTTGAACTAAGACGATATTACACAAAGCTGCTCAACCTAAGCCATAGCGCATCGGCACTAACAGGTGAGTATGTCGAACTCGATAGTTTTAACCGCGCAAACAAAGTGATTGGCTATGATGAGCAAACATTTGCATTTAGCCGATACAATGCTGAGCAGCAATTAATTATTGTGAGTAACTTTAGCCAGCAACACGGTAAGACGTTTACCTTACAACTACCACATTCACTCATCTCGAAGTGGAAGATTAACGCTAAGCAAATAGCGCTGGTGGACCTTTTAAATGAACCTCAAAAGTCATTAAGCGGCCAGGAGTACACACTGACAGTTATTGATGATAAGGGAGCCGTCGCTTTGACCCTTGCGCCTAATGAGTCAAAAGTACTGATGGTTAATCATCACTAAATACCAATATCGATACCAATAAAAAGTAATACAAAGCCCGTATAGACGGGCTTTGTCATTTACCTGAAAAGCTAGAAATAACTTTACGGCTATACAACTAACTTGCCCATCTGAATACGTATGCAAGCCATTGCAGCAAGTTTAAGGTTCAACTTAGTATGCTAACAGCAGCATAACTTCAATAAAACTTGCACGACAGAACTATAACAATAAATTAAACACAGGGATGGCACCATGTACTCACTGCGCTCTACATTACTTTCGTACCATGATAACGCCGCAATACAAAAAAAGACTTTCCACGCTAAAAAGCGTTCATTATCTAAGCTGGCGACCATCACTTCAATAATACTAGGTACGGCGTTAAGCAATGTTGTAGTGGCTAAAACGGTTTCAGTAACCTCTCCCGACAAACAAATAGTGGTGTCTATTTTTGATGACAATGGCCAGCCAGAATATAACGTTGAGTTTCATGGAAAAAAGGTCATCACCGACTCACGTCTTGGATTGGTATTTAAATCATTAGGTGAATTGGCTCAAGGCTTTACCATCGAGAAAAGCAAATTAGGCAACACTCAAAATCGTTGGCAGCAACCATGGGGTGAGCAAGAGTGGATAGAAGACAATTACAACCAAGCTAACATCACCCTGAGCAACGGCAAATATAAGCTTAAACTGCATTTTAAAGCCTTTGATGACGGTATCGGCTTTCGATATGAGCTGCCAAAACAAGCTGAGCTAAGTCAGTTAACCATCACCAATGAATTAACAGAATTTTCTGTTCCAATGCCCGAAAAAGCGCAAGCCTGGTGGATCCCAGCAAGAGGCTGGAATCGTTATGAGTACCTATACAGCAACAGCGCTTTAGACAAAGTGACTAATGTACACACTCCCTTCACTTTTAGGCTTAATTCTGGTGTGCACATGAGTATTCACGAAGCTGCACTGGTCGATTACGCTTCGATGACTCTAAATCAACGTCGTAGCGGCAAATTAAAAGCTGATCTCACTCCCTGGTCTGACGGCAGTTTGGTCAAAACTCAAGCGGGCTTTTTCTCACCATGGCGTACTATTCAGATAAGCGATGACGCCGCAGGTTTATTAAATTCGCACTTAATTCTGAATTTGAATGAACCCAATAAACTTGGCGATGTAAGCTGGGTAGAGCCAGGGAAATATGTCGGTATTTGGTGGGGGATGCACCTTAATGAGAATACTTGGGGCTCAGGTGAAAAGCACGGCGCCACCACCAGCGAAACCAAGCGTTATATGGATTTTGCAGCGAATAATGGCTTCGATGGTGTGTTAGTAGAAGGCTGGAATCATGGTTGGGATGGCAGCTGGTTCCATAATGGTGACGTGTTCAGTTTTACTCAACCCTACTCCGATTTTGACCTTGATGCGGTGAGTCATTACGGCAACCAAAAAGGGGTTAAGCTAATTGGCCATCACGAAACCTCTGGCTCAGTGACAAACTACCGAAATCAGATGCAAGACGCCTACGATCTTTACCAACAGCATGGCGTCAGTCAGATAAAGACCGGCTATGTCGCTGATGGCGGCGATATTAAGCGTATAGATGAAAACGGTATTACTCGCCATGAATGGCATGATGGTCAATTTATGGCGAACGAATATCTATATAGCGTTCAGGAGGCAGCTAAACGTCAGCTCAGTATTAACACTCACGAACCGATAAAAGATACCGGACTGCGCCGTACCTATCCAAACTGGATTTCTCGTGAAGGTGCCCGTGGACAAGAGTTTAACGCCTGGGGCACACCGCCGAACAATCCGGCACACACCACAACGCTTGCCTTTACCCGCATGTTAGCTGGGCCAATGGATTTCACCCCAGGTATATTCGACCTTGCCCCAAAAGGACTTGATGCGATTAATCGAGTACAAACCACTTTAACCAAGCAACTCGCTCTGTATGTCGTACTTTATAGCCCTATTCAGATGGCAGCGGATCTTCCTAGAAACTACCTTGAACGGCAAGATGCGTTTCAGTTCATCAAAGATGTACCCACCGATTGGCATCAAAGTATCGCCTTGGCAGGTGAAGTTGGCGAGTACGTGGTATTTGCGCGACAAGAACGAGCTGGAAAAAGTGACGGAAAAGATTGGTACCTAGGTGCAATTACCGACGACAACGCCAGAGAAATTGAAGTAAAACTTGATTTTTTAACCCAAGGAATGCGTTACGAGGCGCAGATCTACCGTGATGGTAAAGGCGCTAACTGGCAAAATAATCCTTATGACTATGTCATCGAGACCAAACTAGTAAACGCTGCAGATATACTCACACTAAAGCTTGCTTCAAGCGGCGGAACCGCAATTCGTTTTAAGGCTGTTGATTAGAAAAAACTCGCCTTTTCTATGGCATAAACTGAAAAAAGCCCTTAATTAAGGGCTTTTTCTTTTACTCACTTTCTTAGCAAGATTTAGCGCTTTAGCTGGTAGTCGCTACCATCTTTCGCGGTAAACTCTTGATCGAGTACCGATGAGGCAACCACTGTATTTTCAACATTGACCAGGCTTATCCAGTACTGGTGACCTTCAACTAAGATATCCTCAATGTTGGCACAATCTTCTGCGCCCCTTTCACTTTGTCTATCAAAAGTTAGCTCCACATGCACGCCATTATCTTTAAGCAATATTGCGGTAGGCTCACTCTTATGACCGTTAAGCGCCACAAACTGTTTCGGACAACGTAAGCCCGTTTGGCTACCGTCTTTCATAAACACTAGCAGTTGTTGGTAGTAGACAACATAGCTGCAAGCATCCTTGTGCGATCCTGTGGCTAGCGGAAACTTGTCATCCAAAAATATTTTGGCACAAGGTGTTGAGGTATCATTTGCTGCCTGACGGACAACATTCACATCAACAAAATCCGAACCAATATATACATTATTCTCGTGGTTGTTTGCAGTGTTATTGATTGTTGATATATCCATTGTCCTGTCCTCATTCGTTCCTAAAATAGGTCACTCGCCGTTACTTGCTTTGAAAGCTTTCAAAAAACTGTTTATTTCCTGACTGCTTGATTTGTAGTCTAGTGTAAAAATCGCTACAATTTCACAATAAAAATTTTACAATGTGAATTTTACAATATGAAAAGTAATCAGAGCCTGATCAGAAAGTCACATTTTCTCGGTACCAAGATTAGAAATCTGCGTAAGAGAAACCACCTTACAATGGAAGATCTTTCAGCCCGCTGTGTGCGTGTCGATCCTGAGTCAGCCCCCTCTGTATCTTACCTTTCGATGATTGAACGGGGTAAACGAGTCCCTAGTGCTGGGATGCTAGCGGTGATTGCCGCAGTGTTTCAAAAAGAGGTTGATTGGTTTCTCGATGACGTTCCTGAAGACAACGCAATAACACCAGAAAAAGGTCGACGCGGTGGTATAAGTGGCATGGCTTTAGAGCCGAGTTTTCTGTTTTCGAGTGATATTTTACAGATTGCCATCCCCGAAATGCTATCACAAACAGGAACTACCGGTCGTGAATTTGCCCATTTATTGATCCGCGCACACCAAGAACATCATCAAAACCACTTCCCAGATCTTGAGCGCGCAGCTGAAGAAGTTGGTCAAAAACGGCTTCCTTTGGCATTAGATGACTTAAAAGATATTGCCAAATCCCTTGGGTTAAAACTGAAATGGGTCGATAGAACCCCGCAAGAAGTAGAAGATGAGATGGGGGTCAATACTGCCCATGTGGTGACTTCGTTCTTTGAGCCGCCATCAACTATCTATCTCAACAAGATGCTCAAGTCGTTCCCAACAAGGCTTAAATATGACCTTGCGGTACATATTGGTCACTGCGTTTTACACAATAAAGACGGTTTAAAGTGCGTGTTAACAGCCGGAAGAAGACATACCGCGGCCCACGATGAGTTAACAACTCCTGCATCATCGACTTTGAATGCCCAAGATATTTTGCATGCATGGCGTGATTTCGAGTCTAGTTTCTTTGCTGGTGCATTGCTTTGTCCAAAAGTGCCCTTCAGACAATTACTAGACAGACACGGCTATGAGATAAACGTCAACAAAGCGGTTGGTGTGTCGGCATCAGTTGCAATGCGCCGAATGACCGTCGTTTCTCCCTACCCGCATTGGCATTACTTTGATGCCTACGCACCTGGCAAATTGAAAGCGGTTTATCGCGGTAACGGCATTCCTCTGCCTTGGGGCAATATGCGGGTGGTAGAAGATCCTTGCCAGCATTGGGCCGTATTTAGAATGATCAACGAACCCAAAGTTGGTACCTCAGCTCAAATATCAATTCTCGAGGTTGCTGAAGAGCCACGGATCTACTGCTGTGAGTCAGTAAAGGTAGAAGATATGGCGGGAAACAATCACGTGCTTTGCGCAGGAATCGATCTCAATCCTGCTATTGATGCCCAAGGTGGTGATTCTGCGTCTATTGCCACAGAGCTGAAACAGATCTGTGCCGAAAATAGTGGCTCAGTAGAAATGCCAACGCATATTAAGAAAAACCTATTAAGCGTGGCAAAAATCCTTAACATTAATTGGATAGAACGCGGTATTGACAATGAAGCGCGGCTTATTTGCTCTAGAGGCGCCGTGTGCCCAAGACAACCAAGTTGCTATAAAGCCGGTAAAGCCCTTTGTGACGCAGAGTAGCTTAACGATTAAGTATGCCCATTGCAGTTGCATGCACAATGATGCACTGCTCTGAATAGCCAAATTCAATTGCCAGCGTATCGTCGATAATCATATCAGCAAGTAAGACGGTACCGGCAATTTTTTGCTTAGCTTGCTCAATTGCCATCAAAGTCGACACGCCTTCATCGATAGGCAGTAAATATAAAAACTGTGTTTGACAGCTTTTACCTACGACAGCACCTAATTCAACAAGATCTACAGACTGAGTTACACCACGATATGTCTCAGAGGTAAATGAACCGTGATTTGCAATGTTACAACCAGTCAAGATTGAAAAGCACATAAAAACAAAAACTTGTATTTTCATCATTTTAGTCATCGACACAATTCCGTTAAATGTAAGTGTTGTTATTGTTAAATATACAGCATGAATACGTATGTATTCTGTTGTGCCAAAATCAAGCTCAAGGGTAACATGGCTACCTACTTTTATTCATGCTCTGCTTGTGGTGTGGTCGGTAAAAGTATGGTCGTTTCTAACGGTTTGGCCGTTAGTTTTACCACTCGATAACAAGCTTTAGCCCAACAACGCAAACACGTTTGGTTATCGCTTGATTAGCATAGGTATAGGGTAACGGCCAGCAGAGGTCGCTAGTTGTTACCCATTTTTTTAAAGATTCGACCAACAATAATAATTCTAACACCGAAAAGGTCTGGTTAATGTCTGAGAACAACCCTCAACAACAAAAGCCACAGCTCAGCTTCTGGCAAATATTTAATATGTGTTTTGGATTTTTGGGCATTCAATTTGGCTTTGCACTGCAAAATGCCAATGTAAGCCGAATATTCCAAACCCTTGGCGCATCGATTGATGATATCCCAATTCTGTGGATTGCCGCGCCTTTAACCGGACTCATTGTACAGCCTATCATCGGTTACCTGAGTGATAACACCTGGGGAAGATGGGGAAGAAGGCGACCATTCTTCGTGCTTGGTGCGGTTTGTACGACCTTAGCGCTTTTTGTTATGCCCCACTCGCCTGCTCTATGGATCGCTGCTGGCATGCTATGGATTATGGATGCATCGATTAACATCGCTATGGAACCATTTAGAGCATTTGTTGGCGATAACCTGCCCAATAAGCAACGCACTCTTGGTTATGCGATGCAAAGCTTCTTTATTGGTATTGGCGCAGTCATCGCATCAGCGCTACCCTATATTTTAAGTAATTATTTTGATGTGAGTAATACTGCGCCCGCTGGTGAGATTGCTGATTCAGTACGTTACGCTTTCTATTTTGGCGGTGCTGTTCTTTTCCTTGCTGTAATGTGGACCGTCATTTCAACAAAAGAGTACTCACCTGAAGAGTTAGCTGAATTTGAAAAGCACACTGACGAAAGTCCGATTCAAACAACGGGTCAACGTAGCGCAACACAGTACCGAAACGGAAGTATCCTCTGGGCAAGTATAGGTAGCATTTTTACTGCCACTATTTGGTTGTGTGAATGGGATAAGCAGCTATTTATTCTCAGTATCGGAATATTAAGTTTTGGTCCATTGCAGCTATACTGTGCAACCAAATTAAACCAACTAAAGCGTCATGCTGAAACAACAGAACAGTTAAGTACAAACCGTGAAAAGCAGAGCTTAATCTTTTGCGTGGTCGATGACCTATTCAATATGCCCAAAGCGATGCATCAACTCGCTTTAGTGCAATTTTTCTCATGGTTTGCACTATTTGCCATGTGGATCTATACCACAGCAGCCGTGACTGACTATCACTATGGTAGCCAAGATGTATTATCAAAAGCTTATAACGATGGTGCTGACTGGGTCGGTTTACTCTTTGCAGTTTATAACGGTTTTGCAGCAATCGCGGCCATTTTCATCCCTATTCTCGCGAAAAAACTGGGTTTAAAAGTGACTCACTGCATCAACCTGTTCTGTGGTGGTCTCGGCCTTATTAGTTTTAAGTTCATCAGCGATCCCACCTTATTATGGCTGCCAATGATAGGCATAGGTATCGCTTGGGCTTCAATACTCTCTGTCCCATACGCCCTGCTCGCAAATACATTACCAGCAAAGAAAATGGGCGTTTACATGGGAATATTTAACTTCTTTATCGTCATTCCACAATTATTGGCAGCAAGTGTGCTTGGTCTTATCGTCAGAGTGCTTTTCGATGGCCAGCCGATTTACGCACTGATCACCGGTGGCGCGCTAATGATGGTAGCAGGTATAGCTGTGTTAAGAGTCAATGTCGACAATAGCCAGTGATCCTTGCTGAAAATCAAACTCGCAAAAAGCGTTAACAATACACTTTGTGTTTTACGCAAAATAAATAAAAAAGCATCATATTTGGGGAAGCAAATGGTAGGTCCAATCACATTAAAACAAACAGTACTTACCGCCGCAGTGAGTATGGCGCTGTTACTAGCCGGCTGTAACAATCAACATACAGAAAGTAATACTGAAAATAGTACCGCAAAAAGTACTGAGCTAAATTCTGTTAAAAGTGAAACAACACAACTTAGCACTGGTAATCAGCGAAACTCTATTGCACCGGGAATTCCTGGAAGCGACCCAACATGGGCTTTTGCAGGAAAAACCGGCATTGGCACCTCTTATGAGCCCTATACAGACGGCAGTTATCAAGATAGCGCTGAAAACCCTATCAGTCGGGTTTGGTTCTCGCTTGCCCAAGGTATTATCACTGAAACCATGTTTGGTCTAATCCACAACGCACAACTGAAAGAGATGCAATTTGTTGTAACCGGTGACGGTTTTGTTGATACAGAAAAAGATGATACTGAACACTCTATCGAGTATTTACACACTGATGAGTTCGGTAGACCACTATCACTTGCCTATAAGCTTATTAATAAAGATAAAGGCGGCAAATACCAAATAGAAAAACATATTTTTACTGATCCTGACCGCGATACACTAATGATGAAGGTGGTCTTTACTGCATTTGAATCCGGGATCACCCCATACCTAATGGTTAACCCGCATATCGACAATAGTGGTGCAAACGATATTGCTCGGTATGACACTGCTAATAAAGTGTTTACCGTAAACACCACAGATAAAAACAGCAGTGTCATGAGTGTTAAATCAAGTGTTGATTTTAGCCAAGCAAGTGTTGGCTTTGTTGGCATCTCTGATGGATTAACCGATCTAAAAAATAACGGTGATATGAACTGGCAGTACAGCGCAACCTCCGATGAAAACCAAGGAGGAAATGTCGTGCTCACTGCCCAGTACCCGAGCCCAATAGTAAAAGCCGGCGAGCAACAAGCTAAGATAAGTTTTGATCTCGTCATCGGTTTTGGCAGCGATAAGCAAATCAGTTTAGCTAATACAGACGCGACCCTAGCAGCAGGCAGTGACAAAGTACTCGCAGCCTTTAACGGTGAAGGAGAAGCATTGGGTTGGCAAGATTATCTAAGCTCACTCGATGCATTAAATAACATGGTTAATACCACTACTGATAATGGCAAGTTGTTATACGCCAGTGCATTAGTGTTAAAAGCGCAAGAAGACAAGACCCATGCTGGCGCGTTAATCGCCTCACTTTCTAATCCATGGGGAGATACGGTTTCTGCAAAAGTTGGCAGTACCGGCTACAAAGCCGTTTGGCCACGGGACTTTTATCAATGCGCGATGGCCTTTCTAGCAATGGGCGACAGCCAAACGCCAAAAACAGCGTTTGAGTATTTAGAGAAAGTTCAGGTAACTGAAAATACTCCGGGTTATACCGGGACACCAGGTTGGTTTTTACAGAAAACCCATGTAGATGGACAGATTGAATGGGTCGGTGTGCAGTTAGATCAGACTGCAATGCCTATCATGCTCGGCTGGAAGTTATGGCAAGCTGGGGTATTAAGCGATACTGAAATAAGCCATTGGTATAAAAAGATGCTCAAACCTGCCGCAGAGTTTTTGGTCAATGGTGGTGAAGTTAACTTAGATTGGAATCACACCAATATAACACCACTAAAAACTCAGCAAGAACGCTGGGAGGAGCAGCAAGGTTACTCACCTTCAACCACCGCCGCAGTAATATCAGGTCTAATCAGCGCCAGTGATATAGCAGATCATACAGGCGATGAAAAAGCGGCCAAACGTTATTTAAACACCGCCAAAATGATGCAGAGTAAAATAGCAAAACTAATGGTGACCACAAGTGGGTTACTGGCAGCATCAAGCCGCTCTAATAGTGATTCAAACCAAACTGAAACCCTACCCTATTTTGTGCGTTTAGCGCCAAACGGCGAACCAAACCTTGACACTAAGCTCGGTGACAACAATGGTAGAGATGGCCTTGATCAACGCCTTATTCTAGACGGAGGTTTTTTGGAACTGGTTCGCTACGGCGTTACTAATGCAAATGACAAGACAGTGAGTAATACAGTTGCACTGATAGACGATGAAAAACTAGAGCATAACTTAAGAGTTAAATACCAGTTTAAAGCTAAAGATGGGTCACTTATTCCAGGCTTTAGACGTTACGGTAATGATGGTTACGGTGAAGATGAAGTCAACGGTGACAGCTACGCTGAGAAAGGTCAAAACAGTGCCGGGCAACGAGGTCGTGTTTGGCCATTTTTTACCGGAGAACGTGGCCATTTTGAGCTTGCTAAAGCCCTTAAGAGCAACAGTCTTGATAGTGACTCCCATCAAAAGCTAATCAATACCTATGTGCAAGGAATGGAAACTTTTGCCAATGAAGGGTTAATGCTACCGGAACAAGTATGGGACGGCGTTGGCAACCCTACGCGTTACCAGTATAAGCCAGCTCAAGGCACTAACTCTGCCACACCACTTGCTTGGACTCACGCAGAATACATTAAGCTGGTACGCTCAATGTCAGATAAAAAGGTATGGGATAATTACTCAATTGTCACTGACAAACTCAAGCAGTAGGCGGTTTAAATAAGTACAAAAAAGGTAAGCCCGTTAGCATCAAGCTAGCGGGCTTTTTTATCGATACTTAAACGAGCTTATTGGCAGCTATAAGCTAATTGTATCTATAAGCTTAGTGAATCTCTTTCATGCTTAAGCAAGCCATATTGGAACTCACTTCCCCACGCGCCTTTAAAGAATATATTATTGATAAAATGGGCTTCTCGGCGAAACCCTACTCTTTCTAATAATTGATAGGAGGGGTGATTGTCGCAGTCAGTAGTCGCAATTATTCGGTGCTTTTTCATATCATTAAAAAGATAATCAATAAATGCATTCAACGCTTTGGTGGCAATCCCTTTACCTTGATGCTCCGGCGCTAAAGTAAAGCCCACTTCAACTTGCTCAGCATCAATAAAATGGATTGCAAAATCACCTAACAAGTTATTGCTGTGGGTTGCAACAATTGCAAGTTGGAACCATTGCCCTACTTCACCAAATTGATGCCCCTGCATCGATTCATACAAGCTATTGGCTTTTTCTATTGAGTAATCATTCCAGCTTTGGTATTGAGCAACCGCTTCCATCGCTCGATAACGCGCAAAAGTCTCTAGGTCGACAAGTTCAAACTCACGAATAGTTAAATCATCTACGGTAAATATCTTCGACATTGTTATGACTCTACTGTTAATTTATACAAACGACTCTCTTCATCGTAAGCAGCCAATTTTTCAATTTTATCAAATACAAAGCCCAGCCGCTCTAGTGTCTTTATCGAAGCCTCATTATCCATAGAAGTCACTGCAATAAATTCCTTTGCCTTAAGAATAGTCTCACCATAGTCGAGTACCGCTTTTACCGCTTCTTGGGCATATCCTTTAGACCAAAAGGCTTTTGCAAAAGCATAACCTAGTTCGAAATCATCGCGATAATCGCGGCGTATTAAGCCACAGATCCCTATAGGAACTTCGCCTTCTCGCAATGAAACCAAGTACATACCATAGCCGTTCTCATGATAACTTTTAGTGAAACTGTCATCGATATACTTTACCGCTTGCTCAAAGCTATGCACTTGCTTATCCGCAATCCCCTCGATAAAACTTGGTTCATTAAGCAAAGACAGAATAAAGTTCGCATCGGCAGCAGTAACCTGTCTAATTGTTAGCCGTTCACTGGTCATTAAAGCCATATAATTCCTTTTAATATATACCCGTGCTACCTGAAGGTGCACGATTCAGTGGGAATTTAATGGACTTTAATCACGGCATTGATTGCCACGAATGGTCGTTCCCTTGGTAAAATCAATAACACTGAGTAAAACCCATGCTTTTTGTATAAGAAACGCCAATCGCAGAAGTCTTTGTTCGACTCCACTCCGTTGTTGCGCTGACTAGTAGATCCCAACAATTTCATATTGATGAAGTTTACCCGCGACATTAATCGAAACTTCATCATTCACTTCGCGCGACATTAGTTTTTCACCAATAGGCGACTGCGGTGTGATGAGCATAAAATTACGTTTAGCTAATTCAATTTTTAAACCACCAGCGCTTGGTCCCATAAACAATAAGCTAACAATATCTTCTGCGTCAACAAGCTCAACTAAGTGACCAACAGCGATAAACTTAGGTTTACGACTATCGCATTGATTCAAAGCTCGATGCTTTAACAAGGTGAATAGTTGCTCAAAAGCTGTGATATCCGCCTGACACTCTGCAACTCTAACGGATTGGCCGTGGGCAAGGTATGACGCCTCTAAACCAAAAGTATCGTACTTATTTTCAGCAACACTCTCACTACTGGTTGCAGTATCATGGGCACGTTTGGCTGCATTCATCGCATCCTGATGCACTTTGATAAGGGCTTGATGAATCGATTGCTCTATCTCTTCTCTGGTAAGCACGTAACGCCCTTTAGGTAATACAAAATATGTTAAATAACAGTTTTAATTATTTGCAGCATAACATGCTTGATTAAACTGATAAATTGGTTAACTTAGAGTATGTGCAATCGAATTAACTGAGTAGTGGAACCGCTCAGAGAGCGCCATTTTTCAGTTAGGGATCATCAATGCAAAACAGCCATAATAAAAATAACAGTCAACTCCTCAACATTGGCTTGCTCAGCGTAGCAATAGCCGCAACAACATGCTCTGCGCAAGATCTAGAGCCTAGAAGCTATACCAACATTCCCATCGGAATGAACTTTTTAGTTGTCGGCGCTGCACATTCTGAAGGTGAACTGTCACCAGCACCAACTGCGCCAATCGAAAATGCTGATATCAACATTAATGCCGCCGTTATCGGTTACGCCCATACTTTTGCACTGGCAGGGAAATCATCGAAAATTGATATGACCGCGAGTCGACTTTGCTATAAAGGCAGCGCTGATTTTCAAGGCGAACGAGTCACAGCTGATAGATGTGGCTATGGCGATGCTAATGTTCGACTCTCTTGGAACTTTTATGGTGCGCCAGCTTTAAAACCTGCCGATTTTGCAGCATGGAAGCAAGGCGTTGTGGTCGGTACGAGTCTACAAATAACGGCCCCTACAGGAAGTTATGATAGAGATAAACTGCTTAATGCAGGTGCTAATCGTTGGGTATTTAGACCAGGATTAGGTATGTCTCATAAACTCGGTGACTGGTATTACGATTTAATCGCTTCTGTGCGTTTTTACGGTGATAATGACGAGTATTTCAATGAGGTTAAGCTTGAGCAAGATCCACAATATACCCTACAGGGTCACCTAATTTACAACTTTAGCCGAGGTCACTGGCTATCACTCAATGCCAACTTTTATTTTGGCGGCGAAACCCACAAGGACAATATCGACTCGTTTGATTCGCAGGAGAACTCTCGTTTCGGCATCACCTATTCGGCGCCGATTAACAGAAGCAATAGCATTAAACTCTACGCTAGTACCGGGGTAGTCACTCAAGTCGGAAGCGATTTTGATACGCTCGGCGCTGTCTGGCAATACATATTCTAAATATGATTATCCATAAATATGCAGCTCAACTTAATGCACTAATAAAAAAGGTTCAATGGCAGTATTACCGTTGAACCAGTTCTATTGGTAGTCAAGCATTTACAAATGCTAGCAGTTACTCAATATCGTCGAAATACCAGTAACCAGCATTAACCCAATCAGTTAATTGATTGAGTGCTTCATCATCAGCCAACCAAGGAGTTAGCGCCTCTAGAGTTAGCTGCTGCGAGTCACATAACAGTGCGATTAACGACTCTTTAGTTTTGCCTAGTTGGATCTGTTCACCATTTATATAGAGCATGCCATCAGCGACTGTTGCTTCAAAATACAAACAGCGCAGGCCACCAAGCTTAACTAACGGCTGTTGCTTTAACTGCTCAGTCACGTCAAGAGTTTGAAAACCTAAATGGTCTTCAGGTAAATCAAGTTCACATTTCGACTGAGTAAGATAACGACCACTAAACTCACTGATTAGCTTGTCATCTAACGTGCTGAATAACTGCTGCTTAATGCGAGCTAAGTCGGAGTGATTGACCACGCCAGAGCCATTAGCTAGTTCACGGTCCGGATCGGCAATCTGCTCATTACACAGATCGTTATCGATAATGTGATCAGCCATTGCGCTCACCATGTCTTTCGCAGAGGCTGTTCGATAACCGACAGAGAAACTCATCGAAGGCTCAAGAGTCACACCATCATGAGGATACCCCGGTGGTAGATACAAAATATCACCAGGCAACAATTCAACATCTATGATCGGATCAAATGCTTCTGTATGCAGCAATGCAGGGTGAGCTGCAAATTCTTTGTGAGGACCAAGATCCCCAACTCGCCAACGACGGCGACCCGAGCCTTGGCAGATAAACACATCGTAAAGGTCAATATGAGGGCCAACTCCGCCACCAGGTGTGGCATAGCTCACCATGACATCATCAAAACGCCAGCGTGGGATAAAATCAAAACATTGAATTAACTCTTCTGCTTCCGGTAACCAGTTATTCAGTGCTTGAACAATCAAGGTCCAATCTTTTTCACCAAGTTCTTCGTAAGATTCAAATGGTCCAAACTCAGCTTGCCACTCATCGTTTGCCTTGAAGACTCGGCGAGATTCAACCAATTCATCACAAGCAAGCCCCGCCATCTCTTCAGGAGAAAGCAGATCATGAAAATTTTTAAAGCCCTGACGGATCACCAGTGGTTTTTTTTGCCAGTATTGCTCTAAGAACTGCTGCGGCGTAATACCATTTAAATCTAATTGCATATTTATTACTCACTAAAATTTGCGGCGATCCTAGCAAGCATTAGCATTAAGTTATTTGGGCAAGATCATAAATTGGCGATTTAGTCATAATACAATTTGCACTACATTTAAATTGACTCCCCACAATGTCGCTCTACAATATGCACAAACTCTACTGGTAAGAACTGCACATTGGCACACTCTTTTGCTTCACTCCACTCTCCAAACCTCCAAAATGATATAGCCCTAGATGCAAGTACAGTCATAGTGCTCGATTTTGAAACCACTGGCCTGTCTCCAAACCAAGGCGACCGAGCCATTGAAATTGGTGCGGTAAAATTACAAGACGGTATTGTTATTGAACGTTTTCAAGAGCTAATGAATCCAGGCTTTCGTGTTAGCGGTTTTATCGAGAGTTACACCGGTATTAGCAATCAAATGCTAAATAGTGCAGCTCCTTGTGATGAAGTCATGGATCAGTTTGCTGACTTTATCGCTGACTATAATATGGTTGCCCATAATGCATCTTTCGACCAACGATTCTTAGATGCCGAGCTGAACGCAATTGGACGTGGTTATAACGGTCAGTTTGCTTGCTCGATGTTGATTGCTAGAAGGCTATATCAAGAAGCGCCAAACCATAAACTTGGTAGTTTAATCAGTTACAAGCAGATTAAACATGATGGTGTTTTTCATAGAGCGTTAGCGGATTCAGAGATGACAGCCGATTTATGGTTAGCAATGTTAGATGATCTTAAGCAAGATCATTGTATTGAAAATGCGGAGTTTAGATTGATGCAAACGATAACAAAGCAGAGCAAAGCCAACGTATTTAGATTTTTGTCTAATTACAGTAACTAACGCCTTATGCCGAGCATGACATGTTTTATCGCTCGGCGGTTAAAAAGTTGCTACGCCGACTGACGCACCACTAAGTTAGTCGGGATCAGCTGCGGTGATACCTCTTCACCGTTAATCAGTTTAAGTACACTCTCAACCAAGATTTCACCTGCAAGCATGGTATTTTGCTTAATCGTCGTTAATGGCGGATTAGCAAAACTGGCCACTGGAATATCGTCATAGCCCATTACAGCAACATCTGCTGGAACCGACAACCCTTTAGCGTTAAGCGCCCTTATGGCACCTATTGCGATAAGATCGCTCGCCGCAAAAATCGCATCGAAAGTCTCACCGCTATGCAATAAATCATTGGTCGCATCAAATCCCGATGTTTCAGTGCTTATCGCTGCAAACTGTATGGCATTATTCTCTTTGATTCCAGCTGTTTTCAGTGCGGCTAAATGACCTAAATAACGGTCACGGAACTCAGGACTATGGCTGGATGAATCGCCAATAAAAGCAATATTGCGATGCCCTTTTGACAAAAGATGCTCAGTAGCACTCAAGCCACCTTGATGGTTATCACAACCAATGGTTAGTACCGATTTATGATTATGCTCCGCGCCCCAAATGACAAAGTGAGTATTTTGTTCCAATAATTTTGCAAGCTTTCTTTCGTAGTCAACGAAATCACCATAGCCGAGTAAAATAATACCATCGGCCTTATTACTGTCTTCATAATCAGCATGCCAATCACTGCTTAACTGTTGAAACGAAACCAGCAGATCATAGCCCTTTTGCGCAGAAGCTCTGGTAATCGAGCCCAGCATAGAGAGAAAAAAAGGATTAATCAGCGAGTCATCATTGGTAGGATCTTCACAAAGCAATAGCGCAAGCGTCTGACTGTTTTGCATCCTTAAGTTACTGGCGTTCTTATCAACTTTATAGTTAAGTTCTTTTGCAATTGCTTGGATACGTTGACGAGTTTCTAAATTAACCAACGGACTGTCCCTTAAGGCTCTAGAGACTGTTGATTGAGACACTCCTGCTTTATAAGCTATATCAATGGACGTTGCTTTTGTAACCATGATGTCTTTCACACCTTTATTATAGTTTTATGTAGTTTTTATGTAGTTACTTGCATCACTCTCATCAATATAGCTCAACAGCAATATTTGAATCTGCTTATATGCCTAACTCATCAAACAGGTCGTCTGCACTGCTCATTTGCGTCTCTTTAGAGCTTGCAACAGGTTTAATCTGCTGAGGGGTACTGCCTTGTCCATGCTCAGCTAACAGATCGTCTAAGTCAAAATCTTCGTCAGCATCGAAATCCGTTAACTTAATAAACTCTGTTTTATCCATCGCAAACTCAAGATAAAAAATATGATTGTTTTGAGTTTTAAAAGAAACCCTTCTCGCTACCGCTTCATCAAGGTTAGTATCAACCGAAATAGTCAGTTCTTTATTAATGGTCAACATTTTTGGCTGGCTTTGACTAATTGAGGTCTGTAATTCTTTACTGATTTTGTTGATGAAATCCCCTAGCATTTGGTTCATCAACTCACCCATCACATTACCGACTTCATCAGAGGTGTGCGAGAACGCCAATTCTGACTCAGGCATGCCCATATTAAGCATATACTCTCGATAGATCTCAATCGCTGCTGGCGCCGAGAAGTTAATCACTACTAGACCAGAGAAACCACCATCAAAAATAGAAAAACAACCTAAATCAGGTTTTAAGCAAGTACGTGTAATCGACTGCACCATTCCAGCATGAGTGATCTGGCTATTGGTGGTACTAGAAAGTACATGAGAGACTGATATACAAAGCTTACGTAATATGTCATCAGTGGTGACAGAATCTTGCGTTGTTAGCATAATGAAAACCTTCTTGTTGTAATCTTTTCATAGTGCCGTAAACCTTTAACAAAACAAAGCAAAAACATAGCCAAATTGGAGAATTATTGCTAACTCGTACAGTCTTTAGCCAATCGTCTTCATTCAATCGGCGACCTTTTTATTCTTTAGCACTTCTAGACGAGTGAAAGTGGGACACTATGACTATTAACAGCCGTAATTAAGCGACTAAGAATGAAAAGCGGCTAAAGAACCGATACAGTTAACATATTAAAAATAAACATAATCTTAACTGTTCTTTTTAGTCAAAATAAGCGCTACATTGAGCTTACTCTTTTTTTAGTAGAGCTTAGTTATTATGACAGCCATTTTAAGACAACTTACCATCCTCCAGCGACTGATTTTAATGCTTATGCTCGCTGCGATTGGCACTGTTGTGTTTGCCAGTTTTTCGATCAATGAGCAATACAACAATCTTGTATCCCAGAAGTTGCAGCAAAATGATGCTCAACTGAATACTGTCGTTAGTATTATTGAGGCCCATAGGCAACAAGTCCTTAATGGCGAAATCTCAGAAAAAGAGGCAAAACTTGAATCAGCAAGTCTTGTTGACCAAGTAAACTTCGGTAATGACGGTTATTTTATCCTTGCCGATAGCGACAATACTATTTTGGCTCATGGCGGAAACAAGCAAGCAGTAGGCAGAAACATAGCGAGCATCAACCAATCCGGAAATGACACAACTCTTTCAGCACTGGTAGCTAAAGCTTCAACCGACGGTAGCGCAAAGGGAGAGGTTAACTTCACTAACCCACAAAGTAGGCAGTTAGAAGGTAAATTGGTAGAAGCTAGATATTACCCTGCTTGGAACTGGACACTTATAACGGGGAGCTATAAAAGCGAGATCAGTTCGGTGATGTACTCAATGGCGATAGATTACCTCGTCATCATGTTGATGATTTCAATTCCTATTTTTAGTTTCTTTCTGATGCTTAATCTTTCTATTACCGCACCACTAAAAGCTGCAATTGCAGCGATGAAAGATATCGCACAAGGTGAAGGCGATTTAACCAAGAGATTACCCACTAAAGGTAAAGATGAGGTTGCAGAGCTTGCAGAAGCATTTAACCTGTTTGTCATTAAAATTGCTGATACCGTCGCCCAATTACAACCTTTAGGTAAAAGTCTTGATGATGACGCTAATCGCTTGCTAAATGCAGTACAGGAATCCAATAGCAGTGTTGATCATTTGCATCAAGAGACTAGCAGCGTCGCCACGGCAATCAACGAGATGTTATCAACCACCCACGAAATGGCTACGAACACCAGTCAAGCTGCCGATGCAGCGAACAGTGTTAAGCAGCAGGCACAGCTAAGCATGGAAAAAATGGGCAGCACTTTAGACAATACCCAGCGCTTAGTTGAAGAGCTCAAAACATCAGAGCAGATCACCCATGAACTCGGTAGTTCGTCACAGCAGATTGGCAGTATATTGGATGTCATTAGAGGCATAGCCGACCAAACGAACCTGCTAGCCCTTAACGCAGCGATTGAAGCTGCTCGAGCCGGAGCTCATGGCCGAGGTTTTGCCGTTGTAGCTGACGAGGTACGCGCACTCGCGAATCGTACTCAAGACTCAACCAATGAAATCCAGAAGATAATTACTGAAATCCAATCCGGTGTTGGCTCGGTAGTCTCAAGTAATGAGCGTACACAGCAGCAGTCTGAACAAGTACAAACCCAAGCCAAAGGTGTGGGTGATTCCCTAGGAGAAATCTTAGCCTTAATCGCGCATATTAGTGATATGAACACCCAGTTAGCCAGTGCGACAGAAGAGCAATCTTTGGTAACAGAAGAGATTAATCGCAACATTTGCAGTATCACCGAATTAACTGAAGTCTCTGTCAAAGCGAATGAAAGTAATCATCATGCCGCGGTATCTTTGCAATCTATTAGCCAGAACTCAGCAAAAACCTTAGGTCAATTCAAGGTAAGCTAAACATCATTTCCACACTCTAAAAGGGGCATTATTTGCCCCTTTTTCATTTCTAAAACTATGTTAAGCTAAATTCAATCTGGAAAACTCATCTAAACGGAATTGAATTTATGGCACGTATGACATTAGCTGTTCACCCACAGCTTTTTACTATCCATAGTCTGGCTCCCGACACAATGGTGCCAAACGACATATTCCAACAAGAGATCTATTTTATAGGCAAGACACGGGAAGAGTTGTCGGTTGTCGTTACCTCCACTTTTGAAATGGACAGCTTAGAACAGGAACATGGCTGGAGTTGCTTAGAAGTGCTCGGGCCTTTAGGCTTTTCAATGACCGGTATTTTGGCGAGTGTATCTGGCGCACTAGCCGAGCAAAAAATATCCATCTTTGCAATTTCCACCTTTGATACTGATTACATTCTAGTAAAGGAAGAAACGCTTGCCGAGGCCACTAAAGCGCTCAAGAAAAAGAACTATCAGATAATTAATCATCAAGGGTAGTCACTGTGATGACTTAGCTACTCGTTTTGCGCTAAATAGAGAACAAGATATGTATCAGAAAACAGTCACTATTACCGCCAAACACGGTATACACACACGCCCTGCTGCACTTTTGGTTAAAAAAGCTAAATCATTCGATTGCGATATTTTGGTTGAATGTAACGGTAAACAAGCAAGTGCAAAAAGTTTATTTAAATTACAAACGCTTGGACTCTATTATGGTATCGAAGTAAAGGTGATTGCAGACGGTGAACAAGCAGAACAAGCCGTAGAAGAAGTTTCCGAATTACTGATTACTCTTAGTTAAAAGGCTACGTCATGTCTATTAAAGGTATTGTTGTTTCTTCAGGTGTTGCATTTGGGCAGGCCCTGCATTTAAACCTGCATCATGAAAAAATTGATTACCGTAGATTACCTACATCTCAAATAGCAGATGAACAACGAAAGTTAACCCAAGCCTTTAATAAACAGAAAAGTCATTTAGAAGAAGGCTTGGCAAAACTTGAGGTTGGATCTGAACACTACGATTTAATAGAAGCTGACATACTGGTTTTAGATGATGAATCACTGTTAGAGATGGTGCTTACAGAGGTAGAGCAACTGCAGATTAATGCAGCCGTTGCTATTGAAAGGGTTTTTGCTCTACAAGCATCTGAACTTGAGCAATTGGACGATCCTTACCTCGCTAATAGAGCGCAAGATGTCTTATGCCTTGGCAGCCGGCTTATTGCGAGACTAAGTGGCGCCCAACATCTAGATCTCAGCCAATTAACTCAACCCACTATTATACTGGCGCATGACTTAACTCCGGCAGAATTTGCCATGCTACCGCTAGAGCACATTGCAGGCTTAGTACTTAATACCGGCGGGCTGACCAGTCACACGGCAATTCTAGCTCGCAGTGCGGGCTTGCCCGCACTGTTAAGTTGTCACTTCACTCGGGCACAGATCCATAACGGCGACGAAGTCGTCCTTAATGCTATCAACGGAGAGCTTCACCTTAAGCCCACAGCCGAAACCTTTGAAAAGCTAACGGAGCTTCGTCTACAAGATGAGGCGCATAAACAACAACTACTATTGCTTAAAGATCTGCCCACGCAGACACTGGATGGCCACAGCGTAGCACTCCTTGCCAATGTCGGTAGCTTGAATGAAATAAGCCATCTTACTGATGTTGGCGCTGAAGGGATCGGTTTGTTCAGAACAGAGTTCATGTTAATGAACACCACCACCATTCCGCAGGAAAAAATTCAGTATCACTTTTACTGTGATGCGCTTCACCTGATGGATGGTAAGCCCTTTACCATAAGGACACTCGATGTTGGAGCGGATAAAGAACTCCCTTGTTTAAACCCCGCTTGTGAGGAAAACCCTGCATTAGGAGTCAGAGGCATACGCTATACCTTCGCTCACCCAGAAATATTGATTACTCAGCTGAAAGCTATTTTGCGGGCGGCAAACCACGGGCCTATTAGATTAATGTTTCCAATGCTTAATCAAGTCGAGGAGCTAGATACCCTTTTTGATCTAATAGAACAATGTAAAGTGAGATTAAATGAAGAGGAGAAAGGCTTTGGCCAGCTTAGCTATGGCATAGTGGTAGAGACCCCCGCAGCGGTAATAAACCTTGAATCAATGCTACCTAGACTTGATTTTATTAGCATAGGCACCAACGATTTAACCCAGTATGCTATGGCTGCTGATAGAACTAACCCACAGCTAACAAGAGATTACCCGTCACTATCACCCGCTATTTTAACCTTGATACAAATGACAATAGATAGTGCAAAAAAACACAATGTTAAAGTATCACTTTGCGGTGAGCTGGCCAGCGACCCCATCGTAGCACCACTTTTAGTTGGAATGGGAATTGACGAGCTCAGCGTCAACTTAGCGTCATTACTGGAAGTTAAGTCTGCCATAAGAGCCAGTTCACACCAAGCGTGTATAGCAATGGCAGAACAGGCACATAAATTAAAAAGAATCGAAGAATTAAATCTTTATCTAACAGGTCTTAATATATAGAGATATAATAAGTGCAGTCTAATTTGAATATAATAATGATTCCAAGGGGCAAATAAATGGGATTTTTAAGCCGCATTAGACGTCTTGTTTCCGGACAAACAGACATCGCGGGAAGTGTAAATGTATACGCGCCCGTTTCAGGCAAAATTGTTGCTATCGAGAAAGTACCTGATGCGGTATTTTCCGAGAAAATAGTCGGTGATGGTCTAGCCATAGCGCCAACGGGTAAGCATATTGTTGCCCCCATTGACGGAACCATAGGTAAAATTTTTGAGACTAATCATGCGTTCAGTATTGAATCTCCTCAAGGCTTAGAGATTTTCGTCCATTTCGGCATCGGTACTGTTGAGCTCCGAGGCAACGGTTTCCAACGTCTTGCCGAAGAGGGCCAAGAGGTAAAAATGGGTGAACCTATTCTTGAATTTGATATTGAATATTTAAAAGAGCATGCAGATAGCTTATTAACGCCTGTACTGATTGCGAATATGGAAGATATACAAAGTCTGGATAAGAAACAGGGAAGCTTAGAAGCAGGCAAAGACGTTATCTTTTCTGCAATGCTCTAACCTCTGTTAAGTTTTTAAGCTACCTAATTATCTAGTAACATAAGGATAGCCTAATGGAATCATTAGGCTTTATGTTGCAACCATGTAAGCTTTTAGCAAACAAAATTCAGATGACATACGCATTGGCGTGAATAAACCTCATTAACAGCATTACTGCTCGATTTCGTCTTGAGCCTTTATAGAACCAATGCCACAATGCAAAACACAAAAATTAGATAATGGAGTACCCCCTTTGACACTTTTCGGCATTAAGAATTGCGATACCGTGCGTAAAGCCCGCAAATGGCTTGAACAGAATAATCTTAGCGTTAATTTTCACGATTTTCGTGAGGACGGACTTACCGAAGAGTTAGTAAAAGAGTGGTCTGCCATTGTCGGCTGGGAAACCTTATTTAACAAGCGTAGTACGAGCTTTAGAAATCTCACTGATGCAGAAAAAAATGACATCAACGAGAAAAAGGCCATAGCGCTTATGGTGCTATACCCAACTTTGATAAAGCGCCCAGTACTCGCGGGCGACGGCAAGGTCAAAGTTGGCTTCAAAGAAGCTGAATATAAAGCGTGGTTCAAACTATGAGTAAGTTGAACGATTCGCCTGTGCTCGCACTGGCTAAAGACCTTATTTCTCGCCCTTCGGTTACGCCGCTGGATGAAGGTTGTCAAACTTTGATGGCCGATAGACTAAAAGATGCCGGTTTCAATATTGAAGACATGGTGTTTGAAGACACCACCAACATGTGGGCGAGAAAAGGCACACAAAATCCCGTTTTCTGTTTCGCAGGTCATACCGATGTTGTCCCCGTTGGCGATCTCAATCGCTGGCATACACCTCCCTTTGAGCCGGTCGTAATAGATGACTACCTGCATGGTCGTGGCGCTGCCGACATGAAAGGCTCTCTCGCTGCTATGGTTGTCGCCACTGAGCGGTTCGTAAACAAACATCCAGATCATAAAGGCTCTATCGCGTTTCTCATTACCAGTGATGAAGAGGGACCGTTTATTAACGGGACTACGCGAGTCATCGATACCTTAGAAGCTCGTAATGAAAAAATTACTTGGTCACTTGTCGGAGAGCCATCGTCTACACATAAGCTCGGCGATATTGTAAAAAATGGCCGCCGCGGTAGCTTAACAGGAAATTTAACGGTTAAAGGGATCCAAGGCCATGTTGCCTACCCTCACCTAGCTGATAACCCGATACACAAAGCTTCTCCAGCATTAGATGAGCTAGCGCGTATGAAATGGGATAACGGCAATGAGTTCTTCCCACCGACCAGCTTTCAAATCGCCAATATTAACGGCGGAACAGGCGCGTCAAACGTCATTCCTGGCGCATTAGAAGTGATGTTCAATTTTAGATATTCTACTGAGGTCACCGCAGAGATCCTTATTGATCGCGTACTTAATATCCTAGATGCCCATGGGCTAGATTACGATATCAACTGGATATTCAATGGCCTACCTTTTCTAACGGGTGATGGGCCATTACTTGATGCTACCCGTGATGCGATTAAAAAAGTGACTGGGCTAGACACAGATCCACAGACATCAGGTGGCACTTCAGATGGTCGTTTTATTGCACCAACCGGAGCACATGTACTTGAATTAGGCCCTGTCAACGCCACTATTCATAAGGTCAATGAGTGCGTAAAGGTATCAGATCTTGAACAGCTAACGCTATGCTACGAAGCTATTTTGGAAAACTTACTTTGCGAGTAGCCTCGCCTCATCTTTACGGACTTAGCAGTGCTCATTTAGTTGAGTACTGCGGCTTCCTACTCGAAACAGAAACCGCTGTCGCATTTGAAAAAATGCGCATTGCAGCCGCCAAAGACGGTATCACCTTAGAGATATGTTCCGCTTTTCGAGACTTTGAACGGCAGCAACATATCTGGAATGCAAAAGCCAGCGGCAAACGAGTGTTGCTCGATTCAGACTCAAAGCCTGTAGACATTAATGAAAAAACTCCCGAGCAAATAATAGCACTAATCTTATTGTGGTCAGCGCTACCTGGAACTTCACGTCATCATTGGGGAACTGATATCGATGTTTTTGATAGCAATGCTATTTCAAAGGACAAGTTACAACTAGTACCGCAAGAATACGCGTCGAATGGCCCTTGCCATCAACTTTATATTTGGTTAGTGCAGAACGCACAGCAATTTGGTTTTTACTTTCCTTTTCAACAAGGGTTAAGCGGTGTGAGTCCAGAGCCTTGGCATTTAAGTTACTTACCGGTATCAACAGGATTTTTAAATAGTTTTGACACCCAAACTTTACGAAAAATACTGCAAGACTCTTCAGTCTTATATAAAGAATCGTTGTTCAATAACCTAGAGGGTTTGGCGCAAGAATATGTTTTTCGAGTCGCGCCGGCTCCGCTATAAGACCGTACTTATTTAATATCGAATAAATTCACAATTGACAGAGAATAATCCGTGAAAAATCAAGATTTCGCCGCTCATAGACAGCAATATACTATCGATAATCAGACGTTAAGTTTTATTGATATCGGTCAAGGCCCAGCCCTTTTGTTTGGCCACAGCTACCTGTGGGACGCGCAAATGTGGGCACCACAGATTGAGTTTTTGAGTCACCACTATCGCTGTATTGTGCCAGATCTATGGGGTCATGGCTTGTCAGATGCAATGCCTACAAGTAACCGCAGCCTTCGCGATATATCAGCCCAGATGCTTTCCTTGATGGATAGTTTGGAAATTGAAGAGTTTTCGGTCATCGGCTTATCCGTTGGTGCAATGTGGGGCGCCGAACTTGCCCTTGCCGCGCCAACCCGAGTTAAACGTTTAGTCATGATGAACAGCTTTATCGGTTTTGAACCGGAGATCACTCGCGATAAATACTACGCTATGCTCGATGTGATTAAGCATGAACAAGCTGTCTCTGCTTCGCTACGCACCACTATAACGCCACTGTTTTTTGCTGATCAGCCTAAGGTTGAACTAGTTGAGCTATTTAATACTCGCTTAGCAAGCATTGATCATGAGCAGGTAGATACTATTTATCGGTTAGGAAAAATGATTTTTGGTAGACGAGACACAACCGAGGAAGCAGATAAACTAACCCTTCCCTGCTTAATCATGGCGGGCTTACAAGATAAGGCTCGCTCGGTACTAGAAAGTTATCTAATGCACGATATTATTGACGGCAGTAAGTTTGTTCATATTCCAGATGCTGGACATATATCGACTCTTGAACAGCCTGAATTTGTTAACCAACAGCTTAGCCAGTTTTTAAAAGCCACAGACTAAGCTCAGTTGTTACTTAACAGCACTTAATTTTAACAATTGGTTGAGGTTTGCGTTCTATACTGTTACGTAGCACAACGGCACGACTGAATAGACCAGCACGGCAAGTCATTAGTGCTATGCTGGCAACGCATCAATATTCTCGTTAACAGACTGAAAATAAGACCAGAATGAAATTACTTAAACCGCTTTTTGATAACAACAAACGCTGGGCTGGCCGTATTCTTGAAGAAGACCCTAAATTCTTTGAGCAGTTAGCTAAACAGCAAAACCCTGAATATTTATGGATTGGTTGCTCCGACAGTAGAGTACCGTCTAACCAGATCATCGATCTTATGCCAGGCGAAGTCTTCGTCCATCGCAATATTGCTAATATGGTCATTCATACTGATCTCAACTGCCTGTCGGTACTGCAGTACGCTGTCGAAGTACTGAAAGTAAAGCATATTATGGTTGTTGGTCATTATGGCTGCGGTGGTGTAAAGGCTTCTATGGGCACTGAACGCTTAGGTCTGATTGACAACTGGCTTGGCCATCTGCGTGATATTCACCGCTTACACAAACAAGATTTAGATAAGCTGGACGAAGAAGCACGTTTTGACCGTCTCTGTGAACTAAATGTCATGGAACAAGTGGCTAATGTTAGTAGTACGACTATTGTGCAAGAAGCTTGGCATAGTGGCCAAGATGTTGCCATTCATGGTTGGATCTACAGTGTTGAAAATGGGCTTCTTTCTGACTTAGATGTCACCGTTAATAAAGAAAGCGAGCTTGGTAAGTAAGCATTAGTGACAGTTAAAATAGGCTACCACTCTTCCCTGACTGGTAGCCTTTTATTTTACTATTTAGTACCAATCAACCTCTTTATAGCAATTCAATCACGCTAAAACCGCTTGATTAAGGGATATTTGATATATATCCGAAGAAAATCATCAAGAAATCTCGCAGTTACCCCCATATCGCAGTTATAATCCATTAGTTATTTTTAGCGCTTTTATGCGCAGTGAATTCTAAGGAAATTTCCATGCCTGGTTTTGAATTATTTGGTCCTGAAGAGAAGCAGGAAGTTGCAGACGTAATGGAGAATGGTTTTACATTCCGTTATAACTTCGATCATATGCGTAATGATCGTTGGAAGACCCGTGAAATGGAAGCGCTACTTTGCGAAAAAATGAACGCAAAGCACGCACATTTAGTATCGAGTGGCACAGCAGCATTGCAAACAGCTATGGCAGCAGCTGGCATCGGTGCTGGCGACGAAGTTATTGTACCGCCTTTCACATTTGTCGCTTCTGTAGAAGCTGTTTTCATGGCTGGTGCGGTTCCTATTTTTGCAGAGATTGATGAAACACTTTGTCTATCTCCAGAAGGCATTGAAGCGGTTATCACGCCGAAGACTAAAGCAATTAATCTAGTTCATATGTGTGGCTCTATGGCCAAAATGGACGAAATTAAAGCCGTTTGTGCCAAGCACAACCTAGTCATTCTAGAAGATGCTTGCCAAGCCATTGGTGGCAGCTATAAAGGCCAAGCCCTTGGTACCATTGGTGATGTTGGTTGTTACTCTTTTGATTCTGTCAAAACGATCACTTGTGGTGAAGGTGGAGCAGTAATCACCAATAACGAAACTATCTACAACCATGCACATATGTTCTCAGATCATGGCCATGACCACGTAGGTAACGATCGCGGCGCCGAAGGCCACCCTATCATGGGCTTGAACTTCCGTATCTCTGAAATGAACTCTGCCATGGGTTTAGCTCAGCTACGTAAGCTTGATAAAATTATTGATATTCAACGTACCAATAAAAAAGTTATCAAAGATGCTATGGCAGCAATCCCAGAAGTGACATTCCGTGAAATCCCAGATCCTGCTGGAGATTCTGCAGGCTTCCTCACTTTCTTTATGCCAACTGAAGCACGTACTATTGAGATCAATAAAAAGCTTGCTGAAAATGGCGTTGACGGTTGTTTCTACTGGTATATCAATAACTGGCACTACCTGAATCAGTGGAAGCATATCCAAGAGCTTAAGTCGCCAGCAGCTTTGCCGATCACATTAATCGAAGATAGACCTGACTATACTCAAGTATCAGTACCTAAGTCTGATGCCATTATGAGTCGTACGATCTCAATGTTGATTAAACTGTCTTGGACTGAAGAAGAGATTAACCAACGTATTGAAAACATTAAGCGCGCTTTCGCTTAATCGCATTTTATATGCCGCGACTTCATCAATAAGAACCCGCGGCACTTTTTACAGTAATAATCTCAACGGAGAATGTTGTAATGAGTTTTAAAAATTTCAAATGTGTACCAAAAATGATTTTTGGACGTGGATCTTTCGCACAATTAGATACCGTTCTTGCTGAAGAACGTAGCAGCGAAGATGATTTTGTCGTTTTCTTGGTAGACGATGTTCATCAAGAAAAGCCTCTCGGTGCACGTGTTCCAGCTAAAGCACACGATTTGGTGGTTTACGTTAACGTTGACGATGAGCCAACAACTAAACAAGTTGATGCATTAACTGAACAAGTACAAGCGTTTAGCACTAAGCTACCTGTAAGTGTGATTGGTCTTGGTGGTGGTTCTACTCTTGATTTAGCCAAAGCAGTAGCTTTGATGCTAACCAACGAAGGTGGCAGTGCCGAGTATCAAGGTTGGGACTTAATCAAGAATCCAGCAGTTCACCATATTGGGATCCCAACTGTATCGGGAACCGGTGCTGAAGCGTCTCGTACTGCAGTACTATGTGGTCCAGTTCGTAAGCTAGGTCTAAACTCTGATTACACAGTATTTGATCAGATCATCATGGATTCTGAACTCATCGCTGGCGTACCGACAGACCAATGGTTCTACACGGGTATGGATTGCTACATCCACTGTGTTGAATCATTAGAAGGTACTTACCTTAATGAATTTGCTAAAGCCTTTGCTGAAAAGTCGATGGATCTTTGTCGTGAAGTCTTTATCGATAACCATGAAGAGAAAGATGACAAGTTGATGATGGCATCTTACATGGGCGGAATGAGCATTGCTTATAGCCAAGTTGGTGCATGTCACGCTGTTTCTTACGGCTTAGGCTACGTACTTGGTTACCATCACGGTATTGGTAACTGTTTAGCATTTGATGTACTTGAAGAGTTCTATCCAGAAGGCGTTGCAGAGTTCCGTAAGATGATGGAAACCCACAACATCGTACTTCCAAAGAACATCTGTCGTGACTTACCTGACGAAACTATCGCTAAGATGGTTGCTGTGACTAAGAGCATGGGCCCACTATGGGACAATGTTTATGGCGAAGGTTGGGAAGAAAAAGTCACCGACGAAATGCTAACTAAGCTATTCCGTCGTATCTAAACTCGCTTTTAGATGCTAAATGGGCTTCTATAAAGGAGCCCATTAATTTTATTATTAGGTAAATTGAATGAATGTAACCTTGTTAATCCCTGCTCGATACGGCTCAAGCCGTTTTCCTGGTAAGCCACTGGCTCCAATCAATGGCAAACCAATGATCCAGCATGTTTACGAGCGTGCATCGCTTGCAAAAGGGTTGACTGATATCTACGTCGCGACCGATGACGATCGCATCAAAGATGCCGTTGAAGGGTTTGGCGGAAAAGTTGTCATGACAAGTGCAGAAGCTGCATCAGGTACCGACCGAATCGAAGATGCGATTACCCAGCTAGGTTTAGCCGAAGATGACTTAGTGGTCAATCTGCAAGGCGATCAGCCGCTTATCGATCCTATTTCGATTGAACAGATTATTAGCCTTTTTGAACGTCACCCTGGTGAGTTCGGAATGGCGACCCTCGGTTTTCAAATCACCGAAGAGGAAGAACTTAACGATCCTAAACACGTGAAACTCGTGTTTGATAATGAGTTTAACGCACTGTATTTTTCTCGTGCGCGCATCCCTTTTGGCCGTGATACCGATGACTACCCAGTTTACAAGCACTTGGGTGTTTACGCTTATACACGAAAGTTTGTACACACGTTTGCCAAGTTACCGCTTGGACGCCTCGAAGATCTTGAAAAACTTGAGCAACTACGTGCATTAGAGCACGGTTATAAAATCAAAGTCGCCATCAGCGCCTTTGATTCCCCTGAAGTTGATACACCAGAAGACATTCGCATCTGTGAATCTCGCTTAGCGGTTGATTAATTAAGGATAAGTTTATGTCTGATCTTGAAGTTGGTCTCATTATTTTATTAGTTATTGGTGTTATCGCCAGCAATTTAGCCGTACTAAAATACAGTGCAAAGTATAAAATGCCACAATTTGGTAAAGATCAGAAAAAACCTAGTAGTTCAAAAGCTCCTGAGTCTGTAGATAAAGATGAAAGCGAAGGTTCAGATAAGGATAAAGACGGCGTATAGCCATGCGCTTATCATTGATTCGTTTTTATATCCTCTAGATTTTTAGACATTAAAAAAGGCGCTTAAAGCGCCTTTTTTGTTGTCTATGACCCGTCTCAACTAACTATTACTGATAATAGCAATCACTCAGCTAGCTCTTTTTCAAGCTGTTGGGCTACCAATTCAGGTGAACCAGAGTTCTTAGCCAGTAATGAGTAAGCCACAGGAATAACAAACAAGGTAAAAAATGTCGCTAAGCTAATGCCTGATAACACCACCACACCAATCACAAAGCGTGTTTCAGCGCCAGCGCCTTGCGCCATAACCAAAGGTATTGCTCCAGCAGCAGTTGTGATACCTGTCATTAAAATTGGCCGTAGTCGCTGACTCGAAGCTTGGATAATTGCATCTTTAAACTCCACGCCTTTATCGCGCAACTGGTTAGCAAATTCAACAATCAAAATACCATTTTTAGCCGCAAGGCCAACCAACATGATGATCCCTATTTGGCTGTAAATATTTAGACTTTGACCCGTTGCCCACAGACCAATTAAGGCGCCTAAAGTCGCCAATGGCACCGTTAGCATTATCACCACCGGATGCACATAGCTTTCAAACTGGGCAGCTAATACCAAGAAAACAATACCTAACGCTAAGATAAACACAAAGTACATTGAGTTACCCGAATCTTGGTAATCGAGTGATTGTCCTTTGTAGCTGACAATCGCCTCTGCAGGCAGGTACTCATGCGTTAAATCATTGAGGTAATCAAGCGCCTCACCTAAGCTATAGCCATCGGCAAGGTTCGCCTCAATGGTAATGGCTCGCATGCGGTTATATCGATTTAACTGACTCGCATCGGCAAACTCTTCCACGCTAACAAGGTTAGATAATGGAATAAGCTCCTGAGAACGATCTGAGCGCACATAGATATTTTCTAGATCGGTTGCGGTATTTTGGTTTTCTCGATTACCTTCAATAATGACGTCGTACTCTTCACCGTCACGCATAAAGGTTGTCACTAATCGAGAACCTAACATCGACTCTAGCGTTCGACCAATATGAGAGATAGATACGCCAAGATCTGATGCTCTGTCTTTATCGATCACCACTCTGAGTTGTGGCTTTGTCTCTTTGTAGTCATGATCTAATCCAACAAGGTTTGGATTCTCTTTTGCCTTTTCAAGAATGATATCGCGCCAGCGAGCTAATTCATCATAACTTGGGCCGCCTAATACAAACTGTACAGGCTTACCGACCCCACGACCAAATGCTTGCCGCATCACTGGGAATGCTCGCACACCTGCGAGATCTGACAACCGACCACGTATATCGCCGATGATCTCAAATGCGCTGCGTCTTACCGCCCAATCTTCCAGTACAATAATCGCCATACCATTAGAGAAATTAGAGCTACGACCAAAACCACGTGGTGCTCGGATAAGCAGGCGTTTAATTTCACCGGCTTCTACTAGCGGCATCAGCCTGTTTTCTATCTCATCCATGTAGGATTCTATGTATTCGAAGCTCGCACCTTGAGGACCATTGACGATAAGGAACATCGATCCCCTATCCTCTCTTGGCGCAAACTCTTGTGGCACTTCTTTCGCAAGGTATGCACTGCTCACCAAAGCGATAAGAATGAGCGAGGAAACCAAGAATGGATGTGACATCGCTTTACGGAGCCATGCTCGGTATCCGGCAGACAGTTTATCCATACCACTGTCTATTTTTCTCACTAACCAAGATGATTGACCTGCAGGTTTTAACACCTTAGAACACATCATCGGACTTAGCGTTAATGCTACGATACTAGAGAAAATAACCGCAGCACTCATAGCAACAGCAAATTCTTTAAACAGTTTACCCAAATCGCCTTCTAGGAAGGTTATCGGCATAAATACCGCTACCAGTACTAAGGTTGTGGCGACAACTGCAAAAGCGACTTCTCGGGCACCCAAAAATGCTGCTTTAAGAGGTGAATCACCCTCTTCAATCCGGCGGTGAATATTTTCTAACACGACAATGGCGTCATCAACCACCATACCAATGGCTAAAATCATTGCTAAAAGTGTCAGTAAGTTAATGGTATAACCTAGCGCATAGAGTACGATAAATGTCGCCATTAACGAGACAGGTACCGTTAATGCAGGGATCAACATCGCCCGGACACTGCCTAAGAAAAGATAGATCACCACGATAACCAAAAACATCGCAATAAACAGAGTTTGATAAACTTCTTTTACTGATGCCTCAATAAACACTGAGCTATCGTACGAGCGCTTAATCTCCATGCCAGCGGGTAAGGTTGGATTGATTTGATCAACCAACTCATTCGCTGCTCTTGCAACATCAAGGGTGTTGGCGGTGGACTGCTTAGAAACACCTAGACCAATCATTGCCTCACGGTTACCTCTAAAGGTAATACGCTCCTCTTCAGAACCAATTTCAACTTTAGCAACATCACCTAGTTTAATAAGGTAACCATCGTCACCTTCAGCCAGTACCAAATTGGCAAAATCTTCCGAAGTTCTAAAGCTTCTTTCAAGCCTAACGGTGAAATGACGCTCCTTTGATTCAACACTACCTGCAGGTAATTCGACGTTTTCAGAACGCAGTGCTTTTTCAATATCTGCCACGGTGAGATTTCGTGCTGCTAGCGCTTGTCTGTCGATCCACACACGCATGGCATACACTTTACCGCCACCGAGTCGCATATTCGCCACACCATCAATCACTGAAAAGCGATCAACTAAATAGCGTCTTGCATAATCCGTTAACTGCAACGTGTTCATCTGATCAGAGACTAGGTTTAGCCACATAATCACTTCATCACCACCGTTAGCTTTTTGCACTTCTGGTGGTTCAGCTTCTTCCGGTAGATTATTCAATAAGCCAGAAACTCTATCACGTACATCGTTTGCCGCAGCCTCAATATCTCGGCCAACATCAAACTCTAGGGTAACGCGTGAGCGACCATCACTGCTTGAGGAGCTAATATGTTTAATCCCCTCTACACCACTAATACGGTCTTCTACAAGCTGAGTAATACGGCTTTCAACTACCGCTGCGCTTGCGCCGCGATAGTTGGTTTGAATTGATACCACTGGAGGGTCAATATTTGGATATTCTCGTAGCGGTAACTTTTCAAATGCTACAAGACCAAAAACGATTAACAGGATACTGATAACCGAAGCGAAAACCGGCCGCTTAACCGATATGTCAGTTAAGATCATGCCACTGGCTCCACACTAGCTTGTTTAAGAAAACTGAATTTTTCGCTAAAAGTCACTTTAACGGAATCACCGGGCCTAACTTTTAGGATCCCGCGGATCACCACTTGTTCATCGAGTTCAACTCCGTCTAGAATTTCAACCCAACCACGTTTACGTAAACCAAGCGTCACCTGCTTTTGCTCAACCACGCCTTCGTCATTAACCAGATAAACATAGTGTCTATCCTGTACTGGAATAATTGCGGACTCTGGCAGAATAAGCGCTTCTCGGCTTTGCTTGATAAGTTTTACTTTCATCAACATTCCGGGCAGTAAACGATGTTTTGGATTAGGGATCTCTGCACGAACTATAACGGCGCGGGTTTGCGGGTTAATGCGGCTATCAATAGAGGTCACTTTGCCAATGAACATTTCACCGTCGAAGGCAACAGCGGTAGCTTCCACTGTTTTACCAATCGCTAACGATTGCAAGAAACGCTCTGGCACTGAGAAATCGAGCTTGATGACAGAGATATCATCGAGTGTTGTAATTGCTTTACCTGGAGTCACTAACGCACCTACACTCACTTGACGCAAGCCTAACGCGCCCGAAAAGGGTGCACTAATACGTCTATCACTGAGCGCAGATTGAGATTGTACTAATTCAGCTTTAGCAGTATCGATAAGAGTTTGCAGTCTATCTCTTTCAAGCTCTGCAATCGTTTGGCTGGTAACCAGCGTTCGAATACGATCTAACTCTCGTTGGTGATCTTTGACTTTGACTTTGGCAACGGTAACACGTGCTTTTTGCTCACTATCTTGTAACTGTACCAGCAAGCGCCCCTTCTCAACTAAATCACCATCGTTGAAATTAACCTTGGTAACCACTTCAGATACTTTAGGGGTGACGGTAATAGATTCGTTTGCCCTGCTGGTTCCTAACGCTTCAACTTCATCGCGTATAGGTTGAATAGCGGCTTTTGCTACAACAACATTGGGTGTAGGCCTAGATTTTTTGGCTTTAGTTACATTATCAGTTTTAAGATATTGATAACCAAAGGCGGCAGCTAATGCAATTAGTATAATTATTGTTATTTTTTTCATGACTTCCCTAACAAACTGCTTTATTCAATTAGGGGTAGTTTACCTAGGTAAAACCAAGCTTCAATACGTTTTACCTTTTCTTACAATTAACACATTTCATTCACACACTTACGCGCAGCAGATAATAGCGAGTTAGCGGCTATTCAAGTCAATAATATATCAACCTGCCGATATAACAGTTTTAGCTGTTTACATTCCAAAACAAACAAGCATAAACGTTTTGAACATCTAGATAAGAGGCATTCAAGCATTATACTGTGAAGAAATAGTTATCTAGCTAGTGGTATAAAGAAGGCAATAAAAAAGGAGCCACATAGGCTCCTTTCATTAGAACGGCAATCGACTAACGGACTTTACGATCTTCTTCCATTAGCTCTGAGAAACCTTCATAGACGGCGATAACAACTTCACTTTCTAATGGTTCATTGTCAGCACCAAGTAAGTGGATCTGCGTTTTATCGTCAGCGCTATCATCTTTAAGTTCGATGCGGTAAGAACCTTCATCTAAACTCAGTTTTTTCTCACCCCATAAAGAGCTCCAAAAACCTGAATCATCGACCACGTTGATATAAAGCAGACCTTTGTTACTGTCCATATCTACAATTTCGAAGCCCATCTCAGGTAAAACGATACGTAAACGATCCCATGTACGTTTGAACTTAGCATCGGCTAGCCAGTAAGCTTGTTCATCTTGCTCAGAGATCAAGTCAACATCAATACCAAGACTTTGTTTAAGACGCTTAGCTTTCATAGCTTGAGCACGTTTAATACTCATGTAACTAATAGAGTCATTCAGGATATCAATCGTATAACGACGCTTATCTTCTCCGCTAAGCAAAATCTCTTGTTGCTCACCGTCATAAGACTCTTCGTGTTCAATCAAACTGATTGTAACGTTACCGCTACGACCATGTGGGCGAATATCAACGTCATACTTATAACGTTGGCGCAACAGGTAAACTTTGTCACTGCCCCAAAAGCTAGACTCAACCACTTCAGAGCTTTCAATCCAATCAGTTTCAAAGGTGCCAGCATCATAGTCTTCAGCACGGATCTGAACTGACTCACTTGCAAAGTACTCTTTTAATACATCAAAGATCTCTTGCTTTAGGTCTGAGTCATTATCAATGGACTCAACCATAATTTTAATATTGTCATCACCCTCTTCGACACGCGTTCCCGCAGCCATAGGCAATACCTGTAGCGGAGGACGAATATCTAAGGTGCTGCCCACTAGCGTCTTATCAACTTTAGCGCCAACCTCGGGGATATCATATTCTTTACTATATGTCGGTTGATTAAGCCCTTCAGGAATAACCAGTTTAGGCGCTGATGCTAGATCTTGATATTGCTGATCAACATCATTCGCTTGCCTTCTATCAATTGGTGTACTGCACGCTGTGACAGCCGCAATCAGTATTAATGGTGATACTTGCTTTAGCATTTATTCTTAAACCTCAATTCGGGCATTTTTCATTGCTTCTAGCAACAGACCATGAAACTCACTAGAAAGTTCAGTTAAAGGTAAACGAATTTCTCCTTTACTGATAAGTCCCATTTGATGAGCAGCCCATTTTACAGGGATTGGGTTGGCTTCACAAAATAAAGCGCTGAATAAACTTTGCATCGACTTTTCAACAGCAATAGCTTCTGCAGTATTGCCAGCAAGTGCGGCATCACACATCGCTTTAAATGCTTTAGGAACAATGTTGTTAGCAACCGAAATGATACCGTTACCGCCCAAAGTTAAAAATTCGCGTGCTGTAGCGTCATCACCACTGTAAAGCAAAAAATCGTCGCCGCACAAACTGCGAAGTTTACTTACACGAGTAAGATCGCCAGTGGCTTCTTTTACACCAATAATGTTACTAACGCTTGCGAGCTCTGCTACCGTTTCAGGTAACATATCAACCGAAGTACGCCCAGGTACATTGTACAATATTTGTGGAATATCAGTACTTTGAGCTACAGCTTTATAATGTGCAATCAAGCCTTTTGGAGACGGCTTATTGTAATATGGAGTCACACCCAGCATGGCTTCAACACCAACACTAGACAGACCTTTTGTCAGTTCTATCGCTTCTGCAGTGGCATTTGCGCCATTACCACCAATAATTGGAATGCGGCCAGCGGCAAAACTTACCGTCTGTTGGACGACTTGAATATGCTCTTTTGCTGGCAGTGTTGCTGACTCACCAGTAGTGCCAACTGCAACGATGCCATCGGTACCTTGGGCAATATGGTACTCAACTAAATTCTCAAGACTCTTATTATCTACTGTGCCATCACTATTCATTGGTGTGATTAAGGCAACGATGCTTCCGTTTATCATGTGTATTCCCCAAGGGTTCAGGACTGGCTATGGTACTGATGGAATCAGTTAAAGACAAGCACTAGTACACAACTCATTCCAGATTCATTATCAACTTGAAACATATTAAATATTTGATTTTGTAACTACGACAAAGATCGCAAATAGAGCAACATGTGATAGCATTGCTGACCATGAAAAAAAAGCACCATGAAATTGCTGTTTTTTTGGGCTAACTAATATAAAGATGGGGTATTAAATGTCCAACCACTTGGTCGTTACTGCAATGGGGGCCGACCGTCCAGGTATTGTGAGTAAATTTGCACGACTCGCAAGTGAGTGTGACTGTGACATAGTCGACAGTCGTATGGCGTTGTTCGGTAATGAATTCACTTTAATTATGATGTTATCTGGCTCATGGCCTTCTATCACCAAGATGGAATCAACCTTACCTAGCTTGAGTGTTGAGCTAGAACTGATGACAGTCATGAAACGGACAGCTAAACATACACCGAAAAATTACATTTCTCGCTTAGAAGTTAACTTCAGTGGTTTTGATCAACGTGGAACCATGAAAAAAATCACTCAGTTTCTTGCCGATCGTTCATTAGATTTGGGGGCGGTAAAGTCCCACGCAGAAGAAGACGATACTGGCGAACCGACTCAGAACATCTCATTGACCATAAATGTCCCTGAAAAAGTCGATCTTGAAAAGCTTGAAGTCAGTATGCATGAACTCGCAAAAGAGTTGTCACTAGAGTGTACCTTGGAGCATATGCAAGGCATAGACAGCTAAAATCATAGGGAAAAGATATGCATACCTTAACAGTAGGCGATAAAGCGCCACAGTTTACTCTACAAAATCAAAATGATGAGACTATCAGCTTATCAGAAGCATTACAGACTGGTCCGGTGTTAGTTTATTTTTATCCAAAAGCGTCAACACCAGGCTGCACAGTGCAAGCGTGTGGCTTAAGAGATAGTCAGCCACAACTTAATGATCTTTCTGTTACCGTATTTGGTATTAGCCCAGATCCAGTCGCAAAGCTTGCAAAGTTCTCAGATAAGCAATCGCTCAATTTCTCACTGCTAAGTGATGAAGACCATGCAATCGCCGATGCATTTGGTGTTTGGGGAGAGAAAAAATTTATGGGTAAAATTTATGACGGTATTCACCGTCTAAGTTTCCTCGTAGGCCAAGATGGTAATATTGCTCACGTGTTCAATAAATTTAAAACGAAAGATCACCACGAAGTGGTTCTTGCCTATTTAGCCGAGTAACTAACACTGACTCAATAAAAAGGAGCCTAGAAGGCTCCTTTTTTTATTATTCTATAAGTATGGATATATTAACGCTAAAGCAATAGACCACATTGTTAGGCAGATAAATCTATCTAAGTAGCACCACGCTTTAGGCTTCTGAAATATAGGACTTAAGTAGCGAGCTCCAATACTTAAGCTAAAAAACCATACAAATGATGCCAACACAGCCCCAGCCCCAAACCATTGCTTTGCCGTGCCTTCAAACTGCACACTAATGCTTCCTAGCAGTACCACGGTATCTAAATACAAGTGTGGATTAAGAAAGCTTATTGCTAATGTGGTAATAACTGCTTTTTTGAGGCTATCAGCGGCTAATCCTTGCTCATCTTCCATTTTTTGCTCAGTAAAAGATGATTTCAATGCGCCATAACCATATATAAAAAGAAAAATAGCACCACCAAAACTGGCGATATCTTTGATCAGTGGAAAGGCAAGTATAAGATGCCCAAGCCCTGCAACGCCTGCCGTGATCATAATGGCGTCAATAAATGAGCACAGCGCCGCTATGGGCAACGAATGTGATTGCTTTAAGCCCTGTTTTAATACAAATGCGTTTTGCGCACCTACCGCCATGATGAGACTGCCACCGATTGCCATTCCCTGAATGAATGCTGTTTGCATGAAATTACCTAAAATATGAAGACGACGAATTAGCGAGCAGAATATTCCCCAAACAAAAATAAGTACAACTAATTAAATTTATGTATCATTAGTAAAACTTATAATTGATTACTTAGTCTCCTATGTTTGATTACGCCCATCTAAAAGCATTATCGATAGTGGTATCACAAGGTGGCTTTGATAAGGCTGCTAAACACCTTTTCATTAGCCAATCTGCAGTCTCACAGCGGATTAAACAGCTCGAAGACAAAGTAGGACAAGCCCTAGTCGTTCGAGCTACACCTGTGTATGCCACTGAAATGGGCAAGCGCCTGCTGAGGCATTATGCTCAAGTTCAATTGCTTGAGAGTGAACTGCGCACAGAAATGAATGTTGATGACCCTTCGTTGCCGACGATTGTGCGTATCGCTGTCAACGCTGATAGTTTGGCGACTTGGTTTTTACCCGCATTAACTGAAGTTTTTAAACGTCACAAATGGTTATTAGAACTAGTCGTTGATGATGAAGCCTATACCCATCATTTGCTAAAAAGTGGTGACGCTGTTGGCTGTGTCACCACCAGCCAATCGCCTATGGCGGGCTGCAGTAGCGAATACCTTGGCAACATGGAATACATGTGTGTAGCTACCCCGGATTTTATCGCCGAGTACTTTGACCAATTAACACAGCAACCAGATTCAATACTTAAAGCACCAGCGGTGGTCTTTTCTACTAAAGACAAACTTCACGATAAGTTTCTTAATTTTTATTTTGGTATCAATGAAGGCAGCACTCGAGAGCATAAAATCCCTTCATCTGAAAGTTTTCTCGAAGCGATAACTATGGGCTTAGGATATGGATTAGTGGCGCATCTGCAAGCAAAACCATTGTTGGAAAGTGGCGATTTAATCGAAGTATTCCCAGGAAAGCGGATGCAGGTCCCCCTTTATTGGCAACATTGGAATATAAAAGCTAAACAAACGACTATCGTTTATCGTTCGTTAGCAGCGACTGCACGCCACTTGCTCATAAACCCTGAATAAAAAAGGGGCATCAGCCCCTTAATGTTTTTCGATGTAGTTGCCGTCTTATTTAACCAAAGGTTCTGCTTCGATGGCTTGTTCTGCTGAAGCGCCATGAACGGGCCATGCGTTGATAACCGCTTTTACTAGCGATGCTAAAGGGATGGCAAAGAAAACGCCCCACACGCCCCACAGGCCTCCAAACACTAATACAGCCGCGATAATAAACACTGGATGCAAATCAACGGCGTCTGAAAATAGAATAGGCACAAGTAAATTACCGTCCAATGCTTGAATAATACCGTAGCCGATCATCAAGTAGCCAAACTCGGAACTGATCCCCCACTGGAAAAATGCGACTAATGCGATAGGTAATGTCACAAGCGTTGCCCCTACATAAGGGATCAATACCGACAGGCCTGTTAATACCCCTAGCAGCGCAGCGTATCTAAGATCCATCACCGCAAAGAAGGCATAACTCACAACACCGATGATCACTATTTCGATAATTTTTCCACGAATATAGTTAAAGATCTGCTGATGCATTTCATTCCAAACTTTGCGCGCTAAATCACGATTGGAAGGAAAGAACCGCTTACTACCACGCAGTAGCTCATCTTTGTCTTTTAAGAAGAAAAACACCAACAGTGGCACCAATATCGCGTATACCATTAGCACTAACAATGAAGCTGAATAACCGAGCAACTGTTTACCGATATCCAGTAAGTGCTGAGTATCGAGCATTTTTTTCAGTTCGCCGACCATGGTGTCTAACTGAGTTGGATTAACGAATTGCGGATATTGGTTTATAAACTGCTGTGCAGTCAATAATCCTTTATCAATCATACTTGGTAGGTCCCCAATCAAGCTAACCCCCTGCCTCCAGAGACTTGGGATCAAACCAAAACTGATCAATAACATCAAACCAATGAACAGAATCAACACTAATGAAGCGGCCGGAGTACGATTAATACCAATACGCGCCATCTGAGCGACAGGCCACTCCAATAAGAAAGCGAGCACAAGCGCAACCAATAACGGCGCTAATAAGCCACCTGCGAAATAGATGGCGAGTGCTAAACCAACAAGAATAAGCACTAAAGTAACAGCTTGTGGATCACTAAAACGTTCTTTGTACCAACGACTTAAGATTGTTAACATTCATTTACCCTGATGCGACAGCTAATACTATGTACTGCTGTCGATAAAAAAGATGTTCTACATCTAAAATGTAAAACAGTTTAAAGTCACTTTACTTAGTGATCTCAAGTGTTAAAACTGACTCTTTCGATTGTATTATTTGATGATGATAACCGACTTTTTTTAAATAACGGGGAACATCTTGCCTAGAACCGGGGTCTGATAACAAAACCCTTAGTTTTTCGCCAGTGTCGATCTGCTTTAAAGCTAATTTAACTTTTACGAGTGGCAATGGACAGCGAAAGGCTGTTAAATCAATAATAATCATAATCAACTTGCTATAAACAATCTAAGGCTATTATCCTAATAAGCAGTGCAAACCACAAGCAAGCATTGTGGCCTTACAACAAGAAAAGCATAGCCCAATTTAAGGATCCGCTTGAGCAAATTAACTTTTTCGAAATCTATTATTGCAGGGACATTGGCATTTACCTTAGCAGCCTCACCTGTTGCCTACGCCAATAACGATCTTCCTGACTTAGGTACAGCGGCAGTCAATACATTCAGTTTAGAAAAAGAAACCGAATATGGTGATGCGTATATGCGCGTTATTAGATCATCGGCACCGATGCTCAATGATCCAGTATTGAATCAGTACTTAACAGAGCTAGGTAATAAGCTTGTTGCCCACGCAACAGGGGTTAAAACACCGTTCTACTTTTTTTTACTACGTAATGATGAGATAAATGCATTCGCATTTTTTGGTGGCCATGTAGGCGTACATACTGGTTTGTTTCTAAATGCTGATACTGAAAGTGAACTCGCTTCAGTACTTGGACACGAAATTACTCACGTTACTCAACGTCACTTAGCCCGCTCTTTAGAAGCACAGCAAAAAAGCTCAACAGCTACTATTGCTGGCATGCTTGGCGCTATTCTACTTACGATAGCATCACCACAAGCGGGTATGGCTGCACTAGCAACCACTCAAGCATTGTCTACGCAGGCCAAAATTAACTACACCCGAATGCATGAAAAAGAAGCAGATCGAATCGGCATGCAAATTTTAGTCGATGCGGGCTTTGATCCCAATGGTGCGGCAAATTTCTTTGGTAAACTGGCATCGCGCTACAGATTCACCACTAAGCCACCACAAATGTTGTTGACTCACCCATTACCAGAGTCACGAATTTCTGAAGCAAGAATTAGAGCACAGCAATATCCATTACGTCATGTACCGGACAATTTGAATTTCCAATTAGCTAAAGCAAGGATCCAAGTGAGGTTTTCAGGCTACAGCGAGGCCGCTGTGTTGTCGATGTTTGAGAAACAACTGAAGCACCATCGTTATACATTTAAAAGTGCAGCGGAGTACGGTAAAGCCCTTGCCTATTTTAGAATGGATAAATTTGAAGAGTCAGAAAAAATCATCGATGAATTGCTGGCTAGCGAGCCTAACAATCTATTTTTTATTGATACAAAAACAGATCTATTGACTCAAAAAGGTGATTACAAATCGGCTATCGCTCTGTTATTAAACCAGCAAAAGATAAAACCGACTTCAAGCGTTGTTAACACCAACTTAGCCAATGTTTATATTGAGAACGATCAAACCGAAAAAGCGATACCACTGCTTGAAGATCTAATTTTTCTCGACAAGCAAGATCAACTTGCTTATTTTCTGCTGACAGAAGCCTATAGAAAGAATGGTAATAAAGCCATGGAACACTTTGTAAAAGCAGAATCTTTAGCACTTGCGGCTGATTATAAGACAGCCATTGATCAGCTTAATTTTGCCTACAAGCAGTCAAAAGAAAATCCACTGCAATTAGCACGCATAGAAGCAAGGATCAGGCAATTCAGACAAGCAGATAGAGCGATGGAATCACTACAGTAAATGTGACTCACGTCACTATTTAAAGTATGATATTGGCAACTTTAGCAGAAGTATAAAAAACTATGACAAACGTAAGCATTATCCATAACCCTAGATGCTCAAAAAGCAGACAAACCCTTGCATTGCTTGAAGAGCAAGGCTGCGACATAACTATCATTGAATATTTAAAAACGCCACTTTCAGCCACTGAAATCAGCAGCATTCAATCAAAGCTTGCAGTGACTCCAAGAGAGATGATGCGAGTGAAAGAAGATGAGTACAAGCAGCAAAATCTAGCAGATATAAATGTCACCGACGCCCAGTTAATTCAAGCGATGGTCGATACACCTAAATTAATAGAACGCCCTATTGTATTGGCAAATAATAAAGCCGCCATCGGTCGTCCACCTGAAAATGTGTTAACCATTTTATAAGAGAGCAAGTAAATGGAGTCATCCACCCTTTTTAAACTATGTCGTACTGGGTACCTGCTTTTGGTCATTATGCTAAGCTACTGGTTTATTCAGCAAGGCGTATCTGGTGAATATTCAATGCTGTTTAGCTTACTATGGTTAATTCCATTGTTGCTGCCTTTAAAAGGGATATTAACGGGAAAACCTTATACCTATGCTTGGGCAAGCTTTATTTTGTGTTTATACATGTTGCATGCGCTAACATTGGTTTATGTTACTGAGACTAACTTAGCATTCGCTGTTATCGAATCGCTGCTAATAGGTGTGCTACTGATTGGTTTTCCGTTTTACGCTCGGATCCGAGGCCGAGAGTTAGGTCTTGGGCTGAAGAAAAAGAAAAAGTAACCAAAAACAACTATAGGCTGGTATCTGCCAGCCTTCCTATTTAGCAAATCTCACTGACTCATCAACTCCCTTTCAAAAACACCTTCGTCGCTGTTATCGCGTAACAAAAAACATGGCTCATTGGGCCTATAACAGACAAAGATGTTGAAGAAACAAACTGCATGCTATATTAAATTAATAGCAAAACAATAATAACAAGAAAGATTTGAGGTCGGGCAATGCTAAGCAAGAATCAACTAATATTACTAAGTATATTCTCACTTACCGCATGTGGTGGAAGCAGCGACAATGCAGACAGTGATTTAATTCCCCCTCCTATTACCGATGCACTTGCGCGTTGTGAGGTGCAATCTAACCTCAAAGAAATGTCCAGTTCGTCTAACATCAGCTTTTATATAGAGCCTAGTTATCAATCGCTGCAGCCCGCTGTAATCGCGGCAGCCATAAACGGTGCAGAGAGTTCAAATTACACCTTTAGCTGGTCTCAAAAGTCAGGAGATGCACTGGTATTAAAATCGACACATAGCCCAATGCTTGCTTTTACCGCCCCAACAAGTGGCAACTATCAATTTGAGCTCACCGCAATGAGTGAAACTAATTCATACAGTGCTATTGCGACAATTGACGTCGTTGATGGCCAAACAAACCAATTAGCAATACGTGTTGATCATCAAGTAACCATGGGAAGTGGGGTCAGTTTTAGAGTCGATACGCCACCTTCAGCGGTTCCAGAAAGTATCAGTTGGTGCTTAGCAGCTGGGCCTGATATTAATGTGGATCTTTCTAATTTGGAAAACCCGCTATTGACTGCACCAAATGTTGACCAAGATACTTTTTCTATTTTAAGAGCATCAGCGACGATTAATGGTCAACAAAGCTCTGATGACGTACATATACTCATTACCAAAGAAGCCGCAATTACTTCCAAATATTTCGATTCGCCAGTCGCTAGAACGTTCAGTTATCAAGGCAATTCACCTTATAAAGCGGTATTACGTGATTGTGTTTATTCTAATCAATTAGAGCAAAGTTGCACAATTGACCAACTACCACTTATCGGACAGGAATCGAACAGTGGTAAACAACAAATACTAGATAGACTGTTAGTTTCACACCAATGGATGGGAGAAAACTTCGAATATTTTCTGGATCACTTAGATGCAGATAGCGACTTTGCAACCTTGCTTCAATCAGTTACCGCGATTGTTATTAGCTACGATGTACGGCCGTCATTCTATTGGGTCGCCACAGGCGCCATCTACCTTGATCCTAACGACTTGTGGCTGCTTGCAGAAGAGAGAGATACCATCAATGAAGCGCCAGATTATCGCAGTGGTTTTGGCGGTGAGTTACAGTTTCTAATGCCATGGCGTTATGTGAAAAACAACCAATATACTTCCTATATTACCCCACGCAGTACACGCGTTAATCGGACACCAGCAGAGATGCAGCCCGACTTAGCTTCCCTGCTCTATCACGAACTTGCTCACGCTAATGATTTTTTCCCTCGTAGTGTCCATCCATATCTTCAGGGCCCGACACTTTTGGATGATTATGAAACAAGAAATAGTCAACAATTGCTTATTTCTGATCAGTTAACAGCTAAATACCCATTAAACAGCACTGAAATGAAGAGCTTGGCAGATGTCAGTTTTAGAGGTGAGTCCGCAACAGATCAACAAAAGGCATACATGCCGAGTGACATCAGTAGCTTTTTTTCAGCTGATACCGCATCTGATTACTACGCATATTCAACGCGCAGAGAAGATGCGGCGATGTTATTTGAAGAAGCGATGATGAGTCACAGACTCGGTATTCAAAGGGATGTTGGTGTAACAGATAAACCAGATGTTATTTCTGCAGATACCATTAGAGTTGACTGGGGACAAAGAGGAAGAATTGGCGATGACTCTCTGCAAAATAGAGCAGCCTTTGTCATTAATGAAATATTTCCAGAGTTTGATGCAATTACACTCGTAAATAACCTACCTCAACCTATTCCTATGGCGCAAGGAGCGACTTGGTCTGAAAACCTTGCTATTTCTCCCGCTATGAAGAGTTCAGGTAATCGAGTATCCGCAGCTGATACAGCAAATACCCCAGCAGTAACGTTTAGTGGTAGCAGACACCTATCTGCCGTAGATTAAACTGGTAATTTAGCGACAGCCGAGAAATTTTCAACAAAAAGCCCAGCATAAACTGGGCTTTTTATTGCAAGATACTCGTCACTAAAGCCGCAGCACCTCTTTGATAAACGGTATCGTCAATTTTCGTTGATGAACCATGGAAGCTTTGTCTAAACGATCAAGCACATCAAACAGTGTTCTTAAGTCTCGAGCTAAACGATTCAACAAGAAACGACCAACATCTTCCGAAAGCTGTAACCCACGCATTGCTGCACGGCGTTGTAAGGCAGCTAGCTTTTCATCATCTGCCATTGGTTGCAGTTGATAGTTAAGTCCCCATTGCATTCTAGAGATAAGATCGGGTAAAGCGAAACCGGTATCACTCGGCGAGACGCTAGCGCTTAATACTAATGAACACGTCTTTTGTTCTGAAATTCTGTTATAAAGATCAAATATGGCTTCTTCCCATACGGGATGGCCTGCAATGGCATTCACATCGTCAATACATACCAAATCTATTTTCTCTAAGCCTTCTAATAAAGCTGGAGAGATACTGGCATGGATCCCGAGTGGAATATAGAAACTACTGCGATTAAGGTCGTTAGCGTGAGCACATGCAGCATGCATTAAGTGCGTGCGGCCAGATTTCTCTGGGCCCCAAATAAACACAGCACCTTCAGCTCTACCCTCGGCACATGCTTGTAAACTCTGGATGAGTTCATCATTACCTGCAGCAGGATAATAACTATTAAAGGTCTCATCATCAGGAAGATGAACGGGTAGTGATAATTGTAATGGTGAGTTTGATTTCACTCAGGAGTATCTCGACAACGCAGTATTCAATTTAGGTGCACATACTAGCATGTGCACCCGTGAATTGGGAGTTATTGACCCTTCCAATAGTAGATCTGTGTCGGTTTATTGGCATTGTTCTCGCTACCAAAGTTCGCGTACTCTACATTGTCACTGGAGGCATTACCTATAGATTCAATGCGGGGGTCGAGTTTCATTAAACGGTGTAAATCTTCTTCATTACCAAAAAGGCCTAAATTAAACTCAACAGTCATTCCCTCAATACTTGCCACCGTTACGGTTTTGATAGCGCTTAATTGATTAAGATATTTCTCTATTTCAACCAATTGCTTCATCTCACTAACATCTGTAAAGGTAATTTTTGTTGTCAGCTTCTCTCCGGAGTCAGCAATAGCGTATTGGCTTACATAGTATTCGCTAGCTGCTGCAGTAATATCGGCTACAGCTTGTTCAACACTTGCAGACTCGCCGCTTTGACTAGTCGATGGTGTGTATTGACTGGCGCCGGTCCTCAACTCTCTAGGATAAAGTGACATCTGATAACTAAAAACCGCACCTTGAGGGGATATCGTTGCCATTATAAAATAATTCGCCTGATACCTTAGCGAAGCATTTGCCACATTATCAGTAAATTGGCCGCGAATATCATTAATTCCAACCTGCATAGAATCGTCAAGATCCATTAAGGGAAACAATAAAGGCACACCACGGTTGGATGATTGTGTATCAAATGATGTTCGAGTGACTGATGTAGAAGCATCATTTAAAATCTTTCTATTACCTTCAGCTTCTTCCACTAACCATACCAAGGTCAATGGACGTTGTTTACCCCAGACAGGCAAGCCAGCTTGGCGGAGTAAACCAATAAGACGTTTGTGATCAAAACTCACCTTAATGAACAATTCGCCATCCAAATCTTGATAACCGTACTGTGTCATCATTGCGCTTGCATTGGCTAACTGCTTCACCACATCAGGGTGGGTTAACGCACTTTGAGTGCCTGTATTTTTAAGTACAACCTCTTTTAAGCCCTGCTTTATCGCCTGGCTTCTCAAATTTTTAGCCCTTGAGTCCACTGGTACTAGGCTCTCGTCTAGATTGTACACTTCAGCAGCAATAGCTGAAAAACAAAATAATAAGGGGAACATCATCATGTAACGACAGACAGTTTTAAGCATATTATAGGCTTCAACAAACGACACAGTTAACCAAATTGTACCACAGTCGGCGTAATTAGGAATTTTATAGCACCAAGTTTTCTCCCTTAAGATCAGTGTTGTTTGAACAAAATCGCTGTAAATTTTGTTTCATAAAGATATGATTGTTAAGTTTATTAAAATAAGAGAATAATAATGAAAAACCTTACACTCCCTTTACAGGGGGCCCAAATGCTATTTGTAGCATTTGGTGCACTCGTATTAATGCCTCTATTAACAGGCTTAGATACCAATGTCGCACTCTTTACTGCAGGTATTGGTACACTCATTTTCCAGCTAATAACAAAACGTCAAATTCCAATCTTCCTCGCATCTTCTTTCGCCTTTATCGCTCCGATTATGTATGGCGTACAAACATGGGGTATTCCATCAACAATGGGAGGGCTCATGGCGGCGGGTTGCGTGTATGTCCTGCTTGCAACAGTTGTTAAAGTCAGAGGCGCTGGCTTTATTAAACGCTTACTACCGCCTGTGGTAGTCGGCCCAGTTATCATTGTTATAGGATTAGGCTTAGCGCCCGTCGCCGTTAATATGGCGATAGGAAAAACGGGAGACGGTAGCTTAGTATTAGTAGAGCAAAATACCGCACTGATTATCTCTTTAGCTTCACTCTTTACCACTATAGCCGTGGCTATCTTTGCAAAAGGAATGCTAAAACTGATGCCTATTCTTGCCGGTATTTCAGTTGGTTACGGTCTAAGCTTAGCTTTTGGTATTGTTGATTTCTCGCCTGTAGCAAATGCCAGCTGGATAGCGATGCCAAATTTTGTCGCGCCAGAGTTTAACTGGCATGCAATTCTATTTATGATCCCCGTCGCAATCGCCCCTGCAGTTGAGCATATTGGTGATATTCTAGCGATCTCGAATGTAACCGGAAAAGATTTCATCAAAAAACCGGGTCTACATCGAACATTAGCCGGTGATGGTGTCGCAACCATTGCATCGTCAGCATTTGGTGGACCACCAAATACCACTTATTCTGAAGTGACCGGCGCTGTAACACTCACAAAAGCATTCAATCCAGTGATAATGACATGGACCGCTATAACCGCCATCTTATTAGCATTTATTGGTAAACTCGGCGCCCTAATGCAAACAATCCCAGTACCTGTTATGGGCGGGATTATGTGTTTACTGTTCGGCTCAATTGCTGCGGTAGGTCTCAATTCATTAATCAAGAATCACGTCGATATGAACGAGCCACGTAATTTAAGTATTGTCGGCGTAACGTTAGTCTTTGGTATTGGCGGAATGGCTTTTGGTATCGGCTCATTTAGCCTTACAGGCATAAGCTTATGCGGCATTATCGCAATATTGATGAACCTTGTGCTTCCTGATAATGCCGCGGCTCATGAAAAGATTGTCAGTGATGATTTAGATCAGATCTAAATAGATAAGTTGGTTAAAGCAATGCAGCGAACACTTACATAGCGCTTGGGAATAAATCTAAAGCCTAAATAAAAAGCCCTGAATATCAATGATATTCAGGGCTTTTTTATAGAAACTATAGGCTAGCTGCTCGCTTACTCGTCTTCAGTTTTATATTTTGCAGCCGTTTCCTTGATAAGGGTCTTTAACTCACCCTTTTGGAACATTTCAGTAAGGATATCGCAGCCACCGATTAACTCTCCTTCGATCCATAATTGTGGGAACGTAGGCCAGTTAGCATATTTAGGAAGCTCGGCACGAATATCCGGATGCTGAAGAATATCAACAAAAGCAAACTGCTCTTCACAATTAATCATGATCTGCGCGACCTGAGAAGAAAAACCACAGCTTGGTAACTTTGGTGAGCCTTTCATGTATACGATAATTGGGTTTTCGGCTATTTGCTGCTTGATCTTATCAACTGTTTCCATTTTTCATTCCTGGGTTATACAACATTGCGATAGGCTATTGTACGCCAGTATAGTACAGAACAAAAACCTACTTTTCCTAGGGCCATTACCTAATAGAATTTATCGATTGAGGTAATCGACTGTTTCGAATAAACAATGATACACTTCACAAGTTTATTAGGTAAAATGTCTCGCAGTGAGCAAGAACGCATACAACTACAATCTAGAGTTAACGGAGAAAACTAATGGCTTTCGAATTACCAGCATTACCTTACGCAAAAAACGCACTTGAGCCACATATCTCAGAAGAAACAATTAACTACCATTACGGTAAGCATCACAACACTTACGTTGTAAAGCTTAATGGTCTAGTTGAGGGAACTGAGCTTGCAGAAAAGAGCCTAGAAGAGATCATCAAGACCTCTACTGGTGGTATCTTTAACAATGCAGCACAGATCTGGAACCACACTTTTTACTGGAACTGCCTATCGCCAAACGGTGGCGGTGAAGCAACTGGTCCAGTAGCTGACGCTATCGTTGCAGCATTCGGTTCTTTCGATGCTTTCAAAGCGCAATTCACTGATTCAGCAGTTAACAACTTCGGTAGTGCTTGGACTTGGTTAGTGAAAAAAGCAGACGGCACTGTTGCTATCGTTAACACTAGCAACGCTGCTACACCGTTAACTGATGAGTCTGTCACTCCAATCATGACTGTAGATGTTTGGGAACATGCGTACTACATCGATTACCGTAATGTTCGTCCTGACTACATGGCTCACTTCTGGGAGCTAATCAACTGGGATTTTGTTAACGCAAACTTCGCTGGTTAATCTTAGATTTTAATAGCGCAGCTATTATAAAGATTCAAAATAAAAATCCGGACTCTATTAGAGGCCGGATTTTTTTATACTTGAAGAAGCTCACAAACCATTTATATCGATCAACAGCTTTAAAACTTATAGATCACTGGCACCATTGCGGGTGTTTGAGATTCTGTTGCCCGACCGGAAAATATGGCCTGTAAGTAGAAGCCTTTACCAATAGTTGCAGCAATACCATCAGCAATCCGAAACTTAACATTCTGGATTTTACCTGCTGGCATGACCGTTTCTCTTAGTGCCTGGGTAAACATCATCTCATTTGACCAAGCCCAAACTTTTTTGCCGGTTGCATCAAACAGCCATAGATCTGCAGTCATACCAGAATTGAACATTAATGGTACACCGTATGACTGACTATTAGTGTATTGCAGCGTCACGTTCATCGCAGAGCCGGTATTATGTTCTACCATGAGTTTGCCTTCAAACAGGCCTTTTTGAGCTAGCTTAGCTCTCGTTTCATCATCACTTTTTACCGGCGTGACATTGATTGGTGAAGCTTTTACATTGTTCTTTTTAGTCATATCAGTAACCTCACCCACGCTACTGTTGCTTTGCGAGCAACCAGTAACTGCGAGTATCACCATGGCGAGCGCTGTTCTACTTAACATTAAAAACCCCCGAATTTTTTAAATAAACTGTCTTTAAGCTTATTTGTTTCATCTTTTAGCTTCGAATCTAACAAAGCCTTTGTATCAAGAGCAAATTTCGGTTCAGACATTGTGCCACTTATCGCAAAAGGTATCTCAACACCATATAGCGCATCCCGTTCGTTACCGCCCTGACCTTCAAGAGAACCCACAACCGAAGTGGTTAACTTATAATTAAGTGCTTCGTTGATAACATTGGCAGTTCCTGCCCCAGTCAGGCGAATCAGTGGCGATGCCATATTTAGATCTGGGTTTGTAACTACACCTTTAGCAACCTTAAATGAGCCGGTCATGCTGGTGAAATCTGTCTTTTGCTCACTAGAGCCACTCGATGACATATCGCCGCCTAGCTTGGCTTGTGCATCTCGGATCATTTGTGGAATGTTTACCCCATGAATTGCTCCATCAGCTATTTCAAACTTCCCGTTTGCCAATAAGTTCTTTTTAAGGTTATCAGGCAATAAACTGCTACCTTTACCCGCAACATTAAAGTTAGCGGTGCCATCAAGCATATCAACCTCAGCGGCATCGATAAGCAAGGCACGGATGTCGACCCCTTTTAAACGCTTATCAAACTCATATTTAGCGACTTTATTACGACCATCTAATTTCGCAGAGGCTTTAATCGTTCCCCCATAAAGCGCTGCTGATAATTGGCTTACGTTGGCCACGCCTTGTTTCATCGCCATTTTAAAGACCCAGTTCTGAGTCTTCATATTAGCAACTTTCACTGATTTCACTTTAACATTAACGTCCAGGTTAACAGACTTCATCGCCGTTAAATCAGGTTCAACAGAAGCCACAGTAGCTGTATCTGTTTGCTTAGAGTCCTGAGTATTTGCTGACTTTTCTGGTAAGAAACGGTCTAAGTCTACGTCGCCAACCTCAAGCATCGCTGCGATACTAGGTACCTTGTTGCCATAGGCAATATCTAGCTTTCCAGAAGCATCTATATCAGCCGCACTAAAGTTTGCTAGCACTAAACTCATCGTTTGCATATCTAATGCCATTTCAAGTGATGTTGTTAACTCAGCCTTGAGTTCACCGTTTGGCATCCCTTTACCCTTCAGCTGATTTTTCACAGCAAAGTCATTAATCACAATATTTTGTAAGTTTTGCGAAACTTTAATTTGCCCCTCACCTGAGCTAGTCACGTTAAGACCGGGTAATGATGCTGACAACTCATACTTAAGAGGTGCAAATTTATCTAATTGAAATCGTCCAAGCGTCAGGGACTTTAACGAGAGTAGCTGTTTCGTGTTTGATTGACGGTCTAGATTACTAATCTGTGTATTAGTGATTGAGATCCCACCAATATCGAGTTTTGACAAACTAACACTCGATGTATCGTTGGCAGACGTCGTTGCAGCTTCACTGGGCTTGCCCTCACCTGTAAGTCCATCAAAGCTACTTCTACCATCCTTTTGGGTTTCCAAAAATAAGGTCAGTCCATCTAGATTAAGCTGCGAAATCTCGACCTCTTTCGCCAGCAACGGCATGAGTGCCACCTCGGCAACGACTTCATTAACGGATACCATTGCCGCACTTTCAAACCCTTCTGGATTAGACAGTGTAATCCCACCTAACTTAATGCCTAAGCTTGGGAAAAAAGTCCAAGACAGGTCACTATTAATCGCTAAATTTCGTCCGGTCTTTTCTTTAACAACCTCTACGATTTGTGGTTTAAAATCATTGGGATCAAAAATCAAAGTGATATACACCACTAACGCTGTAACTAAACCTAACATTGCTACAAAAAACCATTTTAATAATTTCATGACAGATTCCATCTGAATAACAAAAGCGAATACTATAAATTTAGCACGGATAAATCTAAAGCTTGATTAGATATTGCTATACCGTTTAGATCAGCATACACATATGAGTGGGGAGAAATGATGACACCGTAGATTTCTACCGCAACATTACGTTCACCGCGCCCTTTTTTGACGGTTTTAATCGGGTTGATACCAATAGCCTGGATACCTATTTGCATGGTTTTTAATGCTGCAACATCTCTTACACAACCAAAAACCACCACACCTTGCCAACCATTAACTTCGGCATTTTTAGCAATCATATCACCAAGCAGTGCACAATCGGTCACTCCTTGTCCGTCTACAACGAGTACTTTTCCTTTACCGTTTTTAGACAATTCATCTTTAACTAGAGAGTTATCTTTAAAACACTTAACCGTTACAACTTCCCCCCAAAAGCAACTTTTACTACCAAACGATTTAAACATAGGGGGTAGTAACGATAAACTTTCCGGATAGGTGTCAAATAAATCAGGCAATAAATCAAGCATTAGCATCTCCTTGCTTCGACAGCGTTTTATCATATCAACTAGATTGACAGGTCGCAGGCCTAAACCCAAGCAAATAGTTGACTTTTTAGCCTAAAAAACATGTTTTTCCTTTTACAGTTCTAGAATACAAACTATAATCTAAATTAATATATATTTTTCAACGTTAATCTTCCTTACCTCGGACTCCTATGAAAGAAAATCTTGATTTAGAAAATGCCATCGCTGCATTAGACCAATATGGTTATGAAAAGAAAACTAGCAGTGATCTTGAGCAAGCTAGAAATAAGCCGCAAATGATTAAATATATTGATTCTCTCGATTTTAATTTACGTCGCTTACTTATTTTACAAGAAGCTGTGAATGAACTTGTAGAGAATGAGAAAAGATTACTGACACAACAAGAAAATATCCAAACTTATAAAACTAAAATTATCAACTTGTCTCGTCAGTTCAATATCTCATACGACGACGTTTTACAAGTGATGAAACAACAAGAAGAAAATGCGACAAAATAGAACGATAAATAACATTAAATAGTCAATCGAGATAATACCTCACTCCATTGAAACAGCCTACGGAAGGGCTATTCATTGTCAAGCTAGCAGCGTAAACCGAAAATATCGCTATCTTTATAGCTCGCAGTTTCCACTATTAAACTTCCCCCTCCAAAGCCTCTATTAGTTAATGTTCTAAATAAAATAGCCACTCAGATATCAATAATCTAGAGTGACCACATAATATAAAATAAAAACTGAGTAACTTCACAGTCAAAACCAACTAACAATCCCACACTGATAAGCCTTTAGTTATCTATACCCGATGTTGTTTTGTAAAATACTTTATTGAATTCTTCTTCCACCAATTCGACTGCTTTGCCCGAACTCCGAGTAACGCTGCAATGAAGATGAAGTACAATATCGGCTCAATAATTTCGGACTTTACCGACCAGTAAAAATGGACAGGTACCAGTATTGCAATTAAATAAATACCATTATGTAATTTCTGCCAACGCCGGCCCATTTTGCGCATTACTTTCTTAAAAGAGGTAAACGCTAAGGCACTCAACAAAACATAAGCTGCAGCTCCTACGAGTATATAGGGACGCTTAACAACCTCTTCAAAAAACAGTGACCAAGCAAATAGCAGATCCAAGCTGAAAAAGGCCAGTATGTGTAGACTGGCATAAGCAAAAACATAAAGCCCAACAAGTCGCCTCGTTTGTAACAATAATCCTTGCTTCAGTTTCTTGGCAACAGGTGAGATCAATAATGTCGCTACTAGGGCATTGAGAGCGCCAATTCCAGTGAAATGAATAATATATTGCACGGGGTCGCCCCCCGCTTTGTCATTTAATACTAAAAGCACTAAATAGATAATCGGCAGTAACCCTATCGTATGCATTAAGCATTTGAGCCAAAACAGAGACCTTGCGGTTAATTTAAATGACTTGTTTTTCATACTTTCCCTAAAAGTTTCTTTTTAGATTTAAGCCTTGATAAAGCTCAGCCACAGAATCTTCATATCCGTTAAAAGGTAAAGTGGCGATCCGTTTAGCTGAAAATAATCCGCCTTCCGCAATTCGTCTTTCAGACGCTTGTGACCATCTAGGATGATCAACGGCTGGATTTACATTGGCATAGAAACCATATTCACTGGGTGCCAACTCATTCCAAGAAGACTTAGGCTGCCTATCGGTTACCCGTATACGCACTATCGATTTAATACTCTTAAAACCATATTTCCACGGCACCACTAATCTGATTGGTGCGCCATTTTGCGGTGGTAAGGTTTTTCCATATAAACCCACAGACATAAAAGTGAGATCGGTCATCGCTTCAGCAATCGTTAACCCCTCAACGTATGGATAATTAATCCCCCCGCCGCTGTAACGATTCCTTTGACCTGGCATTTGCTCTGGGTCATAGAGCGTTTCAAAAGCGACATGTGTTGCATTACTCTTCACGCCAGCCTTTTTTAATAGGCTCGCCAAAGAAAAACCTACCCATGGAATGACCATCGACCAAGCTTCAACGCATCTAAAGTTGTATATGCGCTCCTCTAAAGGCAACATTTTTAATATGTCGTCATAATCAAGCGTCAGAGGCTTATCCACTTCACCTTCGATAACCAACTGCCAAGGGTTGACTTTCAATGCTTGTGAATTTTCGACTGGGTCCGTTTTGCTGGTGCCGAATTCGTAGAAATTGTTGTGTGAAATAACTTTATTTTCTGGAGTAAGATCGCCATACAGCAGATGATCATATTCAGTTTGTTTTGAGTGAGGCAGTGCAACCCTGGCAAAAGCAGCTTTTTCTTCGTCACTGGAAAACAGATCAAACACGCCTGCATTCGCCTGAGACGACAATAATGCACCAGCACCAATAAACCCCATCTGCTTAAGAATACGCCTTCTGTCGTGGTAAACCTCTTCAGGGGTTACATCGCAATCTTTAAATTTATCCCACGCAGCTTTGTTAATTATTTTCATTGGCCGCCTACCTCTTCAATTTATTAATTTGGAAACCTAATTAGTCAGACCGTATTACCCTTAAAAAGATTTCGTTTAAGGCTAACATTTATACCCATCGTACCTGAAGATACTCGCGTCGACGGGTTAAAATGGTCCTTACATCAGTGTTATTGATTTTGCCAAGGTTAATGACCAGTTGGTGGCAATCAATTCCGTGATTAACGACCCTTAAATTCCCACTGAATTCTGCATGTTCAAATAGGATGGGTATACATCTCATTAACAGCTGATTACGTCTTCATCATTTACCATTAAGAAGACGTTGTTAAGCTTGCAGTGTTTAAGCCAGCATGCCACTCTACCCGTTCATTTACCATGTTAAGAGCCGTCTCACATGCCTTTAAATATCGCATTTTCAACACCTGAAATCATTATCTTAGTCGCCATCGCGTTTCTCTCAATCTTAATAGGTGCTCTTTTAAATCAGCGAAAAACAAGGGTCAAATGGGAATACGTTCGTAAACAGCTATTAGATGACATGGAGCAAACAAAAGATGAGTTAAACGGTGAAATTTTGGCACTTAAAGAAACACTTCACCAAAAAGAAGCCCTACTCGGACTTTCCCAAGAAAAACTTGAACAACGCATCGAACTTCTTGGCAAAGCACAAGCGCAAGCAGAAAGAAGTACTGAGCTCGAGCAAACTTTAGCGGATAATCAACGAAAGCAAATGGAAACTCAACTTGCGCTTTCTAAATCAAATGCGATGCAACAAACCATAACTGCACGCTACGATGCAGAACAACAAGCGCTGAACGACAAGATAGAGTTACTTGAAAAAGCAGAGATCCGTTTAAATAATCAGTTCGAAAATCTTGCCACTAAAATTTTTGAAGCTCGCAGCGAACAGTTACAAAACCAGAATAACCAGCAACTAGACAGCGTGTTAGCCCCTTTCAAACAACAGTTAGAAGGTTTTCGAGCCCAGGTGCAATCCTCTTATGCCCACGAGCAAAGTCAACGAAGTGCACTAAAGCATCAATTAGATTCCTTAACTGAGCTCAATCTAAAAATGAGCCAGGATGCAATTAATCTAACTAAAGCGTTAAAAGGAGATAACAAGCAACAGGGGAACTGGGGAGAAGTTATCTTGGAGCGGGTATTACAAGAAAGTGGCCTGCGAGAAGGACATGAATATGACACCCAAACAGATTTGAAAAATGATGATGGCAAACGCTTCAAACCAGATGTGGTAGTACACCTACCAGAAAATAAAGATGTTGTGATCGATGCAAAAATGTCTCTTGTTGCGTATGAGCGATACTTTAATAGCGATGATGAGGAAGTGCGTGCTCAGGCAATAAAGGAGCATATAGCATCGGTTCGAGCGCATATTAAAGGGTTAAGTAATAAGGATTATCAAAAGCTTCATGGTTTAACCAGTTTAGATTACGTTTTGATGTTTATCCCGCTAGAACCTGCATTTTTACTCGCTTTGGAGCACGACCCGAGTCTAGTAAATTTTGCGCTTGAAAGTAACATCATGCTAGTCAGTCCAACCAACTTGCTAGTCGCGCTCAGAACCATTAATAATATTTGGCGCTATGAGTATCAAAATCAAAATGCACAGTTGATTGCCAAACAAGCAGGAAAAATATACGACAAGCTTTGCGGCTACCTAGAAGACATGGAAAAAATAGGCCGTGCAATTGAATCAGCTGACAAAAATTACCAAAACGCAATGAATAAACTGGCATCTGGAAAAGGTAACGTAATTCGCCAAGCACACCAAATGCAGCAGTTAGGAGTAGAAACCAGTAAAAAAGTTGACTCCCAGTTACTGGATAAAGCGCTAAGCTTATCTGAAGGTGAAATCATCTCGCAATAATATAGTAAACAAAACTCGCAATAGGGACATTGGTAGAGGACATTCATAGATGCACAAGCAGTTAAGCGGCATTTTATTCGCAATAGCGACATTCATATCGTACCCGATAGCTGCTCAGACTTTGACGTCTGAGCAGCAGTTATACCTTGATGCAAGAAAATCACTCGATAAGCAAGATCTCAATACTTACTTGCAACAGCGTGAAAAGCTCGGTGATTATCCATTGGCCATCTATTTGGATTTTCATCAAAATATAGATGAAATATTGAAGCTGTCCGGAACCAATGCCACCAGCGCTTTCCAGCAGTTCCAAGGCAGTCCACTCTATAACAGCGCACGGTATCGGTATCTAAACAGCAGTGGTAAGCAGAAACGCTGGAACGATTTTCTAGCAGTAAGCCCAAAGCAACCTAATAACATTATTTTACAATGCTATTTCTATAGAGCGCAGTTACAAAAAGGTGATAAACAACTGGCTTACAAAGGCGCCGGTGACTTATGGCTTTATGGACGCTCCCGCCCTAAAGAATGTGATCCGCTTTTTAATGAGTGGAAAAAAGCAGGCTTTCAAACTCAAGAGTTGATTTGGTCTAGAATGTTGCTCAGTTTTGAACAAGGCCAATATGGGTTATTAACTTATCTATCTAAAAAGATCACCCGCAATAAACAAGCGGCTGAACGCCTTGTATCGGTTTATAAAGGTCCGCGTCGATTACGCAATACCTCTAAGTACAGCGGTAAAGCCAAGATAAATGCCACGATTGTCGATATAGGCTTAAGGCGCTTAGCAAAGAAAGATCTTAAGCAAGCAGTGAAACTGTATGCTAAGTATCAAAAAGCAGATCGTTTTAGTGACTATAAAGGCCGATTACTTAGCCGTTATTTAGTGCGCAGAGCGCTAATTTACCAAACTGAAGAGTTAAAGAGCTTTGTCGACACCATGCTCCCACTATTAGATAGTGATGACTTAATTGAAATGCGACTACGCTGGGCACTGAGAACCAGTGAACAGCAACAGTTTGAGCATTTTATAACCTTACTAACTAAAGAAAAACAAGACACTGCTCGCTGGACATATTGGCGAGCAGTTGTATTACAAAAGAGCGATGATAAACAAGATCAACAAGCAGCTTTGGCACTTTTAACTGACTTAAGCCAGCAACGAAATTTTTATGGGTTTAAAGCAGCAAATCTAATAGATGCGCCCTATAACGTACAACACCAACCAACGCAGAGCACTGCTAAGCGTCAAAGTAAACTGGCCAATGATAAAGGCCTAGCACGAGTTACTGAACTATTGGCTATCGATAAGCAATCTGATGCCCGCGCTGAATGGGTAATGCTGTTAAATCGTCACGATAAAGAGATGCAAAAGGATTATGGTGTATACGCAGTAGCACAAAAGTGGCACAGTTTGGGGGTTCAAGCCAGTATTCAAGCGAAGCTTTGGAACGATATGGATATGCGTTTTCCCTATGCAGCCCAAGCATCATTTACCAACGCGAGTAAAAAATACAAAGTTGATATTGATGAAGTAAGAGCTATTGCGAGACGTGAAAGTGCCTATTTTCCAAATGCGACATCCGGCGTGGGCGCTAGAGGGTATATGCAACTGATGCCTGCGACGGCAAAGCAAACAGCCAAAAAGGCCAAGCTCAATTATCGTGGTACACGCAGTCTTTATGATGAAAAACTTAATATTGCGTTAGGCAGTGCCTATTACTCGAGTTTACTCGTACAATTTGATAATAACCGAGTTCTTGCTACGGCTTCCTATAACGCAGGTCCCCATAGAATAAAGTCGTGGCTAAAGAAAAGTGATGCCAAATTAGATGTAATGAGTTTTATTGAATCGATTCCCTATACAGAGACTCGAGAATACGTTCAGGCAGTCCTCAGTTATCGAGTTATTTATCAAATAAAACAAGATAAAAGAACCGAACTAATGTCTAAGGAAGAGCTCGTTTTTCAATACTAAGCCACTTAAAACTAAACCACTGAATCAGTCGCCCTATTCCGATAAAATATCGCACTTGCTCTGGGAATAGAGCGACTTATTAAATACCGTCTCACCCGCTTCTATCCCAATAAAGCTCGATATTATATGATATAAATTGTAGTAACTATCAGAAAAAGTTAGCCTTCAAACAACAAAACACTAATAAAT